>JAILMW010000006.1 GCA_024692235.1 Saccharofermentans sp. | reverse complement strand
GCATCCTTTACGCGCTTACCTACTTCGTTAGCGTAATTATGCTCTTGACCGGTTGATGTCCAGATAACGTACCACATAGACATCAGCCCTCCACCTTGTAGTAGAATTCGTCTCTTATAACACTTATAAGAGCATCTTCGTCTACGTAGAATTCCATGTGCTGACTACCCTGTACGCTCTGACCTTCTATAGTGACTATTCCGTTATCCGTATAGTCTGTAAGAAGATTCGCGAAGCTTGAGAGCCTTGAAGCATCCATATCGCTGTATAAGTAGTTGGACAGTGCCAGAACTAAATCTATTGCAAAATTGCTGTCTTCGTTGATCCTTGTTATAGCCTGACTTCTCCAGGCGGACATATAGGTTCTCTGGCGGCTCATGCGGTTGATGTTGGTGGGATCTTCAAGTTCCTGCCTTGCTCTGACAAATGTATCAGCCTGCTCGCCGTTAAGGGTTACCGTCTCACCTTCTATCAGGTCAGGATCGTCCATGGTCATGTCCTCAGGGATAGTGACTGTAACGCCACCTACCTGATCGTTAAGGATCGGGATGGAGTCCATGGTGATGGCGATGTAGTGGTCTATCGTTATGTCGTGCATAAGATGACTTACGGCATACATGGTGTGCTCGGCACAATCTTCCATGTCGGTACCGTAAGTAAAAGACAGAGCCAGCTGGCGGTATCCCATCACGTAGCCGTCCTGATTCTCGGCGATTATGATGTCTGCCATAGTGTCTCTGTCTAATTGTATAAGGCTATAACTTTGTTTCTCGTGGTCGATAACAAAGAGCATAACTACGTCAGACTGATTGTATGTCCTCTGATCGTTCTCTTCGTCTTCTAACTCTCTTTCTTCAGATGCATCCACACCGATAAAGAGAATGGTCTCGATATCTGCTTTTAAAGCATAAGGCTCACCGTCAAAGAGCGTTATAGCTCCCTGTATGTCGTCGCTGTACAGGTCTTCTGTTGTACCTGATACAGTTGTGCTCTGACTCTGCATTTCGCTTGTAGGAGTATTGTATCTCTTGTCCATAAGCTTACTGCCTACTACAAGTCCTATAGCGAAGATAAGACAAACTGATGCAATAACAAATACTAATTTGATTACTGTGTCTTTCTTGATGTGCCTCATGTTCAATAAAAAGGGGAACCGGAGACTATCCGATTCCCCTTTGACTTTTATCCTTTTGTTTTAAGATAGATCTTATTACTTAACTGATGTAACCGATCTCTTGATGCATACAAATCCTGCTACTGCAAGAGATGCTGCAACGATAAGAAGATATGCGCCTGCGCTCTCACCTGTCTGAGGAGATGTAGTACCTGCTGCAGCTACTGTAGCGGGAGTAGGTGTTGCCGTAGGAGCTGCTGTAGGAGTAGGAGTTGCAATGGAACCCTTGTCACCGAACAGAGCTATGAAGGGGCTCAAGGAATCTACCGTAAATGTATATGTTCCGTCTGCATTCTCTATAGGAACTATTACTTCCCAGGAGTCTGTATCTTCGTTATGGAGAAGGATAACGAATGTATTCTCTATGCTGTTGGGATAACCGATAGCCTGAGCATATTCGTCGATGTCCATTGTGATGGTTATAGTACCGTCAATCTCCTGATATACTCCGCCGGGAACATAGGATATATCAAAGAAAATTCCTGAATTGATCTGCTGAGGAGTCAAGGAAGAACCTTCCTGTGTGAGAGCTGACTGCATCTCTGATTCGATGGTTCCGCCTTCGCCGTTAGGAAGAAGCCAAAGTCTGTAGTTTCCGTTCGTGTCGTTCGTATCATGAATATCGGACGCTGCTGCAGCTATGTTGTTATCTACATCATCAATGCCAGTCGCGTCGATCCTGATGTCGTTCGTAATATCTGAATTGTTATAAGTTACACCGGATATTACATCACCCTCGGGACTTTCCTGATTCTCTTCCGCATATACCGGAAATGCCATAAGTGCGGTAGCAAGCACCGCAACCGGTATTATTGCCAGCTTCTTCATATGCCCAATCCTCCTAATTAATTGATCACCTAATCTTCTTCAAATCATACTTTTATAACATACGTTATATAGATAGACATTAACGCCACAAGTGTTGCTTGTCAACCTATGTAATCTACAATTAACAAAAAAGTTTAATTTTCGTTCATAAACTTGTATGATGAGTCGGGTTTCCCATTGCAGATCTGAATCCTTGTCGGAGTAGTTATGGTATTATCGTTTATCACATTCAGTTGCTTATGTTCTTTTATTGACATAATATCGGCTCAAAGTGGGATCTCCGAGCCGATATTTGATATATTCTCGCATAGCTGTAGTTCAAACTTTATCGAACAGATCATCCGGGACTACAGTTTTGGCAATATAGTTATCTGCAAAGAAGGTTGTACGCACGCTAAAGAAAAAGCCTCAGATCTCTACTGCAAGTACAAGGAACCTGCTGGAACGATCTCCCCAAAGGCAGGATGAGAGGATGATAATGTGATCGTCACTTGTGGGTCTTAAGTCATCTAAGTGTGTGTAACCTATAGAATTGTTGCTGTATACCGTGTCTATAAACGCATCGAATTGTTCCGGATCAGTAAAATCGTTGTTTATAAGCAGATGCTGACTGTCCACGGATGTTATGGCAAAGATCCGGTATGTCTTCTGTTCTGTGGGAGTATAGATAACGATGTATTGGGGCGTTTCGAAGAACGTCTCTTCCTGTGTAGTCGCCTGCAGAGTGCCGAACATGGAGCCGTTACTCATGCGGTGACCGTAGATGATGGTGACAGGATCGGAGAAGTCGGCGCTGTTGTACTGATGCTCTACGAAGAGAGCGCCTTCCCTGTTGTAGTTACCTTCAGCGTCGTGGTAGAGATACTGCGTATCGTCCGTGGGGCTTCTTAAGATAGGAAGGCTGATCTGCGGGTTCTCCATATATATCCAGCCGATTATGTCAGGGTTTGCTGCATTTAGCTCATCGAAGTTGATGGGACTTATATAAGGCTCCTCTATGTCGGTCTCCCTTGTAGGGTCGATAGTAAGCTCGGTTATGCTCGGGTACGTGAACGCTTCGTAGGAAGTGGTGGGAGAAGATTCGGTAGCAGGCTTCATGTAGCCGTTAGCCCAGAAGAAATAGACCGTGATGGCTATGGCTGCGGCGAACATCAAGACTGATATTACGATTAATACGACCCTGTTCCTCATATATCCTCCGTGAAGAGAGCGCTGCTTCTTACGCATATCTGCTCCAGCGCTTTCTCTGCTTTCCTTAACTGCTTAAGCGCGTCCTGTATGTCGGGCTTTCTCGTGGTCATGTTGTGACAGTCCGAACCTATAAAGTGAATGCTTCCTTCCTTTAAGAGTCTTTGCATCCTTCTTCTTGTCCTTCTGCTCGTGAACCCTTCTGCATTGACCTGCATTAGAGCTCCCGTGTCGTAGATAAGTTCATCCAGCAGGTCTTTGTCGCGGTCAAGATAGCGGTCTATGTGTGCGATAACTACCTGAAGGTTCAAGTTATTGCCTATATCTCTTATCTCCCTTACGTAGTTCCTGTTCCATGTACGGAAGGGCATTTCCACCAAGATGTGATCCGTGCTGCCTATGGTAAGCTCCCTTAAGCTCTCGGATCTGCTCATGCCCGGGTAGAAGTGTACCTCCGCTCCAAGGATCAGCTTAGGACAGTTACCTACCTCATGTATCCTGCTGTCGAGCTCTTTCTTAGCCTTAGCTCTTCTTGCCATAAATCCTTCGGGAGTATCGGAGTCCGCATAGAAGTGCGGGGTCAGAACTATTCCCTTTATTCCCTGTTCTGCTTCTTCCCGAAGCATCTTAAGGGACAGCTCTACACTGTCGCTTCCGTCATCCGTATTCGGCAGGATGTGTGTATGTATATCGTACAACTTGTCAGCTGTCCCTCTTCTTTGCATAAGCGTACTTACCGTACTTCTTATACTTGCCGTAGCCGTACTTGCCCTTCTTACCTGCAGCTCCGTTATATACGAAGCCTACTACCTTAGCATCTACGAGTTCTAACTGTCTCATGGTGTAATTAAGGTCTGACTGATTGGTATAGTCCTGTCTTACTACTACGATCATGCCGTCTACCTGTTCAGATACTACAAGTGCATCGGTAACTTCCCCTACCGGAGGCAGATCAAGGATAATAAAGTCATAGTAAGGTACGAGACTATTCATAAGAGCCTGGAACTGCTTGCTTCCGAGAAGCTCGGAAGGGTTAGGAGGTATATCTCCTGCCTGAACGATATTAAGTCCTTTGATGAGTACATCCTTATGAAGCAGGTTTTGCTGATCGGTCTCTATACCTGCAAGAATGTTGGACAGTCCTGCACTGGGCGGCAGCTTGAGCTTCTTGGCGAAAGTAGGAAGTCTTAAGTCACATTCCATTATAAGTACCTTGTAGTTATTCTCAGCAAGAGAATATGCAAGGTTGATGGATGTCAGAGACTTTCCTTCGCCGTGAACGGAACTTGTAACACCTAAGATCCTGGCTCTTCTATCTTCCCTTCTTACGGAGAACATTATGTTGGTCCTTAAAAGGTTATATGCCTCCTTACCGGAGAAGTTGAGCTTACTTCCGATAAAACTGCTCTGGTCAGTTACCCGATTAGTCTTCTTGCTCATTTATCTCCCTCCCGTGTTACACTCTTGGTCTTACCGTATCCGTAGTAGTAGCCACTGCTGTCCTCGACATTGAGGTCGGGGATAACTGTAAGGATAGGGATATTTTTATATGTCTCAAGAAGATACTCTTCGTCTCTGATTATGGAATCCATGAGGAATCTTAAGACGATGATGGCACAGCTCGCAACAATACCAAGAAGAGCTCCGATGGCGGTGATCTTAGGAATATTGGGAGATGCAGGTTCCATGGGAGGTACCGCGTAGTCGATTATCTCTACTGAAGATCCTTCTACTATGGTAGATATACGCTCGGGAAGGATACGAAGGATGGAGTTGACGATATGTGCCGCCATCTCAGGATCCTTGTCTCTTGCAGTGATCTTAAATACCGCCGTATTGTTGACAGACTCGGCGGATACCTTCTCCACAAGTTCCGAGTACTCGTACGGAAGACTTGAATCAGTGATAACGGACTCAAGCGTATTCCTGCTCGTTAAGATAACGGTATAAGTGTCAATAAGACCATTTGCAGCCGTAAGGTCACCGCTGGTTATGCTGAGCTTCGTATTACCGAGGTCAACGGAGTTGTTGTTAACATACAGAAGAGCTGACGCTTCGTACTGCGGAGTGATCAAGAAGAATGAATACGAGAAAGCTATGGCTGCACCTATCGTGGCGCAGCTAATTATGATCCATATCTTATCCCAAAGAGCCTGAGCGAGCTTAAGAAGATCGATCTCTTCTACTGTATCGTTTCTTTGAATATTTGCCATACGTAACACCCTATAAACATTTATGACAGAAAAATCTTAACATATATTGATTTTTAATACTAGTTATTCTTGTTAACGTTTTCTATACACAAGCGTTTATTTTGTGCCACGCCTATCTCGCATTGCTAAGATAAAGGATAGATATTCTTAGGGGAGTGAGTTAAGTGGTCGAGAACTTAAGGATCCTTCGCAATGCCAAGGGAATGAGTCAACAACAGCTGGCTGATGCTATAGGTGTTTCTCAACAGGCGATTCAGCAGTATGAGACCGACAAGGTCGAACCGGATCTTTGTAACCTTATCCGAATTTCTGATGTACTGGGTGTCAGTGTTGATTACCTAATTGCTCATGAACCTGTTACTCCGGATAAAGTTTCTCTGGTTAATGATGAAGAATACGATCTTATAGAGGGGTACAGAACCCTCCCCACTTCAGATAAGAAGATCATCAAGCGTATTCTCGACTCACTGGCAATGCAGTAGGTTCCCAGCTCAACTTAAGATGCTGTCTCTGATCACTTTTATTCTTTTGATATCACGAATGTTCGGATCGAAGATAATGTTGCGACAGTTTTATCACTCACGCCTGATCGCTGCAAGTATTCAGGGAATCTCTCAGCAACGCTTTGAACCTGATCGATCATTCTTGCGCATTTAACTTTGCCAAGTCCCATTGTTTTTCCTGACTCGATCAGATCATTAAGATCAATCCGTTCTGTTTTTCCGTTAATGCGCATTTGATGCGCGCGCAGCCATGTGTTATCAGGATTATAAGAAAATGTGAGATCGTATGCAGGTGCAAGCTTCCACTCACCTTTCTTATTCATCAAAAACGAAGTATTCTTCACATGGTCGTCCTGATTTACCATGATCACATTAAATACCATCCTGCGATACAGTTCAGCGACGTCAGCAACGGAATTCGTAAGCCGCATAGTGATCTTTGCGGCTTCCTCGTAACTTGCCTGACCCGGGAGATTATAGTCAATATGCGCAAGTGCTCCCAAGGTCTGCATATGAAGCTTCTGATCAGAAATGCGGTCAAAGCGCTTAGTCATAAAATGGTAACGCCCGTTCTCCTCAAAAAGTCTGCATTCGCTCATCTGTATTCCTGAATCTCTTGCCATCAACGAGTAGGCATATTCTATCCTTGTATACTCGATCTCATCTTCAAGATCGTGATCACCGTTCTTGTTAACGCCATCGAACTTCATCAGCCAGTATTCATAGCCGTTGCCTGCATCGATCTGTCCGCTCTTTATCATATGCTTTTCTTCATTCCAGGCTATGAGAGCTTTGGCCCTGGCCCCGCCTGCTGATGTGCCGAGTCTTATCAACTGACTGTAATCCGGATCATCAGCAATCTTGATATGCTGATCCTTTTTTTCTGTCAGGATATCTGAAGCAAATCTGACCATCTTAGCTACATCGATATCTTCCTCCAACGCTATATCAGGGCTTGAAGCCGGCCGGTATTCCAGAGCACCCATTCCTCTTTCTCCGGTATAGCAGAGTCTGTCTATTGCATTGAAATCACTTAATGAGCGTCCCTGTTCCGCAAGCCAGCGTTCTATCACGCGATTACCGAATCTATCCGGGAGCGAATCAGCTACCAGTCCCGGTGCACCGTGAAATGAGCTCCCGGCCAGTTCCGGGAACGAATACACTCTTCCGTTCAACGGCATCTTGATCGGCGACAGTTCTATCCCGCTGCCCAGAAAGTTCTTATCATACTCAAAGGATATGTATGCCTTATCCTCATCCTGATGTACGATCCCGATCCTTGTCCCCCAGAGAAATACTTCAGCGGTATCAATCATTTGTCCTCACCCCATATAAAAGGAACATCATTATTCTTACCTCGTGAACCCGTTGCCCTGTTACGCTTCTTCTTGTTGTTCTCAAGATAGTAAGAAGGCCTTATGCTCTGATCAGGGATCGATTCGATCATTCGATCTCCCAGATCCATAGCACGGAGCAGGCTTATGAATTTTGACAAACTGATATCTTCACCATTCTCTAACCGCGATATGCTCCTGACGGAAACACCCGATCTTTCCGCCAGTTCGGCCTGAGTTAATGGATAATTGATCCTGTATTGTTTTAGTCTTTCGATTAACAGCTTGTATTCTTGATCCATAAAGACCACCATTCACATTACTATAACGAGCCATATATGTCTTGTTATATTTATTATATATCATAAACAGCCATATATGTCTAGTTAAAAGGCGATCATTACTGCCTCTGAAGCGAACACTTCAGATCATCCCAACAGAAGATCTTCTATACCGATGTAATAGATACCATTCTAGTCATACCGGGGCGTTATGTTATCCCTTACGATGACCACCTTTTGAACGAATCATTTATAGCTTTCATCGATGCAGTTTCCCGGCCGCACTTACTCTAATGCCGATTGGATACAGATACGGTTACTGCCGCTATTTACAACAAAGTCGCGCTCTCTATTAACCCCAGCAATCTCCATTCGATAAAAATGCAGTCTTCGACACTTTTATCTATCGATTTCCAAAAACAAATAAAGAGGCCGGAGTCTTACGAACTCCGACCTCTCGTTATATCTTATTCGATATTAAGTCTTTATCAGAACTTACCTGCCTTTGCAGCCTCTTCGATAGAAACAGCTGTAGAAACAGTCATACCAACCATGGGGTTGTTACCTGCGCCGATAAGACCCATCATCTCAACGTGAGCAGGAACGGAAGAAGAACCTGCGAACTGAGCGTCAGAGTGCATACGACCCATTGTATCTGTCATACCGTAGGAAGCAGGACCTGCAGCCATGTTATCGGGGTGAAGTGTACGACCTGTACCACCGCCGGAAGCAACTGAGAAGTACTTCTTACCTGCCTCGATACGCTCCTTCTTGTATGTACCTGCAACAGGGTGCTGGAATCTTGTAGGGTTAGTGGAGTTACCTGTGAT
>JAILMW010000008.1 GCA_024692235.1 Saccharofermentans sp. | reverse complement strand
GTATTTGAAGGCTTCGGATAAAGAATTCTCTTCGAATAGCAGTACGAAGCTTCTGTATCTGGATCATAACGGATGTAAAGAGTTCTATGATCAAGAATACGATGTTTATGTGAGAAAGAGCAAGAGCGATCGAGAGAAGCTTCACAGATCCAATCTGGAGTTCTTCAAAAGGAACACTGAATGTTGATGAAGATGAGGTTAGACTTGAAATAGATGTTATCTCAAGTAACGGATATGCCATTACTGAGGCATTCCTTAAAGAATTGGGGCTGCCTTTTCAGTATCGTTGATGAGTTACTGATACTGCAGTCTAAAGCATTGAAATGATTAATTGATATCGATTATTCTACAGATGATTTTGCTTTGTTGAATCTGTTAAGCATTATAGCAGTAATGCCCAAAAGGATGATGTGCCAGATGTTACATATCGTATTAACAAGAAATGCTCCAAGGATAAACAAGGTGTCCGAGAACATCATTGCTGAGCAGGCAACGCCTACACCGTAGACGATCTCCAATAGATGCCATCTTTTTGCGAACTTGTTATTAAGATCCTTAAGGGGCAATATCATCGCATTTGCGAAGTATACAATGCTCAACGCGTTAAAGAAATAGGGGATAGCTAGTGTCATGAGAAGTGTGTCGAGACGTAGCGCGGTGATCAGAAATCCTGATATGGCACTAATGATAGCGAATACACCTGACTTGGAGAACCCGTCATCGAATCTGTTCAATTTAAAGATGAGAATACCATATGCGCCACCTGCTAAGATCAGGATGATATTAACTATCAGGACACTTGTGGGCAAAGGTCCCATTGCCAATACTCTTTTATGAAGGACATGAGTGTAGATTACCTTGAAGACTATTGATACAACCTCTTTGGTCAAGAGTAATGCCCAGATCAAAGGGAGTTTTTGACCAAGGAGCCTAAAGGTTTCCTTGTGAACTTTTTCCATCTCTTTTTCCGTATTGTCAAATAATCCCATGTTTATCTCCTGTATCATAGTAGTGATTGTAAGTTATGATCAACACAAACCATCCTATCGTATCATAAGTGATACAACAAGGTTGATGATGATTAGATGCAATAGCAAATGGTCTGCTCGGAAATGCTACTGTGAAGATCCCTGACCTTAATGATATAATCGGACAGAAATATAAATGAGGGACAGTATGGCAACTAAGAAAGAATTACAGTTGAAGAAAGACATAAGGATATACACGGTGATCCTTATAGTATCGGCGATAGTCTTTGCTGCTTCATTGGCTGCGCATCTATGGTTCACATATCAGGCAAGGAATGAGGTCTGTGACTATAAGGAAGTGTCGGTCAAGGTCGTGGATGTGAGCTCTGCTACTAAGATGGTAAGATTACGCCCGAGGACCGAGACTGTAGTTACGGTCAGGAACGGTAGATACGATATTCCGCTTCACGGTGTAACGAATCCGGGTAAGTTTATCAATGCACAGTATTCCGGCGAAGAGATCACGGTCTATTCGTACAGGGGAAAGCTCTATCCTGATACAGAGGTATTAAGACTTGATTCTCCTATGAACGAGAAGCGTGCACAGGCCGCGACTCCCATGCTGATCTCAGCTGTTATCCTTGTATTCTCGATCGGATACCTTTCCGTGAGCAGGCACAGATATAAGAAGATCAAGCTCAGAGAAGAAGAGCACGCCAGGAAGGCTCTTGAAGCTGCATCTGCTCCTAAACCGATAAAGCGACCTAAGAATATTCCTAATGCAATTAAGGAAGTCAAGAAAGAAGAGTAAAGACAGTTTAATGGAGAACAGAGAGGTAACTATGAACAGGATAAAGAAAGCGATCTCAATAACAATGGCAGCTGCAATGCTCGTATCAGTCGCAGGCTGTCATAAGAAGATAGATAAGATCGATGAGGACGATGTCATATCGGCGCTGGAAGATGTGCTCGATCTTGAAGAAGCAGACGACAGTGATAATGAGACAGATTATTACAATGTAGTGGATAACTATCCCGGACGTGAGATCTCCATTCGAGGATATGTTGATAAGAACGATGATCACGGTGAGAGTATAGTGATCACGTATATCGTTTACGAAGATGAGGATGAGCCCATAGAGCATTTCGAATACTGCTACGATTCAATTACGAATAATGCGCTTTATAAAAAAGACGATTATAGTGCGTACTACGAGGAAGGCGAATGGGGTTATGCCATCGTGGAAGTCGGCGAGTACTATACGGCAGTTTACTTTGTCGACGATACGGTACTCGAGGTGAGTGCCCGTTCTGAAGACGATATAGCATCAGCCAAGGATTTTATAAGAGAGCTCGGCTTGCCTCTCAAGTAACATTATCAGTACTGATATCATTGAAGGATACTCTAAGGGGTATCCTTCGTTTGTTCTCCCGACTTCTATATAATGTTTATGGATATAAGTAGGATAGATATATGTCAGACATCGAAGAGAAGAAAGAACAGTACATCGATCCCGCTTGGGATTATAAGAACGGAGGGTATCCTGTATTTGTGGCGGTATTAGGTATCGCCTGTATCTTCGCGATAGTAGTTAAGCTATATCCCATGGCCGTAGTATGGGCGGTGCTCTTTATATTGTCTTTGCTCTCTACCTTGAAAGCGAGGAAGATCAAGAAAGAAGTTATGACCTTCAGAGATAAAGAACACACGCATAATCAAAGAACTGCTTCTTTTCGCCATTTTTTTAGAAACAGCTATGGCTCTAGCAATAATCATGAAACGCTTTCTTGAACCGTATGGTTAAAAATAGTTCCTAATGGTTTGTAATCTATTACTTCCATTATCTCAATCCATTAATATATGGTCTTTAATTATGAGCTTGTATAGTGTTTTGAGTGTTAGGTTCTTCGTTGCCGCCGTAATAAGATATGCCTGAAGAGATTGCATCAAATTCGGAAGGATCATCGTATTCAATGGCTATTACTCTGATACAAGGATTCGAATAATCAATAATCTCTGT
>JAILMW010000002.1 GCA_024692235.1 Saccharofermentans sp. | reverse complement strand
ATAGTATTCAGGAGCCTCAGTCTCGATTACAAGATAACTGTGATCAAGAGGCATTCCATCCAAGGAGTAGATACCGTCACCATCGTCATCGGTGAGTGTCTCACAGTATACGGTGTCCGTTCCTGCGTTGTAGATGCCGTTATCATTTACATCGTTATAAACCCTGAAAGCAGCACCTGTAAGCCTTTCACCAGTCTCTTCATCATATTTCTCGATTAACATAGAGCCGGTTGAAGAAATGGGATTAACTGCAGGATTAGAATCAAAGTCAGCGTGAACTGTTGAAGTCTGTGTTGAAGCACTATAACTTCCGGGAATGGTTGCAAGTACTGTATTTCCTTCGCTGAGTTCTGCATTGATCGTGCCGTTAGAAGGATTCCAGGTTACTGTGATCTTCCTGACAGTAGGATCAAGCTGACATTCTATTGATATCCACTGACCGTTGAAAAGGACTTCGTTAGCAGGCTCATTTTCTTTAATGTAGTAAGTAATGCCTTGTGAGCTGCCAGCCCTCAACGAACGCGAGAATTCGAATTCATCAAATGTATACTGGCCGTCATTATCATCGTCATTCATTAAGCCAACAGGGTGATTGCATGCGCTGTCTGAATATACGGTAAATGTAGCTCCTCTTGCGGGTCTTCCTTGATCATCTACCTTATGGATTGTGATATCAGCATCTGCATATACATAGGAGTAGTTAACGGTGTTGCCATTGTTGTTGGGAGTTCCGAACGTGATATCACCCGTTGTCATTCTGGCATTTCGTGAAGCTGATCCACCTGCTGTTCCTGTTGCAGTCCATGTCATTTCTCCAGAACTACGAACTAGAGTGATATTAATAGAATAAGTTGTATCGTCAACAGCGAAAGTGGCAGACCTCCATGAACCATCTACAAGCACTTCAGTTGCAGGAGATGTTTCTTGAACAGTAAAGGACCTGATAATATTTTCTGTTATCTCATTTCCGTTTGAATCCTTGTCATAATAGACACTACCGGCATCTGCAAATACTGATTGTGCTAAAGAATACGTATAGTGGCCATTATTCTCAGGATCACTCATCGTACCAATGGAGTTACCATTGCTATCATAAACGGTAAATGTTGCTCCTCGTGAAGGATTGCCTAAATCATCGATTTTGGTAGTACTTATTGTTGCTCGCGCACGGAATTCTTCCTGCGTGTAGTCAAATAAGAATGAGGCATATACTTTTTCAGCTGTTGCTGTTGCAGAAACACATAGCTGGTTTCCATTCTCAGGTCTCCAAAGAATTACACCCCAGAGATTGGCAGCGTCATTACTGTCGAGATCGTATATAACTTCGCCACCTTGACCAGCTTCAACACCCCCATTATAAATCCTCTTCCATTCGAAAGTGATAACTTCATTTATCGTCGTGGATGTTATATCAGAAGAGCTGTAATTAGCTACAGGACCAGAATGGTCACGGCTGTTAGAAGGGTTGTAATCACCGTACGAATACGCGAAGTGTGCTGTTCCGTTACCTTCAATTGCTGTAGGAGCATTGGGATTTGCCTGAGCATCAGAAGAAGATCTATATACAGTAATATCACCTGAAGAATCAACACCTCTGACAGAACGATTTATATAATTGCTGATTCTTCCTCTAAGGACATTGATCTCTCCTTGAATTGAATCATTTCTGGAATAATATGTATTTCCAGAAACAACTTCCCATATGAGGGCTTGGGTAGCCACATACTTCTGATAGTTACCATTTGCCATGAGCTCGTCGCCGGAAGCATCTCTGTTGTAGATGTTGAAATCTGTAACACCCCAGCCATTCTCACCGTTGTATCCGCAGATGTAGATCATACCAATTGCATCACGAACTGTCATTCCATATTGATCAGACCAGTCACCGTTCTCATACATCTCAGCATTGACTGTATCTCCGGTATTGAGAGACTTGCCTTTTTCAATACAATAAACTGGTACCCAAATCCCATCTCGTTCAACGGCCTTGGCATTACATGAAATCGTATCCGCCTCGTTGCTGCTGTTAAAAAGCTGAGCACTGCTGGAACTGTCTGTCATATGTATAATTCCGGAATTAATTGGAGTTCCCCACGCATTTACGTTAACATTTGATGCTATCGGAGTTAATCCAACGACAGTAGCAATGGCTGCAGCCAATATTCTTGTGATTATCTTTTTTGTCTTTGCCATTTTGTTTTCCTTTCATAAAATAGGGCATAAGAAAAGCACCCTCGTTATGAAGGTGCTTATTCTATGCATTGCTTAATTGTTAATTGCGTTATCCGAAATACTGAACAGTAGCAGAACCGCCGCCATACCATGTTCCTGAATTTTCATCGAAGATCATACGTCTGAAACCAACTGAATAGATTGTAGTTACATAATCGGCTTCCCAGATCTCACGATGACCATCAGAATTATAAAAGTTACTATATGCATCATCGACGTTAACTGATCCGGTGATATTTGACTCACCGCCACCCTGTCCGTTAGGTCTCCAGTGTGAGAACTGAACCGTACACTCAGCTGCTCTAAGTCGCATATATTCGGCTTGACCAGTTTCTGTTGGAAGTCTTGGCAAACCAATACTTTCACGATAGTCATTTACCATAGAATCCAAGCCTGACATATCAACATAGTATCCGTAGATACGTTGTGTTGTTCCGTTGCCCATATCAATATCTATCGCCACATAGCCGTTTGCCTGGGCCGATGCTTCTATATCGATAACAACAGGTTCTGGTGTGGGAGTAGGTGTAGCAGTTGGAACAGGGGTAGAAGTCGGATCTGGGGTGTCCGGCGATACTTGAACTTGTTCTGATGATTGAGAATTGCTAGATACAGGGGTAGAGGTAGCTGTAGTTGAAGAGCTCTGTGTTTCAACAGGAGATGTTTCCTCAGATGCATCTGTATTGGCAACACTCTCTTCTACTGTAATCTCTGTCTCTTCAGGAACTTCAGTAGGCTTAGGCGTAGCAGTAGCACTCGGAGTAGCTGTTACTTCTGGTATAGTTTCTTCAGTTGATGTGAAAGTCTCTTCTGTTGTCTCTTCAATCTGAGATGTGATCTCAGTATCGTCACTGATTCTTGAGTCTCGATTATTGCAACCGACGATTCCGAGGATCACAACCAATGAAAAGACCATCAGGGCTGACCGTAGAGTCTTCATAGTGTGACCTCCTTGTTATGACTTTCGATTAGTCTCGAAATGCTTGTTATCTTTAATCTACTCGCATCAACTGGAAAAGTCTACACTTTTGGAAGAAAAACGGTTCGGGATCACATCACCTGTCCCATTATTGGTGCCGGTTCAGATTCGAAGAGTTCCTCGGACTGTGCTTCCTGAGTTATTCCCATCTCCTGATTATATGCCTTCATAACAGCATCATTGATAGCCTTTCTCATCTCAGCCGAGGTAGGATGAGCTACCTCAAAATACTTCTTCTCACCATTCTTCTCAGAAGCTCTCTGAGGCATGGAAAGGAAAAGCCCCTTAGATCCTTCTACGATACTGAGGCCGTGGACCTGAAAGTGATTGCCGATCGTAATTGAAGCCGCAGCCTTCTTGGCAGCAGTGGGGTCATCGTTCTTCCATGTGATCTTTGCCTTTACTTCAGGCAGTGTGTTAGTGTTGTTCATTTTCGTTTCCTCCTGTATTACATATAACTTATATAATTGAAGCCGACATCTGCAGCTGTCTCTTCAGGTGTGATATCCGGGGCGTTGGAATACTTTTCCAGGTATTTCTCAACCTCGTCGTTCGTTAAGGATCTGCAGTCCTCATCGCCAAGACCAACTACTAGGAAATCACCGGCGATAATGCCACCGCCGTCCAAATACCGATTTCCTTCCTTGTTCTTGAGCTTCGCCTCTTCATCTCCGACTAATGCCGTCTCGTCGGAGTTGTAGACATATTCGATATATCCGCCGACCGCCTGCTGCTTGGCCTCAAGCGTATCGGGGATCTGTGCAACGTAAGGTTCCTCATGAGGTCTTACGAAAAGTACCTTGATAAAGTTCTTGGAATTGGCCTGCGACTCCTCAAACTTGATCTTTTGAAATCCGAAGGAGTCACAGTAGAATGCTTCATTGCCTGCAACGACCACATCCGATACTGACATGGAATGCCCATAAAAAAGAGGATGCTTCTCTGCCTGATTAAACAGAATGAACGCATCCTCAAGAGTTTCCACATCTGCTTGTGCGTCGAAAACCTTGTCGTAGATCTTCGGATCCACCTTATCGATCACCTTTAAGGGCTTGAACTTCAGTCCCAACTCATCACGGTCTTTATTGATCTGATAGATCTTAAGTCGCATTTACCTCACCTCCCGGTACTGCCAGCATCCCGAAGAGAGCCGTTGCCAGCTTCATCTGTTCATCTCTTCCGAGATGCTTAACGATCTCTACAAGAGACTCCGTAGGAGGCACCTTGATGCTCTTGATACAGTCATCACAGATTTTCTCCTTGGTAATAACGACGCAATTCCTGTCATCGTTCATGGCGAAAGTCAGGACATCATTACACCTCATATTCAGGATCTGCCTGAATTCATAGGGGATAGTGGTTCTTCCTCTCTTTCCGAGGATTCTTCTTATTGTTGCCATAGAAAACACCTTCTTCCTTTACACATATTCCACGATGTGAGCTTCGTGCGTTCCGTCATCAAAGCCAAATCTCACATAGGTAACGGCATACCAAATAGCCATGAATGCTTCGTCTGGAATTGTTTCCTTTTCCGTGAGATCAGTCAGGTTGATGCAATCCATACAAAATAGCAGATCGTAGGCCGCAGTAATAAGAGCTTCTTCTGTCTCATTACGGACTTCGATACCCTCAAAGATAGATATGCTGATCCCATCTTCGCCGTCTACACGGCCTTCAAAGTGCTCCCATACCTTCTTCTTAACAGTCAGAAGATAGACAGCAGCCATTACTTCCTTATTCTGTGTACTGAAGCAACCATCTGAGATTGCCTTGTAAAATCTATCTGCATGTTTCTTGTTCTTAAAATTCATTTTTTATGTTTCCTCCATTGAAAATAAAAAGACCATCTGAATTAGGTTGAAACAACAACTGATCAGATGGTCTTTATAAGAAGCAAAAAAGCGAAAGATAGTCGTTCAATTCTCCTCAGTTACTAAAAAGCCTAAAATGCAGTCTCAAAAATGACACCTGCTGAACAGGCATAATAAAACCCGCAAACGCAATGTTTACGGGCATAAGAAGGCGATGCAGTCATTTTGACAACGCCATATGGTGGAGGTGAGGAGAATCGAACTCCTGTCCGAAATCATATCCTCCGGGACGTCTCCGGGTGCAGTCAGTGTTTGAAGTATTCCCCTTCCCGCGAAGCCCGCTGACAGGCGGCAGGTCCGGTAGCTTCATAAGTACGACAGACGGTCAAAGCTTTCCGAATGAAGTTTCCCTGTTTAACCTCTGACAGGTAAGGTCTGCAAGTTGCGTCTCTTGTCTCCCTGCAGATCAGGAGACGAGACGGTAGCTAAATTAAGCAGCTACGAGCTGTGTATCATTTGCAATTACTTGCATTTCCCGTTTTTTAAGGAGGCCAACGAGAATCCTCCACCCGCTTTCCCGGTCTCAACGACCCCGTCGAAACCAGTACACCCCCATAAGAGTGATAATATAAAATACTCTGTAATCAAAATAAAGTCAATACAAGATATCGCACCGCACTGATGCGATGCGACATCCGATATAGTTCATACAGATGATCAAAGATCGTCGAAGTTAAGATCCTTATTGATATCGTAAGGCTCAGGTGCAGGAGCAGGTTCCGGTGCCACGGCATAAGGCTCATCCGAAGTTACGGGCTCAGCAGGAGCAGGTTCTTCTGCAGGAAGCATGTTATATACTTCGTAAGGATGCATTACTGCTTCCTCACCGCAGTAGATACACTTCACCTTGAAGAAATCATAAAGCTGAGCATTCTGACCGCAAGAAGGACAGCGGATGCCTGAGAGATGGTAATCTCTTCTCTTGCTGAGTTCAACAGCTTCAGCCATAGCCTGATCGAACTCTGCATCAGTATATCCCTTTTTGTTGAGCATAAGCCACATAGCGTGACATGTAAACTCAAGCTTGTCCATTCTCTTTATAAGAGCCTTAAGTTCGGGATTACTTGTGTACTCGTTCTCTTCGTGTTCCTTGTCTCCGAAAAAGTTAGTTACGCGAGCCATAAGACACCTCCTGATATATAGATTAATTCATAAAATCCAAACAAAATTCCGAAGTAGCCTGAGCTACTGCCACCATATTCTCCTCCGTAATAAGTACTGCTTCGTCATCGCTGTTGGAAAGGAATCCGAGGCTTACCTGGAAAGAAGGAATGGAATTAGCGTAGTTAAGTCCTGTATAAAGATAAGTCTGCCTTGTCTGATCAAAGGAAAGACCCGTTGATTCGGAAAGTAGTGCACCGTAATTATCGCCCTGTGATACGGACGACGACGTATACGAACCTGAATCGGGAACATAGATCCTGATACCTGAAGCCATGCTGTCGTTAGCGGCATCAGCATGAAGTCTTATAAAGACGTCGGCATTATTGTCGACTGCTATCTGAGCCCTTTCCTGATTGGAAAGATCCACATCCGAAGTATCTCTTGTAAGAATGACAGTTGCTCCGCACTGCTCAAGATATGACTTCATGACCTCCGCATAAGAGAGAGTAAGATCGTATTCTGTTGTACCTGTAACAACACCGACTGCACCGCTGGTACAACGGGGCTTAGATACACTAAGCCAGGAAGCGCATGCTTCTTCTTCCTCGGAAGTAGTCATCTGATGTCCGGGATCTATAACGACCACAAGTCCTGTAAGATCAGGTGCACCTTCAGCCAGAGGAACAGGTGTAGGTGCAGGTGTTGGACTTGGAGTCGGGATCGGAGTAGGTTCTGCTTCAGTTGTCTCGGAAGAAGCCTCTGTGCTCTCAGATGTAGCCTCAATTGAAGCTGCCGTCGCTTCCGTAGCGACAGAGACGCGCCTGAACTTATCTCTGTTACGATATACTTCTACTCCTATGACGCCGATAAATATGACGGCAATAAGAGCATATATAAGAATATTCCTGTACTTCTTCTTAAGCCTCTTCTTAGGGGCGGGAGAACTTTTCTTCGAAGGCTTCTTTACCGTATCCTTGGAAGCCTTATCAATGACAGTCTCCATAAAGCCTTGTCTTTGATCTTCAGGAAGGGACTTGAGCTTTGAATAAAGCGCCTTACGCTTATCTTCGGGCAGTCCTTTCAAAATCTCCTTGAATCTCTCCGCTACCGCTTTATTGTCTGCCATTTTTGCCTCCGTAAAATCTCTTTTATGATTTTACCATAAAACGAGAAAAGGAAGCACAAGTTCAGTTACATTACTCTTTCATTCTGAACATGGCGCGCATGGAATTTAAGATGGCGATAACAAGTACGCCGACGTCTCCGAAGACAGCTATCCACATATTCGCGATACCGAGCGCTCCGAGGATAAGAATTATTCCCTTTACGCCAAGCGAAAAGATGATGTTCTGCCATACGATACCCATGCACTTACGT
This sequence comes from Saccharofermentans sp., assembly GCA_024692235.1. Lineage (GTDB taxonomy): Bacteria > Bacillota > Clostridia > Saccharofermentanales > Saccharofermentanaceae > Saccharofermentans. The sequence continues at coordinate 67,324 of JAILMW010000002.1, read as the reverse complement.
GATATCTTTACTGCAAGAGCTATCTTGGAAGGCTTGTCGTCCATAAGGACAACGTCTGCGGATTCAATTGCTGCGTCACTTCCCATGGCACCCATGGCAATACCTACGTCAGCTCTTGTAAGAACAGGTGCATCGTTTATGCCGTCTCCTACGAAAGCAACCTTATTCCCCTTATCAAGGAGCATTTCGAGCTTCTCTACCTTCTGCGAAGGCAAAAGCTCCGCATAGTATTCGTCTACGGAAGTCTTTTCCGCGATCCTTGAAGCTACCTTCTCCTTGTCTCCCGTAAGCATGACAGTCTTCTTTATTCCGAGTGAACGAAGGTCCTTTATGGCACGCTCTGAATCAGGCTTTATCTCATCGTTGATGATTATATGACCTAAGTAAGTACCTTCGCATGCAACGTGTATAATAGTGCCAGTAAGGTGACAGTCGTGCCAGTCAGCACCTACCATATCCATAAGAGTGCCGTTACCTACGTAGTATGTCTTACCGTCTACTTGTGCCTTTACACCCTTGCCTGCGATCTCTTCGACTTCACCTATACGCGAGCGCTCGATGTGACCCTTATGCGCATTGATAATAGACTCTGCTACGGGGTGGCTCGAGTAGCTCTCAGCAGCTGCTGCAATGTCAAGAAGCTCATCGCTTGAGATGCTGTTCGGGTGGATATCGTCTACGACGAAAGTGCCTTTCGTTAAGGTACCGGTCTTATCTAAGACAACAGTATCTATCTTGGACAAAGCTTCAAGGCTGTTGGCACCCTTTATAAGGATACCTTCCCTGGAAGCTCCGCCGATACCGCCGAAGAAAGACAGAGGAACGGATACTACAAGTGCGCAGGGGCAGGATACGACAAGGAATACAAGAGCTCTCCTGATCCAGACCAGCCATGTAGCCCATTCCGAAATGCCCGTAAAAAGAGGAGGAAGTATTGCAAGAGCAAGCGCAGCGAATACTACAGCAGGCGTATACCATCTTGCAAATCTCGTGATGAATCCTTCGACCTTCGCCTTCTTCTCTGAAGCATTCTCGACGAGCTCTAAGATCTTGGAGACGGTACTCTGACCGAAGGTGTTTGTCGTCTGAACCTTGATAACCCCCGTAAGGTTCAGGCTTCCGCTTATTACATTATCGCCGCAGTTCATATCGACAGGCATGCTCTCACCTGTAAGTGCTGCAGTATTAACGGAGGTCGTGCCTTCTATTATGGTACCGTCGATAGGTATCTTCTCACCCGGCTTTATGACTATGGTATCACCAATCTTAACTTCATCGGGAGACACCTCTGATTCCTCTCCGTCACGAATGACAACGGCATAATCAGGTCTTATATCCATAAGCTTTGCTATGGACTTTCTGCTCTTACCTACTGCAATACTCTGGAAGAGCTCACCAACCTGATAGAAGAGCATAACTGCAGTTGCCTCAGGATACTCTCCGGTTAAGATCGCACCTAAAGTAGCGACAGTCATAAGGAATTTCTCGTCGAATACCTGACCGTGGATGATATTGATCGCTGCTGTCCTTAAGACATCGTATCCGACTATGATATAAGGTATAAGAAAAAGTATAAGCTTCAGTATCCCTTCGATCTCAAAGACATGTGTAACGACCGCTGCTGCAACAAGGAGTGCAAATGCCAACAGGATCCTCTTTAATGTCTTCTTCTGCTTACGTGTGAGCTTATACTTCATAACGGATACCTAACTTTACTTACATAATAAAAGCCGGACAAGCCGGCTTGTTATCAGAGGATTACTGAGCAGTCGGGCTCAACTTTCTTTATTGCCTTAACAGCTTCCTTCAAGATCGAATCGAACTTATCATCAGCTGCTTCAAGGGTCATCTTCTGAGCCAGGAAGTTAACGGAAACGCTTTCTACTCCATCTATCTTTGCGATAGCATCCTGCATCTTCTGTGCGCAATGTGCGCAATCAAGATCTTCTAATTCAAATGACTTCTTCATGTTAGTAACTCCTTATATGTTTATATTATTAGTCCTCATGTTCTTCTGTCAGGTGATCAAATCCCTGAGCGATGATGCTTCTCACGTGATCATCTGACAAGTGATAGTAGATAGTCTTACCTTCACGTCTGTTAGCTACAAGATCCGCATCCTTTAAGATCTTGAGCTGATGGGAAATAGCCGACTGAGTCATTCCCAGAAGGTCTGCGATCGCACATACGCAGAGCTCCTCCTCAAAGAGCGCATACATGATCTTGATCCTTGTTGTATCACCGAAGATCTTATAAAGATCTGCAAGATCACAAAGCAGTTCATCGTCGGGAAGTTCATTCTTGACCTTCTTCAGTATGTCATTATGGTCATGCATAACGTCTCTCCTCACTTGAACAATTATTCATATGTCCATCTGCTCATATATTAACCCTACATCGAATTACTGTCAACATGAATTTTCACTCAAAAGAAAAGACGGGATATACCCGCCTTTATATATCTGTAATTAATAATCGGTATGTTATTCACTGCCATGCAAGATTATACTTGGCACAGGTTATGGATACCTGCTCATAAGCCTCGAATACGGCATATATAGAACGATATATACGCTCCCACTTCATGATCTCAATAGGATCTTTCTCAGTACTGAATAACTTGTTCATATTAACATCGAAGAGCTTCTTGGCTTCCATCTTAAATTGATCGAGCTCTATTATATCTTTATATGGAGAGTTGATCTTATCTTTATCGCGAAGCTTGAATACAAGGTCACAAGTCTTCTTGGCGGCCCTTTCAAAATCCAGTATAGATGTTACACAATTATCTCTTACCGATGTGATGTTATACCTTATAAAATCTCTGGCGAGCTCTTCTAACTTATCGGTACACAGCTCCACCGCTTCGATTATAAGATAGACAGATCTTGCTTCACTGTCTTCCAGGAGCATATTCTCACCAAAAAAGAAATTCAGTTCACGAAGAGTATCATCTGCGTCTTCTTCGTGAGCGATAACGCGCTTTACAACGTTAGGTGCGTCTTCCGTATAATCGATGATCTCCGCAAGCGATTCACACTCCTTGAGAAGCAACTCCGAGATCTTGATAAGCGAATTGAAAACAACGTCTCTTTCAGAACCTTTCATACGACCGCTCCTTCGTATTTGGTACCTTGATTATAACAAAAATCCGACTTCTTTTGAAATATAAAAGGAGCCGTTCCCTGTAAGGAACGACTCCTTGTTGATGTCGATAAACCTGATTATCAGAGCGCAGAAACCTTTGTTCCGGACTCCTCACCTGCAGCTGCGTCAACGATAAGATCAACGTGCTTAGGTGTGCAAACGAATGTTGTCTTAACAGGTGTAGGCTCGATCTTACCGTCAAGTGCAAAAACAGCACCGGAGATGTAGTCAACTACACGCTGGTTGTTAGCGTTAGGTGTAAGGTTGCAGATAACGATATGTCCTTCACGGATATGATCGCAAACGATCTGGCTTGTTCTGATGTCATAAGGTGTAAGCATGATTACTGTTGCAGAAGCCTGAGGTGCAACGGGAGTAGCTACTGCTACAGGAGCTGCTGCCTCTTCCTGATAAGGAACATCCTCGTAAGATGTATAAGAAGAATCATTACCTGCGAACTCATCGCTGTAGTAACCGTCGTTGGAATACTCATTCTCATCGTAGTATCCTTCGTTCTCATCATATACTTCCTCTACATCATAAAGCTTCTTAACGAATTCAGAAAACTTGCCCATACTTTTGTTGTCCTCCTAATAAATTTGTTTATGTCCACATAACCCGCGTGGCATTTAAAAAGTATGGTTAGAATATACTAATCTATCAGAACATAATCAAGAAAATTTGGGCACATGTAATTAAAGGGAAAAAAGCGAAATTTTCCTGTAACATTTATATGTATCAATGTTACAGATGTAATGAAATCAGTTATTTCCGTAATTTCTCTTGCCGAAGATATCAGTACCGATCCTGACATAAGTACTGCCTTCAGAGACCGCATGGACATAGTCCTGACTCATACCCATAGACAGAGTATCCCAGGCATCTTTATCCTTCACCTGGCTTCTCGATCCTTCGAATATCTCACGTGTCTTCGCGAAAACCGGACGTGCTTCACCGTCATATGACTGTATGGGGGCCATGGTCATCAGACCTCTTGCACGAACACCGTCCATAGCATTGATCGTCTCTATAACAGAGGAGACTTCGTCAGGGGCAAACCCATGCTTGCTCTCCTCCCCCGATACATTGACCTGAAGAAGTATATCACTTACTATTCCTGCAGCAGCTGATCTCTTGGATATCTCAGCTGCAAGATCCGTAGTATTGACCGAATGTATAAGATGAGTCTTACCGATTATATACTTGACCTTATTCTTCTGAAGAGTTCCTATAAGGTGCCACTTGGCATGAAGATCCAGCTCCTCAAAGCGCTCTATCTTAGGTACAAGCTCCTGTACTTTATTCTCGCCTAAGTTATCTATACCGCCACAGAAAGCAGCTTCGGCATATTCTACCGGGAACATCTTGGATACGCCTATGAGGGTGACATCTGATACGTTCCTTCCGGATGCTTTACATGCTGCTTCTATATTCTCTCTTACCTTATCTGCTCTTTCCTTCAATAAAGACTTAAGATCTTCGTCAAAATCGTATTCCATCAATTCTCGACCTTCTCTCCCGGTTTTATAGATGACGGATTGGTGATTATTACAGTTTGCATATTGGGAACAGTATTATCACCGATAGGCTGAATGATCGCGAACTCTCTGTCATTATCCACGATAAGAACATCCACCTCGTCTGCAAAACCTTCGTTATTTACATATATAGTAGCGACCTGCCTGTTGTAGTCGGGATTTACCAGACATCCGACGGGAACGCGAAGTCCCGTAGATTCATTGATGACGACCTCTATATCCACCGTACGAAGATCAAGAAGTTCTTCTACGTATCTTGTGGTACTGAATACTACAAGAAGTCCGTCATTCGTCGACTCTACTCTTTCGACCTTACATTTACCTATACTGATACCTTCGGATCCTACGTTGATAGTGTGAAGCGATCCGACTTCAAATGCCGCCGGCGTGGCACTGCTGCCGCTAAGGAAACATGCAATATACTGCTTCTCATTACTAGCTATTCTGGCTACCGCTTCTCCCGGATCGATAAAGAGATCGGACGTGATGATACCCGTAGAAGAATTGATCCTCTCCCTTATCTCGGAAGGCTCAGCAGACAGTAGCATATCAAAGCTGAGCTCGCCTTCCTGACCGTCGAGCTTAAAAGATATAATGCCGGGAGTGCTGGCTTTTATATGGGCGGAACTGTTCTCCAGCTGATCCTCATAGGACTGGGCTGTGGATCTTAATACGCTTAGTCTCTCATCGTCAAAATCAAGTTCTGAAAGCTCTGACTCTCTCTGGCTAAGAAGTACCGTTATTGATGATGAATAAGATGACATATCACTTATATTACCGTTCATGGCATCAGTTCTCATCATATCGATGATAGGCTCTACACTGCCGTTGATCTCGTTATAGATCGCACTTGCTCCGTCAGCCTCACCGTTCTCTATAAGTTCCTGCTGAACGTCGGAGATCTGTGACTGTGTGTTACGAAGATTATCTACCGTGGACTGCATTCCGTCGGGAACTACGAGAGCGATGCTCTGATCCTTTGCGACACGGCTACCCTCGGCAGCCTGCGTTACCAGGTCTCCGGATACGCCCGAAGCGATAACTTCCTCTTTCCTTACAATAATCGCACGTGCGCCGATAGTATGCTCGATCGATCCCTCGGATATAAAGCTCAGCTGCGGCTTTACCGCAATATAGTTAAAGAGGTGATGAACGACAAACATCAAGACAGTTACTGCCATGATTATAAGAAGGAACGATACTATTCCATTTCGAAGATTAGCCTTCTTGGCTCTCTTCTTCTTTCCTTCCTTATATGTATCTACGGGAGGCACGATCACTACAGTCGTGTCTTTATCCGTATCCTTTACATTTATATCCTTCTTTACGGGCTTTGTATTCTTATTCTTCTTTCCCGTAAGCTTAGCGAACTTGAATTTCTTCTTAGTAGCAGGCTTCTTAGGAGATGCCGCATTAGAAGGTGCACCGGGCTTAGGTCTGCCGGAAGGTGCAGGAGCACCCTGCTTCTTGGTAGCGGGTCTTTGATCCCTGACCTGAGCCTTATTTCCTGAAGAAGGAGCATTCTTCCTGACGTTATTGCCGGAAGGAGCAGGAGTCTTCATCTGAGGAGCTTTCTTTCCTCCAACGGGACCCGGAGTCTTGCTCTTATCGAATTCACGACGTCTCTTAGCGTTAGTCTTAGATCTGCTATTCTTCTTGCGCTGCTGTTCCGAAGGACGAGAAGACGCTCCCTGCTTCTTGCGGGAGTCACCTTCGTCCTTATTGAACCACTGCTTATCTTCTTTACCTTCCATTCCCTTCTCCTGTCAACGATCAAGTATCGGACAATGCCAACATGACTGCAAGTCTTGCCTGCTCACTTACAAGACCTCCCTGCATATATGCGATATATGGAGGCTTGATAGGTCCGTCACATGACAGCTCCGTTGTAGCACCCTGAACAAAGGTACCTGCAGCCATAACGACCTGATCCTCGTATCCGGGCATAGCCCAGGGTTCGGGCGTAACGAAGGAATCTACGGGAGAACAAGCCTGTATCTTTCCGCAGAAATCTACGAGTTTCTTATCGTCATTAAATGTGATCGTCTGAACGATATCACCTCTTACTTCTTCACTGGAAGGCGAAGTAGAAAGACCTGACATCTCAAACATCTTAGCTGCAAAAACAGCGCCCTTTAGGCATTCGGCTACTACATGAGGAGCCATGAATATTCCTTGAGCGATCCTGCTGTTGAATCCGAGTGTAGGACCGACGTGACTTCCGAGACCCGGAGCCGTGATCCTCTGAGCCACCTTCTCCACAAGATCCTTCCTGCCGACGACATATCCGCCTGTGGTGCATATTCCGCCGCCCGGATTCTTGATAAGAGATCCCGCACAGATATCTGCGCCGACTGCACAGGGTTCCTGCTTCTCGGTAAACTCTCCGTAGCAGTTATCCACTGCTACTATGATGTCATTTCTTACAGACTTAACAAGGTCTGCTACAGCCTTTATATCTTCACAGAGAAGTGCTCTTCTTCCCGTATAACCTCTGGACTTCTGAATGAATACCACCTTGGTCTTATCTGAGATCTTACTCTTGATCGCTTCAAGATCAGGTGTACCGTCACTTTTAAGCTCTACCTCATCGTATGTGATACCGAAGTTCATAAGAGAACCGTCATAGGTCTCTTCCGTAAGACCTATCGTAGATGCGAGCGTATCGTAAGGTCTGCCCGTAACAGAGAGAAGTTCATCTCCCGGACGAAGAAGTCCGTATAACATGGAAGAGATAGCCTGCGTACCGGAGCTGATCTGCATCCTGACATAGCCTGCTTCCGCTCCGAAGATCTCGGCGAACATCGCCTCGAGCTTCTCCCTTCCTATATCGTCATAACCGTAACCTGTGGTGCTTCCGAAATGCACCTCAGAGAACTTATGCTTCCTGAATACTTCAAGAATACGAAGCTGATTATAGGTCTTGACCTCATCGATCCTCTCGTATACAGATGAAACAGCCTCGTCAGCTGTCTTTGCCAACGAAGCCGTTTGTTCACTAACACCATAAAGAGTATAGGGTGATAAAGACATCAGATACCGTAAACCTCCTTGTCATCCAACACCTTAACTCCAGCCTTGTCGAACACCTCAAGTGTCTTATTGTTATCGTCTACTCTAATGACTACTACCGCATCAGCGGAAGCTCTTCCGACGAATGCATAGAGATATTCAAGCGAGATATCGTTAGAAGACAATATCTGAAGGACCTTATCCAAAGTTCCGGGAGTATCGGGTATCGCTACAGCGATAACGGGAGTCTGACTTACGGTAAAACCGAGATTCTGAAGAACGATCTGAGCCTCATCAGGCTGGTTGACGAGCATCCTGAGGATACCGTAATCCGTAGTATCAGCAACATATACAGCTCTGATATCGATCTTGTTCTTGGCAAGGGCAGCTGCTACTTCAGCAAGCCTTCCGGATTCATTCTCGAGAAAGACATTGATCTGCTTTACAGTCATAAGTCACCTCCGCATGGATTTTTAATAATTATAACACATATAATGACCGATCCTTGCAATGGAAATGAGGATAAATACGCGTACATAAGATCAAGTCACATGACCCTTATCTTCCTCCGTTGAGCACAAGTATAACGATACATAAAGCTGTGACGAGAACATGAATCACTATAAGCGAGATACTAAGCACTGTCATCCACTTGCAAAATCTGCGTGACAGCATCTTTCCGTCAAGTTCGCCTGTGAAGATAGAGCCCATCTTGCCTATAACGGCTCCGAATATCAGGAACAGCGGAGCAAAGAACCATAAGTCTAAGGTCTCGAACGCAGCAGAAAAATAAGATCCGAAGAACGGCGCGATCATGAGTGCTATCCCGACTGCTGCGAACACTGCAGAGGTGATACCGGCCTTGATACCGTTGCTGTCGTTATAGCTGTCTGTATAGCTTAATTCGTTCTTCATATGAAGCCCTCTTTACCATTACACATATAGTGTATTTTTACACTATTCTATAAATTGGGAAACTCGTTGTCAATAATCTAAGATGAGTCAATCTCTTCTTCGTGTCAGAATGGCGCCGACCAAGGTTCCGATAAAGGCAAAAGGCGCTATCCTCACAAATACGAATTCAAAGGCGTGCATAAAGGTTCCCGCCACGGCGAGCTCAGGGTCTGAAAGATCCCAGTCCTGATAAGAGCTCCCTCCTATAACAATCAAGATGAAGATCAGTACGATAAGAGCACTCATCAAGATAAAGCCCCAATGAAGTACCCTTCGCCTCGAAGCATTCTGCCTTGCAAGCTGAAGATTTATGACCTCCAGCTTTTCGGATATTGCTTTAAAATCCTCCGGATCATTCTCCTTGATAGTCTCACCCAGAAGAACGCTGACCGGAGTCTCAAGGACTTCGGATATTGAGATGAGCATCTCCGAATCAGGGACCGACAGTCCCCGCTCCCACTTAGATACGGTCTGGCGGACAACATTGAGCTTTATCGCAAGCTCCTCCTGGGACAAACCCTTAGATATCCTGACGGATCTTATATTCTCGCTCAACATGTATAACTTGCTCCTTTCGAAGCAACACTACAGCTCAAAATGTCATTGCGGCAAGCAACGCTTATTAACATATTGCCCTTCAGCATCCGTACTCCAGGATCTTCTCGACACTCGTGGGAAGATGCATCATGTGGTGTGAAGTCATGGGAGTCAATATCATTCCGCCTATGGTAAGCCTTCCCCAGAATACAAGAAGCCATACGGAACGGAAGTCCGTAGTAACGCCGCCCTCTTCCAGGATCCTCATCACCCACTCCTCGGGGACCATGGAATTGATCTGCTCCAATGTAAGGTCTGAGAGGATACGTCTGGTGTTCTTACCTACCTCTATGATGTAATTACGAAGTTCTGCTGCGTCGATTCCCTTTGCCCAGCTTACGAGCTCCTCGGGCTCTAAGGCATTACCTGTATCGGTTATGGACGATCCGATCCTTCTTTGCCAGTCTTCGTTGAAGATCTGCTGACCGTTTGCCATCAATATGTTACTTACAAGATCTTCGATCCTGTATATATGCCAGAACTGCCAGCACATGGGAACTTCATTGGAGCCTGCGTACTTAAGATCCGTATCCCATGTCTCGCGGGGAACGATCTCATCCTTATTTCCATCCATCATATAGTCCAGCACAAAGTCCGCTATCGTCTCCTCGGATCTGCCTGATACCTCGCGAGGATGTACCAGTGCATGAAGCTCAAGGGTAAGCACTCTGATCTTATCAAGGTCTTCCCCGTCCAGTGCCGCCTTGAGTGCTTCGTACTTGGAATTAATCTCTGAATACATGGCTTCCTTGTTCATATAGACAGTCTCGCTTTCTTAGATGCTCCGTGAGAATTACTCATAAAGATTATAACATTCAGAAGAATAGCATCTGCATATCATACGATCCGTCACGCTACGAAGCATTGCGCAAAACAAAAGGACCCGAGCAGATCTCGAGTCCCTTATGGTGTTCGCGAGCGGATTCGAACCGCTGGCCTTCCGCTTAGGAGGCGGACGCTCTATCCTGCTGAGCTACGCAAACATGTCGTTAATTATATACTTACTTTTTATAATTAGCAAATACAGATTTGCACTTTAGAACAAAATATCTCAAAGCACTATGTTGTACCATTATACGGACACGTATTGCTGTAGAATCATGTCATAGAAAACTTTAACCCATTGATTCAGGAGATAAGAATATGAATAATCATGATATCTATGTAGGAGATTGGAGAAGCTTGGATTTTCTTAAGTCCGAAGCAGAGTATATCGCTGATAAGACAGGATATTCCATTGACGATATTTATGAATATCTTATAGCCCAGAGAGAAGCTGACGATATGATGGATCTTGATCTGTCGATAGACATCAGAGAGCATCTTTGTGAGATAACAGGCATGTGCCTTTTTAAGATAGTATTCATCATGGACGCGGAGCAGGCATTCTATGATGAGATATCATCTGCTTATCAGTACGCTCACGCCGCTTGATCAGTAGAATGGTGTCGGATCTGTAAGTTCCATCGAGTTCTCATCTATCACGAACTTGAGGTCGTAGCTTTCCCGCGTGGCTACTGTCGCATAGAGCTTATCGCCGATATAGAATATGCCGGTAAAGCATAGATAGTTCATATATCTGTCTTTATCTTCCGGCAATTGTAACGTGACCGTACGAGAACGGGATACGACTTCTATCCTGTCCTCGTACAGTACGTATCTGTTATCGTTCTTTTGAGATCTTAACTCTTCTTGCATCCGTTACTGCTCACTATTCTTATGATCTCTTTGATTATACCTTATCGCACACATATTCTATGAGCATATCCGATACATACTGATAGTGGTGACTGTCGTATATCTTGACCTCGAATGTTGTAACACCATATGTGTTAAGTCTTTCCGTCAGATGTTCTACGCCTTCTAAAGTAGAATCGTTATCACCGTAATAATCTTCGTAGTCCTCGTCTTCCTTATCGCCTGCTGTAATAAGGATATTTCTGTCATAGGTATCGTTTCGATCAAAGTAACCATACTCATCCTTATAGTCTTTGTAATCACTTACATCAGTAAAGTACGGTGTCCAGAATGTAGGGCTGCCTATTATGTAATTCTTGAAAGGCTTGTTCTCATATCTGTCGTAGTTAAATGCCGCATAATGTGCAAATACGCCTCCCTGGGAATGGCCGAACAAAGTAGAACTGTCGGTATCGAATCTGTATTCTTCACTAAGGTAAGGCATAAGATTATCCGTGATAAAGTCCAGGAATTCCTTCTTATGGTCACAGAGGATATTACTCCTTACTTCGTTATCCCAGCCGTCAATATCGTATTCAAAGCCGATAGTAATAAGTATCTGAGGTTCTGCCCTGCCTTCTTCCATCGCTTGGTAGATCTCCGTTACATCCTTGAACCTCCATACGGCATCAGTCATTACAAGCGCAGGATACACTGTGTCAGCATCGTACTCCGGAGGAGTCGTGACATGAACTACGAACCCCAGATTCAATTCCTCGTCGTAGATATGGTATTCGGTGATGCTGTCTCTTATCGCCTCTACCTTCTCCTTATCCATCTCCCAATACATACCGTCAGATCCCGTATCGACCTCACCTGCCCAATACTGTTCCAGATATGCTTCAAGATCATCCCTGTCGATATCTTGGGTCTCTCCTGCAATATAAGCATCGTATAGTCCGATGATATCATCGAAGTGTTCTTCTGCGGGTACCCTCGGGTAGCCTGCTTTGATATCTTCCTCGATAAGTTCCGATAACTGTTCTTTGAAGTCTTCGTAATCTTCGAAGACTATCTCTTCGGGATCTTTATCTTGTATGAGATGTCTGTAGATCACACTACCTGCACCGCCGTCGTATCCTTCAGGGGGAAGCGGATCGAAGCAAGGACTTCCGTATACCAACGCACCAAATCCTTCGATGTAATAAACAATGCCCGCGAAGTCGTTCGTGTATTCATTCCACGGCTCATCGAGGATCTGAAGTTCAGTCTTAGAGGACCTATCCTTCTCAGCTTCAGTCATCTTATTGATCAGTACATGCTCATATTCTCTTCCGATGCAGGATGTCATAGCAAGAAGTAGCTGGATCACTGCTATTACCGCCGCCGTCCTTTTGATAACACCATTACACATATCGTCTCCTCCGATCTTGTTAATGACAAGATGGTAACAAAGCGATATGGATCTCTAAGGTAGGTTATATGGAGTTTATATGGAGGGAAATACGATCTTGGCTAATACATCAGGACCATCGTTTATCAGGCTGCATTCACCATTCTGCTTCGTTATGATCAGGCGTGCCAGATAAAGACCAAGACCGCTTCCGCCGCTTCTTCTGCTGCGGGACGCATCTGTTCTGTAGAAAGGTTCAAAGAGATTTTCCAGATCTTTCTCGTCTATATGAGCATTTCTGTTTCTTATCGTAACGTTGATCGAACCGTCTTCCTTATGGGCTCCTATCTCTATCGCAGATCCTTCGGTGCCGTAGAATACGGCATTGCTCATGAAGGTATTCACTGCAAGTGATGTCAGTTCGAGATTACCTTCGAAGAACAAGTCTTCTTCAATATCCTTTGCCGCAGTCATCTCCCTTGCATCAAGAAGGTCAGATGCCTCCTCTATGGTCGCTTTTATGAGCTTGGCCATATCGACACGGGTGAGATTCAATTCAGAAGAAGACTGCATACGTGATGTGGTCAATATCTCATTTATCAGGCTTTCCATCCTTTTGACGGTACGAAGAGATCTTGAGAGATATTCATCGTGGTCTTCGTAAGGACCGACTCTTACGAGCATCCCCCTGATGTGTCCTTCCAGGATAGTGACGGGAGTCTTGAGTTCATGGGAAGCTGCCGCGAAGAACATCTCCTTCTGGTTTTCCAGTTCATGGACGCGTTCTATCTCAGCTTCAAGTTCCTTTATCTTACTGTCGAGGGTCACGGACAATGTATTAAGATCCCTGGCAAGGTCTCCGATCTCATCTCCTCTTTTGGTATCACATTTAACAGTGAAGTCCATATTCGCCATCTCTCTTGAGACTTTGCTTAATCTTCTTACCGGACTTGCAAATAGGATCGTGTATATCACTGAGCTTACAATCGACAGTGATGCTACGACTGCGATCAGGATGGGATAACTGTTATGAAGAGCTCTTGGTATAAGGTTCGTCTGTCCGCCTGAATAGTAATACTGAAGCATGTAATCAGTCGGATCGTCCTTGAACGTAACGCCATACGTTCCGAATTCGTCGCCGTCAGAAAGTTCGCGCATAGCCGCGTCTGCCTCTTCCTTCGTCTTTATGGTACATTCTCCGATATCTTGAACAGGAGAATTGTATGCTCCGTTAATGTATTCATCCTGAATATAGAAAGCCATCTTGATCCCTGTACGGCTTATAAAATCGTCTATGATATCTCCGCTCTCCTCACGGGGTGTAAGTGAGAGCTTATACATAAGATCGTCCATCTCATCCTTAGGGGAATAGAGCATCTCGGGAGTCCTGGAATAGAGCACAAAGCAAAGCAGCATTCCCGATAAGAACTGCACTACGAATGATATGAGAAAGACCTTAACGGAAAGTCTGTTAAATACCTTTCTTTCCAATCCTGTACCCCCTGCCCCTGACGGTCTCTATATAGTCCCCTCCGAGCTTGTGCCTGAGATTCTTTATATGGCAGTCAACTATCCTGTCGTCCACGAGAGCATTATAGTCCCATAGAAGATCCAGAAGGAGTTCTCTTGAATATACCCTGCCGGGGTTTCTTACCATCGTCACTAATAGATCGAACTCTTTGGATGTGAGTTCCACCTCTCTTCCGCCAACCAAGACTTCCATAGTGTCAGGATCGATCACGATATCTTCGTACCTGATGGTATTATCCTCTTCCGGCTTACTGCCCTCGCTCCTTCGAAGAAGCGCATTTATCTTGCGGATCAGCACCGGCATAGAGAAAGGCTTGGTAACATAGTCGTCTGCCATCAGGTCATATCCTTTGATCTGAGACTTATCGTCACTTAGCGCTGACAGGAACATGACAGGCACATCCGATCTTTTCTTGATCACCTCACATACAGTGAATCCGTCGATCTTCGGCAGCATGATATCAAGAAGGACCAGATCGTATAGTCCGGGCTCGAATGAAGATACGGCGCGCACTCCGTCCTCGACAAGATCCACTTCGAATCCTTCGTTTGTCAGATGATTATATAGAAGTTCCCTGATCTCAGGTTCGTCTTCAACAACAAGCAGTCTTCTCATACCAATATCCTATCGCCTGTTTATGGATATATCATGGAGATAACCGAAATGCTCATCGAGCCACTGTCTCAACGAGCATTATCGCGATACCAAGGACTGCCATGAGCATCGGAAGCCCGTCAAAATAGGTATTTATATCGGCAAAGAGCTTTCTTCTCTTATATGTATGTAAGAATCCCGTGAGGACCATATCGACGGATATCGTAATAAGAACGCCTGTAACAGACGGCATCAGAGGCAATATAGCGATTATAAGCATCGACTCACATGCAAAGAGATCATCAAATCGCCTTCCTGCGATGAGAATAAAGATAACTATGACAAGAGATGTAGCTATCGGATATAGCGCAAACGGAAGTTCAAGCGAGAATTTCATATCCGAGATCTTCATGGCAAGCGTTCCCGCCATGACGGCTACAGTCTCTCCCGCGAATACCACTCTGCCCATAAGGAAGCCTGCATTCTCCTCCTTATTAACAGGATGGTAATCGTTTACATCAATGAGCTTACTTGAAGTCATCCTGACCTTCTTACCTGTTCCCTTACTGAAAGCAAGAGCGATCAATCCCGTCAAGACTGCGGTAATGATCAACATAACACCTATGCTCTTCTTCTCAAAGGCGAACTTACTGATAAGTCCTGCCAACAGAACACAAAAAGACCCTACAACTCCGGGCATAACTATCTCTTCTGATATGCTGCATCTGGTAAAGTAAGCTCTTCCGTCACGAATCGAAGAAGACAGCGCAGTAAGACCTATCAGCAAAGGGACATAAGAATAGAATGATACAGGATCCAAAGATACCTTTGGAAGAAGATAAAGCCCTGAGATAAGAGAAGTATTAAGAAATATATTAAGAGGTATAGTCCTGCAGTTCTCTGCGAACCTGAATGTAAATGTCCACACGATAACACTAAGCAGCGCAAGTAATATCGGAATATACATCCTGCCAAAAGATGCTACCAGGCAAGCCAAGGTAAGTGAATATCCCAGCATGAACACAGAGGCTCTGGTAGACAGGAAGAAGTTCTTTCTGAAAAGATCTCCGAATCCTGATCTGCTCTTCGTTTCCTTTTTTGTCTCGACTCTGTCAAAGGGTGACAGCTTTGTATCCTTATATCTGACCATATATCCCCCTTATGCCATCCAGTCCAGATAATCCTTCAGGAATCTGTAGGAGATATTGATAGCAGTAAGAACACATCTTGTTCTCTGTCTGGCTCCGGGGATACCGGGAATATAAGCCCTTATCTCGGATATCGGAAGACCGTCGATATTCTCATACGTCATGTCGTATCCTCCTCCGATCGAGACACCGTCCTCAGCTCCGATAACGGTTACCGAATAAGGATCAGAGCTTACTTCATTCTCATCGACTTCTATGGTACTTATTCCATTCGTATCACTTGTCGTACCTGTCACCTTTTCCCTGACGTTCAAGGTGGAGATGACATTACCGGAACCGTCGAGCTCGGCAAAGAGATTGGGATAATCATCAAATGAGAATACGACAAATCCCTCATCGTTGATTATTCCCAAAGTTTCGGGATCCGATCCCAATATTCCTTGGATAATTCCTTTGAGATCTTCGATATAAGTCTCCTGATCGTAACCGTGGATAGAGTTGTCGATACACTCGTAAGCAAGTTCGACGAATGTTCTGATATCGATGGTGACGCCGGGAACGATATCGGTCGTTCCGTCAGACTTCATTGCAAGCCTTGAAGGATCCTGACAGTCGATAAGAGCATGACAGAGATTATATGACTGGTTCGCCCAGTTATCTCCTGATACCGAATATCCGCCAGACAATGATGCATCGTTCCTGTCCTTGGTATTCATGTCGACATTAAACGCATCCCAGTTGACCCTTGTAATAAAGCCGTCTACGACTTCGATCTGAACATAGTCGATATAGCCGTTATTATCCTTATTGAGCCTCTGGGCATAGTAGATACCGTCGTTAAGGCCGGAGATCATGGTAACAGATCCGTCTCCGTCATCATCAGAGAAATGGCCCGCGGCATAGGACATCGGTATCTGATTACCGGAAGCCTGTTCAGCGATCCTTGCGATCTCTTCTTCCGTGATAGGTGCAGGAACACTCTCGTCAGCTATATGCTTGATACCGGTAAGTTCCGCTCCGTCATAAGTTACACCTGTAAGAAGGTGCAAAGACGTATTACCAGCAGCTTCTACGGTAATATCGAGGATGAATCCTACGGGCTTTCCCGAAGCATCAAATGCCTGATATACATGATTGATCTCACCGTAATCAGACATATTCTCGGGGAATATCTCCTTATATCTGTCAGCATCCAGCACATCCGCAAACATCTCACTGTATCCGTTCTGGATACGGGTCTCAGACTGTCCGGAGGTCATGGCATTACCTGCTATGAGCACGATAAAGCTTAATAAGAGTACTACGGCTGCTTCAATTGTCATTTTCTTTATCTGTGAGGAATTCATTATGTCTCCTCCCTGACTGCCGCATGCCTCTCGGAAGCATCTGACGTAAAGTATTCAATTATCCCCGAGATCAGATTAACTGATATAACAGGAACACAAAGTGCGGTAATACCGCTTGTTATCTCAAACGCACCCGCGGTCAATATGCCGCAGATGATACCTGTCACGGTGCCTCCCAGATGATTCTGGGGAACAGTCGCCCTGTCGGTCAAAAGGAAGAATGCCACGAAGAATATCCCTGACACCAGAATGAAAGCGATATTAGATCTTACTCCGTCCTTAATATGCATAACGACCCTGATCACGACAGTGGTGACCAGATAGCAAAAAGGCGCTGCAGTCCTTACAGTTCTTGAACGCAAGAGATATATCGTTCCTATAAGGATCATGATCACGGAACACATACCGATATAGGAAGGATAGCCGTCTGTAATAAGTTCCGCCGCGTGGTAATCCTCGACTCGGGAAGCTACTGACGAAGTAGTCCTTGCAAAAGAGAACAGCGACTTTATCGAGAACCAGTGGTTGCTTCCTTCAGAGAATCCTTTCAGACGTTCTCCCCAAACTACTTCAACAAGTATCCTCGTAAGGACGGGACTGTTCACAGGAGAAAAAGCTATACCTCCGAACATGACCTCTGTCATGAAAGTCATGATGGCAGATGCTGCTACAGGTATGATAAGTGACGTATCGGGAGGAAGCATAAGGCTGAATATAACTCCCGCGATAACATTTCGAAGATATGTCCTTTTGCTCCTTATTTTTTTTGTCTTTGCAAAAAGAACCGCAAAGAGCACATTCATCAAGGAACAACACAATATGAGAAGCACAGCGCGGACACCGTACTTAAAGACCGCATAACACACGCACGGAAGAAGTGCTATAAGGAAAGACAATTCCATATAGGATACGGTCCTGTCTGTATGTATAAAAGGCGCAAACTTTCCGTAGATCATATGGGCTTACCTCCTTCGAAAGGAAGTACCATATTATCGTCTCCGCCCTCTTCTGCCTGATACTCTTCGTCTTCTTCGAAAGTCTCAAGTAATGACACCGAACCGATATTGATCTTCGTATGCTCTGTAAAACCAAGCTTATCAGGCTGCTCGGGATTCTTGTTCAGTTTCTGCGCATAAGAAGCTATCACTCCCGTAAGATCGATAGCTGCAGGACAGACATAAGAACATGAGCCGCAGGCAATACACTTGCGAATACCTTCGTCTTGAGCACGGAACTCAAGTCCCCTCTTAAGCAGATTATGTAAAAGCGCGGGCTCCAGTCCCATAGGGCATGCATCTTCACACTGAAAGCATCGGATGCAAGGTGAAGTAGGAAACTCCTTCCTTGAGATCACGGATATCGCGGAAGTAGTCTTTATAACAGGAGTGTTGTCGGGATCTTTTATCTCAAGTCCCGTAAGGCAATTGCCCCATATAAGTTTCTTGGAAGTCTTGATATTGCTGTTAACGTTATTAAGTATCTCGGATACGGGTGTGCCGATAGGAACAAGGACGTTATGTCCCGGCTCATCATCACCGGATATAGAGATTATCCTGGAAGACAACGGCATATTGTCTGCAATTGCTTCCCAACAGGAATAGACAGTAGAACAGTTGAACATAACCGCCTTACATCTGCTCTCCAAGGTCTCGCCCTCACCAAGGTCAACTCCATACAGAGCCTTCGCCACCAGTGCATAATAGCCTTGAGGGAATCTGTCCTTAAAAAACTTGAAATTGAATATAAATCCGGAATAATCGCCGGCAGACATCTGCATGGCATTCTGAAGAGCAGCGATCTCTTCCTTCCTGCTGTCAGGAATAAGGAAATCTATCCTCTTGACTCCGACAGCTCCTGCAAGAGCCACGGCACCCATAACGATATACTCAGGAGATTCGCTTATCCTCATGTAATCGCAATTGGCATAAGGCTCACTTTGAAGGCAGTTTACCAGTATCCTGTCGACACCGGACCTTCTGGCCATATTGATCTTGGCTATGGTAGGGATACCTTCTCCGCCCATACCGACGATACCGGCGTCCTTAACTATACCTCTGGCCTTGGATGCACTGATATTTACATCCGCTCTGGGATAAACGGACGGATGGTATGTCCTCTTGCGGTCACTTTCAATGACTACGGCCTTACAAGTGACCGAATTAGGGAGAGTTATACTCCTTATCTCCTTTACTTCACCTGATATTCCGCTATGAACAGGTACGGCAAAAGATCCGGGATTAGGCGCTCCGACACACTGCCCTATCGTCACCTTCTCACCTACCCTGACCGTAGGAACGGCGGCTTCACCGTAATTCATCTTCATGGGCAGGATGATCCTTGAAGGATAGAACTTCTCCAGTAAGATTTCCCTCTTAAAAGACGAACGCTTTGAAAAGTCCAAAGCGTTGTCCATGGAAAAACCTTGATGAAATGAATATCTCCGGTCGTGAATCGGCATTAGTCGGCGTAACCTTCAAGCCTCTTAGCGTAGCTGGATCTTCCGAGCTTTCTTATTGCCTTAGCTTCGA
Source organism: Saccharofermentans sp. (assembly GCA_024692235.1). Taxonomy (GTDB): domain Bacteria; phylum Bacillota; class Clostridia; order Saccharofermentanales; family Saccharofermentanaceae; genus Saccharofermentans. Next base: position 47,859 of record JAILMW010000002.1, on the reverse strand, counting down.
TCTGACGGATTCTCTCTCGTGTAACACCGAGGCTCTTACCAACCTCTTCGAGAGTCCTCTGCTTATCGTCATCAAGACCGAAACGAAGTCTTATAACCTTAGCTTCTCTTTCCGTAAGAAGATCAAGCACCTTGATAAGATCTTCCTTAAGGAGATCACGGCTTACTTCCTCATCAGGAGATACATACTCGTCAGAAGAGATGAAGTCCACAAGGTGGCTGTCCTCCTCCTCACCGACGGGCTTATCGATGGATACGGGATCCTGAGAGATCCTCTGAATATCACGAATCTTATCTGCAGGCATACCCATCTTGTCAGCAAGCTCATCGATGGTAGGCTCACGTCCGAGATCCTGAATGAGCTGACGCTGAACTCTTGTAAGCTTGTTTATTGTCTCAACCATATGAACAGGGATACGGATCGTCCTTGCCTGATCGGCGATAGCTCTTGTGATAGCCTGACGGATCCACCATGTAGCATATGTACTGAACTTAAACCCCTTGGAATAGTCGAACTTATCTACAGCCTTTATAAGACCGATATTACCCTCCTGAATAAGATCAAGGAGAGAAAGGCCTCTGTTCATGTACTTCTTAGCAATAGATACAACAAGTCTCAGGTTGGACTCTACAAGAAGATCCTTAGCTGTCTCGTCACCGCTCTGCATACGCTGAGCAAGATCCTTCTCGTCGTCAGCTGAGAGCAAGGGGATCTTACCGATCTCCTTGAGATACATTCTTACGGAGTCATCAACAGCTACTTCCTCGGAAGGAGTGAGCGTAAGGCTCATGGCGTCTTCATCACTCTCGTTATTCTCTACCTTGATACCTGCCTTGGTAAGCTCAGCAGAGATCCTCTCCATATCCTCAGGAGTTATCTCACACTCTTCTGCGATATTCTCGAACTCAGACTCTTCGATAACATTGTTCTTCTTTGCTGCAAGAGCCTTGAGCTGGTTCAGAGCGTCATTATAATCTGCCATTTTGTACCTTCCTTTATATTCTTAGTCTTTAGCTGTTTCAATTCCGTCATTGGTAACGGTGTAGATATTACCGGATGAGTAAATCGTCATCGTAACCTCGTTATTCTTGCCGTCATAGTGAGAACTTCTCAAAGCGCAGTAGTTGTCAAAGATGGAACGTGCTGCGTCTTCATCGAGAGCATCGTCAGTAATGACCTTGATGTCCTCACATGTCTGACCGGAGATGATATAACCCTTGGTAAAGCCTTGATCATCAGTGGAGATATCAACTTCGGCAATTCCTTCAAATACCGTCGCAATGTCAGAGGAGATCTCCTTATGAAGCTTTGTCCTCTCCTGATACATGGGAAGTGCGATAACAAGAACACCTATTACCAGGGCAGCGGCTACCGAAAGTATGACTGCAACTACCTTAGGAGGTGCCTTTACATCACTGGGAGATACTTCAAATTCATTTACGACCTTAGTAGAACCGGACTCATTGGAAGCAGACAATTCCTGACGCTTTACGGCCTTCTCTATGCTCTCGGCAGAGTAGACACGGTTAGTATAGTGATGCTTACCGTCTGCAATCCTGTCGAAATGCTCATTGGGAAATTCTCTTCCGTCGGGATCTTCGAAGATCTCTATTGCTTCACTTGTGGGAAATACGCAATTGCAGAAGATGCACTCGCACTCACTGTCACGATCGTCCACCATGATAAGTGAACCGCAATTTCTGCAGATACCTTGTAATGTTGCCATTAAAAACCGCCTTATCCTTAAAAACTTTTAACTCAAACGCGCATAATTGCGCATTAAAAAGCACATTACACTATACTCTGCAATGTGCCTTTTGTCAAATAAATATATTATTATAATAAGTCCTGTTGGATCAGGAGTCACCTGTCAGGTTATCCCTCTGCGATTCTATCTGCTCGGATATACGATCGTATTCCTCGTTAAACTCCGATTCACGCTCCGCCATCTGACTTGATACTATAGCTGCGGATTGTTCGGCCTCGATTCGATGCTTTAACTCGGACCTTATGAAGAACACCATCAATACGCCTACCACGATAAATAAGAAAAAGATCACTAATGCAACATATCTGAAAGTCTTAGATGCACGGGCATTTATATTTTCAGCTACCTTAGTCAGATTTTCATTCGAAGTAAGATCATTGATCTTTTCATAGATCACATCTTCCGGATCCATATCCATAAGATAACTTGTACCGCAGTTCTCGCAGTAATACTTGCCGTCATCTGCCTGCTTTAAAGGTCCGTCACAATTAGAACATCTGAGTTTTTTAAGTTCCATAACTCTATCCCCCCTGTAATATCTATCCCTGACGACATTATACACAAAAAACGATTTCACTGATATAATCCCTCACATGGAAGATAAAGAACGATTCATGAAGGAAGCTCTGAAGCAGGCAAAGAAGGGATTCGACAAAGGCGAATGCCCAATCGGTTGCGTTATCGTAAAGGACGGCAAGGTCCTGGTAAGATCACATAACTTAAAGCTTACCAAGTGCAATCCCATCCTTCACGCGGAAGTCGTAGCTATCGACAAAGCATGCAAGAAGATAGGCGACTGGCGTCTTAACGACTGCGACATGTATGTTACCTTAGAGCCCTGCACCATGTGCTCCGGAGCTATCATTCAGTCCAGGATCAGGAAGGTATATTTCGGTGCATACGAGCCCAAGTCCGGTGCAGTATGTTCCTGCAACGATATCTTCAATGTCGAGCATGGACATAACCACAAGGTAGAATTTGAGGGCGGCATCCTGGAAGAGGAATGCGGCGCCCTCATGAAAGCATTCTTCAAGATGCTCAGGGATCGTCGTAACAGCGAATCTTAAACCTCTACGAACATTCCGTATCTTACGAGATAAACGTAGCTCTCCTTAACTTCGCTACCAGATACTTCAACGGCTGATCTGTAGCACCCTACCTGAACCGAGTGTCTCCTTCGTGTCTCTTCGATGATCTCGTCAACAGGAGCATCCTCAGCGAATCTGTCTGTCTTGTAGTCGATAAGCACATATTTGCCGTCGCTATCCATAAAGAGCACATCGATGATTCCCTGTACAAGCACATCGTCCGCATCGTTAGCCTTGACCGAGAATACGATAGGCTTCTCATATTCCGCCTTACATGCTCTCTCTGCTTCATCGAGCCTTCGACCGACATCACTTTCTGCAAATGCTCTGATACCGAACTCGAACTCGGAAGTCCTTATAAGGTCCTCTTCCCTGATGATCTTCTGATCTGCAAGTTCTCTTATCGCGGAAGTAACATCTTTCCTTGCCTTACTAAGATCGGTGAACCTGAAGATCTTATGGATGAAGGTACCGACGGATGCGGCACTGTCACCGATATCGCCCTTTTGAACTCCGATGTAGTGATCCAAGTCCTTAACGTCCAGATTAATGGGAAGCGTATCCCTTATGCCGTCATCCTTTATCTGGGATACGGAAATCTTGAAAGGTATCTTGGAAGAATCCTCATAGGGATAGTCGGCAAATACCGGCATACCGTCCTCATCGTAAGATTTTGCATATAACGGTATCTCATACTTGGCATCCTCAGTTAAGACAACAACTGCATCTGTCTCGTTATCTTCCTCTTCAGAAGTAACACTGAATGTGGTTCCGATAGATTCCATGTTAAATCCGCAGAAATCGTCCTCATATTCAAACGAATCAGAACCGTTGATCTTAAGGATATCGCAGATCTTGCTTCTGAGGCTTCCGGCTCCCGCGAACCTTAAGAATGCTGACATAAAGGATCCTTCTACGCCGCCTCCCGTATAGCGCCAATAAGCCGCGGGAAGCTTCTTTGACTTCTGAGTTTTAAGTCCCTTTACAAGCGACTTATATCTTGGTGCCGACTCAGTCTGCAACGGAACAACAACGGACAGGTTATTCTCAGCTCTTGTAAGTGCGACATAAAGAAGTCTTATCTGCTCGGCATTACCTGCAAGCTTCTCGGCATCGTCAAGGAATATCCTCTCAGGTGACTTAACCAGCCTTATGGTCTCAGGGAAGAAATCGTTCAATACAAAGCCGTATTCGGGATCGAACTTAACGGGACCTGACTTATCCGGCTTAGGCTGTGTGAAAAGCTCCGTCACTATAACACAGGGGAATTCAAGACCTTTACTACCGTGGTAAGTCATGCATGTGATCTTACCTTCTTCGTTATCCTCTCCTCTTACGGCTGTACTATTGCCGAGCTTTGCCTTCATGGTCTCAAGCCTCGAAGCTATAGTTGATATATCGCTTCCGTAGCGCATAAAGTTAGCGCAAAGCCAGCTCTTAAAGATCGACAACTTCTCAGCTGAAGGCACCGATGCCGTTATTCCCGTATCCTGATAGATACGATCTGTAAACTCACCGATATCCGTGATAAGAAGATCATTCCTTAGATCATCGAACCAGGAAAGGAATGTAATAACTCTCTCCTTTAGCTCGGGATCTGCCGTACCCGTCCTGTCAGAAGCAAATATTCTTAGCTTAACAATAAGGTTCTCATCCTTAAGGTCTCTGTCCCTCTTCTTACTATAAAGATGGATCGCGGCTATCTCTTCCAACGTAAAGTTGGAGATCCTGTAGCCTGACAGCAGTATCCCGAGAAGATACTCATCTCTTAATTCATTACCTGCAGCGATAATGACATTACATATCCCGTGAATATCTCTGTCCTCGAAGACACTGATCTCATCTGCATATCTGGATTCAAATCCGTTCTCGTTAAGATAAGCGGAGATAACGGCCGCAGCCTTTCTCCTCTTTGTAAGGATACAGATATCCTTGAATTCAAAACCCATCTTAATGAAGCGATCGACCTCACTGAAAACGCCCGTAACGATAGCAGAAAGATCCTTCTCATCCCTGGAATGCTCTACGATTTTCACCATAGGAACGATAGCGTTATCCGAGGGAGTGCCTTTCTTTACATCAGGGAAAGATAATGCCTGTGTATCGTCGTATTCGATCTCGGAACCTTCGGCACTCATTATCTGATCGAAGATATGATTTACGAAGACAAGGATATTCTTGTCACTTCTGTAGTTGTTGTTCAGAAGGAAGAGATTGCCGTGAGAAGGATCGGATGAATAATCTTCCATCATTTTAAGGAACATGGAAGGATTAGCATATCTGAACTTATAGATACTCTGCTTAACATCTCCTACCCTGAATACGTTATTATTTGCAAAGCAGGAGATGACCGCATCCTGAAGTTCAGAGTTATCCTGATACTCGTCGATGTAGATCTCCGAGAACTTATTCGTATAGTATTCCTTGCCCTCATCTGTACAAAGGATCTTCTTTGCAAGATGTTCGTGATCCGAGAAGTCAGTCCCGTGAACCAGAGCTTTTATAGCCGCATACTGTTCATCCGTCTTCTTAATAAGATCGAGATAGACCTCTGCGAGCCTTGTCCTCTGAACCTGTCTTCTGAGAAGCTCATCAGAAGATACGGATATAAGTCCCTGATAACTTTCAGGAAGCGAATATACATCCGCACTGTCGCCGTAACCATTCGGCATCTTGGAAAGAACAGGAAGGAGAGGCTTAATGAACTTGATAACAGCGGCAACTGGTCCGAACAGATCGTTGAACTTATCTGCAAAGCCGTCTCCGTCGTCCTTGGGAAGGCCGTTGAATTCGGTATCGTCGAACTCGGATGTTATCAGCATAGCCGCAAAAACATCGTCTGAGGCAAGTACTCTCTGACAATACGAATAAGTATCGGAGATCATTCCTCTGAATGCATCCTGCCTTGCGTTATTCTTCTTATCCCCCATCTTGCTTACGAATCTTATATTGTTGATCAGATCATTAAGAGATCTTACCGTCTCAACGTCTACGAGACTGAAGAGATAACGTACGGCATCTGCGAACTTATCCATTGAACGTAATCTTCCATTCTCGTCCGACTCCTTCATTCGGCTGATTATCTTATCGCAGAGCTCAAGATAATCAGGAAGGCTTCTGAGCTTCTTGTAGACCGTCACCAGAGATTCAGCAAGGGAATCGTCTGTCCTTCCGTTACCGAACATCCTTGTAAGCATCTCAAAGTCGGGATCAGGCACTTCATCCTCGTAGCACTCGTCTACCGCAGCCATGGCAGCTTCGGAAAGGATGATATCAAGCTCGTTCTCGTCTAAGACTACGCTTCCCTGATCTAAGATCTTATATTCCCTGGTATCTGCGATAACGTAGCCCTTCTCCTTGATGACTCTGCTGCAGAAACTGTCGAGAGTCTGGATATAGCTGGACGGAAGCTTATCGAGCTGCTCCTGAAGATACATTATCTCCGAACGTGAAGAAGGATCTTTCTTAAGCTCTGATATACGTTCCTTGATACCGTCCTCAAGTTTCTTTTTCATATTTGCCGCCGCATCCTTAGTGAAGGTTACGACAAGGATATTATCGATCTCGAACTCTCGAGCACAGATCTTATCTACGATCCTGTGCACAAGGACCGTCGTCTTACCGGAACCTGCCGCTGCGGATACAAGAATATTCTCGATAGGAGCATCTACTACTTTTAACTGTTCATCTGACAGATTACTCATCCATTTGCTCCTTTCTCTGATTCATAGTCTCGATTATCTCTTCCGCCTTGGCCGATGATCCGTCTTCGTGACCTATAACCAATGCGTTATACATTCGTTCCGGAGCTCTCGGATCGTTACCGCATGCTCCCGAATACGGGCAGTACCTGCAGGCGGAATTACTGCCGTTGCCTGTAAGAGAATTAACTCTGGCATCCGCCTTACCTGAAGCTATCTCTTCGCAGTTATGTCTGATCAGCTTATCGACATATGTCCTTACATCATCGAACTGTTCCTGTGTAAGAGAGCTCATCTTGGGGGAAAGTTTAAAGTCTTTCTCTGAAGGCTTCATTCCGATCTCCAAATAACCGACATCACTTATATCGATGCCGTCCCTTATGGCGGAATTGGCATATGCAAAAAGCTGAGTCTGAAGACCCGCCAGAGTCTTCTTAAGCTCGATCTTCTTATCTCCTGTCTTATAGTCGATTATCCTAGCCTTATTGGTATTCGGATCCATATCGACCCTGTCGATAAATCCCACAAAGGATATCTCCTTGCCACCAGTCGTTGTTATCTTCAAAGGATCGGATGAGTTCTTAAGATCCATCTCGAACTTATACGGCACCATATTGGAAGCACATGCTTCATCCAGCATTATCGGAAGTACATATTCAAAGAGCCTTACCGCCTTACGTCCGGGATTGACCGCGAACCTCTGCGTCTTCTCGTAATAATTCTCGGAAGCATCGCAATAGTTTGTAAATGCCTTCTGAGCAACTTCGTGAAGGAGCTCTTCGTCACTTCTAAGCTTTTGCGCATATTCCCCGAGCGATGCGGGTGTATCACAGGTCTGAACGATATCCTTAAGGGATACTTCGAACATGTGGTGGATTATGGTACCCATAACATTTGCCTTGATGCCCCTACCGTCCTCACGTTCCTTAACTCCCAGGATATACCGGAGCATATACTTCATATGACAGGTATTGAAAGTCTCTATGGAAGATACGCTGACACTCATGTGATCGTCCAGGAGTTCATCCATATATTCCACGGCGATGTCCGAATTAAGAAAGTCGTGCCTTTTTATAACTTCCCTGCCTGAAGTCTCCATTCTGAATATATCTTTGCTGTAAGTGGAAGAATACTTCGCAAAATGCGCAAATACGGAGCTCTCCGTAGAGGCAGCATCCCTTATGATATAGATCTTCTCTCTTACCGCACCGAACATCAGCGCGGATGTAATAAGGTCGCTTGTATTACGGCTCTTCACTTTATCGGGAAGCTCCACTCCGGAATCCGACGACAACCTGGCAAGCTCGTCAGAATTCATTATGCCTTCCGTTACCTTGGAATAAGGGAAGTTCTCGGCAGTAGCACCTATTAGGAACATGACCTTACAGGGTGTTATATATGCCTGGTCCGGAGATACGATCTCGACAGAATCCACCATAAGAGGAATGGTTGCCTGAACCTTATTTCTCATGTCGATCTTAAGGAGAGACAGGAATGACTCCTGATCTATGGGCACTTCGTTCATGGGAGTCGTGAACTGTACAAGAAGCGACATTACTTCAGAATAGCCTCTGACAAGCGCTGATGCTCTGTCAGTATCCTTACGGTCGACAAACTCCTCTGCAAGGTACTTGATGTTCGAGGATAAGGTATCGGTAAACTTGGCAAGTTCCATAGCCTTACCTGACAGGAGTTTCTCGTTATATATCAGGGTGGCACTTTCTCTAATCGGGATAAGAACACGCTCTATAACATTCTCCCAGAGATATTCTCCTGCGGGGATACGTCTTCCATCTCTGTAGAGCATGGCCTTATACTTACCTTCGGCATTAAAGTACTCTCGCGTAAAAAGTCTTTCTCCGCTCACGTTATAACGGATACAGTAATTCTCAAAGGCATCCGCATCTTCGTTGGTAATGCCGGCAAGTCCGGTCCTTATAAGGCTCATAACGTCTTCAAGCCTGTATCTTCTTATGGGAAGTTCAGTAAGAGCCGTGATATATCTGAATACGGGAGTATTGCTGATAACGATCTTACGGTCTACGAATATATCAAGACCGAAGGCACCCATTATGCCTCTAAGGTTGTCCTTGAGTGCCTCATCGACGCATACGATCCTGATATCCTTATATCTGTATCCTTCCTCTCTTGTAAGCCTGATGATCTCGTTGGATACATATCCTATTACATCATCGGTAGTCTTAAGAACAGAGCAGGAGATGTCGGATACGGGAAGCAACTCTTCCTTCTCCCTCTCGATCCTTAAGGTATAATCGGAAGTTGCTCCGCGAAGAGCATCAGAATACCCTTCTTCGGATATGGGAAGATCTTCATATATAACATCAGCATATCCGTCTGTAAGTGTTCTTATGAAGGATCTTGCATTGTTATAGATAACAGCCTCTTCTTCTTCTGAAGATAATATGGGATAGAAGTTAAAACGGCATCCGAGATCAGACAGAAGCCTTACAAAGCCTATCTCCTGAGGTGTAAGAAGTCTTATATTACCGAATCCTATTACTGCATATGTACTCTTAAAGAGCTCGTTAAGACCTCTGAACCTTCTTGTATCAAGAAGAGACTTATCTTCAAGGATCATCTTAAGTATAGTCGTCGCTTCGCTTATGGGGTCCGACATAAGCTTCAGATCGAACTGAAGGTCGAGCTCCTTCATGTACATGGTAAGAAGCTTAAGGTCATGAAGCTTATCGGTATAGACAGTCGCATCATTATCGTCGGAAGCATTCTCGAAGGCCTTGGCTATACCGTCCTGCCCGATGCCGTAACGTCTGAAGTCACCGAGAAGATCGGTAATGGCATCTACATATTCGAACTTTCCCAGGAACTTGCCGAATGTCTTGAACTCATTGTGGTGTGATACGAGGATCCTGTAGATCGCATTACGCATAACGATCTTGTCGGAACTTCCGCCGTCAGAGACTCCGCACATATCGAGGATCCTTACGGCAAGCCTTATGAAGCTTACGACATCTCCGTTGACCCAGGAAGAAGTGATATCGATACCGTCTTCGGATGAAGATTCGGTATTGCCTGCTACAGCAGCGGTAACAAGTCGTTCTACTGATGCTTTGGACGACTCGGGAGCTACAAATATGAGCTGCCCTTCATGTTGCCTTGTAAGGCACTCTCGAATTATGCTCTCAGTCTGGCAATGGATACTTCCGACTCCGGATATGCAGATCATAAAAAACTCCCTTCCTGAACCTACTACAAGTATAGCTCAAAAAGGGGGTATATGTTGTCCGATTATCAGGACATAAGTCTGTCGAGATTAGTTCCGTTCATCTCACGCATAGTCGTAGATGCGGAGGATATAAGTGACTCTATTGCTTCCTGCTCTTTAGGTCTCTTGATCTTAAGAGTGGTAGTCTTTATCATCTCCTGCTCCGAGAATACGTAATTCCTTACGATCTTATAAGCAGGGATCTTGTGATTGACTTCATACATGCGGTCATTGAGATAAGCCGTTACTTCATCATCGGTAGGAATACCTTTAAGTCCTAATACCCTTCCGATCTCCTTACGATCGATAAGGAGCTTAGCACATATATCGATAGCTTCTCTCTCATTCTTTCCGCCCCATACGAATGCCTCGTTGACACCCTTGATCTCGCAGATCAGAGATTCGATCTCTTCGGGGAAAGCCTTCTTACCGTTGGTAAGGACGATCATGGACTTGACTCGTCCAGTAATATGGATGGAACCCGTCTTGTCGATATATCCCATATCTCCCGTATGGAACCAGCCGTCGGGAGTAATGACTTCCTTGGTCGCTTCTTCGTTCTTATAGTATCCGAGCATGACACAGTCGGATCTCGTGATGATCTCGCCTACGGCATTCTTGGAAGTATCTTCCGTATCGATTGCAGCTTCTATGCCTACCATCGGGCGTCCTACGCTACCGTGAACGTTACACTCGGTAGTCGTAACGGATATAACGGGGCTTGTCTCCGTAAGTCCGTAACCCATAAAGAAATCGATTCCGAAATTGGTAAAAGCATCTATATACTTCTTGTCGATACCGGCTCCTCCGATAACGACCAGTCGTATATCGCCTCCGAGCTTATCAAGGATCTCCTTGAATACAGCTCTTCGAAGGTCCAGGCCGAACTTCTTGAGGAACTTGGTAACAGGTACCATAATGTCGATAAGCTTCTTCTTACCGGATTCCTCTATACCCGTCTCTATCTTCTGATAGATATTCTCATAGAGCAATGGTACTGATATACACACCTCGGGATGCCATTCCTTGAGGTTGGGAACGATATAACGAAGACCGTCTGCAAGACAGAGACATACACCGACGGATAACATGAACATATCGACCGTATTCTCAAAAGTGTGGTGCAGAGGAAGGATCGAGAATGCTCTGTCTCCCGCTACTACATAAAGCGTCTGAGTTATGGAATATACATTGGAGCATATATTCTTATGGGACAGAAGGACACCCTTACTCATGGAAGTAGTTCCCGAAGTAAAGAGGATGATCCTTGCTTCTTCGGTATTGATCGGTATCTCAAGGAACTTATCTCCATCCTTCTCCCTTATCTTCTTGCCTTCTTCAAGAAGATCACCTATCTTCTCGAATCTGTCATCTTCTTCCGGGAAAGTCTCCTTGGAAGAAAGACCGTCAGGATACATGCATACGAACTTCTCGACAACGACATTAACGGAGCCCTCATCAATCTTGGAAGCTATGGATACCATCATCGAATGATGCTTGGGATGGTAAAAGAGCACCTTGCTCTCCGACCTTTCAAGAAGGGCAATAAGCTCTTCTTCGGGGAGCATCCTGTCCAAAGGAACACCGACACTGTCGGTAGAGAGTATGGAGATATAGCTCAAGAACCACTCATAGCAGTTCTCGCCTACGACAGCAAGCTTATCGCCTCTATACTTACTGTTACAGATATATGCGCAAAGGCTCTTGATATCCTCCCCGAACTCATGGTAGGTCCTGTGTATCTCTGAAAGCTTAGGGTTTCTTCTGAAGATGAATGCATCGAGATTGGCATTCTTCTCGCAAGACGTTAAGATCAGGTCCCTTATGTTCTCAAACTTATCTGCCTTATATATCGGGGTACCGGTAACAGTACGCATGGAGTTCCTCCGTTTCTTATCGCTAACGAAAATATTACCATTTACTTTTTTTTAAGTCTACCGTGTAATAATTTGCATTATTGGTTTTTTTGGTATACTTTTGTTAAAGCTGATGCACAGACTTATTTAAATAATGGAGATATATATGTTCAAATCACCTTTCGACGAGTCACCTACAAGAAGAGGAGCAGTAGGAGTAGTAGCAAAGAACGGCTTTCTTTTCCTTTGCGATATCCTCACAAAGATGAGCTGTGTCGGAAGAGAGAACTTTCCCAAGGAGAACCCTTATGTCGTTGCAGCCAACCACCAGTGCTTCGCTGACGGCGTACTTATAAGCAAGTATCTTCCCAAGGGGCATTTCAAGCATATGTGCGCACTTGTCGGTGCTGACCTTGCAACAGACTACGGATCACTCGGAAGACTTATAGTAAGAGTAGGAAGAGGAATCCTCGTTGAGCGTCACGGCAACCCCGTAAGAGGTCTTATAAAGGCTAAGAAGGAAGTCGAGAACGGCAATATCTGCTTTGTCTTCCCTGAAGGAACGAGAACTCATGACGGCAAGCTCGGCGAAATGAAGGACGGCGCCTGCTACATCGCCATCAAGTCCAAGACACCTCTTGTTCCCGTCTATATCTCAGGCGCATACCAGGCATGGCCCAGACAGAGCAAGTGGCCTAAGCCTTTCAAGGGTTTTCTTAAGAGAAGGAAGATCACTGTCTACGTAGGTGAGCCTTTACACGGTGAAGACTACGATAACGATGCTCATAAGATGACTGACGCACTCTCCGCATGGATGCACGAGCAGGAAAGGCTTCACATAGATCCTGAAGCCTGATCTTTATTCAGATCATTTATTCCAATACAAATTCCATTATAACGGGATCGTGATCAGAGAAGATGAATCCCGTATCTACTGTTCTGTAGCTCGTGACGGTGATGTTGTCTGATACTATAAATCCGTCAAGCGTTACCGTATACGTGGAATCGGGATCATAGGGCTCTTCCGAAGCTCTTCCAGTATTATGCGTGATATCGCACTCACCCTCACATATATCAAATCCGAGTGCAAAACCCTGAGGAAGGCTTTCTCTGGGGAATCTTTGAGCCCATCCGGGAGCATTGGGATCGATCTCGTCTCTTAAGTTATGGTTATAGTCGCCTCCTACGATAACGTAGTTGCCGGCTTCGTATTCTCTTTGGATATCTTCAGTGAGCATACCGATCTGTCCTTCCCTTATGGCGGGACTGCTGCCGTATGCAGACATGTGGATATTGATGATTATGAGCTCATGGCCGTTATCTACGGGGATCCTTGATATGGAATAACAACGGTCAAGGTCTACGAGCTTGGAGAAGGACTCCGATATGGGAAGACTTCTTCTAAGAGATGATGTTATCTGGAACTGAGCATATGTAAGGATACCTGACTTATTGGCTCCGTGAGGCTGGTATACGGGCCAGAACAGATAAGGTGAATCGTAGTTCTGAGCAAATACGAAGCTTCCGGGACCGATAAGCTCTTCAAGCCTTGCCCTCTCGTCAAAATGATATGTCCTGGTACCTCCGAAGTCGACTTCCTGCAGAAGCATTATGTCAGGCTCAAAGGACATTATCTCCCCTGCAATATTATCGATATTCTCATGAAGGCCTTCCTCGCTCATAGCCCAGGAATACTTACCGCCGTTCATGAAGAAGCTGTATTCGGGTGTATATGCTCCGAATCCTATGTTATACGAACCTATGGTATATTCCTCGCCTGTCGTACACACCTTGAAGGAATCCGTAGTCGACACCACATCAAGCTCGAGATTATCGTCGAGCCTGTAGTAAGATGCAAGGACATAGACAAAATAGATCCCGAACAATACAACAAAGGATATGAGAGTAATAAGCAATACTTTTAAGATCTTCTTTACAGTTTTCATAACGTATTCCAACCTCCTTCCGGAAAAAAGCCGAGCTTGAGCGCCTTATGGTGCACCTCAAACCTTACTCTCTGTCCGTAAAAATCCTCACCGTCATAATTGCCCATGAGCTGAAGCGACGGGTCAGTAGATGTTATGACTCCGCTTGTGGCTCTGAACATATGGATACCTTCATTGCCCGGATGCTTTCCGAGCCTGTAAAGAACAATGAGACGTAATGCCTTGAAGATATTAACGTCATCTATGGCACAGATATCAGCTACACCGTCTGAAATGTCCGCATCAGGTGCAGGACAGAATCCTCCGCCGTAGTATCTGGCATTACATATGCTTATCAGTGTATATCGTGACTTGGAACTTACATATCTGCTTCCGTCTTCAAGTTCCAGCTCAAACTTGAAGTTGTGGCCGCGATTGCCGAAGAGCGACTTGACCGCAGCCTTGATATAAGCAGTCTTTCTGTTAAACGGCGTATCATTACGAAGCACGGAAGCCTTGGCCTGAGCCTGCACTTCCGTATCAAGACCTATGGAAGCTACGTTGTTCATATAGCCTGACCAGTTCTTTATATGGCCGCCCATGACATCGTAGCTGTCTATCTTGATAAGATCTATATCCTTGATCTTGACCTTCTCGAGATTAGTGAAGAAATGGATAAGGTCCCACTTCTTTCTGTCGGGTATTATCGTCTTTACATAGTCATTACCAGTACCGAAAGGAAGGCATACCATAGGAGTCTTGCGAAAGGCAAGCGCATTGGCGATCTCATGGACAGTTCCGTCTCCTCCGCATGCAACTATGGTTATCTTATCACCGAACTGCTCACTTAATTCCACGGCAAGATCAGCCGCATGTCCGCCATACTCGGTATAGCGCATCTCGAGCTTGTTACGAAGATCGGGATCGTGCTGCTGCAAGTAGTTAAGGGCATCATCCAGTGATGCCAACATCTTGGGATTGGATCTGCTGCTTATAATAAGGATATATCGCATGGAAATCAGGTCAAGCCTTGGGGTCGATCGACAGATCGTATACGAGATCGACTACATCGGCGATCGTTCTCACATTATCGAGAAGATCGTCCGGAAGTCGGATATCATATGCTTCCTCCAGATCAATAACGAATTCGTACAGCTGGAGCGAATCAAAGTTCAGATCATCCCTTATGGTAAGATCCGACGTAATATCCGTAGGGGATACATTAAGCTCAGCTACCAGCATTTTGAGGATATCCTCGAAGATCTGATCTTTCTTCTTCATAACATCCTCAGCGCTAAAGTTACGTTCTCGGGGGTCGCCGTTGTCATCCATCGTTATTTTCTCTCCTTCTTGTCTTATCGGCTACTTCCTTAGCCGTCTTTCTGACTGATTCAGAACCGTTATATCTCGAAGCCTGTGACTCAAGATATTTATCCAGTTCAGCTACCATACTCATAAGAAGAGCCTGCTCTTCCTTGGTATAGGGTTCTAATATATGTCTGGCAAGCACCTTATGGTATTTGCCGTGCATCCTCGATGCAAGCTTACCTTCGCGCGTCAGGCTGATCCTTACGATCCTTCGATCCTTCTCATCGCGATTCCTTACTACGTATCCCTTCTTGACCAATCTGTCGATAGATACGGTAAGTGTACCGGTAGTGATGCCAAGAGATGATGCGGTCTCCGTCATGGTCCTTGCTTCATAAGGACCTATGGCATCAAGGGTGTGCATCTCGGCTATGGACAGATCTGAGAAATACCCCTTCTGAATGGACTTCTCCTCAGTAAAAAGTACGTTCTCGAATATTCTTACAAGGCGATCTGCCAGCTCAAGTTCTTCGTCACGCATGCCAAAATGCTCCTATTCCCAAACTTACGAAAAAATATTTTACACTATTTAGACCAAACCTTCAATTCCTTCGATAGAAGGATACTCTCCGCCAAAGAGCGCTGTCCTTGTTATCACGGCATCCGCTGCCTTAGCAGTATCGTATCCTTCATGGATACAGACTGCTCTTATAAAGATATCGGGTCTTAAGTTACTTACCGATCCGGCGCTTACCAATATATGCACCTTATCAGCAGTAGAATCTTCAAAAGACTTTACCATAAGAGGTCTTATATCCGTTGAGACGATCTTCCCTTTCTTGTTCTTCTTTTCCATAAGGATCTCGTCTCTTGTAAAGAGCCTTAATGCAGGCTCCGTGATGCCCGGCGCCTCTATCTCATACTCGGCATATGTTACTACGCTCATAAGGCTTCTTTGGGGCTCGTCTATACTTATACAGCTTAGTACCTCAAGGTCATCCGGAAGCTCGGGATTGACCTTAGTCATGAACTCTTCGCCGCTTACAGGAACTGCCATCGCAGCATCCACATAGTCTCCCGTTGTGTCGATACCAACGCCAAGCGGCAGTGCAAATACAAGCATAGGCCTGGGGTTATACCCTTGTGTATAGAGGATAGGAAGCTCTGCTCTTCTTATGGCACGCTCGAATACCTTCATAAGGTCCAGATGTCCTATAAAGGAAAGTGCTCCCTTTCTTGCAAACCTCGCCCTGCACACATACTGGGTAAGGTGCTGTTGTCTTGTCATTTCGGCGGCTCTGTCATCTTGTCTCATAACATACCCCCGTCTTAAAGCAGGCCGCACCGCAGGCAGAGCATTTCTCTCTGCAGTTAGGCGTTATCTCTTCGTTATATGCCCTCTCGCGCTCCTTAAGGAAGAACTCACGGCTGACACCAACACTTATATGGTCCCAGGGAAGTGTATCGCCGCTCTCATAGCCTCTGGCGTACATCTCCCATGTAAGGCCGTGAGAAGCAAGTATTCCCATCCATCTCTCGTAATTGAAGTTATCGTCCCAGGCATCGAATAAGGAGCCTGCCTTATAGCCGTCTAAGATAACGTCGTTAAGGCGCCTGTCTCCTCTTGCAAGGATGCCTTCCCATACGCTTGTCTCTACTCCGTGCCAGATGTAGCGTACGCTTCTTACCTTCTTTAAGCACTCTCGAAGGCAAGATTGCTTCTCAAGAAATTCTTCCATGGTATTTTGCTTCTCCCACTGGAATGCAGTGAAAGGCTTAGGTATGAACATCGATGTCGACACGGTTATCTCGGGGCGGCGGGGCTTGATACCCATCTCACGGGCAACATCGTAGTAAAGGTCTTCTATCTTCTTGGCTAGTTCAGCTATACCCCTTACATCATCCATTGTCTCTGTGGGAAGACCCAGCATAAAGTAGAGCTTTACCGTACTCCAGCCGCCCATAAAGGCAAGGCGAAGTGCACTTAAGATATCCTCTTCGTTTATACCTTTGTTTATGACGTCACGAAGCCTCTGAGTACCCGCCTCGGGAGCGAAAGTAAGTCCAGTCTTTCTTGTAGAAGAAGCTTTCTCCATAAGATCCAGCGCGAAATTATCTATACGAAGCGACGGCAGCGACAGACTCGTATGCCTTCCGTCGAAAGCACAAAGAAGCCCGTCCGTAAGCTTGGCAAGTTCCGTGTAGTCACTTGTAGACAAAGAAAGCATTCCAAGTTCATCGTAACCGGTATTGTGCTCTATCTCCTTACCCTGAGAAAGGAGCGTAGCTGCACTCTTTTCTCTTACGGGTCTTGTTATATAACCCGCCTGACAGAACCTGCAGCCTCTTATACAGCCTCTGAAGAGCTCAAGGTATGCTCTGTCGTGTACTATGTTGTTATTAGGTACTACAGGTGCAGTAGGATACAGGACCTTGTCCAAGTCCTTTATTATCCTCTTGGTGATCTTAGTCGGAACAGTATCGTCTATAGGATGAAGAGCTGTGAACTTACCTTCAGGTGAATACTCGGGCTTATAAAGAGACGGCACATACATACCTTCTATCTTGGCGACCTCTCTAAGCATCGCCTGACGGTCGACCTTACCGCCGTCCTTATACTTCTTTATCTCTTGGATAAACTCCAGATCAAGTTCTTCTCCTTCGCCCATGAATACCGCATCGAAGAAGTCGCTCATGGGTTCAATGTTATAAGCAACGGGACCGCCGCATACGATTATGGGATCAGTCTCCTTCCGTTCCTTACTCTTAAGAGGGATCTTACCTAATTCAAGCATCTGAAGCACATTGGTAAAACACATCTCATATCCCAATGTGAACGCGACTACATCGAATTCATAAAGAGGAGACTTCGTCTCAAGAGAATATAGAGGGATATCGTTCTCCCTCATCTTCTTATCCATATCGTGCCAGGGAGAAAACACTCTCTCGCAGGAAGTGTAGTCTTCGGAATTAAGGAGCTTATAAAGTATCTGCAAAGCAAGATTGCTCATGCCGATCTCGTAAACATCGGGAAAGCAGAATGCGGTCCTCACGGCACTGCACTCACCTCTGTCGCGAAGCTCATTAAGAACGTCTTCCTTGATTATCTGATTCTTCTCACCGCCAACATAACGTCCGGGACTTTCAACGGACATAAGAACGGATCTTGGTACTTTAACTTCTGTATGCATGTCTTAAGTATAACATGTTAAGAGAATAAGGATGATCTTTAGTCTCTATAACTGATGACTCCTGATCATAACAGTAACAAAAGCCCCAGGAACATAGCTGCTCCGCACAAGATGTGTTGAGCAACACCGAATATAAAGAATACGGCAGTTGATACGAGAATAATGACCGCAGTAACCGCAAAGGCTATTACCTGCAACAGCTATAAGCAAAAGGATCTTAATGACACTCACGATGGCACCGCCAATATGAATGTATATTCATGTATTATCACTTCTATAGCATAAATCAACGCTATAGAATCTTTATTTCTTATCTGATATCATTACCCGCATGAATAAAAACTCTTTTAAAGGTTCATTGATGCTTCTTATAACCGCATTTATATGGGGAATAGCTTTTATTGCCCAGAGCGTCGGTATGGAAAGTATAGAGACGTTCACTTTTACCGGAATACGAACCCTCATGGGCGCAGGTGTCCTCTTGCCGATCATCCTCATCAAGGACAAAGGATTCAAGTTCGATCTCAAGACCGTATCAGCAGGCATCCTCATGGGGTCGGTATTCTTCATAGCAACTAACCTTCAGCAGGCTGCATTTAAGTATTCGACTCCCGGCAAGATAGCATTTATTACTGCTTCATATATCTTCGTAATCCCTATCCTTCGTCTTTTCCAAAAGAAGAAGACATCACTTATAACATGGTGCTGTATCCTCGCTTCCGCGGTCGGTCTTTACTTTCTTTGTATCGACCCTTCCGAAGGCTCTTCTCTTAATATCGGAGATCTTCTTACACTCGGCTGTGCCGTAGCCTTTGCATTTCACATACTTCTTATAGATAAGTTCACTAAGATACACGACGGCCTTAAGCTGTCCTGCACTCAGTTCGCCTTTACGGGACTTATATCGCTTATGATCCTTCCCTTCTTCGAGCATCCTACTTGGGCAGCTGTTACGACCGCCGCAGTACCTCTTCTTTACGCAGGTATCTTAAGCTGCGGCGTTGCATATACCTTTGAGATATTGGGACAGAAGCACACGCCTCCTACCCTTGCTTCTCTTATCATGTGCACAGAATCAGTGTTCGCTGTCATTGCAGCTGCCGTTCTCTTAAGGCAGATACCTACGATACGAGAAGGCATCGGCTGCATAATAATGTTTGCAGCCATAACGATATCCCAGTTCTTCCAAGCCAAAGAACAGTAATAAAATATTCGGACATCAAAAGAGGTCGCCCCTAAGGACGACCTCTTAAGAATGACAACTTATTCAGATAAGGAATCAGATCTCTTCTTCCTTGATCCTCTTTGTAAGAACAACAGCACCTGCAGCTGCGAGTGTGATTACACCGATTACAGGAAGATAGCTCATTGTCTCACCTGTAGCAGGAACTGCGGAAGCCTTGATGGTGAAGTTTGTTGTAATAGGTGCACCATCACGGAATGTAAGTGTTACAGTATGCTGTCCGGGAGCAAGAGACTGAAGATAGTCAGGCTTAAGTGTAACAACAACACTACCTGCTACTGCAGTAAATCTGTCGGGACCGATATCCTGTCCGTCTACCTGTACACCAAGGAAACGAGAGAATGTAAGTCCGTCAGAACCCTGACGGGAAGCACGGAAAGAAAGACCGCTGTTGCTGTACTGTGTCCACTCACCGTTCTCACCCTCTGTGTAAACATATACGCCTGTTGTGTCTATCCACTGAGCATAGAGGATAGTATCGCCTGCAGGAGTAAATGTGCTACCTGGGAAGATAGTAACTCCGGAACCGTCCGGTGCTGTGTTCCAGCAATAGAACTCAGTACCCTCGGGAGCGTAGAAAGAGTTATCCATTGCAGTAGCTGTAAGACCTGTGCCGTAAGGAGAGTTGATATCTGTCATCTCACCTGCACCGCCGTTTGCATCATAGTAAACATGATAAGAATCTTCATAGAGACCGATACGAGCAGTTCTTTCAACTGTCTCACCTGCAGCCATATTGAAGTTCCAGGACCATGCGATACCACTGTCGCTGTTATAAGGAGTAGCATCTTCCTGATTGTTGAATACGTTACTTCTGCTGTTATAGAAATTACCGAACCAACGTGTTGTGAATTCACAGTTACCGGGCATAAGTCTTAATGAAGCACCGTATGTAGAACTTGATGTACGGTTATCTTCCATAAGGATTCCGTTACTTGTATAAGATACTCTTGCGCTGTCATTAGCACCGATCATTACGTCAGCAGCAGAACCTACGCTTACGTTCTGCTCAACGCCGGTATTATTGTAAACAGTATATGTGATCGTTACAGCCTTACCGGAATCATCGATGCCGGCAACGATTCTGATCTGAACGCCGCCGAACTCATATACTTCACCAAGCTCGTTAAGCTCAACCTCATACACATTCTCACCTACACGAAGGAATGTGTAGTAACCATCCTCGCTGTATGTAGACTTAATGTAGTTGTCTCCGAATCTACCTCTTACATTGAGTGTGTTATGACTTCCGAAGTAGGTATTGCCGTCATTTCTTCCGAACCAGATATACTCGGAGTTACCCTCCTGAGATACTGTGTCAGAAAGATCTTCGAGACCTACTACAGGTGCAGCAGTCTCCTCAACTGATGTCTCTGCAGAAGTCTCTGATGTCTCTGCGGATGTTTCAGATGTCTCAGCTGATGTCTCCGTGGACTCTGTTGAAGACTCTGTTGAAGACTCTGTAGTAGACTCGGAAGTCTGCTGCTGATTAGGATCGTTCTCATCAGCGTATACTGTCTGACTCAATGCAGGTACTGCTGTAAAGAGTATTGCAAGAGCAACAACGCTGCTGGCGATCGCCTTCTTGATGGAATTTGCTTTAAGCATTTCACAACCTCCCCTATTGTTTCTATTGCCTATTCGGCATATTGCGTTTATTTTAGCAAATACCCCGTAATTAAATAAAGTATATTTAACATAATTCAATATAACTTCTATAAAACTCACAGTAACCGAAGCAAATTAGTGTCATTTTACACAAAAAGAATGATTAGAATACTCCGAGCAATATTTCAGGTTTCCTAAAAGCAAAAAAATCCCACTCGACGAATGCCGAATGGGATCTTCTTCAGTAATCAGAATTGTATCAAAGCATGTCCTTACGGATATCCATGGGAGTATATTCCCTTCTCTTGCATACACACTTATATGCAGGTCGTAAGATCCTTCCTCCGGATACGAGTTCCTCGATCCTGTGAGCGGACCAGCCTGCGATCCTTGCGGATGCAAAGATAGGCGTGAAGAGCTCCGGCGGTATACCGAGCATGGAATAAATAAATCCTGCATAGTAGTCTACGTTAGCACAAACGATCTTGTCGTTCTTCTTGACCTCATGGAATACATCAGGTGCAAGACGCTCAACATTCTCGTAGAGCTCGAACAGATCCTCCTTGCCTGTCTGTACGGCAAGTTCCTTAGCATACTGCTTAAGAAGTCTCGTTCTGGGATCGGAAAGCGTATATACCGCATGACCGATGCCGTAGATAAGACCTGATCTGTCGAATGCTTCCTTCTTAAGGATAGAGGAAAGATAATCTCTTACCTGACCGTCATCCTTCCAGTTCTTAACAGCCTCGCTCATCTCCCTCATCATGGCATAAGCCTTATTGCTGGCGCCTCCGTGCTGAGGGCCCTTGAGCGAACCTACGGCAGCTGCGATTACGGAATATGTATCAGAACCCGTAGATGAGACTGCATGAGTAACAAAGGAAGAGTTATTACCGCCGCCATGCTCCGCATGAAGTACGAGCGCCAGGTCAAGGATCCTTGCTTCAAGTTCATTGAACTCACCGTCAGGTCTTATGAGGTGAAGGATATTCTCGGCCGTATTGTACTCGGGCCTGGGATCATGGATATAAAGGCTCTGATGCTCCACATAGTGTCTTCTTGCCATATAACCGTATGAGATAAGTACGGGGAATCTTGCAATTAGCTCCACGCACTGTCTTACGATATTAGCCTTTGTCCTTGTCTCGGGATCGTCATCGTAGGAATAAAGTGCAAGAACGCTTCTTGCAAGCTTATTCATGACATCAGGGCTGGGAGCTTTAAGGATCATATCCTCAGTAAATCCGTCAGGCAGAGGTCTTCTGTCTGACAGAAGCTCTCTGAATGACTTAAGCTCACCTTCGGTAGGAAGTTCGCCTGTAAGAAGAAGGAATGCTATCTCCTCATAGCCGAATCTCTTGCCGTAGAAGCCCTTAACAAGATCTGAGATCTCGTAGCCCTGGTAGAAGAGCTTACCTTCAACGGGTACGCGCTCTGCGTCGTCGATGATATAACTCATTACTTCGCCGACTTCCGTAAGACCTACGAGTACGCCTGTACCGTCGTTATTACGAAGTCCCCTCTTTACATCGTACTTTGTAAAGAGCTCAGGGCTTATATGTGATTTTGTAGATGCTGCCTCGGTAATCTTGCCGAGGAGCACTTTTTTCTCATAACTGTCCATTGGAAGGACACTCCTTTCAAAAAGGAAGAGTAATTATCAGTTATTCTCCCTTGTGTAGTTAAGAAGACCGCCTGCAAGAAGCATGCCTGCCTGACGATCGGAGATAACAAGGTTAGTCTCGAATGTATAACCCTGTGTAGCATTCTTAACTGTTACGGGCTTACCATCTACAGCAGCCTTTACCTGCTCTCTTGCATTCTCGATAACAAGATCATCGAGCATACCGATCTTCTCGTAGTCGGAAGCATCGGCAAATGTAAGAGGAAGGATACCGTTGTTGATAAGGTTAGCCTGATGGATACGTGCAAATGAGATAGCGATTACACCCTTGATACCAAGCTGGAGAGGAGCAAGAGCAGCGTGCTCTCTTGAAGAACCCTGACCGTAGTTGGCACCGCCGATGATAAATCCGCCGTTATTCTCCTTAGCTCTTGCGGGGAACTGCTCATCGCAAGGTGTGAGGCAGTAATCTGCAAGATAAGGAATATTGGATCTGTAAGGAAGAAGCTTCGCATTGGAAGGCATGATATGGTCTGTCGTAATGTTATCTTCAACCTTGATAAGTGTCTTACCTTCAACATTATCAGCAAGCTCGTGGTGTGCAGGGAAAGGCTTGATGTTGGGACCTCTTACGACCTCTACATCAGAAGGATCTGCTGCAGGAAGGATAACCATGTTGTCATTAACCTTGAAGGAATCAGGCATGGATACTACAGGGGGTTCACCGAAGTCAGCAGGGTTGGTAACAACACCTGTGATAGCTGCAACAGCTGCAACCTCAGGGCTTACAAGATAGATTGAAGCGGACTTTGTTCCGGATCTTCCGTAGAAGTTTCTGTTATTTGTTCTAAGGGATACGGCATTTGTCTTAGGAGACTGACCCATACCGATACAAGGACCGCATCCGCACTCGATGATACGAGCACCTGCCTCGATCATATCTGCAAGAGCACCTGTCTCAGCGAGCATATTGAATACCTGCTTTGAACCGGGAGCGATTACAAGAGATACATCGGGATGTACCGTATGACCCTTGAGGATAGCTGCAACCTTGAGCATATCGAAAAGCGAAGAGTTTGTGCAGGAACCGATGCAGCACTGGTCTACCTTAAGTCCCTCGATCTCCTTAACTGTTACAACCTGGTCAGGCATATGAGGCTTAGCAACAAGGGGTACGAGCTTGGAAAGATCGATCTCGATCTCCTCGTCGTAAACAGCGTCAGCGTCAGGCTTAAGCTCTGTCCATACTTCTTCTCTTCCCTGTGCCTTAAGGAAAGCCTTTGTTACTTCATCAGAAGGGAAAACAGATGTTGTAGCACCAAGCTCAGCGCCCATGTTTGTGATAGTAGCTCTCTCGGGAACCGTAAGGGATGCAAGTCCGTCACCTGCATACTCAACGATCTTACCTACACCGCCCTTAACGGACATGATGCGGAGAACTTCAAGGATGATATCCTTAGCTGTTGTCCAGGGAGCAAGCTTGTTCTTAAGTGTAACTCTTACCATCTTGGGCATTGTGATGTAGTAAGGTCCGCCGCCCATTGCGACTGCTACGTCAAGTCCGCCTGCGCCGATAGCGAGCATACCGATACCGCCGCATGTGGGTGTATGAGAGTCAGATCCGAGAAGAGTCTGACCGGGAACACCGAATCTCTCAATATGAACCTGGTGGCAAACACCATTACCGGGACGGCTGAATCTGATACCGTGCTTATTTGTTACTGTCTGGATATATTTGTGGTCATCGGCATTCTCGAATCCGGACTGAAGCATATTGTGGTCGATATAAGCCACGGAAAGCTTCGTCTTAACCTGATCGATGCCCAATGCCTCGAACTGAAGGTATGCCATTGTACCCGTAGAATCCTGTGTGAGAGTCTGGTCGATTCTGATGGAGACCTCTTCTCCTGCCTTCATCTCACCTGAAAGCAAATGCTCTTTAATGATCTTCTGCGAAATAGTCAAACCCATTGTGCAAACCTCCGTAATAAACATAATCTTTAAAATAATAAATAGGACGGTAGGTTTTGTCAATTTTTGAATAAGCGCAAAGACAAAATTTCAATATTAAAGCGAATAATAACCGACAGGTACACAGATAAATAGTGAAAATGACAGAAGCTTATCTCAAACTTGCAAGAACATAACCTATGATCGAGGCTGCGGAAGCGGCATTCAAAGACTCCGCCTTACCCGGCATGGGGATCTTGATCTTAGATGTACAAAGAGAAGATGTCTCAGTACGAAGACCTGCGCCCTCGTTTCCTATGTAATAAGCGGCCGGAAGCTTAAGATCCGCCTTCTCAAGAAGATCACCCTTAAGGTCGCATGCTATTGTATCCACTCCCATCGAGTTAAGCTCGGAAGTAATTACTTCCGCATCTTCCCTTACGATCAGAGGAATATGCCATACAGAACCCATCGAAGATCTTAAGACCTTCTCATTATAAGGATCCGCACAGTTCTTGGTCATTATGACTGCATTAAAGTCGAATGCATCGGCAAGCCTTATTATCGTTCCCAGATTGCCCGGATCCTGCAGGTTCTCAAGGACCACGAATATGTCCTTACCGTCTGCCCTTCGGGGTATCTCTATCTTCATATCAGGGATACTCGCAACTAATGCGACACCCTGAGGATTGACTGTAGAAGCTATCTTTGAAAAGCACTCAGAGGTAACGCATACGATCTCGCAGGAGATGTTGTAGCGCTCTATCCAGGAAGAAGCAAGATCGACCCTGTCTTCAGAATATACAAAGGATACGGGCACTACTCCGGACATAAGGGCATCTTCGCAGATCCTCATGCCTTCGATGAACACGAGTCCCTCCTTAGCAGCCTTCTTCCTGTCGTGAAGAAGTGCGAATCTCTTAACTTTGGGGTTGTCCTTGCTCCTTATAACTTCCATAGGTACAAGGATACAATAATACAAGGATTATAACAATAAGGCCAATGCTATTGCAGCAATAAGAAAGCAGACTGCGACTATGCTGAAGGCAGTGACGCGGATCTTAAGCTCAGGCTGTACCATATACTTATCTTCGTCTCCCAGATGCAGGAATACCTTTGCGCCCATAGGGATATCTGAATTGATCCTGGGAGAGAACGTATCGTAGCAGACCTTTACGGAATCGTACTCGAATATGGGAGAGATACTTACACGATAGTCAGGCTGATCCGAATCCATGGTCTTGTCCTTGGATACATATCTTACATAGCCTGTGCAGACAGCTTCAACTGCCTTCGTATATACCCTTTTCCTCTCGGTAAGTACCAGGAACAGTGCAGATATAAAGAATACGACGATAAAAAGAAAGATCACTATGAGCGTAGCCTTGAGCCATCCGACGATATCCTCTGACTGGCAGGCCAATCCTACAACAACGAGAACTCCGGATGAGACAAATCCAATAAAGGGCAACACCTTGTACTTAACAGGATCCATATGAGCCATATGCTTAAGAACGACAGAGATAATGCCGGATACACAAGCGAGCAACGCGGCCGTTCCTATTCCGAGAAAGATGGAAACAACATCAAGATAAGACCTGTCAGAGGCATAGATTGCAGTCAGAACTACTGCAGCAACACTTAACAGGATACCCATGATGTAAATGAACAGACGAAGACCTGCAGACCTTCCCACAGAATATTGCATTCCGAATATGGAAGACTGATCTGACTGACCCGAACGGGACTGTCTTTGAAGCTTATATTGTGCCAGCAGCTCTTTTGAACTCATACGCTGTTCCGTATTGATTATGCAATGGAAGTTATTGACCCATTCTTCGTTATATCTCATCGTCCTGCTCCCTCTTATATTCACCCGATTATATACAAAAAGGATGCCTCATGTGAGACATCCTGTTTATGTATTTTGTTGATATTTTTACGATATCAGAGAGCTGCCTTAGCCTGCTCTACAAGAGCTGCGAAAGCCTTGGGATCTGTGATAGCGATATCGGAAAGAACCTTACGGTCAAGCTCAACACCTGCAACCTTGAGGCCGTTCATGAACTTGCTGTAGGAAAGGCCATTCTGACGAGCTGCTGCGTTGATACGAGCGATCCAGAGCTTTCTGAAATCCCTCTTCTTCTGTCTTCTGTCACGATATGCATAGCTACCGGACTTAAGTACAGCCTGGTTAGCAACCTTGAAAAGCTTGCTCTTCTTACCGAAGTAACCCTTAGCCTGCTTGATGATCTTATGATGACGTGCTCTGGTACGAATACCTCTCTTAACTCTAGACATTTATTTTTCCTCCTAAAGAATGTGAATACTTAAAGTGATATACGCTATTATGCGTAAGGGATCATCTTTCTGATTACCTTAGCGTTAGCCTCGGATGCAACTGCGCTGTGACGAAGATGTCTCATTCTCTTAGTAGGTCTCTTGGAGAGGATATGACGGCGGAAAGCCTGTGCATACAAAACCTTACCGGTACCTGTAACTTTGAATCTCTTCTTTGATGAGCTGTGTGTCTTCTGCTTAGGCATTATTATGTCCTCCTGTAATTAATTACTTTGTCTTCTTCGGAACGAGGTACATTACCATGTTTCTACCCTCGATCTTCGGCTGCTTGTCAATCTGTCCGTACTCTTCGATACCTTCAGCGAACTTCTCCATTACGCCAAAGCCCTGCTGCTGGTATGCCATCTCACGGCCGCGGAATCTGATATTGATCTTTACACGGTCACCGTTCTTAAGGAACTTGATCACGGCCTTCTGCTTGACCTCGATGTCGTGGACATCTGTAGTGAGCTTGATTCCGATCTCTTTGGTCTCGGTCTCTTTCTGCTTCTTCCTTGCTTCCTTCTCTCTCTTGCCCTGCTCAAAAAGGAACTTACCGTAGTCCATTACCTTACAAACAGGATTCTCGGGATTAGGAGAAATACAAACAAGATCCAGATCCGCATCTTCAGCTGCCTTCTTTGCTACTGCAAGGTCGACAACTCCAACCATTTGTCCGTCTGCGTCGATCAGTCTGACCTTATCGAACTTGATGTCGTCATTGATCATCTGATTACCGTTGTTTGGCTTTGCGATACTTAACACCTCCTGACCAAAAAAAAAGAACGGTGAAATCCGTTCCCAAACACTGATCAGAGTCGTTAGTTCTGTATCCATGCTATGAACCTCTTTGCCGAAGCTTAAGGTGAGAAAACGGATTTCTGCTTTAATTGACTACGTAATGATATACGTATAGCAAGGATTTGTCAACACTTCTGTCAACTCATATCATCAGATATCGTAAATACCTCAGGCTGCTGTACTTCAAGAGGCACTCCGCCGCTTCTTACTACCACCAGCTTATCACCGATATTATATCGATCATACCAGTTATCGGGAACCTCTACCTTGCCGCCGTCAAACGCCAGATAGTAACTTGTTCCGCCCTTCCTGTCATGTCCTGTCTTCTTACCGGTCACGATCTCTACCGCTGCTCCGGGCTTTCCTAAGCCTACTCTTATCATACCGGGAAGAAATGCAAACAATCCTAAAATAATAACTGTGGGCAGCAGAACATAGGTAAGCTTTGCTCTTTTACCCATATAGATACCTTTTAGACGATAAATGACGGTATATATAAGAAGAATAACAGGTATCGCTGCCATATAGAACCCTAATTTAAAGCCGTTTTCCTTGACATAGTTCCATGACAGAGCTTTAACGTATTCCTCGTCTATGACCGAACCTGAAGGATAGACATACGGCTTACTGTTAAAGAATGCGACCGCTATAACACCGAATGCGCAAATAACGGCCATTACGGCAACATAAACCTTCTGAAGCTTACTCATAAGCTGATCCCCCTTTATTCCAAGCTTATTATACTATATTGAATAATAGGTTGTATAATAGTGCGGTAAGAATAATAAAGGAGATATAAGACATGATCTCAAAGAATATCAAAGCAAAGCTCGCAGGCGGTTCTGCGATAAGAAAGATGTTTGAAGAAGGCAATCGCCTCAAAGCAATATACGGAGAAGATAAGGTATTCGACTTCTCCATTGGTAATCCCGACTTAGAGCCCCCTCACGAAGTGGCGGAAGCTCTTGTCGATCTCGCTGTTAATCCCACTCCCGGTATGCACGGCTACATGAGCAACAGCGGATATGAGTCCACAAGGAGCATCATCGCAAAGAAGAGAAGCGAGGAATCAGGCGTAGAAGTTACTTCCGATGCTATCTGCATGACGGTAGGAGCCGCAGCAGCCATGAACGACGTTCTTCACTCCCTCTTAGATCCCGGAGACGAAGTCATCGTACTCTGCCCCTACTTCATGGAATACAACAACTATGTAGATAATCACGGCGGTAAGATCGTTAAGGTGGCAACAGGCGACGACTTCATACCCGACATTAAGAAGATCGATGAAGCTATAACATCCAGGACAAAGGCGATAATCATTAATTCTCCCAACAATCCTTCCGGAGTTATCTATCCCGCAGAGCTCCTTAAGGGATTAAATGACCTTCTTAAGTCCAAGGATCACGTCATACACGTTATCTCCGATGAGCCTTATATCGACCTAGTGTACGACGGAGCAACGGTTCCTGCTGCTCTTTCCTATATCGATAACCTTGTTATATGCTTCTCCTGGAGTAAATCCCTTTCCCTTCCCGGAGAGAGAATAGGCTACACTCTTGTATCTCCTCGAAATGCTGACTATGAAGACCTTACAGGTGCTATCGTACTTTCCAACAGGACTTTGGGAAGCGTTAATGCTCCCGCCATCTGGCAGAAGGTAATAGAGAAGTCTCTTTACGCTAAGGTAGACGTAGCAAACTACGAGCACAGAAGAAATCTTCTATATTCCAACATCGTAGATGCAGGCTTTGATGCAGTTAAGCCCGGTGGAGCACTTTATATCTTCATGAATACACCCAAGGGAATGAGCGATGCTGACTTCGCAGCAGCTTGTGCTAAGTACAACCTTCTTCTTGTTCCCGGTAAGAGCTTCTCGGGAGAAGGTTACTGCAGACTTGCTTTCTGCGTATCCGAGAAGACCATAAGAGGTTCAAGAGAAGCATTCTTCAAGGTTGCAGAAGATCTTGGCATCGAGCACAGAACAGCTCTCTGATATAAATCCAAGGCACAGCAAAGGACCGGATCAAGTCCGGTCCTTTTTTATTGCTATACTCAGATGCGCTCGAGAACTTTATAGGTTATCTCTTCGGTATTAAGCACTGCGTCCTTATCGTCTGATGCGATATCTACTGTTCTGAAGCCGTCCTTCAGAGTCTTCTTAACTGCCGCTTCTATGCAGTCAGCTGCTTTTCTCTCATCAAGGGACCAGCGAAGGAGCATTGCCGCCGAGAGGATAGTTGCCAGAGGATTGGCCTTACCCGTCCCTGCTATATCAGGAGCTGAACCATGGACCGGCTCATACATTCCGGGGGTACCCGGAGCACCTAAAGAAGCTGAAGGGAGCATTCCGATAGATCCCGTGATCATGCCCGCCTCATCCGAGAGAATATCTCCGAACATATTTGATGTAACTATTACGTCAAATGTCTCGGGACGATTAATAAGCTGCATGGAACAGTTATCTACATAAAGGTAATCCAAAGCGACTTCAGGATACTCAGAAGATATCTTCTCCGCTACTTCTCTCCAGAGTCTGCTGGATTCCAGTACATTGGCCTTATCTACCAAAGTAAGCTTCTTAGACCTTCCCATGGCATACCTGAAGCCTTCTCTTACTATCCTTTCGATCTCCGCTACAGAGTAGCTTTCTGTATCGAAGGCGACGGTGCCTTTCGAGCTGCCGTCAGAAAGAAGTTCGCTGCTGTCGTATCTTCCGTGCTCACCGAAGTAGATGCCGCCCGTAAGCTCTCTTACTATAAGGATATCTATATTACTTACATTCTTAAGAGGGGATGCGGATGCGAGTTCCTCGAAGAGAAGCGCAGGTCGTAAGTTGGAATAGAGGCCTAATCCCGCTCTTAATCCAAGCAGTGCCTTCTCGGGCCTTATCTTCGCGTCGACCTTATCCCACTTAGGTCCTCCTACGGCACCAAGGAGCACTGCATCTGAAGACTTACATCCTTCAAGCGTTGCTTCCGGAAGAGGTATTCCGAATTCATCTATGGCGCAGCCGCCTGCTTTGTATTCACTGAAATTCAATTCAAATCCGAATTTCTCCGATACCGCTTTCAATACCTTTACGGCAGAAGAAGTTACTTCAGGACCAATACCGTCTCCGGGGATAACCGCTATGTTATAACTCTTATCAGCCATCTATCTTACCTCCCGCCTTTTCCTTTGTATATGCTACCAGTCCGCCGCAGTCGATTATCTTCTTAATAAATTCAGGGAAAGGCTTGGCTGTAAAGGTCTCACCGGAAGTTATATCAGTGATGATACCCGTGTCAAAGTCTGCTTCTACTTCATCTCCAGCTTTTATAGCCGCAGCGGCTTCCGGGCACTCCATTATCGGAAGGCCTACGTTTATTGCATTACGATAGAATATGCGAGCAAAGTCGGACGCGATAACAAGAGATATACCGCTTGCTTTGATTGCTATGGGCGCATGCTCACGCGAAGAGCCGCATCCGAAGTTCTTCCCTGCCACCATAATGTCGCCTGTCTGAACCTTATTCACAAAAGAAGGATCTATATCCTCCATGCAGTGAAGCTTCAGCTGCTCGGGATCGGCTGAAGTCAAGTGGCGCGCGGGGATTATGACATCCGTATCAACATTATCCTTGTATTTAAATACATTTCCTTTTACTTTCATGTTCATCACCCTTATTTAAGATCAAAAGGTGTCGCCACCTTACCCATTATCGCAGAAGCAGCTGCTACGGGGACGCCCGCAAGTATTACTTCAGATTCAACATGTCCCATCCTGCCTACAAAGTTCCTGTTGGTGGTGGATACACATCTCTCTCCTGATGCGAGAATGCCCATATGACCTCCAAGGCAGGGTCCGCATGTCGGTGTGGAGATAACGCATCCGGCGTCGTCGAATATTGCAAGAAGACCTTCGTCTAAGGCTTTTCTGTACACTCTCTGAGATCCGGGGATCACTATGCATCGTATGCCTTCCTTAACATGTCTTCCCTTGAATATCATGGCGGCAGTTTTTATATCTTCGTATCTGCCGTTGGTACAGGAACCGATGACTACCTGATCTATGGAAAGATCAACTTCCGATGCGGGCTTCGTATTAGACGGAAGATGAGGAAGAGCTACCGTAAGAGGCACGCTGTTAAGATCGATCTCTATGACCTCCGAGTATTCGGCATCCTCGTCGGGATAGAATGCGGTATAGTCGCTGTTCCTGAATCTTACGGGGTTGGTCTTCTCCATATACTCAAGTGTTACTTCGTCTATCGGGAATATTCCGTTCTTGCCGCCGCACTCTATAGCCATATTGCAGATGGTAAGTCGCTGATCCATAGACAGATGATGTACGCCGTCGCCCGTGAATTCAAGGGACTTATAAAGTGCACCGTCTACTCCTGTCTCCCCTATAAGATGAAGGATAATGTCCTTACCGGTCACGTATTCCGAAGGCTTACCCTTAAGGACTACCTTGATAGCTTCGGGCACCTTGAACCAGGTGCTTCCGGATGCCATGGCACATGCAAGATCGGTAGAGCCTACGCCTGTTGAAAATGCTCCCAGTGCACCATATGTGCATGTATGTGAATCTGCTCCGATTATAAGATCTCCGGGGAATACTATGCCGTTATCGGGAAGGATGACATGCTCGATACCCATCTCCTTCTGTCCCAGTTCATAGTAATGAGATATCTCCTGCTGCCTTGCAAAGCATCTCATGCACTTTGTAAGTTCAGCCGACTTTATATCTTTATTGGGCGTAAAGTGATCGGGAACAAGACAGACCTTATCCTTGTCGAATACGGCATCCGCTCCCATATCCTCGAACACCTTTATTGCAGGGGGAGTTGTAACGTCATTACCCAGAACAAGATCGAGCTTAGCCTCGATAAGTTCACCGCTTCTAACACTTTGAAGACCTGCATGTGCTGCCAGGATCTTCTGAGTCATCGTCATTCCCATAAGGCGATTCCTCCTCGATTCTCTATACAATTAGGATACTTGGTAAAAGTTTAAAATACAAACAGAATACCAATGTATTTATAGTTCATTATTGATATAAGGGATCATAGAAACACAAAGCCCGCATCTAGACAAAATACTCGGGATGTTCATGGCTTAATCGATCTACGCAGTCACTCTCTTCTTGCTGCAGGGCCTGTATGGTAAGCATGATAGCGAATTCACCCGCAGAAGGCAGAAGCGTCACACGAGCTACATACCAATTGTATCTTTCCTGCCCCCAGCACATGCGGAAAAAACCTGAGATAAATCCTCGTTTGCCGGCCTTTATCCTGTCCTTAAGTGTATCAAAATCAAGAAATCTCATATAGCGCTCCTGATCCATGGGAGCGACTTCCGCCTCGCAGAACTTTCGAAGGCTTATATGGATCGTTGCTTCTCTGTCATACACAGGAAGATTATGTGTCGTATATATCCTGTTCGCAGTATTACAGTCGGGATAGAACATAACGACCAATTCATATGTGGAGAAGAGTGCATTGCCGTAACTTAGCATCTCCTTTGCAGTCTCTATCTCGCGGTCAGAGTCGAAGGTAGAAAGCTTCAATGCGACCATTGCGTGATCTTTCATCCTTGCAAGAAGCTTTGCTCTTAACCTGTAAAAGACATCGTTATTGATATATTCTATCTCACGTATCATCCCGGTACCGACAGCTTCATCCATCATCTTCTTGAGCATCAGATACTGATCGCTCTTTCTGTTATTGAATGCGTCTTCAAGGTCTTCCAAAGAAGGATAACCCAGTTCCACTAAGCAATCCAAATAACTCTTATTAACATAGACATGCTTCATGGACTCTTCACTGATCTCAAGAAGTGCCACCTGGTTAGAAGCATAGAGGTCTTGCTCTCCTTCGAACTCTTCCAAAGGATTTGCGCTTAGAAGATTCAATTGACCTATACTGTTCCAATAGTATTTGTCTTCAAGAGTCTCTACTAAAGAAGGCTGATCTTCAAAAAGATCTGACAGTTCCTGACCTGATAAAGGCTTGGCCAGAAGGTAACCCTGAACAGCTTCACAACCGGCATCACGAAGAAATTCCAGCTGCTCCTTCTCCTCTACGCCTTCTACCAACGTATGAAAGCCCAGGGATTTGGAAAGATTTATAACAGATGCGATCATCTTTTTCTTCTGCTCGGAGAAATCACGAAGGAAGAGCATATCAAGCTTCAGAAGATCAAAGCTGTAATTCTGGAGCATGTTAAGCGAAGAATATCCGCTTCCGAAGTCATCTATCCATACCGTATATCCCGCATCGGTAAACCTCGTAAAAGTTCGTTTGAACGATTCAAGATCCTCCAGCATCAAGCTCTCTGTTATCTCAAGCTTGATCGACTCATGAGGCACATCGTAAGAAGCAAGGATCTGATTGACTCTGTCAAAGAGTTCTTCATGCTTAAAATCCTGTCTGGAGAGATTAACGGAGAAAGAATGCAAAAGGTGCCCTGCCACCTTAAGATCCGAGTACATCTTACAGGCCTTCTCCAAGATGGTCATATCAAGATCGAAGATCAAACCCTCATCTTCAAGTATAGTAATAAAATCCGCCGGAGATAAAAGACCGTACTGAGGATCGCTCCAACGCGCCAACGCTTCTGCGCAGGTGATCTTGCCAGTCATCGTACGATAGATAGGATGAAAAAAAGGAAATATGCATCCGTTCTCCAAAGCTTCGGAGAAGTGTTCAAGGATATAATCTTTGCAAACAGATGCCATACCGATATAACCTTCCGGAGAGTTATAAAATAATTATAACATCTTCAGCGAAGGTTAATTGTAAATAAAATGTGAGAGTTTCCTTACGAGTCTTCCTCTTCGGTAAGGAGCATATACTCCGTATAGAGGGATTCTATCTTCTCGGCATTGGCTGCGTACTTATTGTATTCTTCAGCGCCGGCACCTGAAGTAAATGTTGCTTCAAGTTCCTTCTGCTCATCTTCCAATACCTCTATCTCTTTCTCGATGGCACTGATCCTGGAGCGTCTCTTAGCGGCTTCCTTACGGTCAGCAGCCTTATTTCTGGACTCTTTCTTAGCTTCGGTCTCCCTGGAAGCTTTCTCGTCTTCCTTCTTCTCTTCCTTTATGGGAGCAACAACGGTATTCTTGGCAACATCCTTTCGATAGTAGGAATACTTGTCATAAAGCTTAGCTGTACCGTTATTAAAGCCAAGTATCTGATCTGCACACTTATCTATGAAGAACCTGTCGTGGCTGACACAGATGATCGCACCGTTATATGCGGTCAGAGCATCCTCAAGGACTTCTCTTGAATCGATATCCAGGTGGTTAGTAGGCTCATCGAGGAACAAGATATCGGGCTTTTCCTGAAGGAGACAGCAAAGATAGAGCCTGGATCTCTCTCCTCCCGACAACACATTAATGGTCTTGAGTGCATCTTCTCCTCTGAAGCCGAACCTGGCGAGCATGCTTCTTGCCTCTGTATTAGTAAGATCACTTCTTGAGATAAGTTCATCAAAGCATGAGAGGCTCTCGTCTTCGAAAGGAACGAACTGCTCCATATAGCCTACGCTTGCAGAGGAAGCAATAAATACGGATCCGTCGAAGCCTCCCTGGCGACCCATGAGCATAGTAAGAAGAGTAGACTTACCGCAGCCGTTGGGACCTGCGAGGAATATCTTCTGATTAGCCTTGAGTTCAAAGGAGACGTGCTCGAACAAGAAAGGATCGTCGTCATAGTTCTTGCTGACATCTTTGACCTGCAGCAGTATCTTATCCTCTGCTCCGCTTCGCTCCTCTGGAACGACAGTGAAACTCATGGATGTGGCACCTGAAGGGAGCTTTGCTTTCTCTCTTGCAAGCACTTCCTCAAGCTTATCGACCATCTTCTCTCTCTGGTGATATCCGGAGATGTTCCTGTGAGAGAGCATCGTCTGCTTGACGTCCATCTGGTGCTCAAGTTCTGCCGAGAGATTAGCTATATATGCTTCCTGAGTCTTCAGGAATTCTTCCTTCTGAACCTTATAGTCATCGTAATTGCCCCTATAGCAACGGATAGATCCGTCCTGAAGCTCAATTACCCTGTTTGCAACTTTATCGATAAAGTGTCTGTCGTGAGATATGACGAATACTGCTCCGCCGTAAGAGGACAGGAAATCTTCAAGCCACTCTATGGCTTCGATATCAAGGTGGTTGGTAGGCTCGTCGAGCATAAGGATATCAGGATGAGCTACTATGAGCTGTGCAAGGCAAACTCGCATCTTCTCTCCTCCCGATAAAGTCGTAAGATCCGTCCTCTCGGAAAGACCCGTAAGACCTAATCCCGCAAGAGCGTCTGCCATCCTGTGATCGTAATCGTATCCGCCCATAGCCTCATATTCCGCAGTGACCCTTGAATACTCATCCATAAGCGGCTTGAGCTTAGCTTCATCTTCACCTGCGGCAGCTATCTCATATTCAAGAGCAGTCTTTCTCTCTTCGATATCTATGAGCTTTTGAGGCTTAAGTGTCGATCCTGACAGGTCCTGCTCATCCATATTCTGGGACAGAAAGCCTACGATAGTATTACCGTGCCTTATTATCTTACCTTCATCAGGCTTTATGGTACCCTTGATTATCTTGAACAAAGTGGACTTACCCGCACCGTTATTCCCGATGAAGGCTATCTTATCTCCTTCGTTCACCATGAAAGAGACGCCGTCAAGGAGGCGGCGTTCTCCATAATGCAATGATATATTGTCGACACTTAATATTGGCATAACGCCAAGATTATACTTCAGCTATCGCCTCGATTTCAACAAGTACATTCTTGGGAAGTGTCTTTACCGCAACACAGGATCTTGCGGGCTTTCCGGTAAAGTACTCTGCATATACTTCGTTAAATGCGGCAAAATCTCCCATATCAGCAAGGAAGCATGTTGTCTTTACCACATTCTCAAGAGAAGTTCCTGCTTCCTCAAGGATAGCCTTTACGTTCTTGCAGGACTGATGAGCCTGCTCCTTAATGCCTCCGTCAACAACATCTCCCGTAGCAGGATCGATCGGTATCTGACCTGACGTAAATACGAGTCCTCCTACCACCTTTGCCTGTGTATAAGGTCCGATAGCCTCGGGAGCATTCTTTGTATAAACATCTTTACTCATTGTTATGTTCCTCCTTAAGTCTTTTCTTTTTGATTATAAACGTTGCTCTGTCTTCCTATGTTATACATATAACTTATCAGTTGACCGTCTTCACCTTGATGCCTTCCTGAGTTAAAGCCTTCTTTATCTGCTTAACGTGGTCATAGTCTCTGGTCTCCATGGTGATCCTCAAGTAGCATCCGTTTATATTCTCCGTATCCGATGCTCTCTCATGGTGGACGCTGGTGACATTACCTCCAAGGTCTGCGATGATCCTTGATACATCCTTAAGCTGCCCGGGCTTATCTATAAGCTCTACCAGGAGACTACTGACCCTGCCGCTCTTCATAAGACCTCTCTTTATTATCCTCGAAAGGATAGTAACGTCGATATTACCGCCCGATACTACGCAGCATACCTTCTTGCCTTCAATAGGAAACTTATTGAACATGGCAGCAGCAACGGATACGGCTCCTGCACCTTCTGCTACCATCTTCTGCTTCTCTATAAGAGCTAAGATAGCGGCACAGATCTCATCTTCAGTCACAAGAGCTATATCATCCACATATTCGCTAATGTACTTTAATGTATTCTCTCCAGGCTTTTTTACCGCTATACCGTCAGCTACGGTCATGACTGAATCAAGCCCCTCGGTCCTGCCTTCCTTCACTGCGCTATACATGGAAGGAGCTCCCGAAGCCTGCACGCCGTATACCTTTATCGACGGCCTTATGGACTTGATCGTATAAGCGATACCGGATATAAGTCCGCCGCCGCCTATGGGAACGATAATAGCATCCACGTCATCTAAGTCATTTAAGATCTCAAGAGCTACCGTACCCTGACCTGCAATAACATCCTCATCATCAAAAGGATGAACGAACGTATATCCTTCTTTCTCCGTAAGCTCCAGTGCTTTGTTATAAGCATCGTCGTACACGCCTTCTACAAGTACGACATTAGCTCCGTAGCTCTTGGTAGCTTCAACCTTTGAGATGGGCGCAGAATCAGGAAGACAGATAGTAGCGGGTATGCCGTACTTCTGAGCAGCAAGAGCTACACCCTGAGCATGGTTGCCGGCAGAACAGGCGATAACGCCCCTTGCCTTCTCTTCTTCCGTTAACTTAGAGATCTTATAGCCTGAACCTCTAAGCTTGAAAGAGCCCGTATTCTGAAGATTCTCCGGCTTTAAATAGAGCTCTGTTCCCTTGACCAGTCCTGCAGCCTTAACGCAGTCAGTCTCTCTTACGATGCCCTTAAGAACTCTCTGAGCATCAAATACCTTGTCCAATGTAAGCATATCCTG
This sequence comes from Saccharofermentans sp., assembly GCA_024692235.1. GTDB lineage: Bacteria > Bacillota > Clostridia > Saccharofermentanales > Saccharofermentanaceae > Saccharofermentans. The sequence goes on along the minus strand of JAILMW010000002.1, from coordinate 9,821 downwards.
CCTCCTTGTTTTGTTGTGAGGCGGATACAAAAAGCCCGCCTCAAAGTTATAGGTTCTAACTTTGAGACGGGCGGTAGATCATATATAAGACCGCTCGCGGTACCACTCAAATTGCAGATACATAATCTGCCACCTTCAGGATCCGACAATCCCTATGCATTAACGCAGCAGTAACGGGACATCTTAAGACATAAGTGTTCAGACATCCGGCTCGGAAGTGATGGGTCACAAGATAAGATCCGTACCGACTCACACCGACCGTCGGCTCTCTGTAACTTCTTCTTATCAGCCCGTCTTCGTCACAGCCATTAGACGTTTTTTACCATATAGGTTATAGTACGGTCAACAACATAAATCTGTTAAGTGAAGAAATAATAATAAAAATGATCCTTTATTGCATAAAAAAACCGCCCCGACCTCATAAGAGATCAGGGTGGTATAAGGATCAATATAAAGCCTGTTACTCGGCGAACTTTGCTCCCTTATCGAAAGCAGCTACATTACCGGGAATAAGCTTATGTCTTCTCTCGGGAAGTACTTCATAAAGAGCAGACTCGAAGGACTCTCTCTTGAAGCATCCTGTAGCAGCGGAAAGGCATCCGAGCATTGAGATAGTAGCAAATGCCATATTGCCAAGCTCCGATGCGATCTCGGAAGCATTCATGGGAATGAACTTGATATCGGTTCTTGTAGGCTTGATATGGATCAGAGAGGAGTCGATGATAAGAACTCCACCGGGCTTGATGCAGGGCTCGAACTTCTCCATGGAAGGCTGGTTCAAGCAGATGACTACATCTGCATCGTTAACAACGGGAGAACCGATAGGCTCATCTGAGATAACAACGGAGCAGTTAGCCGTACCGCCTCTCATCTCAGGTCCGTAAGAAGGGAACCAGGATACTTCCTTACCTTCGTAAAGTGCTGCCTCTGCAGCCATCTTACCTGCGGAGAGGATACCCTGTCCGCCGAATCCTGCAAGGATAATAGAAAAGTCGATCATGCCTGTGCCTCCTTCTTACTGAAGTCGATGTCAGCACCCTTGAAGCATCCTAAAGGATACTGAGGGATCATCTTTTCCTTAAGCCACTCCATAGACTCTACAGGCTCCTTACCCCAGTTAGTGGGACAAGTGGAAAGGAATTCTACCATTGAGAATCCGAGACCTGCCTGCTGAACCTTGAAAGCCTTCTGAACAGCCTTCTTGGCATTCTGGATATTCTTAAAGTCCGTAAGGCATACGCGCTCTACATATACTGCACCCGTAAGCTGAGAGATGAGCTCGGATACATTGATGGGATAACCCTGGTAAGAAGCATCTCTACCGAAAGGAGATGTTGTAGTTACCTGTCCGAGGAGCGTCGTAGGAGCCATCTGACCGGATGTCATACCGTAAACAGCATTATTAACGAAGAAAGCAGTGATCTTCTCTCCTCTTGCAGCTGCGTGGATGATCTCGGCAGTACCGATGGATGCAAGGTCACCGTCACCCTGATATGTGAAGACGATCTTGTCCTTTAATGTTCTCTTGATACCTGTTGCAACAGCGGGAGCTCTACCGTGAGCAGCCTGAACCGCATCACATGCAAAGTAATCGTAGCTGTTATATGTACATCCTACGGATGCTACGGATACAGTGTCCTCAAGGATACCAAGCTCCACCATGGACTCTGCGATGATTCTGTGAATAATACCGTGATTACAACCGGGGCAGTAATGGAACGGCTTATCTGTAAGGCCCTTTGTAGGCTCGAATACTACAGCCATTAACCTCTACCTCCTTCGTTGGGATTATTGTGGATAGCGATGATCTTATCGAGGATCTCCTTCTGTGTAGGAAGGTTACCGCCCATTCTTCCGTAGAAGTGAACGGGCTTCTTGCCTGATACTGCAAGCTCAACATCCTCTACCATCTGACCTGCGGAAAGCTCAACATCAAGGAAAGCCTTAACGTTGTCTCTTGCTGCAGTCTCACGGATGATATCCTTAGGAAAAGGCCAGAGAGTAATAGGTCTGATCATACCGACCTTGATACCCTGCTCAGCTGCCTGCTTGATAACGTTCTTACAGATTCTGGAGCATGTGGAGAAAGCAGTGATGACGATCTCTGCATCCTCAAGACCGTAAGCTTCGTATCTTACCTCGTTCTCCTCAATATACTTATACTTATCCTGAAGCTCGTGGTTCTTAGCCTCAAGATCATCGGGATCGATATAGATGGAAGTAACGGTATTGTGCTTCTCTCTGCCGCCTCTGCCCACTGCAGCCCAGGGCTTCTCGATCTTCTCGATAGGCTCTTCGTCACGGAAGAGAACAGGCTCCATCATCTGACCCAGGGTACCGTCACCCAGGATCATTACGAGCATTCTGTACTTATCAGCGAGGTTAAATGCCTCGACAGTAAGCTCATAGAGCTCCTGAACGGAAGCGGGAGCGATGACGAGATTTCTGTAGTCACCGTGTCCGCCGCCCTTTGTAGCCTGCCAGTAGTCACCCTGTGAAGGAAGGATACCGCCGAGACCCGGGCCTGCTCTTACGATATTAACGCAAACTGCGGGAAGCTCTGCTCCTGCGATGTAGGAGATACCCTCCTGCTTCAGGGAGATTCCCGGAGAAGATGAAGATGTCATGACTCTGGCACCTGCAGCTGCGGCACCGTAGACCATGTTGATGGCTGATACTTCACTCTCGGCCTGTACGAAGTTACCGCCGATCTGAACCATCTTCTTAGCCATATAATGCATAACCTCTGTCTGAGGTGTAATAGGATATCCAAAGTAGTTGCGGCAGCCTGCGCGAAGAGCAGCTTCTGCGATTACTTCGTTACCTTTCATCAATACTTTCTTGTTAGCCATAGTTCCAAGACCTTACCTTTCAACAGTGATTACGGAGTCGGGGCACTGAACTGCACAGAAAGTACAGCCGATGCATGAATCCGGATCCGTGCAGACAGCGGGGTGGTAACCCTTATCGTTAAGTCTGCTCTTATCGAGTTCAAGGATCTTCTTGGGGCAGGCATAGACGCAAAGACCGCAGCCCTTGCAAAGATCGTCTCTAAACGTAACTTTTGCCATATACTTTTCCCCTTCATTTTGATAACCCATGTATTTTAGAACAATTTCCTGACACCTGCAAACAAAAAATAACCATTTTCTTAGCTCTTTTGTGCTACGGAACCGTTTTTGGTGATTCTGACATATAAAAGAGGTGCCTCTTGCGAGACACCTCCGTAATTACTTCGAACTGTAGTACTAAGACTATTACTCGTTCTTGTTACCACACTCAGGGCAGAACTTAGGAAGGATTCCGTCTGCAGGTGTGTAACCGCACTTAGGGCACTTAGCGGGAGCTGCTGCGGGAGCTGCCTTACCGCACTGAGGGCAGAACTTACCGGTATTAACTGCACCGCACTCACATGTCCAAGAACCTGCAGGAGCTGCGGGAGCGGGCTTAGCCTTACCGCACTGAGCACAGAAGTTACCTGTATTTACTGCACCGCACTCGCATGTCCAGCTGTTAGCTGCGGGAGCCGCTGCTGCTGCTGCGGGAGCTGCCTGCTGAGCCTGCTGCTGCTGACCTAAGAAATTAAATGCTGCTGCAGTACCGCCGTTAGCACCTGCAACACCGCCCATCATACCAAGACCCATAAGGCCTGTAGCTGCGCCTGCGGAGTTTGCACCTGCAGCCTTCATAGCCTCTGTCTGGCCGAGAGCAACCTGAGCGGCAAGAGCATTAGGATCAGATCCGTAAAGCTTAGCGTTATCGACCTCTTCGATCCTTGCACGGGACTTCTCGTCAGGAGTGATTCCGCCGATTGCAACTGTCTCAACTACGATACCGCGAAGCTTAAGCCAATCTTCATCGAGACACTCCTGCATATACTGACGAAGTCTTGTCTGCTCAGAAGGAAGGTTAGCGAACATGATCTTGTCCTGGCCACCCAATCTGTTAAGAACTTCGGTAATATGATCAGTGAACTCGATCCTGGGCTGTCTGGGATCTGTAACAGTACCCATGAACTCGGATGCAAGATAATCACCTGTAACGTTACCTGCTACACCTCTGAAGAATGTAACGGGATCCTGGATCTGATATGAGAACACACCGTTAAGACGGATATAGATCTGTCTGTACTCGGGGTCTGCATAAGAGATAGGTGCGGAAGATCCGAACTTGTTATCCCTGATAGGAAGAAGGTTAACAAAGTAAACTCTCTGCTGCTTTGTAAGTGTTCCTCCTGCTGTCATACGCTCCCATGTATCAGCAACTGTCTTGCCTACTCTCTCCTTGAACTCTGCCCATGAAGAAGATGTGATCATGGAAGGAGATGTTGAAGAATCCCATCTGTAGTAACCGGCCTCAGTCGTGAAATCAACGATCTGACCACCGTCAACAAGGATAAGAGCCGTGCTCTCGGGAACCATGATGATGGATCCGGAAGAGATAATATCCTCATTACCCTTATTCTTACCGTCTGCCGTACGTCTTACTGCGCCCTTTCTTACAAGAACGTTCTGTCCAAGTGAATCACAGGTAAATACTTCTCTTATCTGATCTCTGAGCTCAGAGCTGATAGAAGAACCGGCAATGCCGATAGCGCCTCCGACGACGCCCTTTACCATACTAATCAATCCCATTTTTCAATTCCTCCATACTATTAGTGAAAGTTCATAACCTTCCGTTACAAATGATAACAAATTTTGAGACCTCTTACAATAAAAATCGTATCGAAAAGGGCGTATTTCCGCATAGAGAAAAAGGTTCATAAATAACATAAACACCCCGGATACGAAGACTGTATCCGAGGTGTATCACACAATGTTATAAAGGATCTCGATATCAGGACTTTGCGCCACTCATATACTTATCGAAATATTTCTGATAGCTGACCTCGGATGAAGAACCTGTCTTCTGCTTAAAGTCATGCATGTAAGCGGTATTGCTGCTGTCGGAAGTAGCAAATCTGTATACGACTGCGGCTATATTCATGCTGTGATCCGCGATACGGCCGCAGCTGTAAAGGATATCGTTGAACACAAATCCCTGCTCAACGGTACATACACCGTCCGAGAGACGATCTACATGGGAAGCTTTGAAAGCCTCGCACATCTCTGAGATAACGATACGGAGGGGGCCTATATCCATTGCATCCTCAGGCTTACCTGACTCATAGCACTTAATAGCCATGGAATACACTTCGCGTACCGCGGGCAATATTCTGTCCAGCTCTTCCTTAGCGGCAGGAGAGAAGCTGATATTCTTGCTCCTGAGCTCTTCGGCGGACTTAGCCATATAAGAAGCATGGTCGCCTAATCGCTCGAACTCACCAATTACCTGAAGCATCTTGGAAGAACTCCTCTTATCGTCCTCGTTAAGGTGATGCTCAGTTGTAAGCTTCATAAGATAAGAACCGATATGGTCCTCGTAGCTGTCGATCTTCTCCTCATTAGCCATGATGGCTTCGAAGTCTTCACTGTTAAAACCGTTCACGAGCAAGTCGGTAGCTTTATCAAGTCCGGTCCTAACATTGGTGAACATCTTAGTAACGAAGTTGGCGGATTCACCTACGGCGATCGTAGGAGTAAGCATAAGTCTCTCGTCGAGGATCATCTCCTTCTCCTCGTCGCTTGCCTTTACGATAACTCTTGCAAGCTTCTCAAGCTGCTTGCTGAACGGGAACAGAAGGATAGTATTAACGATATTGAATATGGAATGGAATACGGCGATACCTACGACACCTATCTCCTTGTCCATGAATTCGAAGTCTACGACTGAAACAACACTGTAGAATACAACGAGCCAGATAATAGTACCTATGACCTTAATGGCAACGTGGATAGCGGTAACTCTCTTAGCATCCTTACTTACACCGATAGAAGAAAGTATCGCCGTCATACATGTACCGATGTTGGCACCCATGATGATCGGTATAGCCATTCCCCATGTAAGCTTTCCCGTAAGGGAGATACTCTGCAAGATACCGATAGATGCAGCGGAGCTCTGGATAACACCTGTAACTACCGTGCCGGCAAGTACACCGAGAAGAGGATTATTGAATGCCGTAAGTATCTTGGTGAAGCTCTCCATCTCGCGAAGAGGAGCCATAGATCCTGACATCATGGTCATTCCCTGCATAAGGATCGCGAAGCCGACGAGCATTGTACCGATCTCCTTCTTCTTCTGCTTCTTGGAAGCCATGATAAGGAGAATACCGATAAGAGCGAATATAAGCGAGAAGCACTTGGGCTCTAAGAGCTTGAGGAATATGTTGTCCTTACTGTCGATACCGGACAATGACAGGATCCATGCGGTAAGAGTAGTACCGATATCGGATCCGAAGATAACACCGATCGTCTGTCCCAGATCCATGATGCCCGAGTTAACAAAACCGACGAGCATAACCGTCATCGCCGAAGATGACTGAATGGCGATCGTTATGATCGCACCTATTGCCAATCCTTTGAATGGATTATCAGTAGCTTTTCTTAATAACTTCTCAAGTCTGCCGCCTGCAGTCTTCTTGAGCGAATCGGACAAGAGCTTCATTCCGTAAAGAAAGAATGCAAGTCCGCCGAATAACTGAACAAAAGAAAAAATATCCATAATTCCTAACTTACCCTCTGGTCACATGACCATTACTTTAATAAACTTTCTCAAATCTCATTTTGGATTATATCGCTGATCGTTTCGATTGTAAAAGGCTCATGTTTATTGATCCGATAGATATAAATCGATATTACGTTATACTTTCTCGGACATATATCGACTTGCATATATCAATCTCAAAGTGCCGCAGTTATTGAATCATCCGAATTATAGCATGAGCTGTTACAGAAGCTCTTTAACTGAAACAAAAGCCGATTTGTCACAACATCCGTGATAAATAACAAAGACAAACAAAAACTGCCCCGCCATCAGATGACAGAGCAGTCTTATCCGTATTTTATTGCTGATATCAGACGATAACGGCCTTCTTGTAGACCTTCTTACCCTTCCTTACCTTTACGCCTTCCTTAAGAGAAGCCTTGGAGACTGAAGCATCGATGCCTGTTACCTTCTCGCCGTCGATGGTAACACCGCCCTGCTCAATAAGTCTCTTAGCTTCGCCCTTACTCTTGGCGATCTCCATCTTTACCATAAGATCTGCGACAAGGATGCCCTCCTCGGGGATATCGGAATCAGCGAACTCTGATGTAGGCATATTGGAATCGTCTCCGCCGCCTGCAAAGAGTGAGTGTGAAGCATCCTTAGCCTTATTGGCCTCTTCTTCACCGTGAACGAGCTTAGTAAGTTCGAATGCAAGGATCTCCTTCTTCTCGTTGATCCTTGAATCATCCCACTTATCCATCTCATCGATCTGCTCGATGGGAATAAAAGTAAGCATCCTTATGCACTTCATTACATCCTGGTCGCCTACATTTCTCCAGTACTGGAAGAACTCGTAAGGGGATGTCTTAGCAGGATCGAGCCATACTGCATTACCTGCTGTCTTACCCATCTTCTTGCCCTGAGAATCGGTAAGGAGAGTGATAGTCATAGCGTGAGCATCCTTGCCGAGCTTACGACGGATGAGCTCTGTACCGCCGAGCATATTGCTCCACTGATCGTCGCCGCCGAACTCGAGGTTACAGTTATACTTCTGGAACATATAGTAGAAGTCGTAAGACTGCATGATCATGTAGTTGAACTCAAGGAAGGAAAGTCCCTTCTCCATACGCTGTTTGTAACACTCCGCACGGAGCATGTTATTAACCGAAAAGCAAGCACCAACCTCGCGAAGAAGGTCAATGTAATTTAAGTTCATGAGCCAATCGGCATTGTTTACCATAAGTGCCTTACCGTCAGAAAAATCGATGAATCTCTCCATCTGTTTCTTAAAGCACTCTGCATTGTGGTCAATATCCTCTCTGGTAAGCATCTTTCTCATATCGGTTCTTCCGCTGGGATCACCGATCATGGTTGTTCCTCCGCCGATAAGAGCGATGGGTTTGTTACCTGCCATCTGAAGGCGTTTCATAAGTGTAAGGGCCATAAAATGACCTGCAGTAAGGCTTTCAGCGGTACAGTCAAAACCGATATAGAAGGTTGCTTTTCCGGAATTAATAAGTTCACGGATCTGCTCCTCATCGGTTACCTGTGCGATAAGCCCTCTGGCTTTTAATTCTTCATAAATCTGCATTTTTTATATATCTCCATATCATAATATTTTTTGTTTCGATCGATCAATCCATATTACGGTATCGGAAAAATACCTTTTCATTCTTCATGTCATTTACCCTTGGTTTTATATTTATCAAATTTATTACCCGTTATATCCCTGCGGTGTCTGCGTTCCGAAGAATCCATATATGTTCCAAGAGCAAGGGCAATGCCCAGACCTATCACAAGCCCTACCCAGGGAATCGAGATAACTATTCCGAGAGCAACGCCCACAAAAACACCGATAACAATATAGATTCCTGTCCATACGGTTTTGGGACGGACAACGGAATACCTTTCATTTTGATTCTTAAAAATCGTAGCATCCTCGCGGTAGATGAATCCCGACTTTTGAAGAGCACTGATATATTCAGAATTCTCCCTGTCCGCAAAGGCTTCTATCTCGTATACATCTCTGTGTAAAAAAGCCCATTCTCTGGCCATTTTTAAAGCATTGGTGCCCAGTCCTCTTCCTCTGTAAAGAGGCAAAAGCTCAATCTGAATAGGTACGGTTCCGGTTTCTTTTTCACCCTCGAATGAAAACCAGCCAACCTTGGTATGATCGCCTTTTTCAACAAGATATATATCCCACTTTGAATTCCAAACATCTTCTTCATCTGTGGGTTTTATGAGCATATTGCCCGATTTGTAATCGTATTTCCCCTTTTCCATATACACACCCCATATTATTTTACATCATAAAAGACTTTTGCTTTATTTATCTCTTGGGAGACATAAGCTCATACATGGCTCTGTTTAATCCCGCCACAGTAAGCTTGTACATAGGAAACAGTTCCTTGCATGCAGTCTCTGCTTCTCTCCAGGGGGCTTTACCCGGCGCCATCTTAGGGTTCAGCCAAACCACTTTCTTGTAATGTCTCTTTACGAGTTTAAGCCATTCATAACCGGAAAGACCACCGTTTGGTCCCCTGTAATTTCCGGTATCGGAATATAGTTCCTCCGGTGCCATAGCCGCATCGCCGACTATGATAACTTTATAATCGCTGTCAGCATTTCTGAACAGCCACTCGGTTTCAACCCAGTCACCGTTTTCACATTCCGGTGTTTTATACAGATGATTGTAAATGCAGTTATGGAAATAATAGCATTTAACATCTTTATAATGGTTTGATTTATTCACAGACTGAAAAAGATCGTTCAGCAGCGAAGAATAAGGGATCATGGTTCCGCCGCTGTCCATAAGGAGCATAAGCTTTACCGAATTCTTCCTAGGCTTTTTCATCTCGATGGACAGGCATCCGCCGCGCTTGCATGTGGTGTCTACTGTCTTATCGATGTCAAGCTCCGTCTCGGGAATATCAAGATTTGCGGAAAACTGTCTGAGCCTTCTGAATGCAAGCTGAAATTGCCTGTTATCCATAACTCTGTCGTCTCTGAAATCACGATATTTTCTGGCGCCCACAACAGAAAAAGCACTCTGATAACCGGTCTGACCGCCGACTCTCACACCGCCGACATTGCCGCCCATGTTACCGAATGATGTCTTACCCATGGTTCCGATCCAGAATGAACCGCCGTTATGCTCTTCATTCTGATCTCTTAAACGCTGTTTAAACTTCTCTTCAACATCGTCTTTATCTATCTGCAGATCTTCTGTCTGATTA
>JAILMW010000036.1 GCA_024692235.1 Saccharofermentans sp. | reverse complement strand
CTTGTAACTTCGAAGAAGAGAGGCAAGACAGGCAAAGGCTTCGGTATCGCGGGGATCGTTATCTCGAGTATCTATGCCGTCATCATAGGAATAGTTGCTTTATTCGGATATTTGATGATATGGTCATTATCACCTCATGAGACAGATAAAACTCTTACGACTTTCTATTCCGACAGCAAGGTAGTCGCCGTCAGATATTATTATAGAGATCAGGACGGTTGCAGATTTGAAGAACTGGACGAAGAGAAGTTGGATGAATTTATAAGTGATCTTGATTCCATGGAGCTTAAGACCGGAGGCATGGTAAACATGATCCACAGCTACGGGATAGAGATGGAACTCGATGACGGAACATATCTGGACTATGACGGCAAAAGGCTTTATCTGATAAGCGGTCCCATAGATTCCGAGAACTTGGAATACATAGAAAACGAAGCCGTACAGGTTACGGATCAGGACTTCTGGGAAGTTATGAAGGACTACTTCCCTTCTATTGAAGCAAACGGCGACCATGTAGGTTGATCGGAAAGAAAACCCGTTACACATACCGGCTTTGCGGCTACTAACCGGCATCCCCGACAAGTTATCGACGAAAAAGTGCGTTCCAATTACACTTTTTCCGACGAAAAAGTGTTGTCCCGATACATTTTTTCGTGTATTATCATGTTGAGGTGATGTCTTAATGGAACGTTTTCTTATGTCAGACCTTCTGAAATGGAAGGAAAACAAAAACAGAAAACCCCTTATCCTCTGGGGCGCAAGACAGGTCGGCAAGACCTGGCTTATGAAGGAATTCGGAAAAAGAGCCTTTGAGAATACTGTGTATATCTCTTTTTATAACAACAAGAGATTGACTGATCTGTTTGAACCCGACTATAACGTAAAACGTATCCTCAATGCCATAGAGACCATCGAACATGTTAAGATAACACCTGATAAGACACTCATTATTTTCGATGAAGTTCAGACAGCTCCCAAAGTAGTGGAATCACTCAAGTACTTCTGTGAGGACGCAAGGGAATACTGTATCGTTGCAGCGGGATCTCTACTGGGAGTATCGCTTCACGAAGGAGTATCGTTTCCCGTAGGCAAGGTAAATGAACTAAGACTCTACCCTATGAACTATCGTGAGTTCTTAATGGCCATGGAAGAGCATACTCTTCTTAAGTATCTTGATGACTGCAGTTCGTTTGAAGTAAAAGAATTTGCTCCTGAATACAAGGCGCTTCTTAAGACATATATGTGTATTGGCGGTATGCCGGAGGTTGTCTCTTCTTATGTAGCAGATAAAGATCTTTCTGCTGTTCGAGAGTTGCAGAACAATATCATTTCTCAGTATGAAGGCGACTTCGGAAAGCATGCCGGAGCACTCCAGATTCCACGCATACGCATGGTATGGCAATCACTGCCTCTGCAGCTTGCTAAAGAAAATAAGAAATTCTTCTTCGGCCAGATAAAGACAGGCGCAAGACAAAAGGATTTTGAAGTAGCAATACAGTGGCTAACAGATGCCGGTCTGGTCTATAAAGTCAATAAGGTCACCAAACCGTCAATGCCACTCAAATCATATACCAACTTCTCTTCATTCAAGCTCTTCATGCTGGACACAGGTCTTCTCGGAGCAATGAGCGAACTGGATATGAACAGCATAATAGAAGGAAGCGACATCTTTGTAGAATTCAAAGGAGCTCTCACTGAACAGTTTGTATTACAGCAGATAATATCTGATACATCCTATACCCCATTCTACTATGCCGGAGAAAAATCGACATACGAGACTGACTTCCTCATTCAGAAGAATAACGGTATCGTACCGATAGAAGTAAAGGCAGAAACGAACCTGAGATCCAAGAGTCTTAAGGTCTTCTGTGACAAATTCGAACCGAAAGAGGCAATACGTATCTCTTCTTCTGACTATATCGATCAGGGGTGGATGAAGAATATTCCCCTTTGGGCTGTCAACGATCTGTAACTCAGTTCTCCTTCGCTTTAACACCTAATTTCATCAAAGTGACATCGCACGCTTTGGAAGATATATCGCATCCTATGAACTTTCTTCCAAGCTTCCCGGCAACGACTGCAGTGGTACCGCCTCCGAGGAAGAAATCGGCTACGGTATCTCCCGGGTTCGATGCCACTCTTATTATCCTGTCGAGAACCGCTTCGGGCTTAGGAGTATCGTATGCATCCGCGACACCTGTCCTGGTATAAGTATCCAGCATTTCTGGCTCGTTCCAAAGGTTGCCTACGGGTATCACGTCAGAGAAACGGTAAGGAAGTCCGTCTATAAGCTTGATCTCACCCGCCTTCTTCATGTCGTCGAACTGCGCCGCGCTTATAAGCCAGTGCTTGTTAAGAGACTTAAGGTCTATGGTAGTATCCTCGAAAGAACGTATATCGTCTCTTCCGGGAAGATCACCGTTCTCAAATAACGGTACGATCCTCTTGGCTTCGCCTCTTATCTCATGGAAGACAAAGTTCCTGTGATCCTTTACGTAGTACAGGATTATATCCATCTGGGAATCAAAGTTGGAGAAGAATCCTCTCTCCTTGCTGTGCTGACGGTAGATCCTGTTCCTGAAGCAGTTAGTGCCGAATATCTCATCCATCAGGATGCGCATATAGGAGTCCATCCTCCAGTTGCAGTGGATGAATATGCTGCCCGAAGAAGAGAGCACACGTCTCATCTCCTCTATCCTGGGTCTGTACCATTCCATCGCTTCTTCGGGAGAACCCAGATCATCCGAATAATCGTCGAATACCTTTCCTGTGTTGTACAGGATATCGCAGTAGATAAGATCTACAGACTCGGACTTCATATCCCGAAGGAGCTCCAGATTGTCCTGCTTATATATGGTCGTATGTCCGTCAGAATAATAAAGACTCATATCCGTATCCGTCCCTTTTAAGATGGATACATTATACACCTCGGATCAGATGACACCGGAGAGCATATCCTTGACCGTCTGAGCCCACTCTTCGGGCAGGATATAGTGAGGACAATGTCCGCATCCGTGCATCACGACGAATCCCTTTGCAGGAGCAGTGATATCATTGCAGTACTGCTCGGCAAGCGTGTAGTTGCACGTAAAGTCACGGTCTCCCGAGATAAAGAATACGGGCACTTCATATTCCGTATCCTGATCGTAGGCACTAAAATCATAGACCATGTCGTAAAGCGGCCTGTTGAGCTCATAGAGCCCGTCGAAATCCATCTGTACCATGAGCCATCTTATGTCATCGACTCCCGAATAAGGTGAAAAGAACGCGAGCTTAAAAGTATCAGCCGTGAGCTCTGCCGGATGGTAAGGTTCAGTCGCGTTCCTGAGCTTCAGATAATCGGCAAGCCCCGTACCCTGCTGATATTCCGCATATGCCGCCTCGAGAGCCGAAGTATCTTCACCACGCGATGCGGCAACGGACAGAGCATCCTGATATGAGAGCTCGTCGGATCTTACGCAGTCAACGACCTGTCCTATACCGATGAAAGCTGTCACTTTCTCGGGATGTTCGTGCGCATATACGCTTCCGATCAGGGAGCCGTATGAATGTCCGATCACGATCACCTTATCGGTATCGAATCTGTCACGAAGATAATCGACGACCTGATCGACATCTGAAAGCGCCTGCTCATATGAGACAGTCGAATTGTCGGGATCGATATCCTTATTCCTGAAATAGGTCCTGCCGCAGCCTCGCTGATCCCAGCATACGACCGTATAGTCATCGACAAGAGGATCGGTAAAAGTATTCGATATCGGAGAATCGGGACCCGCGGGACCGCCGTGAAGATAAAGTATAACGGGATTAGAGACATCCTTTCCCCTTATGACCATATACTGCTCCTGTCCTCCGATGGGGACATAGATACATTCGTTGACACCTTTAGATGTATCGATATAATTCTTGAACCAATTGATATTCCTTCCCGCGATCGCCACGAAAGTAATCAGCAGGATGAGAACGACAGGAATCGCCGCGATCACCCTTAAGACCTTCTTCAGCCGTCCGACAGGCTTTCCCGGGACTACTTCTTTTCGATGCATGAGATGTATGCCGATATGACCGACTGAGAGGATCAGCGCCGCGATGATCATGAAGATATTAGTGCCGTAGATGCCGAGGAAAAGGAAAGCGACACACGGCAGCGACGCTCCCGCCACAGGGAATCCGGCGTATGACGAATACATATCCGCCATGGTCTTACCGCTCTTGAAATACCTTATCCAATAAAGCTCATAGAGCACCATAAGGATAAAGGACGCGAGGAGCCAGAAAGACCAGATTGAAGTGAAGCGGATATTAAAGTCGGAGAAGATGAGACACAGCATCGAGCACAATACTTCGCCCGCGCGCTCGAACATCAGGAGTATCTTATTCTCGTTACCTACGTACTTATCGTAATCGGTCGGCTTGTTCTTCGCCCAGAATCCGTTCGGGACGAAGAGCATTATGAGCCATATGACGCCTATATATGAAAATCCGAAATGAACCATAGATCAGCCTTTTTTCGTAATATTTACAGAGTCGGGATCATCAGCCTTTATCTCGACATCCTTGCCCTTTATGTATTTATCGAAGAACTGAAGATGAAGTTCGCAGAGATTCCTGTGCATGATATCCGAAGGAAGCTTGCCGACCTGCGACTTTACGGGGAAGAAGAACATGAGATCCGTAAATCCCAGATGACGCATATCCTTAAAGATCGCTGAATATACGGGACCCTTGGGATCAAGATATGCACCGGTAGTCGTAGTCTTATTCATATTGCAGTTGATGTTCATGAAGGGCTTTCTAAGAGGGAGATCCCTGTACTCGCCGAAGAGTCCGCCGTCGATATTGATCGCGCATGAATACTTATCGCTCTTACGAAGGAGCATATGAGCTACAGCTCCGCCCATCGAGTGACCCGTAAGTCCTACGCCCGCGTCGCTATCGATCCTGTCGCTATAAGTTGCCTTAACGTAATCGCAGACATCATCTGTATCGATACACCATGCATCAACCCTCTTGCCGAGTCCCGAGTAGTACTTGTGCTCAAAGTCCTTGAACTTATCGTAGATCTCCTCGTCAGTGCCCTTAGCCGATACGAGCTTGAGGCTGGAGATAAGTGCCGGAATGATAGGCTTAGCAGTCTCCATAGCTTTCTTATCGATATCGACACATGTGCCGTCAGCGTAGTTAAGAGCCATCGTCTCATAAGGGTGACCTATAACGACAACGACATATCCCTGCGAGCAGATCTCACCGCACATATAAGTATTGGAATCCCTGAAAGATCCGTAGCCGTGGCTGAAGATTATAAGAGGGAACTTCTCGTCAGGCGCGGGGACTGCATCAACATAACAGTCGATCCTGTTCTCGCCCTCTGCCATCTTCTTATCGTAATCGATCTTGTAGGCCTTGCAGAGCTGCCTGGACATATATTCGGATCTTTCCTTACCTTCGATGCCCTCGGCTGTCGAAGGATAGTACATCCTGCACGAAAGCTTTCGCACACCGCCCTCATGGAGCTTTAATGTCTCTTCCCTTCCCGTATCGACGATAAATTCCGTAACGCCTACCTTATATCTGCCTGTAAATTCAAGATATTCAACTTTCATCTCAGTTCGCCCCCAATAATCTGATCATGGCCTCTGCCAATGTGCCGTAAAGTTCTTTCGGATCCGACTTGATCCCCGGCATGCCCTGCTTATAACAGGATTCGATTATGCAGTTAAGGAGTATTCCGTTACCTGCCGCCGACATAAAGTTCAATATGCGGTCAATATCCTTGTCGGGACTTATCTTCCCTTCTTTTTGTGCTCTTACGAAGCTGTCCCTTGTCATCTTCATCAGGTGAGCCATGTTGCTCTCGGTCTTTATCCCGCCTAATATCTTATCCACTCTGTCAGGTTCGTTGATGGCAAGGACCGTAAGGTCGAAGTTTAATTTCTGAAGATCCATCAGATTCTTCTCGAGGGCCGCTCCCAGCATGGCACACATCTTCCTTATCGTTGTCGCGGGATCGTCATTACTCGAGTCCTCTATGATCTTATCGGTATCGTTCATTATGTTATATCTGACCCGCATCTCGAGGATCATGTCCCTTAAGATCTCATCCAGATCTTTATAGAATCTGTAGATACCTCCCTGTGACAGCCCCGTCTCTTCAATAACATCGGTCATGGTGACCATCTCGACGGGCTTTCTCTTACATACTCTCATGGCAGCTTCTACGATGGATTTTTTCTTATTATCTATATATTCCTGTGTAACCTTGGGCATCTTTGACCCTCCGAAATAAAAATGAATGTAGTTTCATTTTACCTGCACAATTGCCTTTCGTCAATATAAAAATGAAATAAGTTTCATCTTTTTGCGATATGATGTATCAATTGTTTTATTTTAGAAGTCGGGTATCATCTAATGTATGGCAAAGGAAAACCAGGAAGCACATTATCGCAAGATGACCGAGACTCCGGTCCAAAAGCTCATAATTATGCTCTGTATCCCCACGATACTGAGCATGCTGGTCACCAATGTCTATAATCTTGTAGATACCGCTTTTGTAGGAAAGCTGGGTAACAGCGCCAGCGGTGCCGTAGGTATCGTATTCGGCTTCATGTCCATAATCCAGGCGGTAGGCTTTATGTTCGGCAACGGCTCCGGAAGTATCCTTGCAAGAAAGCTCGGACATATGGATATCAAGGGCGCATCTTCCACGGCTTCCACAGGCTTTTTCCTGTCGCTTGGAATAGGGATCGTAACTTCGATCCTCTGCTTTATATTCATAAAGCCCCTTGTAATGTTTCTCGGAAGCACCAATACTATCGCTCCTTATGCTATCAAGTACATTTCGTTTATCCTTATAACGGCTCCTGTCATGACGGCGGGATTTACTCTTAATAACATCCTCCGTTACGAAGGCAAGGCCTTCTATGCCATGATCGGAATGTTCTCAGGCTGTATCCTTAATATCGGCGGAGACTACCTTTTTATGTTCGTACTGAAGATGGGGATCTCGGGTGCGGGTTTATCTACCGCCATAGGACAGCTGGTAAGCTTCCTTTTCCTTCTTCTCCCCTTCGTTACTGGCAAGACCCAGTGTAAGATCAGCTTCCGTAAGATAGATCTCTCACTCCTTCATATAAGCGATATAGTCGCTACGGGATTCCCGAGTCTTATAAGGCAGGGCTTAAGCAGCATCGCCACAATACTTTTGAATTCCCTCTCAGGCGCTTACGGAGACGAAGCAGTCGCTGCCATGAGCATAGTATCGAGAGTATATTTCTTCATATTCGCCATTGCCCTCGGCGTCGGACAGGGACTGCAGCCCGTTGCCAGCTTTAACTACGGCGCAGGAAAATACTCCAGAGTCCGCAAGGCATATAAGTTCACCGCGACCCTTGCCACGATAATAATAATCATTCCGGGTATCGTTGTCCTTTTTATGGCACCTTCCATCGTGCGTCTCTTCAGAGATGACGATCTTGTAGTTCAATACGGAACGAGAGCCTTGATCCTTCAGTGCATCTCAGGATTTGTCATGCCGTTTTGTATGGCTACGGAGCTTATTCTTCAAAGTACCGGTAAGAAACTTCAGGCGTCTTTACTCTCCGCACTTCGAAGCGGACTTATATTCATACCTGCCCTTCTTATCCTGAGTCAATTAAGGGGTATGGCAGGCATTCAGGAAGCTCAGCCTCTTGCTTTTGCTCTGTCCTTTTTCCCGACTTTATACTTTGCTCGCGACTATTTTAAAAAGCTTCCCCTGCAGGATAAAGAATCCGTCTGATGCCCTGTTTACAGGGGTTGCAACTGTCAGTTGACAGATTTCAAAGGCGACTTTATGGTGTGCAATCGCCCATCGTTGTATCTTAACGGCATAAGGCAAGTGCACGAATGTCTGATAGAATTAAGGAAGAGGTGAACATTATGATCCTTGCAGATAAGATAATTAATGAACGTAAGAAATTAGGTTGGTCACAAGAGGAACTGGCGGATAAGCTCGGTGTATCCAGACAGTCAGTAAGTAAGTGGGAAGGCGCTCAGTCAGTCCCCGATCTTCAGAGGATCCTTGAGATGAGCAAGATATTCGGAGTAAGTACCGATTATCTTCTTAAGGACGATATAGAAGATGTCATCCCGTCTGAGAAGTCGGATTCCGATACATCCCTTAGAAAGCTCTCCCTTGAGGAAGCCAATACTTATCTTGATACAGTCAAGAAGAGCTCCGACAAGATCGCGCTGGGAGTCGCCATTTGCACCAGCTGCGCCGTACCCCTGCTCCTTCTGGAAGCAGCATTCAGTGCAGGTATGGGCGTATCCGAAGGTGTCGCGGGAGGCCTCGGGACAGTACTCCTCCTCATGATCGTGGCGATCTCGCTGATATTCATAATCCCCGCAGCCATGGCTCTCAGCAAGTGGGAATGGCTGGAGAAGGAATCCTTCGAGACAGAATACGGTGTTGAAGGTGCCGTCAGGTCCAAGTTGGATAAGTTCGAGCCCCGCTTCGTACGCGGCATCACCATGGGAGTCGTAACTATCCTTCTCGGCGTGATGCTCATCGTATCGGTCGCATTTATCGCTGAGGAGAATGAAGCTCTTATCATCGCCGCAGCCGCAGGTCTCCTGCTCTTTATCTCGATGGGCGTTAATACGATCGTAAGAGTCGGCATGATAAAGGACAGCTACAGCAGAGTATTGCAGGAAGAGGATTACTCCAGGGCCAAGAAAGAGAATAAGGTCATGAATGCCATAGCTCCCGCATACTGGCTCCTTGTTACCGCAGGCTATCTCACATGGAGCTTTATAACGAACAACTGGGGCTTCACATGGATCGTATGGCCCATAGCAGGCATCATCTTCGGTGCCATCTCAGCTGTCGCAGAGCAGGTCACGAAAAAAGACTGACAGACAGATCTTCAGATAAATAGCAGATCCCTCGTACCGCGGTACGGGGGATCTTTGCTCTTAATCCTTTCTTAAACAACTCTCCAATCTTTCTTTAACCCGCATTGACGACGGCTTAATCCCGGGACCTTAAGATATAGGCATAAGAACGAAAGGGGGATGCCGCAACATGGAGAGCAACGGGATAGTAAATAAGATCTTCACATTCTTGGATGAACATCAGTGGATCAGCTTCTTTATCGGAACGGCTATGATCCTTCTTACAGCTTATATGGCCCTGAGATTCGGCCACGGCATGAGCTCCCTTCTCGGAGTCATCATCCGCTGATCAGGGCTGCTCGCCCGCTATGACATTTCCTCCCGACATGACTACGATATTGCCCGCGGAAGAACGGGAATAGTCGTTACTTGTATTGATATCCTGCCAGTCACTCCTGTGGCAGCTGAAGCTTATCGTCAGGGTATCTCCCGTACTAAGGCTGCCCGACGAGAATCCTATCTCCAGGACACTGTCGCAGTCAGTACCCGAATAAGAAGTTACCGTACCTGTCGTATTGTCCGTAAGTGCGGTATATCCGCCTGAGGACGAATTGGTCGCACTGTGGTAACAGTCGAACTCCATCGTACCGCCGTCAGAAGTAAAGTAGTAGTTCACCGTTACATCCGACAGGTCGATCGAAGCGCTTCCGTTATTTGTTATCTCTATGGTTCCCGCGATGGCATTTGTGCCGCCGTCGTAGCTGACGCTTATGCCCAGATCCCCACTGGTGACGCTGCCGCTTCCGGAAGATGAGCTTCCGCCTGAGACGGTCGTTGTCGTAGCGGTGGGATCGGTTGTTGCTCCACCGCCTGCGGATGTTCCCGAGGAAGATCCTTCATCATCGGGAAGCACACCGTATACGAGCTCGTCTCCTTCCATCAGGATCTGACCGTCAGGGTTATTGTAGGAATAGTCATTGGAGTTATCCCATGCTCCGACAGGGCTTGTAAGCCTTACCTGTATCTCGGACTTATACTGAGACTGACCGCCCGGGAAGAGGGCGCCGTCGTCGAATACTACCGATAAGTAATAGATATGAAGATCTTCGTTCCAGACTTTAAGTCCGTCTACTCTTCCCGACTGCATATAGTTGGTAGTTATCGTGACTCCGTCAACATCACCGCCTGCTTCGTAGACTTCAGAAAGATCTATATAGTATCTGTACTCAAGATCCGTAGCGGCTCTTGCGGGCCATGCCGTCTCGTTATATATAAAAGCTCTTATCTCTATAAAGTCATCGCCTTCGACATTACTTGAATACTCAGCAGAATACTCAGCCGCATCCACTGCTTCCACGGCACCGAAGTTTATAAGAGTCTGTCCGTGATATTCGGAATACATGGCGGCAAGAAGTCCCGTAAAGCCCGCATTGTAGTCGCATGCGACCTCGTTAGCGCAGTAATCCGTGACTGTATCCGTGTAATTATCGTTCGCGTCGGGACCGCCGACCAGGGCTCCGTAGAGAGTATGCCTTGCCTCGCCGGGCTCGTTCATGTTGTCGCAGTATGACCCCTGAGAAGTCCTGTGGTGAGGGTGCTCGGGATATTCTTCTCCGAAGCCGATCTGATAGGAAAAACCCGTGGAGCCCAGAGCGTAGTTAGCCTGTGATTCCGCAAAATCCCAATATGTATCGACCTTATCAGAAGGACATCCGTCCCACCTTGAATATACGCACGCGATAAAGGCCGTAGTAGTGGCATATCTTAAAGAACCCCAGGAATCGAGCCATGCAAGACCGCCGGGAGTATATGTGATACGGGATCCGTCGGAAGTGCCGTCGCTCCAGTAATCCAGATGTTGCTCGACTTCGTCCTTATAATCCTGATCTTCAGTTATCTTGGCAAGCATCACTGCCGCACCGATATGAACATCGTCCCAGCACATGGACCAGTCGTAGTCATGACCCGCCTGAGAGAAGCAGTCTTCCGCATTGTCGAGGTAGTCCTGCTCACCCGTAGCAAGATAGAGCCAGCATCCGGCCCAGGCAAGCTCGTCGTAGTAGCCGCTCCATGAATCGTAAAAACCGTTAGCGGCGGTATAGCCCGCATCACTCCTTGTAGAATCCGAGAATTCGTAAAGGCTCACCGCATGCTCCAGACAAAGAGCGGCATATTCGGGATCCGTGTCTTCGAATACCAGCGATGCCACCGCAAGTGCTGCAGCCGCTTCACCCGTTACTGCCGATCCCGGAGAATCCGCCGTAACACAGTAGGAAGGCCTTGCCATCGGCATGACTTCACAAGGTCCCCACCATGAGTGATCCGCTCCGCCGTCACCTACCTGATAGTAGAAGACCTCATCTTCGGGATGACATCTTATGAAGTAGTCCGTCGCCCACTTTATGTCGTCCAGCATGAAGTCCAGCTGTCCGCTCTCTTCGTACGCAGTGCGGTCCTCGTATAAGGACCAGCCCAGCATAGCCGCCGTATATGCCATGGGAAGAGAGAACTTAACGTGATCTCCCGCATCGTACCAGCCGCCTGTAAGATCAAGTCCCACATCGGCTCCGTCCGTAAGAGCGGAATCGCCTCTCCAGTTGCATCTTACGACCTCCGGGAGAGGACCGCTTCTTTGAAGTTCGTAGAAGATAAGAGACTTCTGAAGAGCTTCACCGTAGTTAAAGTCTCCGGTACCGTCGATACCTTCGTAGCCGCTTCCTTCTTCGCTCATGCCGTCAGGGATCACATGACCGCCGGGAACCGGGATCGCAGTAGAAAGATCCACGTCAGATAAGCTGCTCGAGGAAGGCGAGGAGACTTCTGAGGAAGAGCTTTCTCCTTCCCCGCTCTCGTAAGAAGAGGCGGACGATGCGTCCGTCTCTTCGGGAGTCTTGCCACAAGATGTAAAGAGCATAGCGGCCGACAGCATTGCTGCGACCGCCCTAATATTCTTATTCATTAGAGTTCTTCTCCGTTCGTCTCGATCACGTTCCTGTACCAGTAGCCGGAATCCTTGATCGTTCTCTTCTGTGTAGGATAGTCTACGTAGATCATGCCGAATCTCTGAGTATAGCCCTGAGACCATTCGTAGTTATCCATAAGGGACCACTGGATGTATCCGATAAGAGGTATACCTTCGTCTGCGGCTCTCTTATAACCGCGAAGATATCTTGTAAGATAGTCGATCCTGTAGGAATCGTGTACCTTACCGTCTACGCATACCCAGTCATGGGAAGCCATACCGTTCTCGGTGATGATTATGGGTGTCTTATATCTGTCGTACATGAATCTGGAAGACCAGTAGAGTACGTCGGGAGTAACGGGCCAGCCGATATTAGTAGTCATCTTGCCCTGGAAATAAATATCCGAGTACTCACCCTGCTGCTCGCCTGCATTGGCGTTATAGATATTCATGCCGTAGAAATCAAGAGGTGTTGTAACAAGCTTCCACTCTTCTGCCGTAAACTCGGGAACAAGATCGCCGAACCTCTCTAAGACATCGTCGGGATACTTGCCGAGGAAGATGGGATCCGACCAGTAAGAAAGGCTGTACGGGAAGCGGTCGCCTCCTCCGCTAAAGGTCTTCTTCCTTGCTTCTTCTATAGCTTCGGGGGACTCATCCTTGGGAAGCATGCAGGGACCGATGGGAGCATATCCTATCTTGGCTTTTGTCTTCGCATTGTTCCTTATGTAGTCTGCTGCCTTACCGTGAGAGAGGAGCACATTTCTTCCCATTATGAGAAGGTCTCTTGCATTGCGTTTCTCGAAAGGCGCATGTACGCCATCCTGCCTTCCGCAGCCGATGTCCACCTGAGGCTCATTTAGCGTCATCCAGTAGGAGACTCTGTCTGAGAGGGCGTCTACTACCGCCTTTGTGTACTCCAGGAACCACTCGGAGCTGTCGGGATTCGTCCAGCCGCCCTTATAGTGAAGTGCAAGAGGGTAGTCCCAGTGATAGAGAGTGATCATGGGGATTATGTCATTCTTAATAAGTTCGTCTACCAAGTCAGAGTAGAACTTAATGCCCTTCTCGTTGATCTTGCCGATACCTTCGGGAAAGATCCTTGTCCAGCTTACGGAGAAGCGGTATGCCTTGATTCCGATCTCCTTCATGAGTGCTATGTCATCCTTAAAACGATGGTAATGGTCACAGGCAACGTTACCGTTTTCTCTGAACTTTACGTAGTCGCGGTCAGATGCATATGCATCCCAGACATTAAGACCCTTACCGTCTTCGTTATATGCACCTTCTATCTGATATGAAGCAGTAGCCGCACCCCAGATAAAATCCTTAGAAAAACCCATGACATGACCTCCCTTATAGAAGCTTTGCTTATATGATAACATCACATTTGTTTTCACTTATGTTAAATAACTTGAAATAATTTAGTATTTATGCGGAAGATCTCCTGTCGGTTTACAATCTCTTAAAACATTAGCTTTCGACACGTGTTAGAATCGTAGTAGAGACTACATCAAGGGAGATTTCTATGCTTATTCGAAATGTAGCTGTCATCGTGTCCGGAATGGACGAAGAATACCCGTATCACATAATACGCGGTATCAACAAGGTTGCATCCGACAACTTTATAAACATCTCCTACTTTACGGCATACGGCAACATCGCAGGCTGCAAGAATGCCGACATAGGAGAACTCGGTATATATAATCTCCCCGATTATTCCACTTTTGACGGAGTTATCCTCATCACCAACACGTTCTCGGACCCGGCTCTTCGCGAGACCATCATCGGGAAGGTCAAAAGATCGGGAGTTCCCACTGTCATCTTCGAGAACAGGGATCACGAGGAATTCTACGACATAAGCATTGATAATTATGCGGTCATGAAGCTTCTTGTGGAGCATCTCATACATGAGCACGACAAGAAGGTCTTTAACTTCGTATCAGGTCCCCTTACCAATCCCGAGGCCCTCGACAGGCTCAACGCCTTCAAGGACGCACTCTCGGAGAACGGCATCACTCCCGATGAGAGAAGGATATTCTACGCGGGATTTAAGAGCTACGACGGTATCAGGGCAGTAGACGCTTTCTTAAGTTCCGGCCTTCCCATGCCGGATGCATTCGTATGTGCCAACGACAGCATGGCGCTGTCTCTTATGAGCATACTTCAGAGGATGGGCTACAGGGTTCCCGAGGATGTAATAGTAACGGGATTCGACCATACCTTCAACGCCCGTAATTCCTCTCCCGTTCTTACTACGGTAAGAAGACCTCTCTACCATTCAGGCATAAGGGCCCTGGAGCTTCTCATAGACCTGATGAACAACGAACAGAGACCTCACCATACTCTTCTTGATGCAGAACCGGTATTTGCCGAGAGCTGCGGCTGTATCTACGAGGAGACCGAGGACATAATAGAGTTCAAGCGCAATACATATCATAGGATGGAGCGCACATACACGAGCGTACATATGCTTAACAGGCTTATAGCTTCACTGTCGTCCGCCAACTCGGTAGACGAATGTGTCGCTTCTCTCGAGCAGATGTTGAAGACCATAGGCTGCGAGAAGTTTTCTCTCTGCCTTATAAGCGACTGGGAAGATACCTATCATACATTGGGATACGAAGGTGATTCCTACTACCCCGAGTTCATGACGGCTCCCCTCGTCTGGGACAAGGAGATGGCCAGTTCAGTCCCCAACTTCCCGAGCAGTCAGCTCATGCCCAAACCCCTGACCAGCGGAGGCAACATAAGCTACTACCTCCCCTTAAACTTCGGGGACAGGTGTCTCGGATACATAATAATGACGAACTGTGATTTCCCTATCTACAGCCTTCTGTGCCACACCATGACTTTAAGCATAAGCTATGCCATCGAGCACGTATCAAAGCTTAATGAACTGGATCCTCTATGTAAGATATATAACCGCAACGGATTCTTCCCGAATGCGGAACAGATATACCGCAACAGTCTTGCGGACGGATCTGATATCACGCTGTCCTTCGTCGACCTGGACGGACTTAAGTTCATAAACGACACTTACGGTCATCAGGAAGGCGACTATGCATTAAGGCTCGCGGCAGAAGCCATAAACAGCTGCTGCAATGGCGAGATGATCTGCGCCAGGTTCGGAGGAGACGAGTTCATCGCATTCGGAAGGAAAGATCCGAATGAAAGCTCCACCTTTGCCGAGAGGCTCACGGCCAACCTCACGGAGATCAACAGCAGGCACGGAAAGCCTTACGACGTATCGGCAAGTATCGGTACCATCGACTGCAAGATAACCAAGGATACCGACGTTCAGGAACTCATTCGTCAAGCGGACAGTAAGATGTACGCCAATAAGAAGTCAAAAAAGAGATACTCCTGACATCACATAAAGTAAATCGGATCCGTAAGTAATAATTCTTCGTACTGCTCCTGTGTGATCTCTCCTTCTTCGAGAAGTTCTTCCAGGGCCTGCTCATAGAATTCCTGCGAGACATCAGCCGCCCCCTGAGGTGATCCAATGATACTTTCCATGACATACGGATCCATCGACATATTTCCGTGCTCGTCGATACTTATCTCCACTGTGAATTCAAATTCTTCAGACTGCGCACGCTCCATACACTGAATATAGAAATCCGTCTGGATCAACAGAAGCTCTGACGCCATGGAGGTATAGTCACCGGTCGAATAATCGAAAGCGTCAAGCCTTACATAATAGAGGATCATTTCCTTGATGTACGGGACAGCTATTGTCTCGTTAGTGGAAAGTATATTGGCCATCGAATCATAGAAGGCAACTCTGGTACCCGACACTTCAAGGACTACGGAAGATTCGCTGCATGAGGCCACCTCAACATCGTATGTGATGGCCCCGAACAGCAAAGAATAAACGTTCGTGATGGCAGCAGCTGCTTCGGGATCGTAATACGAAGTAATGCTTGCACCGGAATAACTGCTCCCTCCGTTCATAAGATCATCGGCTGCATCGATATTACCCTGAGCAAGACATGTCATAAGCGAATCAAACAGCTCTACAGCGCGCGATCCGAGACCGAGCGTTGAAGATACATCCAGTCCGAACTCACTGATAAACTCAGCAAAATCCTCCGTCGAATCGGCATCGATAAGCCACTCCTTCTTGCCCTTTACGAAGTCAAACTCAAATTCCTCTTCCAGCATCTTGTCCGAATCGGATATGAGATCATCGAGATCATCCACTTCCAGCGAAGCAACATTCTCACGCCTCAAGATCCTGTCGATATCGGGCACAATGAACTTGACCAGTGCCCTGTCATTCTCTATCTTCTCCACTTCGAACTGCGCCCTGGACAGACACAGTTCACAGATCTCCTGCTGAACAGGCTCGAGATCCACATCCTGAAATGCATCTCCGGAACCCTTGACGCAGGATGACGCATCCCTGTATTCGAACTCTATGCATGCATTGAGGTATCGCTCTACCAGTTCCTTTTGAGCCTTAGTCTTCCCAAAGGAGATGTTACATCCTGCAAACATCGATGCCGTCAGGCAAGTCGCGATCACTACACAGATCGCTTTACGTGTTCTTTTATTCATATTTCTCTTCCCTCACACAACACACTTTGATGAATCTACATCATTATAGCAGCATTATGAGTAAGCAGTCTCATGCATATATCTCAGAAACGTTTTATTTCCGCAACACTCTGGTCACAAAAGCACTATGCAGCAACATATCGGGGAATATATAATCTAAAGGTAGAGTCAGGGAGGTTTGACTTTGGAAGAGATCAAAAAACTGACATACTCTATCAATACGGTCATTTTGATGCTGGTATTCGGACTGGCGGGTTTCTTCGCGCTGTGTCATGCCACATTCCTTATATGGTTCAGCATCCCCACCGCTATGGTATATCTGGTCGGTTACTATCTTATCCGTACAGAGCGGCTTGCTTTCTATGTCAGATTAGTATATTTCTGGATCACACTTTATATGTGCATTACCACGATCTGTCTCGGCTACAGGTTCGGATTCCATCTTTATTGCCTTTCGATGATCCCCATTATCTTCTACACAGAATATATGGCCAAGAAGCTCGGAAGACAGAGCATCAACACGATACTCGTAAGCGGTATCATCGTCGTCTGCTATCTGATATCCACCGGTTATGCCTCCTATGCAGAGCCTGTCTACGATATAGACAGCAAGATCGCAGGCGTCTTCTGGGTATTCAATTCAGGTGTCGTTCTCTTCTTCCTCATCTTCTATTCGGGCGTTATGCTCAAGATGATAACCGCTTCCGAGAATCAGCTCACGGATATGGCTCATACAGACAGGCTCACGGGACTTTATAACCGTCACTTCATGATCACCAAGCTAGAGACCACACTTAAGGAAGATAAGCCTCAGTTTATCGCTATGGCCGACATAGATCATTTCAAGAAGATAAATGACACCTACGGTCACAATACCGGAGACTACGTTCTCGAGAATGTAGCAAAGATAATGAAGGAAGTCTGCAAGGACTGCGAGATCTCAAGATGGGGCGGCGAAGAATTCGTTATCCTGTCAGACGGAGAAGCGGACAAAGACGGCGTCGCCCTCCTGGAAAAGCTTCGAAAGGCAATAGAAAGCAAAGACTTCTTCTTTGAAGATCAGCATATCAAGGTAACGATAACCGCAGGTATAGCTTCTGCCAATGACCATACTTCCGTAGACCTCTGGGTCAACGATGCGGACGAAAAGCTCTACTTCGGCAAGAATAACGGAAGGAACAGAGTCGTATTAATAAATGAAGGCGCGAACTGATCGCGCCTTTTCTGTTGTTCTTTATTTGTTTTCTATGCTCGAATGTACTCCGTAGTTCCCCTTCATGTCGAACATCAGATCTATCAAATGTTCGTAGTAGGTTATGAACCTGCCGTCTCTGATCATCTCCTTTATCTCATCACGGCTCGCCCAGGAGATATCCTGAACCTCAGACTCCTGAAGAGAAAGAGATCTGATATCGATATCCTTTTCTATGAGAAAGTAATCATCGAATCCGCCCTGCCAGGTAAAGGTAAAGTTGGGCAACACTCCCTCAAGGTCGATATCTATATCCAGTTCTTCCTTAAGTTCTCTCATGGCGGCATCCCTGCAGTCCTCGCCTGCCATGGAATGGCCACCGCATGAGATATCCCAGAGATCCGGCCACGACTTGGCGGTCTTCTGCCTTCTCTGGATAAGCATCTTGCCTTCGGAATTAAAGAGAGCTACATGAATGACCATCTGGTAGGCGCCGTCTCCTCTGGGCTCACCCCTCTGACGGGTCCTGCCGGTCTTTACTCTGTTGATATCGTATTCATCCCATCTTTCCATCAGAGTTTCCTCCTGCAAGCTGATAAGACAATGATATCACATTACTTATCCCTGTTAGCGTTCTCCTGTATCTCCTTGATGAGATCGTCCTGCTTCTTGGTGTCCGAGAATACTCTGTAGTAGTAATAACCTGCAAGGATAACATAAGGGATCGTGAAGGATCTGTAGAACTCATACCATCCTCTGGGATCTATCGTCTCGCCTGAGATCCAACATACGATAAGGACCATGACTGCACAAAGAACGCATGCGACCAGATACTGAATGATGATCATGAGAAGGGGACTTACTCTGTCAAAGAGCTTATGGAGGTTCAGGACAAGGGTACCTATAAAGCAGGTCATGAACATAACAAGTACGTTCAGGTTATTGGTCTGACCGCCGATCAACATGTTGACTATGGCTCCGCCAACGGATACAAGCGTATATACGCAGCAAAGCTCTACCAGAAAGGTTACGACTTTCTCACGCATCAGCCCATCCTCCTTATCCTCTGTAAGTATTCGTTAAAGCTCTTCTTGTAGCTCCTGTTAACGCAGATCCTCTCTCCGTTATCGAAGGACGCATACACCTTCATGTTCATGTCGGGCTTTAACTGCTTTATCTTATATACATTAATAAGATTGGACTTGGACACTCTTACAAAACCGTAGTTCCACAATGTCTCTTCGCAGGAAGACAACGTATCCATAAGGCGGAAGACTCCGTCCTTGGTATAAGCAAAGAGCTTACGGTCTATGTGGTCTAAGTAGTAGATCTCTTTGGGATCCAGCAATATTTCTTCGCCGTCATCTAAGTCCTCGTCAGCCGGACGGCCCTTGAGCTTGGGGCGCTCCGAATTCACCGTATCTATCAGCTGACGAATAACGGGACGCATATTGGAATAATATACGTCCACGTGTTCATTAAGATCTTCTTTGTTCTCGTACAGGTTTAACTTCATTTACTCTTCTTATCACAATCCGTTGTTGTTAAGGAAGTTCTCAACACCGTCCATATAAGCCTCGGGCTGATCGATGATGCCTTCGATATGAGCGCTGTCAAAGTGGAGTATCTCCTTATCCTCACAAGCAATATTATCATAAACCTGCTCTACCTGGTCAGGAAGGCAAACTTCGTCTCTGTCGGAGCAGATGATAAGAGTAGGGATCTGATCGTTTGCTACTGCTGCGATAGTGTCGCCGTCATCGTAGTCGATACCGTTTACAAGACCCATGTAGATCTTACTTGTACCTGTAAGGTAGTTAGCAAGGAAGCTGTCAGTATCGCCATCACCGAACATCTCCTTAAGGACGAGCTCCATACCGGGAACGGGGCTGTCGCAGATGACCGCATCGGCCGCACCCGCAGTACCCGGAGTAACGTTAGAAGCATAAAGAGCAGTTGTCTGAGCACCCATGGACTGACCGTGTACGATGACTTCGCTGCTTCCAAGATCCTCTCTTGCGTACTCTACCATAGCCTCTACGTCGAGCATTTCGTTGATACCGAATGTAACTTCATCGCTTGCGTTTGCGCCGCATCCTCTCTGGTCGATGGCGATAACGTCATATCCTCTCTCTAAGTATCCTTCTGCCAAAGGGTATGTACTTACTCGATCTCCGCCTGCGCCGTGTACGAGGATAACGCACTTATCCGAACCCATATCGAAGAATGTACCGGGGACCGTATTACCGTCTTCTGCCGTAGCGCTTACTTCCGTGCCCTGATATCTTGCATTGAAGCTCTCAAGGTCGTAGCCCCATACTTCAAGCTGCTTTATGCTGTTATCACATGTATCCTCACCTTCGTTCTGATGAAGGATCTTATCTGCTACGTAGCCGCCCATTGCAGCGGAACCTGCTACTGCGATAAATGCGATAACGCTCATTGTGATAGTTGCTGCCTTAATGATCTTGTTCTTTTTCATTTCTGATATCTCCTTATTCGCTTTGGTTTTGCTTTGATGATGTCACTTTACCAGAGCTTTAAGGAGCGTGTCGGCAGATCCGCACAAGTTGCACTTTGTACTGCACAAGTTGCACTTTACATGTCAAAGATGCTTATCTGAGGGTATTTCTCGGGAAGATCGTTTATATAAGAGAAGACATCGTCCGGCTTATAAAGGATGCCGTTCTCCTTACATATATTATTAAATATCTTCATTAGAGCAGGCGTGTTGAGACTGGGGAGCTCATAAGCATTACCGTACGTCTTGATATACTTCTCCTTAAGCCCGGGGAAATGCTTATCCAAGGCAGCATAGTAATACTCCCTGTCTCCTTCTCTAAGGGTAAGCCCCATACCGAAATTCACTATTCCCTTTACTCCCTCTCTCACGCATTCGTTAAGGATAGAAGTAATATTCTCTTCCGTGTCGTTTATAAAGGGAAGTATGGGTGTAAGCCACACGACAGCCGGGATGCCTTCCTTTTGAAGTATCTCCAGGACTTCGATGCGCCTTTTGGTATTACATACTTGGGGCTCTAATATCTTACAGAGATCGTCGTCGTAAGTTGTAAGAGTTATCTGAACTACCGTCTTGGCGGACTCATTTATCTCCTTAAGAAGATCCAGATCTTCAAGGATACGGTCCGACTTAGTCTGCACGGCCACGCCGAAGCCCTCATCCCTTATAACTTCAAGGCATCTTCTCATAAGACGAAGCTTCGACTCGCAATGCATATAGGGATCGCACATGGATCCTGTTCCCACCATGCATCTTTTCCTCTTGGAGTGCAGGGCCTTACGAAGCAGCTCCGGAGCATTCTCCTTTACTTCTATATCCTCGAAAGGATGCTCCATACGGTAACATGTACTTCTCGCATCGCAGTAGATACACCCGTGAGTACACCCGCGGTATATGTTCATACCGCATCCGCCGCCACTTGTGGTAAGTATCCCTTTTGCCTTCACGAAATGCATCTTTTTCCTCCTGCTAAGAAACCCGAAAGCCGTTCGATAGTGTTAGATTTTCTACACTGACAGTTAAGAAATTTCCTTGATCTATTCTCAATAATATAACTATCGTTAACAGATTGTTTTCAATTGTAATTTTACACTTTTACCGTATACGGTGTTGCGCAACACTATATTTACTATATATAGAGTTTCCATAAAAATATATACAAAAAAGCCTCCGAGCCCATCAGAAATTTTTAAGTATTTGTTCACAAATCGTTTTCATAAATTCTTTTGACAGGTGCTATAATCAAGGCGTGATCAAAAAACATTGTGATGACGGTAGCGAAAATCCGATTCCAATTCACGGATAGAGTACCTATTCCGAGTCAGGCAGGTCATATAAGAAAAGTGCTCTGTGCATCCTCAAGTGCATGGAGTTTTTCTTTGTCCGGAATTCATGAACTATAGTTAGAAGACTGCTCCGAATCAAGTACTACGTCTATAGCCAGGATCACCGCGATAAGATCCACCTCATCCTCGGAAGACACCAGGTCCAGTTCAAAGCTGTCGCCCCAGCTCATCCATACCTTATGGATATATGCTATCGCGGATCCGCTGTCATCCACGATCCTGTAGTCATGAGCAAAGAAGTCACCTTCAACATGCCATCCCTTGCCTTCGATATCGTAGGCGGGCTTCAAGAAAGTAAATCTCTTCTTGATGGCTGCCGTCACCTGACCGTTCCTCTCCACAACGAACCTGGGCATAAGAGTGAAGAGTTCCTTGTGGATAAGAGATACTTCCTCACCCCTGTGATCGTATATGTGAAGTCTTCTCGTAAGAGATAAGAGCTCACCTTCTACCGTATATCTCTCATTGCCGTCCTCGTCCGTGATATCGAACCTGGATGCCAATGAGAATACTTTCTGCTTGATATAGAGTTTCATAACTTTGTTCCTCTTTTCTATTCCTTATTCAATGATATTATCCTACTTAAGTACGTCAGCTTCAAGAAGCCACTTGGCGACTGCATTGTCGTCGTTACTTCCTATTATCCCCGTAGCTACGGCCTTGAGCTCAGGGCAGGCATCAGATACGGCATAACACTCATCCGATATCTCGAACATGGGTATATCGTTAAGAGAATCTCCGAAGGATACTACCCTGTCGCATCCCCACATCTTCTTGAGTTTCTCGATTGCATTCTTCTTGGAGGCACGTGCAGGCATTATCTCACACCAGTATTCGGGACGATAAAGTTCCTGCTGAAGGGTACATCTGTATCTCGGGTCGCGGGAGAAGATATCGTATACGGGCAAAAGCTCTTCCTTCTCTCCTATACATGTATAGTAGAAGACTTCCCCTTCATAAAGCGAATCATTATCGGTAACGGATCTGAACCTCTTATCTCCCTTCCTGACGCTTAAGTATCTTCTTACTCCGTCATTCTCGAACTTCGGGATCCAAGATACCCTCTCTATACCGTCTACGAAGGAATAGACCATCGGACTTATCTTATGCTTCTCGATGACACTTCTTGCATAAGAACGCTCTTCATCGCAAAAACTCTCTTCTGATAATATCTCACCGGTTGAAGGCTTCATTATAAAGGCGCCGTTATATGCTATTATCGGGATATCTACCGAGAGCCCTTCCGTCACCTTGGACGCGGATATCAGCGACCTTGCGGTGGCATAAGTAAAGAGCATCCCCTTGGATGTCAGTTCGTTTATGGTCCTGATGCCAAAGTCATCTATACGGTCCTTAGTATTAAGTAAAGTTCCGTCAAGATCCGTAACGTATAAAGTCTTATCCATTGTGCCTCCGGGAAGAAAGTTTCTATATGGATTTTATCATTTATAGATTTCCAAAGAGCGGCAATATCAAAAGACCGCCTCCTTCAGGAAGCGGTCCATTGATGTATGAACAGTGTGTATGGGAGTTATCTGTTCTTTTTTACCTCATGGCAGCGACCTGCCATGGCACAGTGAGAACAATTGCATCCGCATGAGGATCTGCCTTTCTTCTTATCATTTACCATGCTCCTTACTATAAGGATAAGAACGATAAGAAGGATGCTGCCGCAAAGGATGGTTCCGATGTTCTCATGAAGGAATGCGATCATGAGATCACACTTTCACCTTAGTCTCGAGCTTAGATGCCTCCTTATAAGGTCTGAAGAGCATGTAGATAATGACTCCGAGAAGCACGATCGATACGATGACTCCGAGAGCATTGGCAGTTCCTCCGAAGAGGTTGCCGAACTGTGTGATCATAAGTGCGATCACATAAGCAAATCCGCACTGATAAGCTATTGCAAATGCGGTCCACTTGGGATTGTTCATCTCACGCTTGATGGCACCTATCGCAGCGAAGCAGGGAGCGCAGAGAAGATTGAATACCAGGAATGAGAATCCTGTAACTCCCGTAAATACTCCGGCAAGAGTCTCATACAATGAAGCTTCTCCGCCGCCGTAGAGTACACCCATGGTACCTACGATATTCTCCTTTGCTACAAGACCCGTGATGGAAGCAACGGCTGCCTGCCAGTTACCCCAGCCTAAGGGTTTGAAGATCCATGCGAATACGGATCCGATAGCTGCAAGGAAAGACTGATCGATCTGATCTTCCTCAAGCATCGTGAGCTTGCCGCCTACAACACCGAAGTATGTAGTGAACCAGATAAATACCTGCGAGATAAGGATGACTGTACCCGCCTTCTTGATGAAGGACCAGCCTCTCTCCCATGTGGAACGAAGGATGTTGCCGATGGTAGGAAGGTGATATGCGGGAAGCTCCATAACGAAGGGAGCAGGCTCTCCTGCGAAAGGCTTTGTCTTCTTGAGCATGATACCCGAGATGATGATCGCAGCCATACCGATAAAGTAAGCAGATACGGATACGACGGATCTCTGAAGATCTGAACCGCCGAAGATGGCACCTGCGATCATGGCGATGAAAGGCACCTTGGCTCCGCAGGGGATAAATGTAGTCGTGATGATGGTCATCCTTCTGTCGCGTTCATTCTCGATGGTCCTTGAGGCCATGATACCCGGGATACCGCAGCCGGTACCTACCAGCATGGGGATGAAGGACTTACCGGAAAGACCGAACTTCCTGAAGATCCTGTCGAGGACGAATGCAATACGCGCCATATAACCGCAGGACTCAAGGATGGCAAGAAGGAAGAAGAGTACGAGCATCTGGGGAACGAAACCCAATACCGCACCGACACCTGCAACGATACCGTCAAGGATAAGACCCTTGAGCCAGTCTGCACAGCCTGCCTTATCAAGTCCGCTCTCGATAAGAACGGGAACACCCGGTACCCATACTCCGTATTCCGCGGGATCGGGCTCGTTGCCGTAATTATCAAGTGCAGCCATGACGTCGTCATAGGATGCTTCTTCCTCGGAGATCTCAAGTGTCTCCTCGTCTTCTACTTCATAGATAAGAGATGATCCCGAAGGAACAGCAGCTCTTAACGTATCGAGCTGTGCCTGATCAAGTCCGTCCTCGCTGTCGAGTGCTTCTGCGGCTGCATCATCTCCGTATGTGTCTACTGCCGATGCAACGATGGCGTCTGTATCGCCATACTCTTCTGCCGCTTCCTCGTAAGCTCCCGTACCGATACCGAAGAGGTGATAACCGTCGCCGAAGAGACCGTCATTAGCCCAGTCCGTAGCGGAAGCACCGACGGTCACCATAGCGATATAGTAAACAGCGAACATTATCAATGCGAAGATAGGAAGACCGAGCCATCTGTTGGTTACGATCCTGTCTATCTTATCGGAATTTGTCATCTTGCCCTTGTTCTTCTTCCTGTAGGAAGCCTTGATGACACCCGCGATATAGATATATCTCTCATTGGTGATTATCGATTCAGCATCGTCGTCGAGCTCTTCTTCCGCTGCCTTGATATCCTTCTCGATATGAGACATCTTATCGGCCGGAAGAGATAACTGCTCCAGGACCTTGTCATCTCTCTCGAAGATCTTGATCGCATACCATCTCTGCTGCTCTTCGGGCATATCATGAACGATCGCTTCCTCAATATGAGCGATGGCATGCTCTACAGGGCCTGAGAAAGTATGTAAAGGCACGGTCTTTCCGTTTTTGGCAGCTTTTATAGCTTCCTCAGCTGCTTCCATAACTCCCTCACCCTTAAGTGCAGATAATACTACGACCTTGCAGCCAAGCTGTCTTGAAAGCTCTTCAGTCTTTATCACATCGCCGTTTTTTCTGACGATATCCATCATGTTTACAGCGACAACAACAGGGATTCCAAGCTCTGTAAGCTGTGTTGTAAGATAAAGGTTTCTCTCAAGGTTTGTTCCGTCAATGATGTTTAAGATCGCATTGGGACGTTCGCCTATAAGATAATTTCTTGCCACCACTTCCTCAAGCGTGTAGGGTGACAATGAATAGATACCGGGAAGGTCTGTGATGACTACATCATCGTGCTTTCTAAGCTTTCCTTCCTTTTTTTCAACTGTAACACCGGGCCAGTTTCCCACAAACTGGTTCGAGCCTGTAAGCGCATTAAAAAGCGTGGTCTTACCGCAGTTAGGGTTACCGGCAAGCGCAATACGTACTTCCATTTTATAAATGTCCTTTCATATATTTTTCAAGAGGTTATTATTGACTCACTTCGTTCATCAATAAGCATCGCTATTATCAAAACTTGTTTTTATAATAGCTCTATTCTACCTCGATCATTTCAGCGTCAGCTTTGCGAAGCGAAAGCTCGTAGCTTCTTACCGTGACCTCTATCGGGTCTCCCAAAGGGGCTACCTTTCTCACAAAAATCTCTGTATTTTTCGTGATGCCCATATCCATGATCCTGCGTTTAACGGGACCTTCGCCGTGAAGCTTTACTACTCTTACGGTTTCTCCTATTTTTACATCTCTTAATGTTTTCAAATCCTACTCCTCCCTGTTTAAAAGAAAATGAAATGACTTTTAAACCATGATCTTTCTTGCAAGCTCTTCGCTTACGGCCACTCGACTTTCTTTAACCTTTACGATCAGATTCTCGCCGAGTGAGTTTATCACACTTACTTCGCCCCCTACATTAAACCCAAGGTCTGATAAGTGCTTTTTTACTTCAGGATTTCCTCCGATCTTTTTGATGATCTGGGGTTCTCCACTTTCAGCATATACAAGAGGCATCATTTTTTCCTCCACCTTTCATAGTCTAGACTTTAACTCCCTTTATGATTAGCGTTTGCTAACCCTTGGCCAAAAGAGATAGGTTAGCAATCTCTAACCTCAGATTATTATAGTTAGTCTTATCTAACCTGTCAAGATTTTTTGTTTATAGAAATTTAATAATTTTAAGGGTTTTTATTGTGTATTTTATGATATAATACATTTTATGCAACCCATCTTGAGGACGGGAACTATTGCAAGTTAATAAACAAGGAGGTTTCTTATGTCATTACAGGAATCCGGAGAAATGTATTTAGAGGCAATTTTTGTCCTTTCAAAAGAGTCCAACTCTGTAAGAGGAATTGATATAGGTGAATATTTAGGATATACAAAGCCCTCTGTAAGCCGCGCTTTAGGTCTTTTAAGAGACGAGGGATTCGTAATAAAGGATGAGGACGGCTTCATCAAGCTAACGGAGGCCGGTGAATCAAGAGCGAAGCGCATCTACGAGCGTCACACCGTTCTTACCAACCTTTTCATCAGCATAGGAGTTGACGAAAAAACTGCCAGCGACGATGCCTGCCGCATCGAGCATTACATCAGTGATACCACATTCGATGCCTTAAAGGCTCATATTAACAAAGAAAAATTTAATCTGTAATTTTAAAAAGGTCCAAAGCAAACGCTTCGGACCTTTTCATTTACTTATTCAGCAGATCTGTCATACTCTTTAAGCTTATCGCAACTGTGGAAGCGTTATGTAAAAGCGCTGTCGTCGCGGGAGGGAAGATTCCTATCACTCCCATAAGTATCAAAAATGAATTAAATCCTATTATGCTTCTGTAATTAAATCGGATCCTATCCATAAGCATCACACTAAGTTCTCTTAATGTGATAATAGCATTTAAATCATCTGACGAGATCGTTATATCGGCTATCTCCCTCGCTATCGAAGCCCCGGAGCTTACGGCTATTCCCGCATCGGCTTCTGATAAGGCAGGTGAATCGTTAATGCCATCTCCTATCATTATGACTTTTCGTCCGGCTTCATGCTCTTTTTTTATAAATGCCGCTTTATCTTCGGGAAGAACCTCGGAATAATATTCTGTGACACCTGTCTTTTCTGCGATATCCTTCGCGGTGCGCTCGTTATCTCCTGTCATCATGACAACCTTTGAAAAGCCAACTGACTTTAGCTTTTCAACCACTTCTGCCGCCTCATCCCTTAAGGGATCTTCTATTAATATGACAGCTGAAAGCTTTCCGTCTATCGCCAGATAAAGATGTGAATATTCATCCGGCAGCTCATTAAACTTTTTCTTTTCTCCTCTGGGGATCTTACATTCCTCATCGTCAAAAATGTAATGATAGCTTCCTATGCACACCTTTTTTCCGTCTATAGTGCTGTTAATGCCGTGTGCCACCACATAGATCGCTTTGGTATGCATTTCTTCGTGCAATATGCCGCGTTCCTCGGCAGCTTTTACTACAGCATTTGCGATCGAATGAGGATAATGCTCCTCGAGGCAGGCTGCAAGCTTTAACATCTCGGTCTCATCGTTTTCACCGAAGGCTATCACTTCTTTGACCTTTGGTGTGGCATGCGTAAGCGTTCCGGTCTTGTCAAAAACTATGGTTTCGGCTTCTGATACGGCTTCCAAAAATTTACCGCCCTTTACTGATATCTTATAATCTCCCGCCTCTCTCATCGCAGAAAGCACAGAAATCGGCATTGAAAGCTTAAGCGCGCAGCAAAAATCAACCATGAGGATGGAAGCTGCTCTTGTGGCGTTCCTTGTTATAAGATATGTCAAAAGCGTCGCACCAAGTGTGTAAGGAACAAGCCTGTCCGCAAGATGTGAGGCTTTATCCTCAGTCTTTGACTTTAGCTTTTCAGACTCTTCTATCATGGAGACGATCCTGTCGTATCTTCCCAGACCCTGCTCCTTTAAAACCTTTATTAAAAGCTCTCCCTCTTCCACAACGGTTCCGGCATAGACAAGGCTACCCTTATCCTTTTTTACAGCCACAGACTCTCCCGTCATGGATGCCTGGTTTACAGATGCTTCGCCCTTATCCACCACTCCGTCAAGAGGTATCATTGTGCCTGTTCGCACAACTACCGTATCCCCTTCTTTTACGTTTGAGGCGTTAACCAAAACTTCCTGTCCATCTTTTGTCTTTAACCAGACCTTATCGACATTAAGCGCCATTTTTCTCGCCAGATCATCAACTGACTTTCTGTGCGTATAATCTTCTATAAGCTCTCCCAAATGCAAAAGGAACATCACAGAACCTGCTGTATCATACTCCCCTCTTACAAGTGAGACCGCAATGCTTGTGGCATCAAGTATTGACACTTCGATCTTTCCCTTTAAGAGAGATCTAATGCCTGAAACGATAAAAGGCACGGCCTTTATGACGGTAACGATCCTTCTTACCGAAACGGGAAACAGGAATTTTGATACGAGCCTCTCTGCGACAAGGAAAAACATCCTGTCCTCAAATTTGATCCTAAGCTCCCTTCCGGTATGCTCAGGGACGGTTACCTCTGTTGTCTCATAATCGAAAGATGAAAGCGCATTTATGACTTCTTTCTTGTCTCCCTCGTAAAAAATGATCGCATTTGCGGTCCGCTCGTTTACTTCGGCTTTTTTAACAAAGTAAAGCTCCTCTAAAAAATACTGGAGCTTATCCGCCTCTTTAATGCTCATATGGCACTGATGCATATGAACTCTTAAGCGTCCTTTGGACTCATGCAAAATCTTACATCTCATATTAAAATACCGCGCTTAAGCCTCTGCGTTTGCAGCATTCTCAAGAACAGCCTTAGCGTTTTCGATCTCTCTTTCCCTTTCTTTTTCATAGCGCTCTTCGTTTATCTCTTTTGCATCGGCGCCAATATCTTCACAGTTTTCCTTTATATTTGTAACTGTCTCCATAACGGTGTCCTTGCATCTTAAAACCGCAGCAGTAACATGTGTGTAACACTTCTTTGCATCCTTGCTGCTTAAGATCTTAACTCCCGCGGTTCCGATCGCGAACCCGCATGCTATCTTTCCAACTGTACCCCATATACTCATTTTTCTATCCCCTTCCTTTCCGCACCATCAATGTGCCTTGGTAATTTTTATCCTTATTATTATAGAAATCCGTCTTTAAAAATCGCAATAAAAAGAGTCCTTCACGAAATGAGAATATTTCTCAATAACACGACAAATGGCTTAAATCAGCAAGTTTGCGGTATTTTGCACTTCAAAAGCGCCCATCGGTTAGTTGTTGCTAACGCAGCGCATGTGGTTTATAATAATTAGCGTTGACTAACCGCTTGGCGGCAGGAGGAAAAGCTTATGAACTGCGAACAGGTTATTTCGATACTGAAAGAGAAAGGATTTCGGATAACAAATCAGCGCAGGCTGATCTTGGAAATAATCCTTGAAAACGACGGGGCCTCATGCAAGGAAATATATCATCTTGTTGCCGCGAAGGACCACACGATTGGGGTTGCGACGGTTTATCGGATGATAAGGCTTTTAGAAGATGTCGGGATATTAAAACATGTTGATCTGATTACGATTATAGAATAAAAGAGAAGCCGCACTAAGAAGTTATTAGTGCGGCAATTTTTTGTTTTTAATAATCCCTCGCTGTCACGTTCCGCTTTTCCCTCGTCCAGGGAAAGTCCTCGGAAAAGCTGCACGGCCGCGCTCGGGTGTATTTACTCCAACGCATGCCTCCTATTCCATCCCATGGTGTTCTCACGTTTTGTCACGAAGTTATGATATATTCCACCAAGGCTCATCAAATCCTCATGCTTTCCGCTTTCAGCAATTGCGCCATCTTTTATTACAAGAATCTTGTCTGCATTGCGAATAGTTCCAAGCCTGTGCGCGATTACGATCAGAGTCTTTCCGTTGCAGAGTTCACTGATTGCCTGCTGGATATAGCTTTCGTTATCGGCATCCACGCTGGCGGTCGCCTCGTCAAGGATTACGATA
>JAILMW010000023.1 GCA_024692235.1 Saccharofermentans sp. | reverse complement strand
CACGATCTCGGTGTTACCAACCTTTACATATCTCATCGCTCCGCCAAAGTAATTCTCATCAGCTCTCGAAAAGAATGCTATCAAAGTCTTAGCCATATATACTGCCTCCGTATTCTGTTTTCTATGTTTACATTCTCACAGCAGACCGATAAAATATCCAATAGAAAGACTGGATATCCGATTTAAAAATTAAATAACTAATGGAGCAGCCATGAACACAAAACAGATAGATTACTGCATAGAACTTGCCAGGACACAGAACTTCAGCAGAGGCGCTGAGAATATGTTCG
Source organism: Saccharofermentans sp. (assembly GCA_024692235.1). Classification (GTDB taxonomy): domain Bacteria; phylum Bacillota; class Clostridia; order Saccharofermentanales; family Saccharofermentanaceae; genus Saccharofermentans. Next base: position 57,863 of record JAILMW010000023.1, on the reverse strand, counting down.
TGAGCCAGCCCACGTTCTCATATCAGATCAGGTTATTGGAGGAAGAGGTAGGTTTCTCTATTTTTGAGAGGAACGGCAAAGGTGCATCTCTTACTCCTGCGGGAGAGCAGTTCGTATCATATCTGACAGGCATGCGCGAAGAGATGAAGCGTGCGATCGAACAGGGACAGAACTTCAGCGCCAAATATAATGACAACATTTCCATCGTAATGTCTGTCCGCCAGGCTTTGTATTTCCTTCCTGAAGCAATACGCATATTCGAAAAGCAGCAGCCGGGTGTACAGATCACACCGATGTTCAATTACGGTCACGGCCTTGAGGCCTTCCTTAAAAACGATGCCGATATCTTCCTGGCGCTTACGGAACAGACGAAGCATATTCCGGGAATAAATGTCCACAAGTTGTTTGATTCGCGTATCTATCTGATAACAGACAAAAACGATTCGCTTGCGGCTAAGAATACTATTACGGAAGAAGATATCTACGGCAGGACACTGATGGTCGGAGGCGGTTCTCCGGATGCATTAAGAGCTGTCCAGCAACGACTTATTGCTTCTGGCAGGATAAGCTATTTCAACAGTCCGGACCACGACAGTACTCTGACTAATGTGGCTGCGGGGAAAGGTATATGCCTTGCACCCGGATTCCTTAACGATCACAGCGGTCAGTTTGCCTGGATACCGTTTGAGTGTGAGGAATGTTTTCACCTCGTGCTTTGCACGCACAAAACAGATAACAGAACGAGCTTGGATAGTTTTGTAAAGACGCTTCAAAAGCTTTACACTGAAGCAGTTGCATTCCCGCTTTAGTGTTCGGTATTGGTTGAGATAATCAGGAATAAATCTGTCCGTTCAGAACTTCCTGAGAGGCACGTATAGATGGACTGCGCGGAAAAGTTGTTGAGATTTCTTTTATGTTATCCGTCGGTCCTTTCTTCATCTTTTGTTTCTTTTTGGATAGATTTGATCGCAAGCATTACTACGGAGAATATGAACAATATAAAGGCTGAAACAGCGATTATATTATTGTATGGCTGCGGCAGTAAGGACTTGGTATCAAGGTTTTTCAGAGGAAAGTGGTCTACGCAATACGGTTGGTCATCTCCTATCGTAAAGATGAGAGTGCAATCAGTTGAAGTAACATTCATCAGCTTCACGATCTTTTTGACAGGCAACTTCGGTATTTCATTCATCTCGCTACTATCATCAATCGCTCTCGCATCCCTCGCATCCACAAAGCCGTTATATCTGTCGCCGTTGTAGTTGCATGCATACGCCCTTTGGATATATACATCGGGCTTCAGTACTATCTCGGACTGATCTCCTATGTTGCACATGATCAACAACGCTATCGATACAGCTGATAATAACAACCATTTAAACTTACCTTTCATAAGTGCCTCCCTATCCGCTCAGCCTAAGTGTATAGGAAGCACTCATGCTTTACAACACTCTATCGGTACAATTCGAAAAGAGTTCTTATACCGTTAGTATTATAGCCTCAGTATAGATATGCTATTTAATGTGCACGATGATTTCATTTGTTATAATCATCCTTGTTGATAAGGTGGGACCAAGATCCGGGAGTTAACACAAGATCAGAAGCTTAGTCCCTTTGTAAAGGAGGATCATTAACATGGCAAAAGTATTGGTAGCTTATTTCTCGGCAAGTGGAGTAACCGCAAAAGTTGCAGGCAATCTCGCGAATGCGATCGGAGCAGATCTTTATGAGATCGCTCCTGAAGTTCCATACACAGATGCTGATCTTAACTGGATGGATAAGAAGTCCAGAAGTACTGTTGAGATGGAGGACAGATCATGCAGACCTGCTATCGGAACAAAAGTTGACGACATGTCACAGTACGATACCGTATTTGTAGGTTTTCCCGTGTGGTGGTACAGGGAGCCTTCCATTATCGATACTTTTATGGAAGCATATGATCTCTCCGGTAAGAAAGTTGTTCCTTTTGCGACATCAGGATCATCCGATATAGCAGATTCCTATAAGAACCTTCAGGCACTTGCTCCGGATGCACAGGTAGTTAAAGGTAAGCGCTTCCCTGCTGATGCATCGCAGTCGAGCCTTGGCGATTGGGCAAGAGAATTCATCTGAGTGACAGTGGATGAAGCCGTTGAAAACATGCAAGGACAAACCGATAAATAGCATTGAGGATAAAGAGCAGGAATTTGGCGAATGACAACTGATTCGGAAAGAAAGTTTACAGATAATAATTCAATATCCAAGGAAGAGTTCATAGCTCAGTTTGAAGATGAGTCAACGGAAATAATCGTGAGGGTTCGCTATAGCTGGAAAAAGGGCGATAGACCCTTTCCGAAATTCGGGAAGGAATCGCTCGCCAACATAGATTACAACATGCCGTGGCTTGCGGATCCGGAAAGGCCCTGGGGACCGTGCGGAAAGATCTTCTGGTTCTGTAAGAAGAGCTTATTCGGTTATCCTTATAAGCCGGAGTTTAAGTCTGATAAAATAATCCTGTATCGCCTGCGTGTAAGGCCCGGACGCTTTTATGTCAGGCCGGGTGTCGTATACTATTTTCTTGAGGAAGTTCTCGAGGAAAATGTTTATCTGATACATGATGATACGGTATATAAGAATGCACTTGATATATACTTCTCAAATACCGAAGAAAAAGCATGCGAAATGACTGTTCAGATGAGTGCAGATATCGATGTCAGCGAACGGACATTTCTTAACCCTTATTCGATCAATAGATATATAAGGCCTTTTAATTCAGCCCGTTTTGCCGATTCCGACAAGGCCCGTATGATCGAAGGACAATTAGAGATACCGTATGATGAGAGAGATTTCAGCGGCAACCGGAACCTGAAGATCAAGGCCGGAAGCAGCATAAGGATCACAGCAAGGAAACGTACTGCACCGGGGATGGAGGGTTTCTATGTCCTCGATAAACTGCTGGATACGGATATTCGGGACGATGAACTGACTAGCCTGAAAGTACAGGCACTCACACCGGGAAAGTGGCATATAGACGGCATTGGTGATTTTGATGTGGATCATGGTGAGGCTACGAGTTTGATCCTCTGGGATCCCTCTGATGATAATACCGAAGTATATGTGACTCTCATATGCGACAGCGATAACCCGAAGTCAGCGGCTCTGGCTACGGATCATCTGATGAAGATCCTCGAAGACAAAAAGTCATTTGAAGCCAAAGTATATGGTGCCATGGTAAATAGACAGATAGAAGAGAACGGCATGATCGAGACCTGGGAAGAAGGAGATGAAGGCAATGTGACTCTTACAAAAGAGGAATTCATCAAAAGGCTGAGTATCCGGAATCTGACACTTGATCCCGACGGATCCGGTTCGGTCATGGTCGGTCTTGACGGTATGTTCACAGATCACGCATATTCTGTGTCCGTAAATGCTGACGGAACTTGCGAGGCAAACGGGCTGATCGGCTAAGATACCCCGGAGATGATCGGATAATAAGTGTTACCTGACAGATCTTCGCAAACGGGGAAATGTACCTGATACGGATCACGTTCATAATGTACGTGTAAGCAGGAGGATGAAAGCATGGAATGGATCGAAGCATTGCAAAAGGCCATCACGTATATGGAAGAGCATCTTCTCGAGGAGATCAACTATGAAGACGTAGCAAGGCAGGTGCACACGTCGAGCTACGAATTTCACAGGGCTTTCAGCTTCGTGACGGGCTTAACTGCCAATGCGTATATCCGTAACCGCCGCTTGTCTCTGGCGGGAAAGGAACTCGTGGAGACCGATGCGAAGATCACGGATCTGGCACTAAAGTACGGCTATGAGACTCCGGAGAGCTTTACTAAGGCTTTCACCAGATTCCACGGGGTCGCACCGAGAACGGCCAGAGAAGAAGCAGGCAGACTTGTGCTCTTTAATCCTCTTACTGTCACATTATCCGTGAAAGGTGGTAAGACTATGAATTATCGTATCGTTCAAACAGAAGAAAAGAAGTTTATCGCACTTGTAAGAGAGTTCAGTAACGGGATCATCAACGACGAAGCCAACCACGACGTAGCCGACTTCTGGGGCGAGGTCAACAGCAACCGGATGCTCTCTCCGATCTGGATGCTCAGGGAAGACGGGAAGCGTGATCTCTACGGCCTTTGCAGCCCTACGACAGAAGGTAAGGATACCTTCGAGTATGGTATCGGCATCATCATCGACGAGGACACCTCTAAGTTCGATCAGGAGGATCTTGAGAAGAAGGGCTTCCGCATCTGGGATGTCGCTCCGGGGACATATGTGGTCTTTGACTGTGTCGGAGAAGACGGCGACTGTATCGCAAAGACCTGGGTTAAGTTCTATAAGGAGTTCCTGCCTCAGATGGGCTACGAGGCGTCTGAAGCAACGGACTACGAGCTCTACTTCGACGGTACACGCCCTGACGTATTCTGCGAGCTGTGGATCCCGATACAGAAGAAATAATAACTATAAAGATCGATATCACTACACTGATGACAACACGTTTGAATCTGATCTTACGAATTAATCTGTTCTTAATGTTTATCCTCCTTAGCGGCTGTATAATAAAGTCGGATAAGGAGGATATAAACATGAGGATAATAGCTAATCTTTTATGGTTCATCTTTGGCGGATTTATCTGCTGGTTAGAGTATGTGGTGCTGGGAATACTTCTTTGTATCACCATCGTAGGCATTCCTTTCGGTATACAGTGTTTTAAGCTGGCAGACCTTTGTGCGATGCCTTTCGGAAAGGAGCTTACGGTGACCTCCGGTCCGACTTCGGTGTTGGGTAATATCCTTTGGATCTTGCTGGTAGGCTGGGAGACGGCTCTTACGGAGCTTGCTATCGGTGCCGTGCTCTGCGTGACCATCGTAGGTGTTCCTTTCGGCATACAGTTCTTTAAGCTCGCAGGACTGTCGCTGATGCCTTTCGGATCTCACGTAAGGATTGCACACGTGATCTAAAGTGTTGACACATCCGCGGAAGATGCCATATAATCCGTAAAAACTACGAAAGGCGCGATAACTATGCTTAAGTCTTATAACGTATTTAAGATGAACCAGCAGCAGGCCGTTGTCACGGGAGGGCATCAGGCTTAAGTTTATCGCGTAAAAACAGATTCGATAACAAGACGGTCGGTAAGCCCCAAGAAGCTGCCGGCCGTTTTATATTGCATGAGAAAGGAGGATCTTAAGATGTCAGAGCAACAAGGACAGAGGACGGAAGAATCAGATCAGCAGCAGTATATATTGAATAAAGGAGAATACTATGAAGGCTATAGACAAAGGTGCTCTGGCATTTTACGAAGCCGGAGCGGAATTCGGAAGATTAAGGAACGGTATCGGCAGGATAGAATTAGCAAGGACTAAGGAGATCCTTATAAAGACTCTCCCCAAGCCTCCTGCGGTGATATATGACATAGGAGGAGCCTATGGGGAATACTCCTGGTGGCTTGCTTCATTAGGATATGAAGTTCATCTTTTTGACCTGTCAGAGAAGAATATCGCCATGAGCAGTATGCTAAGAGAGGAATATCCGGGATGTTCTCTCGCTTCAAGTGAAGTAGCGGATGCAAGAGAGGTGCCAAGAGAAGATAACAGCGCTGATGCGGTACTCCTGATGGGACCTGTCTATCACATCACGGACTATGGCGAAAGGCTTCGTGCGATACGCGAAAGTTCCCGTGTACTTAAGACGGGAGGGAAACTTTACTGCGCGGCGCTTACGCCATTCTCGGTACTTCTTCACAACATAACGATATATGAGCCTTTCACGGAGGGAGGAAGAAGAAGGCTTGAAGAAGACTGTTTTCTTCGTATGGTCGAAAGGGAACTTAAGGACGGGTGCCATATAAACCCCGATAATAAGAACTACGCGGGGATCGCAAGCGCTCATTTCCATACGGCGGCCAAGCTTAGAGAGGAACTTATGGAAGGCGGATTCTCTTCCACACGCGTACACGGGATAATGGGAGGTGCGTGGCTCGTTCCCGACCTTGATTCGGTGTGGGAGGATGAGACCACGAGAGAAGCTCTCATGAATACGGTAAGGCTCATAGATGAGCACGAAGAGATAATAGGTCTGTCGGGACACCTGCTTGCGGTATCAGAGAAGTCGGAATGAAGCGGATTAATTAACTTTATGTTCAGAGGATGGAAACTTTACGGGGCGTATAATGAAGGTGTTAAGTATTTTTAGAGTCACTGATAAGAAGAGCTTGAGGCAGACACTTTATGTACGCGACTGAATATGTGGCAGACAACTGGATATTGATACTTGTTCTTCTGGGGTTTACGATCTCGCTTATCTCCACTGTCTTTATGGAGCAGAAGACCATAAGGCGTCTTTATGCCCTGATCGTTGAAGTATTTCTGTTATCCATAGTGGTATTTGCCGAGTTTAAGATGGACGGGATAGCCGAATACAGGGGACTTCGTATAGTACTCATGGCCATAAGATACAGCGCTACGCCGCTTCTTGTGGCACAGATCGTATATACGGTAGCAAAGGGGCAGAAGTGGTATCTCTTCGTTCCCGCGGGTATATTTACCGCTTTGGATTTTATCTCGATACCGACGGGGATAGTATTCGCTCTTGATGATGCGAATAAACTTGTGAGAGGACCTCTCGGTATGCTTCCTTATGTCGGAGCGGGTGTTTACGTTTATATCTTGTATATAACCTCTGGAAGCGCCATACGGGTCAAAGGACAGATACCGTTCCGATCGTATTCTTCGCGTTTGCTTTCTCATCCGGGCTTATACTGCCCTTTATCATCGGTAAGGAATATGCGCAGGTCTTCTGTTCCACTATCGCGGTATCAATGTTCGTGTACTATGTCTTTGCGCTCTTATCAGTCGATATGAACGGACTTAAAGCTATTAATGATAACGAAGGCCACAAGGCAGGTGATCTGGCTCTTACTACTCTTGCGAAATGCTTCATAGAAGCTGCCAAGCATAAGTATCGTATCTACAGAGTAGGAGGTGACGAGTTCGTTATAGTCTGCCGTAAGTGCAAGGAGCAAGACGTACAAGCCCTCTCTTCACGCATCCGTGAGAATGTGGCAAAGACCCGATACAGCTGTTCGGTCGGTTACTGCTATTCAAAGACAGGAAGCAGTTCCATAGACGAGATGCTTACCGCATCCGACGAGAATATGTATGCCGAGAAGATGAGATACTATAAGGAGAAAGGTATCAAGAGATAAATCAGGATACCTTCTTCTTCTCTTTCTTTTCTATACTCAGGAATCCTATAAGGTTAAAGAAGCTCGCGATGACATTAAGTATATGAGCCGGAGGCAGGAAGCCTCTCTCTGCAAGAGGCGTGTCGTCGAGGCTTACGACGGATCCCAGGAAATCAAATATATCTACGCCTATAAGAAGCATCGACATGATGATCATCCCGGCAGCAAGTACCAATGTGAGAGGACCTCTGGTAAATGAAGTCGCTATGGTGATGAAGCTTATCAGGTATACCACGAAGAAGACAATGATAAAATTGCTCCACCACTCCGTTATCTCATCGAAATAACAGGCGGTATTAAATATCCTGTATCCCAGCGACAGAAGAGCGATAACCAGTCCGATGATCTTCCATATGCTGAACATCTTGTGCTTTGTCTTGCCCATGGTTTTGCGGCTCCTTTATTGACAGTTATTTCGTTTATTCTACACGGATACTGTCATATAAGGCAATCTCGAGCATTTCCGAACAGAGATAAAAGAAAACACGGGTCTCCGGCCCGAGACCCGTGTTCACCCAAAATACTACGAAGGGGGAAAGTGTTACTTCTTGATATGGAATGCCTTCATCTGAGGATAAACGGCTGCATCTCCCAGCTGCTCTTCGATCCTGAGGAGCTGATTGTACTTTGCAACTCTCTCTGATCTTGAAGGAGCACCGGTCTTGATCTGACATGTATTAAGAGCTACTGCAAGATCTGCGATGGTAGTATCTGCCGTCTCTCCGGAACGGTGAGAGGAGATAGCCGTATAACCTGCGGCGTGAGCCATCTTGATAGCTTCGAGTGTCTCGGATACGGATCCGATCTGGTTGAGCTTAATAAGGATGGAGTTACCTGCACCAAGCTCGATACCCTTGGAAAGTCTCTCTGTATTGGTAACGAAGAGATCGTCACCTACAAGCTGTACCTTATTACCGATCTTAGCTGTCATCTTCTGCCAGCCTTCCCAGTCTTCCTCGTCGAGACCGTCCTCGATTGAGATGATGGGATACTTATCTACAAGGGATTCCCAATGTGCGATGAGCTCGTCGGATGTGAATTCCTTACCGGACTTGGGCTGCTTGTAGAATCCCTTGCCCTTCTCGCTCTTCCACTCGGAGGAAGCTGCATCCATGGCGATCATGAAGTCCTTGCCGGGTTCGAATCCTGCTACCTTGATAGCCTCGAGGATCTTCTCGATAGCTTCTTCGTCGCTCTTTAAGTTATTGGGAGCAAATCCGCCCTCATCACCTACGGCAGTTACATCTCCCATATCCTTGATGAGCTTCTTCAATGTATGGAATACTTCTGCGCACCAGCGAAGGCCTTCCTTGAAGGAGGGAGCGCCTACGGGCATGATCATGAACTCCTGTGTATCTACTGCGGAATCGGCATGTGCGCCGCCGTTTAAGATGTTCATCATGGGGACGGGAAGCCTGTTGGCATTAGATCCGCCAAGGAATCTGTAAAGGGGGATATCCAATGACTTAGCTGCTGCTCTTGCAACTGCGATGGATACCGCAAGGATGGCGTTGGCACCGAGGTTGGACTTGTCCTTTGTACCGTCTGCCTCGATCATTGCCTTATCTACTGCATAAGTATCGAAAGCATCCATGCCTACGATAGCTTCACTGATGACTGTATTGATGTTGTTGACTGCCTTGGAGACACCCTTGCCGAGGTATCTGCTCTTATCTCCGTCACGAAGCTCGAGTGCCTCGAATTCACCTGTGGATGCGCCTGAGGGAGCAGTTCCTGTAGCGACCGTTCCGTCCCAGAGGGTAACTTCAGCTTCGACTGTGGGATTGCCTCTGGAGTCCAATATCTCTCTTCCGATAACACTCTCGATAGTAAGTTCTGTCATTTTCTTTTTCCTTTCTGTAAGAGTATCCTTCCGCCATAAGGCAAAGCTTGGTATTCAACGCATTATCACGGAAGGATATGATTTCTCAACAAGTTAGCATATGCTAACCAAAAGATTTATACCACATGGGATCGGAACCTGTCAACACGAATTCCCTTAGCGGAAATGCTTCTCATAAATCAGTTGACAAGAAGATCACGTTAAAGTAATCTGTGTTAGCTATCGGTGTTAACTAACATTCGAGTGAAGGAGTAATATGCCCAGAGATAAGACATTGAGCCATGAGAGAGTGAAGGCTGCGATAAGGGAAGAGTTCCTGGAGAAAGGGTACGAAGGTGCTTCCGTCAGGAGCATCGGTGCCAGAGCGGGAATGTCTTCCGCGGGGCTTTATCGTCATTATCCCGATAAGGCCTCTATGTTCGATGCTGTCATCGAGCCTCTTACAAAAAGTGTCGAATCCTGGTTGGAACGCCACAAGCAAGAATCCCTGGAAAGGATGGAAAGACAGCTGTCCGGAGATATCTTAGGGGAGACGCTTTTTGACCTTATAAAGGATGTGATCCTTCCGAGACGTGAAGAGTTCAAGCTCCTTATCTCCTGTTCTGCCGGAAGCAGATATGAGAACTATATAAATGATTTTGTCCTTCAGAATCAGAAAGACATGATGCTGACGTTCGAACGATTAAGAGGCGAAGGATACAAGGTCAGGGATATCACCGAGGAAGAGCTTCATATACTGCTGTCGGCATATCTGACGGCATGCTTTGAACCGATAATACACGGACATGATGACGAGGAAGTGTTAAGACAATTGGATACGATAAGAGATTTCTTCCTGCCGGGGTGGCAGAAGAATATGGGATTTACCTGAAGAAGAGCCGCAAGGCTCTTTTTTATTGCTTAAGTTATCGCTGACAGGAGTTTGTTAGCTAACAAAGATACAAAAAGATCAACAAGGAGGAGAAAGAATTGGGTAAAACAGAAAAGTACGATCACATGAAGCTGATAAGGCAGTTTGCCGGAGGGCACAGACACCTTATCACGATAGGAAGGATACTGGCGGGCATAAGTGCGGTTATAACTCTTATCCCGTTCTACCTTCTGTGGAAGATAATAGGTATCGCAGTAGAAGGTACCGACCTCGAGAGGATCGAAAGCTACGCGTGGGGAGCTGTCATCCTTACGGTAAGTGCTCTTCTTGTATATATACTGGCACTGCTTTGCACACATATTGCGGCATTCAGGGTCCAGGCCAATATGAGGAGCGATCTGATGCGTAAGATAATAAAGCTTCCTCTCGGAATATTCGATGAGGACGGAACAGGTAAGATAAGAAGAACAGTAAGTGAATCTACTGCCGCGACTGAGACATATATCGCTCATAATCTTGCCGATAAGACTGTGGCGGCGGTCACTCCCGTGGGACTTATCGTACTGATCCTCGCCTTTGACTGGAAGATGGGACTTATCTGTATGATCCCCGCAGTTATCGGATTCATGTGCATGATAACGATGATGGGCAAGAGTATGCAGGAGAAGATGAAGGAATACCAGAACGCCCTTGATACCATGAGCAGCGAAGCTACGGAATATGTAAGAGGTATTCCTGTAGTAAAGACCTTCGGACAGACGGTCCATTCCTTTAAGAGATTCAAGGATTCGATCGACGGATACGGTAAGTGGACGACCGCATATACCTTGCAGCTGAGACTTCCCATGATCGGCTTCATGACTTGTATCAATGCGGTATTCCTGGCTATCGTTCTCGGAGCATTCTTCCTTACGAGAAACGGTATCACCGATACGCATATCCTGAACATCATGTACTACATAATCGTAACACCGCTCGTGACTGTAACTCTTACCAAGATCGCATATTCGGGCGAAGCTGAGATGACGTTGATCGATGCATTGAAGAGAGTCGATTCGGTACTTGATCTGAATGCTCTTCCGGAGACTTCAAATGCGAAGGAGCCCAAGGACAATTCCATCGTTCTTAAAGATGTCAGCTACAGATATCAGGATGCTGTAAGAGATGCGGTCTCGGGAATAAATATCTCCATCGCCGCAGGCGAGCATGTCGCTTTCGTAGGACCGTCAGGATCAGGTAAGACGACTCTTGCGGAGCTCATGGTAAGGTTCTTCGATGTCACATCGGGCGAGATCAGCCTTGGCGGAGTCAATATAAAGGATATCCCTTCGGACAGGCTCATGGAGCGTGTATCCTTCGTCTTCCAGGACAGCAGGCTCATCAAGACATCCATCCTCGAGAACGTTCGTATGGCAAGGCCTGATGCAACAAGAGCAGAAGTGCTTGCGGCACTTAAGACGGCTCAGTGCGATGACATACTCGATAAGCTTCCCGACGGTGTGGATACGGTGATAGGAGAGAAGGGAACGTACCTTTCGGGCGGTGAGCAGCAGAGGATAACTATCGCAAGAGCTGTCCTTAAGGATGCTCCTATCCTGATCCTTGACGAAGCTACGGCTTTTGCGGATCCCGATAATGAGACGAAGGTGCAGGCCGCTTTCGAAGAGCTTTCGCGCGGAAAGACACTTATAATGATCGCCCACAGATTAAGTACTGTCGTAAGTGCAGACAGGATCTATGTCCTTGATGACGGCAAGCTCTCACAGAGCGGAACACACGATGAGCTCATGGCTTCCGGCGGGCTTTATAAGGATATGTTCGAAGAATACGGAAGATCGATAGAATGGAAGGTAGGTGCATGACATGATAGAAAGATTAAAGCATAAGTACGCACTCTCGACTCAGGGTGCAAAGGACATGATCAAGGCATGCGTCAGCGTTACCGTAACGAACATGGCGCTCATGATGTCGGCCGGCGTACTCTATACGCTCATAAAGGATCTTCTTGGCGATAACCTTACTTCGGACAGACTTCCTTTTTATATCATCGCGAGCATCGCGGTACTGATCCTTATCGCAGTCACGAACTTTATACAGTACAACATGACATTCCTTACCACATATAAGGAGAGCGGCGTAAGAAGAACTGCGATCGCCGAAAGGCTCAGGCGCCTTCCTTTGTCTTACTTCGGCAAGAAGAACCTCTCCGATCTTACGCAGAACATCCTCGGAGACTGTGCCCAGATAGAGACTGCATCGAGCCACTGGATCCCCGAGATCATCGGTGCTCTTATCTCCACTACCCTCGTAGGTCTGTCTCTCTTTATATTCTTCGACTGGAGAATGGTCCTGGCAAGCTTCTGGGTAATTCCCGTAGCTCTTGCGATAATCCTGTCCTGCTCGGGACTTGAGAAGAAGGCCGTTAAGAAGAATGCGGCCGTTAAGCTCGACATGAACGACGGTGTTCAGGAGTGCCTGGAGTCTATAAGGGACCTTCGTGCAAATAATGCGGAAGACAGATATATGGATAAGCTCGAAGAGAAGATAAGAAGAGTCGAGAAGATGGCGCTCTTTACGGAACTTAAGATGGCGGTATATGTTAACTCATCCGCGATCATCTTAAAGCTCGGAATAGGTACTACCGCTATCGTAGGAGGTATGCTCTTTGCAAGAGGACAGATCGATCTTCTGACTTTCTTTATGTTCCTTATGCTGGTAGCAAGGCTCTACGATCCCATGCAGATCACCTTGCAGAACTTTGCCGCAGTCATCTCCATAGAGCTTCAGTCCGAGAGGCTTGACGAAGTATTGTCCCACGAGATCCAGACCGGTTCGGAGAAGATGGACAATAAGGGATACGATATCGTATTTGACCATGTAGGCTTTAAGTATTCTGACGATACCGATGTATTGAAGGATGTAAGCTTCACTGCAAAGCAGGGTGAAGTAACTGCCCTTATCGGACCTTCAGGCGGCGGTAAGACGACTATCTCGAGACTGGCTGCGAGATTCTGGGATGTTAACGAAGGAAAGATCACATTAGGCGGCGAGGATATCTCCAAGATCGACCCCGAGACTCTCCTTATGGATTATTCCATCGTCTTCCAGGATGTTACCCTCTTCAATAACAGCATAAAAGAGAATATCCGTATCGGCCGTGAAGGCGCGAGCGATGAGGAGGTCATGAGGGCAGCTAAGCTTGCTAATTGTGAAGAGTTCATAAGTAAGCTCCCTGACGGATACGATACGTTCATTGGCGAGAACGGAAGCGAGCTTTCCGGAGGCGAGAGGCAGAGGATATCCATCGCGAGAGCTTTCCTTAAGGATGCTCCGGTGATCCTCCTGGATGAAGCTACGGCTTCACTCGATGCCGAGAATGAGACAGTCATACAGGAAGCTCTCTCAAGGCTTATAAAAGATAAGACGGTCCTTATCATCGCGCACAGGATGAGAACGATCGCCAATGCGGACCATATCGTAGTCCTGAAAGACGGTGTGATAGCCGAGCAGGGAACTCCCGAGGAATTAGCTTCGAGAGACAGTATCTACAGCAGGATGACACGTCAGCAGCTCATATCACAGAATTGGACTATGGCGTGACGTATAATTACTCTCCACAAATGCAGCAGGCGGTACTCGAATGGGTTCCGTCTGTTGCCATGGTGAGGGCGTATTTTTGTTATGGTTAGCTATTGCTAATCGAAATCATAAGGAGTACAATCCCGTTGCTTGGTTAGCGGTGGCTAATTGATTGGCTGTGTTGCTTGCTCGTAAGAGCCGGGAAGGGGACAAAATGGGAAATATCATCGTATACATCATCCTGATAGCAGTGATAGGAATCGCCGTATACGGGACCGTAAAGAGGATCCGTCACGGTTCTTCCTGCTGCGGTGAAAGAGAAGCCGCTCCTAAGAAGATAAGAGTATCTGATCGGAACAAGAAGAACTATCCGTACACATATGAACTCAAGGTAGACGGTATGCACTGTTCAAACTGCGCCAGGCGCATAGAGAACGGATTTAACGCTAATGACGGTATGTGGGCTACCGCCGATATAAGTCAGAAGTCTGTCAGGTTATTGACCAAAAGGCCTGTCGAAGAGAGCAACTGCCGTCAGATAACTTCAGATTCAGGTTATACATTGATCTCTTTTAAAGAGATAAACAGTTAAGTGTAAGGAGGGACTATGAAGAGATTGTCGGAAATGACTCCGGGACAAGAGGGAGTCATAAGTTCAGTGAGCGGAGATAACCGCTATGTCGGAAGGATCACTTCCATCGGTATCACTCCCGGCTGCAGGGTAAGGATCATTAAGAACGATAAGAACAGACCTCTTATCGTATATACCAGGGATACCATGATCGCCCTGAACCGTAATGAGAGCAGCAATATCGAAGTAGAGGAGGTAAAGGGCTGATGACTGATAAGAACGAGACCGTGATAGCCCTTCTGGGACAGCCTAATTCCGGTAAATCTACGCTCTTTAACGGACTTACGGGATTAAGGCAGCATGTAGGTAACTGGCCCGGAAAGACGGTAGAGAAGAAGGAAGGTTCATTTGAACATGACGGTAAGAAGTATCTGGTAGCAGACCTTCCCGGAACATATTCATTATCCGCTAACTCCGATGAGGAGATGATCACGAGAGACTATATTGCATCCGGTAAGGCGGATGTAGTATGTATCCTGGCAGACAGCTCACAGCTTGAGCGAAGCCTTTATATGCTGGCTGATTTTGCGGGTATCGAAGTACCTTGCTTCCTGATCCTAAACATGAGCGATGTTGCAAAAGATCAGGGAAAGAAAATAGATGCTTCTGAGATGGAGAAGAAGCTTGGTATTCCCGTTATCTTATTCTCCGCACCCGATACTAAGAGCTACGAGCCTTTCTACAAGGCTCTCGAGAAGTCATTAAAGAACAAGACGGTCCTTAATTACGATGCTCTTGAGAAGAAGCTCCTGGACCTTCCCGAATATGCGAAGATAAGAAATTCGGTAGGCGATCTTCGTGACGGATACAGATCTCCCATGTGGCTCTCGGCAAAGATGCTGGAGAGTGACGCACCTGTCATAGCGGGACTTAAAGGGAAGATCGATGACAGTAAGCTCTCGGGTATAGGGGATTCCAATAAAGGTATCGTAAAGGCGGGTGAATGCAAGTTCTCCTGGATCGACGAGATAATATCCGGTTCCGTTACCAATAAGAAAAAGGATGCGGGACTTGGTAAGTTCGACAGGTTGATAACGCACAGGATATGGGGTAAGCCCGTTGTCGTGCTGACCGTACTCCTGGGACTTCTTGCTTCCTTTATCCCCGCGCTTCCCTTCATGGGGATCGGAAGTGCCCTTGGCAGTATCTCCGCGCCTTTGAACGACGTACTTACAGGTGCAGGGTGTCCGACATTTATCGCGGCAATACTTTGTGATGTGCTTATAAGGTGCATGAGCTTTGTTGTTCAGATGCTCGGATTCGTTGTCGGCGTAACGTTCGTATTCGGTCTTCTCGAGGAGATCGGCGTCATGGCGAGGATATCTTATGTATTCGATAACACAATGGGTAAGCTCGGTCTTCAGGGTAAGTCAGTCATGCCTTTCCTTGTAAGCTTCGGTTGTACGATGGGAGGTGCAGCGGGAACAAGAGTCATCGATAACTGGGGACAGAAGGTCCTTACCATCGCTCTTTCATGGGCTATCCCCTGCGGTGCAGCCTGGGCAGTCGTTCCTATGCTCTCCACGTTGTTCTTCGGGGCGTGGACTCCAGTGATCATCACGGTGATCCTTCTTGTAATGCTCCTTCATATGTGGATCACGGCAAAGATATTCGGAAGATCTCTGGTTAAGCCTTCCGACAGATACGGCATGATCATGGAGCTTCCTCCTTACCATAAGCCGAAGTGGGGCTCGCTCTTAAGATATGTATTCGGCAGAACTAAGGAGACATTCATAAGATCTTCAAAGGTAGTTCTTATCGTCGCTTTCGTATTCTGGCTCCTGGCATATACATCTTCGGGTGATCCCGATAATTCCATCCTGTTCAAAGTCGGCAGGACGATCGAGCCCGTTACTACGATCTTCGGTATGAAGTGGCAGACATTTGTAGCATTTGTAGCATCATCTCTCGGTAAGGAAGGTGCGCTCGGTGTATTAAGTACGATCTACAGCGGCACCGGTTCCATAACGATAGGCTCCATGCAGAGTTCTGAAGTTGTCTCCAACTTAAACGAGCTCCTTCTTGCGAACATCCCTAAGCCTGAGGCTCTTGCATTCATATTTGCGATCACGTTCAATATGCCCTGCATCGTGGCTCTTGCCGCTACATATCAGGAGACGCATTCGGCTAAATGGACTGCGATCATCGGCGGATACTATACTGCTACGGCACTTGTTCTTGCAGGTATCGCATACCATATAGGACTTCTTATCTGGTGATAGTATGCACAGGCTCATAGAACTTCTTAAGGACGGCAGATCCCGTTCTATACAGATGATGGCATCAGAGCTTGATATTTCTGTCGCGCAGGTTACCAGGGATATTGAATTCTTGGAGAGAACAGGTATGATCAAACGCATTGAATTTTCCATGTGCGGAAGCTGCTCAGGCTGCAGCGGAGAGACGCAAAAGAAGACCTGTCCCGGATGTATGCCTGACGGAGGCTTCAAGAACATGGGAGTTATGTGGGAGATCAATAAGGATAACTGATTGATAAAAGGCGCTGCTTCGTAAGAGCGGCGCCTTTCAGTTGCCTGCGATATCTGACATGATATCAGCCATTTTCTGAGGAGAAGGCCTGGGATCCTCACCGCACCAGATCTCAGTCACTTTCCAGAACCCTGAGGTCCTGTATGCAAAATGGTATCTGTACTTTTGCAGATACTTTTTGTACTGCGTTTCATCCATGGTGTCCGAATGCTTTACCCTTCCTGCCATCAGGTGTACCAGCGATTCGAATTCTCGTCCGAACTTATAAAGGATGTCGGCTCGCCTTAGCATAAGAAGATAATCCATATGCTCTTCCCAGAACGAGAAGTAGAGCAGACAGAGTTCACTGTAGTCTTTGGGAGCGTGTGAAGAGATGTGATCTGACAGAAGACCGATATATCTCTCAAAGCTATATCTGAGCATCTCATCCTTATTATCGAAATGCCTATATACAGTATTTCTCGTAAGATCCGCTTCGTATGCGATCTCACTTATGGTTATCTCTTCGTAGCGGCTGCTCTCCAGCAAAGAGAAGAGCGCATCCGTGATCTTCTCTCTGGTCTTCTCCAGGCGTTTGGATGTATCTCTCATTTTATCTCCCTTTTAGATCACACACATCCGTAAATGTGTCACATATAAGCTTTCGCCGTTGAATCGGCCTTTGCACGGAATTATAATCACAGCTGTTAGAAGATACAAGTGTAACATTTAAGAAAAGAGAAACGCGATGCATATCTATGAATTCGGAGATAAGGACAAGCCGGTAATATTACTTCTTCCGGGGACGATGTGTTACTGGAAAGGCAATTTCGGTGGAGTCATCGATACATTATCTGAGGACTTCCTTGTTGCGGTCGTTGCATATACGGGATTCGACGAGAACGATACCGAAGATTATATAAGTGCTACGGATGAAGTCATTAAGATCGAGGAGTATATAAAGGAATACTACAATGGTCATATCAGAGCTGCATACGGATGTTCTCTCGGAGGGACATTCGTAGCGATGCTGACGGAGAGAAATAATATCTGTATGGATATAGGTATCATAGGAAGTTCTGACTTCGATAAGGCAGGCAGCTTTAAGGCAAAGCTGATGTCGGCTCTCATGGTCAAGGTTACTTACAATTTTATACACACGGGAAAGTATAACTCTCGTCTGATGCAGAGAAGATATGAGAAGCAGATGTCAGATCCCGATCCGTATAACAGAGCTTTTGTAGCTATAACGGGAAGGGACAGATACGATATGAGCTTTATATCAAAGGAGAGCCTTAAGCGTCAGTTCGGATCTGATCTTACGACGCCCCTTCCTGCGGATATCTGTAACGGACATACCAAGATACACGTATTCTATGCCAAAAAGATGGGTGAGAAGTATCTTGAGAGATACAGGAGATACTTTCAAGACCCCGTAATCCACGAACAGGATATGAGACACGAGGAACTTCTCGGTGTATATCCCGATAAGTGGTGCGAACTGGTAAGAGAGATCTGTTTATGATCTGACAGATCTCTTCTGTTCTGCCAGGAATGCAAGACACATGAAGGCATAGCCCCAGGATTCGCCACATGCAGTCATAAATGCATACTTACTTCCAATGGCAACCAGGATAGCGCCTACTATCTTTCCGACGATGCTGAGTCCCAAGGGACAGAGAACAAATGCAGCTTTGTTTATGCCGAGCTTCCCCTTAAGGACCAGATACATATAGGCGACAGTAACGGGGATATCACATATGAAGCACCATATGAGGAAAGGTACCAGGGAGGCCAAGAGAGGGAAGAGGAAGACTTCTTCCGCAGATGAGGCATCCATTCCTGCTCTGAGTGAAGCCTGTACGATCATGAGCGATATGCAGCAGGCCGCATGAAATGATACGAACATCATCGGTGCGGATGAAAGACCAAACCGAAATGTCTTAAACATCTTGGAATCAGACGGGATACCGCGGCTTTCGAGTATCCTTATCATCGCGGGTGAGAAGTAATAACAGCCGAATCCTGATAATATACCGAACAATAACGACAGAGCGAAGAACCAGGTGGGAACATCTGTTATAGAAGTACTGCTGATGCCGAAGAGTATCGGTTCTCCTCCTGCAGGCTCATAGCCGATAAGCCAGTCTCCGATACCGCAAAGGAACAGTGATACGAAGCCGAATATGAGGCTTCGTCTGATGCTGTTATCCGTCTTATTCATATATATCCTCCGTTTGTGTAAGAAATGTTTTTATCTCATCGATATATTTCGCAGGGCCGGAGACAAACGTAAGATGACCGCCGGCGAGTCGAATTGTACTTCCTCCGGCTTCTGCGACAAGCGCAGACAGTTTATCCTGACCGATTGAATGTATTTTTTCTTGTAGCGAGGATCACTTGCGATATATTGAAGGAAGCTCGTCCCGTATGCCAGTTCTTCTTCTGATTCTCCGCGGAAATATGTCAGTACCAGCTTAAGGAGGATCTTACGCAGTAAAAAGAACGGTGTAAGACTGACCATGCGAAGATATCGCTTGGGGTCTTCCTTATTGGTATCATCGCAATACTTTGAATCTATCGTTACCGTTGTCATCAGTATAAGAGCCTTGGCTTCATCAGGAAATCTCCTGACGTAAAGCTGTGCAAGTACCCCTCCGTCGCTCGCTCCTATCAAGACAGGGTCTTTGATGTTCAATGTATGAAGTAGACCGTTGATCGAATCGATCAACTGCTCCGCGGTGGAACAGCTTTCGGGATATTCCATCATGAGGACACGATGGTTCTTCTCGAGAGCTTTCATATATGGCAGCCACATCTCCTGCATTCCGAGACCGTTTAAGAATACAATGGCAGGTTTTCCTTCGGGACCCGAGACTATATATCTGAACATGCCGAAGCTGTTGCCGTGTTCTCGATACGGATGATGCGCGAGGTATTCTTCGAATTCTTCTTTAAAACTTATCAAGTTATCACCCCTTATTTCCTGAAATGTAAGATTCTATCAGCCCAAGTATCAATTTGATGCTCTTTTCGAGCGAAGCGTCATCGACAACATCATCCTTCCCGATCAGGAGGGTGATGGCATGGTCGAGATTGAGTATCACGCCTATATCGATATCGGGATCTACGCCATCAACATATGAGAGCCATTCCCGCAGTATCGATTCTGATCTTTTCCGAGAGCCGAAGCCCATATCACGCATATTTTTGCGAAGCCATATCCTGTCCTCGTCCGAGAGATATCTTATAAGTGCAAGATCTGACCTTAAGTAATCAAGATAGAACTCTGAAAACTCGTGAGGAGTCATACTGTCCCTGCCGTTCAGTCTGCTTTCGAGCAGGGATGCGATCTCCAGGCGGGATCTGTCGATGATCGCTGATATAAAGCTTTCCTTGGAGTCGAAAAAGTTGTAAAAGCTTCCTTTAGCAATGCCTGCCGAAGACGTCAGCTTCGATACAGACATCTTCCGAAGTCCTTGTTCTCTGCACAGATCGATACCTGCGTAGATCAGTTTTTCTCTGATAATGTTCTGTTCTTCTTCCGTGAATGCTGCGCCCATATTTCACCTCTGTGACCGAAACTTGCCTGAACGGTCACAGCGATGTTAGCATACGCTAACTCGGATGTAAATATGGAATTTCCCGATAATGAAACGGTATATCTTTCGAATGGTTAGCCAAAGCTAACAAATTTATCTCGCAGTGTCGTTTTTTGATTGTAGATACCAATCGGATGAAGTATCATCGCAAAAGTGAGAGATATCTCACTTCGAGGAGAAATCATGGGTATCACACAGAGAAGAACTGATAAGGAACTGATCCAGGCAAGGGCAGTAAAGACGCGTGAGAAGCTGATCGTATCAGCGCTGGAACTCTATACGGTCAAAGGTTATAACAGGACGACTGTCGATGAGGTGGCACTGCACGCAGGTCTGTCTACAGGTACTGCATACCGCTATTTCAGGAATAAAAAGGATCTCCTGCTGGAAGCTTTGAAGTTTGCTTTTGAAAATATCGGTGAGATAGCAGGCGTATCGGAAGCGGATCTTTGGGGAGATGGTATAAGTGGTGTTCTGACGGCATTTGAGAGGATACATACCGAGTACCGTGGTTTTCATGAAGAGTTGGAGAGCCTAAGACACAGCGATGAGGATGTCAGGGCCTTGTATATGGGGGTATTTGAGAGTGCGCTGTCTAATCTGTACGAGCAACTGCCGTCGCAGATAAAGAAGAAGCCTTATCCCCGTGTAAAGCTTCACATGATGATAGGTCTTATGGAGAACTATTGTCATACATATATGGAAGGAACGCTTTCCGAAGACGAACTCGCGGTGATGCGTTCGGAAGTGATACGGATAATACAGAATGATCTGTGGGAAATATAAGACAGGATGGTGAGCTTTTATGACAGATGAACATATAACGCTGGACAGGTTAGAATATGTCGGTTCGGTAAGAGATTGGCTTCGACAGAGGTATGGCGACAGCAGCTATGAGGCGATCTGGACCAAGGTAGCCGATAACTATAACGGTTATCTTGAAGTGATGGAACCTCTCGGAGGTAAGAAGAACGGACACTCCAAGGCGATATACGGAGGACTTCTGATATTTGCGCTTTATCCTGCGCTTCCTGATCAGCCGCCGATAAGTGAGCTTTCCGATTTTGTGAATAACCTTTTCTTCGGTCCGTTCGTAAAGCTCGGTAAGATATTTGATCTTAACAGACCGTTTGATCTGGCGCTCATAAATAAAGTGTTTGAGAGTTCGGGTAATAAGGACAGAAGGGATATCGTAAAGTACCCCGGGGGATTCGCGAATGTCGGTAAACCGTTTGATAAGGAGAATCAGATCGCATCCTATGATTTTACTCAGTGTCCTAATGCTGAATTTGCCAAGAAGCACGATCTTCTTCATGTGCTGCCGCTCCTTTGCAACAGCGATTTCTTCGGGATCGCGCAGCTTCATGGGACGCTGGTCCGATGCGGTACCTGCGGCAACAGCGATATATGCGATTACAGAGTCGTCGGAAACAGGAATCCGTTAGCCGCAAAGTATGAGATCGTGACAGATGAAGGCGGTTTTCTCGTAAGCAGGGAGGTAAATTGAAATGACGTTTGATGAGTTTGGAACAGAAAATGAGAAGACTCTTTTGCTCTTACCTGGTACTGCGTGTACCTGGCAGATCAATTTCAGTCAGGTGAAGGAAGAACTCGAGAAGAGATACCACCTGATCTGCGTGAACTATGACGGTTTTGACGGGGACAACACGGTCCCTTTTCCTGACATGATCACAGTAACTGAAAAGATCGAAGACTATATCAGGAAGGAACACGGCGGAAGGGTAGACGGAGCTTACGGTTCGAGTCTTGGAGGAAGCTTTGTGGGGCTGCTTATACAGAGGAAGAATATCCACATAGATCACGGTTTTATCGGAAGCTCTGATCTTGATCAGGGAAGTCCGTTTGTTGCTAAGATCATGACGAAGATAATAGGCGGAGCGATCCAGGGGGCGTCAGGCGGTCCCAAGAAGCGTGAGCGATTTTATAAGATGCTGGAGAAAGGAGCGGGGATGCAGATCAATGAAGAGACGAGAAGTTTTCTTGAAGAATTTGCCGACAGCATGGGAAAGCTTCATCCTGATACCATCAAGAATGAATTCTATTCGGATTATGTAACTCCGCTTGAAGAAAATATAGATATACCGGGTACGACGGTTCATATCATATATGCTCTCAAGATGGGCAAGAAATACGAGAAGAGATACCTTAAACATTTTGCAGACCCTGATATCATAAGATTTGATATGCAGCATGAAGCATGGATGTTAGAAGCGAAGTGGAGACAGCCTGTAATGGATGCCATAGACAGATGTATGAAGGGAGAAAGAGTCGGATGAGATTATATACGATAAGACATAATGGTGAGGAAAAGGTCGCGGTAAGAAATGAGCACGGAATGGTCATGCTGGACTCAGTAGATATCCGTGTATCTGATATGAATGAGCTGATAAGACGATATGATGAACTGTCGGATCTGATCCGAACCCGAATGGAAACGGCTGATGATGTGCTTAAGGACGGAAGATATGAGATCCTTGCGCCTGTCCCTGTTCCTTTGCAGGATATCATCTGCCTTGGAGTAAATTATAAAGAGCACATAGAAGAGACGGTCAACATTCTTGATTTTACGAAGAAGAAGGATGCGGTCTACTTCTCCAAGCGCGTAAACAGGGCTAACGATCCTGACGGAGTGATCCCCGTCTATGACTTTGTTGACAGTCTTGACCATGAAGTGGAGCTGGGAGTCATCCTTAAGAAGGATGCTATTGATGTCAGTGTAGAAGACGCGGGCGAATATATCCTCGGATATACGATCATTAATGATGTGAGCGCGAGGAACCTTCAGTTCAAACATCAGCAGTGGTACAGGGGAAAGAGCCTCGACGGCTATACTCCCATGGGTCCCTGCATCGTAACATCTGACGAGATAGGAGATCCTCATGACCTGGCCATCAGGTGCTTTATCAATGACGAGATGCGACAGGACAGCAATACTTCGCTGATGATAACGACAGTTGAGGAAGCGATATCTGAACTTTCACAGGGAATGACATTGAAGGCAGGAACGATCATCGCCACAGGTACTCCGGGAGGCGTATGCATGGGCATGAAGGATCCCGTATTTCTTAAGGGCGGTGATATCGTAAGATGCGAGATAGAAGGAATAGGACAGCTCGTTAACAGGTGCGGATCAGTTTGAATCTGATCTTCTCACCAGATCATACATATAACTGCCTTCGGCCAAAATCCTTGTATTTACGTGCTCCATGCCGAGGTGTGCATACTTGTCCTTCTTAAGAGCTGCGTCTGTTGATACGATGACGGGAAGGTGCTTTTCTCGTGCGACTTCGAAAGCCGTTTCTACCAGAGGACGCATAAAGCCCTGACCCTGGTACCTTTCTCTTACTGCAAGAAGCTCGATCTGAACGAAAGGCTCTTTACTGTCTCTGTAAGTCTTCTCCTGGCTTGCGCCGCCTGCCTGAAACTTTTTCATTATGTCACCGAAGTTTTTAAATCCCAGTGCGCGTGCCATTCTCCAGAGCATCTTTACCATGGCTGCTGAAGGGAAAGGATCTGTAGTATCCGTCAGAATGATGATGCCTTCCTTATTCTCTGAGGTGGCATATACTGCATTATAATCGTTGGCGGTGCGGATCATCGCGACAAGATATTCAACCAGTCTTTCTGTATCGGGATACCCGGGGAAGAGCGGTACCATTCCTATCTCATCAGTGCCGTAATCATAATTGGCGAATACTTCCGCGAACTCCCTCATCTCAGATTCCGTAAGCTTAACTTTGCCTAGCATATATGCCTCCTTGTGGTCTTTTATGGAGCAAAGTATAATTCCTGTATAATGACTTTCAAGATTTTCATAGTCATTTAATGGAGGTGTACATGCCTAAGATATTTTCCGAAGAGAACAGAGAAGATATAAAGCTCGAACTGCTGGATAAGGGATTTGAGAGACTTAAGAACGCAGGGCTTCGTTCGGTAAATATCGATGAGCTCACCGATGAAGCGTGTATAGCCAAAGGAACATTCTATAATCTCTTCAAGAGTAAATCGGAATTCATGTATCACATGATGATACATGAGCGTAACCGCGCAAAGGTTAAGCTCATCTCTTATCTGGATACAAACGGCAAACTTACCCGAGAGTCGCTCAGAGAATATCTCTTATGGCTGTCAGAAGAAGATCCCAATGTGTTCTCATATCTTACGGAAGCAGAGAAGAAGAGGCTTGTATCTTCCTGGAAGGAACGATATATCGAAGATCCCGATAATGACAGGAAGACAATGCAGATGCTGATATCTCTTCTTGAATCCCCTGCTGCTGATCCGAACTGGAAGCTTGCCTGTAACTATATGAAGCTCGTAGCGGTCAGCCTTGCTGAGAGGAAGGTCTTTATCTCGGAAGCATACAATGGAATGATCAGATCACTCGTTGACAAGATAACGGATCTGCTGTGTGAATGATCATCAGATCAGAGTACATATCCATGAGAGCAGTGCACACGCAGGGAAGAAAAATATGACATGGATGATATGATCTTTCTTGTTATAGCCGAAGAGACTTCTGTTATAGACATCCCTGACCTGCGGATAGTAATGGGTAAAGAAGCCGAATCCCTGATTACAGAGGAGCACCCAGTCAAAGAAGATAACGTCATAGGCCTTGAGTGCCAGGAGCATTATCATGAATCTTATAAAGAACTGCAGAAAAGTATAATCATTGACGATCCCGTGCCAGGCTCCTAATACGACTGCTCCGCCCATAAGTGCGAATGCTACGGTGACCATTACATAGCCTAATGCATACTGTCCCTTAAAGCGTTCGGGCAGCCTGTCAGGAACGACCGCAAGTGCTTCCTTGGGCGCGGAAGACATGAATCTCTTATCCTGGATAAAACCGACTCCGCCCCACAGGAGAAGGAATAGTCCCGCCATCATCATTATCGAAAGAAGTATCGTTATCAACATAGCTATCCCCGATCCTTTCATTTGATCACTACAATAGTAATACGACTGATAGTTAGTTGCAACTAACCGATGAGCCTGGTGCGAAATCAAAGCATTTGAGATAGAATATGAGGATAAACGGAAAAGAAGGCGGGAATAATGGGGCTTTTTGAATTATTGCTCTTATCAGTCGGTCTTGCTATGGATGCATTCGCAGTATCCATATGTAAGGGACTGGCAGTAAAGAAGGTAACGATAAAGGAATATCTTCTTTGCGGTATATGGTTCGGAACATTTCAGGGCTTGATGCCCTTTATCGGATATCTTGTAGGTTCAAGATTTGAGAATCTTATAACAGCGGTTGCTCCCTGGGTGGCATTTATCCTGCTGACTCTTATCGGCGGCAATATGATCAAGGAATCCTTCGGTCCGCCTGAGGAAGCTAAGCCGGGATTTGATGTAAAGACAATGTTTATGATGGCGATCGCCACCAGTATCGATGCTCTGGCTGTAGGTATCACATTTGTAGCCGTTCCGGTCAAGGTCTTTTCTTCAGGTAAGATGATCAATGTACTCTTTGCGGTCGCGATGATCGCAGTTGTTACCTGCATCATCTCCATGATCGGTGTAAAGATAGGTAATCTGTTCGGAACGCGTTATAAGTCCGGTTCCGAGATCATGGGCGGAACCATCCTTATATTCATAGGTCTTCGTTCCCTTATAACTCACCTGGACAGATCACAGGTCCTGTCTGACGGCGATACCATATTCGGAATGCTCATACCTCTTATAGGTACGCTCCTTGGTGCGGCGATAGTATATGCCAAGAGGAACAATATCTCTGATGACCTGAGGATGATATTTGTCGGAGGCGCTTCGGGTATCATGATATCCATAGCTGTCTGGGGAATGCTGGAGCCTGCCGTATCAGGACTTAAGGAAGCTCATGATAATGCGATAATCCCCGTCATCATCTGCTTTTTTGCGGGAGTTATCCTTCACCTCTTACTTGATCATATCATCCCTCATACTCATGCATATTCAGATATCACGGAAGGTCCTAAGAGCAAGCTGGATCCTGATATGAAGGTAATGCTCACGGAAGTTATACATCATATACCTGAAGGAGTATCACTCGGCGTCATCTATGCGGGGCACTTCATGGAGACAGAATGGATATCCGTATCAGCTGCATTTGTATTGGCTGTTGCTATTGCTATCCAGAATATCCCGGAAGCACTCTTTGTCTCACTTCCCATACGTGAGAAAGGATCTACTACCGGCAAGGCTTTCTTTATGGGTATCGTTTCAGGCGTTCCTATTCCTCTTCTCGGAATCATTACCGTTATAGTGGCATTGCTTTTTCCCGCATCCCTTCCTTATATCATGGCATGTTCAGGCGGAGCCATAATATATGCCACCATAGAAGAGATCCCTCTGATCGCGACTAAAAAGGATAATGATAAAGGCGCACTGGCATTTGTCATCGGATTTGCGATCGTTATGCTGATGTTCTGCTTCCGCTAAGGTCATATTCATCTTTAACTTAACGTGCTCTGTGATATAATCATCCTTGGTTAGCCGAGACTAACCGTAAGGAGGGTGTTATATGGGACTGTTCAGGAAATATGTTAATCAGACAAGAAAGCCCGAGGGATTTCTCGGAGAGATGATGGTAAACGGCATGAACGGCGGTCATGCGAAGATGGCCGACTGGGGAATGTCGTATATTCCTCGGATAGAAGCAAGGGAAGTAGTAGACTTGGGCTGCGGCGGAGGAAGAAATGCCGGAGCGCTCCTTGGTAAGTATCCGGCAGCTAACGTGACGGCTCTTGACTATTCGGAAGTATCAGTGGATAAGGCCAGAGCATACAATAAGGAAGCGATCTCCAAAGGCAAGATGGTAGTAGTCCGCGGGGATGTATCTGCGCTTAAGCTCCCTAAGGAAAGATACGATCTGGCTACTGCATTTGAGACTATATATTTCTGGCCGGGTCTTGAGAGATGCTTCGCGGAAGTCGCAGGGATATTAAAGCCCGGCGGACTCTTTCTTATCGTTAATGAATCGGACGGTACCGATGAGACCGGCCTTAAGTTCGAGAAGATCATAGACGGCATGAAGTGCCATACTCCGGAAGCGATCCGGACAGCTCTTGAATCCGCAGGATTTACGGATATCCGGATAGAACATCATGATAAGAAGCCCTGGATCGCTGTCTCCGGTATCAAGGCATAATGATATGGAGTAATGAGATTGGGCAGGGATAACTATTTCATAAGACAGTTCGGTGCGCCTTCGGGTGGCCTCGGGATCTTCCTGGCTAAGATCATGAACCTGTCCAATAAGAGGATGTACAAAGCTAATTCTGTTCGTCTCGAAGGTCGTAAAAGGATCCTGGAGATAGGTTACGGTAACGGAAAGCAGCTTCAGATCATCAGGGCTATGTATCCCGATATGAGCCTCTACGGTGTGGATATATCAGAAGAGATGCACGGTACGGCCTCTAAGGCGCTCGGGGATTCCGCGCTGCTGTCCGTAGGAGATGCCGGGGATCTTCCTTATCAATCGTCGTTCTTTGATGCAGTCATAACGACAGACACATGTTATTTCTGGAATGATCCGCGGAAGGTGCTCTCGGAGATAAGAAGGGTCATGAAGGATGACGGGATCTTCATCAATACATTCAATACCATGTATGCAGATTCCGTGAGAAAGACACGTATGGACGAGTGCATCTTTGATCTGAATACGACTGTCGCTTCGGCAGGGATATGCGGTCTGGAACTTGTCTCTCACCGTGAGACCGGTAAGTTCGAGGAGCAGATCATCCTGAGAAAGAAAATTTAGGAAAGAAGGTTGATCTTATGTATATAAGACAGAAGATAAGTGCGATACTCGGATTTATCGGAGGCGTGCTGTTCATGATTGGTGATTGCCTCCTGTATGTATATCCAGGAAGAGATGCGCATCTGGATATAGATCCCGTATTCGAATCCATGCCCGCGTGGAGATTTACCGCGTCGGCATTTCTGGGATTTATAGGCATGGCCCTGATGCTGTTCGGATTTCAGAGCCTTTATGAGATGACAAAGAAAGTCTGCGGTAAGGTGCTCTCCAAGATAATGATCATAGGAGCAGCAGGAGTCGGCGGTACTACACTTGCACACTTTAATCTCGGGTGTCTCATGCCTTTTACATATAAGGCGATACTGTCGGCGGGAGGTTCTCCTGAGCTGGCGACTTCGGCCTGTAAGACGATCATTCCCTGGGTCACACCTGTCGATCTGGTGATAATCATTGCCCTGTATGTTCAGTTCGTGGTACTTGCTATAATGGTCTTAAGCGGCAAGAGCAAGCTTTCCCGTTTCTTTATCTTTGTGGGTCCGATCGGTGCGATAGCGCTTGGTATCCTCTGGAGTATGCTATTCAAGGGATCTGCATTAGAAGGGTGCTGGGGTTCATGTGAGAGCCTTGGTGAAGGGCTTATGTACATAACGGCGCTCTTCTACTGGAAAAAGCAGGAGAAGCTCGGATGAGTCTGATATACAGATTGGCGGAAGGCGGATGTTTTCTTCTCAATAAGCTCCCCGGCGGAGGAGCTAAAGGGAGCATGTCTGATATGTTCTCGGGTAAGTGCGATGAGATAAGACTACCCCGGTCTATGCATAAGGGACTGACAGTTCGTAAGAGTGAGTTCAACGGCTGTACCGTTCACAGGATAAGATCTGACAATATGAGCGGCGATCCTAAGCGGGAGATCCTCTTCCTTCCGGGAGGCGGAGGCATGGCCAGAGCCACGAGACTTCACTATGATACAGCCCGAAGACTTGCACTGATGACGGATGCAGAGATCTTTATCGCTCATTATCCCCTGGCGCCGAAGCATAATGTCAGGGATGCCCTTACTTGGCTCGAGATGTTCTACCTGACCATGCTTCAGGAATATAAGGCCGGAGATATCGTCTTTATGGGCGATTCGGCAGGGGCTAATCTTGTATTGAGCCTGACTGCCGGATTATCTGCGAGACCCGGTGGTCTTATAGTCATATCACCTGCCTGCGGTCTGGAAAACGGGGCTAAGCGTGATATTCGCAAGGAGATGGAGTCTCATGATCCTATCCTCAGTGTCGCGATGAATGACACTATCGCGGAGAACTGGTGCCGGGGTGTTCCTCTTGATTCACCGGATATAAGCCCCGAGTATATCGATCACGGGGATTTTCCTCCGATACTGATGTTCTATGGCTCCCACGAGCTGTTCTACCCTCTCGTAGATGATTATGTAACAATGTTAAGGGAGCAAAAAGTCCAGATCAGGACCATCGTAAAGCCTATGTGTCACGATTGGGCTCTTTGCAGCTTCTTCCCGGAAGGGAGAGAGGCAATAGATCTTATGAGTGAATGGATAGGAGAGCTCTCTTCGTCAAATTTGTGACTTTTCTTCGAGGTTTCATTTGGAGCAAATTGCGACAAATGGAGTAAGTATATGCTAACTGATGTGGTACACTGTTCACATGGAAGGCAAAGAAATGAACGGTTTTGAGAGCGTAATGAGAAAAGTGGCTGCAGGTGCCACCATGGGCGGGATCGGTTTTAAACGGGTCAATGAATGTATTACTGAAGTGGATTTCGCATATGTGGGACTGACAGCGAATGTCGTGATGCCGTATAGCGGCATGGGCATATTCTATTTCGGTGTCCCTTACAGTTCCGAGATGTCTGTTGATAAGCTCCCGAAGAGTATGGAAGTCATAAAGAAGATAAAGTTCTTTAAGCTCAATTACTGTGTCAGCGGAAGAGTGGAGGTCTATCTCAAAGGAAAGGGCAAATATGCTTACCTTGAAGAAGGAATGGTCGCGTTTGATAAGAACGATACCGGTACCGTCCTGTCTTTTACTAAGGATGATTACGTAGGATTCGGCCTCTACTTTAATTTCGACATGATGTCGGAGGACGAAAGGCAGACGCTGAAGTCATTCGGAATAACCAAAGAGAAGGCTACGGCACTTATAGAAAGAGACGAGACGTGCTTTCTCGGGAATGCTTCCTCTGAATTCAGGAATATAGTGGAAAGCCTTATGGCAAGGATAGACGACAGAACTATAGATCTTGAGTATGCAAGGCTCCAGGTAACAAGACTTGTCTTTCTGCTCCTAAATGACGATGTTATCCCGCTGGGAAAGAGCGAATATACTACCGCCGGCCAGAGAAGGCTCGCTGAGGAAGCGGAAAAGCTCATCCTAGAGAATACCGCTGCTCATCTTACCGCTGAAGATATAGCAGAGCGTCTGGGATGCACCGCACCTACCCTGAAGAAATACTTCCGAAAGGTATACGGAGTACCTATGTATACATATCTTCAGGACATAAGGATGAAGAAAGCAGCGGAAGATATAAGGGATACGGACAGAAGCATAGCGGATATCTCTTATGAGGCGGGATATCAGAACCAGAGTAAGTTCTGCTCATTGTTCAAGAAGACATACGGCGTAACGCCTATGGAATACAGAAGACTTAATCCGTAAACGTGGAGATAAAAAGATAACAATAGCCCTGAAGACCTCAGGGTAAGGGTCAATATGCACTTTTGGAGGTAAAGAGATGTTCGTAGAAGTAAGAGATGCAGTCAAGGAATACGGAGAAGGCGAGAGCCTTATAAGAGCCATGGACAATGTAAACTTTGGGACCGAGAAGGGCGAGATAACAGTCATCCTGGGTCCGTCGGGATCCGGTAAATCCACTCTCCTTAATATGATCGGAGGGATCGACAGGCTCGATTCGGGTACTATCCGGATAGGCGATACGGGGATCACGGGTCTTAAGAAGAACGGCCTTACGGATTACAGGCGAAAGTATGTAGGATTCGTATTTCAATCCTATAACCTGATCCCTGATCTTACGGTAAGAGAAAATGTCGAAGTAGTAGCTGATATATCGAAGGATCCTCTTGATATCGATAAGCTTCTGGATACGCTGGAGCTTACAAAGCATAAGCATAAGTTCCCGAGGGAACTGTCAGGAGGTCAGCAGCAGAGATGTGCCATCGCCAGGGCCCTTGTGAAGAATCCCGATATCCTGCTGTGCGATGAGCTGACGGGAGCGCTTGATTCCAAGTCTTCGAGATATGTCCTTAAGATGCTGGAGAAGGTAAATGCCGATTACGGTACGACGATACTTATCATCACGCATAATGAGGGAATAGCCGGAATGGCCGACAGGATCGTAAGGATACATGACGGAAAGATAGTTGAGAATACCGTTAATTCCGATAAGCGATCCGTCGACGAGCTTGAGATATGAGGTGAGATGCGATGACATTAAATAAACGCTATAAGAGAAATGTCAGGGGTAATCTGTCCTTTTATCTGAGCATAGTGCTCCTTACGGCACTGGTGACATGCCTTCACGTGTCTTTCGAATCCTCCTACGGAGTACAACAGGAGAGCTTTGAGGAGCTCCTTAGCGAGGCGAACCTGGAAGATGCGGAATTTGTGACCATGATGCCTCTTGAAGATATCGACGAGATAGAGAAGGATCACGATGTTACTTTGGAGCGTCAGGACTATATCGATCTTGATGTGGACGGAAGCGATGCGGAAGTCAGGATATTTGCTGATGATAATGAGATAAACCGTATCAGGGTACAGGAAGGAGAAGCACTCTCGGGAGATGACGATATCCTGTTAAACGGCCTCTTCATGGAACGCCACGGTATTGAGATCGGTGACAGTATCCGGATCGCAGGTAAGGATTATACGGTGTGCGGAACAGTCATCAGGACAGATTATCTCTTCTGTCTGAAGAACGTTACGGATACATTCTCCGACAGTGACATGTTCGGTATAGGTGTTGTCAGGTCTTTGGTCTTTGAGGAGTATGACGACGCGGAGAAGGCAACGGTATATGCTGTTAGGTATGGTGAAGATACTGATGTCAGTGAATTCAGAAGATCCATCAACGAGGAATACGGTATGCTATCGTATCTTTCCATCGACAACAATACCAGGATCCAAAGTCCTATAGATCAGTTCAATGAACTGAAGTATACGGTCAATACCATCCTTCCTACTACCATGTTGTTCATGGTAGTACTGATATCCGTCGTTCTAGGAAGAAAGATAAAGAACGAGAGAAAGATGATAGGAGTCCTTAACGCACTGGGTTACAGAAGGATCGAACTGGCACTTCACTACAGCCTGTTCGGAGCGATCCCCGCTCTTCTCGGAGGAATACTGGGATCAGTCGCTGCTTATCCTCTTCTGGGGTATCTGTCTGCTGTTCTGATAGAAGACAAGATGGAGGTGTTCTATGAGGTCACGAGTATAAGACCGGAGTCCGCAGTCGTAGCGATAGTACTCCCTGTCATTGCTTATACGATAGCGGTATTCGTGACTGCGCTCATAAATATGAGAGGCAGCGCCATAGAGATGATCAAGGGCCTTGCAGGGAAAGGAAAGAAGAGATACGGACTTCGTAAGTCTAAGCTCAGCTTCAGGACCAAGTATAAGATCCGTGCGATCTTCGGACATTTTCCCAGGACCATGCTGGTAGTATTCGGTATCGCTCTCGGAGGCGTGCTCGTGGCATTCACATTCTCCTGTGTAGATTCCATAAGCCGTTATGTAAATGAGAGTGTATATGCGACGGGTGACTTCGAATATGAATATTTCCTGAAGGTTCCCGGGACTGGTATGCCCGATACCGGATCTGCAGTTACGGCTGCTTCGTTCGAAGTAAAGGATAATCCCGATCTTATTACCATGATGGGATTAGATGTCGATCCTCTCCTTAAGGTCGAGGATGAGAACGGTAACAGGATCGAGCTTGAGGAAGGTAAGTATTATATCTCACAGATGAGCTCATATGCATACGGGCTTAAGGCGGGCGATACCATTACGCTGGTAAATATATCCGATCTTGACGAATATGAGATAGAGATAGCGGGGATATTCGTTAACGGATCCCAGTCCCTGATCGTATCTGACCGTGACACCGTTAATGAACTTCTCGGGCTTCCCGAAGGAACATATAACATGGTGATGAGCAGGGACCGCATTGACTACAAGGATTCCGAACTGCTCCGCGAAGTGAGCAAGAAGTCCCTTGCCGAATCTCTTGATAAAACGATCAATCAGGGTATGCACGATATGCTGATGCCCGTATCGGTAATAGCGACAGTCATATCGGTCATAACAACTTATCTTATGGTCAATATCCTCCTTAATGAGAGTACTACTGTCGTATCGATGCTCAAGGTATTAGGCTACAGGGACAGAGAGATCAACAGCGTGGTAACGAATATCTACCATGCTCTGCTCCCGATAGGTATCGCGCTCGGTATCCTGGGAGGCGTGTGGTTCAATAAGATGAACTTCGATACTCAGGCTGCGAAGTATAACTCCTATATCGAGTCAGTGGTTTCCGTAAAGTCGGTCATCATATGTATAGCGATCACGCTGGGGTCCTATATATTATCGATGATCCTCCTCGGCCGTAAGGTCAGGAATGTTGAGATGACGGAGAGCCTTAAGGATAACAGGGAGTGATCCCTGTTATCTTTTTTGTCGCATAAAGCAACCGTCCCCAGAAAGGAAGGGACGGTTGCTTCACTATGGCTTATGTTTTCCTGAAAAGCGGGAACTTATCCAGGCAGTGCTGAGGCAATAGTGCAGTGAAAGGAGGTTCACTTCCCGTATGATTTGTCACGGGGCTGTCGGAGTTAGCCTCAGCTAACTAGTATTATACAGGTTAATTCCTATCTGTCAACTAAGAATTGTAGATTTTTCGCAAAGCCCCTTAAAATCTTGCTTTTGAGTATCGGGTCCATTGACATATCACTTTTGTGATGTTACAGTTAGCAGAGGCTAACCAAAGGAGATGAAGAGTGTCATCTGAGCAACTTGTGAGGAACTGTGCGCCTACTCTGGCAGGTATAAAGACGGGAAGTCTTTATACGCTCTATATATCTTCAGAAGAAGATTACAGACATGACATCGCAGTTCTCAACAGGTTCATGAACAGGAAGGGACTTCGCATAGTTCCGCTGAAGGTATGTGAGACTTATGTGCTCATATATCTGTACAGGCCTTCTATGTTAAGACGTGACCTGGAAGATCCTCTGGCTCTGAAGATACTCTCGGAAAGGGGTTATTCGCTCAAAGGTCCGGACAGATCCGTAGCGGATCTTATAAGAAGGATGAGAGAAGGCGGCGAGTTCCCTCACGAGATCGGACTGTTCCTTGGTTATCCTCCGTCTGATGTCCTGGGATTTATCAGAGATCCTCATGCGGGTTATGCCGACGTCGGTTACTGGAAAGTCTATTCGAACGTCGAGAGTGCCAGGGCAGCATTCAGAAGATACAGGAAGTGTACCGCGGAATACGGACGGATGTATAAGTCGGGCAGAACACTCGAACAGCTTATCGTTTGAGTGCTGTTAATAAATGAAATGAGGTCAAATATATGAGTAAAGTAGCTGTTGTATATTGGAGCGGCACAGGAAATACCGAAGCGATGGCAAAGGCTGTCGAGGAAGGTATCAAGGAGAAGGGAGCAGAAGCATCCGTATTCGGTCCTTCAGAGTTCGACGCTTCCAAGCTCGATGAATTCGATGCTGTAGCTTTCGGTTGCCCTGCTATGGGTGCGGAAGTTCTCGAGGAGACAGAGTTCGATCCCATGTTCACCGCTCTTGAGTCTTCCCTTTCGGGTAAGAAGATCGCTATCTTCGGTTCCTACGGCTGGGGTGACGGCGAGTGGATGAGAGAGTGGGAGACAAGATGCAATAATGCAGGTGCAGTACTTGCAGCGGAGCCTCTCATGGTAAATGAAGCACCCGATGATGACGGAATAGCTTCATGCAAGGCACTCGGTGCTGCTTTGGTATAAAGAGTAACAAACAGCCATTTAATTTCTTCCGAAGTGCCTCACGTTGCCTGAAACTCGTGAGGCATTTTCGGTCTTTTTTTGAAGCTAAAGCCTAGTATAAGACTATGTTTTGGATAGGATACGTGTAATGTTGGAGAAGATATATGAATAATCTGTTAGAGATACGAGATCTGGAAGTAGGAATAGAGGAAAAGACGATATTAAAGGGCGTGGACCTTGAGATAAAGCCCGGGGAGATACATGTACTCATGGGTCAGAACGGTGTCGGTAAGTCGACACTGGTGTCAGCTCTTATGGGTGATCCCAAGTATGAGATAAGCGGAGGACAGATCATCCTGGACGGTGAGGACATCACCGATACAAAGGCGGACTACAGAGCGCGCAAGGGCATGTTCATGTCCTTTCAGAACCCTGAGGAGATACCCGGTGTTACAGTAGAGGATTTCTTAAGAGCCGCTTGCGGTGCAGTAAGAGGGCAGAAGCAGAAAGTGCTTGCCTTTAAGAAGGAACTGTATTCTGTCATGGATGCCATGCAGATGGACCATTCATATGCCGACAGATACCTTAATGTGGGATTCTCCGGCGGCGAGAAGAAGAAGACGGAGATACTTCAGCTTCTGATGTTAAAGCCCAGGATAGCATTTCTTGATGAGACCGATTCGGGTCTTGATATCGATGCAGTAAGGACCGTTACCAACGGGATAAGAGATTACCATAACAGCAGTAATGCACTGGTGATAATAACGCATAATGCGCAGATATTAGAGGGCCTTAAGATAGACAAGGTACATGTCATAGGAAACGGCAGCATAGTGAAGACCGGAGGCGAAGAACTTGTAAGGAAGATCATCGAGGAAGGTTATTCCGAATTCTCCAAAGGCGGTGAATGCGATGGCTGAGTTCGAAGAAAAGACAAGAGTCGATGAGATCGACAGATCCCTGTATGACTTCAAGGATAAAGTCGATGCTGCCAGGATCTTCGATGCCGGTCTTACGGAAGATACGGTCCTTATGCTGTCCGAAGAGAAGAAAGATCCTTCCTGGATGAAGGAACTTCGTCTTCGAAGCCTTAAGCTCTATCAGGAGATGAGCATACCGAACTGGGGACCTCCCATAGACGGACTTGATATGGATAATATCATCACGTATATAAAGCCCAAGGGATCCATGACGGCAAAATGGTCCGAAGTTCCCGATGAAATAAAGAATACCTTCGAGAAGCTCGGCATCCCGGAAGCCGAGAGAGCTTCTCTGGCAGGTGTCGGAGCACAGTATGATTCCGAGATCGTATACCATAACATCAGAGAGGAAGTACGTGCTCAAGGCGTCATATATACAGATATCGAGAGTGCGATCAGGAGCGAATACGAAGAGCTTGTAAGAGAGAACTTCATGAAGGTAATACTGCCTTCAGATCACAAGTTCGCGGCTCTGCACGGTGCCGTATGGTCGGGAGGGTCATTTGTATATGTTCCCGATAATGTGTCTGTTGAAATACCTTTACAGTCCTATTTCAGACTCAATGCTCCGGGAGCGGGTCAGTTCGAACATACACTCATAATAGTAGGTAAGAATTCCTATCTTCACTTTATAGAGGGCTGTTCTGCTCCTAAGTACAATGTGGCAAACCTTCATGCGGGATGCGTGGAGATCATAGTACGTGAGGGTTCCAGGGTCCGGTATTCCACTATCGAGAACTGGTCCAAGAATATGTATAACCTTAATTCCAAGCGTGCCATCGTAGAGAAGAACGGCACCATCGAATGGGTATCGGGTTCCTTCGGATCACATACTTCCTACCTCTATCCCATGAGTGTATTGAAGGGTGACGGAGCGAGGATGGAATATACGGGCATCACTTTCGCCGGAGGCGGACAGAACCTGGATACGGGTGCGAAGGTCGTACATATCGGCAAGAAGACTACATCTCATATCTCGACCAAATCCATATCCAGAGACGGTGGTATATCCAACTTCCGTTCTGAAGTTACTATCGGTAAGAATGCCACGGACAGCGTATCGGCAGTATCCTGCGAATCACTGATGCTGGACGATCAGTCGAGATCGGATACCATCCCCGTCTCCAATATCCGTAACAGCCGCGTAGACATAGGTCACGAAGCAAAGATAGGAAGGATAAGCGAGAATGCGATCTTCTATCTCATGTGCAGGGGGCTCTCGGAGGAAGAGGCGAGGGCCATGATCGTAGGCGGATTCGCGGAACCCGTTGCCAAGGAGCTCCCCGTCGAATACGCAGTAGAGATGAATAATCTCATCAATCTTGAGATGAAAGGAAGCATAGGGTGATATGGATATGAGATTGAACAGGATACCCGTGGAGACATGGAATCACCTGAACGTTAATCAGGCTCACGAGGAATTCGATATGCCTGAACTCGGAACAGGCAATGACAGGAAGCCTTCCGTGATCCCTGATCTTCCCAGTGCGGTAGGTGAAGGATACGACAGCGAGATCATCTCCCATGCGGATATCGTAAATAACATAAAGGTTGAAGCCGGTGAAGATAATGGGACTCTCACATACAGATACGACAAGGGACACATCATCTTCGATGAAGTCGATGTGGGTGAAGGCGCAAGTGTAACGATCATCCGTTTCCTGGACGCTGTAAAGGCCGCTGAGATCTATTCGCTGACTAAGATAAGAGCCGGCAGGGACTCGCGTGTAAAACTCGTAGAAGTCGATCTCTGTGATGACAGATCCGATGTAAGGAGCGGCGTTGCCATACTTACTGAAGAGAGAGCCTCTGTGGAGATGGTGAGGATAGTCCTGGGCGGAAAGAAAGCCCTGTTCGGAGTAAGAACGGATCTTAAGGGGGATGATTCATCCTTTGATATAGATACTGCTTATTACTGTAATGATGAGATGTCCCTGGATATAAACGATATCTCGAATTTCTACGGACATGAGACAAGATCGTTCCTTAATACCGTGGGAGCTTTATCAGGAAGATCAAAGAAGGTCCTGAGAAATACGGTAGATTTCAAGCGCGGCTGTGTACATGCGGTAGGACACGAGAAGGAAGATGTCGTTATGTTCTCTGATGACGCGATCAATCTGACGACGCCTCTTATCCTGTGCGGTGAGGAATGGGTAGAGGGACAGCATGCTGCTACGACTACGAGGCTCGATGACGATATCCTATATTATCTGGAATCCAGAGGTCTTGATGAGCATGAAGCGATCAAGCTGGTAGCATGTTCCAAGTTTGCTCCCGTGATCGACAAGATACCCGATCAGGAGATCAGGGATGCCGTATATTCGGAACTTATGAGAAGGATAGATGCTGACCATGAAGATCGATGACGAGTTTACGATATTAAGAGTACAGGAGAACGGTAAGAGGCTCATCTATCTGGATAATGCAGCTACCACTCAGCATCCGAGATCAGTATTGGACAGAGTAGTCAGATACTATACTCAGGATAATGCCAATCCTCACAGAGGTGTATACGATCTTGCTCAGAGAGCTACGGATGCACATGAGACTGCAAGAAAGAGA
Organism: Saccharofermentans sp.; assembly: GCA_024692235.1. GTDB lineage: Bacteria > Bacillota > Clostridia > Saccharofermentanales > Saccharofermentanaceae > Saccharofermentans. Next base: position 19,295 of record JAILMW010000023.1, on the reverse strand, counting down.
GTTGCCCGTTTTATCAATGCAAAGAGAAGCGAAGAAGTAGTCTTTACACAGAACTGCTCGGAAGCTCTTAACCTTGTTGCCGTCGGGTACGGCATGGAGCATATAGGAGAAGGCGACGAGATCGTGGTAGCGGTATCTGAGCACCACAGCAGCATGGTCCCGTGGCAGAGAGTCGCCAAGGCCAAAGGCGCGGTAATAAGGTATCTCTATCCCGATAAGAACGGACGATATACCGAAAAGGAGATAAGAGAGAAGATCACGCCTGAGACACGTGTAGTAGCGATAGCTCATATATCCAATGTCTTAGGTATCGTAAATCCGGTAAGGCTCATAGCGGAATATGCCCATAAGGCCGGAGCGATAGTAGTCCTGGACTGCGCTCAGTCGATCTCTCATATCAGGGTGGATGTACAGGAACTCGATGTAGACCTGGCGGCATTCTCCGGACACAAGATGTATGCCCCGATGGGTGTCGGAGTCCTGTACGGGAGATCGGATCTCCTTAGGTCTATGGAGCCCATGCTGTGCGGCGGAGACATGATATCCGAAGTGCACGAAGGATCCTATTCCTGGGCGGATGTCCCGCGCAGGTTCGAGACCGGTACACGTAACGTGGGAGGAGAAGTCGGGCTTGAAGCAGCGATCGATTTTGTGGAAAGGATAGGCCGTGACAGGATAGCCGAGCACGAAGAACGTCTTATGGAGATCGCACTTGCAGGAATGAGAAAGCTCGACCATATCGATATATACGGAGGCGATGAGGGACGTAAAGGTGTTATCTCTTTCAATGTTCGAGATGTGCATCCTCATGATGTTGCAACACTCATGGATTCCGAAGGTATCGCTCTTAGAGCAGGACATCACTGTGCCCAGCCCCTGATGGAATATCTGGGGATCGGTTCATGCTGCAGGATAAGCCTTGCAGTCTATAACACGGAGGATGATATCAGGACTTTCCTGGGTGTCCTCTCTGAAGTTCGGAGGTGGATGGGTCTTGGATCTTAAGTCACTGTATACACAGATAATAACGGAGAACAGCAGAGCAATGCACAACAGACATCCGGTTCTCGGTGCCACGACATCTCTTCAGGGGATCAATCCCACTTGCGGTGACGACATCACTTTACAGTTCAAGGTTGAAAACGGGATCATTACCGATGCGGGATTTATCGGGGCAGGCTGTGCCATATCACAGGCGTCCGCGTCTCTCATGATAGACCTCGTAAAGGGTAAGAGCGTGGAGGAAGCAAAGCACTGCATAGATGTCTTCTTCAAGGTTATCAAGGGAGAAGAGGTCGATGAGGATATCGAGGAAGTCCTTGAAGACGCATCTGCTCTTCAGGGGATAGCCAAGGTCCCTGCCAGGGTCAAATGTGCGGTCTTATGCTGGCATACGATGGAGGAGGCACTGGACGGTAAGGAGAGCAGTTCCTTCTCGTGCTTATAAAGATAGCTATTGCAAGAAAGGGATGCTGTGCTATTATAGTTAGCAGATGCTAACTAGCTAGAAAAGGAGATATATCCCATGATGAAACTGGTACTTATAAGACATGGTGAAAGTGAGTGGAACAAGCTCAATCTCTTCACCGGTTGGATGGATGTGGATCTCAGTGATAAGGGCAGAGAAGAAGCGAAGAATGCCGGCAAGACGTTAAAAGCCGAAGGCTATGACTTTGATATCTGCTATACGTCATATCTTAAGAGAGCGATCCATACTCTTAATATTGCATTAGACGAGATGGACAGAGCATGGCTTCCCGTCGTTAAGTCCTGGAAATTAAACGAGCGTCACTACGGTGCGCTTCAGGGACTTAATAAGTCCGAGACAGCAGAGAAATACGGAGAGGATCAGGTCAAGGTCTGGAGAAGATCCTTTGACGTTAAGCCGCCGGAGCTTTCCGATGACGATGACAGGAGTGCTACGAAGCAGGCTATGTACCGTAATGTGGACAAGAGCCTTCTTCCCAAGAACGAGAGCCTTGAGACTACTATCGAGCGAGTAGTACCTTTCTTTGAAGAGACGATCAAAGAAGATATGAAGGCCGGTAAGAGAGTCATCATCGCAGCTCACGGCAATTCGCTCAGAGCTCTTGTAAAGTATTTCGACGATATGTCTTCCGATGAGATCGTAGGCGTCAATATCCCTACAGCCGTTCCTCTCGTATATGAGTTCGACGATAACTTCAAGGTGATAAAGCACTATTACCTCGGTGATCAGGAAGCTCTTAAGGCTAAGATGGAAGCTGTCGCAAACCAGGGAAAAGCAAAGTAATATCAAGGAGGTAATCAATATGGAAGAGATCTTTAAGGGAATACCCGAGATAAAGTACGAAGGACCTTCAAGCAAGAATCCTTTCGCATTCAAGTACTATGATCCGGACAGGATCGTCATGGGTAAGAAGATGAGTGAGCATCTGCCTTTCTCCATGGCATGGTGGCACAACCTCTGTGCTAACGGTGTCGACATGTTCGGCAGAGGTACTATCGACAAGAGATTCGGTGCTGCACAGGAAGGAACGATGGAGCACGCAAAGGCGAAGGTCGATGCGGGTATAGAGTTCATGAAGAAGCTCGGCATCAAGTACTACTGCTTCCACGATGTGGATATCGTACCTGAAGCAGACGACATCAACGAGACTAACAGAAGACTTGACGAGATCACTGATTATATACTTGAGAAGACAAAGGGAACTGACATCAAGCTCCTTTGGGGAACTGCCAATATGTTCTCCAATCCCAGGTTCATGAACGGTGCCGGAAGCACTAACGATATAGATGTCTACTGCTTTGCTGCAGCTCAGGTAAAGAAGGCTCTCGAGCTTACAGTCAAGCTCGGCGGAAGAGGCTATGTATTCTGGGGCGGAAGAGAAGGATATGAGACGCTCCTTAATACAAAGGTCAAGTTCGAGCAGGAGAATATCGCTAATCTCATGAAGATGGCAAGAGACTACGGAAGAAAGATCGGATTTACCGGTACATTCCTTATCGAGCCTAAGCCCAAGGAGCCCATGAAGCACCAGTATGATTACGATGCCGCTACGGCTATCGGTTTCCTTCGCGAGTATGGTCTTGATAAGGACTTCAAGATGAATATCGAAGCTAACCACGCTACTCTTGCAGGACATACATTCCAGCACGAGCTTCGTATCAGCCGCATTAACGGTATGCTCGGATCCATCGATGCCAACCAGGGAGACATCATGCTCGGTTGGGATACTGACTGTTTCCCCAGCAATGTATACGATACAACTCTCGCAATGTATGAGATATTGAAGAACTACGGTCTTCCCGTAGGTATCAACTTCGATTCCAAGAACAGAAGACCCAGCAATACATATGAAGATATGTTCCACGCTTTCATATTGGGTATGGATTCCTTCGCTTACGGCCTTCTTAAGGCAGCGGAGATGATAGAGGACGGAAGGCTCGAGAAGAATCTCGAAGAGAGATATTCCTCATTCGAGTCCGAACTCGGCAAGAAGGTAAGAAGCGGCAACGCTACTCTCGAGGAACTGGCAGCAAAGGCTGCTGAGCTCAAGGCTCCCGCCGTTCCGGTATCCGGTAAGCAGGAATACCTTGAAGGAGTCCTTAACAACATCATCCTATCGAATAACTGACCTCTGGTTTTGATGCTCATAGTGTTGGCGATATCCCTCGGATCCGTCCGGGGGATATCGTTTTGTCGTATTGTTAACAATAGTTAGCTGTTGATAACTACTATTTGGAACACATGCACAAACGCTCATATATTGTGAGTTATCATATGCTAACCTATAATTACATATGAACAACAATTCATATGTTGAGGTGAGAGTATGTCTGAAGAAACATTTTTGACAGTAAGTAATGTATTTAAATCCTACGGTGAAGGAGACAGTCGTCAGGAAGTACTTCGCGGTATGGATTTTACGGTATCAAAGGGCGAGTTCTGCGTGCTCCTGGGACCTTCCGGATCAGGTAAGTCTACCCTTCTTAATATCATAGGCGGAATAGACAGTGCAGATGACGGATATATCGCCATCGCGGGAGATAAGCTTCGCGATATGGACGAGAAGGCACTTACAAGATATCGCCGCAAGCACTTAGGATACGTATTCCAGCTTTATAATCTGATCCCCAACCTTAATGTTAAGGAGAATATCGAAGTAGGTGCATACCTGTCCGATGATCCTCTTGATATAGATGAGCTCCTTAATACCTTAGGGCTCTGGGATCACAGATATAAGCTTCCCAATCAGCTGTCGGGCGGTCAGCAGCAAAGGACTTCCATCGGAAGAGCCATCGTTAAGAATCCCGATATCCTTCTTTGTGACGAGCCTACGGGAGCACTTGATTACAACACTTCCAAGGAGATATTAAAGCTCATAGAAGATGTTAATCGGAAGTACGGCAATACGGTTATCATGGTAACTCACAATAATGCCATTCAGGATATGGCCGATCACACGATCAAGCTGCGTGACGGTAAGGTACGTAAGAATATCATCAATGAGAATAAGATAAGCGCTATGGAGCTTGACTGGTAAGGAGAAAGGATATGAGAAATCCTCTTGGTAAAAGGCTCCCCAGGGAGCTTAAGAAAGACTTTAAGAAGTATGCCGTTCTTCTTATCCTGATGATATTCATGATCGGTATTGCTTCCGGAATATATGTAGGTAATGACAGCATGACGGCTGCCATAGATGAATCATATGAACTCTATAACATAGAGGACGGGCATTTTGAGCTTAAGGAAGAAGCTACGGAAGACTTACTCGCCAGTATGCCCGATAACATCAATATCTATGAGCAGTTCTATTATGACGTAGTAGAAGATATAGACCGTGACGGCAAAGATGATGCGACGGTAAGATTATTCAGGATAAGAAAAGATATCAACAGAGCATGCGTTAATGAGGGCAGGCTTCCCGAAGCAGAAGGCGAGATCGCCATCGACAGGATGCATGCTTCCAATAACGACATCAGGATAGGCGATATGATAAGCTGCGGCGGATCTGACTACGAAGTAGTAGGTCTTATCGCATTGTCCGACTACAGTACGCTCTTCAAGAAGAATTCCGACATGATGTTCAATGCGGTGGACTTCGATGTAGCTCTTGTAACTGACGAAGATTTTGATACGGTAGACGGTACGTTGATCTATCAATATGCATATGATTTCAGAACGGCTCCCGAGTCTGAAGCGCAGGAGAAGGAATGGTCCGATGATCTTGTGGAGCGTATTGCCGTGATAGCGGCTACGGGCGGATATACATCAGATAAGGACGAGGCAGAGGAGCTTGCGGATAATGTCGACGAGTGGACAGCCTATCTTGAAGATATAGAGGCACAAAGCGATGAACTTGAAGCAAGAGGCGAGGAGCTTGAAGGGAGGCAGGCGGCACTTGAGGAGCACTATGACCTTGTAATGGCAGGTGATCCCGAGTGGACGGCGGAAGCGCAGTCTCTGCAGGATGATGCGGAAGCTCTGCAGGCAGACGTTGACGCTCTTGCCGCCGAGCAGGATCAGATAGACAGCGTTATAGATTCTCTTGAAGCATTAGAAGAATATGATGACGATACTAACGAACTTACCGATTTTGTCCCGGAGTATGCCAACCAGGCTATTCATTTTGCGCCGGATGACATGGGATCGGATAAGTCCATGATGAGCGTATTGTCTTATGTCTTTATCGGTGTTCTCGCTTTCGTATTTGCGATAACAACTTCCAATACGATAGTCAATGAAGCAGCCGTTATCGGTACATTAAGATCCACGGGATATACCAGAGGGGAGCTTTTGCGTCACTATATGATGCTTCCCATAACCGTTACACTGCTCTCTGCGGTATTCGGCAATATCTTGGGATATACATGCTTTAAGAATGTCGCAGTCAGCATGTACTATAACTCCTACAGCCTTATGACATATAAGACTATCTGGAATGCAGATGCATTTATAGAGACTACGGTGATACCTCTTATCCTTATGACTGTCGTTAACTTTATAGTTATCTACAGTAAGCTTCGCTTATCGCCTTTGAAGTTCCTTCGAAGAGACTTAAGCACATCCAAGCGTAAGAAAGCCATGCGCCTTCCTTCAATAAGCTTCATGGGAAGATTCAGATTAAGGATCCTTCTTAATAATCTCGGAGGATATATCGTACTTCTGTTCGGTATCGCATTCGTAATGCTCCTTCTCGCATTCGCCATAGGCCTTCCCGAGACTTTGGATCACTATAAGTCACAGCTTGCAGATAATTTGATCTCGCCATATCAGTATATCCTTAAGGACTATAAGGATGACGATGATCAGTATATAACGACATCCGATGATTCCGCAGAGCGTTTCTCCGTGACGAACCTTGTGACGATCGACGGCGTCTATGTAGGAGAAGATATATCGGTATACGGATTTATCGATGACAGTACTTATGTATCACTTCCTTCAGAGATGGCCGACGATGAGGTATATATCTCGAGGCCTTATGCGGATAAGTTCTCCCTTGATGCGGGTGACACCATCACGTTAAAGGAGCGTTATACCGATAAGACCTATACATTTAAGATCACCGGTATCGATGAATATAACGGCGCCCTCACGGTATTCATGAAGAATGATTCCTTCAATAAGACGTTCGGCAATGACGAGGATTCCTACAGCGGTTTCCTTGCCCGCAATACTATAGATGACCTGGATCAGGATCATGTATATACAGTCATTACAAGAGAAGACGTAATGAGCCTTGCGACACAGCTCGATCACTCCATGGGAAGCATGGCGGATTACCTTGCAGGTGTCTGCATGATAATGGCGGTCCTTATAATGTATCTTCTTACAAAGATAATAATCGAGAAGAATGCGGGCTCCATATCCATGGTCAAGGTATTGGGCTACGAGAACCGTGAGATCAACAGCCTCTATATACTTCTGACATCGATAGTGGTCGTGGTATTTGCATTCCTTACTTCGTACTTAAGCGTCGCCGGCTTGAAGCTTGCCTTTGCCGTGATGATGTATTCCATGAGCGGATGGTTCGAGGCTTACATAAGCCCCTTGGGTATGGTTAAGGGAGTAGCGATACTTCTTGCGGCATATGCCATAGTCGCCTTCTTTGACATGATAAGGATAAAGAGGATACCTCTTACCGATGCATTGAAGAATGTAGAGTGACGCTTCTTCCATATATTTAAATGCATAAAGAAATGCTCCTTCTCGCAGTTGCGGGTAAGGAGCATTTCAATGTTTATGCGGAGGGTGCTTACCAGGGCTGAACGGCACCGATAAGCTCGTTGATGTCTTTTACTTTATGTGCATCACACCACTCGTCTATCTCTCTTATGATCCTAATGGGCGCATAGGGATCTTTGAAGATGGCACATCCCACTTCTACGCACGAAGCGCCTGCCATTATCATCTGAAGAGCATCTTCTCCGGAAGATACGCCGCCTATTCCGAGGACAGGTATCTTGACGGATCTTGCAGCTTCCCACACCATCCGAAGAGCGATGGGGAAGATGGCTGCTCCTGAGAAACCTCCGTGATTATTACGAAGGAAAGGCCTTCTTGTATTGATATCTATCTTCATGCCTGAGATCGCATTTATAAGAGAGACGGCATCTGCTCCTCCTGCTTCAGCCGCCCTGGCGATCTCACCGATATTTCTCACATTGGGAGAGAGCTTGACCGTAAGGGGTTTCTTAGTCCTCTCGCGAACTGCCTTTGTGATCATCTCCGTAGACGAACAGGATACGCCATAGGGCTCTCCGCTTAAGTTGGGGCATGAGATATTGAGCTCTATTATGGGAGCGTCGGTCTGCTCGAGTTTGTCGATTATCTTAAGGTATTCATCTTTATCTGATGCAGCTACATTGGTCAGGATATTCGTATTCTTCGTAAGGAGGTTAGGAAGTTCATTTTCTATATAGTAGTCGATACCGGGATTTTGAAGGCCTACTGAGAATAAAAGACCGCTGGGAGTCTCCGTGATCCTCTTGCCTTCGCTTCCGTTCCTCTTATAGAGTGTAGTTCCTTTTGTAGCCATGCCGCCGAGCTTTTCCAGAGGAAAGAATTCTTCGTATTCTCTTCCGTAACCGAATACTCCCGAAGACATGATTATGGGATTTTTAAAATCGTGTCCCAATACATTTACATTAAGATCAGCCATTCCACTCCACCTCTCTTGCATCGAATACGGGCCCGTTCTTGCAGACATGCTTGAAATCGATACCTTCCTCCGTCTTTATCTTGCATGTGCATACAAGACACGCTCCTATACCGCATCCCATGTGCTGTTCCATGGATACTTCACAGGGCGTGTCATACCGCTCTGTCACCTGCGCCACAGCTCTTAGCATCGGTATCGGACCACAGGCATATACCATGTCGAAATGCTCCTTTTGAAGGAGTTCTTCAAGAGGCATTGTCACGAACCCTTTTATCCCTTCCGAGCCGTCTTCTGTACACACATAAGTATTCGGTGTATTCCTTTTGAATTCATCCTGAAGTATCACCATAGTCTTATCTCTGAAGCCCGAAATGACGTGAGCGTTACCGCCGTAATATGAAGCCATCGCTACCATGGGAGGAGTACCTATACCTCCTCCTATAAGGATGACCTTGGAAGAGCGGTCAAGAAGTGTGAAGCCGTTACCGAGGGGGCCTATCATATCGATGGTATTGCCCGTATTAAGGCATGACAGATCCCTGGTCCCTGAGCCTTTTACCGCGAATACGATCCTTATCGTATGAGCGTTTTTATCAATATCGCATATGGATATCGGTCTTCTTAAAGAATGCCCCGGAAGGGCGATATGAACGAATTGTCCGGGCACGGCAACGGAAGCAATCTCGTGACTGCATATAGTCAGTGAGAATATATCCCTGGAGAGATTTTCCTTGCCGATTATCGGATAAAAGCCTTGGGTGTATCGCATCTTTATTCTCTCTTTCGTTTTTCTCCAAGGGTAATTATACCTACCGGGAAGGTGGGTCACGGTCCGTGAAGGCGGTCAAAAATGCTATCTTTCGATCATATGCATGCTTTATCGCCCGATTTACGCGCACATGATTTTCAATTCGGTTAGCATATGCTAACAAATAGTGTTATGATATCCGGGAGATCAGAGCGGAGGATGGATATGAACAAGACGGTAACATCTGAGATACTCGATGACTACATAAGCGGCAAGGGAAGTCTTCTTAACGATATAGGAGATCTGGATATATCGGGACAGCGATCGGACAGTGATATCTCATACTACAGATGGGAGATCGAATTCCACGAAGATACGGATGCTACAAGGATAAGGGAAGCGGGATTCGACGAGATCCAGATCATGTTCAATCTCACCAGGGATATCGAATGGTCGGTAGAAGATCCCGAGAAGGGATCCGACATCCGGAATGTCTTTATGCGCAAAGGGGATCTGTGCATATATCGTAATAAGGACCGGATATCTTACATGAACTATAGAAGCGGAGTGAGGTTCATGTTCAAGAGCATACAGATGAAGACAGAAAGGTTCATGGAACTTCTTGATACTCATTTCATGCCGGAGGAAGCAGACCTTATAAAGAGAGCGGTATTTGACGAAGTCAGGACGACCAGGATAACACCTGAGATGTACCGCGTGCTGTCGGAGATAGACAGTGCGGACCGTTACAAAGAGTTTAAGAGAGTCTTCATGGATTCCAAGATGATAGAACTTACCGCACTGGCGCTCTATGCCATAATCCACGATGACGGAGAACCCTGTAAGAAAGGGGTAGTCGTAAGTCGCGATGAGGCGAGGGCATTAGATGATCTTCGCGAGACGATACAGCTCAAACCCTACAAGGATTACGATGCTTCTATGGTAGCGGAGGATCTGAAGATGAGCGTGAGCAAGCTCAACAGAGCATTTCGCTCGGTATACGGGACCTCGCTTCATTCCTATGTGCAGGAAATGCGTCTGGAATATGCAGCCAGGCTCCTTCTTGACGGCTACAATGTGACGGAAGCTGCTACAAGATCCGGATATAATAACATGAGCTATTTTGCCAAAGCCTTCAGGGAACGTTACGATGTCCGTCCCAAGAGATTCCGTGAGCGGAAATTGTCAGAAAAAGAACTGTAATTGGTAGTTGCCGTCCTTTGTATATGTATAATCCTTATGGTTAGCCTCGGCTAATCGGAGAGTATAAACAAAGAAAGGAACGGCATATGTTCAAGAAAGTTGCTCCGTATATCGGAGAATATAAAAAGTACACATACGCGGCAGTGATACTGATGGTGCTGGGCATTATCTGCAGTGTCCTGCCGTATTACTTCCTCTATCAGATCCTGGCTCCCCTTACCGGAGGCGAGAGCCTGGACGCGAACTTCATAATGGTGAGAGTAGCGGCTTTCCTGGGGTGTGAGGTGCTCTATGCATTCTTATATACTCAGGGACTGGTCTTCTCTCATATAAGTGCGTACAGTACTCTGAAGAACCTTCGTGTATCACTTCAGAACAAGCTGGAGAAGCAGCCTCTGGGTAATATCAGGGAGATCGGTAACGGAAGGATCAAGAAGGTCTTTGTCGATGATATCGATACTGTTGAGCTCCTTCTGGCTCACGCAATTCCTGAAGGTATCGCGAATATCCTTATCCCGGTCATCATCCTCGTGCTGATGTTCGTAACTGACTGGCGACTCGGACTCCTGTCACTTGTGCCTATCGTATTAGGCGGCGCCGCCATGGGTATCATGGGTTACCTCGGTATGTCGAAGATGGAAGCTTACTACAGCGCCGCTTCTACGATGAACAATACCATCATCGAGTATGTCAACGGAATGGAAGTAGTCAAGGTCTTTAATAAGGACGGAGATTCCTACAGGAGATTCGGAGATGTAGTAAAGAACTACCGTGATTTTACACTTGCATGGTATAAGGCATGCTGGCCCTGGATGGCGGTATATTCCTCGGTCCTTCCGTGTCTTGTCCTCCTGATCGTGCCCGTAGGTTCTAACATGATCTTAGGCGGAAGCCTCACTTTGGATAAGCTCGTGCTCGTATGTTGCATGTCCTTTGCGGTGGGTCCTTCTGTACTTAAGGCATTAAACTTTGCAGGTAAGTTCCCCGAGCTCAACTTCAAGATCACGGAGCTTGAGAAGCTCATGTCGCACCCTCCGCTCAAGGAAGGTACTTCAGGCTTTACGGGTAAGGACAGGAATGTATCCTTCAGGGATGTTCATTTCGGATACGAAGAAGATGAAGTGCTTCACGGAGTCTCTCTCGATCTTAAGCAGGGCAGTACTACTGCGCTGGTAGGAGAATCCGGAAGCGGTAAATCCACTCTGGCCAAGCTCCTTGTCCATTACTATGACATCGACCGGGGATCGATCACTATCGGCGGTCAGGATATCACCGACATGACGCTCGAAGCGCTGAATGATCAGGTGGCGTATGTATCCCAGGAGCAGTTCCTGTTCAATACATCTTTGTATGAGAATATCCTGATCGGTGATCCTTCGGCTACGAGAGAGCAGGTCCTTCAGGCTGCAAGCAGAGCGCAGTGTGATGAGTTCCTGGCAAGGCTTCCCGAAGGCATCGAGACAATGGCAGGTGACGGCGGTAAACAGCTGTCAGGCGGTGAGAGACAGAGGATCTCTCTTGCAAGAGCGATCCTTAAGGATGCTCCGATAATAGTCCTCGATGAAGCTACGGCTTTTATGGATCCCGAGAATGAGGACAAGATGAACAAGGCGATCGACGAGATCATCAAGGATAAGACAGTGCTCGTTATAGCGCACAGGTTAAGTACAATCAAGAATGCGGACAAGATATGTGTAATGAAGGACGGCGAATGTATTGCTTCCGACAGACATGATGCTCTTCTTGCTTCCTGTTCTGAATACAAAAAGCTCTGGGATGCTTCGGTAAGCGCCGGCACCTGGAAGATCAAGGAGGCATGATATATGATCAAGATACTTCACAGACTGGTAAGTATGACAGGCAAGTACAAGACAAGGATCAGAGCTTCCTACGTCACATCGTTTATCAAAGGGCTCCTGATGAAGGCTCATCTTATGATCAGCTTTATCACGATCATGTTATTCATGAGAGGTGAGATGGATAAGAGCAGATGCTTATACTTAGGACTTGCCTTGGCAGGCGCCGTCATCTTGCAGATGATATTGGAGCATGCGACTAATGTACTTCAGTCGGCTACGGGTTATATGATCTTTGCCGACATGAGAATGAAGCTCGGCGATCACTTAAGAAAGCTTCCCATGGGATATTTTACAGAAGGCAATATGGGTAAGATAAGTTCTGTCCTTGCTACTGATATGGTATTTATCGAAGAGAACTGTATGGGTGTACTGGCTACCGTAGTTACATTCATGATATCCCAGTTCATCATGATCGTTATGATGTTCTTTATGGATATCCGCCTCGGTATCCTCTCGGCTGTCGTAACAGGGGCATTTATAGTAGTCGGCAATCTGATGCTCAAGAGCACACTCTCTCGTTCCGCGGAGAAGCAGGAGAAGTCCGAGACGCTCTCGAATGAAGTGTTGGACTTCGCGGAAGGAATGGGCATCATCAAGTCATATAATCTTCTGGGCGAGAAGTCCAAGAGGCTTACACATGAGTTTGAAGAGAGCTGCAGGGCCAGCATCGGATTCGAGGTAGACTATACACCCTGGTCAAGGGCACTGAACCTTACATTCGGTATCGGAACATCTTTGACATTCGCACTGGCGGCATATCTTTATGTCAACGGTCTTATGACCGCCGAATATATGGTTGGTATGACCTTATTTATCCTGGATCTCTTCATAGCGGTAAAGTCCTATTACGGCGAGATGCCCAGGCTCACGGTCACCGCGGCCGCCCTTGACAGGATCGAGGAAGTATTTGCTGCGGAAGAACTCGAAGATAACGGAACAGATACTGTTGACCTTACAGTGAAGAAGTCATCCCCGGCCATCGAGTATAAGGATGTCACATTCGGTTATACGGATTCAGATGTGCTTAAGTCTGTATCATTTAAGACGGACTACGGAAATATGACTGCTCTGGTAGGTCCTTCGGGCGGCGGCAAGTCCACCATCGCATCTCTTCTTGCAAGATTCTGGGACATCAAGTCAGGCAGCATCCTCGTAGACGGTAAGGATATAAGGGATATATCGCTCGGAAGCCTCATGGACAACATAAGCATGGTGTTCCAGAGAGTATATCTCTTCAAGGATACGATCTATAACAACATAGCGATCTCCCGTCCCGATGCTACCCGTGAAGAAGTGATCGAGGCTGCGCGCAAGGCAAGATGCCTGGAGTTTATAGATAAGCTCCCCGAAGGCTTCGATACCGTTATAGGTGAAGGCGGAGCGTCCCTCTCCGGAGGTGAGCAGCAGAGGATATCCATCGCCAGATGTATCCTTAAGGATTCTCCGATAGTAATACTTGATGAGGCTACCGCCAGCGTGGATGCCGACAATGAGAGAGCTATCCAGCAGGCCATATCGGAGCTTTGTAAGGATAAGACGCTCCTTGTTATCGCCCACAGGCTCAAGACCATAAGAGATGCCGATCAGATCCTTGTGGTATCAGGCGGGGAGATAATCGAGAGAGGCGATCATGAGGAGCTTATGGCACTGGGAGGCAAGTATTCTTCTATGGTCACATTGCAAGCAGGTTGATGTGACGGCCTTCTGATATCGTGATAATAACAGATTGACAATTTAGCGGATGCTAACTATTATTGTTAGCGTCCGCTAATTGCATGCGGCCTTTTACACAATATACGGAGGAATCCTTTATGAATAGTAAGAAGTTAACAGCCAAAGATTTTATTACGATCGGAATATTTACTGCGATCTTATTCGTGATCGAGATGGCAGTCGGTATGACGGGTTATATACATCCTTATATCGTTGCCGGTTATGTAGTATTGCTCCCGCTGGTAAGCGGCATTCCCATGATGCTCTATTATACCAAGATAGAGAAGTTCGGAATGCTTACGATAATGTCGGTCCTTATGGCGATCATCATGTTTGTCACGGGTATGGGTTACCTCGGTGCTCCTCTGATAATCCTCACGGGACTAATAGCTGACCTTATCGCTAAGTCAGGCGGATATAAGAGCTATAAGAAGACTGTTATAAGCAACGCATTCATGAGCCTTTGGGTATGCGCTAATTATTTCCCTATAATCGTTACGGCGGATTCCTACAGGAAGAGCCTTATCGAAGGCGGATTCTCGGAAGATTATGCAGACAGCCTTTTCCGTGCGGTCAACCCGAAGACCATCGGCATACTTGTCGTAGTATGCTTTATCTTCGGGATCATAGGTGCAGTACTTGGCAAGAAGGTCGTAAGGAAGCATTTTGAGAAGGCGGGTATCGTATAAGATGGAGATGAAGCTCGATCCCAGGACCAAGCTCTTTATGGTGCTTATCGTGTCTACCATAGTCATGATGAGTGCCACGACACCTCTCCTGTGGGCAGTGAGGATACTTATAACTCTTATCCCGCTGGTGCTTCTGGTGGCAGAGAAGAAGTATTCGAGTGCTCTTAAGTTCTTCCTTCTTTATGTAACGGCTCTTGTCGTGAACTTTGTCGTGCTGGTAAATTCAGACGGAGGAATAGTCGTATCCCTTCTTACGGGATACTGCGGGATCGTAGTTCAGTTCATGCCGTCGGTCATTACCGCGTGGTACTTCATAAGGACAACGAAGACTGACGAGTTCATATCGGCCATGCAGAAGATGCATGTCCCGGACGGACTTACAATATCTCTTGCGGTGGTAATGAGATTCTTTCCTACCATCGCGGAAGAATACCGCCATATAAATGATGCCATGAAGATGAGAGGCATCGTGCTCGGCGGAGGAAATGTAGTAAAGATGGTGGAGTTCAGGATGATACCGCTCCTGTTCTCATGTGTAAATATAGGCGATGAACTGTCGGCTGCAGCTGTCACGAGAGGCCTTGGCGGAACGGTAAAGAGATCTTCGGTAGTTGACTTAAGGCTCACCGTAAAGGACATCCTCATGATGGCGCTCTTCCTGTCTGCAGCAATATTGTTCATAGCTGTGAAGTATATAAGATGAACGAAGATATCATTATTATCGACCATGTGTCATTCTGTTATAAAGGTGCCTCCAAGGGGCTCCTTAACGACGTCTCCCTTAAGATAAGAAAGGGCGAGACCGTGCTCCTGTGCGGAGCTTCCGGAAGCGGTAAGACTACGATCATAAGGCTCGTAAACGGTCTTATTCCTCATTACTACAGCGGGGATCTTCAAGGTGACGTGACGGTAGCCGGCAGAGATATCAGGAATACCGAACTCTATGATCTTGCAGGAGTGGTAGGGACTGTGTTCCAGAATCCCAGGAGCCAGTTCTTCTCTATAGATACCGATGGAGAGATAGTATTCGGTCCCGAGAATATAGGTCTTCCTCCCGAAGAGATAAAGAAGCGCTTTGCTGACGTAAAAGATGAGATGCAGCTTCAGGAACTTCTTGGAAGGAGCATATTCGGCCTGTCCGGCGGAGAGAAGCAGAGGATAGCATGTGCTTCCGTATCCGCGCTCCTTCCTGAGGTCATGCTCCTGGATGAACCTTCTTCCAATCTCGATATAAAGGCCATGAATGACTTGAGCAACGCCGTTGCAAGGTGGAAAGGGCAGGGCAAGACCGTCATCATATCGGAGCATCGCCTGTGGTATGTGGCGCCTCTGGTGGACCGTGTCATCTATATGGAGAACGGCAGGATATCCCACGAATGGACCGGAGAGGAATTCAGGAACCTGGGACAGCAGAAGATAGAAGAGCTCAAGCTCCGTCCTGTAGAGTTCGACCCCGATGAGATCACGGATACGGCAGATGTCGCTGTTTCCCAAGAAGATGCGGTCGTTATAAGGGATATGTATTTCTCCTACAATGAGAAACCACACGTTATAAGAAGACGCAAGTTCAGCGACTACGATGAGAAGGATCTGGATCTGAATATCCCTGAGCTGAGGCTTCCCAAGGGTAAGGTCATCGCGGTAGTCGGTCATAACGGTACCGGTAAGTCCACCTTCTTCAGAGGGGTCTGCGGTCTTCTTAAGAGATGTACCGGAACCATAACCGCAGACGGGAAAGTATATAAGGGCAAGGAACGCCTGCGCCTGTGCTATATGGTCATGCAGGACGTTAACCACCAGCTCTTTACCGACAGCGTGGAAAATGAAGTCCTCCTGTCCATGGAGGAAGAGGATAAGGGCAGATGTGAGGAGATCCTGGACAGTCTGGGGATACTTGAATTCAAGGATAAGCATCCCATGGCACTGTCAGGCGGTCAGAAGCAGAGAGTAGCGGTAGCATCAGCCATCGCATCGGGGGCAAAGCTCCTCCTGTTCGACGAACCTACATCCGGCCTTGATTATTCGCATATGGAGAAGGTGGGATCGCTCCTGCGGAAGCTGGCGGATTCGGGTCATACCATACTCGTGTCCACCCACGATCCCGAGCTTATAGCAGAAAGCTGTGACTATATCCTGAAGATAGAAGACGGAAAGGTAGAGAGCCTTACGCGCAAATAAAAACGGTGACTTCATGTCACCGTTTGTTCTGTCTTATCCTTCCTGTCGTTCCTTATTGAACTTCTTTAGGGCTCTGAATGTCTTGGGGCTTATGACGTGCTCTATTCGGCAGGCGTCTTCTTCGGCCGTCTTCTTGTCTACGCCCAGGGATATAAGGAGTTCGCTTATAACGACGTGTCTCTCGTAGATGGTCTTGGCGATCTTCTTGCCTTCTGTCGTGAGGGTGATATATCCGCTCTCGTCTATCTCGATATATCCGTCGTTCTTGAGGATGCCCATAGCGCGGCTTATACTCGGCTTTGAATATCCCATCTCATTTGCAACGTCAAGAGATCTTACGGGACCTCCCCTCTTAGTCAATACGAGTATAGTCTCGAGATACATCTCTCCGGATTCCTGTATAGGCATATCCACCCCTCCTTGCAATAAGATACATATGCATTATAACAGATTTATCCCAAAGCAACATCAAGTGCCATCATAACGGTAAAACCCAGTGAGAACATGAGAACTCCTACGTTGGAATGCTTGCCTTCGGACATCTCCGGGATCAGCTCCTCAACAACGACATAGAGCATGGCTCCTGCCGCAAAGCTCAGAAGATACGGCATGAAAGGCACAAACAGCCCTGCGGCGAATATGGTGAGCAGAGCACCGACAGGTTCGACTGCTCCGGAGAGGACACCGTCCGCGAAAGCCTTCGTGCGGCTCTTGCCTTCAGCGCGAAGAGGCATGGATATTATCGCGCCTTCGGGAAAGTTCTGTATGGCTATACCCAGAGCCAGGGCAAGTGCACCTCCTGCAGTGATGGTAGTATTCCCTGCGAGGAAACCTGCATATACGACACCTACCGCCATTCCTTCGGGGATATTATGAAGTGTCACCGCCAGTACCATCATGGTGGTGCGGGCAAGCTTGGAATGAGGACCTTC
This sequence comes from Saccharofermentans sp., assembly GCA_024692235.1. Classification (GTDB taxonomy): domain Bacteria; phylum Bacillota; class Clostridia; order Saccharofermentanales; family Saccharofermentanaceae; genus Saccharofermentans. Next base: position 1,826 of record JAILMW010000023.1, on the reverse strand, counting down.
TGCCATCTTTGCATTCATATGAAGGTGAGGGATAACACTGTCCAGGAAAAGAAGAAACAGGATACCGAGCCAGAATCCGATGAATGCGGGAAGGAATGCGAGACGTCCCATGTGTTCCGACTGATCCATAGCGGGGATTATAAGGCTCCATATGGAAGCTGCCACCATGACGCCGGCCGCAAATCCGGTAAGAGCCCTCTGTACAAGAGGGTTAAGATCCTTCTTCATGAAGAATACGCATGCCGATCCCAGAGCGGTACCCAGGAAGGGTATAAGTAATCCTATGACAGTCTCGTAGTTCATGTATCGTTCCTCATTAAGTTAGTTACTGCTAATAAAATTGCACAAAAATAGCGATAATTCAAGTTTTATGAGCGAAAAGTGTTGACAAGTTAGGCTCAACTAACTATATTGTTAGCGATCATTGGTTAGTTTATGCTAACAGGAGGTGTGAGATGATGCCGTTATGTCTGGCAGAGAGAGGCGAAGAGAATATCATAAGGAAGATCGGAGGGTCTCCTGAGATGAAGAAGCATCTGGAAGATCTGGGTTTTGTGGTCGGTGCAGGTGTGACTGTCGTCAATGCCCTTGCAGGTAATGTGATCGTCAATATCAAGAACTCCAGAGTAGCCATCAGTGAAGAGATGGCCAGAAAGATAATGATCTGAAAAGCGAGGAGGGAACCATGAAGACACTTAAAGAGGTCAAGGTAGGACAGACCGTCACGGTTAAGAAGATACACGGTGAAGGTCCCGTCAAGAGAAGGATCATGGATATGGGGATCACGAAGGGCGTTGAGATCTATGTAAGAAAGGTCGCACCCTTAGGAGATCCCATCGAGATCAACGTAAGAGACTACGAACTGTCCCTTAGGAAGATCGATGCGCAGATGATCGAAGTCGAGTAACAAGAGGGGGAGAAAATGGACATCAAGATTGCATTAGCGGGTAACCCTAACAGCGGTAAGACTACACTCTTTAACGCACTTACGGGTTCCAATCAGTTTGTAGGTAACTGGCCGGGAGTAACGGTCGAGAAGAAGGAAGGTAAGCTTAAAAAGCACGACGGTGTGATAATCACCGACCTTCCCGGTATCTATTCGCTTTCCCCTTATACTTTGGAGGAAGTAGTAGCAAGAAATTATCTTATCAAGGAAAGACCCGATGCGATCCTCAATATCGTAGACGGTACTAACCTCGAGCGTAATCTCTATCTTACAACCCAGCTGACCGAGCTCGGTATCCCCGTAGTCATCGCCGTCAACATGATGGATATCGTCGAGAAGAACGGTGACAAGATCGATATCGATGAGCTCTCAAGACAGCTCGGATGTAAGGTAGTAACGATATCCGCTCTTAAGGGAACAGGCATAATGGAGGCAGCCGAAGCTGCAATTGAAGCTGCTAAGGCTACTAAGACTATCCCTACACATTCTTTCTCGGGTCCGGTCGAGCATGCTATCGCTCATATAGAGGAAGCAGCCGTTCACGATATGCCCGAAGAGCAGCAGAGATGGTATGCGATCAAGATCTTCGAGCGTGACGATAAGGTTCTCGAGCAGATGAATATTTCATCCGACAAGATGGCTCATATTGAAAATGATATTAAAGCGGCTGAAAAAGAGCTTGATGACGATTCTGAGAGCATTATCACAAATGAACGTTATATTTATATCGCGGAGGTCATCAAGTCATGCTATAAGAAGAAAAATGCCGGGGCTCTGACTTCTTCGGACAAGATAGATAAGATCGTTACAAACAGATGGCTCGGTCTTCCTATCTTCGCTGTAGTCATGTTCCTTGTTTACTGGATAGCGATGGTCGGCA
>JAILMW010000034.1 GCA_024692235.1 Saccharofermentans sp. | reverse complement strand
CAACCCCGTACCGGTCTGATACGGGGCTGATCTGGTGCGGATGACAGGACTTGAACCTGCACGCCGGAGGCACCAGAACCTAAATCTGGCATGTCTGCCAATTTCATCACATCCGCGAGCAATAGGTATTGTATCACATTTTGCTTCTTCGGCAATTTGACTGTTCATATTTTATTTATAACAGGATAACACAATTCATTTTTGTACGGGTTAGAATAAGACCATACAAAAGAAATACGAGAGGGGTGATACCAATGGGAAGTGAACATCAATCTTCTATTAGCGAGTATTCCTCCGCTCGGAAGATCTTTAGTTGATTTGAGTTTGTAATATCAGAGGCGATCGCATTTATAAGCGGTCGCCTCTTTTGTGTCCTCATTTTAAGATAACTGCAACATTAGTTCATTGATTAGTGGTATACATAGTGTTAATCTCGAATATGTATAAATATAAGGAGAACATGAGGATATATGAAGATTGGAATCAGAAAGATCACAGCCGGATTGCTGGCAGTAGCTTCCATGCTCGTCACTTTCGCGGCTTTTGCACCGAATAAGGTCTTGGCTGACGGCCCTGCAGCGCTTTACCAGACACATGTCCAGAATGTCGGATGGCAGGACAGCGTATGGAACGGAGAGACTGCCGGAACCGAAGGAAGCGGTCTTCGAATGGAGGCTGTTAAGATATTGATCGCCAATGACCCCGAGCTTGGTGTCAGATATAAGGCTCATGTAGAGAATCAGGGTTGGGATGCAGACTGGTTCTACGACGGAGCTACCGCAGGTACGGTAGGTGCAGGTCTCAGGATAGAGGCGCTGCAGATCGAACTTACAGGAAACGATGCGGCCAATTACGATATCTATTATTCACTTCATGTTCAGAACTTAGGCTGGCTCGGATGGGCTTGCAACGGCCAGGTAGCAGGTACAACAGGTTGTGCTCTTCGTGTAGAGGCTATCAAGGTCATAGTCCTTCCCAAGGGTTCGGAGGCTCCGGCTACTGATTCCACGCTCCCTGCATGTCCTTCGGATGTCGTTCATGTATCCTATTCCTCTCATGTTCAGGATATCGGCTGGACCTGGTTCGTAGGTGACGGTGCCACGAGCGGTTCCACCGGTGCCGGAAGAAGACTTGAAGGCATAAGGATCGAAGTATCAGGCGCAGATGATATAGGTATCAGATACAGGACCCACATTCAGAATATCGGATGGGATCCCGAGTGGAGATATAACGGCGAAGTTAGCGGCACGGAAGGCCAGGGCTTAAGGATTGAAGCTATCCAGATCGAGCTTACGGGAGCTGATTCCGCCAATTACGATGTCTGGTACAGATCACACGTTGAGAATTACGGCTGGCTCGGCTGGGCAAAGAACGGTGAGTACAGCGGAACATCTTCCTGCGGCTATCGTATGGAGGCAGTAGAGATCCGTGTTCTCCCCAAGGGCGCAGAGCCCGGTTCTACCGCAGGCGCATTCGTATCCACACCTCTCTTTACGGATTCTATGGATGTAATGGCTCAGAACTATACGAGCCCCACGCCTTATCTTATCCTCATAAATAAGAGTACTTTCACGGTAGCTATCTACAGGAACGATAACGGTCACTGGTACAGGATCGATTCCTTCGGATGTACTATCGGTGCTCCCGGACATGACACCATCGAGGGCGTATTCCATGTACAGGGAAGGACATATTACTTTGATTCCTACGGAGTAAGGTGCTTCTACGCTACGGGATTCTGCGGAGACTACATGATACACAGTACTTTGTATAACAAGCTTCCGAGGCCTACGTCACCTTGTGATACCAGGATCGGACAGGCACTGTCTCACGGGTGTGTAAGAGTCGAGCTCGCTAACGCTGAGTGGATCTATAACAACATCCCCGGAGGAACAACGGTAGTAGTTTATCACTGATACAAACTTGGCAAATAAGCGAGGTTCATATGAATAGAACGATCAAGTCATTGTTGGCAGTAACGGTTGCAGTTGCAATATCACTTGTGAGTTTCAATAAGGTAGCGGCGGGCGAACAGCTCGGCGCTACTACTTTTGATGACGGAGTGGGAATGCCCTGGCAGACGGCAACATCCGGAACGGGAAGCATGAGCTTTGAAGTGACGAACGGACAGTTCGTCGTCACAATAGATAACCCGGGCGGTGCATCTAACGGCGGTACGGACAGATGGGACTGCCAGTTCAGACACAGGGATCTTACGATAGTGCAGGGACATCAGTACCATGTTCACTATGAGATGACATCCTCCAATAGCGGTATGTACTATACCAAGATCGGTAATTACGAAGGTAATATTGAAGTATGGCACAACAACAGCGACGGTACGGATCTTGATGCGACCTGGGACAGACTTCCCATAAATGCAAATGAGACTAAGGTAGTAGATCTTACATTTACTGCAGGTCAGACGGTTCAGACTGCCGAGTGGGCATTTCACTTAGGCGGAGACGGAGAGTATACGGACAGCGTGTGCTTCCCGGCAGGAACGGTGATAGCTTTCGATAATATGTCCCTTGTAGACCTGACTTCGGACGAGAATGACAGCGGTGCTCCCGTAAGCTCTTCTTCAGGCGGCACTGTAATGGTCAATCAGGTCGGATACATGACAGGAAGAGCCAAGAAGGCTACTCTTGTATCTGATGAGGCTTCAGGAGTGGAGTTCAGTCTTATTGACCGGGACGGCAATGTGGTATTTACAGGTACTTCCGAGCCTTTCGGAATGGATCCCGACTCCGGATATAACGTTCATATACTGGACTTTACTTCCTTCGATGAGGCCGGAACATATACTATAGAGGTGTCTTCGGGCGAGACGTCGTATCCTTTCGGCATAGGTAATATCGCTGACTTCGAATCCCTCCTTGACGATTCCTTCAATTATTTCTATCAGAACAGGTCGGGCATAGAGATAGAGTCGCAGTACATAACTTCGGGCGATACTGCTGCGCTTTCACGTGCCGCCGGACATCTTCCCGATATCGCGGGTATAGGTGACAGCGGAGTAACGCAGGATGTTACGGGAGGCTGGTACGATGCGGGAGATCACGGAAAGTATGTTGTAAACGGCGGTATCTCCCTGTGGCTCCTTCAGAATCTCTATGAGACTTCAGTCTATATGGGAACATCCGATATGTTCTCTGACGGTTCCATGTCGATTCCCGAGAATTCTAACGGCTATCCCGACGTACTGGATGAAGCAAGGTGGGAGATGGAATGGATGTTCACCATGCTGGTACAAGACGGCGACTATGCCGACATGGTCTACCATAAGATGCATGACGAGAGCTGGACCGGACTGGCACTTGCTCCTTCTGACGATATCCAGAGCAGAGTGATACTTCCTCCTTCAACGGCAGCTACGCTTAATGTATCCGCATGTGCGGCACAGGCGTCGAGGCTCTGGAGAGGAATAGACGACGAGTTCGCGGACAGGTGTCTTGATATAGCGATAAGGACCTATGCCGCAGCTTTGGCGCACCCCGAGATGTATGCTCCTCTTGAGAGCCCTGCAGGAGGCGGAGCTTATGGTGACGATAACGTGACCGACGAGTTCTATTGGGCGGCATGTGAGCTTTATATCACAACGGGAGATGCGGCTTATCTTGCCGATATGTCCTCTTCTTCCTGGTATCTTCAGATCCCCGTGAGCCTCGGAGGCGGTGAGAGCGTAGGAACTTACGGAAGCTTCGACTGGGGACATGTATCGTCCCTGGGCAACCTCTCACTGGTACTTAACGGCGATGTACTTGATACTGATTCCTACGAAGCTCTTAAGGCGTCCGTAATATCTGCCGCAGATACGTATACGGGAAGGGAAGCTTCTCAGGGCTTCGGCCAGCCCTATGCCCCGAGCAGCATCTCCTACGACAATTCCAATACGGGCTATATATGGGGCTCCAATTCCTTCGTGGCTGATAACTCCATAGTAATATCCTATGCTTATCTCCTGTCAGATGACGAATCTTATATCAACGGAGTGACATCAGGTCTTGATTATCTTCTCGGAAGAAATCCCATGAACCTCTCCTACGTAACAGGTTACGGCAGCAATACCGCGCATAACCCTCACCACAGGTTCTGGGCTAATTCCATAGATCCGTCCTTCCCGAGCGCACCTTCGGGTGTTCTTGTCGGAGGTCCTAACAGCGGCATGGAAGATCCTTATGTCCAGTCTCTCGGCTGGCAGCCGGGCGTTACTCCTCCTGCCACATGCTATGCGGATAATATAGAAGCTTATTCCGTAAATGAATGTACCATAAACTGGAATGCGCCTTTATGCTGGGTAACGGCATTTGTAGTATCTACTTCAGAATCTCCTGAGGATGAGCCTTCTTCACCTGAAGAGACAACTTCGGAAGAGACCGGGGAGACAACAGAAGAGACTTCAGTCACCACCGATGAAGTTATAACTTCTGATCCTTCCGAGGTAAAAGATAAGACCGATCACGATTCAAAAGGTGATATCTTAAAGGTAGTTGTTCCCGCCACTTTGGCAGTAGCGAGCATTGCCGCGGCATTTGCAGTCATCGTGACAGTAGTAAGAAAAAAGAAGAAGTAAGTCAGTTAATGATTTTTATTAGAGTCGGCATCGTCTGTGGCGGTGCCGATTTCTTTATTTTGTCAGGGTCGACACTCATGTTAGGTGATTGAGATGGGCAAATGTATTTGATATAGTACTAAGGTAGTCTTTGGCTTATGGAGGCATATCTATGTACTTGATCAAGAAGAAGCGCGTGCTTCACGATTCCATCTTCCTTATGGACATCGTAGCACCCAGAGTAGCGAAGTATTGTCAGCCCGGTCAGTTTGTCATCGTCAGGATCGATGAGATGGGCGAGCGAGTTCCCCTTACGGTATGTGATTACAACAGGGAAGAAGGTACTGTAACGATAGTAGTTCAGACTATAGGTGCAAGTACTCTTCGCATGAAGGAATTAAATGAAGGCGAGTATCTTCACGACTTTGTAGGACCCTTGGGTCAGCCTTCGGAGCTCATTACGGATGATATAGAGGAAGTTAAGAAAAAGAAGATCCTCTTCGTAGCGGGCGGTCTCGGTACTGCTCCCGTATACCCTCAGGTAAAGTGGCTTCACGAACACGGCATCGACGCTGATGTTATCGTAGGAGCTAAGAATAAGGATCTTGTTATCCTTGAAGATGAGATGAAGGCAGTAGCCGGTAATCTCTATATAACTACAGACGACGGTTCTTATGTTCGAAAGGGACTTGTAACCGAAGTCATCGCCGACCTTGTAGAGAAGGAAGGCAAGAAGTACGACCTTTGTGTATCGATCGGACCTATGATCATGATGAAGTTCTGTACTCTTACTACTAAGAAATACAACATCCCCACTATAGTCAGCATGAATCCCATCATGGTAGACGGTACCGGAATGTGCGGTGCCTGCCGTCTTACGGTAGGTGACGAAGTCAAGTTCGCCTGCATCGACGGTCCCGAGTTCGACGGATTCAAGGTCAACTTTGACGAGGCTATGGAGAGGATGAAGCTTTATCGCACCGAAGAGGGAAGAGCAATGCTCAAGCTCAAGGAAGGCGATACGCATCACGGCGGATGCGGACATTGTGACGGAGGTGATAAGTAATGGCAGCTCCCGGATTTGAAAGAGTACCCATTAGCGAGCAGGAGGCTTCCGTCAGAGCGAAGAACTTTGACGAAGTATGCCTCGGCTATACAGAAGAAGAGGCAGTCCTTGAAGCATCAAGATGCCTTAATTGTAAGAATCCCAGATGTGTTCAGGGTTGTCCCGTTAATATCGATATCCCCGGATTCATCATGGCTCTCAAGGAACAGAACTTCAAGGGTGCATACGATAAGATCTCCGAGTCCAGTGCACTTCCCGCAGTATGCGGACGTGTATGTCCTCAGGAGACTCAGTGTGAGGCTCTCTGCATAAGAGGCGTTAAAGGCGATGCGGTATCTATCGGTAAGCTCGAGAGATATACCGCTGACCGTGCAAGAGAAGAAGGCATCAAGCCTCATACTGACTGCGCGCCTAACGGCCACAAGATCGCAGTCATCGGTTCAGGTCCCGCAGGTCTTACTTGCGCAGGCGATCTTGCAAGATTAGGCTACGATGTTACTATCTTCGAGGCTCTTCACGAGGCAGGCGGAGTTCTTACATATGGCATCCCCGAGTTCAGACTTCCCAAGGATACAGTTGTTGCAGCCGAGATCGAGAATGTTAAGGCATTAGGCGTTAAGATCGAGACTAACGTAGTTATCGGTAAGTCCGTTACTATTGACGAACTTATGGAAGACGAAGGATTCGAGGCAGTATTCATCGGTTCCGGTGCAGGTCTTCCCATGTTCATGAAGATTCCCGGCGAGAATGCAAAGGGTGTATTCTCCGCTAACGAGTATCTTACACGTAATAACCTCATGAAGGCTTTCCGTGAAGATTCCGATACGCCTATCTTCAGACCCGCTAAGGTCGCAGTAGTCGGCGGCGGTAACGTTGCAATGGATGCTGCACGTACGGCTCTTCGTCTTGGCGCTGAAGTTACTATCGTATACAGAAGATCAGAAGCTGAGCTTCCCGCAAGAGTCGAGGAAGTACATCACGCTAAGGAAGAGGGCATCAAGTTCGAACTCCTTACAAATCCCATCGAGATCTTGGAGGACGATGACCATAACGTCCGTGCTATGAAGTGCATCAGGATGGAGCTTGGTGAACCCGATGCTTCCGGTAGAAGACGCCCTGTTCCTGTTGAAGGTTCCGAGTTCGAACTTGAGACTAATGCGGTAATCATGGCTCTCGGTACTTCTCCTAACCCTCTTATCGCTTCTACAACAGAAGGTCTTGATACCAATAAGTGGAAGTGTATCGTAGCTTCCGAAGAGAACGGACAGACATCCAAGGCGGGAGTATTCGCAGGCGGTGACGCTGTTACCGGTGCTGCTACCGTTATCCTTGCAATGGGCGCAGGTAAGGCTGCTGCCAAGGGTATCGACGAGTACATTAAGAGTAAGCAATAAGTATCTGTACTGATAACAAGGCGGGAAAGTTATAAGCTTTCCCGCTTTTTATATGTTCGAATAACCGGGAAGCTCGGTTCCTTCGTAAGATCCATCGTTGGTGGCAAAGGTTCCCGTGATATTAAGATAGTAGATGATCCCGTCGTCAGTGATCAGCATATCAAATCCTGCGGCGAGTGCATCACCGGGGACAAAGCCTTGTATAAGTCGTCCTGTTCTGCCGTCTTCAAGTTCTATATCGCTTGTGATCATTTGCGTACGATTAATATCGACTGTGAACTCATCTTCGTATTGTTCTTGAGTAAGGATCTCACTCATGACCGAGAGTTCATCTTCAGAGAAAGTTTCCGCTATATATTCATCGTTAATGTAGTGAGGATCACCTTGGATAAAATATCCTGAATGATTCGGTCCCGGCCCTACATCGATATTTCCTTCCGTGGTGATGTGAAGACCCTGATCGTCGAACTCGAAGTATATATATCCTGAAGGAGTAGAGACAGGATCAGGATCGTCATCGAGAGGAGGCCATACCGCAGTTGTATCGGATATGTACACGGCTCTTCCTTCCATCTCACCGTATTTGGCAAAGGTGCAGAACTGACCGCTGAAATCAAAGCCCTCGTCGTCCGCATTTGTTATCTCAACAGTTGCGTTGCAACAGGAGTGACACTCAGTCTTATTCCATGTTCCGTTGGGATATGTGTGCGTGTCGATATCTTCGACGGCGACTGTTGTCTCCGTTCCGGAGGGATCTGTGTGCTTGTTGATATCTTCGACAGTGACTGTTGTCTCTTCTGTCTCTGACATATATGTGGAAGTTGTCGCTTCCGTATCGTTATATCCGCATCCTGCAAGAACGACTGCAGCGGTAAGTAAGACAGCGCTTAATTTATTGTATTTCATAGGATAACCTCCGTAACCATCTTATTATATCGTTGAGCCGGGAAGTGTATTTGGCAAAACTGTCGCATTATCGGAAACTATCTTTATACATTCTTATACATTGGATGATCATTGCTTAAACTGCGACTGATATCATCTGATTGAAGTAAAAGAACGGAGGGTGTTCGGATGTTGACCGTAACCAATGTAACCAAGAAATATAAGAACTTTCTAGCAAATGACAATCTGTCCTTCAGGATAGAGGACGGTGAGGTCGGAATACTCTTAGGACCGAACGGAGCAGGTAAGTCTACCATCATCAAGTCCATTAACGGTCTTCTTCGTTATAACGGTACTATCGAGATCAACGGCATCGATAACAGGAGTCTTGAGGCTAAGAGACAGCTCGGTTATATCCCCGAGATCCCCGCGCTCTACGATACCCTTACGGTAGCTGAGCATATGGAGTTCATCAGAAGAGCTTATAAGATCGAGGATGTAGATATCACAGATAAGCTCCTTGAGAGATTCGAGCTCGCCGATAAGAAAAAGAAGATGGGTAAGGAGCTTTCCAAGGGTATGCAGCAGAAGGTATCCATCTGCTGTGCTCTCGTGCATAACCCTTCAGTAGTCATCTTCGATGAGCCCATGGTAGGTCTCGATCCCCATGCTATCAAGGAACTGAAGCAGCTCTTCCGTGAGCTCAAGGCAGAGGGCAAGACAGTGCTCATCTCCACACATATGATCGATACCATCGAGGATTACTGGGATGTTGCCCACATCATGATGCACGGCAAGATCGCAGCTACCAAGCACAACAGAGGAGACGAGGACGAGAAGTCCCTTGATGAGCTCTTCTTCGAGATCACAGAAGGTACACCTGAGGAGGCTTGATCATGTTATCTGCAACACTTTACCGAATCAGGAAAGACCTGGCCAAGAAGCCATGGATACCTGTTGTCGCCATCCTTGCCATCCTTATGACGGTCTTCATGATCTGGACGGGAGCGCATGCGGGAGATGACTCTGAGAAGGTCAGGAACCTGGAACTCTCCATAGGTGCCATCAATGTCATAAGCATCATCGTATTTGATTTTGTATTCTCCTCCGGACTTACCAACGGTGCCGTAGGGTTTACATATGCCGATGTCAATTTCCATCTGGCAGGACCCTTTACCCCGAAGTTCAATCTCATCCTTGCATCTTCAGGTATCATGAAGATGTGCGGACTCTTTCTCTGGGTGCTGTGCTGCCAGTCCACGAGCCTGTCCCTTATGTTCGGATTCAGGGCGGGGGACCTTATCGCTCTGATACTCGGCAATATCATCGTCATGTGCGCAGGCTACGCTCTCGGTGCATTCTTCTGCGCTTACTTTAATGACAGTGAAGAGAAGATCACTCTCGTAAAGAGGATCTTCCTGGCGGTAAACGTGCTCTTCGTAGCAGCGTCTTTCGCGATCCTTTACAAGAGCTGCGGTTCCATCGGTGCTATCCGTGCTCTCGGACTCAAGGGTATCGTCGCAGGTGTCGGTTCTGCCGTTCCCGCTAAGTTCTTCCCCGTAGCAGGATGGACCAATCTCGTATATACGGGTATCGTTTATAACAACATGGTCTACACGATCATCGGATCAGTTATCGTAGTGGCACTTATCGCAGGTATCCTTGCTCTGTATCTCAATACGGATCTTGATTATTACGAGTCTGCCATGGCAGGAGCACAGAAGCTCGCTGACATGAAGGAGGCTAAGAGAGCAGGCGTCGATACTGATACGAGCAAGCTCAATGCCAAGATAAAGGTAGGTAAGGAGACCCTTAAAAAGGGCTGGGGTGCTTCGGCATTCACATACAGGCATTTCCTTGAGAATTCAAGAGGAGCCAAGCTCTTCTTCATCAACCCTCTGGGTATCATATACAGGATCATCACTTTCGGTTACGGTCTCATGATGGATAAGATGAACGTAATGGACTCACCTAAGGGCAACCTCGTTGCAGTCATGGTCATGATGATCATGCTCAATGCAGTCGTATACGGCGGCGGTAAGACCATACTCGAGTTCAACAGACCCTACATCTTCATGGTTCCCGAGAAGGCATCCAAGAAGCTCATGGCATGTATAGCCGCAAGTATCCCCGAGATGCTCTTTGATTCCGCAGTATGCGGTGCACTCGTATATTTCTTCGGTCATCTGACGATCGTCGAAGGTATAAGCGCAGCAGTCATGATCCTTGCATTCGACCTTCTGTTCCAGCTGGTAGGACTTATGTCCCTTCGTATATTCCAGTCCTTGGGAAGAGTGCTCCTCATCACCTTGAGAACATTCATCGGATACGGACTCGTGCTCTTTGCTTTCGTACCTGCCATCATCGTATTTGCAGTACTTAAGGGAAGCCTTGCTTCTCTCTTCCTGGTGGCAGCGGCATTCGCGGCAGTACTGGTAGGAGTACTCATGCTCTTTGCAAAGGATCTTGTAGATAAGGTCGAACTTGCCTGATCCGCTTTAATAGCTTCCATCCCCTTTCCGGTCTTACGGCGGAGAGGGGATATTTTATTTGTCACTAAAGAACATATTTTCTTGTGACTCTTCGGGTGGTATACTGTTCTTATGTTTAAGTTAGTATCGGAGCACAAGCCTTCGGGAGATCAGCCCAAGGCAATAGAACAACTGGTCCGTGGCATAAGGGACAATGAGCGGGCTCAGACTCTCTTAGGTGTCACGGGTTCCGGCAAGACCTTTACCATGGCAAATGTCATAGCGCAGATAAACAGGCCGACTCTTATCCTGGCGCACAATAAGACACTGGCAGGACAGCTCTATTCGGAGTTCAAGGAGCTCTTCCCGGAGAACTGCGTTGAGTATTTTGTATCTTACTACGATTACTACCAGCCGGAAGCTTATATCGCTGCTACCGATACATATATCGAGAAGGACAGTTCCATCAACGACGAGATCGACAGGATGCGTCACGCCGCTACGAGGAATCTTCTTACACGTGACGACGTCATAGTCATTTCTTCCGTATCCTGTATATACGGTATAGGCGAGAAGGAAGATTATATGTCCCTGATGGTGAGCCTTCATGTAGGTCAGGAGATATCTCCCGATGCCGTTATGGCGGAGCTTATCAACATCCAGTATGAGCGAAATGATTTTGAGGTCAAGAGAGGTACCTTCAGATGCAGGGGAGACGTACTTGACATATATACTCCCGATTCGGAGGATGTTCTTACAAGGATAAGCTTCTTCGGAGACGAGATAGAGAGCATAAGCCTTGTGCATGCCATCTCCGGCAAGAAGGAATACAGCAGGAGCTTTGTGGAGATATTCCCGGCATCTCACTATGCTACGGGAAGAGCAAAGCTCGAGCGTGCTATCGTGACTATAGAGGAAGAACTCGAGGACCGTATCAAGGTGCTTCGTGACGAGGGTAAGCTCATCGAGGCTTACAGGCTCGAGCAGAGGACCAGATACGATATGGAGATCTTAAGAGAGACGGGCTTTTGCAAGGGTATCGAGAACTATTCAAGGCATATCGCCCAGCGTAAGCCCGGGGAAGCTCCCTGTACTCTCATGGATTTCTTCCCCGAGGATTTCCTTCTCTTTATAGATGAGTCCCACGTTACGGTACCGCAGGTAGGAGCCATGTATAACGGTGACCGTGCCCGCAAGGACATGCTTGTTCAGTACGGATTCCGCCTTCCTTCCGCATACGACAACCGTCCCCTGAAGTTCGAGGAGTTCGAACAGAGGATGGGGCAGACCATCTTCGTCTCCGCGACTCCCGCGGACTACGAGAAGGAGCACTCAAGTCAGATAGTAGAACAGGTAATAAGGCCTACGGGACTTCTCGAGCCCGAGATATCCATCCGTCCCGTCGAAGGACAGATCGAGGATATCCTCTATGAGATAAGAGAGAATAACAAGAGAGGCGAGAAGTCTCTTATCATGACTCTCACCAAGAAGATGAGTGAGGATCTTACAGACTTCCTGTCCAAGGAGAATATCAGGGTCACATATCTTCATTCTGATATAGAGACGGTGGAGAGGATGGAGATCTTAAATTCCCTTCGTACGGATCAGATAGATGTCATAGTAGGTATTAATCTGCTTCGTGAAGGCATCGACCTTCCTGAAGTATCTCTCCTTATGATCCTTGATGCGGATAAGGAAGGATTCTTAAGATCCGAGAGATCTCTCATCCAGATAATCGGACGATGTGCCCGTAACAGCAACGGCCGCGTCATACTCTATGCGGATTCCGTTACGGATTCCATGATGAATGCCGTATCTGAGACCAACAGGAGAAGAGCTATCCAGCAGGCATATAACGAGGAACACGGAATAGTTCCCAAGACGATAATAAAGCAGGTCAAGAATGTCTTCGAGACACTTTCGGATTCTGCCAAGTCCGAGAAGATCAAGAAGCTTGATGCAAGAAAACTCATCGATAAGGGTGATGCGGGAAGCATGAGCGATGAAGATAAGACAAAGCTTATTGCAAGGCTTACTAAGGAGATGAAGGCCGCAGCCAAGGATCTTGACTTTGAGAAGGCCGCAGAGCTTCGTGACGTCATAATATCCCTCAAGGGTAACGGCGGTAAGTGATATGGGATTTACGCATCTTCATCTTCATACTGAATACAGCCTGTTGGACGGTGCCATAAGGATCAAAGACCTGGTAGCAAGGCTCAAGGAACTCGGTATGACTTCCTGTGCCATCACCGATCACGGTTCAATGTTCGGATGCGTAGAATTCTATAAAGCCATGACCGCGGAAGGTATCCATCCCATAATCGGATGCGAGGTATATGTAGCGCCTTCTTCAAGGTTCGATAAGAAAGCGACTGGAACTGTAAAACCTTATAACCATCTGATACTCCTTGCCAAGGACAACGAAGGACTTCGTAACTTAAACAGGCTCGTATCGGCAGGATATACTGAAGGATTCTATCGGCGCCCGAGGATAGACAAGGAGCTTCTTGCCATGTGGCACGAAGGTCTTATCTGCCTGTCGGGATGTACAGCGGGACGTCTTGCAGAGCTTATTATCAAGGGTAAGGTCAAGGAAGCAGAGCAGGAGGCTTTGTGGTACGACGACCTCTTCGGCCGCGGTAATTACTATCTGGAGATCCAGAGCAATCAGCTTTCCGAGCAGTCCGTGGTCAATGCTGCTCTTGCGGGTATCTCGAACAGGACCGGCATACCGCTTGCCGCTACCAACGACTGTCACTATCTTCTTAAGGAAGACAGCTATGTTCAGGATGTACTTCTCTGTCTTCAGACGGGGGCCAAGCTTACCGATAAAGATCGTATGCGCATGAAAACCGATGACTTCTACGTTAAGTCGGAAGAGGAGATGAGAAGCTTCTTTTCAAGTCTTCCTGAAGCAGTGGATAACACCGAGAAGATCGCTTCCATGTGTCAGGCTCAGTATGACTTCGATACGATACATCTTCCGGAATATGAGATACCTGACGGATATGAAGATAACAAGGCCTATCTTTATCATCTGACGAAGGAAGGTCTTCAGAAGAGATTTGATATCAAGGGCAAGGCGCAGGATGAGGATGTCTACTATAAGCGTGCCCGATATGAGCTCGATGTCATTAACAGTATGGGTTATACGGACTATTATCTTATAGTCTGGGACTTTATAAATTATGCCAAGACACACGGGATCATGGTCGGCCCCGGAAGAGGTTCGGGCGCAGGTTCTCTTGTTGCATATGCCATAGGTATCACTGATGTCGATCCCATAAGATATAATCTCGTATTCGAGAGATTTCTTAACAGTGAACGTGTGTCCATGCCGGACTTCGACGTTGACTTCTGCTACGAGAGAAGGCAGGAGGTCATTGACTATGTTACTTCCAAGTACGGCTCGGACCGAGTTGCTCAGGTAGTTACATTCGGTACACTTGCCGCCAGGATGTGCATAAGAGATGTAGCCAGGGTCATGGACCTTCCTTATGCAGACACGGACAGGATAGCTAAGCTCATTCCCGAGAGCATCGGAATAACCATAAAAAGTGCCCTTGAGATCAATAAGGAACTTAGAAATGAATACGATTCAGATAATGCGATAAGAAGAGTTATCGATGTTGCCATGAAGCTTGAAGGTATGCCCAGACATACATCGACTCATGCCGCCGGTGTTATCATCTCGGGTAAGCCTATAACGGATATAGCTCCTCTTGCAGTTAACGATAATAATACGGTAGTACAGTTTGCCAAGGCGGATATTGAGAGCGTAGGCCTTTTGAAGTTCGACTTCTTAGGACTTCGTACTCTTACTGTCCTTCGTGATACTGCCGATATGGTAAAGGCCAGATACGGCAAGGAGATAATATTCGATGCTCTGCCTCTGGATGATCCCGATGTCTTCAGGCTCATAGGAGAAGGCGATACGGTAGGTATCTTCCAGCTTGAGAGTAAGGGCATGACATCCTTCATGAAGGAATTAAAGCCTAACTCCATAGAGGATATCACCGCCGGTATATCTCTTTACCGCCCGGGTCCCATGGATCAGATACCTAAATATATAAAGTGCAAGCATGATCCCGGGTCCATCACATATGACCATCCGCTCTTAGAGCCCATCCTTAATGTCACATACGGATGTATGGTCTATCAGGAGCAGGTAATGCAGATCGTCCGCGACCTGGCTGGATTCTCCATGGGGCAGTCGGACAATATAAGAAGAGCCATGAGCAAGAAGAAAAAGTCTCTCATGGAGAAGTACAGGCAGCTCTTTATCTACGGAGGTACCGATGAGAACGGCAAGACCGTCGAGGGTGCCATCGCTCACGGTGTTCCCGAGAAGGTTGCAGACAAGATCTATAACGACGTGGCGGCTTTTGCAGGATATGCTTTCAATAAGTCCCATGCTGCCGCTTATGCCGTAGTCGGTTACTATACCGCATACCTTAAGTGCTACTATCCTACTGAGTTCATGGCGGCGATGATGAATTCATTCAGGTTCAATATCGCGGCAGCCGCATGGTATATCAACTGCTGCGGTCCCATGGGGATAAAGATACTGCCCCCTGATGTCAATAAGAGTCAGGCAAAGTTCATTCCCGAAGGCGATCAGGCAATAAGGATAGGATTGTCGGTTCTTAAGAACGTCGGTGAAGGTTCCGTTCAGGATATGATAGACGAGAGGGAGCAGAACGGAGAATACAGGTCTTTTGAAGATTTCCTGGTAAGATGCGCAGGTACGGATATCAAGAGGAATATGCTGGAGTCCTTTGTTCTGGCCTCAGCTCTTGACTGGACCGGAATAAACAGAGCCTCCATGATTGCTACCATAAGGACAGAGTTCGAGAAGCTCACCGGCAGCAACAACAGGCAGGTCGAAGGCCAGATGAGCCTCTTTGATATAAATGACTCAGCTTCAGTATCAGGTCCTTCCATAAGGATAGCGCATTTCGATGAGTATCCTGATGCAGTTAAGCTTCAGTACGAGAAGAATATAGTAGGTATATACCTCTCGGGCCACCCCTTAAGTGCCTACTCCAAGTATGTGGACAGATTCTCCACATTTACCATGCTGGACTTGAAGGAGTACAGGGACGGCGGTCGTATACAGTCTTTAAATGACGATAAGCCCGTCATAATGTCAGGTATCGTAATGGCAAAGAAGCTTCGTACCACTAAGAACAAGACCTCCATGTGTATACTAACGGCAGAGGATATGTACGGACAGTACGAGGCCGTCCTATTCGGAAGGATAATGGACGAGTATCTTAAGTTTGTTGAACCTAATGAGGCATATCTTCTTATAGGTAAGAGAAGGATAAGGGGAGAGGATTCGTTCTCTTTATCTGTCGATGAGATAGTGAGGATGCCGACTAATGACGAAGAGGCAGATGCCATAGACAAGATGTCCGGAGTCAAGAATGCCATGGCTGCTACTGACAGGCTTATAAAGAATGATCACCCCAAGCCTGAAGGCAGATCGTTCAGAAAGCCTGAAGAAGGGAAGAATCCCGAAGCTCCCATGGGCATGAGGATCAGGTTCGACGGCAAGACGACGGATCCCAAGTACGAGCGCCTTCTTAATCTTCTTTGCTACTTCCACGGCAATGTTCCCGTTGATATCGAATTTGTATCGGACGGAAGCATGATGCGTGTAGATCCTGTATGTTTTGTCTCATCTGATCCTGATGTAGTCCGCATAATATCCGAGTTCTGCGGTGAAGGGAATGTCGTGATTTGACTTTGAAGAACATAATTAATATCATTAATCGAGTTATATTCACAGGTGGGGTTAATGGATAAGAAGAATAAGTATCCGCTCATGTACATATTTCTCGGCGGAATGTTATTACTGGCTGTCATAGCTTTTATTAATGCAAGTAATATGCAGGACTTCGGTGTGTCTGTAATGTACTTCAATGACCCCTTCGATTCCTGGATGGACTTTATTAATCCCATTAATCATGCGGGAAAGGCGGATCCTTATATAGATACGGACAGGATATATCCTCCTATCTGTTACTGCTTTTATTGGTTAATATCGAGATTCGTTCCCAGGGGACTTTATACTTCTTCTCATGTCAGGAGAATGAAGTACCTTACGGGCGGTGCCATCGTATTTACCATGTATATGGTAGTTACTACTTATCTGTTCGTGAACATCATGGAGAACTTCATAAAGCTCTCTTCAAAGGAAGAAAGACTTGCGGTGTCAAAGAAGAGGGAGAAGAAGGAGATGTACCTTCAGAAGGGACTTGTACTTTGCATCATGTTCTCTTCGCCCTTTATATATCAGTTTGAGCGAGCTAATATCATCTTTATCGCGCTGATGCTACTTCTTACTTACTTGCTCCTTAAGGATTCGGACAATAAGATCGCAAGAGAGATCTCGCTTATCTGTCTGGCACTTGCTGCCTGCATCAAGATCTATCCTGCAGTGTTCGGCCTTTTGCTTCTCAAGGAGAAGAGATGGAAGGAGTCGATAAGAGTAGTTATCTACGGATTGATATTCTTCTTTGTGCCCTTTGCATTCATGGGAGGATTCTGCAAGATCCCCAATTTCCTTGAAGCGCTCCTAATGAGTCCCGATAATTCGGATCCTCATACATACGGTTTTGGTAATAAGCTGAACTTTACAAATACCATAATGGCGGTCCATACCTTCTTTGTTAACAGAGGTAAGATCTCCTATGCAGATGCGCAGAATAAGGCTCACTATATATCGCTTGTACTGACGATAGGTTCTGCGATAATGGCATACTTCTCAAAAGAGAAGTGGAAGACATATGCTCTTCTTACAGGCATCATGGTGGGATTCCCCGCATTCAGCTTCATGTACTGCTCGGTATTTATCTGCATCCCGCTTGTAGCATTCATCATGCAGAAGCGTGAGAAGATAAGGAAGATGGATATCGTATATATCATCACTTTCCTTATGATCTTCGGAATACATATATATAAGACACCGAAGCTTTTCTACATGAAGGATGTAAAGTGGCCTTTATATGTGACGGACCTGATACAGGCATTAGGCGTATTCTTCCTTACGCTGTTCGTCTTTGCAGATGTCCTGATCGCGACTGTGTCTGAGATCCGTAAGAAGAAGGATTCCGGTAAACTTAAGAAGGCCTGATCCTGATATAACGGCAATTAAGACTTTAGAGACGGTACTACACTTTATAGTTAGTGCCGTCCTTTTGTTTGTTATAAATTTCGTTGAATTCGAATTCAATAAGTGTTGACAAAGAATGATCATGGGATTATATTGAATATATATTCAATGAAGATACGTTCAACAATGAAGGAGGATATGGACATGAATTCAGAGAATAAGGGTAAGGTAATCGTAGTAGGAGCAGGTATCGCAGGACTTTCCGCAGGTATTCATGCGCTCAAGGCAGGATTTGAGGCAGAGATCTATGAGAAGAATCCTATCGCAGGCGGAGAGTGCATGGGCTGGAACCGCAAAGGTTACCATATCGATAACTGCATACACTGGCTTACCGGTACTGCTGAGGATACTAAGCTTTGGAATGTATGGAAGACAGTAGGTGCGATCGATGAGAATACTAAGTATGCAGATACGGATAAGTTCTATACGAGCAGAGTCGGATGTCAGGAACTGACACTCTGGAAGGATATCAGCAGATCACAGGATGAGTTCATCGCTGCATCTCCTGAGGATGAAGAAGAGATCAGAAAGTTCTTTACTCATGTAGAGTATGCAAAGAGCTGCGTTATCCCTTCAGATAAGCCTATGGACATGATGGGAGTCAAGGACTATATCGAGATGGGTAAGGATATGGCCAACATGCCTAAGGTCATGAAGGAGTACGGTAAGATCAATTGCAGGCAGCTCGGTGAGAGATTTAAAAGTCCGGTTATAAGAAAGCTCATGTGTGACTACCTTCCTGCAGATTACACTGCTTATTCTCTTCTCGTATCTTATGCGACGATGGCATCAGGTAACGGCAATATCCCTCTTGAAGGATCTCTTGCCATGACTCTTCGTATAGTAAAGAGATTTAAGGAGATGGGAGGAGTTCTCCATACAAATACACCCGTAAAGAGGATAGTTATCGAGGGTAAGAAGGCTAAGGGTATCGAGCTTATGGACGGTACTGTCGTAGAAGGCGATGAGGTGATCTCAGCTGTCGATACGGATCTTCTCTTCGGAAAGTTTATTGACAGGAAGTATATGCCCAAGGCGCTCTCTAAGGCCTACGAGAAGCGTGTGGCTTATCCTGTCACGAGCGGCTTTCAGACAGCATATGCAATAGATGCGGACTTCTCTGTAGACGATACTCTCTTCTTTGATATGGATCCGGTTAAAGTAGGAAACAAAGAATATAAGAGGATGTTTATTAAGAACTATTCTTACGATAAGTCCTTTGCTCGCGAAGGTAAGGCTGTACTTCAGGCTGATATCAACCAGACTGACGACGACTATGAATTCTGGAGCAGCCTTTCTAAGGAAGAATATAAGGCTAAGAAGGAAGAGATAGCAGCAGAGATGACTAAGAGGATCGTAAAGGAATTCCCCGAGCTTGAGGGTAAGATCGAGCTCTTGGATTGTTGGACACCTTTAACATATAATAGATACTGTAATGCATACCACGGATCTTATATGGGATTCGTAACAACTGTCGGCAATAAGCAGATGAGCTTCAAGGGAGTTATAAAGGGTGTAGACAACCTCTTTGTCGCAGGTCAGTGGGTAATGAGCCCCGGAGGACTTCCTATCGCACTCGTATCAGGTAAGTTCGCAGTGCAGAGGATCCTGAAGCGAATGAAGAGAGACATCAACATCTGAGGGAATATATATGACACGTAAGGAACAGAAGGAAGAAAGACGCAAGGCGATATTGATGACTGCCCTGGATCTCTTTGTTGAAAAGGGATATTACGACACCAAGATCACGGATATCGCAGCTGCCGTTCCCATGAGTACGGGACTTATGTTCCACTACTTCGAATCCAAAGAGGAACTTCTTACGGAGCTTGTTAAGATGGGATCGGAAGGTACAAAGTCGGCTTCGGCGGAAGGTGTCGTTGATATCCCGGCAGATCTGTTTCTTAAGGGATTTCTCGGACAGATGTTCTCATATGCCAAGGAGCAGCCCTGGGTATTTAATATGTTCGTCCTGATGGGGCAGGTAAGGCGTAAGGGGATGCCGGAAGAAGCGCGTAAGATAGCGATGTCCACGGGTTCTATAGAGTCAACTTCCATGTTGATTACTAAGGGACAGAAGGACGGTATATTCAAGGACGGAGATCCTCTTCTTCTCTCCAGATGTTTCTGGGCTTCCGTACAGGGAATAATGGAGGAGATGGCTATGGACAGGACAATGGCAGCTCCCGATCCCGAGTGGCTCGTGTCGATACTTAGGAAGTGATCATATGTATAGTGTAAGAAGAGCAGAGAAGAAAGATATAGCAAGGATCCTGGAACTTCTCGTTCAGGTGGATATGGTACACCACGAAGGAAGACCTGATCTCTTCAAAGGCCCTGCTACTAAGTATAACGAGGATGAACTTAATGAGATCATCAAGGATGACAACGCTCCGGTATTTGTCTGTGTGAACGATGAAGGAGATGTCTTGGGACATGCCTTCTGCATCTTCAAGCAGGTAACTGGTAACAGCGTATTAACCGATATCAGAACGCTTTATATAGACGATATATGTGTTGATGAGAAAGCCCGCGGCAGCGGTGCAGGAAAGGCACTCTTCGAGCATGTTAAGACATATGCAAAAGAGAACGGCTTTTATAACATCACATTAAATGTTTGGACTTGTAATCCCGGTGCCATGAAATTCTACGAGAATATGGGACTTCTTCCTCAGAAGATAGGAATGGAACTTATCCTCTAAAGGCAACTGAAGTTAACAAAACTGTGCTTCCAATGTGAATCTTGGTTGGTAGACTAAGTTATTACCTGCGTCTACAATTATGTTAACGATAGTTGCAAAGGTGGGATAAATATGAGAAAGCACTACTTGGACAACATTAAGTGGATAGTACAGATACTGGTAGTTCTCTACCATCTTTTCTTTATGTATGCGAGCACCGGGATTGCGCTTCCAAGTGTATACGGACAGATAACAAAAGAGCCTTTCGTATTCGGTGATGTCTATCAGTATGCGGTCCATCCCTGGTTCATGACGGTGCTCTTTATAGTCTCAGGAATAACATCGAAGATCTATCTTGATAACCATACGGATAAGGAGTTTGTTAAGAGCAGGACAACGAAGTTCCTTGTACCTTCTACGATAGGACTTCTTGTATTCGGATATGTTCAGGGCTATCTTAATATGTCTCTTAGTGAGGGGGCATTCGATTCTGTGAAGGCAGCTCCCGCATTCGTGCAATATCTCATAATGTGCGTAAGCGGAACGGGAGTTCTGTGGTTCCTTCAGGTGCTCTGGGTATTATCGATAGTCCTTGTTGTCGTAAGAAAGATTGAGAAGGGACGCCTGTGGAAAGTATGCTCCAAGACGAATACAGTAATACTTCTTTTATTGGCTGTGCCTTTCTACGGAGCAGGCCTCATCCTTAATACACCTGTTATCACTGTATACAGAATGGGTCTTTACGGGATCGCGTTCTTCTCCGGATACTTTATCTTCTCACATGAAGAAGTTATCGGTAGGATCAAGAGATACTTGCCCTTATTTGCCATTTTGGCTGCGGCAACAGGTATCGCATTCTGCAGCATGAACTACGGCGAGAACTATGCGACGGCACCCGTAAACAGAACGATAGTATATGCCTTCTTCGCTTACTATATGAGTGTTACCGTATTGGCGTCAGCAGCAAAGTTCATGGACTTCAGGAACGACTTTACTTCATGGATGAGCAAGAGGAGCTTCGGAATATATGTATTCCACTATATAGGTCTCTCGGCAGTTGCAGTATTTATTGCAGGTAAGATCACACTTCCCGCAGTTGTTATCTACATCCTGTCAGCTGTAGCAGCCTTCGGAGGAGCATTACTTCTTAATGCTATAATATCAAGGATACCGTTCTTCCGCTGGGCTATACTCGGCATAAAGAAGGGAAAGGTGAGAAAAGATGTTAAAGGATAATCTCGTCGGGCTTCGTAAACTTAATAAGATGACGCAGGAAGACTTAGCCGATAAGGTGGGTGTTACGCGTCAGGCGATAGCAAAGTGGGAGTCAGGTGAATCGGTTCCCGACTTAGAGAAGAGCAGGATACTTGCCGATACATTCGGCGTTACTATCGACGATCTTATAAAGCACGAGCCTACCGATAACTTAGGCCTTGGTATAGCACCGAGGGGAAAGCATCTCTTCGGTATCGTCACGGTAGGAGATAAAGGACAGATAGTGATCCCCGCTAAGGCAAGGAAGATATTCGATATCAACCCCGGTGACAGCCTGGTGGTGTTAGGCGACGAAGGAACGGGTATAGCGATAATGAAGAGCGACGGTTTCCTTAAGATAGCAGATAAGATAAGAAAGGGACTGTGATATCACAGTCCCTTGTTAGTTGCTTAAAGATTTTTCTAAGATCTTATCAGATAAAAAGAGACAGGTCGTTATCTAATCTTACTATCTTAACGATATCGCCCTGCTTGTAGTTATCTGTGTTCGTATTGCTCTTTGTCTTAATGAAGTTCAGATCCTGATCTTCAAGTCCTGCAAGCTTATAACCCTTATCAGTCTTAGTAATGATCTGTCCCTGATAGAAGTCGTAATTGCCCTTCTTGATGGCGCTGTTTGTGTGGACTATGTTATAGATCGAATAGATAGGGAGTATGAGTACGATTATGTATCCTACAACTATCTTTGCGCCGTGGATGATTACTCCTGCGAATGTTGCCAGTGCGAATACGATAGCGGAAACTACCACGAGTAATGCGATGGAACCGAAAAACATACCGACAGCGCTCTTCTTAAGTGCAGAGAATAACTCTTTCTCCGTGCTCTCGTCGACGCTTATCTTGCTGATGCTCTGATTCTCACATGCTTCTTTAATTGCCCATTTGGGATCTCTTGCCATAATTCTTTCTCCTTATTTTGTTTGTAACCTCATAGGATTATACACCATTGATCGAAATGTAAAACACACCTGCATATTGTTTTGGTTTATTGATCTATCATCGCCTTGTTCTTTTATATTAAGTTTCTTCTTTCTTCTTTTGATAAAATTATGAAGATGCGCCTTGTGTTGCGTGTCATTACTTGATCATTTCGAAAAGAGGATATACACATGGGATTACAGGAAAGACCCGAAGTAATACTTCTTCCTGACGGAGCGAAGTTCTGGGAACATACTTATGATGACTTTTACTTAAAGGCTTATATACCCGCCACGACGATCAACGGTAAGGTACATAACTACGGCTTCAGAGCACCTCTTCTTACGGTATTTGAAGAAGAACCTCAGAGCATCGTGGATGCCGCTTCCTTTGCAAGGAATTCAGGTCTTGCCGATATAGCTTCGGCTAACGATTCTGCGGTGTTATTCGTATATCCTACATGCGAAGGCGGATGGGCTGATGCAACAGTAGAGATGTATAAGTCCTTTATCGCTGAAGTAAAGATGGATCCTAATTACGATGACGGTATCGTTAAGCTTATAGATTTCTTTACGCAGGAGTTCAAGGGATACTTCATAAGAGGTGCCAAGTTCAGGAATGATATCTACAGCTTCGGAGCTTCCGCAGACTATGTCGCAAAGAACCTTTTAAAGAAGATCGACGGTGAATTCCTCTGGGGTCCCGGAGATATCACTCCCGCCATGTGCTATATGGAAGCTCTGACAGTTAAGCCCGATATCGAGCGCTTCGATATACCCGTTATAAGTGCTCTTAATTCAGATGAGATAAATGAGGCTTTCAGCGGATGCGAACATCTTCTTATCAAGGAGGAACCTGACTATATAGGTGATTTCATGTCCTTTGTAAGAAGGTTCAAGATGTGGTGCGGCAAGATAGAACTTGAGCCTGACTTCGATGAACTTAATATGGTAGAAGAGCCCGGAAGCACGGTTGTTAAGACTTCTCCGGAGAACTTCAATATCAAGGATCAGGATACGCACGAAGCAGGTTATTTTGCTTACTACAATAAGGGGCTTCTTGATAACGGCAAGGTTCCTCTTATGCTCGGCTTCCACGGCGGCGGAGATTCATCCATGTATCTTACTTTCGTAGCAGAATGGTGGGAGGTAGCTCATAAGAATGACTTCCTCTTCGTATCCGTGGAGAATCACCAGAACCTTCCCGCAAGCGAAGTGATGCAGATATTGGAAGATCTTAAGAAGAAATATCCCATAGACGAGAAGAGGATATATGCCACGGGCTTTTCCATGGGCTGCGCAAAGACATGGGATCTGTACCATGAATATCCCGAGCATTTCGCGGGATTTTGTCCTGCAAGCGCACTTTTTCCCGTTAAGGATAATCCTTTCGGAAAGAAGCCTTCAGATCCCGGATTCAATCTTGATAAGCCTGTTCCTTTCTTCTACTCGGGCGGCGAGGATTCACCTCTTCCCGAGCTCCCTTTCCAGAACGAAGGCTCTCTGGAAAGAGCGATATATCTTGCCAATACCAATGACTTCAAGACAGACTTCAACGATATAAAGTTCGAAGACAGAGAAACATGGGAGCATAAGATCTACGGTCATCCCGGGCAGAAGACTGAAGTCATTCACGACGACAGCCGTGACGCGTATCTTACTATCAACTACTACGAGAGTAAGGACGGTGTTATAAGGACTGCTCTGGCATCTGTTAGCGGACAGGGACATGAGTGCCGTCACCATACATGCGAGAATGCGTGGAAGTTCATTTCGAAGTTCACGCTCTGAGTAAGATAAGAGGAGGAATAGTATGTTAGATCTTAAGGGCAAAAGAGTACTTGTCACAGGCGCCGGCAGAGGTATAGGAAGGCTCATGGCATTGAAGCTTATAGAGCATGGTGTGAATCTTATCCTTGTAAGCAGAGATAAGAGTCATACGGAAGATATAGAGAAGAAGGCGAAGGCCGCAGGACTTGATGCGGTAAGCTTCGGATGCGACCTTGGAATAAAGGAAGAAGTCGAGAAGCTTATCGAAGAGCTTATTAATTACGACATAGATGTAGTTCTTAATAACGCGGGTATTCAGGTCACATACAGATCAGGCGTATGGGATACGACCTGGGAAGATTATGAACAGTCCTTCAGAGTCAATACCATAGCTCCCATGATGATCTGCTATGCTCTTCTTCCCAAGATGATAAAGAAGGGATTCGGAAGGATCCTTAATACAACTTCAGGTATCGACCGCGATCCATACCAGGGACCGTATTCAGCAAGTAAGGCTGCACTTGATAAGGTGACCAAGGACCTGGAAGTTACATTAAACGGTGAAGATATACTTCTGTTCCTTACCGATCCCGGTTGGTGCAGGACTGACCTCGGAGGACCTCAGGCACCTAATTCGCCTGAGTCTGCGGTAACAGGATGTCTTGCAGGTGCATTTGCTTCCAAGGGTAAGAACGGCACGATCATCCACGCTCAGGATCTTGCCGATAAGACGCTCGCAGAAGCTGTAAGTGCCATAGAGAATATGTGATAACAACATAAACACGATAAAACCCTCTTTCCGTGAAGAAAGAGGGTTTTTATATACCTTAAAAATGGTGTAACAATGTTACAAATTAAGTAATATCAGTCCTGATTCTCGAAGTCCACCAGATGCTCCTGACCATAGAGCCTTCTAAGCTTGGGCTTCTCGATCTTTCCTGTAGCATTACGAAGAACGGGTGCGAAGATGATCTTCCTGGGTCTCTTATATCTGGGAAGCTGGAGGCAGAACTCGTTCACTTCGTCTTCTGTAAGTGTCATGCCTTCCTTGACTTCGATGATCGCACCTTCGATCTCGCCGAGTCTCTTGTCGGGAAGACCTATTACCGCTACGTCCTTGATGGCACCGTTCTTCATGAGGAAATCCTCGATCTCGACAGGGTAGAGATTCTCGCCGCCGCAGACGATAACGTCCTTCTTACGGTCAACAAGGTAGATGAATCCGTCCTCGTCCTGACGACCCATATCACCTGTAAGGAGCCATCCGTCCTTAAGCACTTCGTTAGTTGCTTCTTCGTTATTGTAGTAGCAGACCATTACGCCGTCACCCTTGACACAGAGTTCTCCGACTTCGCCCTGCTTAACGATCTCGCCCTTCTCGTCGATGATCTTGCATTCCCATCCGTATCCGGGAAGACCGATGGCGCCTACCTTGTGAACATTCTCAACGCCCAGGTGTACGCAGCCGGGACCGATGGACTCGGAAAGACCGTAGTTAGTGTCGTACTGGTGCTTGGGGAAGTACTCGAGCCATCTCTTGATAAGAGACTTGGGAACGGGCTGAGCACCGATATGCATAAGTCTCCACTGATCGAGCTTGTAGTCTGAGAGCTTAACATCGCCTCTGTCCAATGCATCGAGGATATCCTGAGCCCACGGTACGAGAAGCCATACGATAGTACAGTGCTCGTCGGAAGCCGCCTGAAGGATATACTGAGGCTTTGTTCCCTTAAGAAGGACTGCCTTGGATCCTGCTACAAGGCTTCCCATCCAGTGCATCTTAGCTCCTGTGTGATAAAGGGGAGGGATACAGAGGAAGCAGTCGTCTCTTCCGGTGGAATGGTGCTTCTGCTCTACTGCAGCAGCATGCATAAGGCTTCTGTGCTTATGAAGGATAGCCTTGGGGAATCCCGTTGTACCGGAGCTGAAGTAGATGGCACCGTAATCGTCGTCTGTTATGTTAACGTGAGGAGCAGTTCCCGAATAGTCAGCCGTTATGGAACGATAGTCCTCAGCGAAAGTGGGGCATGTATCTCCTACGAAGATAAGAACTCTGTTCTTCTTAAGCTGTGCTTCGATATTCTCGATACGGCCGATGAACTCGGGTCCGAAGAAGAGGATATCAAGCTCTGCTAAGTTAGAGCAGTAAAGGATCTCATCCGATGTATATCTGAAGTTAAGGGGTACTGCGATGGCACCTGCCTTTAAGATACCGAAGTAGATAGGGAGCCACTCGAGGCAGTTCATCATGAGGATACCGATCTTGTTGCCCTTCTTGATGCCTCTGGAGATAAGCATATTTGCAAGTCTGTTAGCCTTCTCGTCGAAGACCTTCCATGTTATCTCTCTTCTGTATGCCTGTGATTCGGTGGGCTGGATAAGCTCATATTCCTTCCAGGTAACCCTTGCAGTCTCCTGCTGTTCGGGATTTAATTCGACGAGAGCCACCTCATCGCCGTAAAGCTCCGCATTTCTTTCCAAATACTCTGTAACAGGCATTGTGATACTCCTCTTGTAACAAAAGATAAGACGCACGTATACGCGCGCCCTTAAAAGTATAACAGAAAAAGTAAAACTTGCCTTATTCAGTTCGGTAAAAATACAAATATTGTGCTCTATGCAGAAATATAGACAAGATATTTATATATAGTTCACTTATTTCTATTGTCACTTGGAGGAAATGGGTTGTAATATGCAACGGACTTAAAAATGAGCAAGGAGATACATATGCCCAAGATCAAGACGCCCGAGAACTTTAAGCCCAGGATAGTGATGACCATATTAGGTGTACTTTTATGTTCCATTGCGGTAGGCTTCTTCAAATGCTCCCGCTTCGGAGTGGATCCCTTCCAGTGCTTCTCGTGGGGCCTTTGGGGTAAGATCGCGTCGACAATGCCTTTCGGAACGTTCTACATAATAGTAAATGCCGTTCTTCTTATAGCAGATCTTTTCCTTGATAAGCACTACATAGGAATAGCGACCTTTATCAATCTTTTCCTTACGGGATATATCGTATCTTTCTCCGAAAGTGTGATCACGCACTTCGCGCCTGATCCGAGCTTCGCCTTAAGATGCGTCTTCCTTGGCATAGGCATACTTATAATCTGCTTTGCATCTTCGCTGTACATGACATCGGATCTCGGTGTATCCACATACGATGCTATCCCGATAATAATCTCCAACAGGACCAAGTGGCAGTTCAGATTCGTTCGCATCGGTACTGATATCATCTGCGTTCTTATAGGAACTATCTGCGTATACTTAGGTGCTAAGGACGGACAGTATCCCGGAGTCGGAACCATTATCTCTGCGTTCTTTATGGGACCTCTCGTTGACTTCTTCAATAGGAAGTTCTCGCGTCCTCTCCTTGCCAGGTTCGAGGCAAAGGCACAGGCTTAAATCTTGAAAGAATACGTGATCATGGTATAATCTATGTAGCGATGGAAGGCGTTAATTCTTCGCTAACATAGAAGCAAAAAACCCGAAAGCAGCCACTTTCGGGTTTTTCTTTCGCCCGTTCTTGCAAGGTGGGCTTAATCCTTGTGCCGGCTGCTGTTTTGAAGGGATAGTCCGTATAGATATCAGACTTTCTCGGGTTCAGTCTTTATAGACGGATGGTTATAATCAGAGCATGAAGAACTGGTACTTGGTCAAGATAATAGCAGTAATACTGTCTCTGACGTCGATCTTACTCGCGCTTTTGATGAGCTTTGGTACGAGCGGCCCTAACCCGTATCAGCCGGCGTGGGATTCGTTTGTAGGAGAACTTAATGCTGAAGGATTAGCTGTCGAGTTCGGTAAGCCTAACATAGGACAATCTTTACTGAAAATATATCCTGTCGAGCAATGTGATCTCTCCAGTGAAGAGATATTTGAACAGAAGATACTTCCGGCGTTTGCTGAGAATAATGATATACTCTGCTACCTCGATGAGCGTTATGGTGGTTCCGGCGCTGCCAGCATCACTGTATATGACGGAGAAGAGCAATATCGTTATAGTGTCGGGCTCACGTCATACAGATATGACTACGATGAGACGATAACATATAACCTTACTGATTATAGGAAAGAGATACATGACAGCGGTCTTACCTGTGATTCAGAAGATGACGTATGCTCGTTATATGACATCTCAGAATATGTAGTCTGGATCTCCAGGGAGAGTTGCCATTGGTATCGTTGGTCTTCTTCTACGACCTTTGTCTATATCGATACTTCATGTTCTGAAGAAGAACTTAACAGGATAATCGATACGGCAGAGGCTATTCACGACGACGGATCCAATATCCTTTTCCTTGATGCGGAAACGAGGGATGCGATATGGACAAAATAAAAAAGAATCTGCATATAATCCTGCCTCTGGTTATTGTTCTGATAATTATCTTTTATGTTATCGCATATGAAGTTGCATATGCTTTAAGTCGAAGACTGCCTGCTTCAGGTTATGATCTCACTGTCTCTCAGCTTACAGCGTATGCACAGGATAAAGACGTCACGCAGATGGATTCGCCCGAAGATCTTGTCGAAGCGGTCCAAACCGCTTTCTATGAGCGAAGCGATTTCTCTTATGTGATCGAACTTAATGATCACAATACTCGAGCCATAGCATATGAGCTCTTTGACAAGAGTGAGGATCACGGATGGCTGGAATCTCCATACTACCCGTGCAAACCTGATGATACTATCGAAAGCGCCGTGCTATATGTATCAGGAGGCGGAAGATACGGCGAAATGTGGAGGCTTTCTGTTATGGCCGTAGATTATGGCGATACGAAAACTGCTGACAGACTCTTTGTGGATATGCGGACCCGTATGGGAAAGGAAGCCAATGATAAGTATTTCCGAACAGATGACTGTCTTATCTCAACAGACTGGTACAAAGTTTACGGGATCTATCGCTCAGGAACGACTATCTACTATATAGGTGCCTGGTCAAACACTATAGGTCTGGATGATACACTTAACTACGATGATATGACAGATATCTGTAATTACCTTGGTATCCCGGTACCTTCCGAGATGGTAAGGGTCGATGAGGTCTATTATCAGGAATACTACCGTAACGAAGTGTATAATAGAGATCAATATTGAGACCGGTAAGAGAGAATAAGGTATAGATAATGAGAGCAAGAAATATCGCTATTGTCTTAGTGATCGCTATAGCAAGAAACTATCGCTGATATCAGGAATCCGTGTGGTATCATTAGAAGAAAAGTTCGGAGATGAGACATGAAAAAGATCGGACT
This sequence comes from Saccharofermentans sp., assembly GCA_024692235.1. GTDB lineage: Bacteria > Bacillota > Clostridia > Saccharofermentanales > Saccharofermentanaceae > Saccharofermentans. The sequence continues at coordinate 1,320 of JAILMW010000034.1, read as the reverse complement.
TATTGGCGGTACCGGACCCGAGTCCACCGCCATGTACTACAGGGAACTTAATACCAGGACAGATAAGAGAACGGGCGGGCAGCAGATGCCCGATATGGCGATAGAGAGCGTCGACTTCAGACGTGCTTGGAACTATGTGTGCGAAGAGAAATATGACCTCCTTGCAGACTACCTGGCAGAGAAGGCAAATGCTCTCTATAACGGCGGTTCGGAGGTTATCGCACTTACCGCGGCAACGATGCATATCGTCTACGATGAAGTGTCTTCTAAGACTCCCGCTAAGCTCATAAGCATCCCTAAGGCAGTGGCAGATGAAGTAGCCCGCCGCGGTATCAAGAAGGTAGGACTTCTGGGTACTATCTTCACCATGGAGAAGGACTACATGAAGACAGACCTTATAAAAGCGGGAATTGACGTCATAGTCCCCACTAAGCCCGAGCGTGAACTGGTGGCAAAGAGGATATTCGAAGAGCTTGAGCTGGGTATCGTGAAGGCAGAGACATTGAAGGAATTCCAGGAACTTATTTCTACTATGCATGACAGGGACGGTATCGAAGCCGTTATCCTCGGCTGTACGGAACTTCCGCTCCTTCTTAATTCCGACAACTGTCCTCTTCCTGTATTAGACAGCGTGGATATACATATCGAGAAGTTACTGGAGCTCGCACTCTAAAGGAGGCCTCACATGAAGGAGATCGTACTTGGTAAGACCGGCATAAGGACACCGCAGAATGCTTTCGGTGCTCTTCCTATTCAGCGTATCAGTACCGAAGATGCCGTAAGGCTCCTTCGCCGTGCCTACGACGGAGGCATGACCTTCTTCGATACCGCGAGAGCCTACTCCGACAGCGAGATCAAGGTGGGCAAGGCTTTCGAAGGAATGAGGGATAAGGTCTTTATTGCATCCAAGACCATGGCTAAGACCCCGGAGAAGTTTTGGGAGGATCTTGATACTACCCTTACTAACCTTCGTACGGATTATCTTGATATCTACCAGCTACACTGCGTACCTCAGTGCTATCGCCCCGATGACGGCACGGGTATGTACGAGGCTTTACAGGAAGCAAAGGCACAGGGAAAGATACGTCATATCGGTATCACGGCTCATCTTATCGGAGTGGCGGAAGAGATAGTAAAGAGCGGTCTTTATGAGAGTTTGCAGTTCCCTTTCTGCTACCTGGCAACTGACCGTGATATCGCTCTTGTAAAGGCGACAGTCGAGGCGGATATGGGCTTTATCGCCATGAAGGGATTATCGGGTGGTCTTCTTACAAATGCCGATGCCTGCATGGCATTCATGAGCGAATACGAAGTGCTTCC
>JAILMW010000005.1 GCA_024692235.1 Saccharofermentans sp. | reverse complement strand
AAGGCTCGTTGTTTTCAAGTTCTGCATTCTATTCAATTTTCAAGATCCGCGCCCTCGTCCGAGGTGTTTCCCTCTCGCGAAGTGCTTAGTAAGGATACCAAACCAGTTTTGCTTTGTCAAGCACTTTTTTCAGTTCCTTTGCGCTTTTGTCTGAGCTCTTTTGTGCTCTCCCTCAAGCGCTCCGATAGTATATCGTGCAACCAACCCTTTTGCAAGTACTTTTTTCAAATATTTCGATATTTTTTTGAAGTACCTTTTCCGGGATCCTTGAACCCCCTGCAAACACTGCATTTCGAGCTTTATTGCAAAGAGGTTACACGGCACCTGGTCGTCTCCTTCCGGAGGTGAGTCCTGTTTTCTATTATATAGTCCATATAATAAGAGTCTGTTAACGCGATTTGAATTAGGTGTATAACTTGGATCTGTCTTTACTTGTGTCTTATTACACAAAAGATCGGTCCTATATATAAAGTAAATATGTTTTATATTTTATTTATATTAGGGTTTATTTCCTTGATGGATTCTGTTATTCTTTCTTTAGCTTTTTTCAGGCTCATTTCGAGCCTTAATAAAATACATCTTTAGGGGGTTCATTATTATGGACAAAAAAGAAGGTTCCAAGATCGCCATTATCGGCGCAGGTTCAGTTGGTGCTGCTGTAGCATTCGTTATGTCTATCAAGCAGACATGTGCCGAGCTCGTTCTTATCGACGTTAACACAGATAAGGCTCAGGGTGAGGTTCTCGATATCAGCCACGGACTTCCTTTCCTTGGTCACATGAACATTCACGCAGGTGATTATTCTGACGTTAAGGATTGCGATATCATCATCGTAACAGCTGGTATCCCCAGAAAAGAAGGCGAGACAAGAATCGACCTCGCTGTTAAGAACGTAAAGCTTGCTCACATCATCACAGACAGCATCATGCAGCACTACAACGGCGGTATCATCATGCTCGTATCCAATCCTTGTGATGTTGTTACTTATAAGGTTACTGAGTGGACAGGACTTCCTACAGGTACTATCATCGGTTCCGGTACAAACCTCGACTCTGCTCGTTTCAGATATCTCCTTTCTCAGAAGCTCAACGTTGACGTTAGAAACGTTCACGGTTATGTTCTCGGTGAGCACGGTGAGACACAGTTCCCTTGCTGGAGCCGTACACACATCGCAGGTATGCCTGTTGATGAGTATGCTAAGCTTATCGGTGTTGAGCTTAACGACGAGCAGAAGGCTGAGATCGCTGACAAGACAAGACTTTCCGGTGCAGAGATCATCAAGCTCAAGAGAGCTACATTCAACGGTATCGCTGTTTCCGCTACAACTCTTGCAGAGTCCATCCTCAACAACGAGCACACAGTACGTACAGTATGTACAAAGCTTGACGGCCAGTATGGTAAGAAGGACATCGCTATGAACGTTCCTTGCGTACTCGGCGGATCCGGTGTTGAGAAGATCCTTGAGCTTCCTCTCAATGCTACTGAGATGGATCTCTTCAATAAGTCTGAGGAGAATATCCGCGCTGCTATCGAGAGCGTTAAGGATCTCTGATACAGAAGCTGATCTTATTTTGATCTTAATAAGGCCTGTCCTTCGGGGCAGGTCTTTTATATTGCCGGAAGATGTATAATGTAAGCGGAATATAATCGGGAGGTGTGTTGTATGTCTTATGATAATGATAAAAAGTCCGATGCTCAAAAAGTAGTCATGCTCCTGTCGCTCCTCTTGCTGTTGCCCTTTATTGCGGTAGGTGTATCGATGATCGTCAAGGGTATCAGAGGTATTGCTTCCGGATCTTCTTCCGGTGCGGTTACGCTTATATTCGGGATCATGTGGTCCATATCATTGAGCTTCACGATCGTTTATATGCGAAAAGCTTTCTTAAGAATACCTGGACAGATGGAAAAATACGATCCGGAAAAGCATGATCCCAACCTCAATACCGGAGAATATATCCCGCCTGAGAAAGATCCCAGATTTGATTACGAGTGGATGAAGCACGATGACTGCGAGGCAGATCACGACGACGACGAGGACAGCGTAAGGAAAGGTTATGAGTGATCGGTCTTTCATATATTGTTGAAACAAAAGAAGCAGCCTCCTTGGAAGCTGCTTCTTTGTTATTGTTCATATGATACGTCAGAGACTGACGTTACCGTTATAAGGTCTTGCCTTTCTTCTTCTCTTCTTATTGTTGCTGACGCTCCTTACGATAAGGATAGCTACGATCACGATGATCAGTATCATAAGTCCTACTGCTACGCCTGATATAAAAGGTCTCTTGTGAACGAACTTTCCTACGGATGTAGAGAGGAACTTTCCTTTGAGAGTACTCTTATCGATCTCTTCACCCTCATCCTCGTCGGTATCGGAGTCGGTGTCGCGATCATCTTCACCGCTGCCTTCGGTACTTGCTTCGACTGTAGCATCCGTCTCTTCGGTAGAAGGATCCGTCTCAGAAGGTTCGGTGACTTGAGGGGGAGTATAGCCTTCCGGCATATAATCAACATCGATCGTATCTCCGGGAACTATAAGAGGATCATACATGGGAAGCTCCGCCGTAGTAGAGTTAGACCTTCTGTAATCTCCCGTTGTACCGGGAAGTACGCTCGTAGGATCGTTATTCCAGCATGTAAGGTTACCGTATGCTACGACTGAAGCTACATAGATCGTCTGGTTGCTGTACTCCTCAGAAGGAATACCGCAAACGGAGATAAAGAGCTCGTGACCGTTCTCATTGACCGAATAAGTAGTCATTCCGGTTCCTGCTATGGAAGTGGTACCCGTCTTACCGCCGATGAAGGCCGTGATATGAGTATCCTCGCCTTCGGGCGTAGTAGCGCAAAGCCACGGGTCGCTTAATATCTTATTGGAATTGGTAACGATAGACCATGCGTCATTGGGATGCGCATTAGTCGCCGCGAATATGTGTGTCGGAGAACTGATGACTGTACAGAAATCAGGATTCTGGCACGCACTTGCCATGATCTTCGTAAGATCGCTCGCCGTCGTATAGTGCTCGTCACTGTGAAGTCCGTGAGCATTTACGAAGTGTGTACCCGTGCAACCGATGTTATTGGCGCGAAGGTTCATGAGCTCGGCAAAAGCAGAGAGCTTATAGCTGTCCCTGATCTCCTGCTCGGTAACACCCAGAGTATCTACGAGATACTGAGAGTTTACTCCGTCGGGTCCTACTGCATCTCCTCCGACCGGATAGTTATCCAGCATCGCATCTATAACTCCTTCAGCCAGTACATTGGCCGCGTCGTTACCGGAAGGAAGCATCAGTCCGTAAAGGAGCTCGGATACCTTAAGTTCCTCGCCGAGAGTGACATACATCAGGGTGGAGTCACTGGTAACATTATCCAGAGCGTTCTGGGATACCGTGAGATAGGCATCGGTATCGAGATAATCAAGCGCGAGCTGCGCGGTCATGATCTTGGTCATGGACGCGGGATAGACTCTGTTGTGAGGAGTCTTGCTCATGATTATCTGGTCAGCGGTCTTATCGTATACACAATAAGCGGCACAGTTGACTTCATCCAGGGTAGGAATGGTAAGTACCGGCTGATCTACTACAGCTGCAACTTCCCTGCTCATCAACGGGCTCAAGAAAGATACGGATATCCCAACGGCCAATATCAGAGCAGTGATCCTCCCCGCGATACGTCTCAAGGAATTATTCATTATCATCTCCGTTCTTATCGGAAGACTCTTCCGTTACCTGTGTAGTCTCGCCTTCAGCAGATGCTCCTTCAACCTCTGAAGCTTCAGCACCTTCTCCCTCACCTTCGGGAAGCTCTTCTTCCTCTTCCTCGTGATAAGTGATCGCGAAGTCAACGATGGAAGCGCCTGATGCCTTCATGAGCCTTACACCTGATGTGGCACGGGATAAAGTAGGGATCTCCTGAGCGGATACTCTTATGATGACACCGCTGTCGGTGATGATAAGAAGATCATCCTCATCGGATACGAGAGTACATCCAACAAGGTTACCCGTCTTCTCGGATACCTTATATGTGATAAGACCCTTACCGCCTCTGTTCTGCTGTCTGTATTCATCAACGCCGGATCTCTTACCGTAACCCTTCTCTGAGATTACGAGGAGTTCGCCGTTGTCGGTAACGGGAACCATTCCTACGATAACATCGTCATCGTCGAGCTTCATGCCGCGTACACCGGAAGTATTTCTTCCCGTCTCACGGACATCGTCGGAATTGAACCTTATTGCCTTACCGCTTCTTGATACAAGGATGATCTCCTGGTTCTCATTGGTAACTGCTACGTCTACGACCTTATCGTTATCTCTTATGTTAACGGCGATAAGACCGTTCTTGTTGATATTCGCATAACTCTTAACGGGAGTTCTCTTAACGATACCGCTCTTGGTAGCTACAGTAAGGTAGATACCTTCGTCGTCGAAGTTATCAAGAGGGATGATGTTCCTGATCCTCTCGCCTTCCTGAAGCTTAAGGATATTAACGAGAGCCGTGCCTCTTGCACTTCGGGATGCCGTCTCGGGGATCTGATAACCCTTTATCTTGAAGACACGTCCCGTATTGGTGAAGCAAAGAAGGAACTTGTGAGTAGTAGTAGTAAGGATCTTCTCGATATAGTCCTCTTCTCTTCTGCTCTGAGCGGAGATTCCTCTGCCACCTCTGTGCTGGCTCTTATATGTATCGATCCTCTGTCTCTTTATATAACCGAAGTGAGTAAGAGTAACAACGATATCCTCTTCCTGGATAAGGGACTCATCGTCGATATCCTCAAAAGAACCGTGAACGATCTCTGTGATACGGGGAGTAGCGAACTTGCGCTTAACTTCAAGGAGCTCATCCTTGATAACGCCGTGAAGTACTTCCTTATCACTTAAGATCTTATGGTAGAACTCGATCTTCTCCTCAAGTTCCTTGATCTCGGCTTCAAGCTTCTCTCTCTCAAGACCCGTAAGACGACCGAGACGCATATCTACGATGTGCTTAGCCTGCTTATCGGAGAAGCCGAACTTCTGGCACATCCTCTCCATAGCCTCAGCCTCTGTCCTGGAGGATCTGATGATGGCGATGATCTCATCGATATGATCCATGGCGATGAGAAGGCCCTCGTCGATATGACGCTTAGCTTCGGCCTTCTCGAGGTCGAACTCCGTTCTTCTCGTTACGACATTCTCCTGATGCTCGATATAGTACTTGAGAGCATCGATCAATGTGATCATTCGAGGCTCGAGCTTACCTTCGCTGTCGGGTACGAGAGCGATCATGTTAGCGCAGCAAGCATCCTGAAGAGCACAGTTCTTATAGAGCTGATTAAGTACGACGTCGGGATTTGCATCCTTCTTGACTTCGATAACGATACGTACCATCTCATTACGGTCGGACTCGTCTCGAAGGTTGGAGATACCCTCTACCTTCTTGTCCTTAACGAGATCTGCCATACGCTCGATAAGTCTTGCCTTATTAACTGCGAAGGGAAGGTCGTGGATGATGATCCTCTGTCTTCCGCCTGCAGCTTCCTCTATTTCTGCGTGAGCACGGACAACGATACGTCCGCGTCCCGTTCTGTATGTCTCTCTTATACCGGAAGTTCCGAGGATCTGACCGCCTGTGGGGAAGTCGGGACCCTTTACTACTTCCATAAGCTCCTCGACCGTAACGTCGGGATTATCGAGCATCATGATGACACCGTCTATAGTCTCACCCATGTTATGGGGAGGGATATTGGTAGCCATACCTACGGCGATACCTACGGAACCGTTGATAAGAAGGTTCGGGAATCTTGAGGGGAGCGTTACGGGCTCCATCTCGTGCTCGTCGAAGTTAGGGCGCATCTCGACGGTATTCTTGCCGATATCGCTCATCATCTCGAGAGCTACCTTCTCAAGTCTTGCCTCCGTATATCGGTAAGCAGCCGGCGGGTCACCGTCGATGGAACCGAAGTTACCGTGGCCGTCTACAAGCGGGTGCCTGAGCGAGAAATCCTGTGCAAGTCTTACGAGAGCATCGTATACGGATGCGTCACCGTGAGGGTGGAAACGTCCGAGAACGTCACCGACCGTGGTAGCACACTTACGGTAGGGCTTATCAGGGGTAAATCCCTGTGAGAACATCGAATAGAGTATTCTTCTTTGAACGGGCTTAAGTCCGTCTCTTATATCAGGGAGCGCTCTGTCCGTGATAACTGACATAGCGTAGTCGATGAACGACTTTCTCATCTCTCTGTCGAGATCTACGGGTACGATCGTATTCTGTTCTGATCTGAAAACAGAATCCATCTCTTGTTCCTGCTGCTTACGCAGCTCTTTATCGTTTGCCATATTTCCTCCGTTTACACTTCGGTGTTTGTCATACTTTCTAAGTATACCATAAATGCTAAAATATTAATAATATATACGCGCGTGTATATTATAATATATAGGCTTTTGAACGCTCATCCGCCCGATTAATTCATTTTTACCCAAAATGCCGGGAGAAATTGTTGCAACAAAGATTAGAATCTAATCGTCCACTATATGAATCACATCAGGAAAGGTTACATTTATGAGCAAAGGCTTTGCGCTTCCCGATACTGAAGATCTCGTTCGCCTGTACGCAGACGACGTCCTTCGTGTATGCAGTTATTACTTAGGGAAGAGATGTCTTGCAGAGGATGCATTTCAAGACGTATTCGTGAAGGTCCTCCGCAAGCGCGACACTTTCTCGGGAGACTGCCCGCCCAAGTACTGGCTTATGGCGATCGCCCGCAATGTGTGCAAAGACTATCTTAAGTCTTCTTGGGCCACGAGGACCGGCTCCTACGATCAGATAACAGAGACCGAAGGAGAACAATTCGAGTGCAAGAAGAGCTCCTCTCCCAATGTGAGACCGTCTGTAGACGGCCGCGAGATCGAAGACCTGTATCTTGACAGAATGGAGCCTACGGGCGCCCTCTGGGATGCTATCCAGGCATTAGATCCCGTTTACAAAGATGTTATCCTGCTCAAGTACTACTGCCAGATGGATAATGCTGCCGTAGCACGCGTCTGCAAGATAACGGAAAGTTCAGTACGAAGTCGTCTCTTCAGGGCAAGGAAGAAGCTTGCCGCATTCGAAGAGAACCGCGAGACTGTAAAAGGTGAGACAAAATATGAATATTCCGTTTGACAACAAGATCAAGAAGACCGTTACCGACAACTTAAACTCCGTCCACGCATCAGATGACCTTATAGCCGAGACCTTAAGAAGGCTTCAGCTGGAAGGACTCGTCAGTGAAGATGATAAGGAGATCGGAGAAGAGAAGTCTTTGACCAACAAAAGAGGCAGCATAAGAGCAAGGCTCATGGGGCTTCTTACATTCGTTCTCTTATCCTGCACGTTCGTCATGTGCTATCTGGCATTCTGACTTAAAGTCTTAAATACCCAAAGGTGACTTAGAAGGTTTGCCTGCCTGTCTCGGATACTGAGGCGGAGTCGGGCGGACCTTTCTTATTACTACGACAGCTCTGTTCATATCAGTACCGGGAAGCGTGAACGTATCTGTCTTCTCTATGGTACCTCCGAGCATTGCGATAGCCTTAGTGGCATCCTTCAGTTCTTCTTCAACCTTGCCCTTCATGGCGAGAAATACGCCTCCTACCTTTACGAAAGGCAGACAATACTCACAAAGAACGGGAAGCGCAGCTACGGCCCTTGCAGTAGCAATATCGTACTTTTCTCTGTATCTTTTATTGCGTCCGGCATCCTCGGCTCTTGAGTGGATCGTAGTAACTCCGGTGATACCGATCTCGGAAGCCACATCCTCCAGGAAGTTTATCCTCTTTTGAAGAGAATCCATAAGGATCAGCTGAAGCTTAGGGAGCTTGACCTTAACGGGAATACCGGGAAAGCCCGCACCCGTACCGACATCGATTATCGTAAGATCTTCTCTTCCCTTCTTCTGCTGCTCTTCCTTTATATAAGGAACGATCGTAAGGGAATCAACGAAATGCCTCATGGCGATGCCCTTATCATCCACGATATTAGTAAGGTTCATTACCTTATTTCGCTCGCGCAGAAGTTCCGCATACTTACAAAAAGATGCTATCTCCTCTGCGTCGAGGGGGACTTCTATGCTGCATGCGCCCTCGGTAAGGGCAGGTGTCAGTTCTTCATTCTCGGGCATTATCGTTATTCCTCTTTGTCTTTTCTCTTTAACATCTCCGTATATACCAGGAGCACGGATATATCTGCGGGAGATACTCCCGATATCCTGGAAGCCTGTCCGATATTCAGCGGACGTACGGCATTTAATTTCTGCCTTGCTTCAAGCCTTAAGCCGCTTATCTTCTCGTAGTCGGTATCCTCGGGGAGAAGTCTTCTTTCAAGTTCGGAGAACTTTTCTATCTTTTCCTTCTCGAGCTTTAAGTATCCTTCGTACTTAAGATCCGTCTCCACTTCCTTCGTCACTGCGATCGGAAGAGGTTCTCTTTTCTTATCGACGGAAGCTATCAGCTCATATGTGACCTGAGGTCTTTTAAGAAGCTCTGCCAGGGATATTCCCGAAGGCGGTAGAGTAGTCCCTACGCTCTCCAGTATGACCTTAAGCTCATCCGTGGGAGCGATATAAGTATCCCTGAGCCTTTGTGTCTCCTTCTCGACCGACTCCTTCTTGGCAAGAAATCTGCCGTATCTCTCCTCGGAGATAAGACCTGCTTTCTTACCTATGGGAGTAAGTCTCATATCTGCATTATCCTGACGAAGGAAGAGCCTGTACTCCGCCCTTGAAGTCATCATCCTGTAGGGCTCCGACGTTCCCTTGGTAACAAGGTCATCTATGAGGACTCCTATATAAGCCTGAGATCTGTCTAATACTATCTGCTCTTCGCCCTTGACCTTCAATGCGGCATTGATACCTGCAATGATACCCTGCGCAGCAGCTTCCTCGTATCCTGAGGAGCCGTTGATCTGTCCTGCGGTATAAAGTCCTGTTACTATCTTAGACTCCAGTGTCGGAAGAAGAGATAAGGGATCTACCAGATCGTACTCGATGGCATAGGCGCTTCTTTGGATGACCGCTTTATCGAGTCCCGGAAGGCTATGGACCATCTTGATCTGGATCTCCTCCGGAAGAGAAGTAGAAAATCCCTGAAGGTACATCTCAGACGTCTCCCTTCCCATGGGCTCTACAAATATCTGGTGGCGCTCCTTATCCTTGAAGCGCATGAACTTATCTTCTATGGAGGGGCAGTATCTGGGACCGATCCCTGTTATAACGCCGCTATAAAGAGGCGACCTGTCCATATTGGAACTTATTATCTCGCGAGTATCGGGAGTAGTCCACACAGACCAGCAGGGAACCTGATCCTGAGGCACACCTATACCGTTCATCTCGTTATCAAAGGAGAACGGAGGTACATCAGTCTCACCGTCCTGCCTTGTCATGACCGTGAAGTCTATCTTATTGGAATTGACTCTTACGGGTGTACCTGTCTTGAACCTTAAGATAGGGATACCTGCTGATGCAAGAGATGCCGACAGCCCTATGGACCTGGGAAGTCCGTCGGGACCCGTAAGGCATACTACCTCTCCTCTTATAGTCCTTGATTCCATATAGGTTCCGGAGCAGATGACTACCGCTTTGGCAGAGTAGACCGCACGACTCTCCGTAAGCACTCCGGCAACGGAGAGCTTATCCTCGCCGTCCGTCAGAAGATCCGTGATGTGAGCCTGCCTGATATCCAGGTTCTCCAAAGTCTCAAGATAAGCCTTCATGGCAGCCGAATATCTGCTCCTGTCCATCTGAGCTCTGGGTGAATATACGGCAGGACCCTTGGATCTGTTTAACATCCTCATCTGGATACAGCACTTGTCGGCGATCTTACCCATAACACCGCCTAATGCATCTATCTCACGAACAAGCTGTCCCTTGGCAGTACCGCCTATACTGGGATTGCAGGGAAGGTTGGCAAGGCTGTCTAAGTGCAAAGTAAAAAGGACTGTCCTAAGACCCAAGTTCGCGCATGCGGCAGCAGCCTCGCATCCCGCGTGACCCGCGCCTACGACTGCTACGTCGTAATCTCCCGCCATATATGCATTTTCAACAGATAGTGCTTCCTTGATGTTCATATTACTTTCCTATACAAAAACGTGAGAATATCGTATCGGCAAGTTCCGCGGACACGGTCTTGCCCGTTATTGCCCCTATATCGTCGAGGGCGCTTCGTATGACTGACGATGCTATATCTACGCCAAGTCCGCTCTCTACGGCATCCTTGGCGCTTATAAGCTTATCTGAAGCCGATACCAGTGCATCGGAATGACGCTTGCTTATTATCGTTATATCTTCAGCAAGAAGTCCGCCCGCCTCTTCATATGTCTTCTTAACTTCCCTCTCCAGAAGGTCCATGTTAAGACCCGTCTTGGCGGAGATCTCGATACGTTCGGAGATACCGCGATCTGTAAGGAGCCTCGTTATCTCATCCTTATCAGGATTATCCCCCTCGTCCGTCTTGGTAAATACCACCTTGGTCTTGGTCGGGACCATATTAACGAGGTTCTCTTCAACGGATGAGATATCTTCGTCGGGAGCGATCAGATAAAAGACAAGATCCGCTTCGGACACTGCTGTGACCGCTCTTTTTATACCCATCTCCTCTATCTTATCGCCTGTATCTCTAAGACCTGCGGTATCTACTACCGTAACGGGGACGGAAGCGATATTGACCTGAAGCTCAAGAGTATCTCTCGTGGTTCCGGGAGTATCGGTAACGATAGCTCTGTCGTAACCAGCTATTGCATTAAGAAGCGTACTCTTGCCGCTGTTGGGCTTACCGCAGAGGACTATCTTCATGCGCTCAGTAAGCATCTTGCCTTTGGCATAACTTCTTATAAGAGCATCAAGTTCGGATACCGCCTTGCCGCATATATCGGTGATCTTATCCGTGTTCTCGGGAGTATCGTCATGTTCCGGGAACTCCACGATCATCTCGATAAGAGCCAGCGCTTCGTAGAGATCTTTCTCTATGGAAGATAACCTGGAAGATAATTCTCCGTGCATCTGGGAGTTCGCAGCATCAAGGGCTCTGACGGAATCGGCGTTGATGACATCCATTACGGCTTCCGCTTCGGCAAGGTCCAGCTTACCGTTGATAAAAGCTCTCTTTGTGAACTCGCCTCGTCCTGCGGGACGTGCTCCGACAGACTCCAATACACGCAGAATCTCCTGCTTAACGGCAGTGCCGCCATGACAGGAGATCTCAAACATCTCGTCCCCCGTATAAGAATGCGGAGCGACAAAATGCGTAACTATTACGTTGTCTATGATCCTTCCGTCAGCAGGGTCCCTGAACTGTGCATAACATGCCGTATATCCCGGCATCGAAGAACATGACGAGATCTTCTCATCGTATGCCCTTATGACTTTTATGCACTTATCGGCGATAGAAGATGATCCTTCACCGGACAGTCTTATTACACCGATACCCGCCGTACCTGAAGGCGTCGAGCATGCACAGAAAGGCCTGTTGTCAAGCTCGGAAAGATCCATGGGGATCAGTTGTCGGGAGTAACGATTACTCTTCTTGAAGGCTCCTCGCCCTCGGAATGAGTCGTTACGCCGTTAACGTCCTGAAGGTAGGAATGAACGATACGTCTCTCGGCAGGGTTCATTACCTCCATTGCGACCTTGCGGCCTGTTCTTCTTACCTTGGATGCGGCACGGTCTGCAAGATTCTTGATGACCTGCTCCCTGTGTCTCTTATATCCGCCTACATCGAGATGAACGTGTACACGCTCCTCGCTGTGCTTATTAGCGATAAGGTTAGTAAGGTAGGAAATGGACTCGAGTGTCTCACCGTGACGGCCGATAGCTGCGCCGCAGTCTGCACCGGATACAGAGATGTAGATAGCATCATCCTCTCTGTAAGAATCCATATTGCCGTGGATACCGATGCCTGAAAGAACCTCTGCAACGAAGCCTACAGCTGCATCCTCTGCCTCTGTAACAGCGTCACCCTCAAAGCTCTCATCGTCACCGTAGTAAACAACTTCCTCTTCTTCTTCGGCAACATCAGCAGTAACCTTGACTTCTGCTTCCTTTGAACCGATACCGAGGAATCCGCCGGCAGGCTCGTTCACGATCTCGATCTTAGCGTCTTCCTTAGCTACTCCAAGCTCGGAAAGAGCGCTCTCGATAGCTTCTTCAACCGTCTTGCCTGTCTTAACGACTGTCTTTTCCATATATAGCCTCCGTAAATAGATTATTTCTTCTTTTTCTTCTTGCCCGTCTCGGAAGAAGCGGCATCGTCCTGCTTTTTCTTCTTAAAAGCATTAGCCTTCTTCTCTTCGAGCTCCTGCTTCTTAAGCTCATAGGGCTTCGTGAACATGAAATAAACGATGATCTGGGTGATGATGCTCATTACACCGCCGACTACCCAGTAAAGACCTAATGCTGCGGGAAGAGTGAAGGATGTTACGAGCATAATGACGGGCATCATGTAGTTCATCATCTTCATGGATGCTTCAGCAGAATCATTGGCGCCGGGAGTCTGGGACTGACCCTTTCTTGCGGGATTGGCCTTCTCCCTTGCCTTAGCTTCCTTCTCAGCTTTGTAGTTGGGCTTCAATACCTTGATCAGCTGATTGGACATGATCGTGGTAAGAAGGACAAGAACAGGGAAAATAAGAAGAGGAACATAGTGCCCGGGATCGGAGATTATGACCATAGGCTTCCAGGAAGGAACGCTCGTAAGATCGATACCGAAAAGATCGAGGTTGAGCATCTGACCCATGGCGATATAGCCCTTGGATATACATTCCGAAAGGAAGCTCTCATTTGTATTCAATAGTTCGATAAGCGCGATGTGGTTAGTCTCGACAAGAGCGCGTCCGCCTGCAACGATATCCTTCTTCTGAGCAAGTGCGATCATCGCATTGATATTCTCAGAGGATACCTGAGATATGTAGCGGAGAGGAGCAGATGCCATCCTGAACATGGGGAACAGGAAGAAGATCTGAAGGAAAGGAAGAAGACATCCGGAAAATCCTACTCCATTCTCTCTCTGGAGCTTCATTATCTCTTCCTGCTGCTTCTCTTTGTTATCAGGATACTTACGCTGGATCTCAGCCGTCTTTCCGGACAGCGCCTGCATCTTGAGCATGGACTTCTGGCTCTTTATATTGAGCGGGATAAGGCAGAGCCTTATAAGGATAGTAAGTACGATGATAGATACACCGTAATTACCGAAAAAGCCGTAAAAGAGCCTTATGAGAAATCCGAAAAGAAGGTAAAACGGCTCCATGAGCGAAAACTTCAAAACGATCAAGTTCATTTATATCTCCCGTCAGCGAACAGGATCATAGCCGCCCTTAGAGAACGGATTGCATCTTAATATTCGCCAGATTCCACGGGGAAGACCTCTGATCACCCCGTATTTTTCCAGGCAGCCGATCATATAATCAGAGCAAGTGGGAAGATATTTGCAGTTATTTCCCAGAGAGGGCGATATATGCTTCTGATAGAACCTAACAATCCTTATCAGGAACCTGGCCGCCATCGCAATTCTCCTGTTTATAGATCCGTAACTTGCCCACAAGCCTCTCCATCTCTTCAAAGATGTCGCTATAGGCAGGCATTACTTCTGCACTTCTGAGTGTTATCACAATATCCGCACCGGTCGATATACGGGGTTCCAGCCTCCTGTAGGCTTCCCTCATAAGTCGTCTGGCACGGTTACGACCGACTGCTCCGAGCTGTTTCTTGTTCGCGCAAAAACCAACCCTTGTAATATCAGTCGGCACAACGGAATTATTGTGCTTCAATCCCTTCGGGCGCCTGAACACATGTATGGTGATATGGCGTCCGTTCGCATAAGTGCCTCTGCGGTAAACTCTCGAAAATTCGTAGTTGAACCTTAAAGGATAAGACTTCAAGATAAGAGCCTCACTTACGCACTATTGAAAAAGGACCACTGGGGTGATCCTTAAGCAGCGAGCTTCTTTCTACCCTTAAGTCTTCTTCTCTTAAGAACATCACGGCCGCTGCGTGTAGTCATTCTTGCACGGAAGCCGTGCTCTGTAGCCCTCTGTCTCTTCTTAGGCTGAAATGTCATCTTCATAGTCTATTTCCTCCGTTATTTGTCTATTACAAAACGCAATGAGCGCATATGTCGAACATAATTAGCTTAAAGATTATAAGTGCTGATTTGAAAAATGTCAAGAAAGGAGCGACAGTACAAACGGACATGTCAATATGTCCTGCCTTAAGGGGATCCTTAACGCATGACAGACGTGATCTGTGCCGTGATGTATCAGTTCGGATCCGCTGTTGATTTTACGGATAAAAAACCGCGACCTGTAAAGATCGCGGTATCTTATCATTCATTTGTATCTTGGGATCAACCCTCTTCTACAGTCTCCTCTGTCTCCTCGGGAGCAGCTTCCGTCTCTTCGGGAGCGGGAGCAACAGGCTCAGCCGATAAGTAGGAATCAGGGATATCATTGGTGATGTTATAGTACTCGAGCTCTGATCTCAGTTCTGTGTTATAAAGATCGGTCACGGTCGCAAATCCGGTCTGCTCATATTCATAATCACCCCAGCTGTCTACTTCTCCGATACCTACTCTGCTGTCATAGTAACTCGGTGTATCGGTGCTTGTAATGTCGTAGATCTCATTTGTTCCGTCTGCAAGATAGATAACATTATTGAATCCGACATATGTAAAGTAAACAAGGTCTCCTGCAGGTGTAGAGACAGTGACCTGATATATGAGATATACCCTGTTATGATACCAGGAATTACTGTAATCCTTAGTGGCAAGGAGATAAAGTCCGACATAATCAACAGATGTTATGGACATTCCGTCATCAAGATCGGCGGAAGCCATGATCGTATCATTTGCCTGAGCCTGGAGCTCGGCGATCATCTCGGGTGTGAGCTGATCCAAAGAAGAAACATAGTCATCAAGTCCTTCTACCGTGAATGTCATGGAATCCTGAACGAGGATGTAGTTGTTGTCTTCACAATAATCTTCAAGGCTTCCGGAATATGTATAGGCCGTTACCGTTACTTCGTCACCGTTGCTAAGCCAGTAACTTGATCCCTCGATCCTGTAACTTACATCTTCAAGCGGATTGGTATCAAGCGCATTGACAGTTGCATCTCCGTCACCGGTCATACCTGAGAAAGTTACTTCGACATACTCGAAAGGATCATACTCGGGCATCTCGTCCAAGTCCTTTACTTCTACCTTAAGATCCTCTGCCTCGAACTTGACATTGTACTTCTCTTCGATGCTGTCGGCGTCAACAGTCCATGTGAATGTGATCTCGTCTCCGTTGGAGAGATAGGTCATGGCACTCCATGTTCCCGTGATCTTCTTCTCAAGTCTGCTTGCTGCCACATCCTCAAGCTCAAAGTCATCGATGATATCATCGTACCTTATGGAATAAGTAAGCTCAGCCTTTGTGCTGTAACCTTCGATGGTGTAATCGATGTAGTCATTGAGATCGATGGTCTGAGGCTCTTTAGCCTTTGCTACCTTGTCGCATCCGCCGAGGAGCATGACTCCGGCGACTGCGATCACTGCTATGATCTTCTTCATAAAACTCCCCTCACATATTTGTGATTTCTTTAACAAACACAATAATATCACATAAAATGTACAAATAGCATTTTAATTACAAATATGAGGGATCAATTTTGATATCAGTCAACGAAGATCCTTTGTACTCTCTTACCTACGTCACAGGTGATCTCATAATTGATGGTACCTAAGTATTCGGCGAGCTCATCCGCAGATCTCTCCTTGCCGAAGATCTCCACTATGTCGCCCTTCCTGACGTCGCCTTTAAGGTCGGTAGCATCGAGCATGCACATATCCATGCAGACATTACCAATGATAGGAAGCCTCTGACCGTTCACCAGGAGTTCAAAGCCGTTAGAAAATCTTCTTGAGAGTCCGTCGGCATAGCCTACTGATACCGTGATGACCTTTGTAGCTCTCTTGGCAACGAAGTGTCTGCCGTAGCTTACAGATGTTCCTTCAGGGATCTCCTTTACATGGATGACCTTCGCATACCAGCTCATTACGGGAACGAGGTTTATATCGCAAGAAGGCTTAGGGCATCCCGGGGGCATGAGACCGTAAAGGATTATGCCCGCTCTTACCATATCAAGATGCATCTCGGGGAATCTCATTATTCCCGCACTGTTACATATATGTCTCTTCTCGAAGGTGATACCCTTCTTCTTAAGTTCTTCTATCTGGCTCATGAAGCGGTCGAACTGAAGCTTTGTATATTCGTCATCGTCCGTATCTGCCACCGCAAAGTGAGAGAAGATACCGTAGGGAACAAGACCAGGGAGCTTACATATCTGCTCGATCTCGTCAGTGGAAGAACCGTCGGCAAAAAAGCCGATCCTTCCCATTCCGGTGTCGAGCTTAACGTGGATATTGCACTTGCCGCCAAGCCTGACTGCCTCATCGGACAATGACTTGGCGGATTCGTAATCGTAAACTGCCAGATCTACGTTGTATCTGATGGCATCCGCATATCTGGCGGAATCAGTACCGCCCAATATAAGAAGACGTGCGGTAATTCCGCTCTGACGAAGGTGTATGGCCTCGTCTATGGTCGCGATACAAAGACCGGATGCGCCGTTATCAAGTAAGGTCTTTGCCACTTCATATGCACCGTGTCCGTATGCATCAGCCTTTACGACTGCCATTATGTCGGCATTCTTACTTGTGACCCTTCTTATCTCGCTTATGTTGTTCTTAAGTGCAGCGATATCGATCTCTACACAAGATCTGTCAAAAATCATCTTTATTCTCCTTTTGCTTCCCACATGACTTCTTCAAATGCATCCGTAAAGAATGACGGAAGATCCGAGGGTAGCATCGCTCTCTTTCCTAAGTCTTCGGCAGCATAAGATCCTGCGGCCGAATGGATATATACGGCACTTACGGCGGCTTTTTCTTCGCTCATGCCCTGGGCGATAAGCCCCGTAAGAAGCCCTGCCAGGACATCACCGCTTCCTCCTTTGCTCATGCCGCTGTTGGAGGCATCAAGTACATAGGACTTCTCCCCTCTTACCGATATAAAGGTATTATGGTCTTTAAGGATAACTATGCAATCGTTCTTTGAGGCAAATGCGATGCATGCTTCTTCATCAGCTTTTCCCGCAAGCCTTTTAAACTCTCCTGCATGAGGTGTAAGCACTGCGGGAGAAAGGCCTTTCGCAGTCCTTTGAGACAGAAGAGGAAGAAAGGTCATGCTCTCCTTTGCGATAAGCGTAAGCGCACTCGCATCGATGACGAGATGTTCCGCGTTACAAAGGAAGAAATAAAGAAGAGCTGCATTTCGCTCATCTTCCGTATCAAGTCCCGGGCCTATAAGAACACAGGATATTCTTCCTAAGAGCTTGCCTGCCGTCCTCACTGTCTCTTCCGCCGTATCTGCGTAAGATGTATACATGGCGCAGGGACAGTTGACCTTAGTGGAAATCATGGAATTCCCGGGAGCAAATACTCGTACCATGCCGACACCGCTTCTAAGAGCACCCTCGGCAGAAAGGGTCTGAGCTCCGGTCATGAATTCCGATCCGGCGCAGATAAGTGCCGTACCGAAGGTCCCTTTGTGTCCCTTATCGTCTCTTACGGGACAGAAGGAAGACACGAGCTTACTGTCGATATCCTCAGTCATTTCCCATCTCCGTATCAAGAGTACCGCTCTTACTGTGGTCGATAGGCTCAAGAAGACTAAGATCAAACGGTGTCTGCTGATATACGTAGAAGTTCAGCCAGTTGTTGAAAAGAAGCGTCGCGGAAGATCTCCACCTTAATACGGGGCCCTTCTTCGGATCGTCGTCCTTATAGTAGTTAAGGGGCATCTTGATGGGAAGTCCCTTGGCAAGATCTCTTTTGTATTCGTCGTCCAAAGTATACGTATCGTACTCCGAATGACCTGTTATGAAGAACTGCCTTCCGTGTCTGTCTGCGACTGCATAAAGACCACACTCGTCAGATTCGGACAGGATACGAAGCTCGGGACGCTTCTCGACATCCTCCTTATGTATCTCCGTATGCCTTGAATGAGGCACATAGAATACATCGTCAAAGCCTCTGAAGAGCTTGACGGGCTTACTGTATGTCATGCTGTGTTCAAATATACCGAAAGCCTTCTCGGGAAGGTCATACTTAGGCACTCCGTAGTGATAGTAAAGACCGGCCATCGCACCCCAGCAGATATGCATGGTGGAGTATACGTGCGTCTTACTCCACTCCATTATCTTCTTAAGTTCGTCCCAGTAATCGACCTCTTCGAAAGGGATCTGCTCCACGGGAGCACCCGTTATGATAAGGCCGTCGTAGTACCTTTCCTTCATCTCCTCGAAAGTCTCGTAGTACTTGATAAGATGCTCTTCACTCGTATGCGTGGATACGTGAGAAGCTACTCTCATAAGGTCGATATCCACCTGCAAAGGAGTGTTGGAAAGGGCGCGCAGAAGCTGCGTCTCCGTTACCGACTTATTGGGCATAAGATTCAGGATAGCGATCCTTATGGGTCGTATCTCCTGACTTAATGCCCTGGTCTCTTCCATGACGAACACCCTCTCTTTCTCGAGAACGGCTCTTGCAGGAAGATTATTAGCTATTCGAATAGGCATTTACTTGCCTCCTTATTTTGAGATGAATTCGTTTAATATGGACTGCGCCGGAACGTGAGCGGGATTGACCACGGGGATCTTCTCCAGGTGCTTCACGAGCTTACTGCACTTGGCAAGCGCAGAGGAGAAATCCGCAAAATCCTTACCGGTATTGCTCTTCTCCATAAAGACATTAGGCTCTATGGTGCCGTCCTCCACGTGTGACAATGCTTCCTTTATGTCATGAAGTGCCAGAGGAGCGATGATAAGGCTCTCATAAGGCAGGAAAGAATTGACGTGGACATCTGCTCTTGTTAAATAGTCCGTATAGTATGCTTCTTCGCTCTTGGCGATCATGGGCCAGTAATCTACAGTCGCCAGGGCATGAGCGCCTCTGTGGCGATAGTCTCTTACGATCCTTCGAAGCATTCGAAGCTCGTTGCTGTCCATAAGCTTAGTGTCACAGAACACATTGCCGTAGGGCATTATGAAGACCTTGATACACTTATCGGGATCTACGGATCCTGCCGTCTTCTCGGACAACCCGTGAAGTCCTTCTACTACCAGAACTCCGTTGTCAGGAAGTTCTATATATTCGGAAGGATCCCTCTCCTCGCGCTTCCTTGTCTTAAAGTTGAAGAAAGGAGGCACTACCCTCTTGCCGCTTATAATGTCCTTAATGTGCTGTGCGGCAAGATCGATATCCAATGCATCGATAGTCTCAAAGTCGGGCCTTCCGTCCTTGTCGAACTTAAGCTCGTTCGTATTATAGTAGTCATCGAGTGATAAGAAGTTAGCCTGTCTGCCGTGAGCGGTAAGTCCTGCAGAAAGACGCATCGTGAAAGTGGTCTTGCCGGAAGATGTAGGGCCTGAAACGAATATAGCCTTCTTGTCGGGATCGGAGCAGATCTCTTCTACTATGGCATCGATCCTGTCAAGGAACGTCTGCTCGCATCTGGTAATGAATTCGGGAAGCTTCTTTGCGCCTAAGCTCTCCTCAAGTTCTTCGACCGTGATATCAGTCTTGTCTCTAAGCTCAGCCATATTGACCTCCGTATCAAAGATGATTCATCGTCTGAATCTGAAGTATTTCTTAAGAATAAGTTTGTCGATGACCCAGTCATATCCGAACTGGACATAACGGATCAGAAGGAATACGAGCCCCGGAACGATGACCGCCAATGCGATGATGCCGACAAATACCAGGACCGTATGTATACCACCCATGAGAACACCCATTACAGTAGCAAAAGATCCCGCTTCGGAAGCGAATTTCTCCGTATATGTCTCAAGGGTACTGTTGAGATAACCTATAAGGTAGTCTTGAAGGCCGCCGACCTGCACCTTGACCCTGGGGATAGCAAGTTCCACCGTAAGGTCTATGACGAGTACTGCCTTGGCGATCTTCTCAAATATCACGAGAAGCTTGCCCCAGAAGGGCATTCGATAATATCTGAAGCAGATGAACGGGCACGCAAGGAAGAGAATTATCAGAAGGACCAGCTGGATCGTACCGAATCCTCCGATGAAGAATAACGGCCTTCCCGTCAGGTATCTGTAGGAGAAGATAAGGGCAACGAGAAAACCGTAAAGAGTAAACAGACCCAGGTGGCGCCTGTTCTCAAAATCGGTGTCGCTCCAGAGTTTCCCCAGGAAAAGCCCCTCCAAATAATCCACGTTGTCCCTCCTTGTTCAAAAGCCTTTTGTTATTTTATCACATTTTTGTCCTTTAATGGAGCCTGAAACAACACTCAGTCGTATCCTCGATTATGGACTTCAGTTTGCCCCATTCCTTGGGGAAGTTCTTGGTATGGCTGCTTACGATGGAAGTATCGTCTTTAAACCTTACGTATATCTTCCAGGAAGAAGGGTTGGCCGTACATCTGCCGTACTTTTCCAGATTGCCTGCATTATAGCCCAGCATCCATTCGATCATGTGAGTATCGGGGAGCCTCTCTCTTATGGCGGTGAGCTTAGCACCCGTCATGGACTTCATGAAATTGTTATTCCACATATATCCGTCATTCCACGAGATGAGATTGCGCTCAAAATCATACTTAACCTTGTATCCGCCTCCGGAGAACGAACTGATCTCCACTTCAAGCAATGCGATATTGTCGTACATCTCTCTCTCGATCTCCATCTTGCGGTACTCCCCTTAGTCGATCCTTATACCGAACACGGAGCCGGAAGTCGTGGTGATGATCATCATGTTATTGAAGATGACGGGAGAAGCCTGGAACTCTATCCCGCCGGTTGTCTCACTGCTCGTTCCGAGGAACCTGGATGTCTGGATGTAAGCGATCCTCTCACCGGTCTGACCGTTGATCAGGTGGATCTGACCGATATTGTCGGCAATGACGATATATGCATTGCCGTTCTGGTCATAACAATCGATCGGTGAGCTGTATGTATAGATATTCATATCGTAATGCCAGACTTCATTTCCGGTATCACGGTTATATGCGACGAGCCTGTTACCGCTGACGAGATCATTCGTACAGCTGTAGGAGAAGATAACGAGATTATTGATGGAATTCTTGCCTACGATGGGATTGCCGACGCAGCCGCCGACCTGATCCGTATCGGATGTCTGACCGTTATATGTATAGCAGGGCTGTGATGTCTGCCATACCTCAGCCCCCGTAAGAGCATTGAGCTTATAAGTATAGGCAGCGCCGTTATAAGAACCCTGACCGCCCTGATAGTCCACTTCGGTACCGATGTAAAGGTACGGGATACCGTTCTCCTCGGCAAGGACGGGAGAGAGATCGGAATCGTCATCCGTCCTGAATACCCATACCATCTCGAAGGTATTAAGATCAAGGCAGATAAGGTTGGAATTATTGTCGATAAAATAACCGAGGTTGCCGTATACGGCAATGGAGCTCTCGACTCCCAGATATCTTCCCTGGGTATCGTTGAAGATATACTTGTAGCCTGTACATACGGGATTGATCATTATGGAAGACCCGCCAGCTACATACTGCGTATTCAAAGTGAATGTATAGACTATACCGTTCTCGCAAGGCCAGATCAGCGTGTCGGAATCGATGTCCACGATAGGCGATGAGTCGAAGGCGCCCCAGTTCATCCTGTATGCTCCGTCATCCATAACATCACGGAAATAAAGCTCCGAGCCGTCGATAAGCGAGAAGATGAACATTCCGAACTTCTCATTGTCGCCGTTATCGTCGGCCTGACCGACATAGAGAAGAGGCCAGCCTCTGGGATCTACTGCGGGAGTACCCTTAATAGAAGCTCCGACGTAGATGGGATCTCTTGTCATGGTACCGTCGTCGATATCGAAGAAATATACATAGCCGTCAAGGCAGGCGCAAATGACCTCCGTAAGATCGGCTTTGGACTGCTTATCGGAATAAAGGTTCATGGATGCCTTCACGGCAGGATCCCATCTGACGACGAGGGGCTGACCCGTGAGCTGAAAGCCTGACCATTCGAAGTTTTGAGAAGATGCCAGACGTGAAGATGTATTGGAGAACTCCCAGACCTGAGTGATGGTATCTACGGAATCTCCGTCGGGATACAGATAACCGTAGGATGCGGTATTTCTGAAGTTATTGCCTCTATAGGTTGTGATGCCCGCTACCGTGCTGTATTCCAGGGGATCGCCCATGAAGATCTCATTCTCCCTCTGGTAATCGGTAAGGATGACCGCACCGTCTATGACATTCTGGGTAAGTCCTCTGGCGGAAGGGATATTCTCTGAAGGTATCTCCTGATCGGTAGATGTGTTGATAACTGCCGTAGCAGGATAAAGAAGGGGATTTTGGAATCCCTGTATAGGCGGAACGGGAGTCGGAGTTGCGGTAGCAACTGATATATACGTATCGGAATTTACTGCCAGGACAGAAGCATTGGCCTTGTCCTCTCCCCTCTTCTGGTATACCGCGATGGCAAGTACGGCCGTAAGGATAAGGAAGACAAAAGTAAGCACAACGATAAGCATCGTAGTCCCATGCGATGTATCCGTGGAAGGCTCATAGTATGAGTTATCAGGCTCTATATACTGATCCTTGCGGTTCATTCCTCTTTATATTCCCCTCACATAGCTGCTTATAGAAAAGCAAACTACATAATATCACAGACCGACACAACATCTCAATCAAGAGACTTTGCGATTTCCAAAAGCTTTTGTATGCGATGGTTCATGCCGGACTTGCCTATGGGAGGATCCATCAGTTTTCCGAGCTCCGCAATGGATGCGCCGGGGTTCTCGAGATTGACCCTTGCGGCTTCCTTGAGTTCCGCGGGAAGCGATGCCGCTTCAGGAGAAGCCATAAGCTTACTTATAAGTTCATTACGTACCGCTCCTGCCTCAGCCTGACGCTTTGTATTACCGGAGTCGCAGTTCAATGTCCTTGTGACGTTGCCCATGATGTCGCGCTCTGCTCTTTTGTTCTCGAAGTCGAGCCTTTTAAGATCCGCGCCTATTATCCCCAGAAAGTCGGAGACATTATCTCCGCTTGTTATATAAAGGATATATATGTCGCCTCTTTGTGATGTCCTGTAAGCTATATCGGCTTCGGATAGCATATCTTCCACAATGGGTACAGCCCAGGATTCTCTGATGTGAAGCTCGATCCTGTAGGCAAGAGACGGATCGGAGCAGTAACCGCAGGAAAGGTATACGCCTCTGAGGAAATATCTGTTGATGCCCTTGTCCTTATAAAGAGCCGCATCGGAATATAATGAGACGTCCTCCTTTGTAAGGAGCCTTTCGATATATTCGACAACATCGTCATCCTGCTCTCTCTCGAGCCCTGATGACATTACGATACCGTCTATTATCCCCTGGCAGGAATCCGCGTGCTTGGGGACATGCTTCATTATCTCGGCCTTTATCTCACGGCTGAAGCTCAATTCGTTATCAGGCATCAGGAGTATCCTTCTTGATATACCTGGGATCTCTGTCTATATCCCTGTGGTGAACTACGGTATTGTAGCCTTTTTCCTGCAAAAGCTTACCTATCTCCTCAGCGATAAATACCGATCTGTGCCTTCCTCCGGTACAGCCTATGCCTACGGAAAGCCTGCTCTTGCCTTCCTTCATATATAAAGGGATGGTGAAGTCAAAAAGATCACCCAGCTTCTCCAGGAAAGTATGTGTATCTTCAAAGCCGTTTAAGTAATCCGCGATCTCCTTGTCCTTTCCGCTAAACATCTTAAGCTCCTCCACCCAGAAAGGATTAGGAAGGAATCTCATGTCAAATACCAGATCGCAGTCGGAAGGAAGCGAGTACATAAATCCGAAGGATTCAACGAATATGGGGAATCCCGAATTGTCCTCGGACTTCAGAAAATCACGAAGAGCTCTCTTTAATCCCGCATTGGTAAGCATCGTCGTATCAATTATGCAGGACGCCCTTCCCCTTATGTTCCGAAGCATCTTCCTTTCTGATGCGATGGCATCGGTAAGAGGGACTTCATCCATAAGAGGGTGCTTCCTTCGTGTCTGACGATAGCGGCTCACCAGGACATCGTCACTTGCTTCAAGGAATACTACCTTATATGTCACGCCCGGCACTTCGTCGAGCTTTTGCATGGCGATGCCCCATCCTGCAAGCATCTCACGGCTTCGAACATCCACCACGAAGCAGAGCTTATTGATCTCCATGGCATATTCGTCATCTCTCATGAAGACTTCCGTAAGTTCCGTTAAGAACTGAGGAGGTACGTTATCTATACAGAAATACCCCTGATCTTCGAAGAATGCCGCAGCCTGGCTCTTGCCCGCTCCGCTTATGCCCGTAAGGATAACTATTTCCATTAATTGCCGTCCCCTCCGATAAGGCGAACCTCAGTCTCGAGCCTTACGCCCGAATCCTCATAGACCTTATCCTGAATATATCTTATAAGCTTCATAACATCGGCTGCCGAAGCCTTGCCTTCGTTATTTACTACAAATCCCGCATGCTTTGGAGATACCTGTGCTCCGGAATCGTCCAGGGCAAATCCCTTGAGTCCGGAACCTTCTATCAGAGCTCCCGCATAGTACCCCTCGGGACGCTTGAAGGTAGAACCGGCACTTGGTACATCCACCGGCTGAGAAGCGCATCTTTTGGTCTTGAGCTCAGCTACATATGCCTTTACCGCATCCTTATCGCCTTTTTTAAGACGGGCCTTTAGGGACAATACGACAACTTCCTTACCTTCGCCTGCCATCTTCTCAAAAATGCTCTTCCTGTATCCGAAATGACATTCATCCTCACTTACGGTCTTAACCTCACCGTCAAGAAGATAAGTTACGCTTACGGCGATGTCCTTTATCTCCCTTCCGTATGCACCTGCATTCATAAAGACGGCGCCTCCGACGGTACCCGGGATACCGCAGCAGAACTCGGCTCCTTCAAGACTCTCTGCGGTGCATTTCGCTCCGAAGGAAGCAAGAGAAGCTCCGGCCTGTGCCGTTATCTCCGCATAGCCGTCGTCCGTGTCCTCAAAAGATATCTCGCTCATATTTCTTCCGATCCTTATAACAAGGCCGTCAAAGCCGGAATCTGAGATGAGCATATTGGACCCGAGGCCCAGAACCAGTACGGGAAGTCCCTTCTCCTTTGCAAAGAAAAGAAGCTCCTTTATCTCTTCGGAAGACGAAGGCTCCGCGAAATACTTCGCAGGTCCTCCGCACTTAAATGTCGTATAAGGCTTAAGTATTACTCCCTCTTCAAGGTTCACTTGATGTTACCTCCGGGGAATACTCTCGATACAAGATCCGCAGCCGCATTGTAGCCCATCTTCTTGACACGGAAGTTGATAGCGGCAGCTTCGACGATGACCGCAAGGTTACGTCCGGGACCTACGGGGATCGTAATGGAAGGGATCTTTATTCCGAGGATCTCTGTCGTCTCTTCGTTAAGACCCAATCTGTCATATGTCTTCTTCTCGTCCCAGAGCTCTAAGTTGATAACAAAGTCTATGCCCTCGGACGGCTTTACGGAAGATACACCGTAGAGTTCCTTGACATCGAGGATACCGATACCTCTGATCTCGATAAGATGTCTTATGACTTCGGGAGCTCTTCCTACAAGTCTTGCCTCCGATACCTTCCTTATCTCCACCTGATCATCGGCAATCAGTCTGTGACCTCTCTTGACGATCTCAAGAGCTGTCTCGGACTTACCTACGCCGCTCTCACCTAAGATGAGGATACCTTCACCGTTAACTTCGACAAGAACGCCGTGCATGCTGACACGGGGTGCAAGCTCCATCTTAAGGTATTCTACAAGAGCGTTAGAGAAGTTTGCCGTAGCCTCACCTGTTCTGAATATGGGAGTATTCTTCTCGGCAGCAGCTGCGATCATCTCCTTATGCGCTTCGTGATTTCTCGTGATTATAAGTGCCGGGATCTCTTTCCCGAACAGGTTAAGAAGGGATGTCTTCCTGTCATCTGCAGTTAAGTGCTCAAGGTATGCATGCTCCATGTTACCTACGATCTGGATACGGTCGGGACCGAAGTGATCGTAGTAGCCTGCAAGCTGCAAGCCGGGACGGGTAACGTCCGCAACGCTTATCCTTCTTTGCTCTATATCTCCGGTGTCATATACGACCTCAAGATCGAAAGCTTTTACTATATCTGATAAAAACACGCTGGAATACGGCATATGGAACTTCCTCCTTAACGTATCCATTGTAACACAGCATATATAAAAGGAGGGTTACCGTTATCAAACAGTAACCCTTCTTTATCAGAGCATTTCCCGAAGATCTTCGAGGACGCTGTTCACTTCGTCGTAATGGGTTCCGTCCTGATCATAGATGTGAACTACCATCTCGTCCTTCCACACTATACCGGATGCTCTTCCTTGGGCATTAAGATAATAGTAATGATCATCTTCCGTCGGGACTTCATCCAGCCAGCATCCGACTATGACAGAGAACATCTCAAAAGCATAATCGCTGTCATCGAATCGAGAGAAGACGAACTGCAGTCCGTCGTATGTGATATTGTATTCCCCCGCTACAGGCGTTGAAGATGTAAATTCCTCGGCAAGTCCCGGAAGGTGCTCCTCCAGGGATGCCAGGACACCTTCGTATCCGAGAGAATATTCAAACTCGGCTTCGGAAAGACCGTCTAGTATATCCTCATAAAGTTCAAGGGTACTGCCTGCATCCTTAACGAGCCACTTCTCCCCCTTAGGCACAAGAGAGATCTCGATATCAAATTCCCTCTCGTCAAGATCCTCCAGAGAAGTCAGAAGATCCGCATAGCTTCCGTACTCATTACCCTTGATGTCTTCAAGATCCGGAAGCCTTAATGTATATTCGATCGTTATCTCATCCTTATCGCCCCTGTACTCTTTCTGCTCGTAATCACAATGCCCGAGCACGGCAACAAGGCCCGTAAAAGAGCGATCGTCTATAGAATAATCGGCGATACCGTCATCTTCCCTGAGCATATCTGTCATTCCGTTAAAGTCAGCAGACAGGACGCTGTCCATATACTTCTCGGAGAACTTGACCGCACCGTCATCCTCCTTAGAGCATCCCGATATCATCGTAGCGGCAACAGCCGTAGTCAATAGAATGCTTACTGTCTTCTTGATCTTCATCTTATCCATCCTCCATGTCGAACAACTTGTTCAATTCTATTCTTACGAAGCATTAAAAAGGAGAATAAAATGCAACACTTCTGAGAACAAAAACTCCGATTGTGAAGATATAGCGGGGATTACGAAGAAACTGTGACATAAAATGCGCATTCTTGAAGCCCGCCTTCCCGCATCCCTTTTACCGTTATGTATAGGATCCTTACTAAAGTAACATTACACAAACAGAAGAAAGTGATAACATATATGATGCATAAAAGGGAAAGGACATAAACACACATGAACATTAACAATCCCGGAACGGTAGCAGGCCTTATAATAGGTGTCATCGTTTGTGCTATATTCGCATTCGTTGTCTTAAAGCTTGCTAAGAAGGAAAGTGCCAACTTAGAGGAGATCTTAAAGAGCATCCCCGACGAGCATAAGGATCAGCTCAAGAATGTTACTTTTGAAAAGACAGAGGGCAACAACATGTTTACCTCCTACGCACTTGTAGCTGACGTTAAGACAGAGAATAACAAGTCCAAAGCACGTCTTATCTTCTGGGCTCCCGAGCATGCGGAATTCTTCGACAGGAACGTGAAGGTCACAGAGGAAGAGATCTCTTCCAAGAACATAAAGAAGCTCAGCTTCATCCCCGTTCTTATGAAGTACGATCCCGAGATGCACTTCCACGACTTTAAGAAGATCCTCTGATAAAGATCGATCATTACACACAGATCACCCCCGACCCGTATCAGGTGCCGGGGGCTTTATTATACAAGCAAAAGACCGCGGTCATAAGATCGCGGCCTTTCTCTTCACATCTATATCAATTCTTCTCAGAACTTGATATCAACTTTATGGACCTTGCCGTCGGAGAAGACGGGAACTTTGGTATCAGGAAGCTCCTTGCCGTCGCAGAATACCTTGACGCCGTCCTTGGCACGGAAGAAGCCCTGAGGCTTTGTTATATCGATCTCATACTCTGCGATACCGCTGTTGACCTTAACGGTAAGGGAAGTATCGTCCTTACGAAGAAGAGGTTCTACGATAAGGCTCTCTGATGTAAACTCCACGCCGAAGCAGGAGAAGAGGCACAGAAGGAGCCATGTGGATGTACCCGAAAGCGTAGGTCCGATATTCTCACCGGAGTCGCTGTTGTTGTACTGTGTGCACCACCTGGGATTACCGCAAACAGTAAAGGGAGACTTTAATGTCCTGTAAGGAAGGATGCAGTCGATGACCCAGTAAGCGGTATCCGCAAGACGCTCAGCAAGCGCCTTATCCTCTACTTCCTTGGAAGCCTTGAGCATAGCAGCTGCCGCCATCATGTTGGCGTGCTTGAATACGCCGCCGTTCTCTCTGTCTCCGGGATAGTAGAGAGCTACGTCGATCTTAGGTGCGATCTTGGAGTAATCTACCGTGGAGCAAAGGCGGAATCCGTAAGGTGACTTAAGATAATTATCGAGTGAATCGAGCATGGTGTTGATCTGAACTTCATCGGCACAACCGGAAAGAACGGACCATGAGAATGCATTAAGGAAATAAGATCCGGGAGCATCCTCTACCTGAAGGTTATCGCCTGCTGCACCTAAGTACTTAAGCTCGGGCTTATTACTTCTGTTAAAGAGTACTCTTGCGAAGAAATCGTTCTTCCACGCGGAGGATCTGAGGTCTTCCTTAACCTTGGAAGAGAGAGCCTTAAGTTCTTCTGCATAAGCACTGTCGCCTACTGTCTCGAACATGCCCGTAGCGGCATCTATTGCTACCTTCAAAAGGAAGCCGTTCATAACAGACTCGGAGTACTCTGACTCGAAAGGCACCTCACCGAAGTTCTTGCCCTTGGCCTTAAGCTGCTCCTTATATTTCTCGATCTTAACGGCACCGCCGATACAATCAGGATCGACTCTTAAGCAGTCATTCCAGTCAGCTCTGTCGATAAGAGGAATATTGTGCTTACCTACGGAGATCTTGGCACTATAAGTGATTATCGCCTTGATGGTCTCAAGAAGAGTTCTTGTCTTCTTCTCTTCACCTTCTGCTACGGCTACATTGATCTGCTCCTTAAGGAAATCGTAGTCGCCTGTGAGCTTAACGTATCTGTCCAAAGCCTGAAGGAGCCAGAGAGCATCGTCAGACCACCAGCCGGGCTCCTTGCCCGTCCAGTAGAAATTGTGGTTAGCATAACCGTCAGTAAAGACATTTCCTGCCCACTCGCGAAGAAGCTTCTTAACAAACTCCGTCTGCCCCATGCCTCTGAAGTAGTACATGGAAGCAAAGATATCCTGGATCTCTCTGAAGCCGATCTCTCTGTAGCCCTTCTGCGTCCAGTCCAGAGACCTAGAGACGAATGTCTGATAGAAGACCTGGAAAGGAAGGTTGTTATTAACATAAGACTCGAAGTTCTTGTCTTCGTGCTCGATCTTCAAGTACTTAGCGTAATTCTTTGTAAAGTCGATGACCTTAGTAAGCTCCTTGGGAAGTGCGTCCTTGCTGCTGAACTTTGTAATAAGTGCCGAGAGCTCTTCCTTCATGGTAACTTCGTCCTCGAACTTGTCGTTAACGGCATCGGAAGAAAGACATGTAAAGTTATCTGCTCTTACGCTGCCTCCTGCCTTTACCGTAAAAGGAGTAGCAAGCGCGAAGAAGCCCGGTCCCTTTCTTGAAGGCCTGTCCATAAGATAGGAGATGAACTGAGGCTTAGCGATAGTACCGCTTCCTACTAAGTCCGCAAATCTTGCGCAGTATTCTGTCGGGAACTTAATGTCGTCATCTGCATGTACGAGGAGCGCATCGTATCTGATGTTGCCTTTCGTCCACTTGGGATTGGGGTTAAAGCTTATTGCCTTTATCTCGTTATCCTCATCGAAGAAGACTTCTGACTGTGCTACTACAGTTGAGAAGATTACATCTTCACGAAGCGCATGTACTTCGCTTGTACCGAACATACCCGTATATACGATACGAAGGTCTCTGTCCTTATCGGAATTATTCTCGATATCGATCATCTGAGCTTCTGTTGCAAGAGGCATCTTGTCGTCCTGAGGGAGGATAAAGATAGTTCTTGTGATCTTAAGTCCGTCCTTAAGCTCGTAAGCTATCTGCGTTCTGTTCTGTGAGTGCTTTGTCTCGACCTTTTTAAGATTCTCATCGCTTGCAGTGCCTGACCAGAAGATCTGCTTGCCGCCTTCTGTGATATAGAACTGGCGGTTAGCCGGGAATCCGTTCTCTTCGGGAAGGTAATCCCACTTGGTAGCAAGTACCTGCGTATCTGCATGTGCTCTGAAGCATCCGCCGCCTAATGCATCCACGGCACTCTTGGGTGTGCTCTGAAGAGGGCGGTCAAAACCGATACGGTTACCTATAAGCATATTGGTATAGTAGTGAGGTCCGGGAGCAGGTGTAGAAGGATCTGCTATAAGCTCACCGCTTAAGTTAAGCTCTCCGCCCCACTTAAAGGAAGCTTCGATCTCTTCTTTGACTACAGCCTTAACGGAAGGATCGACGGCGATCTCTTCTACCTTACCGTCCTTCTCCGTATATACCCTTATATCGTTATCGTATGAGAAGAGTATGCTCTTTCCGGAAGAGAAGCTCTCGCGAAGTACGCAGTCGAGCTCTTCTTTCTGAAGCAGTACAGATACGAAAGGCGATTCAAAAGCAAGTCCGGATACGCCTGCAACAACACTCTTACCTGCAAGGTTTATATATTGTGCGCTGACTTCTTTTGAGATCTTGCCGCCGAATCTTTCCTTCAAGACACAAGATGCTGGACGCGCCTGTTCTCTTGCCTTCTCTCCTCTAAGTACCATACCCGATACCTCCAAAAAGCATATTCCTTCAGATTATAACAACTAAGCGGTCGTCAGTTAAGACGACCGCCTGTCGGATTCATTGCTTTTATTATGTAATTCTGTACAAAGATCAGCCGAGAACTACTTCGACCTTATGAGTCTTTCCGTCACCGGCTACGGGAACGATGCAGCCGTCTACTGCCTGACCGTCTACCGTAAGGCTCTTAACGCCCTTGTTAACGTGATCGGGGTTCTTGATGGTGATCTCGTATGTGTCACCTCTGAACTGACGAGTTGCAGTAAAGCCGTCCCATGCGGAAGGGATGGAAGGATCTACTCTCAAGCCGTCGAACTCAGGCTTAACACCGAGGATGTACTGAGAGATAGCAACCATGTTCCATGCAGCTGTACCCGTAAGCCAGGAGTTCTTGCCCTGACCGAAGTTCTCTGCATCCTTACCGCCGATCATCTGACCGTATACATAAGGCTCTGTCTTGTGGATATCGGATGTCTCCTCAGTGAAAGCGGGAGCGATCTTGGAGTAGTACTCGAAAGCCTTCTCTCCTCTTCCTGCATATGCCTCGGCACAGATGATCCATGCGTTGTTATGCGTGAAGATACCTGCGTTCTCCTTGTATCCGCCGGGATATGTGGAGATCTCACCGTACTGTACATAGTACTTTGTGAAAGCAGGATTATTAAGAACGAGACCGTACTCACAGTTAAGGTACTTGTCGATGGAATCAAGAGTCTTGATGTCAGCTCCGACATCCTTACCGATCTCGGACATAACTGCGAAGCCCTGGGGCTCGATGAAGATCTTACCCTCTTCGCACTCATGAGAACCCATCTTCTCGCCGTTAGCGTCGTAAGCACGAAGGAACCACTCGCCGTCGAATGCGGACTCCATTGTGTTCTTCTTCATCTTGTCGATCTGCTCCTGAGCCTTTGCTGCCTCATCCTTCTTACCGAGGTGCTCAAGGATACCTACGTAAGCAGGACCCGTGTATGTGAAGAGAGCTGCAACGAATACGGACTCAGCAACCTTTGAGTAACCGCCCTCAGCCTTGAACTTGGGGTTGGTGTATGTCTGGAAGGACTCACCGGGTGTGTCGGAGAAGCATGACAGGTTGATACAGTCGTTCCAGTCAGCTCTCATTGCAAGAGGAAGTCCGTGAGGTCCGAGGTTCTCTACGATGTGGTAGAAGGAAACATTCAAGTGCTCGAGCATTGTATGCTTTCCGTCCGGATCATCATCGAAAGGAACATCTGCGTCGAGGATACCCCAGTCGCCTGTCTCCTTGATGTAGGAAGCAACGGAGAGGATCATCCACAAAGGATCGTCAGAGAAATCTCCTCCGATATCCGCATTACCCTTCTTGGTAAGAGGCTGATACTGGTGATAGCATCCGCCGTCCTTAAGCTGTGTGGAAGCGATATCGATAAGTCTCTCTCTTGCTCTCTCGGGGATCTGGTGAACGAAGCCCAAGATATCCTGATTGGAATCTCTGAAGCCCATACCACGACCGATACCTGACTCGAAGTAGGAAGCGGAACGAGAGAGGTTAAATGTAACCATGCACTGATACTGGTTCCAGATATTTACCATCCTGTTGACCTTGTCATCAGGTGTATCTACCTTGAAGATGGAAAGGAGCTTATCCCATGTCTCGCGAAGCTCTGCAAGTCCTGCAGCAACCTTCTCGGGAGTGTTGTACTTGTCGATCATGGCATAAGCCTTCTCCTTATTGAGGACCCATGCCTCTCTTGTAAGGAGATCAGCAGGCTTCTTGTCAGCGAACTTCTTGTCCTGAGGGTTCTCTGCGTAGCCGAGGATGTAGATAAGAGTCTTGGACTCACCTGCGGCAAGAGTTACCTTCTTGTAGTGAGAAGCGATGGGAGACCAGCCGTCTGCAAAGGAGTTGGAAGCCTTGCCTGCCTTGACTGTCTCAGGATTATCCCAACCGTTATAGATGCTTCCGAGGAAGGAATCACGGTCTGTATCGTAACCGTCGATATCGTCATTTACCGTATAGAAAGCGTAGTGATTACGTCTGTCTCTGTACTCTGTTACGTGATAGATAGTAGAGCCTTCGATCTCGACACGACCTGTAGAGAAATTCCTCTGGAAGTTAGTGCAGTCGTCCTGAGCATCCCAAAGGCACCACTCAGCCATGGAGAAGATGGAGAATTCCTTAGCTTCGGAGCTCTCGTTAGTAAGTACTACCTGCTGTACCTCTCCGTCGTAGTTCTGAGGAACGAAGAAAGTTACTTCAGCCTTAAGGCCGTTCTTCTTACCTTCGATAACGGTATAACCCATACCGTGACGGCACTCATAGGAGTCGAGCTCTGTCTTAACGGGAGACCATCCGGGATTCCAGATCGTACCGTTGTCGTTGATGTAGAAATACCTTCCGCCCATATCGAGGGGAACGTTGTTGTAGCGGTATCTCGTGATCCTTCGAAGTCTCGCGTCCTTATAGAAGGAATAACCGCCTGCAGTATTGGAAATAAGTGAGAAGAAACCCTGATTACCCAGATAGTTGATCCAGGGGTAGGGAGTTCTCGGTGTGTTGATGACGTATTCTTTCTTAACGTCGTCAAAATGTCCGAATTTCATAATGAAAGCCTCCGATGATGTAATTTATAAACAGCATTTCCATTTTACACTATCGGTCGGCAAATATAAATCGGCAATTATCGACAGGTTTTAAATGAGGCCGAGCTCGGTAAGCCTTGCTTCGTAATCCTCCGTAAATCCGTCCCTGTCATCCTCTGATGATTCCACATAAGTATATGCAAGTTCAATGAAGGCATCGTTATAGAGCTGCTCGTGACAGACGATATGAGTGGACTCGATACTCCTTGCGGACTCGTCAAATACGCTGTAGGGATTCTGTCCCTCAAGACAGTTGAACGTCTGTGTCTCGTCAGATGCATATGTTGCCATTATGCTCTCGCTGTTGACGAAGGTACCGTCGTCCGCCATATCCAGAAGATTCTCTTCGTTAAGAGTAAGATCCCTTAAGATCTGAGCCGCTGAAGCTCTCATGTCACAGTAGCATGATGCCATGATCCAGTGTTCGCCCCATGCAAAATCCGTAGGTGCCCTGACGACACCGAACTTATCGTAGGGAGACTCGGCCTTCAGCATATTGATGAGCCACAAAGGTCCCCAGTATGAGAGCACCGTATCGTTGGACATATTATCGAACCACGCTCCGTCAAACTGGCTCGTCATGAAGGAACAGTTATTCTCATAAAGTCCCGTAGCAATATCGAGGAAATCTAAAGCGGCATCGTCTACCGTTACGCTGCCTTCGACATTCCAGGGATCCGTTCTGTTATATGTATAGGAACGCCATACATCATCTATTCCGGAGACTGCTCTGACACTTCCCTCGGATGCCACCGAGAGATCATAAGCCATTGTTTGGAAAGATTCCCAATCGGCAAAGTAAGGAGCTACATCCTCGGGTTCTCTGACACCGAGATATTCTTCTGCTACATCCCTGTTATAGATGACTGCAGAAGGATATGCCTCCCAGGTAAGACCCTTGATGACATTCTCTCCGTCGCAGGCATAATAGAGCGTGTAGTCGTACATATCGTTCAATTCGTCGTAGGAGATACCAAGTTCGTTAACTGACAAGGTGTAATCGGAATACATATACTTGTCGGCATAGTCATAATCGCATACGAAAAGGTCGGGAGCACCTTCCCCCGTAGCCAGAGCCTGATCAAGTTGTGTCTGGTAAGTATTCGCATCCAAAACGACGATCTCATAGTCGACGTCGGTGTAGTTGCTCAAGAGAGACTTCACCTGATTGGAAGTCGTCCAGATAAGGACCTTCTCATCTTCAACGTCATCGTTAACAGCCTCGATGTCCATCTCATTGAGCTCGGACGGATCGGTAGTAGTCGTTGTCGCTTCGGTCGTTGCCGAGGTAGTGGCAGCAGTCGTCGCGGATGTTGTAGTTACCGAGGCGTCCGTGTCCTTACCGCAACCGAGAGTTGATGTGGCAAAGATCGCCAGCATCAGCACTACAGAATTGAATTTTCTTATCTGCAAAATGTTTTCCCCCCATCAATGCATTTTGAGACATTTTTAGGTAGTAAACAACATTTCTTGATTTTTTGCAACTTTTATCTGTTTGTGTAGAGGAGCTGACCGTATCTGTTAAGCGCAGGAGCGATGTTGTCGATATCCGCAAGAGCACGTACTACGGTTCCGTCGGGAGCTGTTCCGACAACGTATACGCCATTGCCGGTACCTTCTACGAAGATGAATATGTTCGTGAAGCTGTCCTGGTTATCCTCCTCGTTCTCGGTA
Organism: Saccharofermentans sp.; assembly: GCA_024692235.1. GTDB lineage: Bacteria > Bacillota > Clostridia > Saccharofermentanales > Saccharofermentanaceae > Saccharofermentans. The sequence continues at coordinate 67,905 of JAILMW010000005.1, read as the reverse complement.
GCGAAAGCGAGTATATTGCCGCATGTCGTTCTGAATAGCTCCTGATCCTCGACAATAGATGCAGTGGTGAGATACTGACCCGTATACATATCAAAGGATGCGTACTCCGTATGCTCTTCAACGATCTCGTCGCCTCTTGTGACATCGTAGGTCATGACTACGCTTAATACTCTTCCGTTATATCCGTACTCGTATACGCATGTCACGGAATAGGGAGAAAATTCCACATCTTCTTCCATCGGCATCGCATATTCTGCCAGTGCCTCGGAAGTATATCTGTTATAGATACCCTCAGCCTCAAGATAGAATCCGTCCAATATGAGGTTAACTGATGTCTGTACATTGGGAAGAGCTTCTTCGCTTATAAGGATCCTGTTACCGGAGAAAGTAATAAGAGTGATATCGTCTTCGTTGACATAGCTCTCTTCGAAGTCCTCAAGTTCCACCGTGACTCCGTCGGCGAGCTCATCTTCGGTAAGCTCGGAGAAATCCACGCGCTCCGGTTCGGGCTCGGGGGTAGGAGTCGGTGACGGAGTGGGAGTAGGTGTGGGAGTTGCCGTAGGTTCAGGCTCGGAAGCAGGTTCTTCCTCTTCTTCGGAAGGCTCTGTGGCTTCCGTCTCCTCGGCAACGGTGACCTCCGTATCTTCTGCGGGAGCTTCTGTTACTTCTTCAGTGCCGTTAACGGCGTTATCGAGATTCTCGCCTAAATGCTGAAATGCTTCTCCTGCCTTTTCCGTATTTATATTGCAGGAAGCTGCCATCAAGGAGCAGACCAGTAAAGTTACGACTGCCGACAATGCTCTGTTACTTATTCTCTTCATATCGTTTCCCCTTCTTCTATATAAACAAAGACCGGAACATACAACTTAATTATACGTTCCGGTCTGTTGATTTTATGTTTCAAATACGAGTCATTTTGTCTTCGCTTCCAAAAGAAGTTTCTCTTCCTCGTCCTCTTCGTCGTCTTTGTCACTTTCGATGACAAGAGGCTTTTTGTGCCAGCGAAGCACCGATGTGACTATTCCGATTATAAGGAGCAATGCTCCTGCCAATACGCAGATGATATCGACAAAAAGATGCGTCGTAGTTATCTGGGAAGCTCTCTCCCAATAAGGGAAGTCATAAGCCCTGAGCTTCTCGGAATTCTCTCCTAAGGGCATCATGAAGTCCCATACCTTCAATACGTTGAACCTGCCTGTGTTGCTCACTACAAAGAACTTAGGATCGTTCTCGGTATATCCGATGGCGGACTTAAAGTCCGAATTGGCAACGCCCTTTACAAGCTCGGGAAGCATCGCTTCGTAGCAGAGAACTGCACATTCGCCTGTGGTAGTAAGAGCCGCTGACTGATCTGCTCCGCCCGACAGATCCGTATCACCTGCCGAAGGAACAGCGCTGCTGCCGGCATCCGTATTCGATGCGTTTTCCTTCGCTATCGCTTCCATGGCATTGAAGTATATATAAGCTCTCGGAGCATCGGTTCCGACCTCACGATCGATAGCCGTATCCTGTTCTCTGACGACACCTGTGACAATGAACTCGCGATCTGCGATCACGACCCTGTTGCCGACTACGTCATAGGAACCGAAGAGCGTCCATGCGATGGAATCGTTAAGGACTATCTGATCCATGTCGATACATGTAACGGGAAGAAATCCTCCGGACATGTATTCGAAGGGGTGAAATGCCCTGTAATCTCCGCCGATGCCTACGATCTCACAATTCTTCCAATCGGACTCCTTGATCTCGCCGCTGATATTCGCATTCCTTACCGTCGTGTCAAAGTAAGAGGAATAGCAGTCTGTCCAGCCTCTGGGAGAACCGTCATCCGTAAGGCCCTTGTCCTTGGGGTTGCCCTTTGAAGAATCCACGATGGTCTGAAGGTTCGCCCTTATCGTGTTGATATCAGCCTTCTTGATGGAAGAACCGTTATCTATGTAAAGGGGGATCGGATAATCTCCGGAGCTCTCTATGCCTCTGGCAAATACCGACAGCTGACGGAATCCGACATCCGAGCTCTCGCCCCAGTATGAAGCCATATACTGATCGTGTCTGGCTTCTGTAAGATAGAAGTATCTGATGATACCCGTGGAAGTAAGAGCCAGCGATCCTGCGAGGATCCAGAACGGTGCCGTCAGGACTACACGCTTGAAGTTCTTCGCATAGATACGACCGGTCTCCTTCCAGTAATTCTTAATTGCATCAATAAATCCCATTCACTCGACCTCACGCTTCATCAGCTTCCGCTTCCGGGATTACTGTAATCTTCGAGCCTTACTCTGTCTCCGTTATGAAGAGGCTTCTCGCTTCTTGTAACGATCATGCCCTGGTTCAAGGTATCGTCCTTGCCGTCCTTGGAACTGATGGCACAGAGAGCTCCGTCTGTCTCTTCGACCGTGACATCTATACGCTTTACCACATACTTATCTCCGAGAGGGCTCGAGGACTCGATGATGATATATACGTAGTCACCGGAATTATCGTGGATGACCGCACTTGCGGGGATAACATGATCGTAGTTTGCATTGGATCTGTCTGCAGTAACGGTTATCTGTGTACCGGGGAAGATATCCTCAAGACTTGAAAGAGCACACTTTACTACACGCTTCTCCCTGGGATCCGCCTCATCGGGATAGATATTCGTGATCCTGCACTGATCGATATATGCATCGTTTACGGTAAGATCCATACCTTCCGAAAGGCTCTGTGCTACTGATGTCTTGAAGTTGAACTTAACGGAATAAGTACTGTTATCGGGGATGATCGTCAGGATGACCTGATTCTCCTGCATCACGTTGCCGTCACTTACAACGAGACCGTAGATCATGCCTGAGCAGGGAGCTACGATCTCCGTGCATGTAAGGGACTCTTCGAGCTTGGCGATCCTTTCTTCTGCCGCTGCGATCTGCTCTTCTCTGGACTCGTTGGTCCTGGCTGTTGTTACCGCATTAGCAGCTGCCGTAGCCTGTGCATTGGAAAGAGCCGAATTTGCTCTGTTGAGCGAATTCTGAGCTGCTGTTACATCTGCCTGTGCGTCTGCTACGGAAGGAAGTGCCTGTGCAGCCTGAAGGTCACCTTGTGCAGCAGCAAGAGATGACTGAGCTGCTCCGAGAGAAGCTGAAGCCTCATCAAGTCTTCCCTGTGCGGCATCTCTCATGGTATTAAGATCAGCAAGCTGTGCTTCGAGCTCTGCCTTTCGAGCATAAAGGTCAACAAGGTTCTGCTGCTGGGAAGTAAGCGCTGCCGTTGTAGGAGTAGTCTCGGAACTCTCGGAAGATGACTCCGAACTCTCGGAAGATGACTCCGAAGTCTCGGAAGGAGCAGGAGTCTCTGAAGGCAATGTTACGCCCATGTTCTCGAGGTTTGCTATCTGAAGGTTTATGTTGTTAAGCTCTGTCTCTGTAGCCGTTATCTGATCGTTATAATCAGCTACAGTCGCAGCCTCGGCATCAGCAGTAGCCTCAAGTCCGGGGATGATGGAATTATAGTAATCTATGTTGCCCTGTGCAGTCGCGATCAGGGAATCTCTGCTGTTAGCTGCATTTAAAGCTGCATTTGCTTCGTTAAGAGTATCCTGTGCACTCTGTATGGCATCCTGCTGCATGGAGAAGTCATCGTCAGTAGGTGTCAGAGCCGCTGCCTGAGCCGCTGCCTCAAGGTCGGCAAGATCAGCTCTGGCCTTATCAAGTTCCGCAAGATCCTCAGCAGGCTTTAATGTAACGAGTACATCTCCTTCTTCAACGGATATGTAGTTTCTTACCAGGACCTGATCTATCTCACGACCGTTTACGGACTTGACATCAGTCTTGGTATCAGCCTCTATGACTCCGGTAGCGCTGTTGGTGAAGGAAAGATTACCCTTCGTTGCATTCTGTGCCATTACCTTCGGAATAGTGGCATTCATGATCGTATTCGAGAAAAATGTAAGAAGTGCGAGGATAGCAACGAACGAAATGATCGCTCTTACAACCCAACTCCTGTTCTTTCTTCTGTCAGCCATTTTGTATATCTCCTCTCAATCTCTTACTTAACGCCTGATCTTGATATTCCCTCTACAAGATATTCTTCACCCCACAGGAATATCAGAAGCGGTGGGATCATATAAAGTGCAGATGCCGCGAAGGCGATACCTATCTCAGCTTCGTTGATCTGCGACAGGAATACGGACAAGGGCTGCTTGTCTACTTCCGTCAAGAGTACCAGCGGCTGCTCAACCATGTTCCAGTAATCTATGAAGAGCAGTATCGTCAGAGCGAAGATAGCACTCTTACATGTAGGGAGCGCGATCTTGGTGAAGATCTGCCACTCAGTGGCACCGTCGAGCTTAGCGGCTTCTATGTAAGCAGAAGGTATCTGTCTCATATACTTTGTAAGAAGGAATATACTGAATGTCGAGAATATTCCGGGAAGGATTATCGCCCAATTGGTATTCAGGATACCGAGCTTATCCGAGATCATGTAGTTGGGAACCAGGGTTACCTGGAAGGGCATGAGCATCAGGATGATGTATGAGAAGAACAATACCTCTCGCCTCTTCCTTCGATACCTTGCAAAGCTGAAGGATGCAAGGCACGCCACTGCCATCTGACCCGCAACTATGGGTACTACCAGGATAATGGAGTTCCAGAACTTGAAAAGGTAAGTGGGACTCATGAAAAGAAGGTTCTTATACTGCTCTATACTTACCTTCTGCGGAACCAGCTTAAGAGTAGGGGTCTTGGCAAGGTACGTCGCACCCTTATCCCCCATATGTCCCGAAAGGCTCTCGAAGATGACGCCGTAGTTATCCTTGATCTCCGGTGATGACATGAAGGAATTAAGGAAAGTAAAGAAGATCGGTATGATGGCAAATACCGCTACTGCGATCGCCAGGATCATGCAGATCGTTATTCTTATGGTCTTCGTTACCTTACGTCTCTTAAGGACTCTTACGGAACGGACCTTCTCCTTCTTGAAGAAAGCATCCCTCTCTTCCTTTGACATTGCGTCAAAGAAAGATGTCATGGGGGGTACTTCCGTAAATACATGACGTCTGGCGAGAGTCGCCGCCCTGCGTCTTTGTGCTCTTATCTCTGCATCCATTCCTTATTCCTCCACATCCGCATCAAATTTACTCTCTGCGAAGAACAGGCCGCCTACGATGATGATCATAACGATACACATTATGATGGCACCTGCAGAGAGCTTCGAATAATCGAGCTTCTCAAACTGATTGTTCATGAAGTGCTGGAGCATATAGAGTTCTTTTGTAGGGTGGTCACCCGTAAGAAGGTAGACCTCTCTGAATATCTTGAAGGAATTGATAAGTGACATGATAGCCACGAAGAAAAACGTGGGGCTTAAGTAGTGCATCTTGATCGCAAAGAATCTCTTGAAAGCACCTGCACCGTCCATCATGGCGGACTCTAATATCTCGCCGGGGATATTGTTCAGTGCCGCAAGGAAGAGGACCATGTTATAACCTAAGTTCTTCCATATGAAGAGTACCAGTATGACTATCTGAGCGTGTTCCGACTTAAACCAGTCAATCTTATCCGAACCGAAGAGATGAGATACTCCCCATCCGTTCATTACGCCGTTATAACTGAAGAATACCTGCCAGATAAGAACGACTGAAGCAACGGGAACCATCATGGGGTTCAATATGATGCTTCTGAACACGCTCTTTCCGGGAAGGCCGGAATTCAAAAGCAACGCCAGAAGGAGCGCAAGAAGTACCGCGAGGGGCACTGCAAGGCCGGCGAAAGTCAATGTGTTACGAGCCGCCAACTTAAAGGCCTCATTGGTCAATACTCTCTCATAATTGGTAAAACCGATAAAATCGGTATTAGTGGAAGACTTCTGAAAAGATGTCTTAAGCAGCATCAAAAGAGGCAGGAAAAAGAATAACATAACGCCGACAAGGCTTGGTGTCAGATATCCCGTGAACAGTCCCCACTCCTGGATCTTTCTGATCTTATGGAGTTTCTTCTTCTGGGCAAGGAGCTTTGCTCTGTTTGCGGGATCGACGGTAACCGGCGTTATCTGATTCTTCTTCTCTTTCTTTTCAGTCTTTGACTTGACCGAAGTCTCCGACGCAGAAACAGTTGTGAAATCCGTAAACTTACTCATAGTTACCTTATTTCCATTGATTATTTTCGATTCTCATTATAGACGAATCGTCAGTCAGTGATGTTGCCATCTACTGTCATTTCTTTACGTTTACGATTATATACTTCTATATGGGTTTCTGTTCTAACACTTTAGTAAGAAACGTTTAAAAAATGATAAAGATTAGAGGAAAACACCCTCCCGCAAAGCACACGGAAGTCATAGGCAAGACCGCTGTGATCAGAGTCAAAACACAGGCAATAAACTTCTTAGGGTTCCCCATCCCGAAATTACCTTTCCGAGTACGTGCTGCGCCGGGAAATGACTTACATATATCTGTTCTATACGATTAATTCCGGAAACAACATAACTTTTTGCAAAAGAAATATCCCTCTTACAGTTTCCGCGAACCATAAGAGGGATATATATTATCTCAGATTAAGATCAACAGTTGTTATCAGTCACGCTCATCAAGGAATGTCTGAATTCTGTCTTCCATTACGGAGATAACATCGTCAAGTGTCTTCTGACCGGAGAAGTATGCAGGCATCTCCTCTCTGATGATAGCCGTGATGGCTGCGTCTGTTGTAGATACTGCGGAGCATGAATTGATCATTGACTCATAGCTGTCGATAACACTTGCTTCAACAGGTGTAGCGTCGAAGCCGAACATAGCCATCTCTGCCTCAGTGAGGTAGTTAGAATATTTTGCCATAGATTCGTTGTAATCATCGATGAACTCCTGAGCAGATGTCTCATATGCTTCGATACAGATAGGGCATCCCATTCCGGACTGAGCGTAGTACTCCTGAATCTCAAAGGAAAGAAGAGTCTCAACGAATGCCCAGCAAGCATCAGCCTCAGCTGTCTGAGCGGAGATAGCTACGGAGCTGCTTACGGAAAGCATGGGGCCTCTTCCGTCAACAGAAGGAAGTCCGAGAATAGTTGTGTCATTAGCGTGCTTGCCCATGAGCTCGATATACATAGGGAAGGAACCGTAATCGAAGCGTTCAGCACCTGACTCTTCGATAGTAGTACCTGTACCGCCCATATAAAGCACATCGTCCTCATCGCTCTCGATCGGAGGAATGATATTCTCGTTTGTGAATTCAGCCAAAGCTCTGAAAGCCTCATTATCGTAATCGATCCTACCGTCTTCTGTTACGAACTTATCAGCCATAGCCTCCATACACATGATGAAGAATTCTGTCTGATCCATAGCAAGAGGATCTGTACCGTTACATACTGTGCTTACAAAATCAGCATACTGCTCGAAAGTAAAACCTGTCTGACCTGCATCAACATTCTCGTTAAGAACTGCAAGACCCGTAACACCGAATGTAAGAGGGATCTGATAAAGCTTCTCGCCTGTCTTAGCAGCATCGAGTACGTTTGCAAAGAGACCGTCTGTGCTGATCCTGTCAGAGATATCAAGAAGATAATCGTCGTTGTTAAGCTGAGAAAGAGAAGATGTATCGAAGATGATATCAGGACCTTCACCGGCCATAAGATCTACAGTAAGCTGATTGCTAAGCTCGATAGCAGCTTCATCGTAAGCCTTTCTGTATTCCTCAGAATCATTGTAGTCTAGCTCGTCTACGTGCTTTTCAACCTTGTACTTATTCTCAAACTTGATGAAGTAGTCGGCATTTGTCTCATTGAAGCGGCATACAGCCTCACTCATTGCATAATCGATATAACCGACAGTTGCTGCAGTAAGGACTGTCTTACCTGCATTAGGGTTGGAATCAGCCTTAGTAAAGACAATGATCTGGGGATTAACGATCTCATTAGTGCTCAAGCTGTAGCCGCTGTATGAAATACCTGCCAATACGATCTCATCCTCTGTATAGCTCATGAGCTTCAGGTAGGATACATCATTTCTGTTAACGTTACAGTTATCAAAGCTGAAGATCTCGGAAAGCTCATTGTTATCAAAATCGAGGACCTGGATACCTTCGTCATTAAGCACTACATTACCGATACCGCTAAAGTAGCTTGAGTTAAAAACATTTAAGTTGTTAAGCCAGGAATAATCACCGTTCTCGTCCTTCACTGCATCACCGCTACGGATATCCAACGTAAGATATGACTGGCCGCCGGCAGCCGAGCTGTAGTACATGATAAGAAGTGTGTTATCGTCAATACCGAATATACCCTGGATAGCAAAGATATTCTCATCAGGAAGCTTCGTTGAAAGATCTACGGAATTAACAAGACCTGTAGAATCGGAAATGTTAAGCACATAAGAAGAGACATCTCCATATGACCTCCAGATCTTCTCTACCTGGTAATCACCAACGGTAACAATACCTTCGTTGCTTCCTATCGTTGAGGATGCGTCATTACTTTCTCTCTGCTCAAAAGAAGTGGCTCCCGTAGCAGGATCGATAGTTACCAGATAATGAATATCACTAAAAGATACGTAATCCATGAAGAATACATCAACAGCAATGTGATCACCGACAATGTCAACGCTGCCGGCGTTGAAATTGCTGTATGAATCAGGCATATCAATATCTTCAAGGTCGGAGAGATCTTCTTCGTCTAATATCTCTTCATCAGAGACGTCTTCAGCATCTGCATCTTCATCAGGTGTCTCTGCATCAGCTTCGTCTTCCTCAACGATCTCCTCGTCGAGCTCCTCAGGCAATTCTTCAGGTAATGCAAGGTTTGGATGAGCCTCCTCCATATACGCCTGATAATCTTCGACTATGCCGGAATTCTTAACTGCATCGACAACGTCGATCTGATCAACCTGATTACCGCTCTCGTCGAAAAGATCGATATAGTCAACATAGTAATCCATATAGTTGGTATCAGCCCAGTTAATATCGGAAGGCATAACCAAATTACCCGTAGTTTCTACTGCGTAGTAATCACCGACCTTGCCCAGCGTCTTGCTGTAGATGTAGTCGTAATCTGCGGGATCGTAATCGAGTATAAGCTCGTGCTTCTCCATGTTGTACCATACGGAATCAGCGGATATTACCTCGTTAGAACCCTTAGGTTTCTTAGCGCAACCACTTGCGTATACAGCGCTCATTGCCATTGTGAACGCCATGGCACATGCTGCAACCTTTTTGAGATTTACCATTTTTGTTGCCTCCTTATTTCAAGTATACAAATCATGGATCTACATTTATCGATTATATAGAAGTCATTTCCGAAGTGGTCTAACACTTTAGTAAGAATCGTTAAAAAAAGATAAAGAGTAGAGGAAAACACCCTCCCGCAAAGCACACGGAAGGGTGTTATGAAGTAGCATTTCGAGAAGTATCAGCCTCTCTCGTCAAGGAAGGTCTGAACTCTGTCTTCTATAACGGAGATAACATCGTCGAGAGTCTTCTGACCTGCGAAGTATGCGGGCATCTCTTCTCTGATGATGGCTTCTACTGCAGGATCTGTCGTGGATACGGCACTGCAGGAATCGATCATCGTCTCATATGTATCGATAACATCGTAATCGATAGTTTCTGTAGGGATACCGTACATGGCGATCTCTGCTTCAGAGAAATAGCTCGTGTAAGTAGATATCATATCATTATATGAGTCGATACTTTCTGTAGCAGACTCTTCATATGCCTCAATGCTGATAGGTGTTCCGCCGGAAGATGAAGCATAGTACTTCTGAACCTCCGCAGACATAAGTGTCTCTACAAAGCTCCAGCATGCATCAGCCTCATTTGTCTGAGCGGAGATAGCTACGGAACAGTCTACGGAGAGCATCGGGCCTCTTCCGTCAATGGAAGGTATACCGAGGATCTTAGTCTCATTTGCCTTGTCACCGATAAGGCTGATCAGTCCGAGGAAAGAACCGTAATCGAACTGGATAGCGCCTGCTTCGGTAAGGGAATCACCCATGCTGCCCATATCGTAAATATCTTCCTCGGATCCTTCGGGAGCGATGACATTCTCATTTGTATATTCAGCAAGCGCTCTGAAAGCCTCGTTATCGTAATTGACCTTTCCTTCCTCATCGACAAACTGCTCACTCATAGCAGCAAGGCACATAATGAAGAATTCAGTCTGATCCATGGAAAGAGGATCGGTACCGTTACATACTGTGCTTACAAATTCACTATACTGATCGAAAGTAAATCCTGTCTGACCGTCAGCTACATTCTCCTCGAGAACTGCAAGACCTGTTACATAGAATGACAGAGGGATCTGATAAAGCTTTCCGTCGATCTTTGCAGCGTCAACTACACTTCCGAAGAGTCCGTCTGTAGAGATCCTGTCTGCAACATCAAGAAGGTACTCGTCGTTGTTGAGCTGAGAAAGTCTTGAAGCATCGAAGATGATATCAGGACCTTCACCTGCCATAAGATCTACCGTCAACTGATTGCTGAGCTCGATAGCTGCATTATCGGAAGCCTCACGCCACTCCTCTTCAGTCTCCAGACCGGTTGAATCAATCATCTTATCAGCCTGATACTTAGTCTCGAACTTGATGAAGTAATCGGGATTTGTCTCATTGAAGATACATACTGCTTCACTCATCGCATAATCGATATAACCGATGGTAGCAGCCTTGAGGATCGTCTTACCTGCATTAGGATTTGAATCGGCCTTTGTAAGGACGATGAGCTGCTGGGGCACGATATCCGTCATGCTCATGCTGACTCTGTAAGCACCACCCATAAGGATGATCTCATCCTCAGAATAACTGATGAGCTTCATTGAAGTAACATCGCCTCTGTTGATGTTGCAGGAATCAAAACTGAAAATGGATTCAACTGTCTTGTTGTCAAAATCAACGACCTGTATACCCTCGTCGTCCATAAAGACATTGCCGAAACCTTCAACATAAGAAGCACTGGTGAGATCATAATCGGAAAGCCAGTCATAATCGCCGCCCTCATCAACAGTAACATCACCGCTCGTAACGTTGATCTTAAGTGTCTTTACACCGTTATAGTCGGAACCCTGATATGTTACGAGGATATCCTCGCCGCCGATGTAGAAGATAGAATTGATCCAGTAGATATCCTCGTCAGGAAGAGCCTGCGCAAGGTTGATCTCATTGACGATACCGTTTTCGTCAGAGATGATGAGATCATAAAAGGATTCCTCAGTCTCCGGATCAGTAACCCACTGTCTGTCTACTTTGTAAACACCCAGATCGGAGATACCTTCACTGCCTCCGCTGTACTCTGTACTGTTATCGGCTAAGGAATATGTAGCATCACCTGTAGCGGGATCAATAATGAACTCATAAGAGATATCCGAGAAAGTTGCCAGATCGAATGCCGATACGTTAACCTTTACCTTATCACCTGCAACAGATACACCGTTTATGTAATAAGAAGGAGCGGTGGGATCCATTTCTCCCATGTCTCCGATCTCTTCCATATCCCCTTCGAAGAACTCTTCATCGGAAATCTCCTCGTCGCCGGGGATCTCTTCGTCATCTTCGGAAATCTCCTCGTCACCTGAGACCTCTTCATCTTCTTCGGAAGGCTCCTCTTCGATCTCATCAAGATCAGAAGTCTCTTCTTGGTCATCGGCATCTTCGCCTTCTTCTGCAGGCAACTCATCCATTGCCGCTGCGGCTGCCTCAGCGTTAGCCTGAAGTTCTTCAACGAGACCGGAATTCTTTATCGTGTCAACTACATCGATCGTGTTGACCTTGTCGCCGTTGACATCGAACACATCGATAAACTCAGCGGTGTAATCCATCTGATCAGCCGTCATGTAATCTACACCTTCAGGTAATTTGTAGCTACCGTTGGTTTCTACCAGGAAATAATCACCGACCTTACCGAGAGACTCATTGCTCAGATAATCGAACTCTGAAGGGTCGTAATCGGACGCAAGTTCCATCTTGCTGATGTTATACCACTCGTCGTCAGCGGATACCTTCTCATTAGACCCTTTGTTCTTCTTAGAACAACCGCCTGCAAACACTGCACTCATAGCCATAGTGAAGGCCATCGTACACGCTGCAACCTTTTTGGGATTTACCATTTTTGTTGCCTCCTTATTCATGCATACAAATCATGTATTTACATTTATCGATTATATAGAAGTCATTTCCGAAGTGGTCTAACAATTCTGTAAGAAAAGGTTAAAAAACGATTAAGATAGAAAAATCCCCCTTAAAGTTTCCTTGGAAACAATAAAGGGGGATGCGGCTTATAAAGTGATCTTACGCTATCCGCGCTCGTCCAGGAAAGTCTGTACACGATCCTCCATGACAGAGATAACGTCGTCTATCTCCTTCTGGCCGGAGAAGTATGCAGGCATCTCCTCTCTTACTATGGTGATGACCGCGGAATCCTGTGAAGCGACCTGAGAACACGATTCGATCATCGCCTTAAAATCGTCAATACAGGAATCGTCGATCTCATAAAGACCCATCTCGCGGATATCCGCTTCAGTAGCCCATCTCGTGGCATCGGCTACGTATGCATTATAGTCATCGATAGCATCATGACCTGTATTCTCAAAAGCAGCCAGATTGACGGGAGTACAATAGTCGCTCGTTCCGTAGATCGTCTGTATATCCTCGGAGAGCAAAGTCTCTATGAAAGACCAGCACGCATCAGGCTCCTGAGTCTGTGCTGATATAGCTGCGGATGAACCGACTGCAAGAAGCGGGCCTCTTCCGTCATAGGAAGGGATACCGAGGATCGTCACATCGTCGTATTTTGCAAAGCTCTCGATCAATGACTTGAAGGATGCATAAGAATCATACGTAGCAGGACTCTCCTCTTCACCCTCGGGGTAACCGTAATCGATCATGGAACCCGACATGGCATACTCATCTTCATATACATCAACGACATTATCCTTTACATATTCGGCCATAGCCCTGAAAGCTTCATTATCATAGTCTACCCTGCCGTCATTGATGAACTGGTCGTTCATCGCCATGAAACACTCTACAAAGAAATCAAGCTGCGTACCGTTGTTCATAGGATCGGTACCGTTGCACACGTCACTTACGAATTCCTGATACTGATCGAAAGTGAAGCCCTGCTGACCGTCTTCCACATAACTTTGACGTGTGATGATACCTTCCATCGCGAAGGTAAGCGGCACCTGATACAGCTTGCCGTCTATCTTCGAAGCTTCGAATACGTTATTGAAATACCCTTCCGAAGGTATCCTGTCGGAGACATCCAGCAGATAATCATCATTATTGAGCTGGTAGAAAGACGTAGCATCAAGTATGATGTCAGGTCCCTCACCCGCCATAAGATCGATGGCCAGCTGGTCGGTGAGCTGCGACGAAGCTTCCAGATATGCTGCTGTAGAGTCTTCATCGTCATCAGAATACTCTACGAACTTATCAAGCGAATAGTCATTACAGATGGAAATATAGTAATCGCTGCTTTGTTCATTGAAGACGCAGATAGCCTCACACATCGTATAGTTAAGATATTCTGTTGTAGCTGCTACGAGGACCGTCTTTCCGGTATTGGGATTAGATGCTGCCCTGGTGAGCTTTAAGATCTGGATCTCGCTATCGTCATTGAAGTTGTAGTAAGATCCCGAACCCTGCCATACGGATCCTGCGAATACGAGTTCATCCTCCGAATAGCTTATGAGCTGAAGGCTCTGTACATCGTAACGGTTGATGTTGCACCAGTTATAGTCGAAGAGAACCGTCTCTTCCTTATTCTCAAAATCAAGAAGAGTAAGTCCGTCTTCACTCATCGCATAGCATCCGAGGCCTTCAAGATAATCAAGTCCCCAGAGGTCGACCGTGATCCAGTCCGTGTCATCCGTATATTCCTTGGCCGTCATAGCGTCAAGATCGATGATACCGAACTTGTCCTCGCTGCTGCCCGAGATGCTCATCGGGAAGATAACTTCCGTATCGCTGACAGGAATGAAGTTAGGGATATCGTAGATCGACAAGTCGGGGATCTCTTCACGAAGATCGAATACCGTCTGCTCTCCGTCGGGATCAGTAACCACCAGGATATATGAACTGTCGTCTCCCCAGAGCCAGAACTTCTCGATAGAATAACCGTTTACGACGGTAGTACCCTCGGATGAACCGTCCTCGATATCGATACCGCTCGATACCTGCTCCACTTCCTCGGCAGAGATAAGGGATCCGTCGGAAGGATCTATCGTGAACAGATAATCGTGTCCCTGTCCTACATAGCAGTAGACATCGACCGTGATATAGTCTCCGTCAACTTCGATCCCGCCGGAGTACCAGCACTCTCTGGGATCGAGAAGCTCTTCGTCTTCACCGGACTCGATATCTTCTTCGTCCGTTATCTCCTGCTCATCTTCACCGGAAGAAGGTTCTTCATCTTCCTCGGCTTCGTCCTCTTCTTCCTCTTCTCCCTCGCCCTTGGAGGAAACGTTGATCCTGTTGCCGACAGCACTCAAGCCGAAGTTAGTATCTCCTTCGAGTTCTTCCGGATCGATACTGTCGAATACGTCCGATCCGTTAACGATCTCGATCAGATCTATGGTATTTTCAAGCTCTCCGTCCATAGAATAGATATCGAGCCTCTCGGCACTGTAATCCGAATAACTCATGGTCGACCAGTTTACGTCATCGGGAACTGGGTAACTTCCGCTCATGTACATCACAATGTGATCATTTGCGATACCTACATAATCAGACCAACTGTAATCGAATTCCGACGGATCATAACTCTTCTCTAATACCGTCTTGTTGATATCGAACCAGGGAGAATCGTCAGTCAGGACCTCGTTGCTCCCCATGGGTCCCTTCTTCTTACCGCATCCCGACAAAGGGACCAGCGTGAATACCATGGATGCCATGATGAGGCACGCCGTTGCTTTCCTAAAGTTTTTCATATCTGTCTCCTTTCGAAATATATCGGAGTTTTGCTCTATCCTAAGAACAGCCGAAGTCTTCGACTGCTCTCTTACTTGATGACGAACTTATTGGGAATGTTGTTGCAGTTATTTTGTGAGGATAAGATTACCCTTCTTTGCCATGGCGGTAAGGATGATGGAATTTCTGTCTCCCGCTCTTCTTACCAGGATCCTGCCGTTGTCGGAAGCAAGGCATGCTGCGGCAGTACACATATCAGCACCTGTCTTCTCTCCCGAGTATGTGGCATTAAGGGGAACGTGCACCGCCTTGATAAGACGACCGTCAAAGGATGTTATAAAGCATCCCAACTTCTCTGCTATCGCATCTATGGCGGGATTCTCCCTTGCTACCGCAGAGACGGCTACGGTACATACCGCACCGGGATCTATCTCGTGATTTCGTAAAGTATTGACTACGGTCTCTACCGCATAATCGGGATCTGCTCTTCCCGCTATCTCCATACCTACTACTATTATCCTCGGAACGAGCACAAGGCATCTGCCCTTATCCTCCACCTCGGGAAGCGTGGAACAGGTTATAAAGACAGAATACTCCTCTGCGCTGCAGGAACTAACGAAAGCCTTCTCCATCTGGCCCTTCTGGTTATTCCTGAATATAAAAGGAGAGTAGCTTAATGTATCAAGGACCGGCTCCGACATATGAAGAGGTATGTCACTATATATATTTACGGAAAGTCCGGCATTTATCTTGGAGCATATCTCGTCAAGAAGAGCGGGATCGCTGACGGACATATTGTATTCTTCTATTGTCTTTTTAAGGTCGGGAGCAAAGTCTCCTCTGTCCTCGTTGGAGGATATAGCCTTCGCGCCCGTTATACTGCAGATCTTTGTAAGTATCTCGTATGTATTGTATCCTGCGGACTTAAGTACTCCCGCGTATGTACCGTCGGGGGACAGCTGAATGACCGGGTACTTTATGTCTTCGGGATAGAGCCTGTCGATCAAGAGCTTTACTGCGGCCTCTGCGGGAAGGATCAGGACTACTGCTCCGTCTACTCTGTCTCCCTGCTCCCTTAATCCGACTACGAAGCTCTCGGAATCCATTATCCACTCACCCTCCGACTTCTGAAGAAGACGGTTTCCGATATCCTTGGCTCTTTTCGAGCGTGCAAAACAATAAAGATACATATCTGCCCT
This sequence comes from Saccharofermentans sp., assembly GCA_024692235.1. Classification (GTDB taxonomy): domain Bacteria; phylum Bacillota; class Clostridia; order Saccharofermentanales; family Saccharofermentanaceae; genus Saccharofermentans. The sequence goes on along the minus strand of JAILMW010000005.1, from coordinate 51,843 downwards.
CCCTTGATCGGAGTGTTGTCATATAATTGATTGTAACATAGTGTACGTTAATTCCATCAATAACCTTGGGAGGCAAAGACATGAAGATAGTTATACTTGACGGTTCCGCGGCAAATCCCGGTGATATATCCTGGGAGAAGATAGAAAGCTTCGGAGATCTTACGGTCTACGACGTAACTTCCCCCGATCAGCTCGTGGAAAGAGCAAAAGGCGCACAGATCTGCATCACCAACAAGACCGCTTTCACTGCGGAAGTAATAGAGCAGCTCCCTGACCTTAAGTATATAGGCGTCCTTGCAACGGGTTATAACGTCGTCGATCTTAAAGCCTGCACCAGGCACGGGATCACCGTCACCAATGTTCCCGAATACAGCACTTTCGCCACGGCTCAGATGACGGTGGCACTCCTTCTGGAACTTACAAACAACGCAGGTCTTCACAGCGATTCCGTAAAGGACGGGGACTGGGTAAGATCGCCTCAGTTCTGCTACTGGAAAAGACCTCTGACCGAGCTTTGGAACAAGAACGCGGTAGTATTCGGCTACGGTAAGATAGGAAGGCGCGTGGCGCAGATATTCAAGGCCCTGGGCATGAACGTTACCGCCGTACCTCACCATATGCCGAAGAATAAGGAAGATGACGGCATCAGGTTTGCTCCCGCGGAGGAAGCATTTGCCGACGCTGATGTGATCTCTCTTCACAGCCCGCTTACGGAGGAAACAAAAGATCTTATCAATAAGGAGAGCATTAAGAACTTAAAGGACGGCGTCATCATCATAAATGCCGCCAGAGGACCTCTTGTCAACGAAGAAGATATGGCAGAAGCATTAAAGAGCGGCAAAGTTGCAGGCTATGCGGCTGACGTCGTAAGCGTCGAACCCATGAAGGCGGATAACCCTCTTCTTACTTCCCCCAATACGATACTTACTCCTCATACGGCATGGGCACCAAGGGAGACCAGGATAAGACTTATCGATATGTGTGCGGAGAATATAAAAGCTTACTTAGATGGCACGCCAATAAACAAAGTCAACTGAGAAAAACCCCTAAAAATATTGAAAGCATCCCGAATGTTATGCAATCGGGATGCCCTCAACATGGAATAAGGGATAGATATAGAAAATTGTCTGATTCAATAAGGATGTTACTTTCATCCTTGTGACCTCATTATAAAGACTGTTTCTTAATAAAACAACCCAAAATTGTATAAATAATTAATGAACGATTTATGATAAAAGACTTTTTTATCTCATTCTTTGTCATTATTTCTTGTCATCTTTCAGCTGCTTTGAAAAACCGAAAGCCGCTATGATAATAGTCAATACACCGGGTACAAATACCTCGGGCGGAAGAGATACATCTCTGAATACGAATTCCCCTGCTCTCTTTGACAGCACGGGCAGCATCGGGAACATGAATATGTACGGCAAAGCAGCGGTAGTGATCATCTTGGCTCCTGCTACCGACGTCACAAGCATGATTGCAGCCTTCTGAAGGAAAAACGCCGCAAAGCCGACAACAAGACCTATTCCCAAACCTATCGCCCAGTTCCTGACGGAAGGCTCCGCATAATCATTGACAAACCAATAGCCGACACCTATGGTGCAGATCAATATTATGGCTTTCTGATAGAAAGCAAAGGCTACCGAGCCTATACCGATCGTAAATACTCCGACTATTATCCAGTGGAAGACCGGAGATAACGAAGCCAGGATCGTGGTAGCAATCATCACACCAAGGGAAAAGCCAATTGAAGCTCCCACGAGGGTAACGCTCAGCCTGAAGAATCTGTAGCCGTAACCGCATACGAGGATTCCCGCTATCAGCATGAAGATCGAAGGCAGGAAGCCCGACAGACTCATCAGATCCATGTATCACAAAATCCTTTCAAAATAACTTCCACCTCTTTGACCGTAGTCGCACGGCAGAGCTCGACCTTGACGCCGGAAGCACCTCGAAGACCTTTGAGATAGTGCGGCATAACGCTTCTCATCTCCTTGACCCCCGTAGTCTCGCCTATATTGGAGACTGTCCCTTTAAGCTCTCGAATAAGCATATCACATTTTTCCCTGACAGAGGGAGCGGGAGGGGTCTCCCTGCCGTCTAAAGCCGCCCTTATCCTTGCAAATATCCACGGATCGCCCATGGCTGCTCTTCCCACCATGATACCGTCAGCTTCAGTAACATCCAGTAGCCTTAGCGCACTCTCCTCGTCCTTCACGTCACCGTTAGAGAAGAACTTCACGCCTTCCGATGCCACCGCATCCCTCATCTTTCTTATGGCATTCCAGTCTGCTTCTCCGCCGTACATCTGCTTTGCCGTCCTGCCGTGAACGCACACCATGGATGCGCCTGATGCCGCAAGACCTCTCGCGAACTCCACGGAAGCGGGTCCGAATTCACCAAAGCCGATCCTTGTCTTTACCGTAACGGTCTTGCCGAAGCTCTCTGCTGCTCTTACTGTACTCTCTACTATGCGAAATGCTCTTTCCGGGTCATTCATAAGAGCACTGCCGGCACCGGTCTTTACAACTTTCGCCACGGGGCATCCCATATTGATGTCGATGATGTCAACGTCCTTGAGAAGGTCGTCGCTGCATATGGCTTTTACCGCTTCTTCAAAGTCGGACGGTTCGAAGCCGAAAAGCTGTATCGCTGTGATCTTCTCCTCCGAAGGAGAGATCTTCATGTAGCGAAAGCTCCTTTCGAAGTTGCCGTAAGATATCGATCTCGCACTTACAAGCTCGGTAGGACCGTAAGAGGCTCCCTGCTGCACACAGATAGCTCTGAATGTAACGGAGCTTGTTCCCGCCATGGGCGCAAGACATACGGGGGTGTTCCCCATTTCGATATTACCTATCTTCATGCTTATAACAACCCGAATAATTGCGTGTCATAAAGTACCATCGCAAGTACTCCGAGTCCCACTCCGAGCACCATGGAGAAAAATACGTCGGTAAAGAAATGCACGCGAAGATAAAGCCTCGACAAAGCTATAAGGCAGGCGTAGATAAGCGCTATTATGCCGACCTGATAATTCATGAAGAAGAACACTGTAGCCGCCGCAAAGGAAGCAAGAGTATGCCCCGAAGGGAAAGAATAGTCCCAGGGCTGCTTTATAAGAAGCTTGTAGTTCTTATGGAAAAAGGGCCTGTTCCTCTTGGCGATGTTCTTTATAAGGAGATTGCCTATCATTATCGACAGCAAAAGAGCTATAAGGATGCCGTAGCCTATCCTTGAACGATCGTCGTTATATCTGCTTGATAAAAGAAGGATAAGTGCCGTAAAGATCCAGATAAGACCCAGGTTACCGGTAGATGTTACAGTTACCATGACCTTATCCATAAGAGGAGAATATAAGGCGTCATGCAGACGATCCAGGTTTTTAAGCTCCATAAGGCAGTATTTGCCGACGTGTCTGTCAACCTCGTTCTGAGCCTGCTGAGCGAGCTGCTGTCCCTGCTTTGCTATCTGCTGCTGATCTATTATTATCCTCTTCATACCAAGCATTTTACCACTTATGGCAATATTATCCTTTCTCTTTTTATAATTATTATAATTTTCATGCATATTACGTATTGAAAATATCGCCTGCTAATACGAAAATACTATTCGAAAGAGAAGGTAATATATATGAAAGACTGTTTGGTATATTTCTTTACGGGCTTTCTGGACAGCGGAAAGACCTCGTTTATATGCACCTGGACATCAGAGGAGAATTTCAGAGACAAGAAGATAGTCATACTCGCCACGGAAGAAGGCGAAGAGGAATACACGCCCGAGAGCATGGGCAGGGACGATATAACGGTCCTTACGGTAGAACCTGAAGAAGTAGACAAGGCTTTAATGTTCGACATAGAGAAGAGATACAAGCCCGACATCCTCTTCATGGAATGGAACGGCTCCGTATCACCCGCGGAATTCTTCGAGAAGGTCGACGTTCCCAGAAGATGGGCTCTTGCGGCTGCACTTGTCATAGTAGATGCATCCACATATTCCGAATACTACAGGAATATGCAGACAATATTCGCTGATTACTACCGTTACTGCGATAATGTTATCTTCAACAGAGTAGACCCTGAAGTTAACAACATCCCTAAGCTTAGAGGTTCCGTCAAGTCATTGAATCCCGGCATGAACATCACGTTCTTAGGCGAAGATAATCAGATGATCGACATAGGAGATCATCTTCCCTACGACCTTAAGAATGAACCCTGTGTCATAGATCCCGACGACTTCGGTCTCTTCTACACGGACGCTCTCGATAATGTGGAGAGATATAACGGCAAGGTCGTATCGGTAGTAGGCCAGGCAGTAGTCTTCAGAGAGTTCAAGGGCCGCGCCTTCGCTTTGCAGCGTCAGGCATATACATGCTGCGCAGATGACATAGGACAGATCAATCTTCTCTGCTTCCACGAACACGGAGCAGGATTCCCCGTAGGACAGTGGCTCAAGGTAACAGGCCGCATCCGCTACTTCGAAGATAAGCAGCGTGACGGATCTCCCGTCGCGGTTCCGTGTCTCGAGGTCGAGGACTACGCCATCACGAGCAAGCCCGAGAACGAGATCATTTACTTCAGTTAATAATTTTCAGAAAGAAGGAATATATATGGCAACAAAGGTAGACATCTTTTCCGGCTTCTTAGGCGCCGGTAAGACAACACTCATCAAGAAGCTCATCGCAGACGGATATAACGGTCAGAAGATCGTCCTTATCGAGAATGAGTTCGGACAGATCGGTATAGACGGCGGATTCCTTAAGGAGTCAGGCATCGAGATCACGGAGATGAACTCCGGCTGCATCTGCTGCTCCCTTGTAGGTGACTTCGGAACAGCCCTCAAGGAAGTAATAGACAAGTACGCTCCCGACCGTATCCTTATCGAACCCTCAGGTGTAGGTAAGCTCTCCGACGTAGTAGCAGCAGTTAAGAAGGTTGAAGGCACGGAGATCTGCGGTACTGTAACAGTTATCGACGCATCCAAGTGCAAGATCTACCTCAAGAACTTTGCTGAGTTCTACGAAAACCAGATCAAGTATGCAGGTACCATCATCCTCTCCAGGACAGGCAACATCCGCCAGGAGAAGCTCGATCAGGCAGTAGAGCTTATAAAGGGCATAAATGACCACTCTCAGGTAATCACCACTCCCTGGGAGCTCCTCTCCGGAGTACAGATCCTCAAGGCTATCGAGAGCCCTCTTACTGCCGCAGATATGGCAGCAGCTCTTCTTGAAGCTGAGGAGCATGAGCATCACCACCATCATCATGATCACGATCATGAGCATCACCATCATGACCATGAGCACGAGCACGAGCATGATCATGACGAACACGAACACCATCATGACCATGAGCACGAGCATGATCATGAGCATCACCACCACGATCACGGCGAAGATTGCACATGCGGTTGTCACGACCATGATCACGAAGGTCATCACCACGCTGACGAAGTATTCGACAGCATCGGATTCGAGACTTCAAGATCCTTCACCGAGGAAGGCATCAAGGCTGCTCTTGAGAAGCTCGATAACGGCGATTACGGCATGATCTTAAGAGCTAAGGGCATCGTCGCAGGCGAAGACGGCAAGTGGATCCACTTCGACTTCGTACCCGGTGAAGCAGACGTCAGGACTGGTGCTGCAGATGTAACCGGTAAGCTCTGCGTTATCGGTGCGGACGTTGACAAGGATAAGGTCAAAGAACTCTTCGGAATCTGATATTCACCCGCAAATATACTAACACCGCTCAGGGCATTCCCCCGGGCGGTGTTTTTTTGCCCTTGTACACCTTGATGTACGTTTTTTCTTTCAAAAGATGTACATCAAGATAGGAAAAACCATCATAGTACAATACCTTGTACGGGTTTTGAGCTCAAAAGCGTACAACTAGGTGTACTTTCTCTTCCCATCTGGTTACATGACGAATACATCCTGCAAAACTTGGTTATCAACGCAATAATATCCTCCGCTATCTCGTCAGCCGTAGGCATACTGTTCTTGGTCCCGCAAAAGATGAGTATATCTCTGTTGATAACCATCCCGGCATTCAGATAGTTAGCGATCTTGATCCCGTTTTTGTATGCATAATTCTGCCTGTCGAGCATCCCAAGGAATTCAATAAATATGCATCTGCCGAACTCGGGGAACCACACGGCAAAATCCGGATAGTACGTCTCGCCGCCAACAATGACCTCGGGTTCATACTTATACTCAAGCCCCAACGAATCCAGCACCTGCGCTATCATAACTTCTCCTCGTGAACGCATCCTATATCCACAATGCAGATAACTGCTATCCGTTGGAGCTTCAAGAGAGCACGGCATCAATGCATTCCAAAAATCCAGACCGAATTTGCCGCTCTCTTGTGAGCTTATTGATTCGCTAGAACCACCGGCAGTAACAAGACAATTGATTATCTGCTTTTTTGCGAGCAACAACCCTTCTCTGTATTTTGCCTTCTTCAATAATTCGTGACTTGCCACTGATGATAAGAGATGTTCCCTGTGTTTCTTAACACCGTTTTCGATGTAATACTCTCTAATGATGGGTACATTCCTATGCTTCCCGACCCGTATGATCGGCATGCTTTCAAGTCTTTCTTCTAACAGTTCCAACCTTGCTCTCAAAAACGATGTCGGCAAGCGACTAATCATATCCACGGCAGTATACCTCCCTCCATTGGTATCTGCTGATACTGTATAGGAAAAGGCTCGTGAATTGGGACAAAAAAGTCGTCAAAAAACGACAATTTTCGACAAAGACATCAGACCAGATATCCCGTAACTCCGGTATAAACTATCGCAAAATACATGACACCGAATGCCAAGTGGATAAAGAACAATAATCCCGGTACCAACACTTTAACGGAACCTTCGGGCTTTGTTTGAAGATAAGAAGAAATGGACTGTCCGCGCTTTCTGTCGGACATATATGCCAAAACATATCTGTAGTACTCAGCGATACCCAAAAGGAACATAAGATAGATAAAGAACTGCAACCCCCATCCCATATTACCGTCGACGAATCTCTCACCCGATTCAGCTATAAAGAACATCTCCAGGAATGCAACGACAAATCCGCCCATGCAGAGCTTATAGAATCTGTTCCCGAAGAATTCACGTCTGAACAGGATCAGCATTGACAGAGGAAAAGCCATTCCCGTAAAGAAATCAAGGATCGGATGAGCATAAAGCTTAAAGTAGTCTCCTACAACAAATATCAGGCTAACACCTTCAGACGTCTCTACAGACGTATCGAAGGCGACAAAATACTGCCATAAAAGGATAGGAAGAGATATCAGTACTGACATTCCGAACATGACCCAGCGGAAGAAGCCCTCCCCCTTTGATCTTATGATATCCGCGATCATCATAACAAGTAAAGCGGGCGCAAATCCCAGTATAAAATTCGGCTTAATGGCATTGATTATCGACAGAAGAAGCGCGAATACGATCATCTGCTTGATATTAAATTTCTTAAGATAATCATCAATAAGGTCAAAAAGGAATACCAGAAGAAGCACACTGAATGCGCGCATACCGTGGTAGTTTTCATTGTGCCAGCAGTTGCCTACAAAGGTTCCGTACATATGGCGGTTGAATAGAGGAACAAAGATCGGGATCACCATAAGACAACACAGTGACAGCACGCTCATGGTAAAGACATTTCCTTCAGGAACTATCTTCTTTATCAGCATACATCCGAATACTATCTCCAAGATCACGATCAGTGCAAGATGAGCCGCTACCAGCCATGCGCCTGCAGATCCGAGGCTCAAAAGCAGGTCATCAATCAGGAGCGTCAGACAAAATTCACCTTTCATAATGTGAATTCCGTAAGTCTTACCGTGGAGCAGGTGCTCGCATATATCCGAGAAATAGTTTCCGCCCGGTCCCGGATATTCGACTACCAGTCTCCAGAATAAAACGATAAATACAACAAAACTCACCAGCAACAGAACTGCCGTTTTGACTATAGTACTCTTGTCAGATCTTGACTTCATAGCAACCGTTCCTTTCGCTAAGATCATAACTGTGATTATACATGGTAACGCCTTCAGTAAAAACTCTCATTAACTCATCATGCTCTCGATAGTAGCAACATTGGTATCTTCGACTGCATTGAGGTTATATGGCGTAAACTGCGCTTCAGGTGTTGTCCCCGTATACCATGCTCTGGAATCAAAATAAGTCTGCACATAAGGATCAGAGAAGATACAACCGTGATGTGCATAGTAAGTATCACGCAGCAGCTCCAGTGCAAAAGCATCGGAAGCCATAGCCTGATCCGCATTCGGTCCCCACGTGTAGTAACGTGTCATTCCCTGAACATCGTAAGATGTGCTTAATACATCTATCTCGATATCCTGCGCTGCGATCTCCGTCTCATCCGAGATGACCCTGGGGCTTCCCGTAGTCCATCTGTCGGTATATCTGCAGCCCACCAACGTGAAAGACCCGTCTTCGCCGCGAACAAAGTGAGCTATGGAAACACCTGCAAAATTACTGCCGTTCGTCTCTTCAAAACAGAGATAGTAATCGTTCTCGACAACGTTACCTCCCAGGAGCACAAAGTGAATATTAGGACCCATGCCGCTACCCGTTGAATAGCAGACACATGGAACTCCGTCATGTTCCACTGTCGTAAAAGGATTAAGGCGCAAGCCATCCGTATCGATACCGAGAACATCCGTGAAAGCCGTGTTGACGTCGGAAGCCGGAGCATACATGATATCCGCAGGCTCATCGGATTCCACCGAAGAGGGATTGATAGGATAAGGTAAGACATGCCTTAAGTATGCATTCTCGGGACCGTCAAAATTCGCTACAAGAAAACCACAGTAAGCGACAGGCTCCGGCTGTTCTGTCAGGAACAAGCAGTCGTACGTACTCTTGCCGTAGATGCTGCTGAAGTATTCGTACTCTTCGGGAGTAAGATTACCGAAGCAGGGAAGCTCGCCGTTAACATCGTAAAGACTGGCATTAGCAGCGAAAGGATCATCTATAGGGGCAGGCTCTGCGAAAGTAGGCTCTACAGTAGTCTCCGACGCGTCAGAAGAAGCTCCTGTCACCTCTTCTGAAGTCTCACTTGAAGTCACTTCAGTAGACTCTTGCGAAGGAAGCTCCCTTATACTTATCGCGGTACTCTCGCTCTCTTCCGTAGCCTTACTGCAGGATACGAGCACTGATGCTGCTAGGAGCAGCGCGATGATAGCCTTCCTTTTCATATACACTCCTTTAGTCACGTCCGACTGATATATCAACTCTCTGACCGCCGGGAACCGTGATGAAAGGCTCGCAGTCGTGAGGATCGGCGACAGCCATTATGGGCTGAACGATGATGAAGTTGCCGTCGTTATCGAAGAACATTGTCATGTTTACGTTAAGGACATCGTGCGAGAAATCTTCCTCCATGGCCATACTGAACTCACCGTATCCCGACCAGTCAGGATTGGGTGCATGATCGGCTGCGGGAGCTACGCCGTCTTCACCGGTAAAAGTCTCATTGATATATGTCTGCGTCGCATCTGCCGCTGCTTCATAGAATCCGTCTGACGTAAGACCTGCAAGAGCGAGCACCTCATCCGATGTGAGGATATGTCCTTCGGAATTGAAGGTATATGCCTCGTAGTAACCGCCCCATCCGTCGTAGTTGTAGTCGATAACGACAGAATAGATGCCGTCAAAGTAATGGTAGACACTGAACTTCAGAGATGTATATACCGGGTTTTCCATAACGGTTCCGTCGTCCCAGACATATAAATCGTCCCTGATCTTCTGATTAAGGGAATTGATCTCATCCGTATCGATGTTGATATGAGGGAATCTGTAACTTGTTCCCAGATCCGTATATTCCGTAGTAACAAGACCATCAAAATACGATGTTACTTCCGGAACAGGAGTAGGCGTAGGAGAAGGTGTCGGGATCGGTGTTGGTTCGGGAAGCGGGATCAGCGCTTCGGGATCGAGCCTGTCTTCGTCATCTCCGATATAGATCGTCATTACGGGTCTGACACCGGAGCCTGCAGAACAGGATATGCAGTCGAAGCAGAGATCGCCTGATGTATTACAGCAATCAGCCACACCCGTTGCATTGTCTCCTCTTGATCTGAGCCACCAGTACTGACCTACGGGATACTGCTCGAAGATATCCCTGTAAGCACTGAAATCGAGCCTGTTCAGAAGATAGATCCTGTAGTCCGAAGATACTTCGGGAGCGATCGTATCGGAAGCACGTTCTATACGGACCTTCTCTTCATCAGTAAAAGCTTCCTCGAAGAATGTGCTGTTGAGCCAATAGCATAAAGTCGAATCGTTCCAGAGCAGTACGTTACCGTCTGCTTCGTAAGGCTGCTGTGATACGATTTCCCTGGACAGGCAGTAGATCTCATCCGCCTCGTTCTCGAGAACGATCCACTCTATGGGTTCACCCTCGTATTCTCCGAAGATAAAGAGAGATCCGGGTGTGAGCGATGAGAACTCGCTTATATCCGTTACGGCATCTGCAGGAGCAGACGAAGCAGTCTCTTCTTCCTCGTCGGTCGCCTCTTCTTCAGTCGTCTCTTCCGTTACCTCTTTGGCAGTTTCTTCTGTTGTCTCCTCAGCAGGAACCTTGCCGCAGGATGCGAGCATTGCCGCCGCCAAAAGGACAGCAATGAGCTTCGTTCTCTTCATAACTTTATACCCCTCATCAAAATGATAAGGATATTTTACTTATTACGAAAGGCTCTGGCAATCGAAATAATTACGCTCAAACACCCGACAAACTACAGAAAAAGCAAGAGCCACGCTTGATGAGCGCGGCTCCAGTCTCTTTTGTTACTTTGTGTTTACACCTTCGGGAAGGTAAGCGTTACCTTAAAAAGATCTCCGTCTATGTGGATATCCATGGTGCCTCCCATGTGTTCCGTAAGACTCTTGGCGATGGATAAGCCAAGACCGCTTCCTTCCGTGTTACGTGACTTATCTCCTCTTACAAATCTCTCGGTAAGTTCTTCTGCGGAGATATTAAGCTCCGTGGCAGATATGTTCTTGAAGGAGATCTCAGAAGTGTCGCCTTTTGATATGAGGTCAACATATACTCTCGTGTTAGGCATAGTGTACTTACAGATGTTACTCATTAAGTTGTCGATGACTCTCCAGAGATATCTGCCGTCTGCTTTTATCGTCTGCTCTTCTTCGGGTACCGTCACTACGGGGATAAGTTCTTTCTTCTTAAGCTTCTCCTCGAACTCTCCTTCTACCTGAGACAGAAGAACACTTACGTTAACAGGCTCGATCTGCATTTCGATGGCTCCGGAAGAAGCCTTGGATGCTTCTATAAGATCTTCTATAAGCTTCTTAAGGCGGTCCGACTGCCTGTCCAATACCTCAAGGTATTCCTGCATCTCGGGGTCGTCGGTGCCGTGCTTCTCCATAAGGTCAACGTAGTTGATTATGGATGTAAGAGGTGTCTTTATGTCGTGAGAGACATTGGTTATAAGTTCCGTCTTCATCCTCTCTGACTTCATCCTCTCTTCTACTGCCTTATTGATGCCTTCGCTTACATTAGTAATATCAGCTGCATGTGACTTAAAGGCAGGAAGCATATGAGAAGTATCTATAGAAGCATCGGTATTGCCTGAAGCTACCATGGCCATACCTTTCTTTACTCGGTCGAACTGCATTACGACCCATATAAGGACTGACAGTTCTATAAGCTTATAGATAACAAAGAGGAAGAGGCCGAATCTGTAGTCGGCATGGAAGAAAACAAGTCCCAGGAGCTGCACTATGCCGAGAGCACCGCAGAATATTACCGCCTTGACTGTAAGAGAGAGATTCTCGTTCATGTTTCCGATAAGAGATCTTAAGGGAAGCATAATATAATGAAGAAGAGTATATCTCATAAAGGAATGAGCCTTGATCCTTGTGGCGGTATTCATGCAGAAGTACACGAATACCAGAGCGCCTAAGCCTATGAACATCAAAGACAGCATAACGGCAGCAGGGAAATAAAGTGATGCTTCGAACACTGCCCCTACACATGCTATAAGGATCATTTCCACTCCGGCAGTAAGTCCAAACAGGATAATATACGGGATCTTATTATCGAATGATAAAGTCTTCTTGGAAGCTGCCATAAGGAAGACAAATAATGCCAAACCGGTAAGGAATGTAAATATTATCAGAGCTACCGCATACTTGGAGCACCAGGCCAGTGCTGCCGCACAGGAATGAGCTTCATCGAATATGCTCCCCTCCGTAGCGCCGTGATCTATGGCATAGAGAATATAGTATTTATCAGCATTATCGTCCATATGATCCATAGCGGTATCTATCTCGTAATAAGTCACATCTTCCGATGCTCTGTATTCGATGAAGCCGTGATAGACAGGCATGCGGGACGCATAGGTCATGACTTCCCAGCCTTCCTGAGCACATAAGACACCGGATACTTCCATACCGTCCAAAGAACCGTACATGACATCCCCGTTATCGAAGATCCCTTTATTAAGATCAGCGATATCGAGCTTGTCGGAAGTCTTAAGTATCACATACTTAAGCTCAGGATCGCAGTCGTAGCTTCCGTTAAGCTCTCCGTCGTATGTCACATCGCCCAATATGCCGGCTGCGTAACACCTGGCTACATTGCCGTATGTCTCCTTACTTATCGCATCGTAGTTCTTACCCATGTAGTTATTCGCATCAAGCATGAGAAGTCCTGCGGACCCGAATGCGGATGCAACGACGCACGAGACAAAGATCATTACGGCAACGATCTTTACCAACAGGTTATCCATTAACTTTTTCATCTTATTCCTCCATCATGTAGCCGTAACCCCAGACGACTTTGATATACCTGGGATCAGCGGGATCTATCTCGATCTTTTCCCTTAAATGCCTGATATGTACCGCCACGGTATTCTCGGTACCGTAAGGATCTTCATGCCAGACTTCCTTATAGATCTGCTTAGGAGATAAGACTTTTCCTTTATTCCTGATAAAGCACAGGAGTATCTCGTATTCGGTCTTGGTAAGATTAACATCCTCGCCGTCTACCGAGGCTCTTTTAACGTTATCGTCAAGCTCGATCCCTCCGTGGCGGTATATGCCGGAATCGTTATTACCTACAGCGCTTCCCAGCATCTTATACCTTCGAAGCTGAGATCTTACTCTTGCCAGGAGCTCTACGGGATTAAAGGGCTTAGTGACATAATCGTCCGCTCCGACATTAAGGCCCAATACCTTATCGGTATCTTCACCCTTTGCCGTTAAGAAGATAACGGGAACATTGGATATCTCACGTATGCGGGAGATGGCAGTCACGCCGTCCATACCGGGCATCATGATATCAAGAAGGACAAGATCTATTTCGCAGCTTTTCACCTTGTCTAAGGCTTCCATGCCGTTATACGCGCACTCGACTTCATAACCGTCGGAATTAAGATAGATCTTAAGCGCGGATACTATATCCTTCTCATCATCACAAACCAGTACTTTACCCATCAGTCACATCTCCTTATAGCGAATCGATTCACGCTATCATTGTACTAGTCTGTCTATTAATTCCCAAGGATGTATCTTATTAAGATTTGCTTAAGAAGCCGATCTCTTCAGCTTATGAGCGGGATTATTATGAGCCAGCAAAGGCCGTAATATGCTACTACTGCCACTAAGTCGTTGACAGTCGTGATAAGAGGTCCCGAAGCAACGGCGGGGTCCACCTTGATCTTATGGAAGAACATGGGGATAAGAGTTCCTAAGAGACTGCTTATTATCATCGAAAGGATAAGCGCCCCGCCTACGCAAAGAGCGATAAGGAGCGAATGTCCCGTAGCGTCGTGCTTTATAAACTTAAGATATGCTCCTATCGCGACAAGTGCCGTGGCACCGAGGAAAAGTCCGTTACAAAGGCCGACCTTCATCTCTTTAAATGCAAGCCCTATCTTCTGCTTTCCCGTAAGGTTCTCGTCCATTAAGACACGTATGGTAACTGCAAGAGACTGCGTGCCCGCATTGCCTGCCATATCAAGGATAAGAGACTGGAAGCAGATAACTATGGGGATGGCGGCAACTACCTTCTCGAATACGCCTACGACGGTAGATACGACTATGCCCAGAAGGAGAAGTATTATGAGCCAGGGAAGTCTCTTCTTCATGCTCTCATTTGTCTTCTCGTTAAGGTCCTCCTCGGAAGTAAGACCTGCGAGCTTAGCGTAGTCCTCACCCATCTCATCGTCTACGACCTCGACTATATCCTGTGATGTGATGATGCCTACGATCTTCTTATCGTCACTTAAGACGGGGATGGAGTCTTCGGCATATTCCTTGATCCTCTCGATACAGTCGCTTATGACTTCATGATCGCCTACATAAGGGTAGGACGTTACTATGAGGTCTTCAAGATCCGTATCCGACCTTGCCACTATAAGATCTTTAAGATCGATCGCTCCGTAGAACTTATCGTTCTTATCTACTACATAGATCGTGTAGATGTTGTCGTTATCCCCGGCCTGCCTTACAAGCTCACGCATTGCGGCTCTGACGGAAAGATCATTCTTGATAACGATGAGATTGGTAGTCATCTTACTGCCGATCTCATCGTCATCATATGACATGATCAGTCGAACGTCTTTACCTGCGTCTCCTTCAAGGAGGCTTACGATCTTCTCGGATGCTTCTTCATCCATCTCCTCCAATACGTCTACGGCGTCATCGGAGTCCATGTGGGAGATGACCTTGGCGGCCTTCTCGATATTAAGCTCACCTATGTATTTATCTACATCTTCGATATATGTGAAGATCTCGGAGACCTTCTCAGCACCGAGTATGGGATAGAGCCTCGATCGCTCTTCAGGCGTCATCTGCTCCAATGCACCCGCTATATCGTTGTCGTGGTAATCGGAGATCTTCTCGTTAAGTTCTCCGGCGGGAATATCGCTTCTTAAGATGGCAAGAAGCTCTTCAACAAAATTAGGCTCTTTAAGGATATCGTTCTCCATAAGACATGCCTCCTTTGTGTGTATTTCTGAAAATAAAAAAGCACCGCCTGCAGCGATGCACACAAGAAAACACGTCTCCTGTAACGGTTATCTGAGGAGAACTACTAAGGTGATCTTATATGCATAGCTGCAAGTCTTACTACTTCGGTAATTACTGTCAGGATCCATGCATATCACCTCCCCGTTAACAGAGTATTGAATTCATGTGCATTATACCTTCAATAAGTATAAAGGGCAACCTGAGATACAATGATAAGATGATATAATCAGATATGTAATTGATGTATATTTTCAACTCGATTTCAGGAAGTTGTCTTATAGTGTTACCATCCGGAGGTGAGCATGAAAGTCCTGATAGCCGAAGATGAGATCCAGACCGCCAAAGCTCTCAAGATCATTCTTGAGCAGAATAAGATATCGACAGATATCGTTCACAGAGGCGATGATGCCTGGAATTATATAAAAAGCGGATCTTATGAAGTCATAGTCCTGGATATCATGATGCCGGGCATGGACGGATTGGAGGTCCTGTCCAGGATCCGCCGCGAACACCTGAATACTCCAGTCCTTATGCTCACTGCCAGATCCGAGATCGAAGACCGGGTAAACGGGTTGGAATCAGGCGCTGACGATTATCTCACTAAGCCTTATGCCACAAGTGAACTTATAGCAAGAATCCGAGCTCTCGGCAGAAGAAGCGAGGTATATACCGACAATATCAAAACGGCCGGAGACCTGATATTGGACGGCAACAGATACGAGATGAGAGTCAAAGATCGCTCAGTTAAAGTCACAAATAAGGAATATCAGTTACTGGAATTATTTATTTCCTATCCCGGATTTGTTTTTTCATCCGAGCACCTGATGGATAAGATATGGGGGCTTGATTCCGAATCTGAGATCGATGTCGTGTGGACTCATATTGGCTTTATCAGAAAGAAGCTCAAGAATCTGAATGCCGGTGTCGAGATAAGAACGGTGAGGGGTGCCGGATATTCCCTGGAGATCATAAAATGATAATAGACAAGATAAGATATCGAGTAATAACCGCATCCTTGATTGCTTTCCTTATGGTGATCATCCTGATATCCGGCCTTGTAAATATCGTAAACTACGTAGTAGTTACCGGAAGGATTGATAAGACAATAGATCTTATCCTTGATTACAGACCCGTTCTCCCCCGTGAACCGGCTCCCGATCGTCCGTTCAGGGCCCTTCCTGACGAAGAAGCAAATTACATGACCAGATTCTTTACCGTCACGGTCGATGATAACGGTAACATACTGGATGAGGATCTGGAGCATATAGCTTCCGTCAATGAAGAGAAAGCTGCCGATTATGCATCCGAAGCACTTGATAAACACTTTGACCGCGGCTATATACAGGATTACAGATATACCAGGACAACAGAAGAGAACGGGACTGTCGTAGTATTCTTAAACTGTTCAAGAGAATTGCAGTCGATCAGATCTCTTCTTATTCTTACTGCAGTAATATCCGTATCAAGCATCATCCTTGCCTTCCTCCTGTCTTTATTCCTTTCGAGCAAGGCAATAAGACCATTGGAACAGAATATCAATATCCAAAAGCAATTCATAACAGATGCAAGTCACGAGCTCAAGACACCTCTCACATCCATGGCTACCAGTCTTGACATTATCGAGATGCAAAACGGCAAAGACGAATGGACATATAACATACGCCGTCAGATCGGACGGATGTCACTTCTCGTAAAGGACCTTGTTGTATTATCCAGACTTGATGAGGTCAAGGTAGTTAAAGACAAGGATTCATTTGATATAAGCGGGATCTCTTGGGAAATATTGGAACTGTACATGCCACAAGCTAAAGCTGTCGGCAAGGATATCGAAACAGATATAGAAGACGTTGTCATAATGAGCGGGGATAAAGATTCCGTAAGAAGGCTTATTTCTGTTCTTTTGGATAACGCTATAAAGTATTCCGTCGCAAAAAGCACGATAAGATTCATTCTTGTCAAGCATCACGGAAAGATCAAAATTGAAGTGATCAATCGTTGCGATTACGAGGAAGCTCCTGATACGGAACGTCTGTTTGACCGTTTCTACAGACCTGACAGCTCGAGATCTTCCGATACAGGCGGAAGCGGAATCGGTCTTGCTATCGCAAAGTCAGTGGTACAATCTCACGGAGGAACGATAACTGCTTATTGTCCCGACGGCAAGACCATGACTATAACCGTGTTGATCTAACCGTTTTTCCCTGACTTTTTTCAAATACATTTCAGGTTGCCCCTTTATGCTGTACACATAACAGTCGAAGGAGAGGCGAATACAATGTCATACCTGAATACTTTTATGAGATATGAGATCAAGTACATATTAGATCCCGCAGAAAGAAGATACCTGGAAGAGATGATGAAAGGCATCATGTGTCTCGACAGATACGGCAGGACAACAATAAGAAACATCTATTTCGATACAGCTGACAACAGATTGATAAGAACATCCGTTGACGGTCCGACATACAAAGAAAAGCTCCGAATAAGAAGCTATAAAAGAGTGTCCGGCGATGGAGATGTCTTTGTAGAACTTAAGAAAAAGTACGATTCCGTAGTATACAAAAGAAGAGTTGCCATGAAAGAAAAAGATGCAATGTTCTGGCTGGCTGATAACGGCGAACAGCCCGGGCACTCCCAGATAGAAAATGAGATCGCATACTTCAGGGCATTTTATAACGATCTGTCGCCTAAGGTTTTTATATCTTACGAACGAGAAGCTTTCTTCCCGAAAGACGGCTCCGATATAAGGATCACTCTTGATTCCAACATCATGGCAAGAGATCACGATCTTTCTCTCAGAAGCGGAGTATACGGACAAAATATCATAAACCGTGATCTTACCATACTCGAACTTAAGGTCACCTGTGCAATTCCTTCGTGGTTCATACGATTTATAAGGGAGACCGGTCTTCAGAAGACTTCTTTCTCCAAGTACGGCAAATACTACATGAACTCATTCAAAAATGAACATGATGCATATAAAGGAGGACTTATGTATGCTTAACAACGTAAATTACGACTCTTTGGGGACTGCTTTTTTGATCCCTCTGGCAGTGTCACTTATCCTTGGCCTTATGTTCTCATGCGTCCATATGTATCGCAATAAGTTCAGCAAAAGCTTTATAGGAACGCTTGCAGTGCTTCCCGCCATAGTATGTGTAGTGATCATGGCTGTAAACGGAAGTATAGGAACAGGTGTTGCGATAGCAGGCGCATTCAGTCTTGTAAGGTTCAGATCTGCACCCGGTACTGCTAAGGAGATCGCCGCGGTCTTCGCCGCAATGACAGCAGGACTTCTCACAGGAATGAACTATATCCTTTATGCAGTATTATTCACGATGGTAATCGGAGGGATGATATTCATATATCAATTAACAGGATTCGGAAATGAGAGATCCGCGGGCCGCCGCAAAAGTCTACGAATAATGATCCCCGAAGATCTTGATTACACTTCAGTCTTTGATGATCTGTTCCGTAAATATACGGAAAGTCACGAGCTTATATCATCCAAGACTTCCAATATGGGCTCTATGTTTAAGCTTACCTATGAAGTAGTACTCAAAAACGATTCCGATGAGAAGGAGTTCCTGGATGCCGTAAGATGTCGTAACGGTAACCTTGAGATCAGTATCTCTACACTGCTTCAGCACGAAGCGGCTGAATTATAAAGGGAGGAGAATTACCATGAAGAATCCAAAGCTCAGAATACTGCTAAGCATATCTTTGATCACTTGCATATCCATGGCAGCATGCCAAAAATCACCCGATACCATTACGACTTCATCTTCAGTTATATCATCCTATATACCGACAACGGAAACACTTGAAATAACATACGATGATTCGGACAGTTCTTACGAAGCGGATATTGATACTATCGATCTTGATAACGCTTCCGAAGATATTACGATCACCGAAGAAGGATCTTTTCTTATTACCGGGTCTGCAGCAGACTTAATGATCCTGGTAGATGCATCAGAAGACGATGAAGTGCATCTTATCCTTAAAGATGCGATGATAACCAACAGTGATGCGGCAACCATACTCATCTTATCCGCCGGCAAGGTCAAGATCACTCTGGAAGGTGACAGCATTCTTACCGGAGGAGAAAATTCAGAAACTTACGAAGGCGATGATATCGACGGTGTCATCTGGTCACAGACAGATCTTACCCTAAACGGGGATGGTTCACTGACTGTCACATCGCCTGTAGCGCATGGGATAGCCTGTAAGGGTGATATGGTGATCGCCGGAGGCTCATATGAGATCGAATCATGCAATGACGGGATCCACGTTGACGGATCGCTTCTTATAGCGGACGGCGATATATCGATAGTTACCGGAGATGACGGAATACACGCCGACAGTATATTGCAGATAGATTCGACAGAAGCGGAAATAACCGCCGCAGAAGGTCTTGAATCGACCAATGTGATCATCAACGAAGGCGATATAACGATCAATGCCTCCGACGACGGGATAAACGCAGCTCAGAAGGACGACGAGCACGTCCCTGCTGTTATCATCAACGGAGGTAACATTACGATCGATATGGCACAGGGAGATACGGATGGCATCGATTCCAACGGAGACATCATCATCAACGGCGGCACTATAATAATCAACGGACCCTCACCTTGTGATTACGATACAACGGCCTCGTTTTACGGGGGCACACTCATCATAAACGGAGAGGAGACAGACACAATTCCGTCTCAATTTACCGGCGGAATGGGCCCCGAGGGCCAAGGCGGAGCGCCGGAAGGCGGTATGATCCCTCCGGACCAAGGAAGGCCTTACTGACCGTCAAGAGATTCGTCCGAGGTCCGGAAGATCCAATATCTGATAGCCGTAGGCATTGACGATCTTGGTGCCTGATTCGTGATCCTGGAATATCTTTATGTTCCTTCCGTAGTTCGCATGCACATGACCGTGGAACATATAAGAAGGCCTGTATCTGTTCATTATGTAATTGAATGTCTCAAAGCCGTGATGAGGGAGATCCTCAAGATCTCCGTAGCCCTTGGCGGGGGCATGAGTTACGAGGACGTCTATTCCTCTTTTCATATAGATCTTGGGAGTCGCCTTGGTGGCACGAAGTCTCATCTGAGTCTCGGTATACATGCACTTGCTGTCTTTCCTGTAGCGCATGCTTCCGCCGAGACCGAAAAATCTGTATCCGTTATATTCATAAACGGTATCTTCTATACAGTCTCCAGGAGGAGGGTTCTTAAGAAGAGCATCGTCGTGGTTGCCGTGAACATAGATAAGAGGAACATTGACCATAGATACCAGAAAGTCCAGATAACCGGGTTTTAAGTCACCGCATGAGATGATGAGCTCAACACCCTCAACCCTTTCCTTCTTGAAATAGTCGTAGATACGCTTATCTTCTTCGTCGGCGACTACCAATACTCTCATGCTATACCTGTCTCTCCTCTGCCCACGATCGGCATTCCGTTGGCCTTAACGGTCTCCTGTGCCGCTTCCGTAAGCTCTTCGAACCTGGGGATCGAACCGACGACATTGTCATTTAACCAGTTCATGTTGATGATCTCTTCATTCGTAAGCCTGGGGCTGTCTTCCGGCTTGATGATACCGAACTGGGAACGAAGTTCGCCGTCGAAAGGATTGCATACATCCGACGTTATGGACTTCTTCATGGCCGAAATCAATTTTGCCGTACAGTAAGGTATGATATCACATTGTGAGATATCTATCACGCCTGAAGTCATTCCCCACCAGTAATTTATCGCTCTGTCCTTGGCGTCCGCCACTTCCGCATCCCATGCACCGTTCAAGACGGTCTGTACGATAAGATCATAATATCTTCCCCAGTTCCACTTAGGGAAGGCGATGTTGGTTATGGTACCGTCATCATTTCGAGAATATAATCCGTACTCATTATCGGCGTTGGTAGGTCTTATAAGGTCCGGTCCCGATACTATCTTAAGGTCATTCTCCTTTATGTACTCTCTCCAGTACTCATCCTTAAGACAGGACCATGTAAGGTATATCTTCGCCTCGGGGTCCACCATGGATGCACCTATTGCAAATGCATTTATGTTGGCGATATTACCGCAGATGGGATATGTACTTACATAACCTATCCTGTGATCCTTTGCTATGGATGCGGCAAGGACTCCGAGAAGGAACTTCGCCTCATACATCCTTCCGTAGTACGTTCTTACGGCACTGTGAGCAAGATGTACCGAACAGTTAAGGAACTTGATATTCGGATATTTGACGGCCGCTCTTAAGGCATGCTCCATCTGTATGGGAGATGTCGTTATGATCATATCGGCACCGTCTCTTGCAGCCGAATCCACCGCATTATCGAACTCTTCTTCCGTCGGAAGGCAATCTGCGGCAAGGGTCCTTATTATCCCCGGATACTTTCTCTCAAGTTCCAGTCTTCCCTGCTCGTGTCCGTTGATCCAGCGCGACTTTGCTATCTCGCCGTTATAGAGGAAGAATATCTTCAGCGGATGCTGCTCGCTATAAGTCTTCTTCATAATGGTGTCGATAATGGGGATCACCGTCTTCTTCTGAAGGGTAGGCTCCTCGGAGAATGTTATCTGATTAGCGTTGGCGCGGATCCTTATCTCCTGCCATATCTGACTCAGGTTCTTCTTTATCTCTTCGGGAAGAGCACCTACGAGACTCTTGTAGCGGTACATTCCTATATATACGAGAAATGCATCTCCGATAGTTATCGAGAAGGCATTACCGCCGCCTGCCGTATATGCTTTGGAGAAATTAAGGTAAGCGGACTTAAGATCCATAATGGTATCTTCGTCCCACTGCTCACCCAAGGTAAGTCCCATCTCTTCGGCAAGCTTCTCATATGAACCTTCTTCCGAGAATTTGATGTTATATATCTGAGAACTCTTATAGAATTCCAGGAATTCGAAGTAGATCTTAACTTCGGGATCATCCGACATCGGAGGAAGGATCCTCGTAACGTCTGCAAGGATCGTAGGCTGTTCCAGATACTTAAGAACAGATACCCTCTTATTGCCCTCGACTACATAGAACTTGCCCATGAACTCGATGACCTTGATGGCGTCGGAGATACCCTTCTCCATCTGGTAGTTATAAAGGAGGATCCACTTGGTGCCGAATTCCGTCTCGGGTCCTAAGATAGGCATGAAGTTCCTTGCAAAGGACTCCTGTCTTCCCTTGGTTACCGTACCTGCCACAAGATCCAGCGGTATCTCCATGGTGCCGACTTTGATCTCGGTCATGGAAGTTCTGGAATCGATCATGTTATCCAATGCATGAAGATACGGATAACGACCGTCACTTAATGCTTTCTGAACAGTCTTCTTGCCGAGCTTACACGCTCTGTTATATTCATCAAGCGTAGATGCCATATGTTCAAACCCTCATAGAACTATAGAAGATGTCTGTGTCTGTCTTGTCGTAATTATACTACCTGCAGACCTGTTGAAGGGCTATGCACCTGTTACAAAAAATTGACTTTTTACTTAGCGTTCAAGGAGGCAAGATACTCTGCAGCATCGTCGATAGCTTCGTCAAGATCGCTTCCGACATCAACATTAAGAGGCTTCTTCTTGAAGAGGATGTCATACATAACGGGAACTATGTAAAGCGTCATCAATGTCGCATACATAAGGCCGCCTGCGATAACGATGGACATACCCTTACCGAGCTGGGATGCCATACCCGTACCGAAGATCATCATGGACATTGCAAGGATCGTAGTAAGAGCAGTCATAAGGATAGGCCTCATTCTTGTCTTACCGGTCGCCACGAGAGCTTCCCTTCTTTCAAGTCCTCCGATACGGAGCTGGTTGGTGTAGTCAACGAATACGATACCGTTATTAACTACAGTTCCGATCAGGATCAGGAATCCCATCAGGGAAAGGAGCGAGATCTGCTCTCCTGAGATCAGAAGCGCGACCATTCCTCCGGTAAATGCCAGCGGGATCGTGAACATAACTATGAAAGGTGAAAGCAGGCTCTGGAACTGCGCCACCATGATCAGGTATATCAGCAGGAGACTGAGCATGATCATCAGGCCCATCTTCGAAAGCATGTCGTTTATCTGTATGCTCTGACCGCCGGTCTCTACCTTATAGCCCTGAGGGAGGGTCTTTGCCCACTCCTTGATCTTAGGCGAAAGCTCCCTTGTCTTTAAGGTAAGGTTCTCGCCTTCTTCAAGATCAGCAGTAATAGTCATGTAGCGGGTCTGGTTCTTGCGGTTGATGACGCCAAGCGACATGGTCTCTTCTACCGTGGCAAATTCTTTAAGTTTATGTGAGGTAGGCTCATCTTCTGCTTCCTCATCCGTATCCTCAGCTTCTTGATTTACAGAAAATGAAGAAGTGCTGACCGCTGAAGAGGCTGAGCTCTGCGTTTCGAACTCTATCTCAAGAAGGTTTTCCTTTGTAACGGGATCAGTGGTGTCATAAATAATAACATCCATCTCGGCTCCGTCCACGGTAATAGTTGTCGAGACAACAGAAGTCTCTATTCTGGAAGCTATAGTCGTGTAGATCTGTGCAACAGTAAGCCCGTATTCTATCGCCTTGTCTTTGTCGATTACGAGATGAAGCGTTTTGTCGCCGTCCTCGGTACCGTCAGATACATTTGTAAATCCGGGTTCTGCTTCTATGATGCTGACAAGTTCCTTACTGTAATCTTTAAGTGTATCTGCATCCTTTCCATACAGGTACATAGTTAGACCTGTGCCGGTAAGGTAGGTGCTCATCTCGGTCATATCCCCGGCCGAGGCTTTTACAGTGCATCCGGTTCCTTCTGATGCAGCTTCGATCTCCTCGCAGATCCTTGCGATCCTCTGCGTATCGGTATCATCTCCAGCGGTCACATAACCTGAAAATGAACCGGATAAGCTTAAGGTGTTGCCATCCAGCAGGCCTCCAGCAGTACTGGAAGCGGCATTCATATCCATTATGCTGATGTTCTCGATCTCATCGATTTCAAGTATACGCTCCGTAACCAATTCGACCGCATCATTGATCTCCTCTGCGGTAAGCCCTTCATCAGCCTCTATCTGGATAGATATCTCATTAGTAGACATATTGGGAAGGAAAACTATTCCGGTCCTTACGGCGAAATAGACCGAGAAGGCCAGGAGGGCTATCGCCCCGCCTAGAGGCACGATCTTATGGTTAAGGCACCAGCGGAGAGTGTTTCCATAGATATTCTGTATCTTTTCAGACAGGTTATGCTTCTTTTCCCTTACATTCTTCATCAGGGTACTGGAGGCTGCAGGAACTACCGTAAGGGCTGCAAGAAGTGATGCAGCAAGGCAGTATCCGACCGTGAGCCCAAGCGGAAGAAGAAGGTCGCGCACGGTACCTGAAGTAAATACCAGCGGGAAGAATACGCAGACGGTAGTAAGTGTGGAAGCAACTATAGAGCTCTTGACCTGCTTTGCACCCTGAACTGCCGCCCTGGCAGGTGCGATGCCCTTCTGCCTCAGACGGAATATGTTCTCCATCACGACTATCGAGTTGTCGACAAGCATTCCTATGCCCAGAGCAAGACCTGCAAGCGTCATAATATTCAGCGTATAGCCCGTGAAATAGATCAGAAGGAGCGCGAACATTACAGACAGAGGGATACTGACCGCAACTACGAGTGTAGAGGTAAGGCTGCCAAGGAAGATCGCTAGCACAGCAATTGCAAGGAGCGCGCCGGTAATGATGCTTGAAACAACGTCATCAAGGATCAGGTCGATATACTGCCCCTGGTCAACTATTGTGACGGTCGTAAAGCCGGGGTATTCGGCCTTAAGCTCGTCAAGTGCTTCTGCGCATGCATCGGAGACTGCGTTCGTGCTGGCTGTCGAGGATTTGAAAACGGTAAGGATAATTGCGTCGGACCCGTTCAGCTTCGCATAAGTCTCGCCGTAATTATCTATTATGGTCACGTCAGCGATATCCGAAAGCCTGACGGTCCCAATAAGGTCGTTATCTACGAGGAATGCCTGGGCTATATCTTCGGTGTTGTCATACTCATCTCCCACTTTGAGGAGCCAGGACTGATCGTTCTCGTCGTCAATATATCCGGCAGGCATAGCGAAGTTCTGCGCATAAATAAGCTGTGAAAGCATTGCAGCAGTAAGCAGCTTATCTACGTCTGCGCTCTCAAGAGCCTGCGCCTTTCCTTCTTCATATTGTTTTTCAGCCTCGTTCAGCTGTTCCTGCGCCTGGGTGAGCTGTGATGCAGCCGCAGAGAACTGTACAGCCGCGTCAAGCTGGGCCTGTGTGAGGCCTGCGAATGTAGATTCGAGAGTCGCGAGAAGGGCCGGAATATCATCAAGCGCATCATATAAGCTCTGAAGCATTTCCTTAGCAGAGGATGCTGCTTCACTGGCAGAGGAACCTGCCGGAGAAATGTTCTCTATCTGAGAAAGAAGCGCGGAGACCTTGCCCAGGGTCTGCATCAGGTCAGACACTGAGGAGATCAGCGCAGAAACCGAACTTCCGTCGATCTGCCCGGCTTCAGTATTAAGCTCGGCAATAAGTTCATTAAGCTCTGATGCTAAGGCAGAGAGCTTTTCCTGTGTTTCCTTTGCGATCGCGGTGATCTGCGCATTTTCCGCTGCCTCGCCAAGCTCCGCTGTGAGTTCCTGGAGCTTTGCCTCAAGCTCTTCTTGTGTAGCAGTTCCTTCGCTGATCTGCTGCATTATCTCTTCGAGCTCGGCCTGCATTGCTTCAATTTCCTGTTCGAGTGCAGCCTGATCCTCTTCAAGCCCCTGCTCAGAGTACTCTTCAAGTTTTGCCTGTGCCTCCTCAATAGAGCTCTGGAGCTCAGAAGCTTTATTCTGAAGCTCGTTAAGCGTGGAGATAACGCCCGAAAGCTGCTCTCTCGTCTCTGAAATGGCAGCGCTGATAGAATCCACCTCTTCTTCCGCTTCATCTGCAATATTTTCTGCAGCGGAAATAATGCCTGAGAGATTATCAAGGATGGAGATCAAAGAGAATAATTCGTTTTTAATAGTATTTGCTGCGCTCTCAGCGGCAGAATCGAACTGGCTGAAGATAGCCGAAGACATGGTGCTGCCGAACGCAGCCTCAGACTGTTCGAGAGCAGCCTGCCCCTCTTCTACCTGCCGGCGTGCTTCATCGAGAGCTTCACGGGCTTCTTCCAGCTGCTCATTTACTGTTTCAAGGATCTTGTCATTAAGGGCATCGATCTTTTTCTGATTCAGATCTACCTTGATGCTCTTTTCAATAAGGCCGATCGCGTTTACGCTTGCAACCCCGTCCTGCCTTTCAATATAAGGAAGGACCTCGTCGTTTACGAATTCAGAAAGCTCGTATATATCCATACCTTCATAGGTTACGGATATATATGTGGTAGCGACCATATCAAGGCTGAGCTCCATTATTGAAGGAGTCCCGCACATGTCAGGAAGCTGAGCAGTGACCTGGGCAAGCTGCTCTGAGACCCTGACCATGGCGCTGTCCATGTCCGTGCCGTCCTCGAATTCCAGCTCAGTAACGCAGTAATTCTCCTGGTTGATCGTGTATACATTTTTAACGCCCGAAACCGTTCCGAGCGTACGCTCCATGGGCTTTCCTACCTGCTCCTCGACTCGCTCAGGGCTTGCGCCGGGATAAGTCGTTATAACAAGCAGATACGGAAGTCCAAATGCAGGCAGAAGGTCTGTGGTAATATTTCTCAGAGAGACCAGGCTCATGGCGATAACTGCTATTACAGCAACAAGGACAGTGAAAGGTTTCCTTACACTGAATCCTTCAATACCGCCGCCTCTATTTCTTTTATTCATATAACCTCGCGAATGCCGAATATCCGATCCTTGTCAGGTATATTAAATAACCCCTTGAGTAAATATCAAGGGGTTGATAAGTTAAGCAGGTGAGGGGAATCGAACCCCCGTTTTCAGCTTGGGAAGCTGACGTTCTACCATTGAACCACACCTGCATGCGCATTTTTACCTGCGTATTAGATATTAACACCAAGTTTGAAAGGTGTCAAGCAATCAGGCTCATTAGTACTGCGCTTCTATCTCGTGCACTCTCCTGTAAAGATATTCATTTACAGGAACTTCGATGTTGTGTTTTCTGCCGAGTTTAATGATAATGCCTGAGAACATCTCTACTTCTGACTTTCTCCCGCTCATCCTGTCCTGGGCCATGGAAGGCGAGGAATCTTTGTCAAGACCTGCAATAAGGTCAAGGTAGAAATGGATATCATCTTCTGTAAGGCTAATGCCTTCTGCCGCAGCTACAGCGATCGTCTCCCTCATCGCGGCGACCATAGCCATTTTCTCTTCGCTGGCGGGAACAATGCAGCCGCCGTAGCCGGTACCGTATACCATGCAGACCTGGTTGCAGCCGACATTCATCATGAACTTAGACCAGAGGCGATGGAGGATATCATCATCCTTTACATAGGGAAAACCTGTCCTGTCAAAGAGTTCCGTAAGGCTGTCAAACGCCTCGTGATCGCAGAATACAGGACTTGAAGCAGCCTCATCTGCAGGTATCCCTATGTAGACATTTCCGTGCTTTGTAAAATTGAGTTCGGTCCCGAACCTCATTGCGTCCATTCCCTGGGCAATGCTGTAGATCACCGGATTTCCGGGATATCTTTCAGAAATGATCTCCTCGCTGTCGATACCGTTAAGGAGAGAAACAATGATCGTATCCGGTCCGACTGCCTTTTTCATGGTGTCAAGAGCCCTCTGAAGGCCGGTATACTTAACTGACACGATTACAAGGTCAGAAGGCTCTGCCTCGTCCTCATGTACCAGGTTGAACCTGTATTCGGAGCCGTTGACATAATAGACTTCTTTGCTGTGCTTTTCGTATCTCTCGGGATCCATCAGGAAGGAAACCTTGCAGGAAGGATCGTCCTGCAGATATCTCCCGAATACCATTCCAAGAGCGCCGAGCCCTACGACGCTAATTCTTTCAATCCTTTTCATCTTTTTTTGAGTCCTTCCTGCGTTTCCTTCCGCTCCCTGAATCAAAGAGCAGATTATTGGTAAGTCTGTAGTCTATACGCACTGAGCGGATCTTCGGAATGTTGACACTGGGTTTTTCGGGTATTTTGGATTCAATATCTCCGCAAAGCTGTTTTATGAACCATTTCTTTGTTTTTTCGGGAATCTTGACTGCCATCTCTGTAACTGCCTTTCTGAACTAGCTGATCATTTGCCTAATAAGCGGACTATTTCGTCAAACTTAGCCTTTCCTTCGCTGAAATAAGGCATCATCGCGTAATTATGAAGCATATCGTCGGCTATATCTATTCTGCATGGGACCTGATACTTATCGCAGGCCTGCCTGAAATATGGTGCCGCGCCGCCGAATACCTCGGTACTGCTGTAATAGATAGTCAGGTCATTCATACCGGTAAAATCTCCCCTTGTGGGATGCAGCATGAAATCCGGAATATCTCTTCCGTGCATCATGTATTTCTCAAGTATGTCAAAGATCGCGTAATCGATCACATCATCCTTGTAGCTTACGAGAGCCATGGCGTTCTTTTCTTCATCATTCCAGGGGATCTCAAGCGGTGAAACGCATATTATCCTGCGGGGGGTTGGAAGCTCTGCGCGGGGGTCTGCATCTGTGTCATTTCCGGCATTCTTAAGGTAATTAATGTAAAGTGGAATACCGACTGCAAGCGTTCCTCCTGATGATGATCCGACCACCGATACATTTCCCTCGCCGTAACGCCTTACCATCTGTCTGTAAGTATCCAGGACCATATCGTAGGCTCTAAGCGCAGTCCTTTCAATGCACAGCGGGTAGAACGGGAACCAGATGTCGAGTCCGGTCTCCTGTGCAAGCCTGTGAAGAATATCAAGATCGGTATCCTCTCTTCCCTGCAGGAAATCGCCGCCAAATATGTAAAGCACTGCCCTTTCGGAAGGAGTCTCGCCCTTACGGCAGACCAGCGCCCTGTATTTTTCAAGCACAGGTATCTCCTCGTAATCATATCCGCGTTCATCCGGGATCTCGAAGGTCCTCTTGCTGTTCCTCTTTTTTATCTCAATAACAAATTCGGTCTCCGGCACAGAATAGAGATTTTTAACATTACCCATACGCAGACCGGAGCGTATCATTTTTTCTTTTAGGCTCATCGTGATGCTCCTGAGATTTTTATAACGTTATTTTACTATCTCTTTTAATGAAATGCAAAGCATTACGAGCCCGGTGCGGAATAGTTAGGATAATATGCTATAATATATATGACTGGAACAAAATATAGTTTTTCCGGAGAGTATCGCTTTATGAAACTTAATTACAAAAGAACTTTATGTGTAGGCTTTGCATTTTTCCTGATCTGCGTTTTCTGGCAGGCATATGACAATACCATGCCGCTCATCCTGACCAATAAATTCGGCCTCAAACAGACCTGGTCGGGATTCATTATGGCTATTGACAATATTCTTGCTCTTTTCATGCTTCCGCTCTTCGGGGCGATCTCTGACAGGAGCAAAAATCTGAAAGGCAAGCGCACACCTTTTATAATCACCGGCACGATCATCGCCGTTATCGCATTCGTAAGCCTTTCTTTCGTCGACAATATTCAGTTAAAGAAAGTCTCGGCAGTATCTGCTATCGATGATCCGGCTGCGCTTGCAGAACTTTACGAAAATGAAGCCGACGAGGAACTGATGACGCCGAGCGGTGATAAATTCGTTCTCTCAGAGGTCTTTTCAGAAACTGAATTCACCGAGATCACAAGCCAGATAACTAATGAAGACGGAAAGCTGGTCACGAATCCCAGATATTCAAACTATGTCGTTCCTGCCAGGCAGGCCTATATACGCGAGGTTACGACATCATCACCTTCGACGCTCATTGTATTCATGGTGATCCTGCTGATCGCACTTGTGGCCATGGCCACATTCCGTTCACCTGCTGTAGCCTTAATGCCTGACGTGACGATAAAACCGCTAAGGTCAAAAGCCAATGCGGTCATTAATCTCATGGGCTCTGCAGGAGGTATAATAGTTCTCGCGCTCGGTATCGTTTTTGCGACCAGCAGCGTGAAGAACTCAATGATGAGCTATACTGTATACTTCATTGTAATTGCCGCTGTAATGCTGCTTGCGCTCCTGATCTTCAAGCTGACAGTCAAAGAGCCTGTATTTGTTGAGGAAATGCATGCACAGAGCAGGCGCTTCGGCATCGAGGAGGAAGAAGACGATGATAAATCCGGCAGCCGGAAGCTGACTAAGGAAGAAAAAAGGTCCCTGATCTTCATACTTGCTTCCATCGTGTTCTGGTTCATGGGATATAACGCGGTAACATCTAAATATTCGGTATATGCCAGCACCATACTCGGAAAAGACTATAACACAACCCTTATAATCGCTCAGCTGGCAGCGATAATCTCCTACCTTCCTGTTGGCTTAATAGCTTCTAAGGTCGGCCGCAAGAAGACAATACTTGCTGGCGTCATCTTCCTTGGAGTCGCTTTTGGGGCTGCCGGGGCGCTGAGGTCCGACACACCGGCTATTGTAATGAACATTCTGTTCGCTCTTGCAGGTATAGGCTGGGCCACTATCAATGTAAACTCATTCCCGATGGTCGTGGAGATGTGCTCAGGCGGCGATGTAGGAAAATATACAGGTATTTATTACACCGCTTCAATGTCAGCTCAGATCATAACACCTATCTTTTCTGGATTCCTTATGGACAAGATGGGCATGCTGATACTCTTCCCTTACGCGGTAGTATTTGTAGCATTAGCATTTGTTACAATGACCCAGGTAAGGCACGGCGATTCAAAACCTGCCCCTGTGAAAGGCGTAGAAGCCTTTGAAGACATAGATAATTGATTAGCGTGTAATCCATAAAAGGATCTTGCCTCATGGCAGATACAAGAAGCCCGGAAGGAGTTCCTTGATAACAAGGGCCTCTTTCCGGGCTTTAACGTACACTCAGGTTTTAATAATACAGGATATTATTCCTCGGACTCTGTGAAATCTTCGGTATTTACAGGTCCCTCAGGTTCTGCAGGAGCTTCAGCCTTAGCAGGCGCTGCGCCATTTACAATATCCTCATCGCCGAAGGGATCTCCGCAGCTCGGGCAGAACTTAGGAGGATTTGCAGGATCCTCGGGTTCCCATCCGCACTTGTCGCACTTGTAAAGCGGAGCATCGGCAGGCTTTTTGGTTCCGCATTCGATGCAGAATTTGCCTTTATTTACAGTTCCGCAGCTCGGGCAGGTCCATCCGACGACCGGTGCAGGCTTCTTGGTCCCGCATTCGGTGCAGAAATTGCCGGTCGCTTTAGCTCCGCAAGAAGGGCATACCCAGTAATCAGCCGGTTCTGCAGCGGGAGCCTTCTGTGCTTCCTGCTGCGCGCCCATCTGGTAGAGAGACTGAGGATTGAATCCGCCTGCGTTCTGGGCCATGC
This sequence comes from Saccharofermentans sp., assembly GCA_024692235.1. Classification (GTDB taxonomy): domain Bacteria; phylum Bacillota; class Clostridia; order Saccharofermentanales; family Saccharofermentanaceae; genus Saccharofermentans. The sequence continues at coordinate 20,419 of JAILMW010000005.1, read as the reverse complement.
TCATTCCCATAAAGCCCATTGCTGCGCCGTTCTCATTGCTTGCAGCGCTCTGCATAGCGCTTGCCTGTGCACCAACGAGGGTAGCTGCTGCAAGGTTTGGATCCTTGTAAGCGGCATTCTTCTGCATTTCCTTAAGCATCTTCTCGTCTTCTTCGGATGCTTTTACTGAAGATACGCCGAACGAAACGATCTCAATACCTCTGAGCTCGCGCCACTTGGATGAAAGCTGGTCATTAAGCACCTGGGCAAGTTCTGAAGTATGGCCGGGAAGCGCCGAATAGCGGATGCCCATCTCGCTGATCTTCGCGAATGAAGGCTGGAGCGCGGTAAGGAGCTCTGTCCTCAGCTGATTCTCAAGCTGGCTCCTGGTGTAGGATGAACTTACGTTGCCGCATACATTTGTGTAGAAAAGCAGCGGATCGCTGATATGTATGCTGTACTCGCCGAAGCAGCGGACGCTGATGTCGATATCGATCCCTGCGCGCTCGTCAACTACACGGAAAGGCACCGCATTAGGAGTTCCGTATTTATTTCCGGGGATCTCCTTGGTGTTGAAATAGTAAACTCTCTGGTCAGAAGAAGGCTGTCCGCCGAACGTGAACCTCTTGCCGATATTCTTGAATGTCTCAAGAATAGTCTGTGAAAGGCTGCCGGTGAAAAGCGAAGGCTCAGTTGAGGTGTCATAGGTGAACTCGCCGGGTTCCGCGCAGAACTCTACGACCTTACCCTGATCAACAATGATCATGCACTGTCCGTCAGCTACTGCAATAACAGAACCGTTGCTGATGATGTTGTCACTGCCGTACTTATTGCTGGAACCTTTAGATGTGCGCTTTTTTCCTTTAACAGCCATTACATCTGAAGAAAGGGCTTCGCAATAGAAATATTCTTTCCACTGATCGGCGAGGACGCCTGAAACTGCGCTTAAACCTGCTTGAATAAGACCCATGACGCTACTCCTTTTCTATTTAAGTTAAGATATTCAGGTAACAAAGTAAATAAAAAACCAACAGTGTATTATCTGAATAGAATTATAGCATAGATTATTAATTTGCAATATCCCCGACTTCAGATAATATTTCAGCAAGTCCCTGCCAGGATGAAGCGGTGAACTCCCTTGCGACCGCATCGTTGATCTCTTCAAATACCCCGGCGTCATTAAGGTCGCCGGTCACTGCATCAATATCCTCGATTATCAGATTTCCCTTTTCAATAATTGCAGAGAGGCAATCAAGCAATGCGTTCTGATATCTCTCAGAAAGGCCTTCGTACCATCCTTTTACGGTTTCCTGTGCAGCTTCCGGATCCGCTGAAAGATCATTAATTGAAGACCAGACAATAAGGCGTGCGGCCGCGGTCGTGACCTTGAGCTCATAACCGGATGTCTGCCCAATTCCTTCACAGGATCCAAGAGCGGCTAGAAGGCCCTCAGTATCGATCCCGGCATCTTCAGGAAACTCGGTTTCGGATCCAGTCTCGGTAACGCCTTCGGTCTCCGTAACCGTTTCTTCTGATGTAATTTCTTCTGTCTCAGCCGCGCTCTCAGTTTCTGATGCGCTTTCAATTGAAATAGATTCAGGTTCTGCGCTTGAGGAACTGTTGCCTCCTGCACATCCCTGAAGTACCATTGCTGCGGCAATTGCGGCCGCGAATACATAAGTCATTTTATACTTTTTCATGTTATCAGCTTCTCCATTTCTTCAACTGCAGCTATGACCTGGTCAGTATCCATGTCTTCGGTGATCATGAGCTGGGCAGCTATTTCTGCCTTTCTTCGGCCGCCATCTGTGAAGCAGGAATCAAGCGCGCAGTACCTGGCCGCACTCTCTTCTTCTTTAAGCAGCATCCTTGCACGAAGCAGGGTTATCAGATAGCAGCTGTCATTTACGGATTCAATTATATCATAATAATAACATTTATTCTGTTCGTTAAGATATGTATATACCTTTGAGTACACTTCCGACACTTCAAGGAATTCCGGCTTGGTCACAAGGTGGTATTCCGGGAAGGTCCCCTTCCATTTCCTTATGCCGAAAATATCATTCATGACCTGGACTATCGGTCGATGATATTTCCTGTAAGGCAGTGGAAGTATCCTTGAAGTATATGTCGATGCGCAGTCTGAGAGGATCTGCATAAGCAGACTGTACAGGTTTTCGGAATCGGAGATCGTGAAATACTGTATAAGGTTCCTGCAGAAAGTAAATCTGTCGGTGCAGCCCTGACGAAGTATCTGGGCAGCGATATCGATCCCGCAGTCAGCCATATATCTTGCGGCATCCTCGAGTTCCCCGCTGCCGAACTTAAATGACATCGCTGCATTTTCGCTGAATACTGCAGCCTGGGTGCCGGATGCAGGCAAGGTATCGCTTCTCAGATAGAACTCGATCATTTCATAGAAGACGCAGAGAATAGGCATAAATGACTTCTCTTCTTCATTCAGGCTCTCATAACCGAGGACTTCAGCCTTCTCCACAAGCGCGGAAAGAGGCTGCATCAGAAGCCTCCACTGCACCTTGTCCGCGTCTACATCGATCAGATCTCTGTACTGGGAATAATTATATACATTTATAGAAGCACTTACGTCTGAGAAAGTAAACGAACTGACCTTTGTGGGAATCGTTCCAGGGTCAGGAGCATTTACGAAATAGATCCTGTATGCCGGGACCTCGATCGTCTTCTGGCTTCCATCTTCATCATCAAGCGTCACTTTCTCCAGGAATTTTCCGCCGTCAATATGAGTGATAAATATTTCATGAGGATGTCTTCCGTCTTCGATCAGAACGTTCCTGAATTCGAGAGACATGCACAGAGCCGGGGAATTTATGACGTCAAGCCTGAAATTTTTGTCCTTGATCTTATAAGGGACCTGCTTCTTGCCAAGCACATGGTCGCGTATTCCAAGAAGACATTCTTTGACCGGATCCTCAAAAAGGGCGCAGAATTCCCTGTATGATTTTTCCTCTTCTCTCGCGGCAGCCACAGAACTAATATGGCAGTGGACCAGTTTGTTTTCCAGCTCTGCCCTGGCCTCGTCTCCTTTAAAAGAAGCGAGCATATTAATAGCGGAGACCGCCCTGTCCGAGAGGGCGTATTCTCCCAGAAAATGCTGGCATTTGCTGCCTAGTTCATGGATCATGTCTTCCGAGCTCTTGCTCACTTCTTGATAAGAGCGGTAGATATTCTCCATTATGTCATTTTCCGCATTATAGTTCAGCATAAGGAAACTCCTCGCACTGTTAAAGAAAGGTGATCAGATGATCTCCATATCCTTAAGCTCGTGCATTAATCTTGAGACCGGGAGGCCGACTACCGTATAATAATCGCCTGAGATCTCCTTAATATAGTGAAGTCCAAATGTATCCTGGATCCCGTAAGCCCCGGCTTTGCCTTGCCACTCAACGGCCCCTTCGGGGAAGGGGTATTTTCCGTAAATATAAGCTTCGATCTCCTCGTCCGACATACCGTATACCGAAACAGATGTGCAGCTGGTAAAGCATCTTTTTTCGATCCCGGACGGGCCGGATCTTATTATTGCAGCCCCAGTGAATACTTTATGAGTCCTGCCCTGCAGCATCCCGATCATCTCGAAAGCATTCTCAGGACCTGAAGGCTTGCCGAGGATCTTTCCGTCAAGTGCAACTACTGTATCCGAACCGATGACTGCAAGATCTTCACCCTTATAGAAAATCGAGGCCTTATTAAAGGCATTCATCGCTTTTGAGAGCGCTAGCCTCCCGGAAAGCTCCTCCGGCTCACTGCTCACCATCTTCTCTTCTTCATCGCTTACAATAATATCGAAATCAAGGCCTGCCTCTCGAAGGAGAGCCCTCCTCCTGGGAGACTGTGAAGCCAGGATGATCCTGAAGCTCATTACACAAGCTCCTCCCGCGCAATATAGTCTTTTGCGTGTTCAATATCTTTAAAGATCTGTTCACGGAGAGCGTCTTTGCCTTCAAATTTGATCTCTCCGCGCAGTTTTCTGTATAGATCGACTTCTATTTCTCTTCCGTAGAGGTCTCCGCTGTAATCGAGGATATGAGTCTCAATGACCCTCCTGCCGTCTTCAGCGACCGTCGGGTTGCATCCGATATTTGTGACAGCGGGATAACGGGAGTATTCGCCTTTTACCTTGAGAATAGAAATATATACGCCGTCCGGAGGAAGTATCTTATACTCCGCAGGCGTCAGGTTTACAGTAGGCGTTCCAAGCGCATGGCCGTTATTCAGACCGTGGACTACCGTGCCTGATACAGAGAAAGGTCTGCCAAGCAGGGTCCTGGCGGTCTCAAGTTCCCCGCTCACGATGAAATTCCGTATTACGGTGGAACTGATCTCTCTTCCGCATGCGCAGACCTTCTGCAGGTCGTCGACCGCATATCCCAGTTCCCCGGCATGATCCTTTAAGAACTTGACGTCTCCGGCCCTCTGGTATCCGAACCTGAAATCCTCGCCTACAGCGATTATCTTTACATCAAGCTTATCTATAAGGACTTCCTTCACGAACTCTTCCGGCGACATGTGTGCGGTCTCTTCAGTGAAAGGATATTCTATAAATACGTCAACGCCGCTTTCCTCAATAATATTCAGGCGTTCCTGTTTTGTGTAGATAAGCGGGTGCATTTTGCCTTTAAGAACGTCAAGAGGATAGAAATCAAAGGAAAGGACGACGGTAGTGTATCCCTTTTCTTTATAACTTTTCAGCTCTGAGAGCAGTTTCTGGTGACCGCGGTGGATACCGTCGAACTTTCCCAGCGTGATCACTGTATTTTTAAGAGAAAAATCTTTTGTCCCCGAGTAATAAACCATTTAGCTGTTAACCCTCCGTACCGAAATAAATGGCTGAGGTATATAAATTTTTATAGTTTTTTCCTTTGTTATTGGGAGTATTGTACAGGGCAATAAACACTCCTCTGCTGTCGTACATCCTGACAAAACCGCTCCCGGAATTACTCACTGCAGGGCTGTCTTTAGAGATCCGTATTTTATCAGGGCTTAAAGGATTTCCGGAATGAAGCATCCTGTCAGCAATTTCTGATGAAGTATGTGCAGCAGGATAGACCGAAAGAATATCATCTATCCTTTTTACTTTTGATAAAAAGGACTCAGGATCTTCTTTAACAAGCGCCTCTATTTCCGAGAGCTTCAGCGATTCTTCGATGGCAAAGCCACCGCTTCTGGTCCTGACAAGGCTTGTCATTGTCCCGCCGCAGCCGAGCTTATCCCCAAGATTGCTGCAAAGCGTGCGTATGTAGGTGCCTTTTGAGCAGCTGACTGTAAAAGACACTTTCGGCAAATCAATAACAATATCCCTTATGCCGTAGATAATGACATTTCTAGGCTTCCGCTCTACTACAGCGCCTTTTCTGGCAAGTGTGTAAAGCCTCTGCCCGTTTACCTTAACTGCAGAATACATCGGAGGAAGCTGGGCATAATCACCGATAAAGCTCATCAGCGCATCCTCGGCTTCCGAAGCACTTACATTCACTTCACGGCGGGATATAATATTCCCGCTGATATCCTGTGTATCTGTCGATATCCCGAGGGTCATCTCCGCGCGGTATTCCTTTGAGGAATCAATGACCATTGAAGCAAGTTTGGTGGCTTTCCCGAGGCATACCGGAAGGACACCTTCCGCATCCGGATCAAGAGTCCCGGTATGTCCGATCTTCTTCTGGTGCAGTATTCCCCTGAGCACAGCGACAGCGTCAGATGATGTATAGCCTTTTTCCTTGTAAACTGCAATTACTCCGTCAATCATTACCGGTTCTTTCCTGCACCCTGCGCAGTATCTGCTCAGCAGTCAGCTTTTCTACTTCCGAAAAAACTTTATAAGGATCTTCAAACACCGTGAATCCGGCAGCTCTCTCATGTCCGCCTCCGCCGAAGCATCCGGCGATCAGGTTGACATTTACATAGCTCTTGGATCTGAGGCTGAATTTTATGCTTCCTTCAGGATCCTCGCTGGCCAGGACGGATACCTCCACACCCCTGGTCTGGCGCATCTGTGAAACAATCCCTTCGAGGTCCTCGTTCCTTGCGCCCCAGCTGTCCATCTCTTCGCGGGTAATATAATATGCGATCATCTGTCCGCCCAGAGACATCTTTGCAGAAAGCAGGCATTTCCCGAGAAGACGCTGCTGCAGAAGGGTCTTTTCATAAAATACGTTCTCAATGATATCAGTATATGGAATTCCCTTTTCCATCAGCTTTCCGGCGATCTCCATTGTCTGCCTTGAAGTGCAGCTGTAGCTGAATACTCCGGTGTCGCAGATTATACCCATGTAAAGCGCTTCGGCTGCTTCCCTGGAGATCTTGTCCATATCCATAACGCCTGCAAGCACTTCACAGGCAGAACTAGCCTCTGGAACTACCAGGTTTACATCCGCAAAACCTTCATTGCTTATGTGATGATCAATGCAGACAGTCTTTCCGGCACTCCCAAAGTACTTAAGCGCCTTGCCGAGCCGCTCCTTATTGCTGACATCTACAGAAATGAAAAGGTCATATTCTTTTTCTTCAGTATAATCCGTACTGATATACGAGCTGGCGCTTATAAATCTGTAGCTGTCAGGAACGTGTTCGAGCCTTACGTCGACATGCTTACCGGGATAGTTATCCCTTATATAGCAGTACAATGCGCTGCAGGAGCCCACACAGTCTCCGTCAGGCCTGACGTGTCCGGCGATCATGATATCGGAGGCGTTATTCAGCTCATCCAGTATATTGTTCATCAGTATCGATCCTGCCTTCCTGGTTCTTCAAGTCTTCATCAATTACGTCATCGATCCTGCGGGACATGCTGACCCCGTACTCGATAGAGTCATCGGAGATAAATTCAATTTCCGGAGTTATCCTGAGGTTGACATTTTTTGCAACCTCTCTGCGGATAAATCCGGAGGCGCTTTTGAGCCCTTCCATAGTATCCCTTCTCTGCTCCTCGGTGCCCACCACGCTGATATAGGCCTTGCAGGTCTTAAGGTCGGGAGCAACATAGACTCTCATTACGGAGACCATGCTGCTTATCCTCGGGTCCTTAAGCTCATTTAAGATTATTCTGGAAAGCTCACGCTGTACTTCGGAATTGATCCGGGTATTCTTTATGCTGTTCTTTCTCATAATAATTACCTTCAGGAATTATCTCTTAACTTCTTCCATCACGAATACTTCTACCTTGTCGCCTTCCTTGATGTCATTGAACTTTTCAAGCGACATACCGCATTCATATCCGGAGGATACTTCCTTAACGTCATCCTTGAATCTTCTGAGGGTCGCAAGGCCGCCTTCGTAGATAACGACATTGTCTCTTAAGAGCCTTACCTTCGAGCCTCTTTCTACCTTACCGTCAGTCACATAGCCGCCGATAATGGTCCCGACGCCGGATACTTTGTAGGTCTGCCTTACGTCTACATGTCCGAGGATCTTCTCTTCGAATGTAGGCTCAAGCATACCCTTCATTGCAGCTTCAATATCTTCAATTGCGTTGTAGATGACTCTGTAGAGCCTGATATCTACGTTCTCTTCCTCAGCAAGGGCTTTCGCCTGCGCGTCGGGACGGACATTGAAACCGATGATCAGGGCGTTCGAAGCTGATGCAAGCATAACGTCGGATGCATTGATAGCGCCTACGCCGCCATGGATGACCTTGACAACGACTTCTTCGTTCGAAAGCTTTGCAAGGCTCTGCTGGACTGCCTCGACAGAACCCTGTACGTCAGCCTTGACAACGATATTAAGTTCCTTAAGCTGTCCTTCCTGGATCTGGTCGAACAGGCTGTCAAGTGAAAGCCTCTTCCTGGTCTCGGAAAGCATCTTTTCGCGGTTCGTAGCGATAAATGTCTCAGCCATGCTGCGGGCTTCTTTCTCGGTATCAGTAACTATGAATACGTTTCCGACCTCGGGAACTTCGTTAAGGCCCTGGATCTCGACAGGAACCGAAGGTGCGGCTTTCTTAACCCTTCTGCCGGTATCGTCGATCATAGCGCGGATCTTGCCGTAGCAGGTACCGATAGAAATGTTGTCGCCGACATTAAGCGTGCCCTTCTGGACAAGTACGGTAGCAACCGGGCCGCGCCCCTTGTCGAGCTTAGCCTCAAGGACAAGTCCTCTTGCGTTCCTGTTCGGATTAGCCTTGAACTCATTTACTTCAGCATCGAGAAGTATCATCTCAAGCAGGCTGTCAAGTCCCTCGCCGGTATGGGCCGATACAGGGACCATGATGGTCGATCCGCCCCAGTCCTCAGCGACAAGGCCGTATTCGGTAAGTTCCTGCTTAACTCTGTCAACATTTGCGCCGGGCTTGTCGATCTTGTTGATCGCAACAATTATATCGATCTGGGCAGCCTTTGCATGATTAATAGCCTCAACGGTCTGAGGCATTACGCCGTCGTCAGCTGCAACTACGAGTACAGCGATATCTGTCGATTTAGCTCCGCGAAGACGCATGGAGGTAAATGCTTCGTGACCGGGCGTATCGAGGAAAGTGATCTTCCTGCCGTCAACATCAACAACGTATGCTCCGATATGCTGGGTGATCCCTCCTGCCTCTCCGGCAGTAACTTTGGTATTCCTGATCGCATCGAGAATCGAGGTCTTTCCGTGGTCAACGTGCCCCATTACGCAGACAACAGGCGGTCTGATGACGAGATCGCTCTCATCCTCAACGTCCTCTTTAAGCATCTCCTCGATTACGTCGACAACCTCCTCATGTTCGCAGAGAATATCATAGTCAAGCGCGATCTCTTCAGCCTCATCATAGCCGATCTCTGAGTTAAGGGTATAGATCTTGCCCTTAAGGAAGAGCTTCTTGATGATCTGGGTAACTGGGATCTTTACCTTATTTGCAAAATCCTTAAGGGTAATGCTGTCGGGAAGAGTGATCGAAGTGATCTTCTCCTCGGCTGCAGCGGCCTTCTGGTTCTGCGACTTTCTGTGCTGGTTGCGGCTGACCTTGCTCAGGCCGTCATTCTTTCCGCCGCGGCTCTCATAGGAGTGCTCTTCCTTACGGCTGTCCTTCTCCTTATTCTCTTTTCTGCGGTTCCCTCTGTTGTCCTTATTAGTATCAGGAGCCGGAGCGGTATCCCTGCCAAAGCCGCCTTTTCCTCTCTGACCGTTTCCGTTATTATATTTACCGCCGAAGGCGTTCTTTCCGGGTCCGGACTGTCTGTCATTATTTTCGGTGCGTCCCTGCCCGCTGCGGCGGTTATCTGAATATTTATCATCAGGTCTGTCGGTGCTGCCGGTCCTTCCGGAATTGTTATTGCTCTTCTGCGGCCTGTCTGTACGAGGCTTTCTGTATTCACCCTCACGACGGGGCGGCCTTGAGTCGCCTGCCGAGGGTTTCCTTGTATCCTTAGTCTGATCTTTTACAGTCTTTGATGCAGGTGTTTCAGTCCTGGATGCTGCAGGTACCTTCTCAGGAGCCTTTGCAGGGGCTGTCTCAGCGGGTTTAGCTGCAGGCTTTTCTGCAGTCTTCTCAGCTGCAGTTACAGCTGGCTTTTCAGCAGCTTTTATTTCATCTTTTACAGGAGCAGGAGAAATGACCTTCTCAGGTGTTTCCTCTTTAACAGCAGCTGCAGGTTTCTTTGCTGGCTGCTTCCTGGTCCTGGTCTCAGCTCCGGCACCTTTATTCATTGCCAGGGCAGCGGAATCCGAAACGTAGTTCCCGTTGCTGTCGATACCTCCTGTGCTTCTCCTTGCAGCCCCCTGTGCCGGCCTTCTGGGTGCAGGTTTCTTCTCTCCGGAAGCTTTTGCGGCATCGGCTGAAGGAGCTTTCTCGCCGGAATAATGCCTGCGCACCTTGTTGGCATCTGCAGTAGACAGAAGGCTCATATGGCTTTCAACATATATTCCGTTAAGCTTAAGCGCTGTGATTACGTCTTTACTTGATTTATTTAATTCTTTTGCGAGTTCATGAACTCTTATCTTTGACATAGGCTGCTACCTCCGATTATTTGGGTGTTTTTACTGATGAGCGTTCTCTGCAAGCTTCATTATCGCTTCCGCCAGACCGCGGTCTTCGATAGAAAGGCCTGCGGTTATGCTTCGTCCGCTGTGCAGACCGAGCTCTTCTTTTGTACCGTAAAATATATACGGGACCTTGTATGATCTGCATTTGTCAGACAGCACCTTACGGGTATTGTCCGAAGCATCGGCAGCGATTATTACGAGAAAGGATTTTCCGTTTCTTACGGATTCTTTTACCGCGAAGTCTCCGCCTCTTAATCTGCGCGCCTTTGCAGCGATTCCAATCATCGATAAAACTTTATCTGTCAATTCTTCTTCTCCTCAGGTATCAGGGTTTAATAGCCGTATGCCTGTGATTCGCTCTTAATATCTATCTTGTATCCTGTAAGCCTTGCAGCGAGCCGCGCATTCTGCCCGTCCTTGCCGATCGCAAGGGAAAGCTGGTAATCGGGAACGACGATCGCCGCGGTCTTATCTTCCTCATTTACATCGACTGAAACGACTTTTGCGGGGCTGAGCGAGTTCTCTATAAATACCGCCGGGTCTTCGTTCCACTTGATGATGTCAATCTTTTCGCCGCAAAGCTCATCAACGACTGCATTTACACGCGAGCCGTTAAGCCCGACGCATGCACCCACAGGGTCGACATTCGGGTTATTTGAGCAGACCGCGATCTTTGTCCTTGAGCCGGCTTCTCTTGAAATATTCCTGATCTCGACGCTGCCGTCCTTCATCTCAGGGACAACTTCCTCGAAAAGCTTCCTGACAAGCTCTTTGTGGCGCCTTGAGATCGTGATCCTCGGACCGCGGGGAGTGTCTTTAACTTCTGTAATGAAAAGCTTGATCCTCTCGGTAGGCCTGAAGTACTCGCCGGGAGCCTGCTCGGACTCTTTAAGAACTGCGTCAGCCTTGCCAAGGTTAACATTTATGTCCCTGCCGTTGTAACGCTGAACGATACCAGAGATAACTTCACGCTCTGACTTCTTGAACTCAAGATAAAGCGACTTTCTCTCTTCTTCCCTGATCTTCTGCACTACGACCTGCTTTGCCTTCTGGGAAGCGATCCTGCCGAAATTCTCTGTATTGATATCCATGGGAACGACGTCGCCGACCTCATACTTGGGATCTATAAGCTTAGCTTCATCAATAGCGATCTCAAGCTCGGGGTAATCCGGATACTCAACCACGACTTTCTCTGCGTATATCTTGATGTCGCCGGTCTCGCGGTTCATTTTCACCTTGATATTCTCAGAATTTCCGTATTCATTCTTGCAGGCGGTTATAAGAGAGTTCTCAATCGCCTCGATCATTATTTCCTTATCGATCCCTTTTTCTTTCTCTATATCGTTAAGCGCCTCGATAAGCTCTTTTCCTTCAATCATTATTTACTTGGCCTCCTTCTTTATCCTTAAAATCTGAATGCAAGCCTGATAAGTGAGATCGCAGACCTGCTGAATGTCCTGCTGCTGCCGTTCTCGTCTTCTATAGTCACGCTTTCCTGGTCATAAGACTCCAGGATCCCGTAAATTTCCTTTATTTTATCGACCGGCTTGTAGAAATGTATCTCGACCTCTTTTCCTATGCTGCGGGCGAAGTCTTTTTCTTTTTTAAGCGGACGGTCAAGGCCGGGCGAGCTTACCTCAAGCACATAGGCCTCAGATATAAAATCCTCTTTGTCAAGCTTCTCTTCGAGAGCTTTGCTGACCAGTTCACAGTCGTCTATCGTAATTCCGCCTTCCTTGTCGATATAGGCTCTAAGGTACCAGTTCGGTCCTTCCTTCACCCATTCAACGTCGACAAGTTCAAAGTTGTTCTCTTCGATTATAGGCATTAACAGACTTTCTGTTCTGCTCTCATAATCTCTGCCTGCCAAAAAACCGCACCCCTTTCAAACGAAAAGAGTGAACTTTCGTTCACTCTTGCAATGATCAATATACGCCGCAGATTATTATATCATAGCTGCCGGCAGGTTTCAAGCATTTTTCTAAAACGCAAGCTTTTACTTTGTGTATGTAAAAAAGTCCGGGACCCTGTTCTTGATGTCCTCAATGTTATTATACTGAAATACCGCGTATTTACTTAATATGCTCTCAAGCCCTTCTTCGTCCCTTGCATGGAAGCTTCCGTCAGCAATCACTGCCATGTTTGCGGTTATTACTGGTACTTCCTCTGATAGACGGTTTAAATAATACTGATAATCTGTCAGCGAAAAGCCTGCGTATTTAAGGAGCTCACAGCCAAGATAATTCACGCTGGTCACGTCCCCATCCGACTCTTCAATATCATAGTTGGCCCACATGACGTAAGGCACGATATATCTCTTCTGCTCTTCTTCAAGAGAATCGCCCTCGCGGGTATCAATAATATTGGTAATATAATCCGCAGGCTGATGGTCTCCGAACATCAGGATGATCGTCGGTTCCTGCAGCTCCGAGAAATAATCGATCAATTCCTGAAACGCCTTATCGCTTTCCTTAATAAGTGAAAGATACTGCTCGGCAGCCTCCAGGTAGTAGCCGCTTCCTCCGGTAATTGTCACATCAGATGTGAAATTATCATAGAACCTGTAATAACTGCCGTGATTCTGCATCGTAACGTCAAACACGAACAGCTTTTCACCTTCAGCCTTTGTTTCGTAGAGCTCTTCGATCTTTTCAAAAGTGGCCCTGTCGCTTACATAAGTCCTGAATATCTCGGCATTGCTGAAGGCATCTTTAAAATAGGTCTCGTTAAAGCCTAAAAGCTCATAGACAGAATCCCTGTTCCACCCTGTGGCATAATATGGATGAATTCCGATCGTGCGGTAACCCTCTCCGGCCAGCTGGCTTGCAAGCGAAGGGATCTCATCCCTGATGTACTGCTGATAAGGAATTGAGCCCGCAGGAAGGAAATACATTGAGGACTGCGTAAGGAATTCGAACTCGGTATTTGCAGTGTTCCCGCCCTTTACCGAAACGTACATCCAGCCTTTTCTGGTATTCTCTGAAAGCGCATGGATATTCGGCAGGTAATCGATATTGGTCTCAAAATCGCTAACGACCGAGATGTCCGAAAAGGCCTCGTTCATTATGACGATAATATTTGGCTTTTCGTCCAGGCAAGCTGCTTCCGTGGAAATATCCGCCTCAGAATTGTCCCTGTCATTCCGCACTTCTTCAGCTTCTTCAGCTGCTTTTGATGCAGAATAACCGGAAGGCTTTTCAATGCTTAGATACCTGCAGTTGACAGTAAAGCTAAGCATCAGCCCGTTATTCCGGTACAACACCTTTGGCGTGAAAAGCGTGGTATCCATCTTCCATGTTGATGCAGCTTCATCAGTCTGGACGTACCTCACAAAGAAGATAAGAACTACGAGCAGCACTGCAGCTGCCTGGAACCTGATCTTCTTTCTGGTGAACCTTATGCGGTTTTCTCCCAGGATCATGAAGAGCACTATCAGCCCGAGAAGCACATTAAGCGCCCGAAGAGATAGAATGAACTCATAATTCCCTGCGACGGATCCCGCAACTCTAATAGAATAAAAATCCCAGGGAAGAAGCGGTGAATTACGTGTGACTATGAGGATATAATTGAAAAGCCCGAACACAGTTGTAAAACCTGCTGCTATCTGCATCCCGAGCCCGGCTTTTCCAACAAGTAAGGCCAGCATGAAGAAGACAAGATAATACAGGATGAAATTAAGCTTTACAGGTCCGGCCCACATCTCCGAGAGTTTGTGGGTATAGCATTCAACGGTGAGGAAGGTAATTGCAGGTGCAGCAAGAAGCACAAATGTGTCTATGATCTTCCCCCAGCTTTTTACGGCAAAGCCTGCAAAAATCGCAAATGCAAAGATAGCTGCGGTTATAGAATAATACCGCATATCTTCGCTGTCCGTTCCGGAGCTCTTAAGATGCAGGAACAGGAATATGTACATCACCGCAATGAAGATCAGCGTCCTGATTATATATCCTTTTTTATGGTCAGATCTATGATGGAACTCAGGTAATAAAGATTCCCTGTTTTTTCGCTTAGATCCATTCTCATCTTTAGGCATAACTAAATAATTCCTCTAACACTATATAATATCAAATATCGAGAGCTGGCTGCTCTGCGGCATTCCGTCAAGAAGCCCCAGTTCCGACATCTTTTCAATAACAGTAGATGAAACCTTTCCGCGGTCCTTCAGCTCGTCTTTTGAAATAAACCTGCCTTTTTTGGCTGCTGCCGCAAGAGACTGGGCTGCGACCGTTCCCATTCCTTCAATGGATGTGAACGGGGGACGGAGTTTACCGTCAGATATCTTGAACTTTACTGCGTCAGATTCATACAGGTCTATCGGCAGAAATTCAAATCCACGTGCGTAGTACTCCTGGACGATCCGCATATCTTTGATAATAGCAAGCTCTTTATTCGTAGCTTCTGAAGAATTCTTGCCTGCGCCTTCAGCCTTGTGGCGGTTCTCCTTAAGGTAGCTGTCAACTCCTTCTTTTCCACCCTTGACCATTAGGCCGTAATCAAAAGCATCAGTCCGGATCGTGAAGAACGCCGCATAAAAGGCCAGCGGATGGTTGATCTTGTACCAGGCTATACGCATGCCCATCATTACATAGGCAACCGCATGAGCCTTAGGGAACATGTACTTGATCTTTTCGCAGGAGTCTACATACCAGTCAGGAACATTATGTGCAAGCATGTCTTCCTTATACTGGCCCCACTCGCCGCATTTTCCCTTGGCGACCTTGCCTTTTCGTACGGCTTCCATGATCTTGAAGGACTCTTCGTTGTCAAGCCCCTGGTTAATGAGATAGATCATGATGTCATCACGGGTACAGATCGCGGTACGAAGCACTGCAGTCCCTGAATTAATAAGATCCTGTGCGTTTCCGATCCATACGTCGGTACCGTGCGAGAGGCCCGCGATCCTGACAAGGTCTGAAAACTCGGTAGGCTTTGTCTCCTTAAGCATCTGCATCGCGAAATCAGTATTGAATTCCGGTATCCCGTAGGTCCCCATTTCGGTCCCGCCGATATCATCCGGGGTAATTCCGAGCGCGGTAAGTCCCTGGAATAAAGAGAGGCTCTTCTGGTCATCCATAGGGATGGTCCTGCAGTCAATACCGGTAAGCTGCTCAAGCATGTGGATCATGGTAGGGTCGTCATGGCCGAGCTGGTCCAGCTTGAGAAGGTTCTCTTCGATCTTATGATAATCAAAGTGCGTTGTTATCGGGTTCGAAGAATCATTTGCAGGATACTGGACAGGAGTAAAGGTATTAATCTCCTCCCCGTGCGGGAGTACAACAATTCCGCCCGGATGCTGGCCGGTCGAACGCTTTACTCCTTCGCATCCCTTAGCTATACGTTCAATCTCGCATCTTCTTTTGTGAATATTTTTATCCTCGAGATAATGCAGAACGTAACCGAATGCGGTCTTTTCCTTAAGTGTAGAGATCGTCCCTGCCCTGTAAGTGTATCCGTGTCCGAAAAGCACCTCAGTATAAGCGTGAGCCCTGCTCTGGTATTCACTTGAGAAGTTAAGATCTATATCAGGTTCCTTGTTTCCCTTGAAGCCAAGGAAGGTCTCAAAAGGTATATCGTGTCCGTCCTTGATAAGCGGCTGCCCGCAGACCGGACATAATCTGTCCTCCATATCGCAGCCTGAACGTCCGGAAAAGCTCCTGACATAATCCGAATCAAAATCCGTGTAGAAGCAGTTCGGGCAGCGGTAATGCGCGTGGAGAGAGTTTACCTCGGTAATTCCGGCCATAAAGGCAACGAACGAAGACCCGACAGAACCTCGGGATCCTACGAGATAACCATCCTCAAGAGACTTCCAGACCAGCTTCTGCGCGATAATGTACATCACCGCGAAGCCGTTCTTGATAATAGAATTCAGCTCCCTTTCGAGCCTGTCCTTAACGGGAGCGGGGATATTCTCGCCGTATAGCTCATGAGCCTTGTTATAACAGATCTCACGCAGGGTAACGTCAGAATTCTCGATCTCCGGAGGACATTTATCCGGGCGCACAGGCGAAATTGGCTCGATCATATTAGCGATCTTATTGGTATTTGTGACTACGACTTCTTCTGCCCTCTCAGGACCGAGGTAAGAGAATTCATTCAACATATCGTTCGTAGTCTTGAAATACAGCGAAGGCTGAGGCTCTTTTGAAGGAGCTCCCTTCTTTCCGTACATGATTATCCTGCGGTAGATCTCATCTTCCGGTTCAAGGTAATGCACATCGCCTGCAGCGCAAACAAGCTTGCCGAAGCGGTCGCCAAGTGAAACTATCTTTTTATTTATTTCGTTCAGATCCTCCAGACTTTCGACGGACCCGTCCTTATCCTCAAGCAGTCCGGCATTATTCGCTGCGGGCTGGATCTCGAAATAATCATAAAATCCTGCAAGCCTTGATATCTCTTCTTCGGAGCGGCCTTCCATTACGGCCTCAAAGAGATCTCCTGAAGTGTCTCCCGACTGGCAGGCAGCGCCTATAAGCAGACCTTCCCTGTATTTGGTGATCAGGCTTTTAGGCATCAGGGGATGCCTGTGGAAATAATGAATATTTGATTCAGAGATCAGGCGGTAGAGATTTATCCTTCCGATATCGTTTTTGGCGAGAAGGATTATGTGTGAAGGTCTAAGCCTCTTCACTGCTTCATCCGGCATCCTGCTCTTCCGGCCAAGCTCTTCGATATTCTTTATTCCGTTTTTCCTGAATATTTCGACCAGTTTTACAAATATCTCGGCAGTGACTCCTGCGTCGTCAACAGCTCTGTGATGGTTGAACTTAGAGCACTCAAGCGCTTCCGCAACTGTCTGCAGCTGATAGTTCTTAAGCCCAGGTACAAAGGTCCTGGCTGCTGGAAGGGTATCTATGGCCGCGTGATCGTAGGGAATCCCCAGTACTTCGCAGTTATGCCTTATAAACCCGGTGTCGAACTCGGCATTATGCGCAACAAGCACAGCGCCTTCACAGAATTCCATGAACCTTGGAATGACTTTATCTGCGGTATCAGCGCCCGCGACCATTGCGTCGCTGATTCCGGTTAAACGCTCGATCCTGAACGGTATAGGTCTCTGAGGGTTCACAAATTCCGAGAACCTTCCGGTCTCATTAAGCCCGCTGAACCTGACAGCGCCGATCTCAATGATCCTGTCGCTCTGGGAGCTGAAGCCTGTCGTCTCTATATCAAAAACGACAAAATCGCCGCTAAAATCCTGAGTGCTGTTCCCGAGCACTACAGGTTTAAGGTCGTCGACCATGAAGCCTTCGCAGCCGTATATGATCTTGATGCCGTTCGCAGCACCCTCGTTCATTGCGTCCGGGAATGACTGCACCGTGCCGATATCGGTTATGGCAATAGCTTTGTGGCCCCAATCTGCCGCGAGTTTGATGAGATCCTTGCATTCCGCGATGCCGTCCATCTCGCTCATTTTAGTGTGGCAATGAAGCTCAACGCGCTTTGTTTCTCTGGAATCAGTTCTCTTCATCCTGAAATCTGATATAGGCCTCAGGCCCTTTACGCCACCGAGAACAACGTCCTTTTCGAACCTTGCATCATATTCGGCATTTGCCTTGATCCTTATGAAGGCACCGGGCTTAAGTATTCCGAGAAGCGTTTCCGCATCTTCCTCTGCAGCAAAAACGCGTCCGGTTATAGAGTCGGTAAAGTCCGTGATCGCAAACTTAATAAGCCTTTTATCATTCTTCACCGACCGCTCATCGATGCTCATGACAAGGCCGTGTACTATAACTTCCCCGATCTCATCAGTGATCTCAGAAATTGGGACCGGGTTGCCGTTAAATTCAGTACGAAAATAGTTCGGGATAAATGATTTCTTAGATTTCTTCCTGCCCTTTGCGTTTTCTTCAGGTCTTGATTCAGACGGTGCTGCTGAAGGCTCGGATACTTCTTCAGTTATTGAATTCTCTGCAGCAGAATTATCCTCCGCAGAAGCAGTCTCGATATTGTCATCTGGCTGTACAGCAGCTTTCTCACGCGTAAGTATCGTTGCGACTTCTGCTTCGATGCCGAAACGGTCCCTGAATACTCCGGTAAGGTACTTCTGTATATCCTTAGATCTTTCTTCCGAAATGATATCTTTATGGATACGCAGGATCATCCTGTTATCTTCAAATTCCTTTTCAGCCCTGTTGAATACCGAGGCATAAAGTATCCCCATAGAGGAGATCTCATCGCTTATCGTCTCAAAATATGAGTCGTATATTTCTTTAAGACTGAAGTCTGCCGCAAGGCTGTAATGCTCCTGGAACTTCACTTTGCAGGCGTTCCTGAACATTGCTTCTGATATCTTTGCCTCAGCTTCACGAAGGTCACTAAGAGGTATAAGCCTCGGCGAATCAATGTGAAGTATCACTGTCCTGCCGTCGCTGCCCTGCGAAGCACCGCTCAGCTTTACGGTTTTAAAAAGTTCCGCGGCATCTGTTTTCAGTTTCAGCCCCGGAACTATATCAAATACGGTTTTCAAAATATTACTCCTGGCTTTATTTACCCCAGTTTGCGAGTTCCAATTCAAGTGCTGTCAGAAGTTCGTCTTCGGGAAGCTTCTTAACTATCTCGCCTTTTTTGATGAGGACGCCCATTCCGTCCCCTCCGGCTATTCCGATATCGGCTTCACGGGCTTCCCCGGGTCCGTTTACGACGCATCCCATAACAGCTACCTTGATATCAAGATCATATTTATGTACCATCTTCTCAACGCTGTTCGCAAGACCGATCAGGTCGATCTTCGTCCTTCCACAGGTCGGGCAGGAAACGATCTCAATGCCCTTTTTCATCATTCCGAGCGAACGAAGAATGAGTTTGGCAGAACGGATCTCTTCAAGCGGGTCTCCTGTAAGCGAGACCCTGATGGTATTCCCAATGCCCTCGTTCAGGATGATCCCAAGCCCTACTGCGGACTTGATATTTCCTGAAATAAGTGTGCCTGCTTCAGTTATTCCAACGTGAAGCGGGTAATCAGTTTTTTCAGCAATTAGCTCGTGGGCTTTTATCGCCATAGGAACATCAGAAGATTTTATGCTGATAACGATATCTCCAAAGTCCATCGCTTCAAGCATATGTATCTTATCGAGCGCGCTTTCAACAAGGCCTTCAGCGGTAACGTGCCCATATTTTTCAATAATATGCTTTTCGAGCGATCCGGAATTCACCCCGACACGGATCGGGACATTATATTCCTTTGCTTTCTCTACGACGCTCCTTACATTTTCCTCGGAGCCTATATTGCCGGGGTTTATCCTGATCTTATCGACTCCGTTCTCGATCGCGGCTATTGCAAGCCTGTGATTAAAATGTATGTCGGCGACCAGCGGGATATGTATGGACTTTTTTATCTCTTTTACCGCAGCCGCCGCCTCTTCAGTAGGCACTGCGACCCTGATGATGTCGCATCCGGCTTCTTCAAGCTGAAGGATCTGGGATACGGTCGCGGCAACGTTCTCGGTTTTTGTATTGCACATAGACTGGATAGCAACACGGCTGTCTCCGCCTATGGTTATATTTCCAATTCTGACCTTTTTAGTATCTTCTCTTCTAAACATATTATTCGTTTCAGCGGATCAGTTTCGTCATGTCATTAAGGAAAATCAGTGCCATAAGCACCATCAGAGCGACAAAACCTATTGTATTGACCAGGCCTTCTTTGTCTCTGGAAATAGGCTTACCTCTTATCGCTTCGATTATCAGGAAAACGAGCCTGCCTCCGTCAAGTGCGGGAATGGGCAGGAGGTTCATTACGCCGAGGTTTGATGAAAGCAGGAGTATCAGGTCCGCCAAAGTAATGAATACTTCAAAGGCTCCGTACTGGGCGGCCTCTGAGTAGCTCTCCCCGATAATCGAAAAGATCCCTACCGGCCCTGTCACCTGGTCTCTGCTGACCCGGCCTGCGATCATCATTTCTATGCTTTTTACAACAGTTGTAATATTGGCGCTGACCTCATGGAATGAGGCTGTAATGGTCCCGATAAAGCCCGGCTTGTAGGTCTTCCCTCCGGTTATGCCGATCCTGTAAACTCCGTCATCGTCAAGGTGGGGAGCAATCTCGACCTCGTCTTTCACACCATCTCTCTCATAAACAAGAGTGAACTCATTGCCTCCGTTCAGAGATAAGAACACCTGAAAATCAGAGAAGGTAGTGATCGAAGTCTTTCCTGCCTTTACAATAAGGTCTCCGGCCTCGAGCCCGGCTTCAGCCGCAGGTGAACCCTCCTTAATGCTGACGATCTCAGAAGAGGTATAGCCTGCTGTCCCTATTATCAGAAGCGCGCACACAAATGCGAGTATAAAGTTGAAAACAGGGCCGGCTGCCACTACCGCGATCCTTGCCCAGACAGACTTCGAATTAAAAGACCCCTCTTCGGAGTCTTCCGCCTCGTCCTCGCCTTTCATCATGCAGGCCCCGCCGATTGGGAGAAGCCTCAGAGAATATACCGTATCACCTTTTTGG
>JAILMW010000032.1 GCA_024692235.1 Saccharofermentans sp. | reverse complement strand
AAAACACAGAATGTCTTGCTTAATCTTCCTTATGCAGTCCTGAGGGTACAAACTCTCAACCATACCGGTGGTGATTACTGTGAGGCCACACCTGTTCCCATCCCGAACACAGAAGTTAAGCTCACTTGTGCCGAAAATACTCGACTGGAGACGGTCCGGAAAGATAGGTTGCTGCCGGTTTATACAAACCCTTTCACGCTAAACGTGGAAGGGTTTTTTATTTGTAATGTTTTGTAACATTTCTCATTGCCTCAAAAATGCTCTTTTGCTAACATATTAAGTGTGAATTAAATGAACCGGAGGATATTTTGGAGATGCCTAAGATTTTAATCGTTGATGACGAACCTGAAATAGTAGCATCAGTATCGGATGTTCTCAGCAGTTTCGGTTTTGATACAGTATGTGCTACCGACGGTAGGACAGGTCTTTCAATAGCCGAATCGGAGAAGCCTGATCTTATCATCCTCGATTGGATGATGCCCGAATACAGCGGTCTTGATTTTACAAACGATTTCAGAGCGAAGGGTAAGACCACACCTATCCTTTTCCTTACGGCCAGAGGTGATCTTCCCGTTTATGAGATAGAAGTTTTAAGAAGGGGTGCTGATGATTACATGAGCAAGCCCTTTGATCCAACGCTTCTTGTAGAGCGTGTAAAGAATCTCCTGAAGAGATCCAAGTCTGCGACATCATCTGCTACCGAAGAGGATCAGTCAAGCAAGCATGTTTATTGCGACGGAGAGCTTGTTATAGATACTGATGCAATGCAGGTCTATGTAAACGGCGTAAGCTGTGATCTTACATCTAATGAATTCAAGCTCGTTCAGTATCTCGAGACCAATGCAGGTCGTGTATGTTCAAGAGATGAGCTGCTTTCTAAAGTTTGGAATTATGCATTCTCAGGTGATGTCAGAACAGTAGACGTTACCGTCAGAAGAACAAGAAAGAAGATCGAGCCTAATCAGCCTAAGTATAAGTATATCCTTACAAGAAGAGGCTCCGGCTACTATTTTCCTAAGGATCTGACCTGATCTTATGTTACAGCGTCTAGGAGAACTTGCAGGGAATAACCCTGCAATGTTCCTTGTACTATTTCTCATAGTAATGGTTGCTTCCCTCTTTATCGGATATCTGATAGGAAGCAATAAGTTTAATAAGCAGGCTGATACAGCAGTAAATGATGTCATAGAGGACCTGAAGTATAAGGGTGCAGTAAGTAACTCTATAATCGAGAACGTAGGCCTTGGAGTCATCGCATATGATAAGAACGGCTGTGTTTACTGTAACCACGCTTTATCCTCGCTCATAGGTTTCCTTGATGACAGCAAGCATCCGCCTAAGACGATAGAGGATTTCCTTAATACATACGACAATAAGAATCATTTAAAGTCGAATTATATCCTGAACCTCGAGAATCAGGATAGTGTCGTTCGTGCAAATTACATGACCGACAGCAGGATATACGAGATAAAGATCATCCACAGATATTATGAAGATAACAGGATCGATATCGTAATTGTAGACGATATCACACAGATAAAGGATGATGAGAGAAGGCAGAAAGATCTTGCGGCTAATGTATCCCATGAGCTCAAGACGCCTCTTACAGTTATCCGTGCATCCGAATTCTTTGTTAACAGCATAACGCCTGACAAGATGCCAAGTTACGAGGAGATAACGAAGTGGGGCAACAGGATCGTGGCTAATGCCGTCAGGATGCAGGATATCGTCCAGGATTTCCTTATCCTTTCCATGTGCTCTCAGGTCGTGCCTATGACGATAATAGATCTTGGTGAGGTCATAACGAAGGCCGTAGGCAATCTCTCGGATTATCCGGGAAGGGACAAGGTAAAGATAGTAACTCCCGAAGAGATGTATTATCCCCTTATATTCGGTAACGCAAACCTCATAATGAGGATCGTTATCAATCTCCTTACTAATGCTGTTAAGTACATTAACTACGAAGGAAAGACCGAAGAGAACATAATAAGGGTAAGCGTAGAAAATATCGGCGATCGTATAGGAATACAGATAAGCGACAACGGGCGCGGAATACCTCAGAAGGATATCGATCACCTTTTCGAGAGATTCTACCGCGTAGATAATTCGGGTTCTCATGATGTGGGCGGATCCGGCATAGGTCTTGCCATTGCCAAGGATGTAGCAGATATGCATGACGGAACCATCAATGTCATATCCAACCAGGGGGATGGTGCAGGATCCACATTTACTCTGGTACTGCCTCAGGCTGCAGGTGTTTTCAGAAATGTATACGATGACGCTCAGACAGGTATCGTAAGTGAGGAACAGTATTACAGGAACGCAGCAGACTTCATGGCCATTCAGGCAGTGGAAGCCATCCGTTCCATGGGCTACGACGACGTAGAGGACGAGGCGAAGGCTTATGAGAACTTAAAGGAAGGCGAGAAAGCATCTCACGATAAGGTACTGGCAGCACTATTTAAGAAGCTCGGCGAACAAAGATACACAGAGCTTGTTGACGAGCTTACATATATCGAGCCCGAGATGGACGAAGACGAGTTTTTCGAAGACGAGGAAGAAGAGACGGAGATCGTTGAGGACGATATCGACGAAGGCGATGAGAACGAAGATGATTACGCTCTGACCGAGGAAGAAACGACTGAAGCACAGGAGCAGCAGGCTGAAGAAGAGGAGATGAAGAGGCAGAAGGAAGAAGCAAGAAAGCTCCTTACGCAGCAGATCCTCCCCAGAGCTTCCCAGCTTAATACTTCTGCCGCAGAAGAGATCAAGGTGAAGCCTGAAATATCTACAAATTCAGAAAATCTGAAAGAAAAAGTCATGATCCACCCAAATACGGACGGAAAAATGTATAATAGTAGTGGCAAAAAAGCGAGTAAGAAAAAGACAGGCCTCTTTGATAACCTTACAAAGGTCTCCAAGGAAGAGAATGAAGGCGAGAGGCAATCAGCCGTAAGGCGTGTTCTTGACAGCGTACCCGTTATGCCCGGCACTAAGAGCAAAGATCAAGAGGAAGAAAATTGAGCCAATATTCTTATAAGATCACCGGAGGCAACAGCCTTCGTGGAGACATAAATATAAGCGGAAGCAAGAATGCCGTTTTGGGTGTACTTGCAGCCGCAATGATGATAGACGGAAAGTGTACACTGGAGAATGTCCCCGATATCTCAGATGTACAAGTCATGATAGAACTGTGTAATACTTTGGGAGCAACTATCTCTTCGGAGAAGTCCGAAGACGGTTCCCTTACACTGGATATCGACCCCAGGACCATAAATACCTATAAGGCAACGGGTCCCGCCGTATCCAAGATAAGAGCATCATATTATCTTCTGGGTGCACTCCTTGCAAGATGCGGTAAGGCTTCACTTCGTATGCCCGGAGGCTGTAACTTCGGACAGCGCCCCATCGACCTTCACCTGAAGGCTTTCGCTGATATGGGAGCAACAGGTGCAAGACCCGAAGACATCAACGGCGGCATCATAACACTTGAGGCAAATCCTTTAAGAGGAGCCAGGATATTCCTTGATATCGTAAGCGTCGGAGCTACTATCAATGTAATGCTGGCAGCTACAAAGGCTGAAGGAATGACTATAATTACGAATGCGGCCAAGGAGCCTCATATCGTTGATGTTGCCAACTTCCTCAATGCCATGGGTGCGAAGATCAAGGGTGCCGGTACTGATACCATAAGGATCACAGGCGTTCCCGTACTTCCGGGTAATTTCTCGTATTCCATAATCCCCGATCAGATTGAAGCAGGTACATATATGATCGCCGCAGCGGTAACTGACGGAGATGTTACTATTCATAACATGATCCCTACTCACATGGAGCCGTTGTCATCTAAGATGCGCGAGATGGGATATACAGTCGAAGAGAATGAAGACAATGACAGCATCAGGGTCTACAGGAAGGAAGGTGCCGTTATACGAGGCACCAACATAAAGACTTCCCCTTATCCCGGATTCCCTACGGATCTTCAGCCTCAGGCAGTTGTACTGCAGTGTCTGTCAAAGGGCGTCAGCAAGATGCACGAGAATGTATGGCAGAACAGATTTCAATATATCCCCGAGCTTACAAGGATGGGTGCAAGCATCAATGTCTATGACAGGATAGCACTCATCGAAGGCATAGAGAGATTCAAGGGAGCTACGGTAGTAGCGACCGATCTTCGTGCAGGTGCGGCTCTGGTATGCGCAGCTCTGGCAGCTGACGGAACCAGTTTTATAACACAGGCAAGAAAGATCGACAGGGGTTACGAGAATATCGTTCAGAAGCTCAAGTCCCTCGGCGCGGATATAGAGCGTACCGAGAGCCCCGAGTACGAACCCGACGCGGAGGCCTGATGAGCGCTCTGGAACTCGTACCGCTCTTCAGCGGCAGTAGCGGTAATTCCACCTTAATAAGAGCAGGAAAGAAGAACATCCTCATCGACGCAGGCAGGAACTGCAAGCAGGTATGCTGTGCCCTTAATGCGGTAGGTACTTCTCCCGAGAGTATAGATGCTATCTTTATTACACATGCGCACCACGATCATCTGGATGCGCTGGATGTATTTGTAAGAAAATACCCCGCCGACATATATGCTACGGCATCGACCCATAAGTATCTTGCAAAGAAGTTCAAAAAGCCCCATCCGGGTGCAGAGGATATAGTCATAGTCCCCGGCAATAATATAGATCTCGGTGACGGTGTTACGGTCTTATCCTGTGATACACCTCACGATGCAGCAGGGTCTGTATGTTATAAGGTAATGTACGAGGGAAGATCCCTTATGGTAATGACAGACTTAGGATACGTTACCGACGATATAAGATCCATGTCCGAAGGCGTGGACGGAGTTCTCATAGAAGCTAATTACGATAAGAGGATGCTGGTATACGGTCCCTATCCCGAAGACCTTAAGGCAAGGATCGCAGGTGATCGCGGTCATTTAAGTAACGATGCCTGCGCCGAGATGGTACGAGACATGATCGATAAAGGTACTACAAACTTCATCCTTGGTCATTTGAGCGAGAACAACAATACTCACGAGAAGGCATATATGACTGTTACCAACTACCTTGCAAGGTATGAGCTTAAGCAGAATGTTCACTATAACATCGCAGTAGCAAACAGATACGAACCCACGAAAGGCATTGAGATTTGAAGCTTAAAGTAGTTGCTCCCGGAAAGATAAAGGAAAAGTGGCTCCTGTCAGGTATAGACGAGTATAAGAAGCGTCTGTCCAAGTATTGCTTCGTGGAAGTGATAGAAGTGGCGGACAGCCCCGACTCTCTTCCGGTAGATGCGGCTCTTGCCAAGGAAGGCGATCTTATACTTTCGAAGATAAAGGACGGCGATATCGTGTGGGTGATGGATCTTCACGGTAAGCTTATGACTTCCGAAGAGATATCCAAGGCACTTACTGAGGATATGGAAAGAGGCGGTTCCTCGATAACTGTAGTGATCGGAGGCAGTAACGGTCTTGATCCGAGGGTAGTAAAAAGAGCTGACAAGAGGATCTGCTTTGGCAACATAACCCTTACACATCAGATGACGAGGCTTATACTCCTTGAACAGATTTACAGGGGATATAAGATCTCTTGTGGTGAGAAATACCATAAATAAGGCGTTTGACATTTATCCTGCCTCTATATATAATCTGATAGTCAACACTTTAGTCAACTAAAGTGAAACGGAAAAACGATATTATCAGGAGGTAAGAGAAAATGAGCAACAAGTTCTATACGCCCGACGGCTTCAACGATACATTGCCGAGCGTATGCGCATTCAAGAAAGATGCCGAAAGTAAATTAAGAAGGTTGTTCTCCCTCCATGGATACGAAGAGATAGAGACACCCGGATACGAATATTGCGATATCTATACAAAACCCGATTTTGTTAAGGAAGAAGATCTTTATAAGCTTACGGATTCCAAGGGAAGGTTACTTTGTGCCAGATATGACGGCACCATCCCCGCTGCAAGATATGCGGCTACACTTGCCAAGGACAGGCTTCCTTTAAGGCTTTCCTATATCGAGAATATGTACCGCTTTAACCAGACAGGCGGCGGTAAGCAAAGTGAGTTTACACAGGCCGGAGCCGAGCTTATGGGCATTACGGGATCCGATTCCGATGCAGAGATCATCGCCATGGCAATAAGGTCTGCTCTTGAAGTAGGAGTAGAAGATCTTCAGGTAAGTATCGGTCAGGTAGGCCTTTTTGAAGGCGCGGTAAAGCAGATGGGTCTTGACGAAGAGACTGCTCTTTCCGTACGAAATGCCATCATTGCAAAGGATTCCGTTACTATCGACAGAACAGCTAAGGAGAAGGGTCTTACGGATTCCGACAGAAATATACTCCTTATGTTCGCAGAGTCTTCCGGAGATACGAATATCCTTTCGAGCATCAAGGAAAGCTTCACGGAGAAGACTGCGCTTGATGCCATAAAGAACTTAGAGGAGATACTGGAAGCTCTCGAGGACTACGGCTATACGAAGTATGTCTCAGTCGACTTGGGACTTCTTGGAAGCGAGGGATACTACACGGGAGTTATCTTCAAGGGCTACACATATGAGGTAGGTTTCCCGATAATCGGCGGCGGAAGATACGACAGGACAGTAGGCGTATTCGGAAGAGATATGGAATGCGTAGGATTCTCCCTCGGCTTATCACTTGCGATAACGGCTCTTATGAGACAGGGCTTAGAGCTCGAGTCTCCTGCTGCAGAAGCAGTAGTAGGTTACGAGAAGGGCAATAAGGATGCGAGAAGCTCGGCTATCTCTCTTGCAGATCAGATGAGGCTCGGAGGCACATCAGTTATCCTCGACACATCGGGAATGAACGAAGAAGAGCTTAATGCTTTTGCCGATGAGAATGATATCCAGACAGTATTCTGGATCAACGGAGGTCAGAATTAATATGTTGACTATAGCATTATCCAAAGGAAGACTTGCGGAGCAGGCCATCGAACTTCTCGAGAGAGCAGGATATGACTGTAATGCCGCAAAGGAAAAGTCCAGAAAGCTCATCCTTGAAGACGAGAAGACGGGCTTAAGATTCATAATGGCTAAGCCTGCAGACGTTCCCACATATGTTGAGTACGGTGCCGCAGACTTAGGCGTAGTAGGTAAAGATACTCTCCTCGAGGAAGGAAGACAGCTCTATGAGGTCATCGACCTCGGATTCGGCAAGTGCCGTATGTGCGTAGCGGGTCCCAAGGAATTAAAGGACGGTAAGCTCGATTCCATCCCAAATAAGAGAGTAGGTACCAAATATCCCAACATAACGAGAGCATATTTTGAGGGCGTTAAGAAGGAAAGCGTAGAGATAATAAAGCTCAACGGTTCCGTAGAGCTTGCTCCTCTTATAGGCCTTGCGGAAGTTATCGTTGATATCGTAGAGTCCGGACGTACTCTTTATGAGAACGGACTTGATGTTATCGAGACCGTAGCGGACATCTCCGCCAGAGTAGTAGTAAACAGAGTATCCATGAAGATGAAAGCTGATGAGCTTCGCCCCATGATCGATAAGCTCAAGGTCGAAGTCGAGAAGATGAATCAGGAGAAAGAGGGCTGACAAGATGAAGTGTAAAGTCGTTAAAGGCAATAAGGAAAATCTTAAAGAGCTCTGTGATCTTCTCGGAGCAAGATCCAAGATGGACTTAGGTCCTATCATAACAACTGTAAGCGGCGTTATCGACGACATCAAGGAGAACGGAGATAATGCCGTTCTTAAGTATACGGAAAAGTTCGATAAGGCAGTCCTTACCGCAGATAAGATGAGAGTAACAAAAGAAGAGATCGATGAAGCTATAAAGAGCATCGATCCCGAGCTCCTTTCGATCATCAAGAAGGCGGCTTTTAATATCAGAACATTCCACGAGAAGCAGAAGGAAGAAGGCTTCATGATGGATACTGCCAAGGGATCCAAGATCGGAGTCAAGGTAAGGCCCATATCCGTAGCGGGAATCTATGTTCCGGGCGGTACGGCACCGCTTCCTTCCACGGTCCTTATGGATGTTATCCCCGCATCGGTTGCGGGCGTTCCCAGGATCGTATTCTGTACTCCCCCGAGAGCTGACGGTACTATCGCTCCGGTAATCCTTGCAGCCGCATCCATTGCAGGTGCTACCGAGATCTACAAGGTCGGAGGCGCACAGGCAATCGCGGCTATGGCATACGGCACCGAGAATATCCCCAGAGTAGATAAGATCTGCGGTCCCGGTAATATCTATGTTAATACTGCCAAGAGACTCGTATTCGGTCAGGTGGATATCGATATGTTCGCAGGACCTTCCGAGATCCTTATAATCGCAGACGATTCTGCTGTTCCGGAGTTCGTTGCGGCAGATATGCTCTCACAGGCAGAGCACGACAAGATCGCTTCGGCTATCGTTCTTACCACATCTCAGGATCTTGCAGATAAGGTCCTTGAGGCAGTGGACAGAAGATCCGATGAAGCTTCACGTAACGAGATCCTTAAGGCTTCTCTTGCGAATTACTGCTCGATAATCGTCTGCGACGACCTTGATACGGCAATCGCATTCTCCGAGGAGATCGCTCCGGAGCACCTGGAGCTTTGCGTAGAAGATCCCGAATCAACACTTGATAAGATCAACAATGCGGGTGCGGTATTTATGGGCAACTGGTCTCCCGAGCCTCTCGGCGATTATTTTGCAGGTCCTAACCACACTCTTCCCACATCGGGAACGGCAAGATTCTTCTCGCCTCTCAATACGGGCGACTTCTATAAGAAGATGAGCATCATCAACTATAATAAAGAATCCCTGAAAGCAGTAGGAGAGGATGTTGCGAAGTTCGCAGACAGCGAAGGACTTACATGTCACGCCGCATCTATCCGCGTGAGGTTATAAGAAAAATGAGTAAATACTGGAATAAACTTATAAATTCCATAGAGCCTTATACGGCAGGCGAACAGCCTAAGCCCGGGCAGAGGATAATAAAGCTCAATACAAATGAGAATCCCTATTCTCCGTCTCCTATGTGCAAGAAGGCTCTGGAGGAATTTGATATATCGCTTTTAAGACTGTACCCGAACACTGATTCGAGGATGGTCTGCGAGGCTGTGGCCGAGGTGGATAATGTATCGCCAGAGAATGTCTTTGTCGGTAACGGTTCGGATGAGGTACTTGCTCTTTGCTGGCAGACATTCTTCGAGAAGGATATAAATACGGATAAGGCTGTCCTTATCCCGTCTATCTCCTACAGCTTCTATCCCGTCTATGCGGATTTCTATTCCGTAAGAGCGCAGAAGGTCCCCTTGAAGGACGACTTTACCATCGATCCTTCCGACTACTGCGGCAAGGATAACTGTGGTATATCCATCGCTAATCCCAATGCTCCCACGAGCATTGCCATGTCGCTTGATGACATAAGAAAGATACTTAATGCCAATAAGGACAGCGTAGTACTTATAGACGAGGCGTATGCGGCTTTTGCCGAAGGCTATACATCCGCAGCTACTCTTATAAATGAATATAAGAATCTTATAGTAGTAAGGACATTATCCAAGTCCTATGGTCTTGCGGGATTAAGACTCGGATATGCGATCGGCGATAAGGAGCTTATAGAAGGTCTTAAGAGAGCAAGAGATTCCTTTAATTCCTATCCTGCAGATGCACTTGCGCAGACGCTTGCTACGGCAGCTTTAAAGGACAGGGAGAATTTCGAAAGGAACAGACAGAAGCTCATCTCCACAAGAAACAGAGTCACAAAAGAACTTCGTGCGATGGGATTTACGCTTCCCGATTCTTCAACGAACTTTGTATTTGCAAAGCCGCCTTCAGGCATCACTGCAGAATCGCTCTACAAAAACCTTAAGGCAAAAGGTATACTTGTAAGGTATTTTAATAAGCCGCTCATCAATGAGTACTTAAGGATCTCCATCGGAACGGATGAAGAGATGGACGAATTCCTTAAAGCCGTAAGAGAGGAGATCTGATATGGCAAGAACTGCTGAGCTCAAGAGAACTACAGGCGAGACTGATATCTTAGTAAAGATCGATATCGACGGTACGGGGAAGAGCAATATCTCTACCGGAATAGGGTTCTTCGACCACATGCTGACGGCTCTGTCCAAGCATTCCGGAATGGATCTTGATATTTCATGTAAGGGTGATCTTTATGTAGATGCACACCACTCCGTAGAGGATGTGGGTATCGCTTTGGGACAGGCTTTCGCGCAGGCTATGGGCGATAAGAAGGGTATCGTAAGATACGGCTGTGCAAGATGTCCTCTCGATGAAGCTTTAGGAGATGCCGTTATAGATATCTCGGGAAGGCCCTTTATCGTATTTGACTGCAAGTTTACTGCAGACAAGTGCGGAGAGATGGATACACAGCTTTTCGAGGAGTTCTTCCGTTCCTTTGCCTTTAACGCAGGCATTACGCTTCACATAAGCAGTCCCTACGGCATCAACGATCACCACAAGGCTGAGGCTATGTTCAAGTCGCTTGCCAGAGCCATAAGGCAGGCCGCTGCAATAGATGAAAGATTTAAGGACCAGGTCATCTCGACCAAGGGCGTCCTTTGATATATGGAGGTATAAAGAAATGATGATCAAAGACACAGATTTTATCGATCTTCCCGTATTTATCAAGGGTAAGGTAAGAAATGTTTACGACTTGGGAGATTCCCTTCTCATGATCGTAACAGACAGGATCTCGGCATTCGACGTAGTATTCGATGAACTGATCCCCGATAAGGGTAAGGTATTGTCCTCCATATCCGCATTCTGGTTCGATTTTACAAAGGACATCATCCCTAACCATGTTATCTCTACGGATCCTAAGGATTATCCCATGGGTCTTGATAAGTTCGAGAAGGAGCTCAAGGGAAGATCCATGCTCGTTAAGAAGGTCGATATGCTCCCTGCAGAGTGCATCGTAAGAGGATACCTTGAAGGTTCTGCTCTTAAGGAATACAAGGCTAACGGCACTGTAGGCGGCATCAAGATGCCCGAGGGAATGGTCCAGGGCGACAAGCTCCCCGAGCCTCTCTTTACACCTTCCACTAAGGAAGAGACAGGTCACGATATCAACATCACATACGATCAGCTCAAGGAGCTTCTCGGAGAGGAAGATGCTACGGCACTTCACGATGCAGCTATCGCTCTTTATAACAAGGTATCCGAGTTCGCTCTTACAAAGGGTCTTATCCTTGCTGATACCAAGTTCGAGTTCGGTAAGATCGATGGCAAGCTCGTTGTAGCTGACGAGATGTTCACGCCTGACTCTTCAAGATTCTGGGATGTTAACGATTACGAGCCCGGACATGCTCAGAAGAGCTTTGACAAGCAGTATCTCCGTGAGTGGCTCGAGACACTCGACTGGGATAAGACATATCCCGCTCCCACACTTCCCGAGGAAGTTATCAAGAAGACTTCCGAGAAGTATAAGGAGTGCTACTCCAGGATCACAGGTAAGGAAATCGAATAAGTGATTGCAATAATCGATTACGGAATGGGTAATCTGGCTTCGGTTCAGAAAGCCCTCACATATATACACTACGAATCGGTGATAACATCAGACCCGGAAGTCATCTCAAAGGCTGACGGAGTGATCCTTCCGGGTGTCGGTGCCTATGCTCCTGCTATGGAAGCCCTCCGCAAGTCAGGTCTTGATAAGGCTGTAAAGGAAGCTGCCGCTTCAGGCAAGCCTCTTCTCGGTATCTGCCTTGGAATGCAGCTAATGCTCTCGGGGTCTGAGGAAGGCGCTCCTTCAGGTGAACTCATCGAAGGCCTCGGCATAATCCCCGGCAAGGTATTGAAGTTCCCAGCCGAAGAGACAGTCAGGAAGGGACTTAAGGTCCCTCAGATCGGCTGGAACAGATTATCCGATGTTACGGGTGAGATGATGAGAGAAGGAGACTTCGTCTACTTCGTACACTCTTTCTACTGCCTTCCCGATGACGAGAAGGACAGTGCGGCAAAGACCGAATACGGTATCAAGTATACTGTTGCTCTTCAAAGAGATAATATCTTTGCTACGCAGTTCCACCCCGAGAAGAGCGGTGAAGCAGGTCTTCAGATGCTCATCAGATTCGCAAGGAGAACAAGAACATGATAATACTTCCCGCAGTCGACCTCTTAGGAGGCAAGTGCGTAAGACTTAAGCAGGGCAGATATGACCAGGTAACTGTTTATAGCGACGATCCCATAGCTCAGGCATTCTCATTCAAGGAAGCAGGTGCCGAGTGGATCCACGTTGTAGATCTCGATGCTGCAAAGTCAGGCATCCCCACTAATCACGAGATAATAAGACAGATCAGTGAGAAGACGGGCCTTAAGGTAGATACAGGCGGAGGAATCAGAAATCTCGACACATTGAAGAGATGGATCGAGGACTACGGAGTATCAAGATGCGTTATCGGAACTTCCGCCATCAAGGATCGTAAGTTTACGGAGGAAGCTTTGAAGCTCTATGCTGATAAGATCGCCATCGGTATCGACGCCAAGGACGGCGATGTAGCCGTAGACGGCTGGACGTCAGGTTCAGGTGTAAGTGCACTTGAATTTGCTCTTACAATGAAGTCGATAGGTGCAAAGACGGTAGTATTTACCGATATCTCAAGAGACGGAATGCTCACAGGCCCCGCCTTTGACTCAACTAAGGAACTTGTCGATAAGACAGGCCTTGATGTCATCGCTTCAGGCGGTATCGGATCTGACGAGGATATCATGTACATAAAGGGAAGCGGCTGCGCAGGCGTTATCGTCGGCAAGGCTATCTACGAGGGAAAGGTGGATCTTAAGAAATGCTTACAAAGCGTATAATCCCCTGCCTCGATGTTAAGGACGGACGTGTCGTTAAGGGTGTTAACTTCGTATCCTTAAGAGATGCGGGCGACCCTGTAGAGTGTGCTAAGCAGTATAACCTCTCAGGTGCAGATGAGCTCGTATTCCTTGATATCACGGCTACCCTCGAAGCAAGAGATACCGTTATCGACATGGTAGGAAGAGTAGCAGATGAAGTATTCATCCCTTTCACGGTCGGAGGCGGCATAAGAACGGTAGATGATATAAGAGCTATCCTAAATGCAGGTGCAGATAAGGTATCTCTTAACTCAGCTGCAGTTAAGAATCCTGATTTTGTAAGAGAAGCATCAGAGAAGTTCGGTGCTCAGTGCATAGTAGTTGCTATCGACGTTAAGAGCAGAGAGGGACAGGAAGATAAGTTCCCTTCAGGCTACGAGGTAGTAATAGCAGGCGGTACGAAGCCTACCGGTATCGATGCTCTCGAGTGGGCAAAGAAGGTCGTGGACTTAGGATGCGGAGAGATCCTTCTTACCTCCATGGATAAGGACGGCACCAAGTCCGGCTACGATAATAAGATCACATCCATGATCGCAGATGCGGTAGATGTACCTGTCATAGCTTCAGGCGGAGCAGGAACCATGGAGGATTTCTACGACGGTATCGTAGACGGAAAGGCAGATGCGGTACTTGCGGCGAGCCTTTTCCATTTCGGAGAGATAAAGATCTCCGACCTCAAGGAATATCTTGAGGGGAGAGGCCTTCCTATAAGAAAGATCGGAAGAGAGCTTGATATGTGGGCTCACATGAAGAAGAATTCCGACGGTATGGTGCCTGCTATAACGACGGATTCCGTTACGGGCGAAGTACTCATGATGGCTTATATGAACTACGAGGCTTTCGAGCTTACCTGCAAGACGGGCTACATGCACTACTACTCAAGGTCGAGGGAGACACTCTGGAAGAAGGGTGAGACTTCAGGTCATCTGCAGAAAGTAGTAGAAGGAAGGATCGACTGCGACAAGGATACTCTTCTTTACAAGGTAGAGCAGACAGGCGCCGCATGCCATACAGGCAATAAGAGTTGTTTTTATACCACGATAGACGAGTGGGATACAGATATAAAGGAGTAATACTATGGATATCATCAAGGAACTTTACAGCGTTATCTTAGACAGACAGAAGAATCCCGAAGAGGGCTCTTACACTAACTACCTTCTCGGCAAGGGTACTGAGAAGATCTGTAAGAAGGTCGGAGAAGAGGCGGTTGAGACAGCTATCGCAGCAGCTAAGGGATCTAAGAGCGAGGTCATCGCCGAGATCGCAGATCTTGAATATCACGTTCTCGTCCTCATGGCAGACATGGGCATCACTTTGGATGATGTAGAGAAGGAACTTAGAAGCCGTCGCTGATAAGATCAAAACGATATAAATGATAAAATCTGCCGGTTATTTTTCCGGCAGTTTTTATTTTCGGCGCAACTTTCCGGCCGAAAATGCGTATTATATGTCGTATGGGGGTATTATCATGTTCTTTTTGACATTGTTTTTGGTAGCTTTATATTTCTTTTGCTTCGTATCTTTTCTTACAGGCGATCAGCCCGGATTTGTTTCTTTTCTAGATACGATCATGAGAAGGATTCCTTTTGTGGGGCAGGAACAGCTCAAAGGCGTTTTTGGGGATTCTCTGAGAAGCTGGATGCTGGTAGTGCTTATCCTGGCTTCGTTCTTTCTTATTCTGAATATGTTCTTAAGACATAAGAAAGCTGTAGACGGACGAATTCCCGAGGTCGTGATCTGTATGTGTGTCGCATTATCCTTTGCGGGATACTACGGTGCGGCTGTCTTCATGGCAAGATACGAGATCGTCATGTCCTCCGCTCACATACTCTATATGTCCACGGCGGCATTGTCGCTCGTCATGGCGGGCATCAACCTCTACGGTGTCATGAAGAGCAGGGAAAAGGGAAAGAAAGCAAGTATCCTTTATCCGCTTTCTCTGGTTCTGATATTGGGCATCATGTTCTTTTTCGCCGGCGGATTCAGGGCGTTCAGGACTTGTTCTCAATATAGTGCGAACTACGGTAAGTTCTTCGAGGAAGACCATGACGAGATGAGAGAAAGGCTCGAGAAGGGCTACGTCGGAAATTACCAGAATCAGGCAGTAGAAACAGATGAGGGTCTTTATTTCCTTGATTATGTTGAATGTGATAATGGAGTCAGGTCGATCTATTATCAGTCGGTAAAGAAGATGGATTCGGAGGGGAATATCTCCGAAATATATGCAAATACAGAATATAAAGGCATCTACTCAGGTGTCTACTCGATCGGATATGCCAACGGATATCTGTTTATCGCTAATCGAAACAGCGTGATAAGACTTGATCCCGATACGGGAGTGACCGAAGATGTCATAACGGCTGATGACGGTCACGAGATATTTGATTGTTGTGTAGTCGATAACAGGATCTATTACATGCAGGATATCATTTCCGGTGAAGAGCGAACGGATTATATAAGAGACAGACTCTACTACGATAAGTACATCATGGTCGCTGAGATCACAGGCGGGGAGGTTCAGGAGCCGGAGCTCTATCTTGCGGATGTGAGTATGCCGGGCTGGTATGAAAATGCGGATCTTCTTCAGAGATATATCGAGGGTGAGACTCCGTATAATACTAATACTTCACATACGAGCAGATATCAGTGTATAGACGGAACGAGGTACGCCATAGAGGATACTGACTATTCCGAGGGAAGCGACAACGGTATTCTCGTCATAAGAGATGTTGACAACAGTATTGTCACCAATATAGAGAATGCAGGCGGAATTAATATCAGTAACGGCAGGATATATTATGTCAGTCTCATGGAGAACGGATTTGATATCTGCAGCTGCGCTCTCGACGGTTCCGATATCGTTGTTATAGATTCCTACGAGGATGGCCGCGACTACCGAAATGCTTTTATAGACGATTTCAGGATCATGATCGGGCAGGGGAAGATCTTAGTAACGGCGAGCGGATATGTGTACGGGACAGAATACGATATCATCAATGATTCAATGGTATATGTCACGGATCTGGTATAACAGGTCCGTGACATATCGTGATATAATGCGGAAGAGCTTTAGAAGTAATAATTTTCCTCGTTGACACGATCTATACCCCGTGATAAAATATCACAGCTAAAACCCTTAGAGGTCTTTTTTTATTGTGTGAAAAAATAGGAAGGATCTCAGATCATGGAGGAGTCGAACAATGGCTAAGACAAGTGCACGTGACAAGCTCACACTCGCATGCGAAGAGTGCAAGCAGAGAAATTATCAGACATATAAGAATAAGAAGAACGATTCCGAGAGACTCGAGCTTAAGAAGTATTGTCCTTTCTGCCGTAAGCACACGGTTCATAAGGAAACAAAGTAATACGATACTTACTTAACGAGGTAACAAGATGGCTGACAAGAATAAGAAGAAGAATATCTTCCAGCGTATCGCTCAGCAGTTCTTGGACGTAAAGGCAGAACTCAAGAGAGTTGTATGGCCTTCCAAGGAGAAGCTCAAGAATACGTCTGCAGTTGTTCTCGTTGTAATCGTTTTCTTTGCAATATTCCTTTCCATTATCAATAATGGCGGACACTGGGTGCTCGAGAAGATCGGATTCTACGACAACGTAACTACGACTACTACAGTACCCCTTGATACATCTGTTCCTGCAGATACGACAGTAGCTGCAGAGACATCCGAGGAAACATCTGAGGAGACTTCAGAGGAGACTGAAGCTACGACCGAGGAGTCCGAGGCAGAGGAGACAGACGAGTCTGAGGAAGGTTCCGAAGAGACTGACGACACAGAGGAGACTGATTCATCCGAGGAGGAGAACTGATGTCTGACGTAAATGAAGCTAAGTGGTATGTAGTTCATACATACTCAGGCTATGAGAACAAAGTAAAGACTATCCTCGAGAAGACAGTCGAGAAGCGCGGAATGCAGGATATCATTCAGGAGATCAACGTTCCCACGGAAGATGTCTTTGAGATTAAGGACGGAAAGAAGAAGGCTGTTAAGCGCAAGAAGTATCCCGGATACGTGTTTATTAAGCTCGTAAGTAATTTCGAGAACTTGAAGGACAGCGAAGAGCCTTCTGCAGCTGATAAGGAGCTCTGGTACCTTATCCGCAATACAAGAGGTGTAACTGGCTTTGTAAGCACAAATCCCAACAAGCCTCTGCCGATCACAGACAGCGACCTTGCTGCAATGGGTATCGCAACTGACTGGGTACCTGATGTCGATTACGATATCGGAGATACCATCAGAGTTATCACAGGACCTTTTGCAGACAGCATCTGCGTAGTAGAAGAGATGAACTACGAGAAGCAGCAGGTCAAGGTCAAGATCGCTATGTTCGGACGTGAGACGCCCGTATATCTCGACTTCACACAGGTTGAGAGAATCTAAAGCAAGCTAATGCACTTCGGTGCAGAGCAAATATAAATGGGAGGTGGCCAAGTATGGCTAAGAAGATTACAGGCTATATCAAACTTCAGATAGAAGCCGCTAAAGCAACACCCGCGCCGCCGGTAGGACCAGCTCTTGGACAGTACGGTGTTAACATCGCACAGTTCGTAAAAGAGTTCAATGAGAGAACAGCTAAGGATGCAGGTCTCGTTATCCCCGTAGTTATTACGGTTTACGCTGACCGCACATACTCTTTCATTACAAAGACTCCTCCGGTACCTGTATTGCTCAAGAAGGAATGCAAGATCGAGAGCGGATCCGGAAGACCTAACACACAGAAGGTTGCAACTGTTACATTTGAGCAGTGCAAGAAGATCGCAGAGATCAAGATGCCCGATACAAATGCTGCATCTGTTGAGGCTTGTGCCGAGATGGTAGCAGGTACTGCTAGAAGCATGGGTATCGTTGTAACAAGAGACTGATAACGAAAGGAGATAGCTATGAAAGCTGGTAAGAGATATACAGAAATCAGTAAGCTCGTAGACAGAAGCGTAGCCTATGATCCTTCCGAGGCAGTTCGTCTTGTACAGGAGACAGGTAAGGCTAAGTTCGATGAGACTGTCGAGCTTCATGTTCGTCTTGGTGTTGACTCTCGTCACGCTGATCAGCAGGTCAGAGGTGCGGTAGTTCTTCCTCACGGAACAGGACGTACAAAGAAGGTACTCGTATTTGCTAAGGGTCCTAAGGCTGATGAGGCTAAGGAGGCCGGTGCAGATTACGTTGGTGCTGAGGATATGGTCGAGAAGATCACAAAGGAAAACTGGTTCGACTTCGACGTTGTTGTTGCTACACCTGACATGATGGGTGTTGTAGGTCGTCTCGGTAAGGTCTTAGGTCCTAAGGGCTTGATGCCTAACCCTAAGTCCGGAACAGTATCCATGGACGTTACTAAGGCAGTTAACGACATCAAGGCAGGTAAGATCGAGTACAGACTCGACAAGACAAATATCATCCACTGCCCTATCGGAAAGGTATCTTTCGGACAGGAGAAGCTTGAGGAGAACCTTAAGACTATCATGGATGCTATCGTTAAGGCTAAGCCTGCAGCTGCTAAGGGTCAGTACCTGAAGAATGTTTCCATTTCTTCTACAATGGGCCCCGGCATCAGGATCAACTCTACTAAGTTCACTGCTTAATAGAAGATCCGCTATTAATTTATAAAAACAATTCATACCGAAGACAGCCGGGAATCCTTACGGATCCCCCGCCGAGGTTGAAACTCATATCTGTTTAGGATTACGAGATTTTCAAGAACCCTCATGTCATTCGGCGTGAGGGTTTTAAAATCTATAAAGGAGGAAACCTAAATGCCAAGTGAGAAAATTCTGGCTGCTAAGAAGCAGGTCGTTGCAGACCTCGTTGAATCTTTCAAGGGTGCAGCTACATTCGTATTCGCTTCCTCACGCGGACTTACTGTTGCTCAGGACACAGAACTTCGTAATGAGCTTCGTAAGAACGGCGTAAAGTTCCAGGTAGTAAAGAATACGACTCTTCGCCTTGTATTCAAGGAGCTCGGTATCGAAGGTCTTGACGAGATGTTCAAGGGCCCTACAACTGTTGCTTATTCCGAAGATGTTATCGCACCTGCAAAAGTTCTTAGCAAGTTCGCAGAGGAGTATGAGCCTCTTGAGATCAAGGGTGGTATCGTAGAGGGAAGATTCGCCGACAAGGCAGAGATCGACGCTCTTGCAAAAGTACCCGACAAGGAGACTCTTTACAGCCAGGTCGTATATGGTTTGCTTTTCCCGTTTACAAAGCTTGCCATGCTCGTTAAGGCTGTAGCTGAGAAGGCACAGGAAGAGAGCGGCGCACCTGCAGAAGCTCCCGTAGCTGAAGAGGCACCCGCAGAAGCAGCTCCTGCTGAAGAAGCAGCTGCTGAAGTAACAGCTGAAGCACCCGCTGAAGCGTAATCAACAATCTATCTAATTCTTAAATGGAGGAAAATTAAAATGGCTAGTGAGAATATCACAAAGATCCTCGACGAGATTAAGGCTCTTTCCGTTACAGAGCTTTTTGACCTCGAGAAGGCAATTGAAGAAGAGTTTGGCGTATCTGCTGCAGCTGTTGTTGCTGCTGCTCCCGCAGCTGGCGGTGAGGCAGGCGGTGCTGCTGAGAAGACAGAGTTCACAGTAATGCTTAAGAGCTTCGGTGACTCCAAGATGAACGTTATCAAGGCTGTTAAGGATGTTCTCGGTCTTGGTCTTAAGGACGCTAAGGAGCTCGTTGAGAAGGCTCCCGTTGCTCTTAAGGAGAACGTTGCTAAGGACGAGGCTGAGGAGCTTGTTAAGAAGCTTTCCGAGACAGGCGCTGAGCTTGAGCTCAAGTAATCTGACTCTCGTATTAGTCTGATCTAAATGAACGGTGCGGAATCTTCCGCACCGTTTTTTATCTGACTAAAATATTCTCTTGACATATCACTTTACCGTTGCTAAAATTGATGAGCACGTCAAAAGTGCGCTTTTACATGGCGGCATAGCTCAGTTGGCCAGAGCGTCCGGTTCATACCCGGCAGGTCGTAGGTTCGAATCCCACTGCCGCTACCATATATTCGGCCCGTTGGTCAAGCGGTTAAGACGTCGCCCTTTCACGGCGGAGTGACGGGTTCGATTCCCGTACGGGTCACCATATTATGGATCAGAAGTCCTTTCCTTATAAGGAAGGGGCTTGTTTTTTGTGCTAAAATATCATCGGAATAAAAAGGGGGGATTATCAT
This sequence comes from Saccharofermentans sp., assembly GCA_024692235.1. Lineage (GTDB taxonomy): Bacteria > Bacillota > Clostridia > Saccharofermentanales > Saccharofermentanaceae > Saccharofermentans. The sequence continues at coordinate 88,102 of JAILMW010000032.1, read as the reverse complement.
GGCGATTTGGGATGATGTAGCCAAGGCTTCGCTCTGCCCGACTTGCGGGGCACCGATAACTTATGATCCTTCTTCGGGGAAGATCAGATGTTCTTCCTGCGGAGGGTCATATGCTCCGGGTACGATAAGTCTCTTAAGTAAGTCGGATATAAAAGATACCGGTGATGCGAACGAGAGTGATGACAGCACCAGAAAAGAGATTGTATGCGATTCCTGTGGAGCGATGCTGATAACTGACGAGAATACGTCGGCGACGTTTTGCGCATTCTGCGGTTCGCCGTCTCTTATAACCAGAAGATTGACTCGTGAATTCAGGCCGGATATGGTGCTTCCCTTTAAAGTGACTAAGGATCAGGCAAAGGCCAAGTTCCTTGAGTGGGCGAAGGGATGTAAATATGCTCCCGGGGACTTTACTTCGGCTAAGAACGTCGAGAAGCTTACGGGACTTTATGTTCCGTTCTGGCTTATAGATGCCAAGTGCCATGCAGTAGGTGTAGGTACAGGCTATAAGGTGGATAAGGAAGGATATGAGATGAGAAGGGCGCAGTATAGCGTAGAGCGCGACACGACCTTCTATGTAAAACATGTTCCTTTCGACGGCTCCAGGGCAATAAGTGACAGACTGATGGAAGCGATCGAGCCTTTCGACATGTCGGAGCTTCGTGCCTACAGTGATGATTATCTGCCCGGGTTCTTTGCGGAGAGGTTCGATCTGACGGCACTTGATATGGCAGAAAGGATAGAATCGAGGCTCAGCGGCTATGCAAGGAATGTAGCCGAAACGGTAAATGCTCCCTACGAAGACTTAAGGCTTCGATTCGGTTCTTCCTATGTAGAGGACTACAGACAGCTTTATGCGCTCATTCCCGTATGGTTCATGAATTACAGATATGAAGGTATAAACTACAGTTTTGCGGTGAACGGACAGACGGGAGAAGCAGCAGGAGATATACCATACAGCAAGTATAAGAAGGTCTTTGCCGTTCTTAGAAGTTCGATAGGCGGAGTTCTCGGGACATTAGCGTCCGTATTAGTCTTCATCTTATCTGTCATAGCTATTGTGATGAATATGAGTAAAGAGAACGGATCAGCGGGAATCTACATCTTAACGGCGGCCTGCTCGATCGTAGCTTCGTACTTTTGTATCAGGCATATACTCCGAGCAGGAAGAGATGCGGCATTTACTGCCACCAATCCTATCGATACGGCTCCGACTGCCGAAGCCTATTACGATACGGCAAAGTCCGCCACCGTTGAAGAGAAGGATAAGTTCATAGGGATGGAAGTTTTTGACGTAGCCAACGGTAAATGGAAACCTGTGTGCTAAAATTACATTTGAGATCGCATAAAGGGGGTATCCTTAAGTGAGTCACAGGATACTTATAGTAGAAGATGATATGACCATCGCATCTCAGATGAAGATAGCGCTGGAGAACTGGGGATATGAAGTAAAGCTCACGGAAGATTTTAACGATCCTCTTGCTGAGTTCAATATATACAATCCCCATCTTGTGCTTATGGATATAACGCTACCCTTTAATAACGGCTTCTTCAGATGTTCTAAGATCAGGGAAGTATCTAATGTCCCCGTCATCTTCGTATCCTCTGCCAGCGACAACCTCAATATGATCACGGCGATCAATATGGGTGGAGATGACTTCATAACGAAGCCTTTTGACTTTAACGTGATGCTTGCAAAGATCAAGGCGGTCCTCCGAAGGACATACGATTTTGCAGGGGGCAGCTCTCAGTACTTAGAGCACAGGGGAGCCATATATAATCCCGCAGATTCGACTCTTACCTATAACGGAGAGAAGATAGATCTTACCAAGAACGAGAGCCGTATCATAAATACCCTTATCTCTAAGAAGGGCAGTATCGTATCCAGAAACCGTCTTATGGAGCAGCTGTGGAACGACGATCTGTTCGTAGACGAGAATACATTAAGTGTCAATGTGAATCGCCTCCGTAAGAAGCTGGACGAAGCGGGCCTTACTGACTTTATTAAGACCAAGAAGGGGCAGGGCTATATAATTGAGTGATCTTTTGTCCTACATAAGATACCGTCTGCCCGTGGCGGGTGTTTACGCCGTATTTCTTATATGTGCGTGGGTACTGTGCTTCCTTTACGAACTCCCCGTCAATCCTTTCGTGAACCTTACTTATCTGTCGCTGTCCTTGTGCCTTGTATGCGCTGCAGTCGATCTCATCAAGTACAAAGCAAAGCTTGGCGAGCTCAGAAGAGGTGTTGGAGAAAGTTCTGAGATAAGCGCGGATAATGCGCTTGAGGAAGAGTACTTAAAGCAGATAAAGGATATCAGGCGAGAGCTAAGGGATTCGGGCGACAGATCGGCGGCAAGATATAACGAGATGGTGGAATACTATACCATCTGGGCGCATCAGATAAAGACCCCCATAAGCGCATTGTCGCTGACGGCGCAAAATATTGACGACGACGCTCTTCGCGAGTCCCTGATGACGCAGATAGTAAGGATAGAAGATTATGCCGATATGGTAATGGGCTACATAAGGCTCGGAAGTGAGAGCAATGACCTTGTCTTTGACAAGCAGTGTATTGAGGATATAGTCAGGCAGGAGATAAAGAAGCAAAGGCCCGCCATCGTAGCGAAAGGCTTAAGTCTTGACTTCCAAGGAGGTGAGCACGAAGCCGTAACCGATATGAGATGGCTTGGGTTTGCCATAGGACAGGTACTGAGCAACAGCATCAAGTACACCTCGAAAGGCAAGATAACAATAATCTGCGACAACGAGAGTGTAGTTATAGCGGACGAGGGCATCGGAATAGCTTCGGAGGATCTCCCGCGAGTATTCGAGAAAGGTTATACGGGGTATAACGGGCGAGGGGACAAGAAGTCTACCGGCATCGGACTGTATCTTGTTAAAAGGACGATGGATCTGCTGGGAGGAGACATAAAGATCGACTCCGAAGTAGGAAAAGGAACGAAGGTCACACTGTATCTTACAAAAAAGTAAGATACAGTTTCTTTTTGTAAGGCAGATGAATGGTATACGGAACCCGGGATCAATAGAATAGTACCGTAAAGAAATATCGGAGGTAGTAATTACATGTCAATGCTTGAAGTCAAGAACCTTAAGAAGGTGTACACCACCAGGTTCGGAGGGAATAAGGTAACGGCATTATCCAATGTGAATTTTACGGCGGAGAGAGGCGAGTATGTAGCCATAATGGGGGAGTCCGGCTCCGGTAAGACGACTCTTCTTAATATCCTTGCGGCACTTGATAAGCCCACGGAAGGAGAGGTCATCCTTGAAGGCGATAACTTAAATAAAGTAAGCGACAAGGCTCTGGCTGCATTCAGAAGAGAGAGACTCGGATTCGTATTCCAGGAGTTTAATCTCCTCGATAACTTCTCCGTACGAGATAATATCTATCTTCCTCTTGTCCTTGCAGGGCAGAAGCATAAGGAGATGGAAAAGAAGATCGAGCCCATCGCAAAGAAGCTCGGTATCCATGAGCTCCTGGAGAAGTATCCGTATGAGATCTCGGGAGGACAGAAGCAGAGAGTTGCTGTCGCGAGAGCCATAATCACCAATCCCGATATCCTTCTGGCAGATGAACCTACGGGAGCTCTTGATTCCGGATCTACCGACGAGCTCCTAAGGTTATTCAGACAGATCAATGCGGAAGGTCAATCCATCCTCATGGTAACTCACTCCGTTAAGGCAGCCAGCACTGCCGGAAGAGTCCTGTTCATAAAGGACGGTGTCGTATATCATCAGCTCTACAGGGCAAACATGGGTACGGAGGAGTTCTATAAAAAGATCTCCGATTCCCTTACGGCACTCGTAGGTTCGGGGGATCAGTGACATGGGAAATCTCTATACAAAGCTCGCCTTAACTTCCATAAAGAAGAATAAGGTGTTCTATGTGCCTTATATAATCTCGGCGTCGATAATGATCGCGCTGTTCTTTATTGTGACCTCTCTGGCCTTTGACCCTTATATCCAGACGGTGCACGGAGGCTCGACTCTTGCGACGCTTCTGGCGCTCGGAATACCGGTATTGGGACTTCTGTCAACGTTCTTTCTGTTCTATATAAGCTCTTTTATCATGAAGAGACGCAAAAAAGAGCTGGGACTTTACAGCATCCTGGGGATGGAAAAGAAGCATATCATCGCAGTTGCTTCCAGAGAGAACTTCATAGTAGCCGTATCTTCCATTTTTCTGGGCAATGTCTTCGGTCTTATCTTCTACAAGATAAGCCAGCTGTTCCTTCTTAAGATAGTACATGCCAAGATCGATATGAGCCTTCGGCTCTCATTTCCTGCCGTGGCGATATCCGTCGCGGTCTACTCGATCCTGTTCGGTCTTATCTTCCTCTTCAGTTCTGCCGAGATACGTTTCAGATCAACACTCGGATACTTAAAGAGCGGAAGCGTCGGTGAGAAAAAGCCCAAGGCTAACTGGTTCTTAGGGCTTGCAGGTATCATAATATTAGGCGTTGCCTATTATCTTGCTACCTCGGTAAAGGAATCCGTGCAGGCATTTACATTTTTCTTCCCTGCGGTCCTGCTCGTTATCATCGGCACATACATGATATTTGTAGCGGGAAGCATCTTTGTACTTAGCATCCTCAAGAAGAATAAAGATTACTACTATCAGACAAAGCACATGATATCCGTCTCGGGTATGCTCTACAGGATGAAGAGGAACGGCATGGGACTTGCTACCATCTGTATCCTTTCGACGATGGTCCTTGTCATGATGTCTACGGTAACAACGATCATCCTCTTGAACAAAGACAATATGGACAGGATCTTCCCTCATGACTACAGTATAACTCTGACACCGGGAGATCATGAGGTAGAAAGTACGCTTGCTCTCGACCCCGAGATCGTAAGAACACAGGTAGAATATACGGCTGATCGTACCGGATGTGAGATAGAGAACTTCGAATACTACTATTGCCTTAACATGTGCGGAGAGTTCGAAGGCAGCGACATCAGGTACTGGATGGATTATACGGACTACTATATGGTCTACATCATGGATCTTGACAGCTATAACAGGCTTACCGGTCAAAACGTGACAATTAAGGACGGACAGATAGGTTTTGCCTACGACCAGGTCTCGGGACTTGTCGGAGATGAGCTCTCCATCGTAGGAGGTAAGAAATACGATACCGTGGAACTTCCGAAGACTCCTGCCGTAATGTTGGGTGAAGTTATGACCTACTCTCAGGGAGAGATATACCTTGTTGTAAGTTCCATGGATGAACTTAAAGAACTCGATTCGCGTCTGACAGATGTCTGGTATGAAGTATTCTCCGAGACAGGAGGTCCTTCGTATAGCGATCTTACTCATAAGTACATAACATTCGATGTTACAGGCGACGACAGGAAGTTCTTTGTCGATTTCGGTAATGACCATATGTGTCCGCTGGCTCCGCAAGATCTGGAGTACATGAACACCAATTGGACAGAGTGGGAAGACGGTACGGATGAGGATCTGTTCTCCAAGGGGATGTTTACCGACTATTTCTATTCGATCTACGGAGGTGTCTTCTTCCTGGGTATCGTATTAAGTATCGCCTGCATAACTATCGCGGTACTGGTAATGTACTTTAAACAGATCCTTGAAGGATATGAGGATGCCGGAAAGTTCTCCATAATGAAGAAGGTGGGGCTGTCGAACGAAGATATAAAGGGTACGATCTATTCGCAGATAGTAATGGTATTCTTTATGCCGCTTCTTGTCGCGGGTATCCACACTGCCTTTGCGTACCATATGGTAAAGCTCATGCTGGCTTTATTTGAAATACACGACGCTTCGGCATTCTTCGTGATACTTCTCATCTGCGTATTGGTATTCGCAGTGTTCTACGGGATCGTATTCGTTATTACGAGCAAGAACTACTTTAAGCTCGTCGGTAATGCGGATAAGGCATTGAGCTCTTATTGACAGGGGCATTCACACATACTGCAGGGAGCATCCGGCAAACGTCCGGGTGCTCTTTGTATCTGCATTTAAAAATACCGAAGAATATGGGGCGTTCATGTATTATAATAGGCAGGTATGACTAAGAAGATCAAGAACACCTGCTATATATTACTGGCGCTTTGTGTCCTCGCATCCTGGGGATACGTGTGCTATCTCGTAAGGGATACCGTCCTTGCATGTCACGATTCCGTTATGGAGTATATCAATGCAAGAGTCAACGGCTGGACTAACGGATATGCATACGGTATGGAGTATTCACTTGCCAGGGGTAAGGTGGGCTTTATCTTCCCGGCGGTCATCATGTTCCGCTTTATGGTCAACGGCAGCGGCAACTACGTAGCCATATGGCTCCTTCAATATATTCCCGTGTTTGCCAACGTGGCTTTACTGGGCGCTTTCTTCCATAAGAAGATAAACAAGGTAGCAGGACTGTTCTTTCCTTTGTTCTTCTTCTCGTTCCTGCAGCTGGATATATGGCACTGCCTCATAACATGTTATCCGCTGGATTTTATGTATGGTCTGTTCCTTATGATCTCAGGCCTCTGGTTCTACTCCGACTATCTTGAGAACAGAGGAAAGAGAAGAAATGCCGTAAGGCTCTTTATAAGCGGAGTATGCTTTTACGAATCCATGCAGGTATACGAAGCATTCATAGTCGCTTCGCTGGGGTATGCGGTCATCGCACTTTACTTCACGGTAAAGAATAAGAAAGGCATAAAAGGATTTGCAGAGGCATTGGTGACTCATTTTCTGATCGCTGTTGCTTATGTCGGCATACTTTCCTACCTGAGAACACATCCGGTAGTGGATACGGCAGTCCCTTCTATAGATCCTCACATAGATATAAAGAGAGTAGCAAAGACTTGCTATGAGTTCTCGACAGGAATGTTTCCTCTTAAGGATAAGAGGATCGTTCCTTCGGTAAAGGATTTTTTCCTAGCTCCCGTCATGACCAAGAAGAAGATGTGGGTATTTGCGCTTGCAGGAGGCTTCGGAACTTTACTGTCAGCTGTCCTCTCCATCGGCGAATTCAAAGATCTGGGTAAGGATGAGCGCAAGGCCGTCTGTATCAGACTGTCGGCCGTTACGGTCATAGGCTGTCTTATCGCCGTGACTTATCCGCTACCGCACTCTCTTGTTCCTTCCTATCAGGGATGGGTAATAGACGGAGGCGCCGGCGGCTATCTTCCTACGACGATATCCTACTTTGGCTGGAGCACGGCTATAGTATCGGTGATACTTATCGCATCCTGCCTTTTATCCTCTGTAAAGAAGATATATATACCGACCGCCGCTGCCCTTGCGATCTTCGTAGCAGCGGGTGCGTTCATTACGGCTAACATCAATAATGTCTTCCGCGATATCGAGTCATTTGCGGGCGGCTATATGTCGGTCAAGTACAGGACCTTATACGATATCTTCAGGGATGAGCCCGTAAATGAATTGGGAACTACGTATTTTTATGTCCCTGCCTATCCCGGAGTACACAGCAACATCGAGACCGACGAATCTCTTGTGGAATTTGAAGCAGGGGATGACGTGGAGCTTATAAACAGCCTCGAGGGCAACGAAATGCTGCTTCAGGACAACGATGCCGTGTATGTTTTCTACGATGCCGATGCACACGGTGCGTTTATCATGAGGATAGATGACTACGGCAAGGCACCAGAGGAATGGACTACGTCCGAAGTGTATTTCTTCTCCTGTGAAGATAGTAACTACGAGATCACCCTCACCGATGAGGATGGTGAAAAATCTTATGTCAGGATACATACCGAAGGCGGACAGATAACTCCCGTAGAGACGGAAGATACGATACTGGTACCTGCCATAGATGCCTGCTATTGCTGAATTCCGGGCATATTATATTTTTGTGAAATTCACTATTGCTATTTAAGGATATGCGAAGTATAATAGCTCCTGCGCGACTTCGAAGGCGGAGTATGCGCGCGCGAAGAAATCGGAGATTGCCGCATTTATATGAGCTGCATGTGAAGGCGGGTAACTTCGACGGAGCAGGTCGGGACATCAGATCCCCGGCGTTTCGGCTAAAGCCGGCAGCGTTATTTACTTGAGCGTCTGCCCAGAAGCCAAAGTGCCGACTGTTGATCAGGTCGGTAACTGGATATCTGGGTTTTTGAATGGGACAAGAAGAAACGCCCGGAAAGGTTGAAAGAAAATACAGCAATTTTGGAGGAAAAAGAAATGGCAACACAGAAGCTCAGAATCAAGATCAAGGCTTATGATCACAGACTTCTCGACGAGAGCGCAGCAAGCATCATCGCAGCAGTAGAGCGTACAGGTGCAAGCTTCAGCGGTCCTATCCCGCTTCCCACAGAGAAGGAGATCGTTACGATCCTTCGTTCTCCTCACAAGTACAAGGATTCTCGTGAGCAGTTCGAGCAGAGAACACACAAGCGTTTGATCGACGTATACGCACCTACTGCTAAGACAGTTGATGCACTTCAGAAGCTTGACATGCCTGCAGGTGTTTCTATCGAGATCAAGGTTTGATAGTAACCCTTACGGCTTTAATCGGTCGATAAGAACGCCAAATCTGTCGGCCGAGGTCACGTTCGCTAAGGCGAACCAATAACCTAAATAGGAGGAAAGAAGAATGACAAAGTTCATTATTGGCAAGAAGTCCGGTATGACACAGCTCTTCGATGAGAGCGGCAATGTTATTCCGGCAACCGTTATCGAAGTAGAGCCTATGTACGTACTTCAGAACAAGACGGTTGAGAATGACGGCTACAAGGCTGTCAAGGTCGGCAGCGGTGCTGTTCGTGAGAAGCTTGTTAACAAGCCTGACAAGGGACAGTTCAAGAAGGCTGACGTTGAGGTTAAGCGCTATATCCGCGAGTTCCAGACTGAGGAAGAGTATTCTCTCGGTCAGGAGATCAAGGTCTCTGACATGTTCGCGGTTGGTGACCACGTAGACGTAAGCGGTGTATCCAAGGGTAAGGGTTATGCCGGTAACATCAAGCGTCACGGACAGAAGGGTGGTCCTTCCGGTCACGGTTCCATGTACCACAGAAGAGTAGGTTCCATGGGTGCCAACTCTACACCTGCACGTGTTCTTCCCGGCAAGAAGATGCCCGGACATATGGGTGCAGTTAATTGCACAGTTCAGAATTTGAGCGTCGTTATGGTTGACGGCGACAGGGGAATCCTCGTCCTTAGAGGCGCAGTTCCCGGTCCTAAGGGTGGTCTCGTAACAGTTGAGTCCTCCGTTAAGGCTAAGTAATACGGCGGGAGGAAGAAGATAATGGCTAAATTAGATATCTACAATCTTAGCGGTGCTGTTACCGGTTCGATTGAGCTTAAGGATGAGATCTTCGGTATTGAGCCCAATGCCAATGCTATCGCGGTCGTAATCCGTAATCAGCTTGCTAATCGTCGTCAGGGTACATCATGCACTAAGACAAGAAGTGAAGTAAGAGGCGGCGGTAAGCGCCCCTGGAGACAGAAGGGAACAGGTCGTGCGCGTCACGGTTCCACACGTTCTGCTCAGTATGTAGGCGGCGGAATCATCTTTGGACCCAAGCCCAGGGATTACAGCTACACGGTTCCCAAGAAGATCAAGAGACTTGCTATCAAGTCTGCTCTTTCTTCTAAGCTCCTTGATAAGAAGATCATCGTTGTTGACGATATCAATCTCGATGAGATCAAGACAGCTAACGTTGTTAAGGCTCTCAAGGCTCTTAACGCAGATAAGGGTGCACTCATCGTAACAGAAGAGAAGAACGAGAAGGTTATCCTTTCCGCTAGGAACATCCCTGATGTTAAGACTTCTCTTGTTAATACGATCAATGTATTTGACATCCTTAAGTATGACAGCTTCCTCGTAACAAAGGCTGCTGTAGAGAAGATTCAGGAGGTATACGTATGAGTAAGGCACCTCAGGACATCATCAAGGCTCCCGTTATCACAGAGAAGTCCGTAAACGAGATCTCTGACGGAAAGTACACATTCAAGGTTGCAGTTGATGCAAAGAAGCCCGAGATCAAGTCTGCAGTTGAGCTGCTCTTCGGTGTTAAGGTTACAAGCGTCAATACTTCCAACTTTGACGGAAAGCTCAAGAGACAGCGTTATCAGCTCGGCAGAACACCCGCCTTCAAGAAGGCAGTTGTATCCATCGATACAGAGGGTAAGGATATTTCCTATCTTGCTAAGGGCGGTAAGGACACAAAGGCCGGCAAGAAGTTCAAGACATCCATCGAAGAGTTTGGATTCGGCCAGTAACAGTCAGATAAGGAGTGAATAAAAATGGCAGTAAAAACATTTAATCCTACTTCTCCGGCAGTTCGACAGATGACAGTCGCTGACTATTCTGTCCTTACTAAGAAGGCACCTGAGAAGGCCCTTCTTAAGACCGGCAAGAAGAATGCAGGCCGTAACTCTTACGGTCGTATCACAGTTCGTCACCAGGGTGGCGGAAACAGAAAGAAGATCCGTATCATCGATTGGAAGAGAACAAGAGACGGTATCCCCGCAACTGTTACAGCAATCGAGTACGATCCTAACAGAACATCTTTCATCGCTCTTATCCAGTATGTTGACGGTGTTAAGTCTTATATCCTTGCTCCCAACGGACTTAAGGTTGGCGATAAGGTAGTAAGCGGAACAGATTGCGATATCATCGCAGGTAACGTTCTTCCCATCGCTAATATCCCCGTCGGTACAGTTATCTGTTGCGTAGAGCTTAAGCCCGGTAAGGGTGCTCAGATGGTAAGAACTGCAGGTTCTTCCGCTCAGCTCATGGCTAAGGAGGGTGATTACGCTCAGGTAAGACTTCCTTCCGGTGAGGTTAGAATGGTTTCCGTTAAGTGCCGCGCAATGGTCGGTGAGATCGGTAACGCAGAGCATGAGAACGTTAACCTCGGTAAGGCAGGACGTAAGCGTCACATGGGTGTAAGACCTTCTGTTCGAGGCGTTGTAATGAACCCCAACGATCACCCTCATGGTGGTGGTGAAGGTAAGTCTCCCATCGGTCTTCCCGGCCCTGTTACACCTTGGGGTGTTGCTACTCTCGGTAAGAAGACGAGAAATAAGAAGAAGCAGTCTAACAAGTATATTGTTAAGAGCAGAAAGGGTTAAGGAGGAGTCGAGATGAGTAGATCTACTAAGAAGGGCTATTTTGTACAAGACGCTCTTATGAAGAAAATTACGGCTTTGAACGAAGCTAACGATAAGAAGATCGTTCAGACATGGTCTCGCGCTTCTACAATCTATCCTGAGTTCGTAGGCCACACAATCGCAGTATATGACGGACGTAAGCATGTTCCTGTATATGTTACAGAGGATATGATCGGTCACAAGCTTGGTGAGTTCGCTCCTACACGTAAGTTCGGCGGACACGTTGGCGAGAAGTCCGCAGGCGCACGCTGATCGTAAGGAGGAACTATTGTGGAAAAGATTATTTTAAGCAAAGAGAATATCGAGAAGAACCGCGAGGCTATTCTCGAGGCTTATGCGGCTCCTGCTAAGAAGAGCAATAAGCTTCCCGTTCCTACAAAGAAGCAGAGAAAGCTCCTCGGCTTCGGCAAGGATCAGGGCATCGCTACTGCTAAGTATGTCCGCATCACACCCAGAAAGGTAAAGATCGTTGCAGATCTTATCAAGGGTCAGTCCATTGATGACGCATATGCGATCCTTATGTACACACAGAAGGCTGCATCTCCCGTCCTCACAAAGGTACTTAAGTCCGCAGAGGCTAACGCTGTTAACAACAACGGACTCAACAGAGGTGACCTTTATGTTGCTGATGCATTTGCTAATCCCGGCCCCATCCTCAAGAGGATCATGCCCAGAGCAAGAGGTTCAGCTAACAGAATCAACAAGAGAACAAGTCACGTAACTGTAGTTCTCAAGGAAAGAGTATAAGGAGGATATCGCATGGGTCAGAAAGTTAACCCCCATGGTTTAAGGGTAGGCGTTATCAAGGATTGGGATACACGTTGGTATGCCGATAAGAAGACATTCAGTGATTTCCTTGTCGAGGACAAGCAGATCCGTGATTTCATCTCTAAGCAGTCTGATGTTATCATCAAGAACGCTTCTAAGAATTCCAAGAAGCCCATCGATGAGAGCCGTAAGAACGTTGCAGGTATCTCTTCGATCGGTATCGAGCGTAAGGGCGCTGATAAGACAACTGTAGTTCTTAACGTTGCAAGACCCGGTCTTGTTATCGGTTCCAAGGGTGCAGGTATCGAGGCTCTTACAAAGGCTCTCTCCAAGAAGTTCGGTAAGGATTTTAAGGTTGAGGTCAAGGAAGTTAAGAACGTCGATTCCAACGCTAAACTCGTTGCAGAGAACATCGCTTCTCAGCTTGAGAATCGTATCAGCTTCAGAAGAGCTATGAAGAAGGCAATGACATCTGCTATGAAGCAGGGCATCAAGGGAATCAAGACAACATGTTCCGGTCGTCTTGGCGGTGCCGAGATCGCAAGATCCGAGTCTTATCACGAGGGTACTATCCCTCTTCAGACACTTCGTGCAGACATCGACTACGGCTTCGCAGAGGCTAACACAACATACGGTGTTATCGGTGTTAAGGTATGGATCTACAACGGTGAGGTCCTTCCTGAGAAGAAGGCTGTCGCAACAACAGATGGAGGTGAAAACTGATGTTACTTCCTAAGAGAGTAAAGCACAGAAAGCAGCATCGCGGTAACCTTAAGGGTAAGGCAATGCGCGGTAACAAGGTTGTATACGGTGATTACGGTATCATGGCAACAGAGCCCTGCTGGATCAGATCCAATCAGATCGAGGCTGCCCGTATCGCTATCAACAGATACGTTAAGAGAGGCGGTAAGGTCTGGATCAAGATCTTCCCCGATAAGCCTATCACAAAGCATCCCGCTGAGGCTCGAATGGGTTCCGGTAAGGGCGCAGTAGAGTACTGGGTATCAGTAGTTAAGCCCGGAAGAGTACTCTTCGAGATCGCAGGTGTTACAGAAGAGCAGGCTAGAGAGGCTATGAGACTTGCAGGTCACAAGCTTCCTTGTAAGGTAAAGTTCGTTAAGAAGGAGGACCAGGTAAATGAAGGCTGATGATATCCGTAAGAAGACAACTGAAGAACTTCAGAAGGAACTTGTTTCTCTTAGAGAAGAACTTTTCAAGCTTCGTTTCCAGCACGCTACAAACCAGCTTGAGAATCCTCAGCAGATCGTTAACTGCAAGAGAGATATCGCTAGAGTAAAGACAATCATCCGCGAGCAAGAGCTCAAGGCGGCTAACTAAGGGGGACACACGCAAATGGCTGAAAGAAACCTCAGAAAGAACAGAGTCGGTATTGTTACATCCGATAAGATGGACAAGACTATAACAGTTTCTGTAGTAGAGCATGTTAAGCACCCTCTGTACGGAAAGATCATGAAGAGAACCTACAAGCTTAAGGCTCACGACGAGAATAACGAGGCTAAAGCAGGCGATAAGGTTCAGGTTATGGAGACACGCCCTATCTCTAAGGATAAGAGATGGAGACTTGTCGAGATAATCGAGAAGGCTAAGTAATGCAGGCTAAAGGAGGATATATCAGATGATTCAGGTTGAATCCAGACTTAGATCTGCCGACAACACAGGAGCTAAAGAGCTTGCCTGCATCAAGGTACTCGGCGGTTCATGGCGTAAGTACGCCAACATTGGCGATGTTATCGTTTGCTCCGTAAAGACAGCTGCTCCCGGCGGCATGGTCAAGAAGGGTGATGTTGTTCGTGCAGTAGTAGTACGTACAAAGAGAGGCGTCAGGAGAGCTGACGGTTCTTATATCAAGTTCGATGAGAACGCTGCAGTTATCATCAAGGAAGACAAGAACCCTCGTGGAACTCGTATCTTTGGACCAATTGCAAGAGAGCTTAGAGACAAGGACTACATGAAGATCCTTTCTCTCGCTCCGGAAGTATTGTAAGGAGGGCTCTGAAGATATGGCTAATAAGATTCACGTAAAGAAGGACGATCAGGTTATCGTCATTTCCGGTAAGGACAAGGGCACAACAGGTAAGGTCCTCAAGACTGAGCCCGAGACAGGTCGTGTTTACGTTGAAGGCGTAAACATCATCAAGAAGCACCAGAAGGCTAGAACGCAGGCTGAGGTAGGCGGAATCATCGAGCGTGAAGGCTCAGTTGACGCTTCCAACGTCATGATCGTTTGCCCTAAGTGCGGCAAGGCAACAAGAGTATCCGCAGTTGTTAACGCAGACGGATCCAAGGATCGTGTATGCAAGAAGTGCGGTGCTGTAATCGACACTGTTAAGAAGGCTAAGTAAGGGGGGAGTAAGTAGATGTCCAGATTAAAAGAAAAGTATACATCTGAAGTAGCTCCTGCACTTAAGGAGACTTTCAAGTACGAGTCTGTTATGCAGATTCCCAAGATCGAGAAGATCGTTCTCAACATGGGTGTCGGTGAGGTTAAGGATAACCCTAAGGCTCTCGACAACGCTATGCGCGACATGGGTATCATCGCAGGTCAGAAGCCCATCGCTACTGTAGCATCCAAGTCTGTTGCAGCTTTCAAGCTCAGAGACGGAATGAAGATCGGTTGTAAGGTAACTCTTCGTGGAGAGAATATGTATTATTTCCTCGACAAGCTTATCTCTATCGCTCTTCCCCGTGTTCGTGACTTCCGTGGTATCAACCCTAACTCTTTCGACGGTCACGGTAACTACGCTATGGGTATCAAGGAGCAGCTTATGTTCCCTGAGATCGATTACGATAAGATCGATAAGATCCGTGGTATGGATATCATTATTGTTACAACAGCTAAGTCCGATGAGGAAGCCAAGACTCTCTTGGAGCTCATGGGAATGCCGTTCCGTAAGTGATTGGGAGGAGAATAATACATGGCAAAGAAGTCAATGATTCTTAAAGCACAGAAGACTCCGAAGTTTTCTACACAGCAGCACAATCGTTGCAAGCTCTGTGGCAGACCTCATTCATACATCCGTAAGTATGGTATCTGCCGTCTTTGCTTCCGTGATCTGGCTTATAAGGGACAGATCCCCGGTGTTAAGAAGGCTAGCTGGTAATTACAGCAGAATTTAGGAGGAAATTATAATGCAGATCACAGATGCTATTGCAGATATGCTTACGAGAATTCGTAACGCAGGTAACGCCGGTCACGCGACTGTTACTATCCCTGCTTCCAACCTTAAGAAGGCTATCGCTCAGATTCTGTTGGACGAAGGATATATAGCTAAGTTCGAGTGCGCTGATGACAACAAGCAGGGTACTATCACAGTTACACTTAAGTACTCCGGCAAGAAGCATGTCATCTCCGGTATCAAGAGAATAAGTAAGCCCGGTCTTCGTACATACGCTGATAAGGAGAACCTTCCTTATGTATTGGGCGGCCTCGGTATCGCTATCATCTCCACATCCAAGGGAGTTATGACAGACAAGGCTGCAAGAAAGCTCGGCGTTGGCGGCGAAGTTCTCGCATACGTATGGTAATTGCTTCGTAAGAAGTTTTTATACATCTCTGAAAAGCTCCCGTTCGTCAGACATATCGAACAGGGAACATAATCTAAAGAGCAGGAGGAAAGAAATATGTCAAGAATCGGTAGAATGCCGATAACAGTACCTGCAGGTGTTGAGGTTAAGCTCGACGGCCAGCACATCACTGTCAAGGGCGCTAAGTCCACACTTGAGATGGATATCCATCCCGACATGACAGTTAAGGTTGACGGCGCTGTTATCACAGTAGAAAGACCCTCTGATGATAAGGCTCACAGAGCTCTTCACGGTCTTACACGCTCTCTTATCAACAACATGGTCATCGGTGTATCCGAGGGCTTCTCCAAGGAACTCGAGATCAACGGTGTTGGTTACAGAGCTACAAAGCAGGGTAACAAGGTTACATTCAACCTCGGTTATTCTCACCCTATCGAAGTAATAGAACCCGAAGGAATCACTATCGAAGTTCCTTCCCAGACACAGGTTATCGTTAAGGGCGCTGACAAGCAGCTCGTTGGCGAGACCGCAGCAAAGATCCGTAAGCTCAGAGTTCCTGACGTTTATAAGGGCAAGGGTATCAAGTATGCTAACGAGCACCTTAGAGTCAAGGAAGGTAAGACCGGAGCTAAGAAGTAATCGGGGAGGCATTTGATATGATTAATAAGATTGATAAGAACGAAATTCGTAAAAGAAAGCATCTCCGTGTACGTAAGAAGGTTTCCGGTACACCCGAGTGCCCTCGTTTGTGCGTATTCAGGAGTAACAGCCACATCTACGCTCAGGTTATCGACGATACAAATGCCGTAACACTTGTAAGTGCTTCTTCACTTGACAAGGACGTTAAGTCCGCAACAAGCAACGGCAGCAACATCGATGCTGCAACTCAGGTAGGTAAGCTCGTAGCAGAGCGTGCTCTCGCTAAGGATATCAAGGAAGTTGTCTTTGATCGTGGCGGATATATCTACCACGGAAGAGTAGCAGCTCTTGCAGAGGCGGCTCGTGAAGCCGGACTCTCATTCTAATCAGGAGGAGATTTTTAAATGGCTTTAGATCCTAACGTAGAATTGAAGGAAAAGGTAATCCACATCGGTCGTGTATCCAAGACTGTTAAGGGTGGACGTAACTTCCGTTTCGCTGCACTCGTAATCGTCGGTGACGAGAACGGACACGTAGGTAAGGGAATCGGTAAGGCTGCTGAGGTACCCGACGCTATCCGCAAGGGTATCGAGGAAGCTAAGAAGAACATCATCGAGGTTCCTGTACTTAACGGTACTATCCCTCATGAGACATTGGCTGAATTCAGCGCAGCTAAGATCGTTATGAAGCCCGCTGCAAGCGGTACCGGTGTTATCGCCGGCGGTCCTGTTCGTGCTGTATGCGAGCTCGCCGGTATCACAGATATCCGTACGAAGTCTCTGGGTTCCAACAACCCCAACAACATGGTTAACGCTACTCTCGAAGGTCTTAAGAACCTTAAGTCCATCGAGGAAGTTGCAAGACTTCGCGGAAAGTCCGTTGAAGAAATCCGTTAATAGCGATTTGGAGGTATAGATTAATGAAGCTCAATGAATTGACTTCGGGCGGAAGCGTTAAGGCTTACCGCAAGGGACGCGGCGCAGGATCCGGTAACGGAAAGACATCCGGTCGTGGTCATAAGGGCCAGAAGGCTCGTTCCGGCGGCGGAGTTCGTCCCGGATTTGAAGGTGGTCAGATGCCTCTTTACAGACGTCTGCCCAAGAGAGGTTTCAACAATAAGCGTTTCGCTCTCGATTATATCGAAGTAAACGTTTCTGACCTTGAGAAGCTCGCTGACGGTACAGAGGTAACAGCAGCTACACTTGCTGAGGCTGGTATCATCACACTTCCTAAGGTAAATGATGGTGTTAAGATCCTCGGTAACGGAGAGCTTTCCAAGAAGCTCAACGTTAAGGCTGCTAAGTTCACTGCTTCTGCAAAGGAGAAGATCGAAAAGGCTGGTGGAACGGCTGAGGAGGTCTGATAAATGAGAGGTTTATTTGACACTCTGATCAAGGCTTTCCGCTTACCCGACCTTCGCAAGAAGATCCTCTACACATTGATGATCCTTGCGCTTTATCAGATTGGCGGCTTGATCCCCGTTCCGGGACTCGACAGAGAGACATTTACAGAACTCGTTAAAGGCTGGGGTCAGCTCGGCTCGATGATGGATATCATCTCGGGCGGCGGCCTCTACGCCGCGACGATCTTCGCAATGGGTATCTCACCCTATATCAATGCGTCGATCATCATCCAGTTGTTGACAGTTGTCATTCCTGCACTTGAGAACCTTGCTAAGGAAGGCGAGGCAGGAAGAAAGAAGATGACAAAGATCAACCGTTACGGTGCTATCGGTCTTGCTCTTCTTCAGGCCAGCCTCTTCTGTTACTCAACACGTTCTGCTATGATCACTTCGATCCCTAAGTGGCTTTGCGCCATCCTCGTAATCATCTCTTTCACAGCCGGTACATGTTTTGTTATCTGGCTCGGTGAGAGGATCAACGAGAAGGGTATCGGTAACGGTATATCATTGCTAATCTTCTCAGGTATCGTAACAAGACTCCCGAACATGGCAATGAACCTTATGAACAAGTCAACAGAGGTTAACGGTAGGATCGGAAATCCCGTCCTCGGTACCCTCGCCGCTATTGCAGTATTCGTAGTTGTTGCTGTCGCTGCTATCGGCATCATCGTATTTGTTGTCTATGTTCAGAACGCTGAGAGAAGGATCCCCGTACAGTATTCCAAGAAGACTGTCGGAAGAAAGGTATACGGAGGCCAGAACTCCTACATACCTCTCAAGGTAAACCAGTCCGGTGTTATGCCTGTTATCTTCGCGATGTCGCTCCTTGCGATGCCTTCGATGATAATCACCATGTTCTTCTCTGCAAGCACAAACCCTGTAGTAAAGTGGTTTAGAGACTTCAACACAAGTCCCTATTACTACATTTCCTACTTCATCCTGATCATACTGTTCACATTCTTCTATTCGTTGATCCAGTTCAACCCGATTGAGATCAGTAACAGTATTCAGAAGAACGGCGGTTTCATTCCCGGTCAGAGACCCGGTAAGCCGACTACGAACTACATCCTTAAGGTAGCCAACAACCTCAACTGGGCTGACGGTCTTTTCCTTTCTGCTGTATGTCTCGTACCTACGCTCATCAGCCTCTTCACCGGTCTTGAGAACGTTTGGTTCGCAGGAACATCCGTATTGATCCTTACGGGCGTAGCAAACGATCTTGTTGTACAGATCGAGAGCCAGCTCGTAACGAAAAATTACAGGGGATTCCTTGATTAAACGCAAATATTAAAGTATATTGAATGACGGTTCACGTAATTAGCGCGGACCGTCATTTGATTTATGTGAATTAATAAAGAAAAGAGGAATATATATGAATCTTATTATCTTAGGTGCACCCGGATCAGGTAAGGGAACATCTGCAACAGTACTTCGTGAGAAGTATTCTCTTGCACACATCTCTACAGGAGATATCTTCAGAAGCAACATCAAGAACGGAACACCTCTCGGAGTAGAGGCAAAGAGCTATATCGATAAGGGTGCTCTCGTACCCGACAGCCTTACAGTATCGATGGTTGAGGACAGACTTTCCCAGGATGACTGCCAAAAGGGTTATATCCTTGACGGATTCCCCAGAACTCTTGCTCAGGCAGAGGCTCTTGACGAGATGCTCGCTAAGAAGGGCGATAAGATCGACGCTGTCCTTTCAATCGTAGTTGACGATGAGATCATCAAGGACAGAGTATCCGGAAGAAGAGTATGCGAGAAGTGCGGCGCAAGCTTCAACGTAAAGTTCAAGCCTACTAAGGTCGAGGGTGTTTGCGACCTTTGCGGTGGCAAGGTAGTTCAGCGCGCTGACGATAATGAAGAGACAGTAGCTAACCGTCTTAAGACATATTATGAAAATACAAAGCCCCTCATCGATTTCTATGAGAAGAAGGGTCTTATCGTTGAAGGTGATAACGGTAAGGATTCCGACACATGCATCTCTCAGATCGAAGACGGACTTAAGGCTAAGAGCCTTATCTGATCCGAGGTAATTCAATATGGTTGAGATCTTGAGCGCCGAAGAGCTTGATAAGATGAGAGCAGCGGGTAAGCTCGTTGCGAAGATCTTGATAGAGCTGAAGAAAGCGGCTGTTCCCGGAGTCTCTACTCAGGAACTGGATGATATTGCGCAGAGAATCATAAAAGAGGCCGGCGGAAGCGCACCTTGCATAGGTTACGGAGATCCTCCGTTCCCCGCAGCTATCTGTACTTCCATTAACGATGAGGTCGTACACGGAATTCCTTCCAAGAACATTATATTAAAGGACGGCGATATCGTTACTTGTGATGTTGTTGCCGAGCTTGACGGCTTTTGCGGTGATGCTGCAAGAACATATCTCGTAGGTAATGTCAGCGAAGAAAAGAAGCTCCTTGTCGAGAGAACTAAGGAATGTTTCTTTGAAGGATTAAAGCAGGCGCAGATCGGCAACAGGATCGGCGATATCAGTCACGCGGTCCAGGAAAAGGCCGAATCTTACGGATACGGCGTTGTAAGAGTACTTACGGGTCACGGCATCGGAAGATCGATGCACCAGGAACCCGATGTTCCCAATTTCGGCAAGCCCGGAAGAGGACACAGGATCATGAAGGGAATGGCCTTCTGTATTGAGCCGATGATCAACATGGGAACAGAGAAAGTATTACTGTGTGATGATGAGTGGACGGTGGTAACGGCAGACGAGAAGCCGGCTGCTCACTATGAGAATACCGTGATAATCACGGAGAACGGCCCCGAGATGACAACATTTGAGGAGGATATGTAATGTCAAAAGAGGATGTAATCGAAGTAGAGGGAATCGTATCGGATGCACTTCCGAACGCAATGTTCAAGGTAAAGCTTGATAACGGACACGAAGTCCTGGCTCATATTTCAGGAAAGCTTCGCCAGAACTACATCAAGATCCTTCCCGGAGATAAGGTAACAATGGAATTGTCTCCCTATGATCTTTCAAGAGGCAGGATCACTTGGAGAGGTAAGAACTGAAAATAGTCCTTGCAAATCAGAAGAATTCTGATAAAATGTATTAGCGTGCGCGAAAAGGCGCCTAATTTGTGTTGAAAAAAACAGCAGGAGGTTCACGATGAAGGTTAGACCGTCAGTCAAGCCTATGTGCGAGAAGTGCAAAGTCATTCGTCGCCATGGTAAAGTCATGATCATTTGTTCCGATCCTAAGCACAAGCAGAAGCAGGGCTAAGGAGCGAACAACCGACTGCGGACAGATTTAGCCCTGTCCACGGGAAAGAGCGACACTGCTTCCGTCGCTTATTGGAAACAATAGAACAAAAGAAAATCAGCATATTACACGTGTTCTAGGGGCGGCTGCCCTTCCTAACACGAAGGGAATCCTTACAGGCGTGTCGTATATAGATTTCAATTAATTACTCAAAAACGGAGGAAAACTAAATGGCTCGTATTGCCGGTGTTGATTTGCCGAACGATAAGAGGATCGAGATCGCTCTTACCTACATTTACGGCATTGGTACGACAAGCGCATCCGCTATCATCAAAGATACCGGATTGAACCCTGACACGAGGGTAAAGGATCTTACAGAGGACGAAGTCGCTAAGATCCGTGACGTAATCGAAAATAACTACACAGTAGAGGGTGATCTTAAGAGAGAGATCGCCGGAAACATCAAGCGTCTCTCTGATATCGGTTGCTACCGCGGCCGTCGTCATAGGATGGGACTCCCTGTAAGAGGCCAGCGTACAAAGACAAATGCTCGTACACGTAAGGGTCCTAAGCACACAGTTGCTGGTAAGAAGAAGTAAGGGAGGATAATGCAAAATGGCAAAAGCAGTTAAGAAAACGGCTACAAAGCCCAAGAAGCGTGAGCGTAAGAACGTAGTTGCCGGACATGCACACATCCACGCTACATTCAACAATACAATCGTAACAATCAGTGATACAGCAGGTAATGCTATCTCTTGGTCTTCTGCTGGACAGCAGAACATGAAGGGTTCCCGTAAGGGTACAGCTTTCGCTGCTCAGCTTGCAGCTGAGGATGCAGCAAGAAAGGCTGTTGACCACGGAATGAAGACTGTTGAGGTTTTCGTTAAGGGTCCCGGTGCAGGTCGTGAGTCTGCAGTACGTGCACTTGCAACAGCAGGTCTCGAGATCACAATGATCAAGGACGTTACACCCGTTCCTCATAACGGTTGCCGTCCTCCTAAGCGTCGTAGAGTTTAATCCTTAGGATAACTTGCGAACATTGAATAAAGCATTAGAAAAGAGGATATAGCAATGGCAAGAGATATGACACCTGTCCTTAAGAGATGCAGAGCTCTTGATATTGAGCCGGCATTTCTTGGAATAGATAAGAAATCCAACAGACATAGGAACGCCAGACCCAGGAAGCAGTCCGAGTACGGAATGCAGCTCAAGGAAAAGCAGAAGGCTAAGTTCATCTACGGCGTTCTTGAGAAGCCTTTCAGAAATTACTTCGATAAGGCACAGAAGCTTAAGTACGGCACGACCGGTGAGAATCTTATGATCCTCCTCGAGACAAGACTTGACAATGTCATCTTCAGACTCGGTTTTGCTCGTACAAGAGACGAAGCAAAGCAGATCGTAAGCCACAGACATGTAAATGTTAACGGCAAGACTGTAAATATTCCTTCTTACCGTGTTAAGCCCGGTGATGTAGTTGAGATCAAGGAGAACGCTAGAGGTTCTCAGAGATACAAGGATATCATCGAGACAACAAACGGCAGAATCATCCCTGAGTGGCTCACAGCAGATGCTGATAAGCTCAGCGGTAAGGTAAATGCAATCCCGAGAGCAGATCAGATCGATGTACCTGTTAACGCAGTCGCTATCGTCGAGTTGTACAGCAAGTAATAATTGACTTGATCTATAAAGCAATCACCAACAGGAGGAAAAAATGAACGATATATTAGAGCCTACCATTGAATGTAAAGAATTAAGTGAAGATGGTTCCTACGGCAAATACGTCGTATCTCCGCTTGAGCGCGGCTACGGTACGACACTCGGAAATTCTCTTCGTCGTGTTCTGCTTTCTTCTCTTACGGGTGCTGCAGTTACTGCTATAAAGATCGATAACATCTATCACGAGTTCTCCACTGTCCCCGGCATCGTCGAGGACATGACGGAGATCATCCTTAACATCAAGGGTATCCGCGCTAAGCTTCACACTGATTCTCCCAAGACTGTTTGCATCAGCGTAACAGAGGGTAAGACAGGCGAGCTCACAGCCGGTGATATCGTACATGATGACGAGGTCGAGATCATGAATCCCGATCACGTTATCGCTCATCTGAACGGCGAGTCCAAGGTATTCATGGAGCTCACTATCAGCGCTGGTCGCGGATATAATACAGCCGAGCAGAATAAGGTTGAGGGTCAGGCTATCGGTATCATCGCTATCGATTCCATCTTCACACCCATCAAGCGAGCTAACTATGTTATCGAGAATACCCGTGTAGGCGAGCGTACAGACTACGACAGCCTTACACTTGAGGTTTGGACAGACGGTACTGTTGCCGTTGATGAGGCACTTTCATCTGCTGCTGATATCCTTATCCAGCACTTGAATCTCTTCACAGTTCTTACTGAGACAGAGAGCTCCATCAGCTTCAAGAGCATCGAGACAAAGAGTGAGAAGAATTCTGAGCTCGGTAAGCTTATCGAAGACCTCGACTTCTCAGTTCGTACATACAACTGCCTTAAGAGAGCAGCCATCAACACAGTCGGCGATCTTATCTCCCGTTCCGAGGATGAGATGATCAAGGTAAGAAACCTTGGTAAGAAGTCACTTGACGAAGTTATCGCCAAGCTCGCTGAGATGGATCTTCACTTGGCAGACAAACAAGATTGATTTAGGAGGATATAAAGATGCCAGTTAACAGAAAACTCGGTCGTGCAGCGGATCAGCGTACAGCTATCCTCAGAAACATGACAACGGCATTTGTTATCAACGGTAAGGTTGAGACGACTACAGCTCGTGCTAAGGAAATCAGCGCTATCGTTGAGAAGCTTATTACAGAGGCTATCAAGGAGAAGGACAACTTCACAACAAAGGAGATCACTGTATCTGCTGCTAAGCTTGATGGTAAGGGCAACAAGGTTCTTGTTTCCAAGACATCCAAGAAGGGCAACACATACGATGTAGTTGATCGTGAAGTTAAGACAAAGACCGTTCAGGTTGATGCACCTTCCAGACTTGCTGCAAGAAAGAGGATGGCTTATTGGCTCCTTAAGAGCCACGATTCCGAGGGTAACGTTATCAACCCCGTAAACAAGATGTTCGACGAGATCGCACCTAAGTACGAGGGAAGAACAGGCGGTTACACAAGGATCATCAAGATCGGCACAAGAAGAGGTGACGGATCTGAGATGGCTATTCTTGAGTTCGTTTGATCATCGGACAAAAATAGATAAGATTTAAAGTCAAAGGTCGGTTTACACCGACCTTTGTTCTTTTTATAATTAATCGATGCAACAAAGTAGTAGTACAAGATCAATAGAGATAAAGGCCAATAATGTCTCCTATACGTATAAGAATGATTACGAGGAAGCAGACATCAAGCTTGAGCCTGCGGTCAAGGATATCACGCTTCAGGTAGAAGCAGGATCTTATACGGCTATCCTGGGTCCTAACGGCTCAGGAAAGTCGACATTTGCCAAGCTTATAGATATCCTTGAGACAGCCGACAGCGGCGAACTTGAAGTGTTCGGTGTAAATACCAAGGATGAAGACGGCTTCTGGGATATAAGAGAGAACTGCTCCTATATCTTCCAAAATCCTGATAATCAGATAGTCGGCACGATAGTAGAGGAAGATGTTGCCTTCGGTCCCGAGAATCTCGGTGTAAAGCTCCCGGAGCTTCGAGAGCGCGTAGATAAGGCTTTAGAATACGTTGGCCTTAAGGAAATGGCTAAGAGGCAGGCAGCGCAGTTGTCAGGCGGTCAGAAGCAAAAACTTGCCATAGCAGGTGCACTGGCCATGAAGCCAAGACTCCTTATAATGGATGAATCCACGGCGATGTTAGATCCTCAGAGTCGTGACGAGTTCCTGGAGATCATCGCAAAGATGCAAAAGGAACAGGGCCTGACGGTACTTACAATAACTCACGATATGACCGAAGCGTCTTCTTGCGAGAAGATCTTCGTCGTCGAGAAGGGAAGGATAGTCGCTGAAGGAAAGCCTGAAGAGATATTCCTCGATCCTGAGAAGGTCAGAAGAGCAGGTCTTGAGCTTCCTGAACATATAAGCCTTATAACCGAGCTTGCAAGGCTTCAGAGAGTGAAGCTTACGAAGGAAGACCTTATAAGCAGGAAGTCCTGCGTTAAGAAGGCGGCAGAGATATCCTGCGGCCCGGTCAAGGCGACTTCAAAGGAGCTTTCCGGTGTACGCCGCGAGGCGGGTGATCCTGACGATATCATCCTTCGTATAAAAGATCTTTCCTACAGTTATGAGAAAGGTGCTCCCAGGATACTGGACGGCATCGATCTTGATGTAAGACGAGGCGAGATCTTAGCAATAGCAGGCAGGAGCGGATGCGGTAAGACTACTCTTATAAGCCATCTCAACGGTCTTATACCGCCTGTAGAGGGAAGCATAGAGATATACCCTGAAGAGGGAGTGACCATATCGAGCAGAGAAAAGAAAGATAAGCGCCTCTTCCGCAAGAATGTAGGTCTTGTCTTCCAGTATCCTGAGTATCAGCTCTTTGAAGAGACTGTATTCAAAGATATCGAGTACGGGCTTAAGATGAATAAGACTCCCGAAGATAAGCGCAAGGAGCTTGTACTGAAGGCAGCCAAGAGCGTGGGCCTTGATGAAGACAAGCTGGAATCTAATCCTTTCGAGCTGTCGGGAGGTCAGAAGAGAAGAGCTGCCATAGCCGGAGTAATAGCAATGGATCCCAAGATCCTGGTCCTTGATGAGCCCGCATCGGGCTTGGATCCCAGAGGAAGGCGAGAGATGTTCTCCCTTATAAAGAACCTCAAAAAGCAGGGTACTACGATCATCCTGGTATCCCATAACATGGATGAAGTCGCAAGATACGCCGACAGGGTCTGCTATATGGAAGGCGGAAAGTTTATAAGAGTAGGCACTCCGGAAGAAGTATTCGGCGAGGATAACAGTATACCCAAGCCGCTCCTTTATGATTTTGCATATGACGTAAGATCACAGATCGAGAAGATAAAGGGATACAAGATAGACTTCGGCCCTGTAGGCAGAAATGCCGCTGAGGAAGCTGCCAATATTTTATCTGCGATACTGGACCATGAGGAGGCTTCTGTCGATGCTTAAGGATATAAGTCTCGGAAAGTTCATAGATACAGGGTCTATCCTTCACAGAACTGACCCAAGGGTAAAGATAGTGATGTATATCGTCTATCTCGTAGTCCTGTTTATGGTAAAGTCTCCGGCAGCCTTATTAGCTGCGGCCGTTATAACTCTCATACAGGTTGTATGCGCGAAGATACCCCCCAAGGTACTCTGGACATCGATACTTCCCGTATTGCCGCTGGCTCTATTCATCTTCATATTGAATATATTCGCTACCAAAGGCGGGGATATAGTATTTAAGTGGGCGAAGATCACAATAACCGATCAGGGCCTCTGGAAAGGTGCCGTAATGGCATTAAGGCTCATATTCCTCATCATATCGACAAGTGTCCTGCTGACACTTACTACAACACCTCTTAAGGTATCGGATGCCTTAGAGTCGCTTTGCGGCTGGATGAAGGTAATCAAGGTTCCGGTCCATGAGATGGCGATGATGATGTCTATCGCATTAAGGTTCATCCCCACTTTAATAGAAGAGACTGATAAGATCATGAAGGCACAGATCTCAAGAGGCGCCGACTACGATACCGGAACGGTCTTAAACAGGGTAAAGGGCTATATCACGGTCCTGATCCCGCTGTTCGTCGCAAGCTTTAAGCATGCCGAGGAACTTGCCGTAGCCATGGATGCGAGATGCTACAGAGGCGGAGAAGGAAGGACCAAGCTCAATCCGTTGAAGATGACCGGAAAGGACGTTGCTGCAGGCGGATTGCTCCTTATAGGCGCAGCGGTAATTCTCGTAATAGAATTCGTAATTCATTAAACAGACAAATGAATTCGCGTGTGTTAAAATACTAACGTTTTGACAATGTCAGACACTATGGATAAGTAAAATAACACACGGAAGGACGGTCAATCCTATGGCATATTATGTAGGCATCGACTTAGGCGGAACAAACATCAAGGCCGGTATCGTTACGGAGAGCGGCGAACTTCTTAACAAGCAGAGCATCAAGACGCATGCAGAGCGTACCATGGAAGAGATCATCAAGGATATGGGTGAGCTCGCGCTCAAGGTCATAGAAGAAGCAAACCTTAAGGTATCTGACGTAACAGCTATCGGCATCGGATCTCCCGGAACACCCGACAATAAGGCAGGTGTTCTTGTTTATTCCAGCAACCTTCCTTTCAATATGGCTCCCATGAGAAAGCTCATAAGAGAAGTCGTAGATCTTCCCGTATATATCGACAACGACGCTAACTGCGCAGGTATGGCCGAGGCAGTAGCAGGTGCAGCCAAGGGTACACAGGATTCCGTTACTATTACTCTCGGAACAGGTGTAGGTGCCGGCGTTATCGTTAACGGCAGGATTTATTCCGGCTTCAACCAGGCAGGTTCCGAGTTCGGTCATACAGTACTCGTATCAGGCGGACAGCCATGCTCCTGCGGACGTAAGGGGTGCTTCGAGGCATATAGCTCGGCAAGCGCTCTTATCAGGATGACAAAGGAAGCAGCTGATGCTAATCCCGATTCTATCCTTAACGTACTTATCGAAGAGAACGGCAAGGTAAGCGGTAAGACAGCTTTCGAAGCAATGAGAAGAGGCGATGAGACAGGTAAGGCAGTAGTAGATATGTATATCGATTACTTAGCTGACGGTCTTGCAAATGCCATCAACACATTTATGCCCGAAGTACTCGTAATAGGCGGCGGCGTATGTAATGAAGGCGATCCTCTTATCGTCCCCTTAAGAGAAAAGACACTCTCGAGGCCTTACTTCGGTCCCGGAGTCAAGAAGACACAGATCAAGCTTGCGCAGATGGGGAATGACGCAGGCATCGTAGGTGCTGCCATGATGGGTAAGGCATGTGCCGACGACGGTCTTGACGGAACGGCGAGCATAGCATAAGAATGCCTACGATCGCCCTTATAAGTGAATATGACGGCACGGACTTTGTAGGTTATCAGATCCAGGATAACGGCAGATCCGTTCAGCAGGTCCTTAACGAGGCGGTCTCTGAAGTATATAAGACTAAGTTAACCGTAACGGGATGTTCCAGGACGGATGCAGGGGTCCACGCACGGGGCCATGTATCCTCCCTGGAAGTCCCTTTTTATATTCCCGAAGATAAGATCCCGTTAGCACTTAACTGTCTCCTTCCGGATGATTGCTCCGTGAAGAAGGCGGTATATGTAAAGGACGGATTCAACGCAAGGTTTGAAAGCCTGGGTAAGAGATATATATACAGGATCCTGCCCGGCCGCACCAGAAGTCCGCTTCTTTCTCGCTATGCACATTATGTTAAGGCAGAGCCTGATATAGAGCTTATGAGAAAGGCCGCTTCCCTTATGGCAGGAGAGCATGACTTCGCATCCTTCTGTGCCGCAGGCGGCAGTCAGAAGACTACTATAAGACGAATGTTTGCGGTGAACGTCAGAAAGATCCCTTCCACCGGGATAATAGAGATAGAAGTTCAGGGAGAAGCGTTCCTCTACAATATGGTCAGGATCATGAGCGGAACGATCCTCTATGCGGGACTTGGTAAGCTCACGGAAGATGACATAAGGGAGCTTTTCGAGCACCCCGACAGAAGAAATGCAGGCAAGACATTGCCGCCTGAAGGGCTTACGCTGGAAGAAGTCTACTACGACTGGAGTAAGTGGCTTAAAGCCGATTAAAGTCCTACGAGGGTCCTTATACCGGGGATCCTTTTTATTACCTCGCAGGAAAGTACGGTGAGGACTATGCTAAGAAGTGCAACGACGGGTATCATCCAGAGCTGATGTTCCGTGACCTTTGTAAGTGCGCTATAGAGCACTGTCCTGAAGATGCTGTCGAAGAAGAGTATCTGAAGAGATCTCTTTCCTACAAGTTCAAGCCACTTTATATCCTTTGGAAGGAGCCTTGATACCCCGTAGATCATGTATATGAGGGGAAGTGCGATAAGAAGCCTCTTGTAGAAAGGAAGTTCCCAGACAACGCGCACCTCATCTCCTGCGGGAAGTCCTCTTACGAGCATATATCCGAAGAATACGGTAAGCACTTCGCATACGGCAAGCCTTATCGGGATATGCTTCGAAAGGAAGCTCTCGAGACGATCTCCTTTAAGATGTCCGAAGACGGTTCCCATAAGAAAATAAGGGATATATTTAAATACATTATTGAGCTGAAGAAGAAGGATGGAGTTCTCCTTGCCTGTCATGGAAAGATATTGATCCCATCCCGCAAATATCACCATGGCGGCAACAGAGGCAACGAGCCTTTTACTGTCGCGCTCCTTGTCGTGCCAGAATAAAGGCGCCGCAAGGAAGATCACGAAGAGAGTATAGGGGAACCAGTAGAGCCTGCCGTAGACGAAAGCGTCATTTATCATTCCCCAGAGTGAATCCGAGTGAGCGAATCTTTCCGAAAGGAACATGGTGTAGAAGATCTTAAGAAGTGAGAAAGAGACAAGAGGAATAAGTATCTTCGTCTCCTTCTTGTAGTAAAAACGGGGAATATCCTGCTTATGGCAAAGGTATCCTGCGATAACGAAGAAGATCGTCGCATTGACTGCGTAACACAGATTAGAGACGATGCCCCAAGGCCTCGGTACGAGTTTAAAAGATTCGGAATAAGTCGAGATCGAATGCGCCAGTATAACAAGGAACGCGCCTATCGCCTTCATGTGATCTATATAGGTTTTTCGCATGTGTCTACAATAGCCCAACGGTGATATATTGTCAAAACTTAAAGCAAAGTTTAAGACTTGTATAAGTTGGATCGGGAAATATGGATTCGGGATTTGGGGCAGGGTATAATCGTTACAAGTATGAATAAGGGAGGTAGTGTATATGGATTTCACAATCAGCATGTGGATAGTATGGCTTATACTGATGGTCGCATTCCTCATCGTAGAAGCCGTTACACTCGGGATCACCACGGTATGGTGTGCAGCAGGATGTCTGGTCGCCGCTATAATGGATCTCTTGGGAGCTCCGGTAGCCGCTCAGGTCATCGCCATGATCATTGTATCTGTTGTTTGCTTCGTAGCATGTCTCATATGGATAAGGCCCGCTATAGACGCAAAGCATTCCGGGAAGACGGATCCGACTAATGCGGATCGCGTTATCGGCAAGGAAGGTGTCGTCATCAAGGCGATCGATCCTATGGCCGGTCAGGGACAGATCAAGGTCTTGGGTCAAGTCTGGAGTGCAAAGGCGGACAAAGCCATCAGTGAAGGCGCTAAGGTTAAAGTCCTTTCAATGGAAGGCGTCAAGCTCATCGTAAAAGAAGTATAATAGAAACATTAAAGGTATTAGGAGGGTAAGAAAATGCCGGCAGCAGTAGTTCCTGTATTAGTATTAGCAGTGATCCTTATCATTGTAGTTTGTTCATGTGTTAAGATCGTTCCTCAGGCTACGACATTCATCGTAGAGAGGCTCGGTGCATATAAGACAACGTGGGAGACGGGTATCCACTTCAAGGTCCCCGTTATCGATAAGGTAGCAAAGAAGATATCCCTGAAGGAGAAGGTAGCAGACTTCCAGCCTCAGGCCGTTATCACAAAGGATAACGTAACCATGATGATCGATACTGTCCTCTTCTATCAGATCGTTGATCCTAAGCTCTATACATACGGTATCGAGCGTCCCATCAGCGCTATCGAGAATCTTTCCGCTACAACACTTCGTAACATCATCGGTGACCTCGAGCTCGACCAGACTCTTACAAGCCGTGACATCATCAATACAAAGATGAGAGAGCTCCTCGATGAGGCAACAGATCCCTGGGGAATCAAGGTAAACAGAGTTGAGCTTAAGAACATCATGCCTCCCAAGGAGATCCAGGTAGCCATGGAGAAGCAGATGAAGGCCGAGAGAGAGAAGAGAGAAGCTATCCTCGTTGCAGAAGGTAAGAAGGAAGCAGCTATCCGTGAGGCAGAAGGTGAGAAGGAGTCAGCTATCCTTCGTGCCGAGGCTAAGAAGGAAGCAGCTATCAGAGAGGCTGAAGGTCAGGCTCAGGCTATCCTCGCAGTACAGGAAGCTACAGCTAAGGGTCTTCAGATGATCAAGGACGTAGGCGCAGATCAGGGTCTTGTTGCTATAAAGAGCCTCGAGGCATTCGAGAAGGCAGCTGACGGTAAGGCTACAAAGATCATTATCCCTTCGGAGATCCAGGGGCTTGCAGGTCTTGCGACATCCTTGAAGGAGATAGTAAAAGACTGATTAATAAGCTATAATTAAGGCTCCGAATGTTCTTCATCCGGGGCCTTTTTTATTATTCGGATACACGAGGTGACAAGTCATGAATAGTATGTGGAATGACCGCACGAACATGAGTATGCTCACTGATTTCTATGAGCTCACCATGGGCAAGGGCTATCTTGACGGCGGTAACGAAGACAAGATCGTATATTTTGACATGTTCTTCAGGGACGTTCCCGAACACGGCGGATTTGCCGTTATGGCAGGCCTTGAGCAGGTCATAGATTATCTTAATAATCTTCACTTTACCGAGGAAGATCTGAAGTTTTTAAGCAGCTACGGATTCGATGACAGATTCATCTCTTATCTTCGTGATTTCAAGTTCAGTTGTGATGTATGGGCTATCCCCGAGGGTACGATCGTATTTCCGAGAGAGCCTCTCGTTAAGGTCAGAGGCCCCGTCCTTCAGGCGCAGCTTCTTGAGACGGCGCTTCTTTGTACCATCAACCACCAGAGCCTTATCGCTACCAAGACCGCAAGGATCGTAAGAGCAGCTGAAGGAAGGCCGATAATGGAGTTCGGTGCAAGAAGAGCGCAGGGCTTCGATGCTTCCGTATTGGGCGCCCGTGCTGCTTATATCGCAGGTGTAGCAGGTACTTCCTGTACTATCTGCGGACAGCAATTCGACATTCCGCTTTCAGGCACCATGGCTCACAGCTGGGTAATGCTCTATGACGACGAGTTCGAAGCATTCAAGGCATATGCCGAATCTTATCCCGATAAGACTCTTCTTCTGGTCGATACATACGATGTCTTAAAGAGCGGTATCCCCAATGCCATCAGATGTGCCAAGGAAGTACTTGAACCTATGGGCAAGAGGCTCCTTGGAATAAGGATCGACAGCGGAGACCTTACATATATGACCCAGAAGGCAAGGCAGATGCTGGATGAGGCAGGACTTACGGATTGTAAGATCACCGTATCCAATGCCCTTGATGAATATATAATCAGGGATCTTATAAGGCAGGGTGCCTGCATCGATTCCTTCGGAGTAGGCGAGAGGCTTATAACTTCCAAGGCCGAGCCGGTATTCGGAGGCGTATATAAGATCTGCGCAGTCGAGGATCAAAACGGCAACATCATCCCCAAGATGAAGATATCCGAGAACGCGGGCAAGGTGACTACTCCCTGCAGTAAGGAGATCGTAAGATTCTACGATAAGGCAACAGGCAAGGCTATGGCTGACGTTCTCTTCGTGGAAGGCGAGGAGATCCCGGGCGGCGAGCCATATGAGATATTTGACCCCGTAGAGACATGGAAATCCAAGACCCTGGAGAATTATGAGACAAGAAAGCTCCTGGTCAAGATCTTCGATAAGGGCGAATGCTGCTACAAGTCTCCTTCCATTACGGATATCAGGAACTACTGCACCAAGGAGATCGATTCTTTATGGGATGCAGTTAAGAGATTTGAAAATCCCCACAACTACTATGTAGATCTTTCACCCAAGCTTTGGAAGATAAAGGATGATATACTAAGAAGCTATAAGCATAAAGACAAGAGAGGTAATAACTAATGGCAAATCCCATCGTAACCATCACGATCAAGGACTTAGGTGACATCAAGTGCGAGCTTTATCCCGAGATCGCTCCCATCACTGTAGAGAACTTCGTTAAGCTCGCAAGCCAGGGCTTCTATAACGGACTTACTTTCCACCGTGTAATTCCCGGCTTCATGATCCAGGGCGGCTGTCCCGACGGAACCGGAATGGGCGGTCCCGGATATCACATCAAGGGAGAGTTCGCACAGAACGGCGTTAAGAACGATCTTCGTCATACAAGAGGCGTTCTTTCCATGGCACGTGCAATGGATCCCGATTCCGCAGGATCCCAGTTCTTCATCATGCATGAGGATGCACCTCACCTGGACGGTTCCTATGCTGCTTTCGGTAAGGTCATCGAGGGTATCGAGATCGTAGATAAGATCGCTGAGACAAGGACAGATTATAACGACAAGCCCCTTGAGCCTCAGGTCATCGAAGTAATGACAGTTCAGCTGTAAGAACTGCATTTCGAAGAAATTCAAAGAGCATTTTAAACCCCGACTTCAACTTGAAGTCGGGGTTTTGTGGTGTTGTATATATCGAAGTGTTAAGTGTCAGTCGAGAGCCTGCTTGATGTCTGCAAGGATATCGTCGATGTGCTCGATACCGATGGAGAGACGAACCGTGCTCTGCTTGATGCCCTGAAGTGCAAGCTCCTCTTCGGAATCCTCGGAGTGTGTAGTTGATGCAGGGTGGATAGCAAGGGACTTAACGTCTGCTACGTTTGCAAGAAGTGAGAAGATCTTGAGCTTATCGATGAACTCCTGAGCTTCCTTAGCGCCGCCCTTGATCTCAAATGTGAAGATGACTCCGCCGCCGTTAGGATAGTACTTCTTGTAAAGAGCCTGCTGAGAAGGATCCGTGGATACTGCAGGGTGGTTTACCTTTGCTACCTTGGGGTGATTATTAAGAAACTCCACTACCTTAAGTGCATTCTCTACGTGGCGCTCTACTCTGAGGGAAAGTGTCTCAAGTCCCTGAAGGAATACGAATGCGTGAACGGGAGATAAAGTAGAACCCGTATCTCTTAAGAGGATAGTTCTTACATATACTACAAATGCAGCAGCTCCTACGTCCTTAGCGAAGCTCAAGCCGTGATAGGAAGGGTTGGGATCAACAAGCCAGGGGAACTTGCCGGATGCTGCCCAGTCGAACTTACCGGAATCAACGATAACACCGCCGATGGAAGTACCGTGGCCGCCGATAAACTTAGTAGCGGAATGAACTACGATATCAGCACCGTATTCGATAGGTCTTACAAGGTAGGGTGTAGCGAAAGTATTATCTACAACAAGGGGTACACCGTGCTTATGTGCGATCTTTGCGATAGCTTCGATATCAACGACTTCGGAGTTGGGGTTGCCCAAAGTCTCGATGTGCACTGCCTTTGTATTTTCCTGGAAAGCCGCGTCGATGGCATCGAGATCAAGAGGATCAACGAAAGTAGTAGTGATGCCGTAAGCGGGAAGAGTATGTCTTAAGAGATTGAATGTACCGCCGTAGATGTTGTTTGCGGCTACGATGTGATCACCTGCGTGAGCAAGAGCCTGAAGTGTATTGGTGATAGCTGCTGCGCCGGAAGATACGCCCAATGCGGCGACACCGCCCTCGAGAGCTGCTACTCTCTGCTCGAATACATCCTGTGTGGGATTTGTGATCCTGCTGTATACGTTACCTGCATCCTTAAGACCGAATCTGTCGGATGCGTGCTGTGAATTATGGAAAACGTAAGAAGATGTAAGGTAGATCGGTACTGCTCTTGCGTCTGTTACGGGATCGGGATTTTCCTGTCCTGCGTGAAGCTGAATCGTCTCGAACTTGTAGTTGTTGTCGTATGTATATGCCATGGTTATTTACCTCTCTTTATGTAAGTTTATTGAAATTGTTTTGGTGTTTTTGTTTAAGAAAACTCCCCAAAGACGGTCAGGACTTCGGGGAGTTGATCGGCTTATGTAATTAAAATTCTATGAGATCATCTTGTACACATACAGAGACACATTCGTCCGTTTCTGTAATTTCTTCTGAGCATTGCGAATATGATGTTCATCGATGTGTCTCCTTTCATTAATCCCTACAAAGGTTATAGGATTTGTATGTGTTGGATTGTAACGTATCAGAAGTGACGTGTCAATAACTTTTTGCCGATCTTTCAAAAAAGTCCCCGTAATATACAACTATATACAGGAGAGGGCTTTGCGGGATTTTTATGTTGACAAAGTGTTCTTTGCGTCATACAATTAACCTACAAAGTCGATAGGAATTAGAGGTTATATCCTTTCGGACAGTATTAAAGATATTAAAGGAGATCATGACAATGGCCTTATATGAGAAGATCACAGACCTTATCGGAGGAACACCGCTTCTTAAGCTGAACAACTATGTAAAGAACAATGACCTTGATGCTAACGTATTCGTTAAGCTCGAGTATTTTAATCCCGCAGGAAGCGTCAAGGACAGAGTTGCACTTGCAATGATCGACGATGCCGAGAAGTCCGGTAAGCTCAAGCCCGGCTCCACGATCATCGAGCCCACAAGCGGTAACACCGGAATAGGACTTGCGGCCGTTGCTGCAGCAAGAGGATACAAGATCATCATAACGATGCCCGAGACCATGAGCGTCGAGAGAAGGAACCTCCTTAAGGCATACGGCGCAGAGCTCGTTCTTACAGAAGGCGCGAAAGGCATGAAGGGTGCTATCGCAAAGGCAGAGGAGTTAAATGCCTCGATCCCCGGAAGCTTCATCCCCGGCCAGTTTGTTAACCCTGCTAACCCTGCTGCACATAAGGCTACAACAGGTCCCGAGATCTGGGCGGATCTTGACGGTAAGGTTGACGCATTTATCGCAGGTGTAGGTACAGGCGGTACTATCACGGGTGTAGGCGAGTTCTTAAAGAGCAAGAACCCGAACGTTAAGATCATCGCAGTAGAGCCCGCTTCTTCTCCCGTCCTTTCCGAAGGCAAGGCAGGCCCTCATAAGATCCAGGGTATCGGTGCAGGCTTTGTTCCCGATACTCTCAATACTTCAGTATATGACGAGATCATCAAGGTAGAGAACGAAGATGCTTTCGCCAAGGGTAAGGAATTTGCACAGACAGAGGGTATCCTTGTAGGTATCTCATCAGGCGCGGCTTTGTGGGCTGCAGCTGAAGTTGCCAAGAGGCCCGAGTTCAAGGGCAAGAATATCGTTGCGCTTCTTCCCGATACAGGCGACAGATATCTGTCTACACCCATGTTCGCAGACTGATCTGTCGGTTATTTTTGCAAGTAATAAGGGGATGTCCGAGTTTCGGACATCCCCTTTGTTCGTTATCTGTTATTTTGGTTCGATTCTTTCCAGAGAAGATATCTCAGAAGAAGCGTAGCATCTGTCTGTTCGATCTTTCCGTTACGATCAACATCCATCTCCTGAGGGAAAAATCCTGCTCTGTAGTAATGCTGGACCTTGAGGTTCTTGCCCCATATTATGATCGGTAACCAGTCGGGAGTAATTGAATCGGCAAGTACATATCTCATGATGAGGGTTGCGTCTGTCTGATCGACGACATAATCCTCGTTTGCGTCGCCGACAATGACGTAGTATGTAAGGTTGTAGTACAGATCGACGTAATCGATCCATTCATCGACCATTTCCGTTCCTTCGGGACGTCCGTCGGACTCGGCACAGATGGTACCCGTGCATGTCGAGAAGACGGCAGCGACTGTCAGGATCGTTGCGATGAGTTTTTTGATGTGCTTCATAGTATATCTCCTCTCGTTTGTGTGTGATGATTCGATTCTAATGAATTAACAGTTGTTAAGCAATACGAAGATAGTTTTTTTTGATGGCCGTACATATAAAACAAAAAAGCCCTGCACCACTGTGGTACAAGGCTTTGGCTAATTACCGGCAGATCAGTATCAGATCATATAGTCTCCCGAGAAATGTTCGTTGGACTGAACGATTATATCTTCAAGAGAGATGCTGTCTAAGTAATCGTTGATGACCTTATTAAGTCCGAGCCAGATAGGAAGGGTGGGGCAGTCTATCTTCCTGTCACAGTTGATCTCGCCTCCGGGAGTCATGCATGATACGGGGAAGAGATCGCCTTCGGTCAGCGTAAGGATCTCTCTTACAGTGATCTTATCGGCGTCCTTTCCAAGCTGATAGCCGCCCTGAAAACCTCTGTTGGTAAGAAGAATGCCGGCACGGTTCAGGATAGGCACGATCTGCTCCAGATACTTCTTGGAGATATCCTGCCTTTCAGCGATGGTCTTAAGTGCGATGAAGCCGTCATTCTTGTGCTCGGCAAGATCGATGAGCATGCGAAGAGCATAGCGGCCTTTGGTGGAAATCTTCATGTGAACACCTCAAAAAGTGATATTCCTATAATACTACTGAAATGGTAGGTTTTCAAGCGGGCATAAATGATATGGGTAACTGTAGCGGCTTTTTGATATAATCCTTAATCATGGGAAAGAACAGATCCGGACTAGGTAACAGCAAGAGCATCTACGGCGATTATTCGCTTAGTTTTGTGCTGTTTACTCTAATTATGATCCTGCCTTTTTATCTGTTCAGAGGCAGGCATTTCTACGGCGGAGATGACGGCGTATACCAGCAGTATATCTACTTCCTCTATGTAGGAAAGTGGATAAAGGAAGTATGCAGGAATATCTTTGTGCTTCATACGTTCACTTTGCCCATGTGGGATATGTCCATAGGTATGGGTGCAGACCCCGTCGTCACTATCGCATCTTCCGTCAATCCTCTTACTGATGTTATGTGTTGGATATCTGCGCTGATACCGGCAAGATACTCCGAATATGCTTTCGACATAGTCTTTTTGGCTAAGCTCTATCTGTCGGGAGTATCCTTTTTATTCTTTGCGAATAGAAGAGGTATAAGAAGGGAAGGCGCGGTCGCAGGATCACTGGTATATACTTTCTCGTCTTTTATCTACATAGGGTTCTATCAGGTGTTTTTCCTTAATGCCTTCATCTTATTCCCGCTTCTTATGAACGGTGCCTTAAGGCTCTGGGAGGAGAAGAAGCACAGATCCTACGTGATCTCTCTGGCGCTTTGTACTTTGTACTCATTTTACTTTACATATATGATGATGCTTCTTCTTGTAGTTTACTGCATCGTAAGGTATATCTCGGAAGTGAGGAAGAAGGAAGCACCGAAGCTTTTGCCTCTTATATCGTCTTATGTCATCCGGTCCCTGACGGGCATCCTCATCGGAATCTGGGTACAGATACCTTCCATGATGAATATCGCGGGACTTGGAAGGATGAACTCGGATAAGCATCTGGAGTTCTTCTCCTTATCAAGGCTGTCGCTTATTGCAGATCCGTTCTCTTTCATTAATACAAATACGGATGCTTTCTGGGGATTCTCGTCGCTAATAGTCGTTGCTCTGATCCTCCTGTTCTCAAAAAAGGACAGATCAAGGCTTAAGATACTGTTCGTCTTATATGCGGCTTCGTTTGCATTTCCCGTGATAGGCTCAGTCTTCAACGGTATGAATACTTCAAGCCTCAGATATATCTTCGGATTCGATCTTCTTCTGTCATATATCATCGCAGTCGAATATGAAAGACTTCCAGAATTCAAGGGACGTAAAGAGCTTCTTATATCCCTTTCTCTGGCAGGCTTCCTTTTATTGTCGTTAGTGATAACACGCGATCTCGGCTCTCTGATATCTGGCGTGTCACTTATGATATCGGCTCTTGCGGTAATAATGATAAACAGATACTCGAGAAGAAGGGATATCATGTACAGGGCAGTCGTCTTTATCTCGTGCCTGATCCTGAGCGTATATGCATTCGGAATGAAGATATCGGGATCCGCCACCCCTTTTAACGGTGCTGACGGCAAGATGTTCGAGGATGAGATGGACCGGTTCCTCCCGCAGATCAAGGGAAGCGTTAACAGGTACGACAGACTGCCTCTGGCCTATACGGGAGTTCCCGTTAATTCTTCCATGATCACTGATGTTAACAGTTTTGATTTCTATAACAGTAACTGTAACAACTATATTGACCGTTACTATCTCGATATGGGAATAGTCAGTAATTCTCTGGGAGTATATCAGTGCGGCCTCAGAGGCAGAGATTATCCTGAGTTATTGTGCGGTACTGAATATATAAGCGTATTTGAAGGAAGCCCTAAGGCGGTAAGCGCACCCTATGCATATGAGGCTGTATCAAGGGATGGCGATTATACCTTATATAAAGCGGAAAGAGGTGCTTCAATAGCATTCTTCTATGAAGATGTTGCTCCGCTTTCACAGTTTGAAGCTCTCGATCCTATGGGCAGAGAGGAACTTATGATGCACGCACTGGTCGTGGATCGCGATATACCTTCCTGCGATCTTGGCGAAGGATACCGGGAGATCCCTTATACGTTGGGAGAGACATCGGGGATCACCTTTAATGACGACGGGACATTTACTGTCTCGGGAGAAGGTAATATGACACTTGATATCGAGCCTTTAAGCGGCGTGGAGATCGATCTTCTCCTGTCTGATATTCATTCTGACTCCATGTATATGATAGTGCCGGAGCTTCATAACGGGGAAGATGTGGTAAAGATCGATTTTTATGTGGGAGTATCCGACCGCGATATCTATTATCACTGGAAGGATGAACTCCTCTTTACCTTCGGTATGACTGAGGATACGGCTGATTCAGTATCACTGAGGTTCACGATGCCCGGTACATACAGCCTGGGAGACATAAAGATCTATGCAAGGACTTCGGAGCAGATCGAGGATACACTTGATGATTTCTATGAGACCGCGGGAATGGAAGATATCTCTTACTCCTTTGAAGGATCTAATGAGCTTCTCTTAAATGTCTCTTCCGATAAGGATAAGTATCTTTATATAGCGATCCCGTATTCAGAGGGATGGACTGCCACGGACAACGGTGAGGCGGTCCCTGTCTACAGGGCAGGTCTGGCATTTATGGCTATAGATGTAAGCGAAGGTGAACATGAGATAAAACTTCAATACAAAACGCCCGGGCTTGCTGCCGGGGCGTCGGTATCACTTATCGTGACATTATCTTATGTCGTATATGAGATCGTCCGCAAGGGAAGATCGGGAAAGGCACATCAGTCTTCTTCTTCCTCTTCTGAGACGACATAATGAGGTCTTCTCTTGACTTCGATGAAGATCCTTCCTATATATTCTCCTACAAGTCCGAGTGCCATAAGGATAAGACCTCCTATGAACAGCATGAAGCAGAGAAGTGAAGGATAACCGGGAACCCGATCGTAGATCCTCAGGATTATCGCTCTGATGAAGTAATAGATTATGTAAAGGAATGCTGCTGCCGCGAAGAAGAATCCGGTATATGTCGCAAGCCTTAAGGGAGCCGTTGTAAATGCTACGATACCGTCTATTGCATATGCGAAGAGCTTCCAGAAATTCCACTTTGTCTCTCCTGCAACTCTCTCTACATTCTCGTGCTCTACCCACTTTGTCCTGAATCCTACCCAGGCGAAGATACCTTTGGAGAATCTCTGGCGCTCGTCAAGCTCTAAGATAGCGTCTACCACGCATCTTTTCATGAGTCTGAAGTCCCTGGCGCCGTCTGCTATCTCTACGTCGACCATCTTGTTGATGAGCCTGTAGAATGCTCTGGCAAAAAAGCTCCTTATGGGAGGTTCGCCCTTGCGCGTGACTCTCCTTGCCGCTACGATATCGGCCTCGTCTTTATCCAGGGCCTCGACCATGGAAGGTATAAGGGCAGGAGGGTCCTGCATATCGGCGTCCATGATGGCAACGTAGTCGCCCTTGGCTTTCTGAAGACCTGCGAACATGGCGGCTTCCTTGCCGAAGTTCCTGGAGAATATCGTATATCTGACACCCCTGTCCTTTGCTGCTATCTCTTTTATTACGGAGCTTGTCTTGTCACGGCTTCCGTCATTAATGAAGATGAACTCGAACTCCTTATCCTTGACTTGCTCTCTGACATCGCAGAGCGCTTCGTAGAGTATGGGCAGGGATTCTTCTTCGTTATAGCATGGAACAATAAGACTTATGAGCATCAGGAGACCTCCGACAGGTTCCGTTATGATTGGAACATTATTTACTTTGTATTATAATCAAAAAGTATCTTGGCATACAATTCATAATTGGAGCGTGTACATGAAAGAAGTAGCCTCTTTGAATGCCTCTAAGGAGCGCCGCGGCAAGACTGTTAAGGGAAGCGTGAGATGCAAGCCTCTGATCGCATTCATATATGCGGCGATATGCTATGTGCTGCTGCTCGCTATAAGCAGGGTATTCCCCTTAGGCAGCAATTCGATACTCCTGTCGGACCTTGAAGCACAGTATGCTCCCTTCCTTTTCATGTACAGGAACATGCTCCTTTCGGCGTCCTCTGTAAAGGAGA
Source organism: Saccharofermentans sp. (assembly GCA_024692235.1). Classification (GTDB taxonomy): domain Bacteria; phylum Bacillota; class Clostridia; order Saccharofermentanales; family Saccharofermentanaceae; genus Saccharofermentans. Next base: position 47,145 of record JAILMW010000032.1, on the reverse strand, counting down.
TGCTCTATTCCTTCTCCATGGGTATGGGCAAGAACATGGCCGGCACTTTCGGCTATTATCTGGCAAGCCCGTTAAATCTCATGATACTTCTTTTCAGACCCGAGCAGACAAGCGAGTTCATCGCCTTTATCATAGGACTTAAGATGTCTTTGGCGGCAGCCTTTATGTGCCTTTTTATAGACAAGAGAAGTGAGAAGGGCGATTCAAAGTGGTCGATCCTTTTCGGCGTCATGTATGCTTTCTCCTCGTACTTCATGCTCTATATGTTCAACATCATGTGGCTGGACGGATATGCGCTCCTGCCGCTGGCATTGTATTTTACGGAGAAGTTCATGGAAGAGGGCAGGAAAGCGGGACTTATGGTGACCTTGCTCCTCCTGTTCTTAAGTAACTACTATATTGCCTACATGGTGGGTATCTATATGTTCTTCTACCTTCTGGTAAGGCTTCATTCCAAAGGTATTTATTCAGACAGGAAGGCAGCTTGGGGGAAGATAATAAGGTTCATAACGGCAGCGGTCCTTTGTGCGCTTATAATGTGCGTCATACTTCTTCCCGTAGGCATAGATACTATAGCTAACGCAGATCCTGTCGAAGTGGAAAAGTCCGAGGATTTTGTAGGATTTACCTTCACGGGGTTCCTCGATCAGATCTTCCTCGGTACCGATGAGGATTTCTTAAGCGATAACCTTCCGTATATATTTATCAGCGTATTCGTCACATATCTCTGCACGCTTTTCTTCGTATCGGCAAGTACCGAGAAGAAGGAGAAAAAGACTTACGGTTTCGTCTTCGCGGGTGTATATGCAGTATTCCTGATAAATGCATTTGACGTCGCGTGGCAGGCCTTCGATACTCCCAACTGGTTCTTCCACAGAGAGTCTTTCGTATTCTACCCGCTGTTCCTTGTGGTAGCACACAAGATGCTCGAAAGGATAAAGCAGGCAACAACAAAAGAATTCCTTAAGGCCGGAGGGATATTGACGGTACTTCTCTTTGCAGCACAAAGCTTCAGCCTTATGAAGGACAGAGAGAGGATATTCCTTTGTAATCTCTGCCTTATAGCGGCATTTACGGGGCTTTCTGTCCTCCTTCGTAAAGATAAGTGGCACGAGCAGCTTAAGGATATGCCCAAGATCGTACCGGCCCTTGTCTATATCCTGGTTACTACAGAGGTCGTATTCTTTGCTCCCATCATGTCCGCAGGAAGAGCCGTCCTCTCCCTTAATACGAGAGACGGCGCCAAGTATGCAGATTCCATAAGAGCTATTGAGGAACTCTCGGCTGTCGGTAATGACGGATCTTCATTCAGGGTAGAACTTGAACAGGCATCTCCTGAATTAAAGCCATATGAGGTAGACGATGTAGGCTCATTCTACGCAGGCTATAACGGAATATCTTTCTTTAATTCAAGTTCCAACAAGAACCTTCACAGGTTCATAAAGCAGTTTGGATTTACGGTCAACTACAATTACTTCACAGCAGGATATACATTCGCTTCTCCGGATACCGACGCATTCTTTTCCATCGGACATACAATGACGAGAAGCCCCTATACTGCCGCCGATCCCGTCGTATCCGACACTCATGATAATGACCTGACGCTTTATCGCAACAGGAACGTTCTTCCTCTGGCATTCCCGGTGGATCAGGGTGCATTCGGATTTGACATCTATGCTTTGGAGACCGCGACGGAGCAGAAGGACTACCTCTCATTCAGGAACAGCTTCTACGCATCGTTGTTCCCGGATTCCTTTACGGAGGATTTCTTTATCCCGATCGAAGGTATAGAGCCGACCTATATCAATTGCGAGAATATAAATGTCTCGGATTATATCACCGCCGATTCCGATGAGGATGAAGACGATACTTCCTCGCAGGCCGCCTTTGATGCCGATACTCTCGGCACCGAGGCTGAATACGATCAGAGGGACGATATCATATCCCTTTATAAGATCAATGAGGAGCTTCCCGTTATCATCGATTATGAGATCCCCGTAGAGACTGACAAGGAATTGTATCTTAACGTATCTACGGCAAGATGCCTGTCGGATTGTACGGTATATGTCGACGGAAGATATTTTATGAGATGGGATTCCCGTTCCTTCTATTCGGGAATAGTCCGCCTCGGAAGCTTTGAACCCGGACAGGTAATACATGTCTCCATAGTATCTGAGGACAGTGTCTTCAGGTTCATAGATATCAATTTTGCATATCTTGATAACGATATCTTCGAAGAGCAGTTCGGCGGGATCGATATATCCGGAGTTACGGTAAATAAAGTCGTTAACGGTCACGTGGAGATCACATCCGATCTTACGGACGACAGGGCCATCTTAACTACCATCCCGTACGAGAAGGGCTGGACGCTTAAGATAGACGGACAGCCTGCCGATATCAAGGTATACCAGGGTGCATTGATAGGTATAGACTGCGGTCCGGGACATCACGACATTGAATTGGATTTTACCCCTCCGGGAACTAAGACGGGAGCCATGCTGTCCGCCATCGGAATAGTCGGGACCTTGCTCTTCGTATTGGCAGATAAGAAGAAAAAAACGCCTCAAAAGAAGGCGTTATTATGATATAGTCAGCATAGGATAAAAGAAGACAAAGAGGAGGATCATATGGATTACAAGGAATTGTATAAGATCTGGAGCACTGATACTTATTTTGACGAGGCAACAAGAGAAGAGCTTAAGGCTATCTCTTCAGACGAGAAAGAGATCGAGGACAGGTTCTATAAGGACCTTGAGTTCGGTACAGGCGGCCTTAGAGGAGTACTCGGAGCCGGAACCAACAGGATGAACGTCTATACGGTAGCCAAGGCTTCCGCAGGACTTGCGAAGTATATCGTCAGCAAGGGAGAAGAGGCAATGAACAGAGGCGTTGCCATCGCTTTCGACTCGAGGCATTTCTCTCCCGAGTTCGCACAGGTTGCAGCTACCACATTTGCAGCTTACGGCGTTAAGTCATATCTCTCGGACGAGCTTCGTCCCGTACCCATGTGCAGCTATGCGGTAAGGTATTTCAATGCATTCTGCGGAGTTATGGTAACCGCTTCACACAATCCTCCCAAGTACAACGGATACAAGGTATACGGCGAGGACGGCGGTCAGGTCACCAACGAGGCGGCAGCAGAGATCCTTTCGAACATGAGCGAGTTCGCCGACGTAAGAAAGGTGAAGACTTCTGACTTTAACGAAGGCCTTGCTTCCGGTCTTATCAAGAGATTTGGTCCCGAGGTTGATATCGCATATACCGAGATGCTTACAAAGCTCATCATCGACAAGGATGCCATCGCACGTCAGGCGGACATGAGCATCGTCTATACTCCTCTTCACGGATCAGGTAACAAGCCCGTAAGACGTATCCTTAAGAGAGCAGGATTTAATAACGTATATATCGTTCCTCAGCAGGAAGTACCCGACGGAGCTTTCCCTACCGTAAAGAGCCCCAACCCCGAGGATCCTGCCGCACTTACAATGGGTATCGAGCTTGCAAAGAAGGTAGGAGCTTCTCTTGTATTCGGTACCGACCCCGACTCCGACAGATTAGGTATCGCAGCAAGATGCGAGGAGAACGGCGAAGTTACATATAAGTGCTTCACGGGTAATCAGGTAGGACTTATGCTCCTTGACTATATCCTCGACTCCAAGAAGAGATTGGGAACCCTTGAGGATAACTCTTTTGCCTGTACTACCATCGTTTCCACAAAGCTTTGCGCAAGCGTATGTAAGGAATACGGCGTTGAGCTTCAGGAGACACTTACAGGATTCAAGTACATAGGCGAGAGGATCAAGTTCGACGACGAGTTCGGCGACAAGCACTTCCAGTTCGGCTTCGAGGAGAGCTACGGCTACCTTTCCGGTACTGACGTAAGAGATAAGGACGCAGTTGTAGCGGCTATGCTCGTTTGCGGTATGGCAGCGCAGTCTTTCGACAAGGGCGAGACATTATTTGACCGCCTCGAAAGGATATACAAGAAGCACGGCTACGGCTTCGAGCAGGCAGTAAGCTTTACTCTCGAGGGCAAGGAAGGAATCGCTAAGATAGGCGAGTGCATGGTATCTTTAAGAAACGATGTTGAGAACGTTAAGGACATCGAAGGTGCAAAGAACCTTATCGGCGGTCCCGCAGTAAAGGCTGTAAGAGACTACCAGAACTCCGTAAGATACGAGTTTACCGAGGACGGCATCAAGACATCCGTATTGGATCTTCCCAAGTCCAATGTTCTCCTTTACGAGCTTGGCGGTGATAAGGGCCTTGACTGGGCCTGCGCAAGACCTTCAGGTACAGAGCCTAAGCTCAAGATATACTTCGGCGTATACGGTGATACCGAAGACGGTGCTAAGACTACTCTTGAGAAGGTCAAGGAAGAGATGTCTTCATTCGTGAAAGGACGTCTTTGATGTACGAAGCCGAGTTTAACGGCAGAAAGATAAATATAGGAACCGAAGTCTCTCTGTTCTCCCCTCAAGGGGCGGACAGAGGGACTGTTGCTATGTTAAGGCATGCCGATTTTTCCCCTGATGACAAGGTCCTGGACTTAGGCTGCGGAACGGGGATAGTGGGCCTTGCGGCTTGCTGCTGCGGAGTCTCTCCTTCGAACGTGACTATGACGGACATCGACCCCGAGGCATGCGAATGCTCGAGGAAGAACATGAAGGCCAACGGCTTTGAAGGAGCCATGGTCGTATGCGGCGACGCACTTGAAGCCGTAACGGATAAGGGATATACTGTCATCCTGTCCAACCCGCCGTATCATACGGATTTTAAGGTGGCTAAGACCTTTATAGAGAAGGGCTTTAACAGGCTTTCTACAGGCGGCAGGATGTTATTGGTAACAAAGCGCAAGGATTGGTATAAGAATAAGATGATCTCCGTATTCGGAGGCGTCAGGATCTTTGAAGAGGACGGCTACTTCGTATTCTTAAGCAGCAAGAGGTCCGATTCCTATGCCAAAAAGGGAAATAAGAAGAAATGATCGCATATAACGTGCAGCCTCTGGCTCAGAAGAACCTTACTGGAATAGGGTTCTATGCAGCCAATACGCTTAGGGGACTTCTGACAGGTCCCGACGATTTTGAGATGCACGTATTTGATTTTCTTGGAAGAAACGATGCTCCTTCCAATGTTAAGAATAACCTGGAGATCCCCTTTGACGAAGAAAGACTTCACGTTGTCAAGGATATGCCGCTCGGAGCTTATATCAGGCTCGGAGGTATGGGTAAGATATGGCCTTATGAGAAGCTTACCGGTTCTTCTTCTGACCTGACGGTATTCTTCAACTATCTTGTCCCGGGAGGACTTAAGGGAAAGAGCGTAATAACTATCTACGACATGGTGTCGATGCGATATCCCGAGACCATGGATGACAGGAACAGGCGCCTTTTGCAAAATCACCTCAAGGCATCTTCTGACAAGGCGGATGCCATAGTGACCATATCCGAGTTCTCCAAGAGGGAGATCACAGAACTTCTTAAAGTTCCCGAGGAGCGTATATTCGTAGCTCCCTGCGGAACGGATGTGTCGTATTATCGTCCTTTCGCTGACCTTAAGGAGGAAGAAGCCGCCAGAAGGTCCCTCGAAGAGAAGTACAAGGCTGAGGACTATCTTTTATATGTCGGTACTTTGGAGCCCAGAAAGAATATAAAGACCATAGTAAAGGCTTTTGAGAAAGCCTGTGATGATATGCCGGGAGTAAAGCTCATCCTGGCAGGCGGCGTTGGCTGGCATGCGCAGGAGACCCTCGCTGCCATCGAGAACAGCCCCGTAAGTGACAGGATAATAAGGACAGGCTATATCTCTCAGGAAGAGAAGAGAGATCTTTACCGCTGTGCAAAAGCTTTTGTGTTCCCCAGCATCTACGAGGGCTTCGGAATGCCCGTTACTGAGGCGATGGCATGCGGTACTCCCTGCATAATATCTGATACTTCCAGCCTCCCCGAAGTGGCAGGCGATCTGGCAATGAAGGCGGCGCCTTATGACGAAGGTGCTTTTGCCGAGGCGTTTGTCGCAAGTGTCCGCAGGAACCCTTCGGACGAGGAGCGCAAGAAGATGATAGACAAGGCGTCGTCCTATACTTGGGCAAATGCCTCAAACGTATACAGGCAGGCATTCTCATTTGTGATATAATCTCAATGTTTACTCTTAGGAGGATATTATGAAGAAAGCACTCATTACAGGAATTACCGGACAGGACGGATCGTACCTTGCGGAACTTCTCCTTGAGAAGGGCTACGAGGTATACGGCATCTGGAGAAGAAAGGCTACCGTTGATTACGGTAATATCGAGCACTTAAAAGATAAGGTGCATCTTATTTATGCAGATATGACGGATGCGGTATCACTTATCACCGCAATGAAGATATCCCAGGCGGACGAGGTATATAATCTTGCAGCCCAGTCGTTCGTTAAGACGAGCTGGGATACGCCTATCGGAACGGCAGATATCGATGCCATCGGCGTAACGAATATGCTCGAGGCAATAAAGATAGTTAAGCCCGAGGCCAGATTTTATCAGGCATCCACATCTGAGATGTTCGGTAAGGTACAGGCCATCCCTCAGAACGAGGAGACACCTTTCTATCCCAGATCACCTTACGGAGTAGCTAAGCTCTATGGTCACTGGATCACAAAGAATTACAGAGAGAGCTACGACATGTTCGCATGTTCCGGTATCCTCTTTAACCACGAGTCCGAGAGAAGAGGACTTGAGTTCGTAACAAGGAAGATCACTCATGCTGCAGTAATGATCTCACTCGGCCTTCAGGATCATCTGGAGCTCGGTAATCTCGATGCTAAGAGAGACTGGGGTCATTCACAGGATTATGTAAGGGCTATGTGGCTCATGCTCCAGGCTGATACACCTGACGATTATGTAATCGCCACCAATGAGACAAGAACAGTAAGAGAGTTCGCCGATACTGCATTTAAGCATGTCGGCATCGAGCTTAAGTGGGAAGGCGAAGGCGTTGACGAGAAGGGTATCGATACAAAGACAGGTAAGGTGCTCGTATCCGTTAACCCCGAATTCTTCAGACCCGCTGAGGTAGAACTCCTCTTGGGAGATCCCGCTAAGGCCGAGAAGAAGCTCGGATGGAGAAGAGAGATCGATTTCTCTTCTCTCGTTAAGAGAATGGTCGAGAACGATCTTAAGATCGTCAAGGAAGAGAACGGACTCTGATATATGAAGAAAGCTCTTGTCATAGGTGCAATGGGATTTGCAGGCTCTGCCCTTATGGAGGAATTAAGATCCTGCGGATACGAGACGGTCGGAGCAGATATCGTCTCTGACGGCAAGGATGTCATCAAGGCGGATATGCTCGATAAGGAGGAGGCTTTAAGGCTGATCTCTGATATAAAGCCCGACGTTATCTTCAATCTTGCAGGTCAGGCATCTCCCATCATATCCTGGAAGGATATCAATCTGACGATGCACCTTAATGTGGATCTTTCCGTCAACATCGCAGAGGCGGTCATCGCTTCCTGCCCCGATACGACGATCCTCTTTATAGGTTCTGCCAATCAGTATGATATGTCTGCTTCGGATACTCCCGAGGTCGACGAATCCTGCCCGCTCGTACAGAATTCTCCTTATGCCGTATCCAAGAATACGCAGGAGGATATCTTAAGGCTCCTTATCAACAAGAAGGGCTTAAAGGCAGTATTCACAAGATCTTTCAATCATATAGGACCTAACCAGAAGGAAGGGTTCGTAGTAACGGATTACTGTAAGAGGATCGCGCTCCTGGAGAAGGGCGAGCTTGATACTTTCGAGTACGGCAACCTTGATTCATGGAGAGATTTCTCTGATGTAAGGGATGTAGTAAGGGCATACAGACTCTTAGGCGAGACAGGCCGTATCGGCGAGGTGTATAATGTCGGTTCGGGCAGGAGCTCGTACATAAGGGACATGATAGGGATCCTGGTGGCAAATAGTCCTGAAGCAGCAGCTAAGACTACTCTTCCTCCGAGGCTTCCCGATGAAGATCTTGTTCATTACAGTGCGGATATCACCAAGCTTTGTGAAGATACCGGCTTTGAACCCGAATATGATATCGAGGATACGCTCATAAGCGTTCTTGAAGCTTACAGAAACAGATATGTTTAAAGAATTATACAAATACAGGGAAATGATCGTGAGCATGGTCAGGAGAGACCTCAGGAGCCGTTATAAAGGCTCCATACTTGGTTTTGCCTGGACTTTTATCAATCCGCTCCTCCAGCTCATAGTCTATTATTTTGTCTTTAAGATACTGATGAAGGCCGGGATCCCTAAGTTCCACCTTTATCTCTTTGTAGGTCTTATACCGTGGATATTCTTCTCCACGTGTCTGGTAGGCGGTTCAGTCTCGATAATCGTTCAAAAGGACCTTATCAAGAAGATCTATTTTCCGAGAGAAGTAATACCGATCTCATATGTTATCGGCGCATTCGTCAATATGGCACTGAGCTTTATCGTCGTAATAGCGGTAGCGCTCGTATCAGGTGTCGTGCCTTCTGCAGGGGGACTTTTATGCCTTCCGGTCATAATGATCGTTGAGTTCATATTCGCTCTTGGATTGGCACTTATAGCGTCCGCACTTACGGTATATCTTCGCGACCTGGAGCATATCCTCGGTATCATTACCATGGCATGGCAGTTCGCGACCCCTATATGTTACGGGGAGTTTCTGATCCCCGAGAGGTTCAAGGCTGTTTATTCCCTTAACCCCATGACACCGATCATCAGGGCATACAGGGCAATACTCTATGAGGGAGGCGTTCCGAATCTTTCCACGCTCATCGAGTCTTTGGTCATCGGCCTGTTCTTCCTGGTAGTAGGCGCCATCGTCTTCAGGAAACTCCAGGTGCGTTTTGCGGAGGAACTTTGATATGGCAGATAATGAATTGGCGATCAAGATCCGCGGACTTAAGAAATCTTTCAAGGTATATTACGACAAATCCAACAGCCTTAAGGAGCGTATGCTCTTCTGGCAGAGGAACCGTCATGAGAACAGAGTAGTCCTGGACGGTGTCGATCTGGATATAAAGAAGGGCGAGTCTGTAGGACTCATCGGTCATAACGGTTGCGGCAAGAGTACGCTTCTGAAGCTCATGACCAAGATACTTTATCCCGATGAGGGTACGATCGATGTATACGGCAGAGTATCGAGCCTTCTTGAGCTCGGTGCGGGATTCCATCCGGACCTTTCGGGACGAGAGAATATCTATAACAATGCTTCCATCTTCGGTCTCTCGAAGAAGGAGATAGATGACAGGCTTGGTGAGATAGTCGCATTCTCAGAGCTCGGTACATTCATAGATAACCCGGTAAGGACATATTCTTCCGGTATGTACATGAGGCTTGCGTTCTCCGTTGCCATCAACGTTAACGCGGACATCCTTCTTATCGACGAGATCCTTGCGGTAGGTGACGCGAACTTTCAGGCGAAGTGCTTCAACAAGCTAAAGGAGATCAGGAATAACGGTACTACCATAGTCATCGTCTCTCATTCCCTGGATCAGATAGAGCAGTTCTGCGATAAATCCGTATGGGTACACGAAGGTAAGGTAATGGCTCAGGGTAAGCCTGAGGACATCCATATGCAGTATCTGGAATACATGGGCGAAGTAAGAAGGAAGAAGGAAGTCCTCTTATCCGGCATGACACCCGTACAGATAGTAGAGTCACAGGCAAATGAGAGTACACTTCGCTGGGGAAGCGGAGAGGTAAAGATCTCAAGTGTAAAAGCATATAATTGCAACAAAGAAGAGCAGTCGATCTTCTATACAGGGGAGGACATCAGATTTGTCATTGACTTTAAGGTCAGGGACAAGGTCGAGAATGCCGTCTTCGGTATAGGTATCTATAGAGACGACGGCCTCAATATCTTCGGCACGAATACGAAGATCGAGAAGTTCAAGGACTTCGAGATCAAGGAAGACGGAAGCTATGAGATAACGCTCAAGAACAACAGATTGCTCCCAGGCAAGTTCATAGTAGGTTTTTCCATCGAGCAGGGTGATGTCCCTGTGGATTACTGGAAGACGGCGCTGGAGATAGAGATAGTATCACGCTCGGGAAGAGTAGGTACGGTCGACCTGGAACATGACTGGAGCTTCTCTGACAAGAACATCACAAAATAAAAAAGAAAACGGAAAAGAATAATGGAGAATAAGGAGTAAGTATGTCGGAAAGTATTGATGTTACAAAGATAATGGAGGAAATAAGGGATAACATCAAGACCAGCGGAGCGGATCAGATACCGTTATCTTTTGCTGATCAGAAGATCGTCGAGAAGGTAAGATCTGACGATAAGATCGAGGAAGCCGTAAGATATATCTCTTATAATTTTGAAGTACAGCCTTATCAGATGCTGGAGGGAAATCCCGCCAAGGTATTCGTAAAGAAGTGTATACGTAAGCTGGCAAGCTTTTTCTTCCTGCCTATCGTAGGACAGCAGAATGCGCTTAATCAGCAGTATCTCTACGTTGCAGAGACCGTACTTGAGCAGAGAGAGCAGATAGCCCTTCTTAAGGAAGAGCTTGCAAGGCTCGAGCGAGTAGTAGATTCCAGGGAGGACAAGTAATGTCTTCGGCAAGGGAAGATCTTCAGGCGTTATTGGAAGGAAAAGAAGTCCCCAAAGTGGATTTTCCCATGACATTCGACGACATAAGCCTCATATCGGCTTCAAGTTCCGATAATACGACAGTTGATGCCTTTATAGGCAATACCATTCCCAAGATGCACGAGATCGAACAGGTCGTTCCGCAGTACAGAAGCCTGCCGGAAAAGATCGGAGGACTGCTCTTCGGTTTTTATATCAACCATGCCGTATATAAGCAGAACGATGTTAACAAGAATCTCGGTATAGTCTTTGATGAGGTTGAAGCTAACCGCAAGGAGATAGCGGAATTAAGGGCCGGGATCTTAAAGCTCAACAGGAAATTAAGCAGTGACAGAGAGAAGAAATAATGACGGTTTATCAGATATTGACTACAGTCTCATACGGTGATGCGGTAAGTAATGACTGCCTTGCGATAGGAAAGCTCTTATCCGCCAACGGCTATAAGACGGCTATCTATGCGGAGAATATGAGCAAGAGCGCAAAGGCTCGCGGAGTCAAGAAGATAGAGAAGCTTCCCAGGATACGTCCGGACGACATTATTCTTTATCACCTTTCTACGGGAACCGATCTTAACGTAAAGATCAAGTCGTATAAGTGCAGAAAGTATGTTATCTACCATAACACCACTCCGCCGGATTTCTTCGTTAAGTACAGCGGAAAGCTCGCAAGGCTCTGCAGCAAGGGCCTGTACGAGACGATGGAGTTAAGGGATACTTTTGACGGCGGCTTCTGCGTATCGGATTTTAACAGGCAGCAGCTCGTCTCTTACGGCTATAAGTGCGACCTCAAGGTAAGACCCATACTGATACCTTTCGAGGACTATGAGAAGGAACCTGAGCCCTGCACTTTGAAGAAGATGGGGGGAGACACCCTTACTAACGATCACGAAGTAAAGAATATCGTTTTTGTAGGAAGGATAGCGCCCAACAAGAAGCAGGAAGACCTCATATCCCTTCTGTATGCCTATCGTCAGCTCTACAAGGATTCTCCCGTAAGGCTCATTCTGGCAGGTAATCCTTCCGGTATGGAGAAGTACATGTCCAGGCTCGGTATATATGCGTTAAAGCTCGGTCTCAAGGATGTCGTCTTCGGAGGTCATCTGTCTTTTGACAAGATCCTTGCTTACTACAGGAGCGCCGATGCCTTCGTCTGCATGAGTGAGCACGAAGGATTCTGTGTTCCTCTTGTTGAGGCAATGTACTTTAAGATCCCGATCATCGCATACGATTCGACTGCCATAGCTGAGACCCTGGGAGGAACGGGAATCCTTCTTAAGGACAAGGATATGGGCAAGGCCGCCATGTGCCTTCACGAGGTATTACACAATAAGGATTTGAGACAGAAGATGATCGCTGAGCAGAATGAGAGGCTCAAGGACTTTACTTATGAGAATGTATCAGAGTTGTTCATGAAGCAATTTAGGGAGTTTACGGGACTATGAAGATCTGTTTTGTTGTCCAGAGATATGGTGAAGAAGTAAACGGCGGTGCCGAAGTCCTTACGAGGCAGTTAGCCGAACATCTGGTCGCTCTTACCGACCACGAGGTCGAGGTAGCAACTACAAAGGCTATCGATTACGTTACGTGGAAGGATGAATACGAAGCGGACGAAGAAGTCTTGAATGGCGTAAAGGTAAGAAGGTTCTCCGTAGCTCACGAGAGAGTACAGGAGAAGTTTGCCAAGATATGTGACAAGGTAGCTTCGGGACAGGCTTCCGCCGAAGAGCAGGAGCAGTGGATGACGCTTCAAGGCCCCGAGTGCCCCGGCCTTATAAAGTGGCTTCGTGACAACAAGGATAACTACGACAGATTCGTCTTCATGACCTATCTTTACTATACGACATACTACGGACTTCAGGCAGTAGGCAAGAAGGGTATCCTCATCTCTACCGCTCACGAGGAATGGACGATACATATCCCGATGTTCAAGAAGATGTTTGAGATCCCTTCGGCATTTTTCTTCCTGACTCCTGAGGAGAAAGCTCTTGTTAATAAGCTCTTTCCCGCTACGGCATCAGTCCCCGACAACGACGGTATCGGAGGATCAGGCGTGGAGATACCCGAAGGCGTATCTGCAAGTTCATTCAGGGAGAAGTACGATATCAAGGATAAGTTCATGATCTATGTGGGCAGGATCGACGAGAATAAGTGCTGCCCCGAGCTTTTCAAGTATTTCAGGGAATATAAGGACAGACATAAGGATTCAACACTGAAGCTTGTGATGGTAGGCAAGGAGATAATCGAAGTCCCTAAGGCCGATGACATAATCTCTCTGGGATTCGTATCCGAGGAAGATAAGTACGGTGCCATCGCCGCTTCCGAATTCCTCGTGCTTCCTTCTAAGTATGAGAGCCTTTCAATAGTAGTCCTGGAGGCAATGAAACTGGGACGTCCGGCTCTTGTTACCGCTGCCTGCGACGTTCTTGTGGGACATTGCCTAAGGAGTAACGGTGCCCTCTACTATAATGGTTTTTATGAGTTTGAGGGATGTACCGATTACCTGCTGACGCACCCTCACGAGTGTGAGCTTATGGGCAGGAACGGTATTGAATATGTTGATAATAACTTCAGCTGGAAAAGTATCGTAGAACGCTTCGACAGACTTCTCAACACCTGACAAGAGGCAGTATATAATCGAATACAGCTTTTGCAAAGCCGTCTTCTTCGCACGTACCCGTGATGTAGGAGGCGGCTTTTATGAGCCTTGGATCGGAGTTCTTCATGGCGATGCCGTACTTGGCGTCCTTTATCATGGAGAGGTCATTCTCACTGTCACCTATGGCGAAAGTCATATCGTGCGGGACACCGATGATGTCGGCTACTCTCATAAGACCGTCTCCTTTTGAGTTGCCTTCCTTCATTATGTCGTAGAATCCGCCCGCGGAGCTTACTATCTCCAGCCCCTCTACGACTCTTACGTGACTTAAGGTGTCTTCGTCGGGATCTATCAGAAGGAACTTATTAACGGGAGGAAGGCCTGCCTGCAGCATCTCCCGGGTGATATCTCCCACGGGGGCCTTCTTATCTTCGGGAAGATCCTTATTGTAGTTTGTTATGAACTCGCGCCTTAAGCTTCCCGGTGCGTAGAATATGCCTTCGGGACTGTAGCAGGTGGCGTTGGAGTTATTGTCTATAAATATCGTGAGTAGTTCTCTTACCGTCTCTTCGGGGATAAGGGAGGAGTAGATCTCCTTCCTTTCCAAAGGATCAAAAACGGATGCTCCGTTACTCGTGATAATGGGAACATCCGTACCTAATACATCTGTATATATGCCTGTTATAAATGAGGATCTGCCTGTGGATATCGTCAGAGCCCCGCCCGCTTCGCGCAAAGCGCGTGCGGCACGAAGGTTAACGTCAGATATCGGTTTACCCGGCATCAAAAGCGTGTAGTCCATATCGGACCCAAGCAGAAAACTATACTCCATGTGGATTATTCTACATGATGTGCGTTATAATTCACATTAGCAAAATTGCGTAATTTTGGAGGAATATTAGCATGTTGAGTTGTGCTGTTATCATGGCAGGAGGCGGCGGAACGCGCTTCTGGCCTTTATCAAGGATGTCTGCTCCCAAGCAGCTCGTTAAGATCACGGGCGATGACGTCATGATCAATGAGACCATTAAGCATTATGATCACGTAATAGACAGAAAGAATACATTCATAGTTACAAACGCCGTACAGGCCGAGCTTACGAGCAAGGTCCTCTTCGATGAGGTCGACAGGAATAATATCCTTATCGAGCCCATGCAGAGGAATACGGCTCCCTGCATCATCTATGCGGCCATGACATTGAAGAAGCTCTATGGTGATGCAGTAATGGCAGTACTTGCAGCTGACCACCATATCGGTAACGTTAAGGAATATGAGAGGGTCTTAAAGCTCGCCATAGATACCGCTGAGAAGACAGACCGTCTCATAACGATCGGCCTTCGTCCCACATTCCCTTCTACAGGATACGGCTACTTGAAGTTCGAGAAGGACAGCCCCGTATCAGAGGAAGTATATGCTCTCGACAGGTTCGTAGAGAAGCCCTGCCTCGAGGATGCCAAGGAGTATCTTAATTCCGGTAAGTATCTGTGGAATTCCGGTATGTTCGTATGGAAGGCATCCGTTATCCTTGAATATTTTAAGAAGCTCCTTCCCGATATGTACGAGAAGATGGAGAGCATCTTCGACAGCTTGAGGACCGATGACGAGAAGGCAGCAGTTGAAAGAGTATATCCCACCCTTGAGAACGTATCCGTAGACTACGGTATCATGGAGAAAGCTGACGGCGTATATGTGATCCCCGCAGACTTTGCATGGAACGATATCGGTTCCTGGGATACTCTTGAGAACGTATTCGATCTTGATGACAACAGAAATGTTTGTATTGGTGATACAGTGCTCATCGATTGCGAAAGCAATGTTTTCTTCGACCGTTCATCAAAGATCAGGACTGTCGCAGGTATTGGCCTTAAGGACACTGTCGTAGTTCAGACAGATGACGCTGTCCTCGTCTGTGACAAGTCCAGACTTCAGGATGTTAAGAAGATGGTAGAAAAGTTAAAGGAAGAAGGCAGGAAGGAACTTCTGTAAATGAAGATCGCCATCGACCTTACTTCTACCCAAAAGAATAAGACAGGTATCGGAAGATATATGCTCGGTATCCTTATCGGTCTTCAGAAGATCGATAAGGAGAATGAGTATTATCTCTTTGCTCAGGATGACGACCTTGACGGATTCGGGATATATGCGCCGAACTTTCACATGGTCCCCGTTAAGAGCAGTATCCTTCGTAAGACTTACATAAGGATACTCTGGGAGCAGTTCGTCTTTCCTTTCAGGGTCAAAAAGCTGGGTATAGATGTGCTTCATTGCCCCAACTATACCATGCCCTATATATCCCGCCTCATTGACAGGAAGCTTGCCGTCGTATCGACTTTTCACGATATGGCTTACTTTCTGCACCCCGAATATCTGATCGGGTGGAAGAGACGCATGTTCTGCGGCTATATAAAGCAGACGGCAAGAAGCTGCGACAAGATCGTTGCCGTGTCGCATAATACGGCCGAGGATTCTCTAACCTGCAGCAAACCGAGAAATAAGGATATCGAGGTCACGTATCTGGGCGTAGACGAAGCTTTCTTCGATACGCCGGTTGCTACAGCCGATATAAGGGCAAAATACAAGATCCCCGAGAAGTATATCCTCTATGTGGGTACCCTGGAGCCCCGTAAGAACGTTGTTGGCCTTATTAAAGGCTACAGAGAGCTTTCCGAAGAGATAAGGGATGAATATAAGCTTGTCATAACAGGCAAGAAGGGCTGGTATTACGACGAGACATTCAGTATCGTCAACGCCGATCCTCTGCTGCAGAACAATGTCATCTTCACGGGTTTTGTAGATGATCAGGATATGATCCCCCTGATGAAGGCAGCCGAAGCAGTCGGCTATGTTTCCTTCTTTGAAGGCTTCGGCCTTCCGGTACTGGAGGCAATGGCTTCGGGAGTACCTGTCGTGACGACATCAGGTTCGTCTTTGAGCGAAGTTGCAGGGGACTGCGGATATCTTTGTGATCCGCACGATCCCTCTGATATCGCAAAGGCTCTTCAAAGAAGCCTTAACGATTCGGAAGATAAGACCGGAAGGGCACTTGAGCGTGCCAGGACCTTCACCTGGCAAAGATGCGGCGAACATACTCTTAAGGCATATAATGATGCTGTAAAGTTCAGACGCGGTCAGTGAAGCCTTGAGTAGATAAATCCTCTGATAAAGTTAGGAAGTACACATATAACTGCGTGGGGAACCGCGCCTGTAATGTAATCGAGCGCAGATGTCCATCCCGAGTCTTTAAGATACTTATGGAAGCGGAGCATATCCGAAGCATATTTCCATCCGCCTCTTCTTTGGTATGTCTTATCATCAACACGCATGTATACGAGCGGATCGGCTGTATTTCCGGCTACTGCTCCGTTCCTGAGCATCCTTATCCACAGATAGTAATCTTCAAAGAGAGGGTAATCCTCGCTATATCCTCCTGCCTCTTTTACGGCGCTCTTCCTGAACATCACGGCAGGGTGGTTCATGGGATTGCGCTTGCGGGAGAATGACCTTATATCGGCATCGGAAAGAGGTACTTCTCTTTTGCCCGTTACGGCAGAGACTGTATTTACGAATTCGGTCACGGTGCCGCTCATAAGGGACAGCTCGGGATCTTCACAGAAGGCCCTGAGCTGCTTTTCCATCCTGTCGGGATAAGCGATATCGTCGCTGTCCATACGGGCTACCAGGTCGTGACGACAGCTGGCGAGCCCTGCTTCAAGAGCCTTTCCAAGACCCTGATTCTCAGAAAGTCTTACGAGATTGATGCTGCCTTTAAAGTCTCTGAGGACAGACTCCAGTTCATTAGTTAAGGGTCCGTCGCATACTATAACGAAGTCGTCCGTGGGGACGGTCTGATCGAGGATGCTCCTGATACTTGAAGTCAGGTATTCGGGATCCTCCTTGGCATATACCGACATAAGGACGGAATATTCTTCAGCTCCTGCGTTCACCGGATTCCTCTCCGATCAGACTGTCGCTTGATACGAAAGTCTGCTTATTATCTTCGAAAGTCCTGTTGTAGAGATGGGGCGAGAATATCGCTCTTGCCGTAAGGAACATTATCTTAAGATCCTGAAGCACGGAATAGTTCTTGATATAGAGAAGGTCGTAGCGAAGCTTATCCTGAGGAGTAGTATCGTAATTGCCCGCTACCTGCGCAAGACCGGTGATACCTGCCTTGACCGCGAACCTTTGAGAGTAGCCGGGGATCTCCTTTTCAAAGTTTGCAACGAACTCGGGACGCTCGGATCTGGGACCTACTACGCTCATGTCGCCCTTAAGCACGTTATAGAACTGAGGGACTTCGTCGAGCTTGGATCTTCTGAGGAACCTTCCGAAAGGCGTGACCCTGGGATCGTCCTTACCGGATATTACGGCTCCCGTCGCAGCTTCCGCGTCTATCCTCATGGTACGGAGCTTATAGATCCTGTAAGGCTTGTTGTTCATGGTAAGTCTTTCCTGTCTGTAGAAAACGGGACCGCCATCACTTATCTTGATGATAATGGCGCATATGAGCATTATCGGAGCTGATAAGATGATCGCCAGAAGGGAGAGGATGATATCCATGAATCTCTTGACGATCCTCTGCTCGAAGGTAAGTCCCATCCTGTCTACGAGCATTACCATTAAGTCGTTCAGATTGATGATCCTGGACTTGTAAAGGCTTATCTCATAGAACTGAGGAACGATATAGACTACGGTCTTATGCTTGGCACAGGACAGGATTATGTCTGATTTGACATCCTCGGGAACATCGGGGCACAGGAATATCTCGGCGTTACTTCGAATGGCTGACCTGACGGCCGTCTTATCGGAATATCTTATGGACCTGCTGAGGTCGAGATCCATGCCCTTAAGGGAAGGATTGATCTTATCCCTGACCTGGTTCATGGTGGACTTGTTGGAGCCGATGATGATGAGCTCTCCGTTGTCGTACATCCTATGGCTTATAAAGCTGCACAAAAGTTCCCATCCGAATACGTACATCAGAAGGAAAGCATAGCTCAATACGATAACGCTTCGGGGGAAGGCACGCTGTTCGGTAAGGTCCTTGGCGGACAAAGTGGTGAGAGTAAGGATAGTACAGAAATAGATCGTCTGAGAGACGATATCTATGTTTTTCTTCCTGAAGAAACGGGGCATCTGAAGAAAGTCGCCCAGGAATATCGTAGCCAAAGTGATTATGGGCGCGAGAGCCTGATAAGCTTCGTAGTTGTTACCTGTCTGGGTGTTCTCCATGGCCTTTCCGAAAATGGCGAAGAAACTGGTGATATATGCGAAATGAACCACCAATACAAGTCCCAGAAGGAACAGGAGCTTAAACAGATGAGGGATTGTAAAGATCTTGTTTCTCATTTTTCTCCTCGTCGAAGCATAATCCAACTAATTATATCATTTGAAAAGTGCAAAGTGGGCAGGAAATAAAAATATACAATCCCTTTGATAAAAAATCAGTATTTTTTATATAATAATTAGGTTGAAGTTTTGACTGTCCTTATTTATATTTTTAAATAGTGAATTTGAGTTTATAGAGGGAATGAGATAAATGAAGAAGACAGGAAATGGTAGTAAGAAGAATACTCCTGTACGTCCTGGAGTAAGGAATACGTCTTCGGGGGTATCAGGTAAGCAGCTTGCGGTCCGCAATTCGGAAACCGGGGCATCCAAGCCTCAGAAGAGCACAAGTTCCAAGAAGAGCTCCGCAAGTTCTTCCAAGAAGGTTTCACCCAAGAAGAAGTCCGGCAAGAAGGCTCCCGTATTCGCTATCGTCATGGCAACCGTAGTAGTGCTCGCCGTGGCAGGCGGCGCTTGCTATAAGTTCGGTCTTTTCGAGAAGCGTTACGATATCACCAATTCCGACGGAACTGTAGTCAAGATGACGCAGGATGAACTCCTTGCCGAGATGGCTGTCGGGGTCTTCCCTCAGGGCATCATCATCAACGGCGTAGACGTCAGCGGAATGACTAAGGATCAGGCTACACAGGCAGTCATCGCCAATCAGCCCGAGAGACCTATCGAGATAGACATAAGTCTTTCTCTCGACGGTGCTGTCTATCCTCTGGATCTTACGAGCCTTCCTGTCGAGTCCAATGTGGCTGAAGTCGTAGATACTGCATTTAATTACTTAAGACCTACAGGCCAGGAGACAGCAGAGCAGCTCATCGAGCTTCATAATTCCAGAGAAGCTCTCAAGACTGCTCCCGCAGAATACCAGACGGCTTATACCCTTAATACGGATTCCATCTCTGCTCTTGTACACGATGTCTTGAATCCCGTTAACT
The DNA here is from genome assembly GCA_024692235.1 of Saccharofermentans sp. GTDB lineage: Bacteria > Bacillota > Clostridia > Saccharofermentanales > Saccharofermentanaceae > Saccharofermentans. The sequence goes on along the minus strand of JAILMW010000032.1, from coordinate 27,659 downwards.
GCGAGCCTGTCGAGGCTGAGATCACCGGGTTCGATTCCGAGTCCTGTACTTTCCAGCACACCGATTCACAGATCGGTTATGTAGTTGATATCGATACGGCAGTAGCTGATGTCAAGGCACTTCTTGATGCCGGAACATATACGGGCTCCGTTGAAGTCAGTGCGGAAGTTACCGAGCCTTCGCTCACGGGTGAGATGATCGACAATGAATTCGGTCTTATCTCCGAATCTTCTTCACAGACTACGTCTAATTCCAATCGTAACCATAACATCTCCATAACTGCCGAGAAGATCAACGGACTGGTGCTTCAGGACGGCGAGTCCTTCTCATTCAACGGCTTCATCGGACAGCGTACTGCTGCCAGCGGATATCTTGAGGCAGGTGTTATCGTTAACGGTACTACGGAGCAGGACTTCGGCGGCGGTGTCTGTCAGGTTAGCTCAATGATCTATCAGTCCTGTATCAAGGCTGATCTTCAGATCGATGAGAGACATCCCCACCAGTGGCCTTCCTCTTATGCAGAAGTAGGTACTGATGCTGCAGTAGATTGGGGCAATCAGGACTATGCCTTCACAAATAACAGCGGATATCCCATTGCACTTTATGCATACTGGGATCCCGAAACGAGCTATATCACCGTTGCTATCTACGGCCATATGTTCGAGGACGGAGTATATATCGATTTCCAGGGTGAGCAGATCTCATCTTCCGCAGCAGGCACTACATATGTTGCAAACGGTTCTCTTCCTGTAGGAACGAGAAATCAGACGAGAGGTGCTCACAACGGAGTTACGGCCCGTTCCTATCAGATCTGGTACGATGCAGAGGGCAATGAGATCAACAGGGTCCAGCTGGACGACACACGCTATGCTACTATCAATGCCATAGTAGAAGTAGGTACGCTTCAGCCCGACGGTACCCAGGCAGCTTTTGACGCCGCTACGGGAACTGTTACCCCGACGGTTACAGAGACTACGCCTCCTTCGGATACCGAACCTTCCGATACGGCAGCGCCTGTCGATACGGCAGCGCCTGTCGATACGACTCCCGCTCCTACGGAAACGGCGGCTCCTACCGAGACCACTCCGGCGCCGACGACACCTCCCGAGACGACACCTGCCGTTCCCGAGGATACCGGCGCTTCACAATAAAAAACGATTCGGAGATCTTTAATGAAGCAATCTGAGAGCAGTCATGAACTGTTATTGTCTGATACTCTCGTTCCTGATATCTTTGTTACCCAATATGCACAGGAACTTTCCAAGGAAGCCATCTGCGTTTATCTCTGGCTCCTGATGAATTGCGGATATAATGAGCTTTCAAGAGAAGAAGTATATTCATACGGCGTCCTTTCCAAGGCGGATGCCGATAAAGCAGTAGCAGACCTTATCGAGAACGGTCTGCTATTGACGTCCAAGGAAGAAAAGCTTGTCCTTGCAGATATCAAGAGAGCAGAAGTTGATTCCTATATAAAGACCATGGTATCGAAGGAAGGCGAGATGAGCGATCCCGTTCTCTCCGCAGATGAGGAATCACGTAATATCCTTGCGGGAAGCATCAACAAGACATTCTATATGGGCAATATGTCCTACCTTTTCTACCGACTGGTGGACAAGTGCCTCTATGAATACAAGTTTCATTCATCCGTCGTCTACAGCCTTTTTGAAGAGGGAAGAGATCTTAAGATCCACTTTAAGGTCAACAGCATGTATGACCTTGCCGAGTCATGGCGCAAGAACGGATATACGACTCCCGATAAGCTCAAGGCTTATTACGATAAGAAGGGCAGAAGAGAGCAGCTGGTATCTCTTATGGGCCGTCTTACCAGAAGAAGATTGAACGGAATGGATATCGAGAGGATCGACAGGTGGATCAACGAATTCGACGCTTCGCCAAGGCTGGTGGAATATGCTTTCAGGGTCAATGACTTCAGGGGCAATATCACTTCAAAGCACGTGGATGACAAGCTCCGCGAATGGTATGCTGCCGGAATAGCGGACATCGATGCCGCTGCGGTATATGAGAACCTTAAGAAGCAGGAGAATAAGTCCAAGGCTTCTAAGAAGCGTATAAAGAATAATCCCAATAAGACCTATGCAGAACTTGAAGTGAAGGCAGAACCCGAGCAGAAAGCTCCGGTTAAGAAGGAGGAAGCGGATGCTTCCGAGGAACCTTCTCCCGAGCCTGAGAAGGATGACATCCTGAATCTTTTCGGAGGTATCGATGAAGACGATAAATGAGCTGATAGCAGAGCGTGTCGCCAATACAGCCCTTAGAAGGAGGATAGCCTGCGAGGATAATATCCTTGCTGTCTACTCGGCTCATCCCAAGCTCGCAGCCATAGATAATGATCTTCTGGAGATAAGAAAGTCCAAGCTCATTGCCGCCGTAGATCACGACGACAAGCCCGTGCCCGCTCTTGAAGTACGCGAGAAGGAATTATTCGAAGAGAGGCAATCTTATATAAAGGATAATAATATAGATCCCGAATTCGAAGAGGAGAAGCATCAGTGCGCATCCTGCGGCGACACGGGATATTCCGTGACAAAGAACGGGAAGAGGATAGTATGTCCTTCCTGTATGTCTGACCTTCTTGAAGAAGCTTATGATCAGGCGGGGATGAGTGATTATTCTTCCTACGCTCTCAAGTCGTTCTCTTTTGACTATACAGGCGATCCTAAGGCCAGAAAGGCCAGGTTCGATGCTGTAAAGGCTCTCTTCGAGGACGAGGGGCGCAAGGGGGTAGCGGTATATACAGACAGATCCCAGTCCGGTAAGACATATCTTACGATAGTAGCCGTAAAATACGCGATAATCGAAGCTAAGAGCGCATATTACGCCAAGGCGGAGCAGTTCGAGGAGATATCCTACGACAAGCTGGAGGCATTGAAGTCCTGCTCCTTTGTAGCGATCGATGATTATTCCGCAGAGTCCACATACAGCAGGAAGGTGGCTTCTTCTCTTAACAGCCTCCTGGAAGCAAGATGTGCCAACGGACTTCCGACACTTATCGTATCCACATCTCCTTATGAGGATTTGGTGGCAGGTTCTGACGCCAGGATATCAGGTAAGCTTATCAAGGCGGAGAAGATCTGATCATGATCAGAAATCACGTCGGAATAGATCTTGTGAAGATATCACGCATGGAGGATATCCTTTCTAAAGAGAAGGATACGTTTATAGACCGCGTGCTTACTCCGGGCGAGCGTGAATATGTATTCTCGTCCTCTAATGTATCAAGAAGGGCAGAACATCTGGCAGGTCGATTCGCTGCCAAGGAGGCCGCATCCAAGGCCCTGGGCACAGGTGTCATGAGTGACGGTGTCGCTTTTACGGATTTTGAGATAATCCCCGGCATCAGCGGTGCTCCGACGCTCCGTCTTAGCGGCAGGGCCAGAGAGGTCGCCGATTCCATGGGAGTCATAAGTACTTCCGTCAGCATAACTCACGAAGGAGAATATGCTGCAGCTTTCTGCAGCTTCCTTACAGATGAAGAAGACAGTTGATAACAAGGGTCAGGGCAAGTCTTTCGGCGGATTCTGGAACAAGAAGCCGAAGAACGGCCTTGAGTTCGAGATGAAGGAGAAAGGGATAAGGCACGTCGAGGATGCTGCCTCCTTTTTGAACGAAGTCGATACATCTTACGGCGAATACGGCAAGGCCGAAGACATGCTTGATATGTGGGGACTTGGAGAGAAGGATGCTTCCGTTATAAGAAAGCGTAAGTCCTTCTTTATCGGATTCGGTATCGCCGTAGCGGTGACTGTCCTTATTATCGCTTCGGTATTTTATATTCTTCCTGCGGTGCTCCCCGAATTCTTCAAGGGAACCAATATCGAGCTTTTTGTAGAGAAGCCCGTAGACCTTATCTATAACGATTCATTCATGGTAGTCGGAAAGGATGTATGTGACATAATGTCTGCTCCGACCCCTTCTTCCGACCGCGTGACACAGGTGCTCTATAATGAGCCTATCCAGTGCCTTGCAATAGCAGATAATGATTATCTCCTGGTAAAGACCATGGATGCGGTTACGGGCTATATCAAGAGGTCTGATCTTGTAGAGGGAACTGAGAGCATTGAGCCTGATCTTCATGAATATAAGCTTATAGTATCAGATACATCAAAGAATATAATGACACATGCGAGCCAGGGAACGCTCATCACTCAGGTCATGATGAATACGGTGCTCTATGCTGATGTTAAAAGAGACGGTGTTTATCAGGTGGCTCTCCCGGGTGGCGGAACAGGCTGGATAGGCTCCTCCGGAGTAATAGAGATATCTCCGAGGTCCGACATAGAGGAGGTATCCTGCAGATATTTTGTCAGCTCGGCGCTGTCCTTTGTCAACAGTATGTATAAGGATGACGGCGTTACGATGCGCGGTATGTCCGTTAACGGTCTTGTATACGTCTGCTCGTGCGTCAACGGCATTCCTGCTCCGAGGACCGTTGAGGAGCAGATGAACATGGGTGTAGAAGTCGAGCTTCAGTATGACGTCGTTACGGGAAAGCTGATCACTGATTATATAATCCCGGGTGATATAATATTCTTCGAGTCGGACAGGGAGGGCGTGCCGTACGACATGGCCGTATGTACCGATACAGGTACCTTATTGATGGTATCTTCCTCCGGAACGACCATCAAGCTCACGAGCTTTGACCCCGACAGCGAGCTGTGCAACAGGATAGTAAGTGTAAGACGAGTTTTTTCTCAATAAAACTGTTGCATGTTCTAAGAACTTGTGGTATCATTTCACTTGCGTTTTAAAGATTGATAGGAGGTGTTTCCCATGGCTAAGTGTGAAATTTGTCAGAAGGATACATTTTTTGGCAGAAAGATAAGCATTACGCGTTCGCAGATTTCACGTCGTGCTCTGACAACTCAGAAGCCTAACGTTCATAGCGTTAAGGTAATCGTTGACGGCACCCCTAAGACAATGCACGTTTGCACAAGATGTCTGCGTTCCGGCCTCGTTAAGAGAGCTTGATAGCAACGCTGTTTTTGATTGCTTATTATCCCGATCCTCAACAGAGGGTCGGGTTTTTATTTGCCGGATTTTTATAGGCAAGAAAAAAGGCTGTCCGAAGACAGCCTTTCTTTATGGTTCGAATTGTATTACTTCTTCTCAGGTACTTCGATAAGGCTCTTGCCGCCCATATACATACGAAGGGGAAGGGGGATCCTTATAGTGCCGTCCTCGTTAAGGTTGTTCTCGAGGAAAGCGATGAGCATTCTCGGAGGAGCAACGACCGTGTTATTAAGAGTATGAGCAAGGTAGTTGCCGTTCTCGCCCTTGATCCTGATGCCGAGTCTTCTTGCCTGAGCATCGCCAAGGTTAGAGCAGGAGCCGACCTCGAAATACTTCTTCTGACGGGGAGACCATGCTTCTACGTCACAGGACTTTACCTTAAGATCTGCAAGGTCACCTGAGCAGCACTCGAGTGTTCTTACGGGGATATCGAGGCTTCTGAAGAAGTCTACGGAATTCTGCCAGAGCTTGTCGTACCATACCTTGCTCTCTTCGGGCTTACATACGACGATCATCTCCTGCTTCTCGAACTGGTGGATACGATATACGCCTCTCTCCTCGATGCCGTGAGCACCGACTTCCTTACGGAAGCAGGGAGAGTAGGAAGTAAGAGTCTGAGGAAGCTGATCCTCGTCTGTGATCGTATTGATGAACTTACCGATCATGGAGTGCTCGGAAGTACCGATAAGGTAGAGATCCTCGCCCTCGATCTTATACATCATGTTCTCCATCTCGGAGAAGCTCATAACGCCCGTAACAACGGAGCTTCTGATCATGAAAGGAGGGATGTAGTATGTAAATCCTCTGTCGATCATGAAGTCTCTTGCATAAGAGAGGATAGCGGAATGAAGTCTTGCGATATCACCGCGAAGATAGTAGAAGCCGTTGCCGCTGGTATCTCTGGCGGGATCGAGCTCGATACCGTTTAAGTTCTCCATGATATCGACGTGGTAGGGGATCTCAAAGTCGGGAACAAAGGGCTCGCCGAATCTCTCTATCTCGACATTCTCGGAATCATCTTTACCGATAGGTACGGAAGGATCGATGATATTGGGGATGACTCTCATGATCTTGTCGATCTTCTCGGAAAGCTCAGTCTCCTTAGCCGTAAGTGCCTCGAGCTCTTCAGCCATATCGGTTACCTGCTTCTTGGTAGCCTCGGCTTCTTCCTTCTTGCCCTGAGCCATGAGGGCACCGATCTGCTTGCTTATCTTGTTACGCTGAGACCTTAAGTACTCAGCTCTTGTCTTGCTCTCTCTGAATTCCTTGTCGAGCTCTATCACCTCGTCTACAAGGGGAAGCTTCTCGTCCTGGAACTTCTTCTTTATGTTTTCCTTTACCAAGTCGGGCTCGGTACGTAAGAACTTAATATCGATCATCTTACAATCCTCCGTTTAAACATCTTTCCTATTGTATCACCAATCAGTCGTTGTTGCCCCCATAATTTCCCTCGGGGTATACGGCCTCGGCATTCCACAAGATCCATTCGTTCAGACCCGCATCCTGAAGGGCGCGTATCTGATCGTTTATCGCTTCGTAATCGTAGATCATGTAATTGCCCTCTCCTATGTAGGAAGCGGTAAATGCCTGAAGATACGGGCGTACCGTGCAGTACCCCGGCTGGTCATGGTACTGACTTCCGATAAGAAGGGAGTTGAGCATCACCTCATATGGATAAAGGTCCGGCGAGTCGAATGTGATGCCGTTCATCGTGGTGCCCGATGCGTAGTGGGAAGGATATATCATGGGGCAGAGGGAATCGATCCCCGTAAATCCCACGGTACTCCAGTCCTGTCCCAATATCTCACCGTCAAGGGAGCTCGTTACGGCAATACCGAAGATATCCGCCGATACGGGTATGCCGTAAGTATCCTGTATCCTTATCCTGGCCGTCTGAAGGAATCTGTTGATGGCGTCTGATTTGGAAGGGACCTCTCCGTCGACTCCGAAGTAAGGTGCTTCTCCTGAAGTAGTATTACCGGTGGGGAATCTTACGTAGTCGAACTGGATCTCGTCTACTCCCATGGCGATAGCTTCTTCCGCAAGCTCTATAAGGTAGTCCCAGTTACGCTGATCGTAGGGATTGGCGAAGGCCTCGCTACCCTCTGTAGAGAAGAAGAGAGGGTTGCCGGAAGCATCGCATATAGCTCTGTCAGGGTAAGTGGACGCAAGTCTCGGATCCTTGAAGCATACGATTCGCCCTATAACGTAGATATCGTTGTCGTGGCATGTCTGACAGACTTCTTCGAGGTCGTAGTAATTATAAAGATAACCTATCTCCTGCGCAGTTTCGTTAGAGGTGTTATAGTAGATGCCCTCAGCTTCCTTTAAGTCGATGACAAAGGCATTTACCTCTGAATTTTGTGCGAGATCTATACAGGCGTCGAGGTTTACCACTCGGTGAAGATAGAGCCCGTGTACTTCGAAATGCTCGTAAGGAACGGGATCTTCTGCGGGTGTGAGCTCTCCCCAGAAGGCATCTGCCACGGGATTGTCGGGAAGGTTCTCCGTCACCTCGAAAGGCACCGTCGGCGTAGGTGTGGCTATGGTCCCTATAGTGCCGGAAGGAGCGGCATGACTGCTCTCTTCTATCTCCAGAAGCTTTCTGCCGGAAGCTTTCTTTCCTATAACACCGCCTATAAGGGCGATCGTAAGGATAACTACCAGTCCCAGAAGACCTACGAATGTGTTCTGAAGTGCACGGAGCTTCTTCCTGGAACGGTCAGTACCTTTTCTTTCATTTCGCTTATAGTCATTAAAATCGTATTTCTTGTTATCGTTGATCATAGATGCATTATATAAGGTTATTTATTGGAAATGAAGTTAAAAACGATATTTGCCGCCGCGGATGTGTTAAAATAACAGGTAACGTATCAGTTTTGCGGCGACGCGGAAGAGAGGACATTTATGATAGTTCGTAATTGCGCTGGCGGAATCGTATTTTGCGGTGACAAGGTGCTGATGCTCCTTAATGACAAGCATGAATGGGCATTTCCCAAGGGCGTTGTACGAGCGGGCCAAAAGCTCACGGATATAGCGATAAAGAGGATAAAGATCGAGGCCGGAGTAGATGCTTCCATAGTAGCTCCCTGCGGCAAGACCAAGTATGAATTCTTTTCCGTAACCAGAAAGAAGCCGGTACATAATAACGTTTCGTGGTTCGTAATGCGCTCCGACAGTGAAGAGACCAAGGCATCAGAGGCGGACGGTTTTTCCGATGCGAAGTTCTTCACCATGGAGGAAGCTCTCGATACTATCACATACAGTCAGGATAAATCTTTGCTTATGATGGCATATCAAAGATACAGGGAACTTTCTTGAGCGATACGTCACTAATAACTTTAAAAAAAGAAGGAAGTTCCAGGATAGAGATAAAGCAGTCGGTATTTATCGGCAATGCCGCTCCCGTATCATCCAGGGAGGAAGCGGATGCTTTTGTAGCAGATATAAGGCGCAAATACCCCGATGCCAGACACAGTTGTTATGCATGGAAGATCGACCGCGGTATGCATATGCAGAAATACAGTGATGACGGTGAGCCGTCGGGAACTGCCGGTCTTCCGATATTAGGTATCCTGGAGCATAATGACATAACCGATTCCCTTATAGTCGTAACGAGATATTTCGGAGGGATACTTCTGGGCAAGGGAGGTCTTGTCAGAGCCTATACCGAAGCTGCGGCAGAGGCGGTAAAGGATGCCGGGCTTATAAGGATAACCGAGGGTGAGGCCTATAAGATCAATCTGGGTTATGATCTGGCTGACAAGATAATAAGAGAGCTTTCAAATGCCGGATTTACCGCCGAAGACATAAGCTATACCACTGATGTAGAGATCAAGGCGGTATGTTCTTCTTCTGACTCTAAGCGCCTGATCGAGCTCGTGACCAATTCATCAGCGGGACGCGCGGTCATCGTTAAGGACGGAAAGAGGGATCTTAAGAGCGATATCGACAGAGGTGATATCTCATGAATGAAGATAACAAGAGACAGGGAAAGAGTGCCGCATTACCCTTTGTCGCGGCAGCGATGGTGTTATTCTTTCTCTTCTCGGTAATGCAGACAGTATATATCTTTGCTCTTACTACGGGAAAGACGGGCAATATGAACTATACGGAAGGGAAGGAGACTAAGCCTTCTTCGGAGGTGACTCAGGCATCCTATCCCGAGGAGCTGCCGGAGCCGTTCTTCTCTTTGGAAGAGGCCGCGAGCGTTACGGATCCCGACAAGCCGACATTAAGCATCGCGGATATCGCTGCCGCAGTAGGTCCTGCCACAGTATCGGTTTATATCTATGCACCTTCCGAAGGGACGGGCGTAGAGACTCCCATATCCGCAGGTTCCGGATTTCTTATCACGAATGACGGATATATAGTTACCAACTGCCATGTGGTGGACAGTGCCAAGGAAGACCCTGAGATGTCGGTTCGCGTAAATGTACCCGGGTACGAGGATCTTATAGATGCCGAGATCACGGGAACTGATGTTCAGACGGACATAGCGGTCATAAAGATACAGGGTGATTCATATCCCAGTGTGACCTTAGGAGATTCGGATCTTCTTCGTCCGGGCGAATTAGCAGTAGCCATCGGTAATCCTCTCGGAACGTTGGAAGGTACCGTGACTGCAGGAGTCATCTCGGCAATCGGAAGACAGATGAACAATAACGGATATCTTATGGAGCTCATCCAGACTGATGCATCCATCAACAGCGGTAACAGCGGAGGTCCTCTTATCAATTCCTTCGGAGAGGTCATAGGCGTTACCAATGCCAAGATGGGATCAGCCGAAGGTCTCGGATTTGCCATTCCCGTAAATGTGGCAAAGCCCATTATCGAATCTTTGATCAATTACGGTATGGTGGTGGGAAGACCTTATCTCGGCATCACTGTCGATCAGGTGACGGAAGGCGCATATAACGGAGCTGTTCCGGGTGTATACATATCAGATCTTCCCGCAGGCGGCCCCGGAGAGGCAGCGGGACTTATGGAAGGTGATATGATCATCTCCATGGACGGAGTTGCAATTGAGTCCTCAGATGTTATCATTGGAGTACGTGATTCCCATGAAGTGGGTGACGAGATCGAGATCGTCGTACTTCGTGACGGTGAGGAACTGACATTTATTCTTACGATAGGAGACGGTAATTGATAATGAGACCAGATAAGCATTCTATGGGAGTAAAGATAGTAGCGGGAATCCTGGCTTTTGCCATGATCCTTACTTTTGTATCCGTGATCGTCCTTATCATGGCGGGGATCTGATCAGTCTTCGCTTATAACGTAGATCTTAGCCTGCTCTATAGGCTCGTTCTCTCTTAAATGAGAGACATCCTTATCTTCTTTAATACATAGAGCAGCCTGTACAAGAATCATATGAGACACAAGAAGAACGGTACCTTCGTATCGTTCTTTTACTTTGTCTATAACCTTTGCCGCTCTGTCATATACGTCGAAGAAAGTCTCTCCGACACCGCCTTGCGGCACGAATTCATGGGGACGTGTTCTGAACTTTACAAAGTCTTCGGGAAACATTTTTGCCGCATCGGGTGCGCGAAGCCCTTCCCAGGTGCCGAGATCCATCTCAGCGAGCAGAGGCTCGATCGCTATACTGTAATCAAGCCCGGAAGCCTTGCGTATCAGATAAGATGTATTAAGAGCCCTTTGCATGGGACTTACCAGACACATGTCCGGGATGATGCCGGAAGAAGACAGGGAACTGCCCAAAGCAAGAGCCGATCTTACACCTTTATCGGTCAGGGGCGAATCCTGTCGCCCCTGCATCCTGTATTCTGTATTCCAGACAGTCTCTCCGTGCCTTGCGATCAGTATCCTCGTCATGGAACATCCTGGATGGCATCAAGGCCCGACTGGATGAATTCATAAGTGTATTCTGATTCCATCTCCGTAAGGAAGGCCTGATAGTTTCTCATCCTGATGAAGCTGTTAACTCTGTCGTACCACTCGGGATTTTCTGAGATAGACACCATATATACGATATAGTATCCGTCCTCTGTCTCAATAAGAGTCTTGTCGCCTGCCGATCTCTCATCCGAGAAGATCCAGTCATTGAGTGCTCCGTCGTACTTGCCGGGATATGTATCATTGCTGTGTGTTACGGTGATATCGCCGCTTAAGATCTCATCGGTATAGATATTCTCGATACTCTGCATATCGCCTTCCGTAGCGACCTGGTCATAGATCTCCTGCGCCTTGCTCTGAGCCTCGGAAACGGAGAATCCTGCCGCCTCGGGATCGTATGTAACATTGACCTTTACGAATCTTACGTCTCTTAAGGGGACAGACTGTCTGTCTCTTGAGACGAAGCAGAGAATGATGGGGAAGCCGTCGTTATCGGTGAAGATCACGGAATCGCCGGGAGTCCTCTCAAGATCGAAGAGCCAGTCCCTGAACTCGTCATGAGTAAAGTCGGAATATCTGGAGTCTGCGATCAGGGTGGAATCAGTCTGAAGGAGTCTGTCTCGAGCCTCTCCGGAGAAGTATTCCGCAGCTACGGCCTCGAAGTTTGCGCTGTCGTGGCCGATGCCTTCTACGATCTCGTTTGCATGGAGCATGGCTGTGTCTATAAATGCCTGATCTCTCTGCTCGTAAGTGATCCTTAAGATCTTGTAGCTTACTACATCGTACGCATTTCTGTTCTCTTCGTAAGCCTGGTTAGCCTGATCTTCGGTAGCCTGGAGCTCAACGAGCTTGGCGCCTGAAGCATAATCCTCCGTAAAGTATTTCTTGGCTAATGTATTAACGACTACCTGCTCTGATACCTGATTGCCGAATACGCCCCTGATATATGTATCAAGAGGGACTCCGAGCTCAGAAGCCTTGCCGGAGAGCCAGTCCACATAAGCTCTTGCAAGTGTGTAGTGCTCTTCTCCGATATCGTATCCGTGAAGCTTTGCATCGTCGTAGAGGAGCTGAGTAGTTCTCATCTCGGATGCCGTAAGGTTCAGGAAATAGTCTCTCTGGGTAGCATAGTTGGGATCCTCGGAAGGGGAAGCCAGCATCTCGGGTGTCTCCGAAGCGAATATATCAACGCCGTTATCTATGAGGATGTAGTGGTACATAAAGCTGAACTCGGCGCTGTCCACTGCCTGCCCGTTGATCATGAGAGGGCTCTGGAGCTTCTCCTTCAGTCCTGCCTCGTAGAAAAGGGATACGGCTACGACGATCAATACGGCAGCTACTGCCATTATCACGAAAGGAAGTCCCTTGCGCTTATTCTTGACGGGGAGGTCTTCCTGCTCTTTCTTCTTTGAATTCTTGCCGGATATATCGAGCTTTATGGGATCGACGTCGTTTTTCTTGACGTTCTTATCCTTTTTCTTGCTGCTCTTTGCCTTTCTTACGGCTGATTCCTCACCCGTAAGAAGATCGGGATCTATCTGCTCGAGGTCCTTAAGAACTGTGGGTTCCTTCTTCTCTTCGGAGAGTATCTGTGCCGATAACGATGTCTCTTCTACGGAGAATGCGACCTGTTCTTCGCCCGAGTTATCGACTTCTACGGTAATTCCCGCGTCTTCTCCGCCTTCGTATCTGATCTCGTCGTTACTCTCGGGAGCTATCTCCGGAGCTCTTACTTTATTCTTGTTGTCCTTCTTTTTCAAAGTGACTCCTCCTCACCGGGAACGATCAAGGTGATCGCTTCGTGTATGCATTCTACGTTGACGGGAAGGGAAGGACCCTGTTCGCCGTCTATATCCAGTACCACCTTCTCCTCTGAAGGTGTAGAGAGCTTGAGCTTATCTGTCTGAAGATAAAGAACATTATCATTATAAATGTGTTCGCCGATCATGAGCTTTCCCAAAAGAGGCATTATTTCGGTAGGTTCCATCTTCTTTAATACAAGTACGTCGAGAAGACCGTCCGATAAGTCAGCCATCGTCATGAGCTTTCTGAATCCGCCTACGCTCTTGGTGTTGGAGATAAGGAACATTATCGCCTGTTCTTCATAGGATTCCGATTCTGTCTCGATATTAAGATGTATTGCATTATTTATCGTGGAAGGGATATCCTTCATGGCGCTCATCCAGTATGCGGCAGGACCGAAAGCCGTCTTAAGGTCTGATGGCACCTTATATGCCACGTCCGCCATAAGGCCGCCTGCAAGAACGTTCAGAAAATACTTGTCATTTACCTTGCCGCAGTCGACCTTGTTGAAGGAAGGATTCATGAGCATCCTGGCGAAGTCGGAGGGCAGGGAGGGAAGGCCGTTTATGGTGGCAAAGTCATTGACCGTACCGGAAGTATATATAGCCAGAGGCAGGTCGATGCCTCCTTCCATCATGCCGGTGATGACTTCGTTGACCGTGCCGTCGCCGCCTACGGCGATCATGTAATCGTATGAAGAGACGTCGGTCTCCTTGGCGAACCTTACGGCATCGAACCTTGCGGAAGTATAATATGCATCTGCTCTCTCCAGTGCTCCGAAGGATACCAGATATGCGAGCATGTCATCGACGTTGACCCTGGCGGTCTCTCTTCCCGACGAAGGATTCATTATGATCTTCAGCTTAAGTCCCATCGACACTTCTCCTTTTTATCATTCACTATACTTTACCACAAAAAGAATTCCCCTATTATTACCGCATTACTACAAAATAATACTTATTGTGATATTATCTTCCTTGTATGATCAATTTTCTGGAATAAGGAGATCAGATGAGACGCGATCTTGGTAAGAAATTTTCAAAGGTAATATCAATTCTGGGTGATGCAAGGATCCTTTCCTTCCTTTTCCCTTTCCTTACGATGATACTCGTATTCTCGTTCCTTCAGGTATATCCCGTGGGAGACAGGACCATGCTGACGGTAGACCTTTACCATCAGTATATGCCGTTCATATACGAGCTCAGGCACAAGATCTTAGAGGGCAGGTCCTTGTTCTATACATGGAATACGGGCCTCGGCACCGAGTACTATGCGGCTTTCTCCAACTATGCCGCAAGCCCGTTAAATATTCTCTGCATCTTTTTCCCGTATAAGACGCTTCCCGTATTCGTAGCTTTTGTTACTTCTCTTCGCGCGGGTCTTGCCTCGCTTTTTATGGGCATGTTCCTTTCGCAAAGTGACGAGAAGAGATATGACTTCGTGACGGTGACTTTCGGCTGTTCCTACGCTCTTTGCGGATGGTTCCTGTCGGATTTCTGGAACATCATGTGGTGCGACGCTTATGTGCTCCTGCCCCTCATCGCTCTTGGTTTACGCAAGCTCATGCTGGAGAGAAAGTATATCCTTTATGTGCTCTCCCTTGGCATCTGCATAGCATCCAACTTCTATTCGGGCTATTTTATCTGCCTGTTCCTCATAATGTATTCGGTAGTGCTCTTCCTTACCGTAAACGAAAGGCAGGCCATAACGGTCAAGTCTTTCTTTGCTGCAGCAGGAAGGTTTATCCTGGGAAGTGTAATAGCGGGCATGATATCCGCGGTGACGGTGCTTCCCACATATCTTATACTTCAGCACTCCTCCGCTACGGGAGATGAATTCCCCGTGGATTTCTCCCTTACGGGCAACCTCTTTGATTTCCTGGGAAGGCTCATGGTAAGTGCCAACCCCAACATAAGAGACGGTATGGCAAATGTTGCCTGCAGCGTGATAGTGGTCCTTCTGATACCTCTGTTCTTCATGGCTCCCGCCGATACCGGCATAAGGCTCCGCCATAAGATCGGATACGGCTTCCTTATATTCTTCATGTATCTGAGCTTTACCAACAGGACACTGAACTTCATATGGCACGGATTCCATTTCCCGAACCAGATCCCTTACAGGCAGTCCTTCATTATGTGCTTCCTTCTGGTGTCGATGGCATTTGCGGTGATAAGAGTATTAAAGAGCTATACGGTCAATCAGATCGTAGGAGTGGCGGCAGGTGCCGGCATATTCCTTGTCCTCTACGAGAAGTTCGGAACAGGCAACGAAGGATATCAGCAGATATCCCTTACGCTCCTTTTTGTCATCATCCAGGGCAGCGTACTTCATGCCATCAAGGCCGCTAAGCGCAAGAGTTCTCTTTTCTACGAGATCCTTATTACCATAACTTTTATGACCGAACTTTTTACGGCTGCTATGTTTACCGTATCAAGAGTTGCCGAGCATGAAGGATTCCCGGGTTACGATTACTACGGCAAGAACAGGGATGTGATCCATAATTACGCGCTTCAGGTGGAAGGCACCGATGGGCATAATGCATTTGAGAGGACCGAGCTTTTCCCAAATAACATCTGCTGCATCCAGTCAGTATATGACGTCAAGGGCATGTCTACCTTCTCGTCTACGGCAAGAGAGAGCTTCGTTAAGTATATGAGGAACTTCGGCTTCCATAATAACGGCATCAACGGTGTTCGAAATGCAGGTATCACAAGGGTGACCGCGACATTGCTCGGAGTGCGCAACCTTGCTCTTATAGAGAATACAAATACGGTCCCCAGGATCTTCGAGGAGGAATATGCGGTGGAGAGCGTCTCGTTCCTGGGTAATCCCGACGCTCTGCCCGTAGGCTACATGGTATCGCCTGATGTCCTGGATTATTCTCCCGACGACAGCATACATGATGTATTCTACAAGACAAATATGCTTGTCAGATCCATGGGAATAGAGGAGGATGTCTACCTTCCCGTTAATGCTGATTGCGAGTTCACGAATAATCTTCAGGCTCCGGAGATCTCCGGCTGCCTTTTTAACTTCAATGTCACGAATCCCGGAACTTCCGCATCCTTTAAGGTCACGGTAAGTGATGCCACGATAGGAAGCGACGTATATGTATATATCTATTCGCCTAAGCCCGGAACGGCTACCATAAACGAAGGCGATCTTCAGATATGTTCCTTCGAGACCAGAAGCTATCAGACCGTTTGTCTTGGCACTTATATGGGTGACCCCTTATCTCTTACCATGAATTACAGTGATACGAATTCGGGAGTAATGAACTGCTATGTATACGAGCTCAATCGTCCCGCTTACGACAGAATGGTGGAGGGCTTATCCGATGAAGGTCTCGTTGTCACACATTACGACGATACTTCTATCGAAGGTACGGTCACTGCAAACGAAGACGGACTATTATTCCTTACTATCCCTTATGCCGAAGGCTTTAAGCTCACGTTAGACGGCAATGAGGCTGAGCTTTTGCCTGTACAGGATGCGCTTTGCGCAGTCATGCTGGATAAGGGTACTCATGAGATAAAACTTCAGTATGTACCCGAAGGATTCAAGGAAGCAGTCATTATTACCGTTGCAGGTATCGCTGCTCTTGCGGCAGTGTCGGTCGTATCGACTATTCTGGAGAAGAAGCGCAAGGCAGGATCCGAGCGTTCGGTGGTCCCGGTGCAGGAAGTTCCCGAGAAGGAAATAACAGATGGGAACTCCTGATACATCACGTTCATCGCGCCTGTCATGGCTGCTGGTCGCATTTATCGTTCCGGCGCTCATCGTATTCTCCGTATATACGTATCTGTCGGAGAGCAAACTTCCCGATGCGAAGTATTCCGCTATCACCATCCGCACGGAGGAATTCGACAGATCCTTTCTCTTAAGGGGTGTCGACAAGGATCTTCATGACCTCTCATATATCAAGACTTCTCTTGGGAGCTCGGACAAGATAAACTCCACGGCGGCTACAAGGACCCTTCTTACGGAGCATATGTCTGTTGTATTCCTGCTTGGGCTTCTCCTTGGTCCCTCCATTGCTTCGGAGCTCTTTAAGGCATTCTTTTATTTCAGGTTCGGCCTTGCGGGAGCGGCCTTTTTCCATCTGGCAAATGATAACCTTAAGGTAAAGGAAGACCCGGCCCTTCTTCTCGGGACGGTCTATTCGCTGTCTTCGATAGTCCTGTTCTCGGCTTCTCTTAATACATCTATGATGAATATGGTGATACTTTTGCCGATAGCAGTATCTTCTCTTGATAAGCTCAATCGTATAAGGAACATAAAGAGAGGATTTATGTCAGTTGTGATCTGCTCTTTGCTTGCGCTCTCTGGAGCCCCGGGACTTATATGCGGTATCCCTTTCTGCCTTGTCTGCGGAGTATTCCTTCTCCTCTCGGATAAGGATATAGATGCTCTTAAGTTTATAAAAGGCATAGCAAGGATATTGATCGTGACGCTGACAGGCATCCTTTGCGCTTCCGTAGCAGTATTCCCGATCCTTAAGAACCTTACATCTCACGCGGAGCTTAACGATGTCTTCGAGAACGGCAAGATAAGATTTTTCCTTATAGATTTTATCTATAAACTCCTTGACGGTAATATAAGCGGCATCCCTTCCGACAGCAGTTCTCCCGTTATGGGCATTTATGTCTTTACCGCGATGCTCCTTATACTGTTTTTTGCCAACGGACAGATCCCTTTAAGGACCAAGACATACACGGGTATAGTGATGCTCCTTACTTACATCTCGGTATCCTATTCGCCCGCAGATATGATCTTAAGCTTCGGCAATCCTTCGTCTGCTCTTCTTTACTCAAGGCTCGCATGTCTCCTGTTCCTTATAATGCTTGCTACTACCCTGTCTCTTAGAAATGTAAGGGAGGTAACGACAGGTGCAGTATATCTGGGGGCCTTCCTTCTTCTGGGTCTTATAGTGGTGGAATCATCCGCCGCATCCGAGGTGTCGATCTCTATAGTATCCAAGTTCCTCTCGGCAGGCTGCGTCATCTTCTGGGCCGCAGTGTTCGTTTACATGGTGAATGGTTATAAGGAACTTCCTTCATCGGCCATTACTGCTGCCATAATAGGAATAGCGTTCAATGTATTATTCTGTATGGGACCTTCATACTCGGCAAGAGATGACATTCTTCATTCATTTGTCGGCGAGAGCTCTGAAGAGATCGTCTCGGTATTTGATACCGATGAAGGCGCCGTACCGCTCTTCGGCGACGATAATGACACATATCTCGTGCTGTCATCTGATACGGCCATGCAGATATCCGGTGAGAATTATTGTGATACGATCAATACGGTTATGAGAGGGGCTCTCCTGGATGAGATATTCCTGCAGCTTCCCTCTGATAATATGTTCACTCAGGATATGCTCGATATGGGAGGCGGAAGATATACCGTCTCTCCCGACGCGCCACGCAATGAAGCTACGATAAGGGTCTATCTCAATGACCTTTCCGCACCTTATTATGTGGTCTCATCCTTTAATTGTAATTCCTATGTTACCGAATCCTACGGTGAGCGCGACAGGACCAATCAGTTCTCCGGACCTTTTATGCTTCGTCTTGACCCGTCTGTCTCGGAGGCTTATATCAAGATCTCCTTGTCACATCCTTCTGATCTTACCGGTGACTTTAAGGTCTACTGCCTGGATCAGAGCCGTTGTGAACGACTGAGGAGTTCTCTTGGTACTATCGAGAACAGCAGGATCGACCTTACAGGTGAGCCGCTTCTTCAGGCGTCCGGCGTCAAGACCGTGGTAACATCCGTTCCTTATTCATCCAATATCGAGGTCACCTATACCGATCACGGCAAGAAGATCCACGCTGATACATTCGAGATATGCGGGAAGCTGGCATTCTCCTTCGAGAACGACGGTTTTGTCAATTATGTGATGGACATAGGATGTGATTCGGGTGACGTCAAGCTCGGAGGAGTTTTTACGGCAATGACTGTATGTGGTGTTATATTCATATATCTAATGTATAATAATAAGACCGCACGACATATTAATAAGGAGACTTACCTTGCTGAGCAGAAAGATTGAAGATAAGACGGTTTTTATAGTTTTTGACATGGAATGGAATCAGCCTTTTCCCGGGCGTGATTATAAGTTTGACGTCTCTTCTCTTAGCGGAGAGATAATCGAGATCGGTGCGGTCAAGTATGTATACGACAGCGGGATCCTTACCGAGAAGGGGATATTCTCATGCGATGTCCGTCCCTGTAAGTACACGACTCTTCATTATCACGTGAAGAAGGTGACTCACAAGACCAACGACGATCTTAAGTCAGGTATCCCGTTTGAAGAAGCCTACAAGAAGTTCAGGGCATTTTGCGGAGATGACTTTATCCTTGCAGGCTGGGGCAATTCAGATCCCGATATGCTGAAGATGAACCTTAAGTTCTTTGATATGGACGATAAGCTCAATTGTTTCTTCCTTGATATCCAGCCGATATTCTCCATGTTTGCAGGGGAGAGAGGTAAGCAAAGGAGCGTTGAGTTTGCGGTCGATCATTACGGTATACCTAAGAATGACTCGTTCCACAGCGCTACTTCAGATGCAAGATATACGGGTGAGATCTTCAAGAGGATATTCGACTGCAACAAGACCAGTGAGGTGCTAAGCGTCATATCTTCCTCTTCTATAGATCCCGACCTTAAGCGTGAATATGTAAATGTCGGCAGCGAGACGGAAAATCCCCTGGACTCCCTTACTATGACAGAGGGATGGACGAAGATGTGTCCCATCTGCTCGTCGACTTTCAGGGAAGAGATCTCCAGGTTCAGGATAAGAAAGTCGGTCTATGCTCTCTATGCATGCGACGAGCACGGTGAATTCTTCAGCAGGACAAGGATCAAGAAGAATAAGAGCGGTAAGTACTATGCCGCATCAGTCTTAAGGTTCGCGACCCAGACGGATTACTATCTCGTAGCGGCAAAGAGGGAGGAATACGAGCGTTTCGGAAGCAAGGGCGCTCCTGCTCCCGTAGAAGAGAATACCGAGGAATCACATGATATTAAAACTCCTTAACAATGTCTTAAATCTACTTAAGGATTATTGAATTCGCCTTAGGCGTGACCTATAATTACCGTAATTACATAGCTACAAATATGTGAAAACAGTAATTATATAAAGGAGAGGCGATTATGCTTAAGAGATTTGTCGGAACAAAATCCGGTAAAAAGCAGAATAAGAGCGGTGTAATACTTGTTACAATACTCTTCATTCTTGCAGTTGCGTTTATCTTGATCGGCGCTGCTCTTATGATGACAGCTAACACAAGAAAGCGCTTGTATTCTTTTGCAGAAGGCGGACAGGCAAGGATCACTTGCACTGCTGCAGCTCAGTTATTCCAGACTGCTCTCGAGGAACAGCAGATTAGGGACAGTGTCTTCAAGGATTTGTGTGACGCAGGTACTACCGTATATTTTACGGATGCAACAGTTCCCGGAATGGGCGGCGCTGAGTCGGCTAACCCAAATAACTACACAAAGGCCAGGTTCGGCAAGAGCGGGAGTCTCTACACGGTAAGGATCACAACAAGGATCGGCGACGAAGTGGAGAACATCCTTCTTACTTACCAGGGAACGATTCCTACCGTTACACCCAGCCCCTTCGCATTCCAGGTAGAGCTCGGTCGAGGCGGTCGTATGGATAATGTTAAGATCGGCGGCAATATGGCGGCTACCGCCAGCGTGGATGCAGAGGATAATATTATCGTTACCAGAGGTGACGGTTCAGCTCCTAATGGTAGCTGTGATTTCTTCTCAACATTCGTTACGACTACCCCGATGCGTTCCGCATCCGGTACTCATTACTATCGAGATCTTGTTTTTGCCGGTGATACTTCCGGTGTAGATATGACTGCAGGTGGAGGTACAGGTTCAGGTGCTACTATGTCTGGACACGGCACTGTATTCTTCATCGACAGTGATAAGATCGTGTGGGGAACACCTACTACTGCTCAGACTCACGAGATGTTCACAGGATCTTCAGGATCTCAGATTATCTTCTGTAATGTTGACGGAATGGGTTCTCAGATCGAACAGGGCTTTACCGGATGGGATGATCAGAGTATATATGGTATTAACTATGATTATTCAACTTCCACTGCAACTTCACGTACTTCGTTTGGATTCCAAGGCGGATCTACTACTATATTTAACGGTGGTACAGGCTACGGAGCTTCTGCTGCTACCGGTAAGACGCTTGAGTACTATATAGGTAACCTTGAGCAGTATAAGGATCCTAACTATGTAGATCCCAGTACGGGTGTGGCCAGACCCTCTTCTTTTGCAGAGTTTAATGCGCCTATTGCTAGCGGCGGATATCATGAGATCATCAGGGCTAATGACAATGGCAGGCCTGATCACACAGGTGTTCCTGAACTTCAGCCCGGCGATAATACCGGTACTGAGTATACGATTCATGGCACAATTAGCCAGGAGTATAGAGTTAATTGTAGTGAAAATAATGTAGTTATCTATGTAACAGGTAATCTTGAGTTTGTTGCAGGTGGCAAGATCATAGTTGATGGTGGTAACGGAACGGCAACCGGCAGTAGGTGTTATATTATTCTTGCGAAGGATTGTGCAATCGACTTTAATTCTAATGGTACTGATTGTGGTATCTTTTCTCAAAACGTTGTAAACGCAACTGGCGGTATCGACCAGGCGCAGGCCCCTTGTACTTATGTTATCGGTGCCGGTATGTCTGCAGCACAAGGTCGTGATGCTCATACTAATCATAAGGGTCAGATCTCATTTAATACCAGTGGTGACGGAACCTTACAGGCTATGATAGCTTTGTATCCCAGTGCAGATGGCGCTGATGATGCAGGTGACCTGTATGTTTACGAAGGTAGTACTCATACTAAGATCTACGGAAGAATAATTGCTCATACGATTTGGGCTGAAAACGGTGGTCACCTGGCCATCCCCTATTGTCCTCAGTTCTCTTCCGGTGAGAATCATGATGCACTGTTTCAGGTAACGACGAACTTCAAGCTTAAGGACTTCGATTACTACTATGACGACGGTAGTACTCATGTATTGGAGTCTGCGGCTCCCAGTTCAACTTGATATAGTTGTTAATTGAGAATCAACACCCTGTGAATTTTCACAGGGTGTTTTCTTGTGTAGTAAAAGGAGCAGTGATCTTGTCGCTGCTCCTTTTGAGAGAACAATTAAAGTAATCTATTACTTTTTAATAATTATATAGGCTAGACGGGTGTACATGCGAAGACGGATCGCCAGTTTGAACATGATCTCTCTGAATGTTGAAAGCCCGAGTCGTTCTTTGTACTTGGAAAACATTTTCTCGGTGTCTTCGAGCATGATGCGGCTTTTCTTTTTGTAGAGCTGACTTGTCTCAGAATCATTGGATATCCTGAAAGACATTATGGTATCAGCTACATAATATACATTTCCGAGGAGAGAGAGTTCTATTCCGTAATCCCAATCGGGAACATATACAAATTTGCTGTTATAGGGACCTGCTTTCTCTGCTGCATCCCTCCTGTAGAGTGCGTTTGCAGGCTCGCAATAGATGTTTCTGTCTCGAAGGGCTCTTAGTGCGAACTTCTTTCCGTCAAAACATTTATCGGTACGGGAAAGACTTCTGGTCATAAGAACTTCGCTCTTCTGATTGATGACCTTAGCATCACCTATGGAGATAGTAGCATCGGGGTGTGCTTCAAGAGCATTGACCTGCTTCTCGATAGATTCGGGAGCGAGTATATCGTCTTGCCCTATAAGCTTTATGTAATAACCGGAAGCCTTGGAGACCGCTCTGTTCCAGTTCCCGACCAATCCCTGTCTCTCTTCGTTATGAAATATCTTAACAAAGTCGTATTCGCTGCAGATATCTAATGTCTCGTCCTTAGAGCAGTCGTCAGTAACGATGACTTCGATATTCTTATATGTCTGAGCCTTGATGGACTCTAATGTCTCTCTGATGAACCTGCCTCCGTTATATGTGGGGATGCAGATGCTTACAAGTTTATCACTCATGATATGTCTCCGTGTTTAAGTGGATTATCTTCAAAAGTATAATCAATGTTTTATTATACAACAACAAAGGGAATATGAAGGCGTTTTATGGTATTATCCATTACACACATCAGCAAACTTACAAATAAGCCTCAAAGGAGACAGTAATATGCATTATACTTATAAGACTTCAGGCGTATGCGCCGTATCGATCGACCTTGATATCGAGAACGATGTTGTTACAAACGTTAAGTTCACAGGCGGCTGTAACGGTAATCTTAAGGCAATATCCAAGCTCGTTGACGGAATGCCTGCTGATAAGATCAGCGGGATACTTGCCGGAAATACATGCGGAATGAAGGGAACTTCATGTGCCGACCAGCTTGCCAAAGCGGTCATGGAAGCTAAGAAGCAGACTGCCTGATGTGATATAATAATACGTGATATATTCACATCGCGAGGGATAGGATGTTAAGTCTGGTAATACCTTCCTACAATGAAGGTAAGCACATTTACGATAATCTCATGACCATTGCCGAGGTCCTTGATAAAGCGGGGATCTCATATGAACTTGTGCCGGTAAATGACGGCAGTCCTGATAATACCGGTGATGAGATATATAGGGCTGCATCTTCCTGTTCCAAGATACATCCTGTATCTTACGATGTTAATAGGGGTAAGGGAGGAGCCATAAAGGAAGGCGTTCTTAATGCTTCCGGTGATGTTATCGGATTCCTGGATGCCGATCTGGATCTGTTCCCTGACCATATCCCCGAATTTCTTTCCGAGATGGAAAAGTCCGGCTGCGAGGTCGTTATCGGCTCTAAGATGCATAAGGACTCCAAGCTCGAGTATCCCTTTGCCAGAAAGGTGTTCTCTCTTTGCTATTATCTGATGCTCAAGATCCTCTTCGGATTGAAGACCAAGGATACACAGACAGGAGTCAAGATCTATAAGGCCGATCTTATCAAGAGCATCGTTCCCAAGATGAGGGTCAAAGGGTACGCATTTGACATAGAGATGCTGGCTCTGGCAGTAAGAAAAGGTGCCCGAGTCTCCGAGATGCCTGTTCGCGTGAATTATACGCGCGAACAATCCTTCGGAAGGATAAGGGTAGGCGATATAGTAAAGATGTTTACCGATACATGGGCGCTGTGGTGGAATATGCGCATCATGAAAAAGTACGACGATTGACATATAATCTTTTATAGAAGAGTAGTTTAGAAAGGTATCGAGAGATTGAAGTGTTTGATACTTGCAGGAGGTAAGGGCGAGAAGCTCTGGCCTCTTTCCAGAACGGATTATCCCAAGCAGTTTATACAGGTGCAGAAGAATCATTCTGCATTTCAGGATGCTGTTGCAAGGAATATGCCTTTCTGCGACGAGTTCATAGTAGTAACTAATTATGAGTACAGATTTATCGTAGCCGACCAGATGCGAGCTTTCCAGGGGATCTCATACAGATGCGTATATGAGACGGTTCCCATGGGAACAAATGCTTCGGTAGTACTCTCATCAATGATGCTCCAGGATTCCGACCTTGTATTCGTTATCTCATCCGACCTCCTTGTCGATGTCGACTGTAACTACAGGGAATGCATCCTTGAAGGCAAGAAGAAGGCCTTGGTGGGGGATGTCTGCATCTTTGTTAAGAGTGAGAAAGAGGAAGATTTTGACCGCAGATACGGATATGTCTCTGATATTGCTTCGGACGGTTCCTGCGGCAGATATATCGAGAAACCTTCTTCCAGAGATGCGCTTGGAAAGGATATCTTCAGAAATCTCGGCATGATAATGTTCCGTGCAGGCGATTTTCTTAATGATATAAAGAATATAGATGAAGCTTCGTACGCTGACTATAAGAATGCTTATGCCGGAAGGAAGAACGAAGGCGGTAACCTTCTCTTCAGCGAAGAGGTTCTTTGTCGTCTGCCTAAGGTGTCGGTAGAGCATTTCGCTCTGGAGAAGACATCAAAGCTTTATTGTGTGCAGGCGGGTTTTGCCTGGGATGAGCTTACTGACCTTGAAGATCTTGCATACCTTTCCGACAAGGATCCCGGAGTATGCGTTATCAACGAGAGTTACGACAGTGTCGTTATAAATAATGAAGAAAATAAAGCCGTCGTAGTAAACGGCATCGACGACGTGATCGTAGTTAATACCGACGATGCCGTCTATGTAGGAAAGAGGGGCGGCAATTCCTCTGTAAAGGGTATGCTCTACGACAACCCGATACTGACGCCTTTCGTAAAGAACAGCACTACGGTCTTCAGGCAGTGGGGCAACTATACTGTCCTCGAACAGGACAGGACACATTATGTGCGCAAGGTTACCGTAAGGCCCGGAAGGACGATATATGCTCACAGCCACGAGGCCAGGACAGAGAACTGGGTGGTACTGGAAGGCGAGTGCCGTCTTACCCTCGAAGAAGAGATGACCGTACGCAAGGCGCCTTTTTCCGTGCACATCCCCGAGAAGACATCTCACCAGATATCAAATACCGGAGACAGTAACCTTATCTTTATAGAAGTAGCTTACGGCGAGTGCATTGCCGATGAAGAGGTCCTTCCTCGAAATGCAGCCGATATAGGCGAGTCGGAGCTGGGAGTAGATTCCGATAAGGTCATTAAGTTAAGACCTGCATTCAAGGATTACCTCTGGGGCGGCACAAGGCTCAGGACCGACTACAACATGAAGTGTGAGTACGATAAGATCGCGGAGGCATGGCTTTTGTCGGCGCATCCCGACGGACCTTCGGCAGTAGCTACGGGCAAGCACACCGGACTTCTTTTTGACCAGTATATCGGCAGGGTAGGTAAAGATATCCTGGGATGGAAGTGTTCTCATCTTCAGGACTTCCCTCTGCTCATAAAGATGATAGATGCTCAGGACGATCTTTCCGTACAGGTACATCCTGACGATGATTATGCCATGGCCAATGAGTCTCAGTACGGCAAGAACGAGATGTGGTACGTTATAGATTCCAAGGAAGGATCAGGCCTTTATGTAGGCTTTAACAGGGACGTGTCCGAGGATGAGGTCCGCTCTGCCATAGAAAATGGAACCGTAACGGATCTTCTTAACTTCGTGCCTACACATAAGGGTGATGTTTTCTTTATTCCCGCAGGTACCGTACATGCCATAGGCAAAGGCAATCTGATCCTTGAAGTTCAGCAGAGCAGCAATTGCACATACAGGCTCTATGACTTCGATCGTACGGATCGATACGGCAACAAGAGGGAGCTTCATCTGGATAAGGCGCTTGCAGTTCTTGACTATAAGAGATATATGCCGCAGAAGACGGAAGCTGACAGCCATGTCGTATGCAGATGTAAGTACTTCGAGAGCATGATATACGAGCTGAGAAGCGGAAATGATATAACGATCCCTGGCGACGACAGCAGGTTCGAGGCTGTTGTATGTATTGAAGGCAATGCAGTCATAACGGTTGACGACAAGAACGTGGCTCTGGGGGCAGGTGAGTGTGCCTTTGTAACAGCTTCAGGATCACCTCTGACATTAGAAGGCAATGCAAGCGTTATGGTCTGCAGAGTCTGATGATATTTAAGGTGTAAATTTATACTTTTTGTCATATTGAACATCGGTCGAACCGTAGTATCATGTGATATAGATGAGCGTTTATGATTTGTTTTCTTGAGATAAGAAGAGGAGACGACTTTGGGAGACCCTATAAGAGAATACAGATTGGCAAAGGAGATCTTCCGTCACGGAAGAGACCTTATTCTTTCAGATGAAGCACAGAAGATGAAGTCCTTTACGCAGCATGGTATGACATCTGTCTTTGAGCATACCGTATCTGTCGCTAAGTATAGTCTTAAGCTGGCGAATGTCCTGGAGAAGCTCGGAGCAAAGATCGACAGGAGAAGCCTTGTTCGAGGTGCTCTCCTTCACGATTATTTCCTCTATGACTGGCATGAGAAGAATGAATTCCACAGACTCCATGGGTTTACACATCCCAAGCGTGCTCTTAATAACGCGACAAGGGACTTTGAGCTCAATGAAGTTGAGAGCGATATCATAAGAAAGCACATGTTTCCGCTGACACCCGTTCCTCCCAAGCATATCGAGAGCAGCATCGTGTGTATTGCGGACAAGTGGTGTGCGATCTGCGAGACATTTAAGATCGATATATCTTCTTATATTATATACAGGATCAATCTTCACCATGATATTGCCAGAGGCCGGGTAAGGCTCGGTCACTTACATAAACATAAGGAGAATGTTATCTGATAACCATGGAAGGGTTTAATATAACAACAGAATGCTACATCAGAAGAGATTCTGATGTACTTTTTATTCATAAGGGAAGAAATGATATGAATACCGGTAAGTACCTGGGGATAGGAGGGCACCTGGAGGAGGGTGAATCTCCTGATGACTGTATAGTAAGAGAGATCTACGAAGAGACCGGTATACGCCCCGAGGAATTAAGGGGTCTTAAGATGAGAGGAATGGTCACATTTATCAACAGTAAATATGAAGACGAATATATATGCCTCTTCGAAGCTGAATATACAGGGAAGGAAGATCCTTCTCAAAGACCCTGCGACGAAGGAAAGCTCGAGTGGGTAAATAAGGATAAGATATATGACCTTCCTTTGTGGGAAGGCGACCGGGAATTCTTCGGACCGCTCTTTGGAAGTGACCGTTTCTTCTCCTTGAAACTCATATATGACGGGGATCTTCTGAAGGAGACAAAAATTTATTGAAGAATTTCAAAAAAGTACTTGCCAAAGTATCGGTTGCACGATATACTATCGGAGCGCTTGAGGGAGAGCACAAAAGAGCTCAAACAAAAGCACAAAGGAACTGAAAAAAGTGCTTGACAAAGCAAAACTGGTTTGGTATCCTTACTAAGCACTTCGCGAGAGGGAAACACCTCGGACGAGGGCGCGGATCTTGAAAATTGAATAGAATGCAGAACTTGAAAACAACGAGCCTT
>JAILMW010000027.1 GCA_024692235.1 Saccharofermentans sp. | reverse complement strand
CGGCGACTTCTTCAACGTTCTCTTCAGCAGGTTCTTCATTAGGATCAACTGAAATGAAATTGATCGTATTGATATCAGAAGGTGCGACAGGAGCATTCTCCTCTGATGTCGCTATAAGACCGAATGTATAACTCTCACCTGCAGGTATGGAGACATTACCTGATATGTGAAGGTTCTCATCTTCTTCAGTCGTTATATCTGTTGCATTCCAGATATTGGAGATTGTAACATCCTCGAAGTAATCTACTCCAAGTGTCCAGGAGGTTATCTCGAACTCGGAGACATTAGTAAGAGTGAATTCTCCCTGAGTACTGGTATCCCATGTCGCTGCTTGATCGTATGTTATACTCAGCGGATATGCATCGTATTCACCATGAGTATTCATATCGGCTCTTATCTCTCGCCATGGAAGTGCTCCTATAAAGGATGAGATAATGAGTAAAATAGTGATAAGCTGCAGTCTTCTACTGAATCTGTTAGTCATGTATAAAACTCTCCGTATGTTACCTTTAGGTTACAAAGCTCAAGAGAGTTTATACATAACAGGAAACTATGTCTATTCAATTTCTTTGATATATGACATGATCCCTCATTTTATATATAATGCTCTTGGCTTATAGAAAGAGGTATTTATGAGAAGTTACGATCCCGCATCACAGAAGCTCCCTTATGAAGGTCTTCTCAATACTAGAGAATTAGGCGGAATGCCTTGTTCTAACGGAACTTTCCCTAACGGCCTTTTCATCCGATCGGGTTCTCCGAGCTTTTTCACGGATGATGCTGTATCTTATCTTAAGTCCATAGGTGTTAGAACCGTTATAGATCTTCGTGCAGAGCCAGAGATAATCCGTGACGGCAACCCGTTTATGAATGATCCTTCCGTAAAGTTCTATAATATACCTTTATTTGTAGGAGATCCTTCAGCAGATACCGATCCTACCATGGAGTTCCTTCGTACGCACCATCTCGGTGATTTTTACGTGATAATGCTGAACGAACTCGGCGACAGGATAGTAAAGATATTAAATATATTAAGGACACATACTGACGGCTACTGTCTCTTCCATTGCGCACACGGTAAGGATCGTACAGGTGTTATCGCCGCTATACTATATCTTCTGGCCGGAGCATCCCGTGAAGATATAGTCCTTAACTATAAGGTATCTTATGATTATGCAAAGTCATTCCTCGATCCGCTCATAGAAAAGAAATCAGATGACATGAAGCATACATTAAGATCGGATGCGCTCAACATGGAGATCCTTCTTGACTACCTTCAGGAACGTTATGATCTTGACATAACAAGATATCTGTCAGCTAACGGAATGTCTTCCGAAGAGATAGAAGGTCTTCGTAAAAGATTGATCAGTCAGCAGTGATCCTTATATAAGATATATTAAAGGAGTTATCCAGGACTATCTCAACATTACAGTCTTCGATCCCGTTATCCACCGTGATCTCATATTCGGTCTCGTCAAGATCCGGATCGTCTATATACGGGTACATCTCAAGTATGTCCGACCTGCTCATGCCGACATAAAGACCGCTTCCGATAACGTAGTGAGATTCGTCCTGTATCTTTATGGTAACGATCTTACCGGTCCAGTTGGAATCATCCTCGTATTCATCTATCTCAAAGACTAAGATAACGCCCTGATAATAGACGGAAAATCTGTTGCGGTCAGCGTAATATGTGCCTCTTACAGGTTCCCCTTCCATAAGCTCTATCATATCTTCAGACGTATAAGTCTCTCCACAGGTAAAAAGAACACGTGAATCGAGAGAAGCTGAGGTAAGAGTCCTGTCAGGTAATATGGGGATCTCGTCTACGATCTCATAAGTCTCTTCATCGTTGATTATGATATCGACATCGTGCTTTACAACACGGGCATTATCGTAATTAAGTGTCTCTGGAACCGTCATGGTAACATGTTCAGGAAGAAGCGTAGTGACCGTAAACTGTTGGGATACGTCACCGCCGATCACACAATCATCGTAATAATCAAGAACATTCTGAGCCTTAGCATATACAGCCTTATCGGTATAGACTTCAGGATCAAGACCTGGTCTTAAGAGAGTAAAAAGTCCGTCACTGTTCTGGATATCTATCATCTCAAAATAATGCTTGCCGTAATTATATAGGTTGATGCTGTCCGTTATCCATTCTTCGGACAGATAAGCAACTCCGTCCTCATCTTCAGAGAAAAGGACATATACACTGTTCCTTGTACGATCATCGCCATACAGGAGCTCGGCACCTTTGATATAACCGTAATAGCTGTCATCCATATGCTCGGAGATCTCATAGACCTCTTCGTCGGAGAGCATCCTGAAGTAAGATACCGTACCGTAAGGAGACGAGATATCGCTTAAGATGTCGATATACTGGATAAAGTAGGAATAGGACAGTCCGTCTCTTTGGCTTTCAGGGATGGAAGCATAACAGTCTGCGGCATTCTTATTGGAATTTATCGCAGTTATAAGGAGTCTTACGAGTTCCTCTTTGGATATGGTATCGTTTATGATCTTGGATCTGAAGCTTGAAAGACTGCACGACACAAATGACAATGTCATCGATATTGTCATCAAAAGAGCAATCGATCTGAACTTCAAACCTTTAGATCTCATCGTCTTCCCTTCACTGCCTCAAATACTACTATTCCTGCGGCAACTGCGGCATTCAGACTGTTAACTGTTCCGGCCATCGGTATGGACAATAAGAAATCGCATTCCTTCTGAACCGAATCACGCATGCCTTCACCTTCACTACCGATAACGATGGCAAGAGCGCCCTTATAATCAGCCTTATCATAAGGCGTAGAACCTTCGGCAGCAGTTCCGCATACCCAGAAGCCGTGTTTCTCCTTAAGTTCACGAAGCGTCTGTGCGATATTGGTGACCCTTGCTACGGGAACATACTCGATAGCACCTGCGGAAGCTTTTGCTACAACAGAATCAAGACCTATGGATCTGTGCTTGGGGATGACTACGCCATCAACACCGGCAGCATCGGCGATCCTTAATACGGAACCTAAGTTATAAGAATCCTTAAGTTCGTCCAATACAACAAGAAGAGGCTTTCTTCCTTCAGACTCCGCCTTCTTAAGGATATCGTCTATCTCCACATATTCATGGCTTGCAACAGCTGCTATAACGCCCTGGTGATTATGAGTCTGGCTCATCCTGTCCAGAACATTTCTGGGAGACCTTATAACGACGATCTTTCTCTTATTGGCTTCGTCCAAGATCTTTGCAAGTCCGGGGTCGAGCCTTTGTCCGCCAGAGGGCTCCAGGATCCAAAGCTTATTTATCTCTCGGCCGGCATTAATAGCCTCAGTAACGGCATTTCTTCCCTCAAGCCTGTCAGCAGAGGGTTCGGGAGTCTCAGCCTTAAAGGAGTTATTACCTCCGGAAGATCTGTCGAACTTTCTTCCGCCTTTTCCGTAATTTCTGTTATCCTTCACTGTCTATCACCTCGAACGCCTTGTGGATTATGTATTCCAATCGCTCTTCTTCGTTGTTGAGAAAGAGATAGCCCACGAGAGCTTCGAACCCTGTTGCATACATATAGTCTGCAGGACTCGAGTTCTTTGCCATGGTACCGGGATTGGAGTTCTTTCCTCTTCTGAAGAAGTCTGCCTCTGTCTCCGTAAGCTCAGGCTCCAGGGCTCTTATTGCAAGAGCCTGGGACTGAGCACTAACATACTTAATGGTCATCTTATGCATCTTCCCCGACTGGGACGAGGACCTTAACGAGACATGACATCTTGAATAGAGCTCATACACGGCATCGCCGATGTAAGCAAGAGAAGATGAATTGATCTCTCTAAGATCAGATGCGATAAAAGGTACGATCATAATTTCTCTACCTGAGGTCCGTTAGGAGTATCCTTTACGGAATAGCCCTTAGATGTGATAAGGTCTCTGATCCTGTCAGCTTCAGCGAAGTCCTTAGCTTTCTTAGCTGCGGCTCTCTGCTCTACAAGTTCCGTGATCTCAGAAGGGATATCTTCCTCAACTTTAAGGATGATACCAAGTACACCCGTTATCTCATTTAACATATCAAGAGCGACCTTAAGAGATTCCTTGGAAGCCTTGTTGTCGATAGCGGTATTTGCAGCCTTAACGAGAGTATAGATGTCAGTAACTGCATCTGCCGTATTAAGATCATCGTCCATATGAGCAACGAAGCTGTCGTGTGCTTCAGCGGAAGCCTTTTTAACTGCCTCGGATGCCTCTGCATCATTACCTTCATATGCATCACTCTCGATATTGAACTTCAGGTTAGCTGTGCATGTAGCGATCCTCTGAAGTCCTGTCTGTGAAGCCTTCAAAAGCTCATCGGAGAAATTGATAGGCATCCTGTAGTGGCCGGAGAGGATAAAGAACCTGATAACCTCGTAAGGGAAATGAGCTGCGATATCCCTGATAGTAAAGAAGTTACCGAGAGACTTACTCATCTTCTCACCGTCAACGTTAACAAAGGCATTATGTACCCAGTAGTTAGCAAGTGTGCATCCGTTAGAGCATTCACTCTGTGCTATCTCGTTCTCGTGATGGGGGAAGATAAGATCCTGGCCGCCGCCGTGGATATCGATAGTGTTTCCGAGGTGCTTCTTGATCATAGCGGAGCACTCGATATGCCATCCGGGTCTGCCCTCGCCCCAGGGAGAATTCCAGGAAGGCTCGCCCTCCTTCTTGAACTTCCAGACAGCGAAGTCACCGGGATTCTTCTTGCCGTCGTAGGAAGCCTTACGCTCTCCTCCTCCGGGATTCAAGTCCTCAAGGTTATAGTGAGAGAGCTTACCGTAGTCTTCCTTCTTGGTTACGTCGAAGTAAACTCCGTCTCCCTCGATAACGTATGCGATACCCTGATCGTACAATGCCTTAACGATACCGATGATGGCACCTATGGACTCTGTAGCTCTGGGCTGATATGTGGGACGCTTGCAGTTCAATCCGTCAGCGTCAACATAGTATTCCTTGATGTATCTCTCGGCGATATCCTTTACCGTAACGCCCTCTTCGTTAGCGCGCTTGATCATCTTATCGTCGATATCAGTAAAGTTCTGGCAGAACTCCACTTCGTATCCCCTGTACTCAAGATATCTTCTCAGAGTATCGAAAGTTACGAAGGGACGAGCATTCCCAAGGTGGAAATAGTTATATACCGTAGGGCCGCAAGCGTACATCTTAACCTTGCCGGGCTCTATTGTCTTGAATTCTTCCTTGGTCCTTGTAAGTGTATTAAAAATCTTCATTTATTTTCTCCGTTCGTTATATCTTGATCTTCCTGTAAGTATTCCGTGAGCATCAACATCGTCCCTCATCGGGCTCTTCATTATCCGAAACTCTTTGCTTACCAAGATCCTTTATCTGTTCCCTAAGATCCATGATCGTGCCCTGCAGGCTGTTGACTGTATTAACAAGCTGCTGCATCTCCGTCTCGAGGGGATCGTCCGAGAGTGAATGGTCAAGTTCGATCGCATGAGAGACAGTAGGCTTGCCTTCGATCCTTACGACCTTACCGGGAACGCCAACTACCGTAGCATAGTCGGGAATGTCGTGAAGAACGACCGCATTGGCACCGATACTTACATCGTTACCTACTGTGATAGGTCCTAAGAGCTTAGCTCCGGCTCCTACCAGAACATTATCTCCAATAACAGGATGACGTCTCTGACCTTTGCTGTGTCCTCTACCGCCTAATGTAACTCCGTGATAGATTGTGCAGTTATCTCCGATGACTGCAGTCTCACCTATTACGATACCCATACCGTGGTCGATAAAAAGACCCTTTCCGATCTTGGCACCGGGATGTATCTCCACACCGGTCTTATGCCTTCCGACCTGAGATACCCATCTGGCGACGGACAACAACTTATGCCTGTAGAAGAAGTGGCTTACGCGATGATAAAGGATAGCATGAAAGCCGGAATAAAGAAAAATAACACCGACCACACTTCTTGCGGCCGGGTCTCTCTTAGCTATCTGCCTTGCATCGTAAAGTAAGCTCATCAATTATCCTGTCTGTTAATACGCATAAAAAGCCTGACATGAGCAAACCCTTTTTGACACCCCGATTTCTCAAGGGCGGTACCCTGCAACTGATTTGCGTCTTCCACCTATAGAGGCTTGACCTACGTCAGCCGACCCGGGTTCCATTTTACGTCATGAAGGTTCAACATAGAGCCCACCCATCTCAGGTTGTCTTTATTATATATTTAAATAAGCATAAAGCCAACACTTACACAGAAAATTCATGGTTAATTGATATTTTAGAAAGGATCGTCATTCTTGACGTATCTGTTGCCGCACAGCACTATTCCCGCTACACTTAAAGCTCCGGCCCTGGTAAGGACCTCGCCTGCTTCATGAAGAGTGTGTCCCGTAGTTACGACATCATCGACGATAAGTATCCTGCTTCCGCTTATATCCCAGTCTGGGGCTACCGCAAAGGCGTCCTTCATATTTGAAGCGCGGCTCTCGTCCATCTTAAGTTCTGATTGGCGAAGAGTATCTCTTGTCCTTATAAGAATATCCTTGGCAACAGGGATATGAAGCTTCTTTGACATCTCCTGCGCGATTATCAAAGCCTGGTTGAAGCCTCGCTGCTTTTGCCTTTCGTGCGACAGCGGGATAGGCACTATGATATCTCCCGTGATATTGTCTTCCTGCGCAAGCTTCCCCAGAACACTTCCCAGGAATACCGCCAGGTCCCTGTCTTTTTTAAACTTTACAGACGCTATCGCATCCTTGAAGAATCCTTCGTAGCGAAATGGCATATAAAGCGGCATAGAGGGTATGGGATCACCTATATACGGGTTTGAAAGGCATAAGAGCCAGCGTCTGTCCTTATCTTCGGGAACCATTCGCGACAGGCAGTCGAAGCAGAGGACCAGATCTCCCGGAAGCTTCATCTTCATTCTGTCGGAAGTATCTGCAAGCTTTCCGCACACGGAGCATACGGGAGGCAGAAGAAGCGAGACCGCATCCTTTAAGATACCCATTATTCGTATCTCCCCTGAACTATCCGCAGGAAGTCGCCAAGGGACGTATCTCTTATATTCCTGTAGCCGGAAGAGATCATCTTGGAAAGCCTTCCGCACGAATCTACTACCGTGACTTTCTTCTTTCCTCTGGTTACTGCCGTATATAGAAGTTTCCTGTTTGACAGCATGTTGCTCATCTTACCTAAAGCTACGATGACATGATCGAACTCACAACCCTGCGCCTTATGTACAGTGACAGCATATGCAAGCTCGATATCCGCCAGCATCTTCTGATCGTATCCTACTCTCCTGCCGTCATCGAAGAGGATATCGACCATATTGGTAAGATAGTCCTTCCCGCCTACGGTTCCCGTCTCACCGTTAAAGACTCCGCTCATTGTAGCCATCTCGTCAGGATCATAGTATTCGGCCTTATAGTTGTTCTTGACCTGCATAACGCGGTCTCCTTCGTGAATAGTAAGGCCTTCTCTTATCCTGATACCCTTGATATCAGAAGGTATAACGGAACTTTGAAGCTCAAGATTAATGTTGACCGTTCCAAGAAGATTTTGCTTGGTGGGACTTAATATAAGAGTATCTTCTCCTCTTGTAAGCGCAGGTACATAAAGCTCCTTTACTATGGCAAGAGCATCCTCGTCGGACTCTGTCCTTATTATCTCGAAGTCAGTCTTGTTGGGGACAGGATCCGTTCCTTCAAGTATCCTTCTGCTGTTAGATGCAATGGAGCTCTCATCCTTCTGCCTGAATACATACTGAAGCCTTACTCTGGGGACTGCCGCGCACGAGAGGATATCCTCAAGAACGTTGCCTGCTCCGACAGACGGAAGCTGGTCCGGGTCACCTATAAGTATAAGTGACGAATCCTTCTTAATAGCCTTAAGAAGTGCTGCAAAGACAAGCGTATCGATCATCGAAGCTTCATCTACTACGATGACTCTGGCGTCTATGGGATTATCCCTGTTCCTTCCGAACCTTATATTCTCCGAAGGATCGGAATTCATCTGAAGGAGCCTGTGGATAGTATTAGCTTTCACTCCCGATGCCTCGGAAAGCCTCTTGGCGGCTCTTCCCGTAGGAGCACAGAATTCGCACTTTATCTTCTCTCGCCTGAAATGCTCTGCAAGGATACCCGTTATCGTAGTCTTACCCGTTCCCGGGCCTCCCGTTATAACGCATATCGGCTGATACATAGAAAGAAGAAGCGCCTCTTCCTGCATATTGTCGGGGACGATATTCATCTCGGATGCAAGCGAGAATATCCTCTTAGAAGCCTTAGATCTGTCGGGAGATTTTACCTTCGCTTTAACGAAAGATTCTATCTCTCTTTTTATATCCGCTTCTGCCGCAAAGTAGAGCCTTAACGCTATTCTGGCACCTGCATAATCAGCCTTACATCCTTCGCACTTATCCTCGGTAAATCTGTATATGACAACACTTCTGTTCTTTACCGCAAGTTCGAGAGCATCAAAGTAGACGGGATCTACAAGATCTTCATTGTAGCTCTCTCCCTTAAAGAGCAAGGTCATTGCATGACTCTTAACGGTATCAGGCGTAAAGTATGTACTTCCGGTAGACATATGAAGTTCAAAGAGGACCGCTT
This sequence comes from Saccharofermentans sp., assembly GCA_024692235.1. Taxonomy (GTDB): domain Bacteria; phylum Bacillota; class Clostridia; order Saccharofermentanales; family Saccharofermentanaceae; genus Saccharofermentans. The sequence continues at coordinate 37,162 of JAILMW010000027.1, read as the reverse complement.
CCACGGCACCCGCAAACCTTAGAGGATCTATAAGATCCATCCCCTTATCTACAGCTATCCTTTCACATGTCTCAAAGCCGATACCGTTGCAGCGAAGAAGCCTGTAAGGATTCTCTTTTGCATCTTCTGCTGCAGTAAGCCCGAATTCGTCATAAGCTTCAAGCGACTGCGCCTTGGAAAGCCCGAGAAGACGAAGATCCATCAGAGCTCTTAAGAAAGCTTCGTCCCTGTCTATCGTCTCGGAATAAAGAAGAGCCTTAGCCGAAGATAAGCCCGCTACCTCTTTTGCAGCTTCCTTGGGAGTCTCAAGAAGGACATCAAGGACACGTTCCTTATATTGAGCAGAAAGCTTTTCCGCCGTCTTCTTGCCCAGCCCCTCGAAATGATCCTGCAGGAAATTTGCGATAAGCTTTAAAGAATCGTCTTCGCCCTTAACAAGTTCAATTGAACTCGCACTTATCTGAATATCCTTGCCGTACATACCGACTCTACCTGAGATCTTGTAGGAAGAACCTTCAACTATATCGATTCCGTAATTGCCCTTAACGGTAAATCTTCCATCGCACGCAAAAATAACAAAACCGTTGTTGCAGTAGATCTTCTTTACTGCAACAACGATAATGTCATTGATGTCTTTACCTATCAGATCCTTGGAAGGAATGAAAGACGTATCTTCCTCCATCAGTTATCAGATACCGGCCTTGGATCTTATGAGATCAGCCTTATCAGTCTTCTCCCATGTGAAGCCCTGATCTTCTCTTCCGAAGTGACCGTAAGCAGCCGTCTTAGCATAGAAAGGACGACGAAGGTCGAGAGTATCGATGATAGCGGCGGGACGAAGATCAAAGATCTCATTTACGATCTCGGAGATCCTGGAATCCTCGATCTTACCTGTGCCGAATGTATCTACCATTACAGATACGGGCTTAGCAACACCGATAGCGTAAGCAAGCTGCACCTCAGCTTCTCTTGCTACACCTGATGCAACGATATTCTTAGCGATATATCTTGCTGCATAAGCTGCGGATCTGTCTACCTTCGTGGGATCCTTACCGGAGAAAGCTCCGCCGCCGTGACGACCGAATCCGCCGTATGTATCAACGATGATCTTTCTTCCCGTAAGACCGGAGTCACCCTGAGGGCCGCCTATAACGAATCTGCCGGTGGGATTAACGATGATCCTTGTATTCTCGTCTACAAGCTCAGCAGGGATAACGGGATCGATGATGTTCTCCTTGATAAACTTCTCAAGCTCGTCGTGGCTTACCGAATCCTTATGCTGTGTAGAGATAAGGACTGTATCGATCCTTACGGGCTTATCGTCAAAGTACTCGACTGTTACCTGGCTCTTACCGTCAGGACGAAGGAAGCTGTTCTTATCTGCCTTACGCACTTCCGTAAGCTTATAGGAAAGCTTATGTGCAAGAGAGATAGGAAGGGGCATAAGTTCCTTAGTATCGTCGTTAGCATAACCGAACATCATACCCTGATCGCCGGCACCTGTATCGTAGTCAGCCTTATCACCGTCGCGGCTCTCAAGAGAAGCATCGACACCCATAGCGATATCAGCTGACTGCTCATCGATAGATGTAAGTATAGCACAAGTCTTGTAGTCGAATCCTGCGTCAGAACCGTCATAACCGATCTCCTTGATACGGTCTCTTACGATAGAAGGGATATCTACATAAGCAGATGTTGAGATCTCACCCATAACGAGTACCATACCCGTTGTAGTACATGTCTCGCATGCTACTCTCGCCTTGGGATCCTGCTCGATGATAGCGTCAAGTACGCTGTCGGAGATCTGGTCGCAGATCTTATCGGGATGTCCCTCTGTTACTGACTCTGATGTGAAGAGCCACTTGCCTTTTCTGTTTCTCATAATAATGTTCCTTTCCGTTCAATACTTTTGTAAAAACGACAGGACCAATAAAAAAGTCTTCCTTATGAGAGGAAGACCGATCATTGATATATGCCTCTCATCTTTCAGGTTTCCCTGCCGGAATTGGCACCGCTGCTTTCCGCGGTTGCCGGGCTTCATAGGGCCGGTTCCCTCCGCCACTCTTGATAAGTAGTGAACTTTAATTATTCACGAGTGATTCTAACACTACGTAAGACAAGCGGTCAAGGAAAAAGCGCAAATTGTCGAAAATTGTCGAAATTTCAGTACTTTTTTGTCCCAATTTCTCTTGCAAAGTCTTTACAATCCCCAACATAGACAAACGGAGGTAACAGATATGGCGGTACTTATCGAAGTAGTATCAGACGACGAATACTTAAGTGAACTTTTAAAACTGCGACTTGCACCCTTCTTTCCTGACGCTTATATAGCAAAGAGCGGAAGTTCCCTTTGCGATGAGCTTAAAAGGATCTGTGAAGAAAGCGTGATCCTCTATGACAATAAACGTTTTACTCTCGAAGATCATAATGCGATACCGATATTTAAAGACGGAAGAAGATATGTCGACTGCTCGTCTCTTATAACCGAGCTTCGTTCCCGTATCTCTTCTTCCGCATCCGTGCCATATGAAAGATCCCCCAAAGGAAGATCTCATATCCTTCTTCCCTTTACATACATAAGCGAACGCGAAGCAATGATCGACAGAGTCTTTGATCCTCTTACGGCGGATTCCGACATCACGGTAAGGATAGACCTGATGTCCGGACTCAGGATGCCGACGCCTGTTAAGAGCGGGCCTGACACAGGCTCACTTACTTCGCTTCTTGCAAGGATACAAGATAAAGACTTCAAGCCCGAAGACATACTTGATTACTGCAATCCGGACCTTAAAGGATTCATGACCCCGGGAAAGCCTTCGAACCCCGACGATGTCTTTGACAATGACATAACAACGATCAGATCGCTCCTTAAACATCTGAAGGAATTGTCGTCTGAAGGATCTTCACCGACAGTAACGACAATATCCGTCATCGAAGGATTCAGGATATCCGACATCTGTTCTTTTATAAAAGACTGCGATTATGTCGATATCCTGCTTCCCTCCGATGATCCTTCCGACAGTTCGGGACTTAATAAGATACCGTCCCTCATCGAACGTTCACTTACAAAGGAGCAGAAACTTACGGTCTACTACTCATCACAATTCATAAAAGGAGATAAATATGCTTCAAGAAGCAATAGACACTGAAAGACTCAAGGAACAGCTGACATATTACGTACTTACGGCCTTACGCGAAGAGATCGACCCTTCGGACGACAGGCTTCAGGAAATAATCGCAGATGTATTAAGTGACGAGTCACTTGGTATCGATATCCCGCTGGAAGATAAGAAAGAACTTGCCGTAACAGTATTTAACAGCCTGAGAAGACTCGATGTCATTGAGCCTTTGATGCAAGATCCGGAAGTCACGGAGATCATGGTAAACGGACCTGACAATATCTTTTACGAGAAGAACGGAAGACTCTACAGATCTGATATTCGATTCAAGGATGCTCAGTCTCTTCAGACCGTGATATCGTGCTTTTTTGCGAATCAGAACAGGCCTCTTAACGAAGCTAATCCCATATCCGACCTAAGACTTCCTGACGGCTCCAGAGCAAATGCAGTACTCCCGCCGGTAGCTCCTGACGGTCCTATAGTCACAATAAGAAAGTTTACCGGTATCTCCCACGATATCGTCTCACTTATAAGACAGGGATTTATAAGCGAAGAAGCTGCCAGATTCCTATGCGAGTGCGTAAGGAATAAAAAGACGGTATTCCTGTGCGGAGGTACGGGAAGCGGCAAGACAACTTTCCTTAATACCTTAAGTTCATTTATTCCCAAGGACGAGAGAGTCATAACGATCGAGGATTCCGCAGAACTTAATCTTATGGGCATTACTAACTTAGTTAGGATGGAAGCAAGACTTCCCGGGCCCGACGGCTCAGGTGAAGTCAATATAGGAATGATGATAAGAACTGCTCTTCGTATGCGTCCCGACAGGATAATCGTAGGAGAAGTCAGAGGAACCGAAAGCGCCGACATGATGCACGCATTAAATACCGGTCATCCGGGCTCCATGTGTACAGGGCATGCCAATTCCTGTATAGAGATGCTTGAACGTCTTGCCGGAATGGTAATGGCAGGCTCCTCTCTTCCCTATGAAGCAATAGTCACACAACTTGCTATGGGAATCGATCTTATAGTTCACATCACAAGGAACAAAGAAGGAAAAAGATTCATTGACGAGATAAGCTCGGTACTTCCTTCTAAAGATAATGAATTCAGATTGGAGAGATTATATGTCACAGATGACCTCTGCAGGCTTCAAAGAGTCTGCGACGATCAGACCCTTTCAAAGGTTGCGGGATAAGATCAACAGCATACCGCCTGACAAGGCATTCCTTATAAAAGGCATCTGGGCATATCCGCTGTTCGTAATAGCGCTGTACTTTATCTCTTCTATGTTTATAAGTTCATCCGCAGTAAGGATACCGACAGCCGTAATACTGTCATTCTTTCCCTGGAAGGCAGCCGCTGAAAGCATATATTCAGATAACTATAAACACTTAAGGACACAGATACTTATCCTCCTTCAAGTACTTACCACAAGCGTAAGCAGCGGCTATTCACTGGAAAGGGCATTCGTTCTTGCAAGACCTGTCATAGAAAGTACATTCGGAAGGAAAAGCGCTTTAAGAGAACCGCTTATTAATCTTGAGAACAATCTCAAGGTACATGTGGATTTTCCCAAGGCTCTGAACAACTTTGCTCATGAGATCAACTTTCCGGAGACTATACCTGTATTTCATGCACTGGGCATATCTGCGAAGATCGGAAATAACTCATTGGAGATATTGCGAAGCAGCTGTCAGATGCTGTCGGAGATGAATGCCGTTCAAAGCGAGATCAGTGCTGCAAATGCCGGTAAGAACGCGGAAGCTGCCGTATTGTGCGTCATGCCATTTGCAATAACATTCGCCCTCGGAAAGATGAGCAACGGTTATCTTGATACCGCTAAAGATTCAAGGATAGGCTCTATAGTCCTTACTGCCGCTTTTGTTATCGCGATACTGGCATCTGCCCTGCTTCTTAAATTCATCAACCACAAGGAAAACTCTTCGGAAAAGTCCGATACGAAGAATGAATTAAAGACTTCATTCAAAGGTAAGCCGGTACTAAGCGATATCATCAGACGCTTCATGCCTACGGGACTTATAACGGCCAGACACGAACTGATATCACAGTTGTCCTTAAAGCCGAAGGAAGCTTACGAAGTGTATCTTAGAAAGCAGCTTAAGAACTGCTTAATAACTTTGGTCTTATCTTTGACGGTGCTTTACATAAGCGGTCATCCTCTTATATGGTCGATCCCTTGTGTTCTCATCATGCTGTTTGCCACATATTCCGATCTCAACAGAAAAGCAACTCTTAAGAAGGAAGAATTGATGCAGGATATACCGCTCTTCCTTTGTCTTATGTCAACTTTGCTGGAAGCAGGTCTTCAGCTTCCCAAGGCAATAGAGATATGCTGCGGAGCATTCGGAGAGAATAAAAGCCTGTCAGGAGAGATAAAGAATCTTCGCGCCATGATCTTATCCGGCAGAACGGCTTCAGATGCTATCGAGAAGCTGTCTATACGTATACAGATCCCCGAGGCACAGTCTGCTCTTCTCCTCGTAGCAAGATACGGAAGACTCGGTACATCGGAAGTACTTAATCTTCTCTCACTTCAGGCATCTTCTTGCTGGAACTTATGCAGGAATGCGGCCAGGAAGAAACAGGAGCGCGAAGCATTGGGACTTTTATTCCCGATGACACTTGACTTTGTTTGTGTGCTGTTGGTGGCAATAACACCCGCGATTATTTCATTAGGCTTATAAAACAGGAGGTTACAAATGCACAAGATGAAAAGCTTAAACAAAAAAGGTATGGGTACTGTCGAGATGGTAATTATAATCGCCGTCCTGGTAGCACTCGCACTGGTATTCAGAGAAGGACTCATGGCCTATGCCTCAAGAGTTATGGAATTTGTCTTTGACGACGGAAGGATAACCGGAGCTTTCGGCGGTTAAGGAGAGGAAGATATGGAAATAAGAAAAGGTCCCTACGGAAAGTTCGCGGCCATGAAGTTAGATGATGATACTTTACTACACGAATACGCCGCTGAAATAATCCGCGATGGCATACCCGGTTGTTTTCTTCCGGTATACGTCAACGAATACCATAACGGTCGCGAATTAAGCTTTGATATTTCAGATCTGATCCCGCTTACACGCGCTGATCTTATTACTGGAAAAGATCTTAAGAGAAAAGCCGTAGCGGATCTTTTCTTATCTCTCTCCTCATCATGCAATATGCTGCTCGACACATCGAATATCATATTAAACGACAGTTATGCTTACTGGGATCCTAAGGAACACAAGATACTTCTTCCATATAAGCCGATAGTAAGCAGCATTCCAAGTGTTCATACCTCCGGAATAAAGAGATACGATACGGAACGATTCCTCAAAAGCGGATTCTTCAGAGATATACTGACGCTGGAAGAAAAGGACACATTGACTTTTGCAATGAGCGAAGACAATGAAGATATGCTAAGAGGCATATGTAACAGGATAAAAGGTACGAGCATAGCGGCAGATAAGAAGCATCTTACCGATACCTTAAAGATACTTATCTGCTCGCTCATATCAGCAATAATCGCACTGTTCTCTATTATAAAAGGTGATCTTGTCATCGCTCTTGCATTCTTTCTCTTCTCTTCGACGATTCCTTTTATATCTGTCTTCAAAGGTCACGGCAGGACAAGATCAGAGGAAGAGATCAACGAATCAATGATTAGAAGATCAATCTTCTTCGAAGAAGGCGGATCTTATAACGATCCTGATTGCCTTATACTCACCTACACTTTCGATAACGAGAAGATAAGAAGAGCCATATATACCGACAGAGCAACTCTCGGCTCTGACAGATTCCTGTCTGACATCATAATAGACGACAGTTCTATTGAACCGCTTCACCTGGAGATAATTAAAAGAGCTGATTCGTATATGGTCAGAGACTTATCTGAAAATGACAGCGTAATGCTTGATGGTCACAAGACTGAAAAAGACCGTCCCTATGAGATAAGAGACGGTCAAAGGATCCTTTGCGGAAATATTGAATTTACTGTCTCAAGAGGGCTTAAATAAGCTCGAATTCCTCAAGCCTTTCCTTCTGATGATCGTTGCCGTATAAAGATACCAGATGTGTCCTTGCCTTGACCCTTAAGAGTTTTTCATCTACTTCGGTCATGGCATACTTACGTGCTTCGGAATCTTCGATGGCAAGTATATCCTCCTTGAGCTTAAGGGCTTCATCCTTGGATTCCTTTATCCACCTTACATGGATATCTTCAGGCCATTCGGCGGCATTACATATAACGAGTACAAGATCCGTTCCGACCTCCGAATACCCCTCGGACACTGTAAAATGACGTATCTCATCGCCATCTCTTACAGTAACGATACCGGGACGAAGAGCAAGGACCAAAGGTGTATGTCCTGCCATAACACCGATCTCACCATCAAGAGACGGTAATATGATCGAAGTAACATCCTCGTCTATAAAGTTCTTATAAGGCGTTACAACAGTAAGCCTGACTTTATTATGAACTGTTTCTGCCATATCAGTTGGATTCCTTATATGACTTTATGACATCGTCAATATCACCCTTCATGAAGAAGTGCTGCTCGGGGATATGGTCGAGTGTACCGGAAATGATCTCTCCAAATGCTTGTACAGTCTTTTCGATAGGAACATATCGGGGAGCAAATCCGGTGGAGTCAGCCGTTACGAAGAAAGGCTGAGACAGATATCTCTGTATCTTTCTTGCTCGTGCGACAGTCTGTCTGTCCTTCTCGGACAATTCCTCCATACCGAGGATAGCGATGATATCCTGAAGCTCCTTATATCTCTGAAGGATCTCCTGTACCATTCTGGCAACATTATAATGCTCCTTACCTACTACTTCCTCAGTAAGGATCCTCGAAGAAGATTCAAGAGGATCTACAGCAGGATAGATACCGAGCTCTACTACTGATCTTGAGAGAACGATATTAGCATCCAGATGAGCGAATGTAGTCGCAGGCGCGGGGTCCGTGATATCGTCGGCAGGAACGTAAACAGCCTGTATAGACGTTATAGATCCGTTCTTTGTAGAAGTAATACGCTCCTGAAGTTCACCAACCTCATTGGAAAGCGTAGGCTGATAACCTACGGCTGAAGGTATCCTTCCGAGAAGAGCTGATACCTCTGAACCTGCCTGTACGAATCTGTATATGTTATCTACGAAGAGAAGAACATCTTTCTTCTTGGCGTCACGAAGATATTCAGCCATGGTAAGACCCGTAAGAGGTACTCTCATCCTGGCACCTGAGGTCTCGTTCATCTGACCGAATACCATTATGGTCTTATCAAGTACTCCGGATTCCTTCATCTCACCCCAAAGGTCATTACCCTCACGGCTTCTCTCACCTACACCGGTGAATACGGAATAACCGCCGTGCTCTGAAGCTATGTTACGGATAAGCTCAAGGATAAGTACCGTCTTACCTACACCGGCACCTCCGAAGAGACCGATCTTACCGCCCTTTGAGAACGGAACGAGAAGGTCTATGACCTTGATACCTGTCTCAAGTATCTGAGCTGAAGGATATTGATCAGTAAAAGAAGGTGCGGGTCTGTGGATCTCCCACCTGTCCTCCAGATCAAGAGGACCTGCATTATCTATAGGTCTTCCGAGAGCATCGAAGAGACGTCCTGTTATATTCTCACCTACGGGAACCTTGACCGAAGAACCTAATGATTCTGCTACAAGACCTCTCATAAGGCCTTCAGTAGCATTGAAGGATACGCATCTTACGACACCCGAACCTCTCTGCTGAAGCACCTCGGCAAAGACATCCGAATCGTCATCAGTGCCGTCCATCCTGATATGGATCCTGATAGCCTCGTTTATCTTAGGGACTTCTCCCGCCTGATACTCACAATCTATGACCGGTCCGATTATCTGTACAACTTTTCCCTTTGCCATCTTGTTATCTCCTGCAACTGTTATCAAATATTATCAGCTTGCTGTGCACCGTTTATGATCTCGGTGAGCTCGTTTGTTATCTTCGCCTGCCTTGCTCTATTGCTTATGAGTTGAAGCTTTCTGATCATCTCATCGGCATTCTTCGTAGCATTATCCATAGCGGTAAGCCTTGCTGTCTGCTCGCTGGCGTAAGCATCTACCATAGCGCCGTATACGACAGCGTTAAAGTAAGTATCGATAAGGAAATCGAATACCTTATCGGCATCCGGTAAGAAATCCATATTCTCGAAGTTACCCATAGGGTGCTTTGACATATCCGTATTCTTAGGAAGAATGGATGTAACGGATTTCATATCAACGGGAGCCAGTCGAACAGCTACCGGAACCATATTGGAAGCAGATTCCATTCTCGTATATATAAGATATACCAGGTCGAACTCACCCATAAGGTACTTACGCTTGATGATATGGCTCACATTCCTTGCCTGATAGAAGTTCGGTTCTGCGATGGGGAATGAGAATTCGGGATCTACATCGTATCCTGATCTCATGAGCTTTTCTCTGGCAAGCTTACCGAATACATAGAGCTTATATTCCGTTGAAAGACCCTTTCTTGTGTTATCCAGGATCTTACTTCTTATATGCTCCTCGGTGATCTTTACCATATTATTGTTATAAGCACCTGCAAGTCCCTGATCACCGCTAAGAACGAAAGCACCGATCTTCCATGTCTCGCCGGATTTCTTCTCCGGAAGGATAAAGAAAGGATTGGATATGTCATCCATCGCATTACGGATAGCATGCATACTCTGGGCACAGAGCGAATAGAATGGATATACCGAATCGTGAAGCATAAGAGAACGACGCATCTTGGCTGAACTGACAAGCTGCATCGCATTCGTCATCTGACCTATGTCATTGACGCTCTTTATTCTCTTCTTGATAGAATTAAGGTTTTCCATCGCTTCTTTTAATCTTCTTCCCTATACTCTGCATGTTCTGCAAGGAATGATTCCTTAAACTCCGCAAGTGCAGCGTCGATCTGCGCCTTAGAGTCGTCTTCGAATGCCCCTGAGGATGAGATCTTTTCCATGATCTCCGGATGAGATACCCATACATAATCGATAAAATCCGAGAAGTATTCGTGGATATCTTCCTTCTCAAGGAAGTTCATGCTGTCAGAAGTAGCCATATAGAGGATGACTACCTGTTCCTCCATTGAAAGCGGTGAATACTGCTCCTGCTTCAGGACTTCATTAAGGACAACGCCTCTCTTGAGCTGAAGCTGTGTATTCTCATCAAGATCGGAACCGAACTGCGCAAAGGATGCCATCTCTCTTGCCTGAGCCAGGGCGATACGCAAGGGACCGCCGACCTTCTTTGTAGCCTTAGTCTGTGCGGCACCGCCGACACGGGATACTGAAAGACCCGCATTGATAGCAGGACGCTGACCCGAGAAGAAAAGCTCGGGAGCAAGATATATCTGACCATCCGTAATGGATATTACGTTGGTAGGTATATAAGCCGAGATATCGTTACCCAAAGTCTCGATAATGGGAAGTGCGGTAATAGATCCGCCTCCCTTAGCATCGCTAAGCTTAGCAGCACGCTCAAGAAGCCTTGAGTGAAGATAGAATACATCACCGGGATATGCTTCTCTTCCCGGAGGTCTTCTCAGGAGCAGGGATATTGCACGATAAGCCTGAGCATGCTTAGAAAGATCATCGTATACGATAAGTACGTCCTTATGATCTTCGTACATGAAATGCTCAGCTATGGCACATCCTGCGAAAGGAGCTATATACTGAAGCGAAGCAGACTGTGATGCACTGGCTGCGACTACAGTCGTGTAATCAAGAGCTCCATACTTCTCCAAAAGATTTACTGTAGAGACGATATTACTCATCTTCTGTCCGATAGCTACATATACACAGATAGTATCCTTGTCCTTCTGGTTAAGGATAGTATCGATGGCAATAGCTGTCTTACCTGTCTGACGGTCACCTATAATAAGCTCACGCTGGCCTCTTCCGATAGGTGTCAGAGCATCTATAGCAGTGATACCTGTATGAAGGGGCTTATTGACGGGGGATCTGTCTACGATAGAAGGAGCGGGATACTCAACAGGTCTTGTCTGCTTATATCTTATGATGCCCTTACCGTCTATAGGCTTACCCAAAGGATCTACGACCCTTCCTAAGAGTCCGCGGCCTACGGGAACGGATACGGTAGTTCTTGTTCTCTTACATACCATTCCCTGCACGACATCGTCTACACCTGATAAAAGTACGACACCTACCTGATTACGCTCGAGATTAAGTGCGATACCGTAACCTCCGCAGGAAAATCCTACAAGCTCCGAGAGCATGCAGTGCTCAAGACCGGATACAACGGCAACGCCGTCACTTACGCTCTGAACGATACCTACTTCTTCGATATTATCAGCACTCTTAAAAGCCTCACTTACACGCCTTGCCAGCTCATCATTGGTCAGACCGGCGATCTCGGCACTGTCGATACTGATAGCGGAAGACTCGGGGAATTTAGCGATGGTATCGATAAGATTCTCATGTATCTTCTTTCTGTCGAATGCTATATCGCCGTCTTCATCCAGCTCAACATCAAGATCCCTGGATCTTTTTACAAAAGATCCCATTCTCTCGAGCTGTCCCTTAACGGAATAGTCGTACATACTGCCGAGCGTATAGATAACGAATCCTCCGATAAGAGAAGGATCGTGCTCTATCTCAAGCTCGTAGTCCTTGATATCGAACTTGCCTGCGAAGTTCGAAGCGATGATCCCTACCTGATCTTCAGGTATATCACCGGCAGTTACGACCCTGATGACCATAGGTATATGAGCTGACTGATCTGTTACCTTAGCCAATCTCATTCACCTCGTTGCCTAATACTTCATTTGTATACTTATTGGAGAGTTCCTTGAGCTTATACTCGTCTACGACCTCTCCAATTACCTTACCTGCAATGACTACTGCAAGATCGGAGATCTCATCCTTCATCTCTTCGAGAGCTACCCTCTTCATTCTCTTGGCATCGCTCTCAGCTCTGTTAAGGATGTCTGCTGCATCGGAATTAGCCTTTTCCTTTATGATGTCAGCCTGCTTCTCAGCATTCTCCCTTGCATTCTCAAGGATCTCGGAAGCCTGGATCCTTGCCTCATCGATAGCCTGCTTACTGGTCTCTTCATGCTTCTTTGCTTCCTCCTCAGCCTTTGAAGCCTCATCTACGGAAGCATTGATCTGCTCCTGCCTTTTATTGATAACAGGAAGAAGGAGCTTCTTGAAGAGCATTGATATCGCGATATATGCAACGATAAGATTAGTCAGCGTAAAAAGCGCAGTGACCGCATAGCCGCCCATCTGATCTGCAGAGAATAAGGAAGGCTCGGATTCCAGGAGCATATAAAGCGTTGATGTTATGAAAAGATTCATATAACTCACTTATCCCTTCTTTTTATCACTTAACTACGAATATCAGGAGCAATGATACAACGAGTGCGTAAATACATACTGACTCGATAAATACGATAGCCATGATCATAAGTGTCTGAAGCTTAGAGAGGATCTCAGGCTGTCTTGCACCAGCCTCTACTGCGTGACCTGCAACGATACCCATACCGAGTCCGCATCCGAGTGCAGCAAGACCGATCGCGATACCTGCGCCGAGAACAGCGAAAGTCTTGGCCGAAATATCAAGCACCATGGGTGCAAACTGTACTAATTCATTCATCTTTTTTACCTCCGAAATTCAATTACTGTTTCTTATCAAGCCGCAGCAGCCGCTTCTTCGTTCTTCTCTTTACTCTTTTTCTTGGAGAAGAGTTCGGGATGCTCATGGTACTCATGACCGATCTCGACTATCTCACCTATATATGACATCGTCAGATAAGAGAAGACTATTGCCTGAAGTATTCCGTCACCGATATCGAACCACAGTCCGAATACGCCGGGGATAAAGGCCGGAACAACGATGCTTAAGAACTTCATGAATACGTATGCACCGAAGACGTTACCGAAGAGTCGGAGTGCAAGTGATACGGGCTTTACTATGAAGTCGAGGATCTTGAAAGGAAGCATGATGCCTATGGGATTGACCATATATACGCCAAGCGCCTTAAGTCCTACAAATCTTATTGAAACATAGATAACATATATGATCGCAATGACGGCGAGAGTTACCGGGAAAGCGATATTCTTGGCCGGAGGTGAGATCTCGAATGCCGATATCACGTTACAGCCGGCAATTACAAAAGCGAAGGTAGCGATCATTGGAGCTATATGCTCAGCTTCCTTCTTGTTCATGCCCAGATCCATCGCAGTAGAGATGATAAGACCTGCGATCATCTCAAGTACAGTCTGCTTCTTAGTCGGCTTGATGCCTGCTTTCTTCGTAAGTGTAAAAAGGATTATAAGAACTAACGCTATGGCGATCCAGGATACGATGACAGCATCCGTAAGAAGGACCTTAAAGCCGGTACCTATATCAAAATAGTTCTTCCAGGGAAGGATACCTTTATTGATCTCCTCACCTATATCACCTATCTGAACTTCTTCGATAAAATGCTCCTTGAACGATTCCCAGAAATCCTGTATCCAGGTTCCGGCAATAAGGAACATACCCAAATTCAACACTATATCACCTCTAATCCATATCAATACATAAATTATATTACTACAACAAAAATGCCGATATAGTCATATCGGCAAATCTGTCGTATATATCAACAATCAATTTGTGCCAAATAATCTGTCACCTGCATCACCGAGTCCGGGGATGATATAAGAATGATCATTGAGTTTCTCATCCTTGGCTGCACAGAATATCTTAACATCGGGATGATCTGTCGTTACCCTGGAGATTCCTTCGGGAGCAGCGATAAGGCACATGAACTTGATATTCTTGATGCCCCTCTTCTTAAGGAAAGTTATAGCCGCAGAAGCCGAACCGCCTGTAGCGAGCATGGGATCCAAGAGTATTACCTCCCTCTCAGCGATATCTTCGGGAAGCTTACAGTAGTACTCTACGGGCTCGACCGTGACAGGATCCCTGTAAAGTCCGATATGACCTACTCTTACATTGGGAATAAGCTCCACCATACCGTCTACCATTCCAAGACCTGCACGAAGGATAGGAACGATAGCGAGCTGCTTACCTGCAAGCATCTTAACGTTAGCTTCTGCAACAGGAGTCTTGATCGTGACTTCCTTCATGGGAAGATCCCTTGTGACCTCATAAGCCATGAGCATCGCTATCTCGGATACAAGCTCTCTGAACTCCTTAGTGCTTGTATTCTCATCACGTAAGAGAGAGACCTTATGCTGAATGAGCGGGTGATCAAAAACAAATACGTTATCCTGCATGTTGCACCTCCGTAAGGTTATTTGAAGAATTCTTCTTCCTGTGCCTTTATGTCATTTACTCTTACTGCGTGTCTGTCGCCGGCGAAAGGCTCATCAAGGAAAGCATCTACCATAGAAAGAGCAACGGCCTGACCTGTAACTCTTGCACCCATAGCCATGACCTGAGCATCATTATGCTGACGGCACATCCTTGCAGTATATTCATTGCTGCAAAGACCGCATCTTATTCCCTTGAACTTATTTACTACTATAGAGATACCGATACCGGTACCGCAGATGGCAATACCTCTGTCAGCCTTGCCTTCAAGTATGTCGTTAGCGATCTTCTGTCCTGCGAGAACGTAGCTATAAGGCTCGGAACCTGTAGTTGCACCTCCGTCTATTACTTCAATGCCCTTCTTCTCAAGGTGCTCCTTGACCTTCATTCTGAGATCATAACCTGCATGATCTGAAGCTAATGTGATCTTCATACGTTTCTCCTTATATGTTTGAATTTCTTATCACCTGAAGAGTAATCAGCCACGATGTGACCGTTACCGTACAGTTTATACTTGTAAGATACGAGACCTTCTAGACCGACAGGTCCTCTGGCATGAAGCTTAGAGGTACTGATACCTACTTCCGCACCGAATCCGTATCTGAATCCGTCGGCAAATCTCGTTGAACAGTTGACCAGTACGCTGCCGGAATCAACAGAATCCATGAACTTCTCCGCCCTTTCCTTGGAAGAAGTGATTATGGCATCCGTATGTCCCGAACCATATGTATTTATATGTTCTATAGCTTCATCAAGACCGGATACGAGCTTTATTGAGATCTTGTAGTCAAGATACTCATGGTGCCACTCCTCTGCCTTCTCGCATCTGAACATGGAACTTACCTGCTCATCTCCGAATATCTCTACTCCTGCTTCGCGAAGTGCGGCTACTATAACGGGAAGGAAGCTTGCCTTCAAGGACTCATCTACAAGTAAAGTCTCTGTGGCATTACATACAGATACATACTGAGTCTTGGCATCAAGAACAACCTTAAGTGCAAGATCCCTGTCACAATCCTCTGATATATATGTATGACAAACACCGTCGGCATGTCCCATAACAGGAATGAGTGTATTCTTCATGATGTACTGAACGAAGGAATTAGAACCTCTGGGAATGATAAGGTCGATATACTTATCAAGTGAGAGCATTGCATTGACATCTTCCCTTGTAGTAAGAAGATGAAGCCAGCCCTCAGGAAGTCCTGCCTTTACACCCGTAGTATATATAACGTCAGCAAGAACCTTATTGGTATTCTCTGCTTCTCTTCCGCCCTTAAGGAATACAGCATTGCTGCTCTTAAGGCAGAGAGATGCGATCTGAACGAGGGCATCGGGACGTGATTCGAATATTACTCCGATGACACCTATAGGGCTTGTTACTCTGTAAAGCTCAAGTCCGTCATCTAACGTAGTATGAAGAAGCTTCCTTCCGACAGGCTCATCAAGACCTATAAGACTGCCGATACCGTCAGTAACTTCCTTAAGCTTCTTCTCATCGAACTTAAGCCTTTTAAGAAGGGGCTTATCCAGGTTCTGAGCTTCTGCATTAGCGATGTCTTTCTGATTAGCTTCGAAGATCTTAGCGGCAGAAGAATTGAGCTCCTCTGCGATAAGCTTTAATGCGTTATTCTTAACATCACTGTTAAGAACTGCCATCTTGTGGGATGCGGCCTTAGCTGCCGCTGCCATTGAACTTATATCTGACATAGGTTCACCCCTTATTTTTATCTCGTTTGATTATAACACTCATGTTACAAGGATTTGTGAACATTTTCTGTCAAAGACAATTTATTTATATATGTGCATAACCCCTTTTGAACACAAAAATAATGCACAAAAATGTTCATAATGTTCATAACTCTGTCGATAACTGAAAAACAAGGGTTTGATTTTCAAAATATTGCTCATGCCTTGAAATCATTACGTCGGGAATTATGAACACTTTGTGTTACAAAACAAATGCACAAATGTTACAGAAATATTGACGCAAGATATTCAGGGCTTTTTGGATATAAGAACACTCGTTCTAACACTATGTGTCCACCACTCAAGGACATAAAACTCATCAAATTCGGTATTGACAAATAAAATACCGAGGCCGATTCATGACTGGTATTTTTCTGCTATAATCTCCCTATGAAAATTATTATCACAACGCTCTTCGGTCTTGAGAGTTTAGTAAGAGAAGACCTGACAAATATAAGTTATGACAAAGAGAACATCACTGTTACTGACGGAGTTGTAACACTAAGCGTTTCTGACGCCGATTGGGAAACCGATGTGGCTAGAGTCAACATGTGGATCAGAAGAGGCGAACGTGTCTTCTTCGAGACAGGTGAGTTTTTCGCGGATACATTCGAACAGTTTTTTGATGAATGCGTTAAGCTTCCCTGGAATGATTTTATCCCGACAGGTTACGAGATAATCGTCAACGGTTTTTCACGTAAGTCCAAGTTATACGGAATAAGCGCACTTCAAAGTCTTAGTAAGAAAGCTATCGTAAGATCCATCTGTAAGAGCAGAGGCCTGAGCGAAGACGGCATCATCGCAGAAGACAGAAAGAAAGGTATCGTAAAGATCCAGTTCGGCATCGTCGACGATAATGTTCGTATGATGATAGATACTTCAGGAGACGGACTTCATAAGAGAGGTTACCGCCCCCTTATGCACGAAGCTCCCATAAGAGAGACACTCGCAGCCGGCATGGTATCTCTTGCCAGGTTCAAGCCTTACGGCTTTGAAGCGCTGGTAGATCCATTCTGCGGCTCAGGTACTATCCTTATAGAAGCAGCACTCATCTCATGTAATGTCGCTCCCGGCAAGAACAGGCATTTCGCATATGAGTCTCTTCCCTATATCGGAAGTAATATAAGAGATAAAATAAGAGATGAAGCTCTCGAGGAAGAAGATCTGTCCGCTACAGACGATATCTACTTCTACGGCTCCGACATAGATCCCAAAGCAATAGCAAACGCAAGGGAGAATGCCAAGGCTGCAGGCGTAGAACATCTTATCAAGTTCGCAGTGGCTGATGCAGAGACCAGGACACCCTCTTCCCTTGCTAAGATCACAAACTTTGACAGGCAGCTTGTCCTTACCAATCCTCCTTACGGCGGACGTCTCTTAACTCCCGAGGAAGCAGACGAGATCTATAAGATGATCGCAAGGACATATCTTACCAACAAAGGTAAATGCCAGAAAGGCATCCGTCTCTCTGTTATCTCCCCTGACGACAGCTTCGAGAGAGCGACGGGACATAAGGCAGACAAGAGAACTAAGCTTTATAACGGCAACATCAAGTGCCAGCTCAATAACTATTATAAGCTCTGATACCAAGCATTATTTTTACAACAATAACTAAGAGGCGCTCACTTATTAAGTGAACGCCTCTTTTGTGATTCAGATAAGTATATCTATCATCAGCCCTGTCCGGGATCGGGTGAAGGAGCTGCGGGCAATCCTGAATATACAGGAATGTAGAAAGTCATGGAATTATTGATAAGACCACTTGCGATATAGCCGTTAGCCATCCTGATACCTTCATTACGGGCAGATGCGGTAGCACACATATACTGATGACCGCCGATGGAAAAGCAGTTATTCAAACGTGTATTAAATCGCATGAAGTAGATAGTATTCTGGCCCTGAGATGTATAGTTGTTGAAGATCCAGCGAGATCCGTTCGTAAGAGAAAGATCAGGGGATGTCCAGGGAATGTTATATCTCGCATTAAAGTCGGGATAGTTAGGGTTGTTGATACCGTTAGCAGCGAAGTTAAGGCCTCTGCTTACGGCACCGTCACCGTTTGTAGCACCGATATTAAAGTGGTTATATACACCGTTTGTACCGTTGGAGGAATCACTTCCGTGAACACCGCACTCCTGGATCGCATGAGATGCGACAAACAAAGGATTGAGGTTTGCATTCTGTCCTGCAGTATAGATAGTGGTCTCAAGTCCTGCAAGATATGTACCGGATGTGACAGCGGATACTGCAGAAGCAGAGATATTACCGGGATTACGAAGATCTACGAACTGGAATACGGTAGATGTCGTAAATGAATTTCTGGGATCGAGATAGAAAGCTACACACTCACGGGAAGCATTTCTCCATCCGCCTGCATCTACAACCTGAGGACGGTTAGGATCCTGATATCTTGCATTAGCTGCAAGGGATACACCGTCACGTGTCTCAAGGTTAAGAGCATTCTCCCAGCTTCCGCAGTCTACGGGGCTGAACGCCCAAGAGGGATGCTCTGCGTGAAGAGCACGAAGATAAGGCTTATATGTATCGGGGAATCCTGCGATGGAAGCCTCGAAGTCAGGATCGGAAGGTGTATTTACATAAAGCTGTACATTAGCAGGATAGTTGGAAAGATCGCCTGCTACTGCAAGGGGAACTTCTGCCTGAGCCTGACCGTCTGCCTGATGGAAAGGAACAGCTGTGCTTCCGGGAGCAGCAGAACCTACGGGAAGGATCTGGATCTCGATAGCCTCAAGCCTGTAGGAATAACCTGCACTACCACAAGGGTTACCGTTATATGCCCAGTCGGACCATCCGATATTCTGGATATGAGTACGATAGTAGATATCGTAGTTAGCGGCATTGGGACCTGTAAGCTGGATCATGATAGCCTCAAGTCTTAAAGACTGACCTGAAGTACCGGAAAGCTCATTATTATTCTTCCAGGTAGACTCCCAACCGATATTCTGGATATGTGTCTTATACTGAACGCTTACACCGTCAAGATCGGTAAGGTTGATCTTAATACCCTCAAGTCTTAAGGACTGACCTGTTGTACCTGCCATTGAACCTGCTGCAACATACTCCTGCCAGCCGATATTCTGAACATGTGTCGAATAAGAAAGACCGCTTGCAAGAGGTACGGGATCGTTGGAAGGTGCAGGTGTAGCGGGAACACCGCCTATATTTGCGGGTGCGGGAGAATCCTTGGGAAGGATAACGATAGCAAGTCCTTCCTGTCTTAAGGAGAATCCTTCAGTACCGGATCTTTCTCCGTTCTTTACCCAATCCATCCATCCGATATTCTGTACATGAGTACAATACCAGACATCGTAATTAGCGGCTTCGGAACCTGTAAGTCTGATCTCGATAGCCTCAAGTCTTAAAGACTGGCCCTCAGTACCGGACATCTCGCCGTTTGCATGCCAGGTCTCTTCCCATCCGATATTCTGGATATGGGATCTGTACTCGATACCGAGATCCATATCAGTGCTGAGGGTGACCATAAGAGCCTCAAGCCTTAAAGACTGTCCCTCCGTTCCTGCAACATCACCGTTAGATACGGGGTTCTGCCATCCGATATTCTGTACGTGTGTACAGTAATTGACCTGGACGGCACTGTCGAGTGCAGCTCTAACAGTTACACCGGGGATTAGGAAGTTTGTCAGCGAGACCGACGCGACAAGAGTCGCTGCGACTGCCGCGATCCTTTTCTTAAACATAATAACACTCTCTTTCTTTTAGTTTCCTGTCTGATCATCAGACATTCTTTCACATAACCGTCTTATCTTCGTATATACTCTATCAATCATATTGCTTCATTCTGTTAAGGTTTTGAGGCAATAATGGGTAAAAACTTACTCCACCTCGCAATGTGACCTCAAAGAGTTTATACTTGACCTGTCAATTATACACTAAAATACCAGAGGCAATAATGACAGTAGTAAGACATATAGATTTCTTCGATCCCAAGAAGATCGCATTAAGCGGTCAGGCCTTCAGGATCCATTCAATTGACGACACTCATACGGAAACCGTTGCACACGGCAAGTATCTTCAGATAGCATCTCTCAGCAACGGTGATTTTGCTTTCTCCTGTACCGAAGAAGAATTCGAGGATATATGGAAAGATTATTTCGATCTTAATACCGATTACATAAAAGCCGTAGAAGGATCCGACAGGAAAGATAACTACCTTCAGGACGCCATCTCCTACGGATACGGCATTCGCATACTAAGACAGGACGTATTCGAAACTACAATAAGCTACATAATATCCCAAAGACGCTCTATCCACTCCATCACTACCTGCGTAGACAGACTAAGTGAGCTTAAAGGAAAGAAGATAAAGCTGCCTTCATTAGATGAGCATTTCGTAAAGCCCTTAAAGAAAGAATACTACTCCTTTCCTTCCGTAAATGAGCTTAAAGTTATTACTGCAGAGGAATTAAACGGCATAGGAGCAGGCTACAGGACACCTTATATTCTTTCAGCAGCAGAAGACTTCTACTCCGGTAAGCTCCTTCCTTCCGAAATGCACTCTTACGACGACGACCATCTCTACGAAGTATTAACATCAATGTTCGGCGTAGGAACAAAAGTCGCCAACTGCATAATGCTCTTTGCTTTCCACAGAACGGGAAGATTCCCCGTAGACGTGTGGGTTCAGCGCATCCAGGATAAGTACTACAACGGCTCATTCGACTGCAGCAGATACCCTGATACTGCAGGCATAATGCAACAGTTCATGTTCTTCTACGAAAGGCTTGAGGAGTCACACAGATCCTAATCAGCGGCAGTGGCAGCCTCAGCTTCCCAGGATGACATAACGGCATCTTCCGTATATTCGTCAGGATCAAGAGGTATTATCTCACGACCGTCTGTAAAAGTTTCCACTGAAGGCTCCGTAGGCTCCGGAGCACATACGGTCATACTCGTATCTGAAGCAACAGAATATTCATCCGCAGAAAAGATAAACTGAATATCATCATTGCAGAGTACAAGATAGAACTCATCGCCTTCTTTGACGAGTCTGTTATCCAGCAGTGCACCTCGTACAGTGCGACCGTCTGACAGTAAAAGAGTATAATCACTGCCGCCGTCCCTTTCACTTTTGGGAATGGTCTTTACCTGAACTGCAGTGACATTCTCGATCTGAGGATTACCGAATATAAGAGGAAGTCCGCCGGTTGCAATAAAGAGAAAGACAGGTATGGTGATCCAGGATATGATCCGCCCTATCTTCTTGGTATCTTCCTCATGATCCGAATCCTTGCCAAGATTATATACAAACAGCGCTATGGCAGATATAGCCAAAGCTACTAAGCATCCGAACTTTATAATGTCTAATCCCTTTGCAACGCACAGATCATTAATAAATTGCTTCGTGATAACACTTCCTTCAGGATCTTTCATGATCGAATCAGTTATCTGAAGAATCGTAGCCGCCACGAAGAATACAATAATATTAATTATCTGAGCACGATAAAAAGCATTGTCGTCCCTTACCATATATCGCAGTCCTCTATACCTTTATTCCAATTTTTCCCACTGAATAAATTATAACATACACGGCAATTACATAAATGACAGAATAGTCACGTAACGGATCAGGAAACTGTTATCCAATACCTCTTCATAACAGTTCCGTCTACATCGATCGTATTCTCGAAGTTACCGCCGTTTGCTAAGATGGTCTTCTCGCTTGCAGAATTATCGGTATCACATGTTACCAGTATCTTCTCTATCCCCATGGCTTTTGCATTTAAGATATTAAGGCGCAGTATCTCTTTAGCATATCCTTTTCCCCTCTCGGAAGGACGCACCGTATAACCGCTGTGGCCACCCCATGTTCCGAGTATCGGATGATCTATATGGTGTCTTAAGTCAGTAATACCGACTATTCTGTTATCACTCTTACGGACTGCCAGATACATAGTGGAAGGAACTGCTGCACCAGTAATTTCACAGGTATCAGCAGACTTACGAAGAGCACATATCCCTATCCACTCAGAAGCAGAAGAACAAGTATCCAGCGATAAGCACCCTGCAAAACGGTCGCCGTTGTCCTTGTCACTATCAAAAACTTCCTGCCTGAATTCCCATATATCATCTGCATAGGAAAGTTCAGGCTCTATAAGGATTATCTCATCCATTAATCTACTCCCCTTTGGCTGGCTTTAGTAAGGAATCTTGCTACCGCATCCTCATCGTTGGTCCCGATAACCGATGTAGCCATAGCCTTCAGATCATCTATAGCATTAGATACTGCATAAGCTTCGTCTGCTATCTCGAACATGGACTTATCGTTAACTGAATCTCCGAATACTATTAGCTTATCAAATCCGTATTCTTCCTTAATACGAAGTAAAGTCTTTGCCTTTGTGCAGTTCTTCGGACATATCTCAAGCCAGTATTCATCCCTGTAAGTATCCTTGGAAAAGACTGATTCCCAGTTGTCATATTCTTTTAGCCGGTCGTAGAGAGTCTCGATCTCATCCCTATCGCCTATAAGTGTCACATAACCGGGCTCTCCCTTAAAAAGTTCATCGACAGAAGATACGATCCTTAGCGAAGGATCTTTTCTATAGTAATCGATATATCCTTCAAGCCCTGTCGTATGACTGCACTCTAAGCACATACGATACATCTTCTCGCCTTCGAAGCAGGATACAAAACCATACCTTCCTATCTCGGGAAGGATATCCTTAATAAGTTCTATCTCTTTCTTACCGAAGATCGAACGCCTGATATGCTTACCCGTTGAATTATCGGCAAGTACGGCACCGTTTCTTGTAACAACAGGAAGGCTTAAGTTCAAGCCTGATGTTATAGCCCTCGCACTTTCTATGGATCTTGCGGTAGCATATGTAAAAGCCATCCCCTGCATAACAAGGTAATTTATCGTATCAACGGTAAAAGAAGACAGCTCACCGCTGCTTCTCATAAAAGTTCCGTCAAGATCAGATACGTATAAAGTCTTCACTATATGCCATACAAATGATCAGACAATATAGTCCTGAGGTAAGGTCTTGTGCTCCTTCCAGGCTTTCTGGAACTTAAATGTGTAGATAACAGCATAAACACCGATAAGGCAGAGCCACCATCCCTGAAGTCTTCCGTTCACGATAATACCGACGATAACATTGATACCGGAATAAACAAGCAATACGATAGCAGCAGCTCTACTCTGAATAAGATGGACCAAAAGACCGCATACAACTACAAGGATAACATCGATGATTATTAAAGGATTTCCAATTACCAATCCTGCGATCAGTGATATACCTGCACATACATAAGCACAGATAGCAGAAGAATTGATCTGCTTTCTTACAGGTCTCATCTCTTCGGATTTATAGAACTCTCTCTTTGTCATAAAATAACCCTCCTCTTACCATTTCAACATAATTTTATATATCAGATAACACAAAAATATTCAAGGAAACCAATAGTATCAATCTATGTTTCAAATATCTCTGACTAAGATCTTACCTTCTTCGACTCTTTTAACCATGAAAGACTGCCTTCTTCTTCCTTTGTATAAAAAAGCAGGAGCATTACGCTCCTGCCTCTCTGCCTTTCTCAAATGCCTTGATGTTGCCCGGTATCGTCTTGGGCTTAGCCGCGAACGCTTCTTCGATCGCTTCCTTCCAGATGTTCTCGTCTACTCCGAGGTAGTTAGAGAGAGCTCCGAGCATAACGATATTAACGACTTTGGAAGTACCTATCTCCATTGCGATATCGAATGCATCAAGATCTACTATCTTAGTCTCTTTGCTTGCCGCCTTCCTCATGGATTCTGCGATATTCTTGGGATATTCTACCTGACCCATAAGAACAGGAAGAGACTCTATCTGCTGGTTATTGATGATCATGACTCCGCCGTCTTTAAGAAGTGATGCCCATCTTACGGACTCCACCTGCTCAAAAGCGAGGATATAATCAGCTGTACCGTCTTCGATTATCGGAGAATGTACCTCCTCACCGATCTTTACATATGTGATAACGGAACCGCCTCTCTGGCTCATTCCGTGAACCTCTGATACCTTAACGTCAAGGCCGAGCTTCAATGCAAGTATGCCCAAAAGCTTACCTGCGATAAGTGTTCCCTGTCCGCCTACGCCGGCAAGGACGATGGAAGCTTCAAGATTACCCATTATGCTTCTCCTCCTTTCTTGAGCGCATCGAACTTACAGATATTTACGCAGAGGCCGCAGTTATTACATGTCTCTGTATCGATAACGGGAGTCTTATCCTTACCCATGATAAGAGCAGGACACATGATCCTTGCACAAGCACCGCACTTCATGCACTTCTCGTAGTCAACTTCTACATTGATACCCTTAACTGCTCTTCCCGTAGGGATAAGTGCACAAGGTCTTCTTGCGATGATAACTGATACTGCATCACGCTCGAGTTCTTCCTTGATGACCTTCTGAGCTTCGTATGTATCAACGGGGTCTATTACCCTGATAGCTTCAGGAAGTACGCCTACGCTCTGGCAGAGCATCTCAAGGCTTACCTGAGGAGCAGCTTCAAGGCGGATGTTATAACCTGTTGAAGGATTCTGCTGATGACCTGTCATACCCGTGATGGAGTTATCGAGGATTATAAGAGTCATCTTGCTCTGGTTATAAACCGCATTCATAAGATTAGTGATACCTGAGTGAAGGAATGTGGAATCACCGATAACACCAACTGTATTCTTGGAATCAGCTCCGTCAGTAGCCTTATCAACACCGTGAGCCATACCTACGGAAGCACCCATACATATAACTGCATCTACGGCCTGCATAGGAGGCAAAGCTCCAAGCGTATAGCATCCGATATCACCCATTACGTTAACGCCGAGTCTGTGAAGAGCGAGGAACAATCCCTTATGAGGACAACCTGCGCAAAGTACAGGGGGACGTCCCGGGGGAAGCGGAAGCTCCGTAACATCGAAAGCGGACTTGGGGATAGGCTTATCTGTAAGTCTCTTACGTATAAGTCTTGCAGTATATTCACCGAGAAGAGTAAAGAGCTCCTTACCTTCGCACTTTATTCCCATAGCCTTGATCTCAGTCTCAAGGAAAGGATCAAGCTCCTCTACTATAACGAGGCGGTCAACTCTGGAAGCAAATTCCTTTATTGTTCTCTTGGGAAGAGGCCATACCATACCGAGCTTTAATACACTGGCATTAGGTACTGCATCTCTAACGTACTGATAAGCAGCACCTGCAGTGATGATACCAAGCTTAGTATCTCTGTACTCGATCTTATGCATACCTACGTTAAGATCGTCGTCGCAGTCGTTGATGATCTTCCTTGTACGATCCTCTACAACTACGTGCTTACCGATAGCATTAGCAGGCATCATGACATACTTCTTGGGATCCTTTGTATATTCCTTTACAGTGATAGGAGTAGGATCTCCGAGATGAACTATACTTCTTGAGTGTGATACACGCGTATGAAGTCTTACTATTACGGGTGTATCGTACTTCTCTGAAAGCTCGAAAGCATACTTGGTAAACTTCTTGCACTCCATGGAATCTGCGGGCTCGAGCATAGGTACCTTGGAAGCACGCGCATAGTTACGTGAATCCTGCTCATTCTGTGAAGAATGCATTCCGGGATCGTCTGCAACGCAGAATACGAGTCCGCCGTTAACACCCGAATAAGATACCGTAAAAAGAGGATCTGCACATACATTCATACCTACATGCTTCATGCATGTCATTGCACGTGCGCCTCTTATTGAAGCTCCGATAGCAGCCTCTGCTCCTACCTTCTCATTGGGAGCCCACTCGCAAGCTATCTCGTCATACTTAGCTATTGTCTCTGTGATCTCTGTACTGGGAGTTCCGGGATAGGACGAAACGAACTTAACGCCCGCTTCATAAGCACCCCTGGCAACTGCCTCATTACCAAGCATAATCTCTTTCATATATACAACTCCTTTGCTTACTGCAACAACGAATATTATAACACAAAACGAGCAACTTGCTTGCAAGGGTTGCGAGTGAAGTGTTCGAACAAAAGCGAAGCTTTGTTATAACACAAAACGAGCAACTTGCTTGCAAGGGTTACGAGTGAAATGACGTAGCAAATACAATGCATTTTTACAGCTCAAAATATTTTCGAAAATTGTGCTTGACACGCCCATGCATCATCAGTATAATCATTCATGCTTAAGCCAATAAGCCACGCGGACTTGTTGGAATTGGCAGACAAGCAAGACTAAGGATCTTGTGCTAGCAATGGCGTATGGGTTCAAGTCCCATAGTCCGCACCACGAAGCCTCGAGAGTTCTCGAGGCTTTTGTTTTGCCTTCTTTTTTGCATGGATCACTACTCCCCCACTGACTTAGTGTAGATTGCATTATCTTACTGTGTACAGTAAGATTCTTTATATAAAGGAGCATAAGACATGAACAAGCGAATTAACTTCTCGGTGCAGTTCTGATACTGACGGCGATCGTACCGAGATAACAGAAGCTGTCGGAACTGCACCCTTCGATTATATTTTCTGATTGAAAGGACAGTTTTATATATGAATCAGTTTGTTAAGAACGTAAAGCGAATAGAATTCGCTGTTACTTATGCGTGCACCGGAAAGTGCAAACATTGCTCCGAAGGCGACCACTTAGGTTGCACCGATCACATTGATAAGGATGTGGCAATAAAGGCCGTCCGTGATATATGTGAGAATTACAAGATAGAATCCCTGATGACATTCGGCGGAGAACCCCTCCTCTACCCTGAGACGACCTGTGCAATACATAAAGTCGCCTCCGAGCTTAAGATACCTTCCCGCCAGCTTATAACCAACGGATATTTCACCAAAGATCCGAAGCGAATCTACGCTGTTGCTGAAGATATAGCTCTTTCAGGAGTGAACGATCTTCTGTTGTCTGCAGATGCATTTCACCAGGAGACAATACCGCTTGATGCAGTTAAGTCTTTTGCTTCCTGTCTTGTTGATCTTAAAGTGCCTGTTCACTTATCTCCTGCATGGCTTGTAAGTGAAAAAGATCCTAATTCCTACAACTTAAGAACTCGAGAAATATTGGATTCTTTTGCTCCTCTGGAGATACCTGTCGGCACCGGCAATGTTATATTCCCCTCCGGCAATGCGCTGAAGTACTTAAGCGAGTATCTTGATCCCTCCATGGCATCTCCTTATGAGGATGATCCGCTGGATGTCAGGTGCATATCCTTCGGTCCTTCAGGTGAGGTAGATCTTCTGGGAGGCAACATTTACGAGACACCGATAATGGATATCGTTAAGTCTTATAAAGTATAAGTTATCGAAGGAAGTCTCTTAAGAGGCTTCCTTCTTATATGGCCTCTTCCCTGTATAGTGACAATTGTCATGTGAGGTTGATTACAGTACTCACTATTGCCTGTATCTCATGTCAGGGATAATAGACACATAAGGAAACGGAGGATAGACATATGGCAACATTAACAACAACATCCAAGACAACAACGACACTCGAGTTCAATAATAAGCGCTCATGCGGATTATGGCTCACTCTTGTAGGAACAGTACTTATAGTATCCATGGTATTCGGCGGTTCGTTTATCGTTAATCCGGTGATATTTCTTCTCGGTTATTACGTAAGTTTCTATATCGCCAACATTAATAAGAGAGTTCGCCGGGCATTATCTCAGGGACCCGCATCCTGCTTTCAGATCAGGATGATATTCGCATCTATAGCGTTTCTGTTTTTCCTGATGTTCTGCATAGCAGGACCTTATATTCCTTCCATGAACTGGAGGATGATCTGGCTCGGCGTATCTCTTGCAACGGGACTTCACTTCGCAGGCTTCTACTTTGTACACGGTAAGTCCATGATATTCTTAGGTCTTATCTGCTCTGCTCTTGCGATCTGCGGTTATGTGTTCGCTTCTTATTCGGGCATATTCCTTCTTGCAGATGCGATCGTGAAGTTTCTCTTCGGATTATATCTTCTTTTCTTAAGTAAGCCCTCTACCGGTGTGATCTCAAAGAAAAAGGCCGTCATCTGACGACCTTTCTCTTTATCTTAAAGTTATATCAAGACTCTTCCGTAAGCTTCTTTTTCCTGACTGCGAATACGAATCCTGCAGATGCAATAAGTACCACAGCCAGCATCGAAGAAGCAGATACCCTGCTCTCACCTGTTTGAACTACGGAGCCGTCTTCATTGACAGTAACATACAGGATCCTTGTTGTACCGTCAGACATTATGACTTCTATCCTGTGTCTTCCGACTCCGAGTACTCTTGCATATGCCTCGCTTATGGTAACAGTGCCGTCCGAATTGATCGTAAAGTTATCGGATGAGATCTCAGTACCGTTTACCATTACGCGGTTAACGACAGGAGTGCTTCTCTGTGCGGCTCCGACGTTAGGATCAGCAAGATCTCTCATGACGATCCTCTCTACGAGCTGATCTTCGGGAGTACCTGCTACCCAGATGGTTCCGTCACTTCTTACCTCAAAGTTGATGGAATCAGCGATGAGATATCCTCTCGGTGCGATGGTCTCTGTAAGAACATAGTGTCCGATCGGAAGCTGATGGATAAGAGCCTGAGACGAAGATACGGTAGTAAACTGAAGCTTATCGGCCGTAACCTCAAGACCTGTTGCGGGAAGACCGTTCTGTGTCGCGGTTACGCCTGCTGCCTGGAAGTTCACCGTATTACCGGGAGCGTTAGTGATCGTAAGTACGGCTCCGTCGATCTCAGCGCCTGCTATATCCTGCTTACTGATGTTGATATCCATTGCACTTATAAATATCGTCGTAGCAACTTCCGTCGTGGTTGAAGGAATGACGGGAGCTGCCGTCTCAGTTGTTGTTGCTTCAGTCGTCTCGGCGGAAGTCTCTGTTACCGTAGTAGCCGCTGTGGGTACTACTGTAGCAACATAGTTATTCGTTATCGTTACAGTAGACTCGACTCCTGCTTCGACAAGGACCGTTGCACCGTTACCGGAAGCTGTCCACTGATAACCTCCGATGGTAGCACTGGACGCCTGTTCGGTTACCGTATACGAACCGGGATTAAGTCCGGTAAGTGTCGTCCTGCCTGCACCGGTTATCGTCACGTCCTGAGAGTAACCGGGACCTGTGACAGTAAAGGTATAGTTCATGGTATAAGCAGAAGAAGGTGCATTCGATCCGATATCCTTAATTATCGTAAGAGAACCTGTCACAGGAGCAGTACTTGTATAAGTATTTGTTATGGTGACAGCTCCGTTCTTGGTAGAAGGATCAGAAGGATCAAGTGTTACACTTCCCTCACCTGTAACCGTAAGATCGTAACCTTGTACTGAAGTACCGTCCCTGACTTCAGTAACTTCATACGTTCCTGCGGGAAGTCCGCTAAGGCTTACGGCGGTTCCGGGCGTTACCGATATTGCTATCGGGTTACTGTCAGAGATCAATGCACCGTTTGCATCAAGACCGTAGTAAGTATCGCCGCACTTAACATTGAATACAAAAGCTGAAGGTGCGCTGCCGCCGTTAATGACTACTACCTTATTAAGAGTAAGTACACACTCCGAAGAAGTATCCACCTGATCGATCATAACTACCATCGGAACATTAGATGTCGTATCTACTCTTGCATCAGTACTCGTCGTACTTACAACACCGTTACTTATCGTAAATGTTATCGTAGTAGCAAGATACGTATCAGGATAGTTCTGAGGAGTAACAGTCTCTTCGAGCGTATATGTTCCGTCAGGAAGATCACTTATAGTCGAAGGAGAAGATCCTGATACGAACTGAAGGATATGTCCGTTATCCTGTATGGAAGCAGTCGCGGAGGCATCCTGCCCCGGAGTATAACACGAAGCGTCAAATACTACAGGACCGTTTGCCGATGTTCCCGTGAGCTGCAAAGTAGCACCTACAAGTTCAGTACCGCTTACATCCTGCTTGGATATAGCTACCGTAGTAGTCGAAGGTACGGGAACCTGATTTGCAGTAAAAGCATCGAACAACTCGAATCTGGAATTAGTACCGTATGTAGCTGCAATGTAGTGGTTACCGTCAGAATTCAAAGGTACGACATTAGTTATGGAGCTTGATGTCACGACACCGCCTGAGATCGTAAACTCCACTTCAGATGCAGTAGAATACGTACCGTCGGCTGATACGGGAACAGCAGTCTCCGTAAGTCTGTAGCTTCCGTCAGGAAGTGATATAGTCGTTGCCGTATTACCTGATACGAAGTAGACCGCATTGGGATTAGCACCTGTAGCATTAGAAGCATTCGTACCGAGGCTTACATTAACACCGCTTATATCAGCATTAGAGTTCGTTGATTCGATACAGATAGTAGCTCCGGGAAGCTCCGTAAATCTCGATGAGCTTCCGGAAGGAGCGAGCTCTATCTTACTTACATCGATATCAGTAGTTCCCGTAAATGCATCGAAAAGCTCGAATCTCGGATTCGCTCCCGTGCTGACAAAGTGATTACCGTCAGCGTCGGTAGCTACCGTTCCCGCTACATTCGAAGAAGATACCGTACCGTTCTCGATAGTAAATACGATCTCAGTTGCCACGGAATAATATCCGTTAGAAGCAGTGGGTACAGTCTGCTCCGTCAAGGAATATGTACCGTCGGGAAGATCTACCGTAGTAGCGGATGTACCCGATACAAAGTAAATAGCTTTCGAATTAGTACCGGTTGCTGCATATGCTCCTGCACCGTATGTGACTGCTGCATGGCTTATATCGACGGAAGTATCAGTAGAAGCTATGCAGATAGTAGCTCCGGGAAGCTCCTGATAAGTATTGGCGCTGCCGGAAGGAGCAAGTTCTATCTTACTGATATCAACAGACGTTACGGGAGTAAATGCATCGAAAAGCTCAAATCTCGGATTAGCGCCTGAAGTAATGTAGTGATTTCCTGCTGCATCCGAAGCTACAGTATTGGTTACTGTAGAATCGGTTACGCTTCCGTTCGCTATGGTAAATCTTATACTTGTAGCAACGGAATAGTATCCGTTAGTTGCTGTAGGAACTATCTCCTCCGTCAGCTCATAAGTACCGTTAGGAAGAGATACGGTCGTAGCGGAAGTACCTGATACGAAGTAGATCGCTCTCGGATTACTGCCTGTCGCAGGTAATGCTCCTGTACCGTATGTGATCGCCGCAGAGCTTATGTCATCGCCGGAATTTACGGATGCTATGCTTATGGTAGCGCCTTCGATCTCCGTGAAAGCATTTGTATTACCCGTATCAAGTGTGATCTTACTTATCTCGATATCAGTAATATCCGTAGCAGTAAATGCATCAAAGAGCTCAAACTTCGCATTGGAGTTACCTGCAGGAGCCGAGTAATGGTTACCTGCCTGGTCGGATGCGACTATACCGGAGACATTACTGAAGGTTACAACTCCCTCTTCTATCGTAAATTCGATAGAAGTCGCTGTCGTATATGTACCGAAAGATGACGCAGGGGTTGCTGTCTCTGTCAAAGTATAGCTTCCGTCAGGAAGTGTTATTGTAGTAGGAGCAGTTCCTGATACAAAGTAGACAGCACGGGCGTTTGTACCCGTGGCAGTGGTAGCACCTGTACCAAGGCTTACTGCCGCCCCACTGATATCTACGGAAGTATCTGTAGAAGCTACGCAGATAGTAGCACCGGGAAGTTCCGTGAAACTGTTACCGCTTCCGTTATCAAGCTCGATCTTACTTACATCCACCTTAGTCATATAAGTAAATGCATCGAAGAGCTCGAACCTGGGATTACCGCTACTATCAGAATCAACAAAGTGATTGCCGTTCTGGTCAGAGGCAACGATACCGGAGGTGTTGCTGTATGTTACCTGACCGTTAGCGATCGTAAACTCTATCTCGGTAGCTACGGAATAGTAACCGTTAGATACGGAAGGTGCTGTCACCTCAGTAAGAGTATAGGTACCGTCAGGAAGAGCAACTGTCGTAGCTTCCGTACCGGAGACAAAGTATATGGCCTTATTGTTGTTTCCGCTTGCCACATGAGCACCCGCACCGTAAGTTACGGTCGCTCCGCTTATATCGTCATTGGCATTTACGGAAGCTATGCAGATAGTAGCTCCGGGAAGCTCCTGATATGTATCGGCGCTGCCTTGTGGAGCAAGCTCGATCTTACTAACTGCGATATCAGTAGTTCCTGACGAAGTAAATGCGTCGAACAACTCAAACCTGGCGTTATCGCTGCCATTAGCGGCAATAAAGTGATTGCCGTCACCTGATGCGACTACACCCGTTATGGTCGTATCGTTAACGACACCGCCATCTATGGTGAACCTTACTGTGCTTGCCGTTGAATACGTTCCCAAAGCAGATACGGGAACATAAGTCTCCGTCAGTTCATACTCACCGTCAGGAAGACATACGGTAGTCGGCGTCGTACCTGATACGAAGTAGATGGCCTTGGGGTTATCTCCTGTAGCCGACGACGCACCTGTTCCGAGTGTCACGGGAACACTGCTTATATCCTTTGTCGTATCAGTAGAAGCTATGCAGATAGTAGCTCCCGGAAGTTCCTGATATGTATCGGCGCTGCCTTGTGGAGCAAGCTCGATCTTACTTATGTCGATATTCGCAGAAGAAGTATGTGCATCGAAAAGCTCGAACTTGGGATTAGATCCTCCCTGGCTCTCGATAAAGTGATTGCCTTCTGCATCTGTTGCTACTACACCTGATACCTGACTGCTTGCAACTACGCCGTCACTTATAGTGAAGTTGATGGCAGTAGCAGTCGAATAATATCCGTTGGAAGAAGACGGTACTGTCGTCTCGGTCAATGTATAAGATCCGTCAGGAAGTCCCTGAACGGCAGTAGCGCTGTTACCTGATACAAAGTAGATAGCACGAGGGTTATCTCCCGTAGTCGTATGAGCTCCGTTACCGGGAACAACGGTAAGTCCGCTTATATCCGTAGTCGTATCTGAAGGCGCGATACAGATGGTAGCTCCGGGAAGCTCCTGATATGTGTCGGCGCTGCCTTGTGGAGCAAGCTCGATCTTACTGATATCAACAGATACGGGCTTATCAGCCATGGTGATGACACCGCCGGATACATATGTGACATCACCTGATACGGAACCGTCGTTATTTACGGTAAATGATATATCCGTAGCTACGAGATAACCTGAAGGAGCAGCAGTCTCATGAAGGATGTATTCACCTGCAGGAAGACCTGCTACAGATGTACGTACAGAGCCGCTTACAAAGGATATCTTATCCGTTGCAACGGAAGCAGAGGAAGCTCCTCCTCCCGTTACTCTGCACTCTGACAGATTAAGACCTGAGGTTACGGGTATTATCTCAAGGGATGCACCCTCAAGTTCATCTACACCGCCGGCAATGATCTTGCTTATCTCTACAGTACCCGTAACACGTGTATACGTATTAGTATAGTTGGCAGGAACGATCGGAACATCACCTGCGTAGACAGTAGCATAGGAAATACCGTTGGTCGGTACTACCGTACATGTATAACTGCCTGTGGAGCCGTTTACGGACTCATTTATCGTATATGTTCCGGGCTCGACCCCGGGGATCGTGTATGTATAGACATTACCGTTTCTTGTCCAACCGGAAGTGCTCCAGTCAGATCCGAGCGTAACGGATGTGGTGGGAATAGTAACGCCCTGAGGAGGAGTTATAGTAAATGTTACGCCTCCTACGCTTGCCATATCGGTAATACCGTAAACGGTCTTACGGATAACAAGACTTCCCTTCGTAGGCGAATATTCATTATTGAAGGATATAGTCTCAGCAGAATTAGAGGATATACTTACCTGCCCTGATACGCCCGGAGCGGAATTAACTGTAGTTACACATGAATATCTTGAATTTGTACCATTACGTGTCTCGGTTATCGTATAGTTACCGGAAGGTACTGTCTGAGTAAATACCCAGCTCTGCGTAGCATTATCGTAGCTGAATGCATTCAGGGTAACAAACATGGGATTTCCGTTATTAAATGTTGAAGGACCCGTTATCCTGAATTCGATCGTATCAAGATCGTTCTTAGTGATCGTTCCGTTAAAGTTCGCTGCAAGAGCGATGGACTTATTGATAGTAAGTGTTCCCTGATCACTATTATCCACGATAGTCATTATATGAGTCGTATTATTAACGGAAACGCCCGAAGCCGTTCCTCCTGCAAGAGTCACGACATTACCTGACAGCTCAAAGCTTATATCAGATACCGCACTATAACCTGAAGGAGCTGTATCTTCTCTTAATGTATAAGTTCCGTCAGGAAGTCCCGTGAAGGATACATTAGAAGAATCTAATGTTACAAATGATATGGACGATCCGCTTCTCGTTATACCCGTTGCGCCGTTAACGCCGATCGAATATACGTCAAATTGATTCGTACCGTTATAGGTAAGAGTAAACTCTGCTCCATTTAAGAGCTGATTAGTATCAGAAGCTATCTTTGCTATATAGAGAACATTATCGCTGCTGTCCTGACGGTATGTATTAACAAGATATACATTCTCAGAGGCATGGTCAGCAGAAAGAACGATATCATTTCGCTCACCTGTTACGGAATCAAAAGTATAGCCGTCAATAGAAGGTCTGTTATCAGCTTCCGTCACGGAATATGTCTGTCCCAAAGGCAGATCTCTTAAGATATATGTGGAACCCGGATGCACGTTATTTAATATAGGCGTTGAAGAAGTTATAAGAGCACCGTATTCATCGACACCGTAGTAAGTATCACCGCTCTTAACGTATACAGGCGCTACATAATCATCAGGTACAGAAGTAACACCGAGGACGCTCTTGTCGATGCTTATAGTGCCCGTAGGCTGAACGAAGTTATAGAACTGGAGCAGATCTAACTGCACACCCATCATGACAACACCTTCTTCCTCGCGGAAAGGAGTCTGGTCGGCTGCGTTCATATAGTATGCGTAATGAACCGTAAATGAATTAGCGGGATTACCTGCTTCTACCTTTACGTGTATCTTAAAGTATCCGTCGGAATTCTGAATGGTCGGATCGGCATAAGGATCGTTTTGTGTACTGTTCTCGGTGATTATAAAGTAATAATCTCCGGGAGTAAGTGACATGGGATCGAACTGAACATTACCGGTAGCTTTATTCTCTGCCGTAATGACTCTTGTAGCATTGGAGATATCACTAAGACCTATATTATCAAACTCATCGGAACCTGTGATATTACCGAGCTGATAGAGATTAAAGGTAAACTGACCCTCATTGATAAATACGGTATTATCATCAGTAAGGCCGTTATCTGAAGTAAAGCTCTTATGAAGTGCAAAGTGGATCTCATTACCGGATGTCTGATTGATAAGATCCTGGCTTCCTCCCTGATAGATGTAGTGCCACTCACCGCCAGCGTTACGAAGCTTACCTCCTGCTACTACCCAACCGGTACTTGAACCTTTGACGTTGGCTATGGAAGAAGGATTAGGGATAAGCGTCGTACCTGCTATAGCATCAAGTTCTATATCCTGCGAATCGGAACGGACATTAAGGATGATCTTCTGGTTGATCATGCGATCTACATCGGCATTAGTGAATTGTTGAGTATTTCTGCGTCCGACAGTACCGGTACTCTGAGCATCAGTGGAATTACCCTGACTTGCAGTAACTGACCAGCAGAAATTCTCGCCGCCGTCCTCTGAGACGCAGATACGGTTCAATATAAGTCCGCCGTCAGGAGCATTCGATATACCGGGTTCGATATTAAATGCAACTACTGTCGAAGGATCCTTTATTATGCAAAGACCCTCTGAGTTAGCCATGACCCTGGCTAAGTTCTGATCTACATTGATATATACGACCTTATTAACGAATTCTGCCTTATCTATGTTTATAAAGAATCTGTTGGCCGTATTGATATTACCGGTATTCGGATCCATCGGATCGTATTCGCTGTGAGCGATACTCTCCAGAGTCAGATACTGGGTATAATCAAGCGCATAAGAAGGATCCTGAGCTCTCTGAGAGATATAATCGGAACTCGAAGTAGCATTGCCGATAACATTATTGATATTGGTAACTATCGATTCCTGATCCTTTACTACCGTATATACAGGTCTTGCCGATGTACCTCTCCATGTATGACGTGCATCGTCAAAATAGAAATTACTTGTGTTCTCATTCGTATCATTAAAGATATGACCATTAGACCACTCGGGACCGAAGTTATCAAAGACAGCGGAGGAAGCTTCAAAATTATAAGATCTTGCAGTCTGATTAGAGCCGAACTTGATCTTGCCCTCACCTATCTGACCTATCATGAACTGAGCAGAATTAGTGATAAAGTCGACCTCGTTGACCTGACCGCTTGAATTGGAGAAAGTATTGACTGCGAATGTGGTCTCCATGTGAGTGACCTGTTCGAAGTCATTTGCAACGATACCGAAGTCCGTGGAACGACCAAGGATAGTCGCGTAATTGATGGCACTTATGGAATCAAGATACTGTGGTACCTCCCTTCCTTCGGCCATAGCACTTGCCAGGACCCTCATATCCTTGGATAAATAAAACGCAATTCCACCCGTGACGATTGCCGCCGCTGAAATTGCGCTTAAGATCTTTATAGCTAACTTCTTATCCCTAAAGACTTTATTCATACCGCTCCTCCCAAGATATGTACATAGTCCCCGTTAGCTTATTTTTACCAACGGCGCCTTCTTTTTTCAAATTATCTTGAGAGATGTTTTCATTTTGTTGACACTTTTCGGACACATTTATATTATTCCACGACAAATTTTTTGTATATGGCCTTCAAATAGCATATTTACAAGATTACTTTGATTTACGAGCGTTCATTTATTGCATATAAACCTGCTAACAAAAATCAAGAGTTTGTTGGCAGGTTTTTCTTTGGTGCATTTTAGGCATGGCAAACAGACCGGAATCAAATCCGGTCTTTGTTTTAGTCGAAAATACTTATGCTGCTTGGTAAACCTCCATCACTCGTGCGTAGTATATGCGCAGAAACTTATTTAAGCCCGC
>JAILMW010000026.1 GCA_024692235.1 Saccharofermentans sp. | reverse complement strand
TATATCTGTTAACGATACTGCTGGCTACAACACATCGTTCGCATACGACGACAGTCACTATCTTACTGATATAACGGCAGATAACGGCGTGACTGTAGCAAGAAATGAGTACGACGAAGACGGAAGACTTGTAGCTACTATAGATGCTGACGGTAACAGGATCGAATTCCAGCATGACCTTGATTCCAGAATGGAAGTTACTACCGACAGGCTCGGCTATAGTACTGTCTACTACTACGATGAGAACGGTAATGTCACTAGTATCACAGACGCTCTTGGCAGAACTACGACATATACATACGACAGTAATAACAACAAGACATCCGAGACAAGACCTGACGGAACAACATTCTCTTATTCCTACGATGAGAATGGTAATCTCCTGACAGCTAACGACGGTAACGGAAGAACTATTTCCAGTACCTATGGTTCTCATGGAGAGCTCCTTACAATGTCCGCCATGGGAACAACAGAACTTACCATGGCCTATGACAGCTACGGTAATCTTCTGTCTGCAACTGATTCTTCCGGTAATATGCAGATATACGGTTACGATAACTCAGGTAACCTTACGAGCGTAACGGATAGTCTCGGCTTCTTAATGAACATGTCTTATGACTCTAATGGTCATGTTACATCTTTAACTAACGCCGATGGTCAGGTAACTAACTTCTCTTACGACAGTGAAGGAAGACTGACAAGCAGGACTATAACGTATCAGGGAACAACACTTACCGATACGTATTCTTACGATGCAGCTGACAGAGTAACGGGAATCACTTACTCTAACGGTAATACTGTATCTTATACGTATAACCAGGCTGGAGATGTAACATCTTCCACTGACTCCCAGGGAAGAACCGTAACATATTCCTACGATCTGTATGGTAACCTTACCTGTATCTCATATCCCGACGGTACATCTGAGAGGTTCACTTACGACCTTGAGGGAAGGAACCTTACTGCAACTGACAGAATGGGCAGGACTGCCACGTTCACATACGATGCTGTCGGTAACTGCACAAGTAAGACATATGCTAACGGAGCAACAGAATCTTATACCTATGACGAGTGTGACAGAGTAGTATCTGCAACGAATGTCTTAGGCGGCACGACCACATACGGATACGACTATCTTGGAAGGAATACGTCTGTTACTGACCCTGCAGGAAATACGACTACTTACACATATAACGACAGGGGTAATGTATCTTCCATAACAGATGCTAACGGTAATACATATAGCTTCTCATACGATAACTTAGGTAACCAGACATCTGTAACATATCCTAACGGAAGTACATACAATTCAACGTACGACGTAAGGGGACGCATGACGTCTCAGAGTGACGCGTACGGTAATACAACAACGTATTCCTACGATGAGATGGATAGGCTCACAAGCGTAACGGATGCACTCGGAAATACTTGGAGCTACACATATGACAGTATAGGAAATCTCTCAACCGTAACTGACAGTATGGGATATGTAACGACATACGAGTACGATACTTATGGTCAGCTAACATCTGTTACTAATGCAGCAGGTAATACTGCTACAACATCTTACGACAGTTATGGAAGAGTCGTATCCTCAACTGACTTTGCCGGTGTAGAGACTACTTATACCTATGACGATATGGACAGGATCGCTTCTACGACAACTGATGGAGAGGTAACGACTTATACCTATAGCTCTGTCGGTAATCTTATAAGCGTCAATGATCCTACGGGTACTGTGTTCTACACATATAACGCAGACGGTTATATGACCAGCGTTACTAACACTAATGGAGAAGTTATCTTCTACACATATAACGACGCAGGTCTTGTAGCTTCTATGACCATAGACGAAGAAACTATCGACTATGGTTATAACAGTATGGGAAGACTTATATCCGTAACGGATTCTGAAGGAACGACCAGCTATACTTACGATGCAGTCGGTAACAGAGCAACAACAGAGTATCCTAACGGATTAACAACAACATACGAATATAACGAGAATAACGTCCTTATAAGTCAGGTAACAACTAACGATGACGGGGAAATCCTTCAGAGCTTCGATTACACGATCGGAGATAACGGTGAGAGGCTTACCTGTACTGAGATCGGAAGGACAGTATCTTACGAGTACGATGAACTCGAGAGACTTATTTCAGAGACAGTAACAGTCGGAGATGAAGTATCTGTTACAACGTATTCCTACGACTCCAATTCCAACAGAATCTCAATGGACAGGGACGGAGAAGTAACAGTCTATGAGTATAACGAACTCGGACAGCTTGTAAGTGCAGGCGGTATTGAATACACATGGGATAACGCAGGTAACCTTGTATCTCAGTCCAATAACGGAACTATAGTAGCTTCTTATACTTACGACTGTCACAACAGGATGGTAACGGCAACAGTAAACACATCTACCGGAACTCTTGAGCAGTCTTATACCTACGATTACTTAGGTAACAGGACATCTAAGACAACGGATGGTGTTACTACAGAGTTTACGACTGACCTATCAACAGGCTACAGCCAGATCCTTAAGGCAACAACAGACGATGAGGTAATCTACTACACCAGAGGATTCGAGCTTATCGCCAGAAGAGACGGATCTGATGCTTCCTACTACATCTACGATGGAGGAATGTCCGTAAGGACACTTTCCGATGAGACAGGCGCAATAACAGACACCTATGTCTTCGATGCCTTCGGTAACAAGACTGGAAGAACAGGTGACTCTGAAAATAACTATGGCTTCCAGGGAGAAGAGCAGGATGAGACAGGTCTCTACTACTTAAGAGCCAGATACTTGGATTCTTCTACCGGTACATTTACCACAATGGATACGTATGCGGGAAGAATCTCTGATCCTATGAGCCTGCACAAGTATCTGTTCGCTAACTCTAATCCTGTTAAGTATTGTGATCCGAGCGGGCATATGACGCTTGTTGAGGGATTAGCCGTTATCGATCTAATTGTAATTATGGATGCGGCTTGGTGTTACACGTGGGAAGCAGTGACTACACCAGACGGATTTAAAACGCATAGTGTAGCAGGATTGATTAATTATCTTGTTGAAGTTGCATTGATGTGTGTGATTATTTCTGTGATGATTATATGTCTTGTTGAGCTTATAACTTTCATTATATCGATATATGAACTTCAACAAGTAACACAAACAACATCAAATACAGATTTTGATAGATGGCTTAATAGAGGTGCGTCGAATAATTCAGTATATTTTGGAGTAGAAGATGAGGAGTATGTGTATACTGGAATCACTAGGCAGAATATTCTAACTAGACTTGCACAACATATTAGAGCTGGAAAGCCATTTGATAATCTTGAAGAGATAGTAGGAGAACTTACCAGAAATCAAGCTAGAGCGGTTGAGCAGTACTTTATTGAAAATGGTCCTAACCTGTATAATAAGATAAACAGTATAAGTCCTAGATTTAAATTCTACGAAGAAGCTCTGGAATGGGCGCGTGAGTTTTTGGAGGCAGCAGGAATAATATGATTAGTAAAACGATCAATCTTGATTATAAAACTTCTATCGGCAAATTTTCTAATACTCTAGGCTATAAAGATGTAAGCGAAGTGGTTCTTGACGGTATTAGAGAGAATAAAAAACTTAAGTATATACAGTTATCCAGAAATCTTCCGCTGGACTCCTTGGAAGTTGTTGATCTCATACTAAGTGTAAGACCTGATCTGATATTTCGTATATATGGTATGTATAATGATGCTCCATATGATCTTACAAAACTAAAAACTATGAGACATTTGAAAAATTTGCATCTGGAATTGCTAGAAAAAAAAGGCTATTCGCGTTTTAGTAATCTTGATTCATTAGGTCTCTTGAAATCTGTTAAATCGCTTTATTTGAATGTAAACGGCAATGTTGATTTGAGTTTTATCGAGACAATGGATGGCTTGGAATCTCTCTATATATGTGTTGAATATGGACAGCCTGTTTTATCGAGTGAATGTTTTAAATTGAAAGATCTACGTGAGATTCAGTTGGGCAAGAAGGCGGCTGTTTACTTGAATTCATTGCCTGCAGATAGAACGATAGATACACTTGTTTTATTTGACTGCGATATAAAAGATGAGAGTAGCATCACTTTGATGAATTCAAATGAATTACATTTATTAAATTGTACGGTTCATAATCTAGAAGGTGATTGCAGAAATCTAACAGTAAGAAAGATTATAACTGCTGAAAGCAATCTCGATAATTCTTTTACTAAAAAGTTTCCAAATATTGTTGAGTATTATAATTATTCCACTTTACGCGAATATGAGCAGACGAAATCTATAGATATACGAAAGAACTGACACTAGAATTGAGAATAATCACACAGTAGTAAAATATAAAATAAGAGCTCTGATATTGCTGGTGAATTTCGCTCGTGAGATAATTTGATATTATTGTTATTGACAATGGGTATTTGCTGTAATATCATTATCTGCGTTCGGGTAACCGAATCGTGAATATGCGCCTGTAGCTCAACTGGATAGAGTGTCTGACTACGGATCAGAAGGTTGTGGATTCGATCTCTGCCAGGCGCGCCAATTACCGAAGGGCTTCCTTTATGGGAGCCCTTCATTTTTTATACAAAGGAGGAACTGATATGAGAAGACTGTTGATCGTTGTAGACATGCAGAATGACTTTGTTGACGGTGCATTGGGCTTTGAAGGCGCAGATAAGATAATTCCCGGTATCGTATCACGTATCTCCGAGTATGAAGAGAACGGTGACGAGATAGTATATACACTTGATACTCACTTTAACTGCTATATGGATACTCAGGAAGGTAAGAATCTTCCCGTACCTCATTGTATCAAGGGAACAGAAGGTCATGCTCTCGTGTCGGCCCTGAGATCTGCACTGGAAGGCAAGAGGTCTTTTGAGAAGCCGACATTCGGAAGCCTTGAGCTTGGTAAGTATATAGAGGCTTATGCTTCCGAGTACACTTCAATTGAGCTGTGCGGACTTGTATCTAATATCTGCGTCGTATCTAACGCAGTCATCGCCAAGGCTGCCGCTCCCGAGGCAGAGATAATAGTAGACAGTTCTCTTACGGCGTCTTTTGATCCTAAGCTCAGTTCAGAAGTATTCGATATATTGCGCGGAATACAGGTAACGGTTCTTTAATTGTTGCCAAGAGCGCAGTCACTGTGCTAAAATTCTATTTCGGTTGAATATAAATATTATTTACAGATAGGAGACAACATATGGCTACCATTGAGAAGTTAGAAAAAAGCCAGGTACAGATCGCACTTGAGGCATCAAGAGAGGAGTTCGTTGCTGCACTCAAGAAGTCTTACAACAAGAATAAGAAGAGATTCCAGGTTCCCGGCTTCCGTAAGGGAAAGGTTCCTTATGACCTCGTTGTAAAGTACTACGGCGAAGGTATTCTTTATGAGGATGCCATTGACGAGATCGTAAATCCCGCATATATCGAAGCTGTTAAGGAGAATGACCTTAAGGTAGTATCCCGTCCCGAGCTCGATGTTAAGGAGATCGGTGAGAACGGTCTTAAGTATGTTCTTACTGTAACAGTTAAGCCTGAAGTTAAGCTTGGCAAGTACGAGGGCGTTGAAGTTCCATACTCCGAGAGAGAAGTAACAGATGAGACTGTTGACGCTGAGATCGAGAGAATGAGAAAGAGAAATTCCACTCTTGAGAACGTAGAAGACCGTGCTGCACAGGACGGTGATACAGTTGTTATCGACTACGAGGGCTTTAAGGACGGTGTTGCTTTTGAAGGCGGTAAGGGTGAGAGCTACAGCCTTAAGCTCGGTTCCAAGTCCTTCATCCCCGGTTTTGAGGATCAGATCATCGGTCATAACGTCGGTGAGGAGTTCACGATCGCAGTTAAGTTCCCCGAGGAGTATCACTCTGAGGAGCTCAAGGGCGCTGACGCTACATTCAATGTAAAGATCCACAACATCAAGGCTGAGATCCTTCCCGAGCTTGACGATGAGTTCGTTAAGGATGTTTCCGAGT
Organism: Saccharofermentans sp.; assembly: GCA_024692235.1. Classification (GTDB taxonomy): domain Bacteria; phylum Bacillota; class Clostridia; order Saccharofermentanales; family Saccharofermentanaceae; genus Saccharofermentans. The sequence goes on along the minus strand of JAILMW010000026.1, from coordinate 23,578 downwards.
TCGATACACTTGATGAGCTCAAGGCAGACATCAAGAAGAACCAGAAGGAAGCAGCTGAGAAGGATGCCAAGAACATGTTCATCAACGAGACACTTCGTGTTATCGCTGAGAATACAGATGTTGAGATCCCTGATGCTATGGTAGACAGCGAAGTTGAGAATATGGCTCAGGAGCAGGCTTCCAGAATGAGCCAGCAGGGCATTGAGCTTGATACATACCTTCAGTACATCGGTCAGAATATGGATCAGTTCAAGCAGAGCCTTCGTCCCATGGCTGAGATCAGAGTTAAGAACAACCTTGTTATCGAGGCTGTTTCCAAGGAACTCAAGATTGAAGCTACAGCTGAGGAGTACGATAAGGAAGTTGAGGCAATGGCTAAGGCTTACAACATGGATAAGGCTGACATTGCTAAGGCTCTCGGTGAGGATAACCCTTACATCAAGGAGAATATCATCAGCAGAAAGACAGTTGAGTATCTTGCAGACAAGGCTGTAAAGACTGAGCCTAAGGCTGAGGATGACAAGGCTGAAGAGAAGCCCGCAAAGAAGACAGCTGCAAAGAAGACAACAACTAAGAAGGCTGCTTCCGAGAAGTCCGAGGACGCTCCTAAGAAGACAACAAAGAAGGCCGCTTCCGAGAAGTCTGAGGATGCTCCCAAGAAGACAACAAAGAAGACAACAAAGAAGGCTGCTGACAAAGAAGAAGCTTGATCAAAACGGTAAGTTCTTTATCAAAGGAGTCGAATGACAACATTCGGCTCCTTTTTTGTCTATTAAGTGTAACAATTTTGTACAGAATAAGATCCTGTGTATTGATATAATGAGAATGTGAAAGTTTGACGTATATATTTAAGGAGCGTTTTAGATAATGGCAAATATGAGATATGACGGCGGTGACAGAGAAGACATCTTGAGCTGTTCTTTCTGCGGTAAGTCCCAGTACGATGTACCAAGACTGTTTTCAGGTGTTAACTGCTATATCTGTATAGATTGTATCAGGACGGCATACGGTATCATCGCCGAGGAGGAGAAGGTACAGAAGAAGAAGAGACTTAAGTCTACCCGTCCCAAGAAGCTCATCACACCTCATGATATCAGAGCTAAGCTTGATGATTATGTTATCGGACAGGACGACGCCAAGGTCACGTTGGCTGTTGCCGTATATAATCACTATAAGCGTATCTTCGCCGATATGGGTGATGACGATACAGAGGTTACAAAGAGTAATATCCTTCTTTTAGGTCCCACAGGTTCCGGTAAGACACTTCTTGCGCAGACTCTTGCCAGGATCCTCGATGTGCCTTTCGCTGTAGCTGATGCTACTTCTCTTACGGAGGCAGGTTATGTCGGTGAAGACGTAGAGAATATCCTTTTGAAGCTCATTATGGCTGCTGATTACGATGTAGAACGTGCTCAGACTGGTATCATCTATATCGATGAGATCGATAAGATCGCCAAGAAGGGTGAGAATGTATCTATTACACGTGATGTCAGCGGAGAAGGCTGTCAGCAGGCTCTTCTTAAGATCCTTGAGGGTACCGTAGCTAACGTACCTCCCAAGGGCGGCAGAAAGCACCCTAATGAGGAATGCATCAATATCGATACAAGAAATATCCTCTTTATCTGCGGAGGTGCTTTCGACGGTCTTGAGAGCATCATCGCCAACAGAGTTGCCGATAAGCAGTTCGGATTCGGTGCTGAAGTTCAGTCCAAGAAGGATCTTCATACAGGTGCTTATTTCCACGACGCCGTTCCTCAGGACCTTTACAAGTTCGGCATGATCCCCGAGTTTATCGGACGTGTGCCGATCACGGTCGCTCTTGATAAGCTTGATACTGATGCACTCGTATCTGTTCTTACCGAGCCTAAGAATGCTCTGGTAAAGCAGTATAAGAAGATGCTCAAGCTCGATGATGTAGAGTTGGAGTTCACTGATGAGGCTATACGTGCCGTTGCCGAGAAGGCTATAGAGCTCAAGACAGGTGCAAGAGGACTTCGTTCCATCATCGAAAGCGTTATGCGTGACGTTATGTACGATATACCTTCTCAGAAGGATGTATCCAAGTGCGTTATCGATGAAGCTTGTATCACGGAAGGCAAGACACCTACTCTTATCTATAAGCAGAAGGCAAGCTCCAAGAACGCTGAAGCTAAAGGCTCGGTAGGAGAATTGGGAGTAGCCGGAGTAGGCTGATCTGACCTTTTATATTCAGACAGGAGGATACTTTTATGGCTGAATCATATTACATTTGCCTTGATATAGGCGGTACCAAGATCTTAGGTGCGATCTTCAACATGAAGAAGGAGATCGTATACAGGCTCAAGAAAAAGACCAAAGCTGACGGTGATTCGGTACAGAATGTTGAAGATACCATAATCAGTGTCGTCTCCGAGATGGTAGAGGGATTCGGGATCAAGAATTCCCAGATCAAGGCTATAGCCGCAGGTGCTCCCGGAGTTATCGATCAGGAGAAGGGAATAATCCTTACATCTCCTAATCTGCCCTGGAAGAACTACGACATCAAAACTCCTATAGAGAAGAAGTTCGGTGCTCCTTTCTTCATCGGTAATGACGTTAATGTAGGTGTTCTCGGAGAGCACAGATACGGTGTTGCAAAAGGATATAAGCATGTTGTCGGATTATTCGTCGGTACCGGAATGGGCGGCGGACTTATCCTTGATAATAAGCTTTATACCGGACATCTCTTTAAGGGCGCTGAGTTCGGTCATATGATACTTATCCCTGACGGTCCTAAGTGTAACTGCGGTCAGAGAGGCTGTCTTGAGGCGCTCTCCAGTAAGCAGGGAATAAGTGATTTTATAAGGACTCAGGCAGCAAGGGGCAGAGAGACCATGATGGCGGATGCCGTTGCCGGAGGTGTTTTTAAGAGTAAGCTTTTGAAGAAAAGTCTTGCTGCAAAGGATACCGTCACTATCGAGGCTGTAAACCGTGCCTGCTATTACCTTGCTATCGCATCAGGTAACCTTGTCAATACATTCAGCCCCGAGATCGTCGTATACGGCGGAGGTGTTATCGAAGCTTGCGGTGATTACTTCATGGAGCACATTATCAAGAATGTAGACAGATATTGTATGCCTTCTATAAGAGAGACTGTTAAGTTTGAGAAGGCGGGGCTTGGCGATGATTCGATCCTTTACGGTGCTCTTGCCATGATCCTTGACGGAAGCAAGAAGAAGTAATGAGGGAATTATTCGACCTTATAAAGAACAACTATGATCCCGAAGGACAAAGGTATGAAAGACCTTCTGTTCGCGGGATCATTATTTCTTCGGGAAAAGTAGCCGTAGTACACAGTATTAAATACGATTACTATAAGTTCCCCGGTGGCGGCATCGATAAGGGAGAGGACCATATAGATACACTTATTCGTGAGGTGAAGGAAGAGGCCGGACTTGATGTTATTCTTTCTTCTGTCAGAGAATACGGTCACGTCCTTCGTATGGAGAAAGGTCACCCGGAGGATATATTTGTTCAGCATAACTACTACTATCTCTGCGATACCTCCAATACCTTCGGTAAGCAGATGCTTGACGACTACGAAGCCGAAGAGAACTTTACGCCGGAGTGGGCTGATCCTCGTGAGGTTATAGCCGCTAATGACAGATTTGTCAGGAGCAGCGAAGGTCTTCATGACGATGCGCATATAAGGAAATCCGTAGAAGCCTTAAGAGAAGCCAAAGTGTTGAGAATGTTGATAGAAGAAGGGTATTTCTCATAATTGCATTTTTCATGGAATTGCGTGATAATTAAGTGTTAATAACAGCACGAAAGAGAGTTATCAGCATTAATCATGGCAAGAATCGATTCCATAAGTAAGACTTTCGACCCCAATGAGGCCGAGCCCAGACTCTATAATGAGTGGAGCAGTAAGGGTTACTTCAAGCCCGATCCCGATACATCCAAGGATGCGTTTTCCATCGTAATGCCGCCCCCGAACATCACGGGACAGCTTCACATGGGTCACGCTCTTGATAATACACTTCAGGATATCCTCGTAAGATATAAGAGAATGAAGGGTTTTTCCACTTTGTGGGTGCCCGGTACCGATCATGCTTCAATAGCTACTGAGGCAAAGATCGTTGAGGCTATGCGTAAGGAAGGTATCTTCAAGGAAGATATCGGAAGAGAGAAGTTCCTTGAGAGAGCATGGGCCTGGAAAGAGCAGTACGGCGGACGTATCGTCGAGCAGCTCAAGAAGATCGGTTCTTCCTGTGACTGGAGCCACGAGCGTTTCACTATGGACGAAGGTTGCTCCGAAGCCGTTAAGGAAGTATTCGTTAAGTACTATAATCAGGGACTTATATACAGAGGTGAGAGGATCATTAACTGGTGTCCTCATTGCCTTACATCCATATCCAATGCCGAGGTAGAGTACGAAGATCAGGCAGGTCATTTCTGGCACCTGAGATATCCTCTTGAGGACGGCAGCGGTTATGTCGAGCTTGCTACTACAAGACCCGAGACACTTCTCGGTGATACTGCTGTAGCCGTTAATCCCAAGGATGAGAGATATAAGGATATCATCGGCAAGATGCTGATCCTTCCTCTTGTAGGTCGTAAGATCCCCGTTGTTGCCGACGATTATGTTGATATCGAATTCGGTACCGGTGTAGTTAAGATCACTCCTGCGCATGACCCTAATGACTTTGAGGTAGGACAGCGTCATAACCTTGAGGTCATCAATGTCATGACAGATGATGCCAAGATCACTGAAGACTATCCCAAGTATGCAGGTATGGATCGTTTTGAGGCTCGTAAGGCTATCGTTAAGGACCTTGAAGAGGGCGGATACCTTATCAAGGTAGAAGACCACGACCATAATGTCGGTACTTGCTACAGATGCGGAACTACGATCGAGCCCCGTGTATCTTTGCAGTGGTTCGTTAAGATGGAAGAGCTTGCAAAGCCTGCCATCGAAGCTGTTAAGACAGGCAAGACGAGATTCGTTCCTCAGAGATTCGAGAAGAATTACTTCAACTGGATGGAGGATATCAGAGACTGGTGTATCTCACGTCAGCTCTGGTGGGGCCATCAGATCCCCGCTTTCTACTGTGATGATTGCGGTGAGATCGTAGTTACTAAGGACGATGAGGCAGTTTGCCCTAAGTGCGGCAAGAAGATGCGTCAGGATCCCGATACTCTTGATACATGGTTCTCATCGGCTCTCTGGCCTTTCTCCACACTTGGATGGCCTGAGCAGACAGAAGACCTTAAGAGATTCTATCCTACGGATACTCTCGTTACGGGTTACGATATCATCACATTCTGGGTATCCAGGATGATGGTAGCAGGTTGTGCTCATATGAACGAGATCCCCTTCAAGGATGTTCTTATCCACGGTCTCGTAAGAGATTCTCAGGGTAGAAAGATGAGTAAGTCCCTGGGCAACGGTATCGATCCTCTCGAGATAATCGAGCAGAGCGGTGCTGATGCCTTGAGATTCGCTCTTGTTACAGGTAATGCTCCGGGTAATGACCAGAGATTCATGCCCGACAAGATCGAGATGGGCCGTAACTTCGCCAATAAGATCTGGAACGCAATGAGATTCGTCATCATGAACTGCGAGGACGATATCGATCTTTCCAAGGTTGACGAGAGCAAGTTCACCCTTGAAGATAAGTGGATCCTTACAGGTCTTAACAGGCTTGTCGAGGAAGCGACAGTCAACTACGAGAACTACGATTACGGCGTAGCGCTTTCCAAAATCGTTGACTTCGTATGGGAGAGTTACTGCGACTGGTATATCGAGATCGCGAAGAGCCGTCTCTTCGATAAGGAATGTCCTTCAAGACTTGAGGCACAGTATCTCCTTAACTACGTTCTCGGTGTATCCATGCAGCTCCTTCATCCCTTCATGCCTTTCCTTACAGAGGAGGTATATTCCAACCTTATCCTTAAGGACAGCAAGGAATCCATTATGATCTCCGACTGGCCCAAGGCAGAGGATATCGGAAAGTATCCCGAGGATGAGAAGATGATGACCACTCTTATGGGTGCCATCAGATCTATAAGAAATATAAGATCCGAGATGAATGTAGCTCCTTCACGAAAGGCACACGTTATCTTTGTAACTCCCGACGAGTCCATCGCCAAGATATTCAAGGACGGACTTCCTTTCCTTGAGAGACTTGCATCAGTAAGCTCTCTCGATACACAGGGCAATAAGGAAGGTATCCCTGCTACTGCAGTAGCAGCACTCTTTGCCGGCGGTGAAGCATATATGCCGCTTGATGACCTTATCGACATATCTAAGGAGCTTGAGAGGCTGTCCAAGGAGAAGGACAGACTTGAGGGTGAACTTAAGAGAGTTGCAGGGAAGCTCGCAAATGAAGCATTTGTAAGCAAGGCTCCCGAGAAAGTCATCAATGCCGAAAAAGAAAAACAATCAAAATATCAAGAGATGTATGATAATATAACAGACAGGATCAAAATGTTGTCAGTGTAACAGGAGGAATATAAAGTATGTCAGAGAATAATTACAAGGACGAATCTAAGATCGCGAAGCTCCCTAAGGAAGGCGTTCATTGCTTTCCCGCTAATGCAAAGCAGATCAGCACGAGAAGGATCGTAACTGTTATCCTTACCCTGATCTTTGTTGCTCTTGCGCTCTATTTCTTCCTTAAGAAGAGTCCCGTACTTCCTTTGGGTGGAATCTCTGCAGCAGTAGCAATAATCTCTGCTCTCGTATTTATCCAGACATTCCTTATCGCAACTTACAGGGTTGCCGTTGACTATAACAATAAAGAAGTAGTTCTCAGATATCGTTTCAGCAAGATAGCTATCCCTTTCGAGAGCTTTGATGCTCGTGAAGGTGAGCCTGACAAGGCTGAGGAGCTTATCAATAACTCCAGCCTCGGCGGTAATGAGAAGACTTATTACCTCGTTCTCGATAATGTATTCGATGAGGCTTGCTTCCAGACATCCACAAAGGATCTTGCTTCCAGAGAGGATTTCTTCAAGCTCAAGGATGAGGCTTTTGCCATCGCTGATGCTTATGGTGCAAGAAATGACGAGAATGCCATCAAGCCTGATTCTATGAAGACTGCAGACGAGTCCGAGAGCGCTCAGGATAATCTTGATTCAGACGCAATCGATTCTATAGTTGACGAAGCAAGCAAGGAGATCGAGGACGCTAAGGCTGAGCAGAAGAAGGAAGCCGATAAGAAGGCTGAGGAAGCTGCTAAGGCTCTCGAGGAATCCGCAAAGGAAGAAGCTGAAGAGTGAATTTCTTCGTGATAAAGTAAATAAAGGTTCCGGATCTTTGTATCCGGAGCCTTTTTGCCGCGATAAAGACAATTGGAGGGGTAAATGACAACTAAGGAAAAGCTTTTTGAAGCAGCATTGAACCTTTTTTCCGAGAAGGGATTTGCAGCGACAAGTGTAGATGAGATCGCAGAATCTATCGGTATAAAAGGTCCCAATCTATATAAATATTACAAGGGAAAGGACGCACTTTTTGAAGCGATAGCATCAAAAAACGAATCTGAGTACGATAAGGCGATGTCTCTTACCGAAGAAGCATCCTTGAATGTACATACTGCTGAGGAACTTAAGGCTTTCTCGATGAAGCAGATCAGTTATACAATGCCTAATGATCATGTTCGTAAGATGAGAAAGATGTGTAATATCGAGCAGTTCAGAAATGAACACACCCGCAATAAGCTGACGGAACATGAGATCGATACTCCCAAAAGACAGTTTGCGTCTATATTCGATACTATGGTAAAAGAAGGAACTCTTGAGCCTTGTAACACTGAACTTTTAGCATTTGAGTACATAGCTCCCATATCTCTTCTTATAAGGAAAGCTGACAGAGAGCCTTCTTTATATGAGGAGTGTTATAAGGAGGCAGAGGCTTATATAGATTTCTTTATAAGCACACACTTCACAAAGACGTGATCAATCCGGGATCTCGGAGATAGTTCCTCCGCCTATCACTTTGTCACCGTCATATATGACGGCTGCCTGACCTAAGGTGGGGGCTCTTTGAGGCTCATCAAATGTTATCTCTATCAAGTCGTCACCGATCTGATGAACGGTGGCGGCTTGTTCTTTATGCTTATATCTTATCTTAACCGATGCCTTTACAGGTCCTCTTATGAAGTCAACGGATATAAGATTGATCTGACTTATCCTTATGGTCTTTTTGTAAAGGCCTGCTCCGTGGGAGAGAACGACTTCATTTCGCTTAGCATCAATTTTTGTGACAAACAGGGGAGAGCCCATTGCGATGCCAAGTCCCTTTCGCTGACCTATGGTGTAGTGAGTTATACCTTTATGTTGTCCGAGAACTTCGCCTTCGGGCGTGACAAAATTACCGGGAACGGACTTCTTGCCGTCGAATCTGTCTACAAATCCGGCGTAATCCTTGTCGGGCACAAAGCAGATATCCTGCGAATCCTTTTTGCGTGCGTTAACAAATCCGTGCTTTTCTGCAAGAAGCCGTACTTCGTCTTTGGTCATGGCACCTAAAGGGAAACGGACACGTGAAAGCTGGTCTTGAGTAAGGTTATAAAGAACGTAGCTTTGATCCTTATTGTCGTCTGTTGCCTTAAGAAGCTCCCATCTTGAAGTATCGTCGTTATAACAGATCCTTGCGTAGTGTCCGGTGGCGATGACATCTGCTCCTATCGTATCTGCATACTCAAGAAGTCCTTTGAACTTCATATGCTTATTGCAGTCTATGCAGGGATTAGGAGTGCCGCCGTTTCTGTATGTCTCAACGAACTTTTCCATGACACACTTTCTGAATCCTGACGAATAATCTTTGGCTTCGTGGGGGATATCAAGCTTATCGCATATGAGTTTGGCGTCTTTTATGTCATTCTCTCCGCCGCATTTATCATTAGATCTTTCTGCGTGGAGCTTCATCGTAACTCCGATACAGTCGTAGCCTTCTTCCTTCATAAGAAGAGCAGTTATGCTGCTGTCGACACCGCCGCTCATTGCTATAAGAGCCTTCATGAACTTCCTCCCGATAGATGATCACAGGTATTCTATCATTTATAAGATGCATAAGACAGGTTATTCTGTTGTGCTATAATCGAAATGAGGTATGGATATATGAGTGATATGAGTTTTGGTAATAAGGTCTTATTCTGTGTAGCTTCGGCGCTTCTTGCTTCTTCTGTTGCAGGTTTTGTACTTATGCTTCTTAGTCCGAGGCTGACAGGTCTGATCGCTGTCATATGCATCTCGGCACTGGTCTGTTCAGGAATATTCTTCGGTATAAGTCAGCTGCTTCGTGATAAGGAAGCTAAGATAAGTATTCCTTCTAAAGTAGGAGTAGTTGTAATAAGCTTAATAATCATGTTTTCAACGGTCCTTATAAACCTTGCGCCGATCATCGTTTTCCCTGTCAATCATGATGAAGCGGCATATAATGAATTGAAAAGGATCTCGGAAAATGAAGAAAGCCGTGTATCAGAGATAAAGACAGATGATCTTACAGGCTGGAGGATAAGCGCCAAGAATGTAAAGGATACCGATCCTCGACCTGTGGTCCTCTGCTTTTTGGGAAACGGCATGAATTCTTCCGCTACGACACTGATGGTATATCAAGATAACGAGAGCAAATATGCTCCGTTTACGGATGATACTGATTATGTTTGTATAGATTACCCGGGATATGGTATCAGCGGCGGTGTTCCTACTGATTCCTCCATCAAAGAAATGGCACTTAAGGTGTTTGATGAAGTCTCCTCCTGGAGCACTACATCGGAAGTAATAGCCTTCGGTTATTCTATAGGTACGGGTGCCGCAGTATATCTTGCTTCGGAACGCGAAGTGGCAGGACTTGTGGTCTGGGCGCCTTATGCCAATTCTTATGATTTCTTTAATAACTATCTTGATATTTTCCACGGACCTGTGAAGCTCCTGGTAAGGATAAAGATAGACTCCGATAAGTATATTAAGAAGGTCACATGCCCCATAATGATCATCGCATCAGACAAGGATGAGGTGATCCCTTATCAGAGCAGCAGAGACCTGTTTGCCGCAGCAAACGGATCCGCATCTGATTTTGTTACGGTATCAGGGATCGGTCATAATGATTTCTGGCGGGACGACAAGGTACTTACAAATACTTATGATTTTATAGGGGAGGTAGCATGATATGTATGATCTGAAGGTCAATCTTAAAAGCGCTGGATTGTTATTCCTGTCCCTGTTGTTCTTTGGTGCTTTCTGGTTATTTCTCTTAGCAGCAGATACCTTACCGATATTGATAATGGTCCCGCTTCTTCTTGCATTGCTTTCTTTGGCAGGTATCATCCTTTGCTTTGTTCCTTTCTTTAAGGATCACATGTGGCTTATACCGATAGCTGACCTGGTCATAGGATCTGTTGTTGCCGTTATCATTCATTTCATTTGAAACGGGCAAATGAAAATCAAAGGAATTCACATGAGCGATTAATGTCTATATCAGACGATGATAGGCTCTTAAATGCTTTCCTTTGATGTTGATTCGAGCCCGAATAAAAGGTATTATCTTTATGCGTGGGCTTTTGGAGCCCTAATTCATTGTCAAAGGAGATTTTACCTATGCCATTGGTAACAACTACTGAAATGTTCAAGAAGGCATATGACGGCGGTTACGCTATCGGTGCTTTCAACGTAAACAACATGGAGATCGTTCAGGGAATCACAGAGGCAGCAGGAGAGCTTAACAGCCCTGTTATCCTTCAGGTTTCTAAGGGAGCTAGAGCTTACGCTAACCACACATACCTCGTAAAGCTCGTTGAGGCTGCAGTTATCGAGAATCCTCAGATCCCGATCGCTCTTCACCTTGACCACGGTGATACTTTCGAGCTCTGCAAGTCCTGCATCGACGGTGGTTTCACATCCGTTATGATCGATGCTTCCTCCAAGTCTTTTGAGGATAACATCGCTCTTACAAAGCAGGTTGTTGAGTATGCTCACGCTCACGGCGTTGTTGTTGAGGCTGAGCTTGGTACACTTGCAGGTATCGAGGACGAGGTTGTTGTCGAGTCTGGTAAGGAAGCATATACAAAGCCCGAGGAAGTTGAGGAGTTCGTTGACAGAACAGGTTGTGACTCCCTTGCTATCGCTATCGGTACATCCCACGGTGCTTACAAGTTCACACCCGAGCAGTGCACAAGAAATGCTGACGGTATCCTTGTACCCCCTCCGCTTCGTTTCGACGTTCTTGAGGAGTGCATCAAGAGACTTCCCGGTTTCCCCATCGTACTTCACGGTTCTTCTTCCGTACCTCAGGAGTTCGTTAAGATGGTTAACGAGAACGGCGGTAAGATGCCTGATGCAGTTGGTATCCCTGAGGAGCAGCTCCGTAAGGCAGCTGAGCTTGCTGTATGTAAGATCAATATCGACTCCGATATCCGTCTTGCTATGACAGGTAACATCAGAAAGTACTTCAACGAGCATCCCGATCACTTCGATCCCCGTCAGTACCTTAAGCCCGCTCGTCAGGCTGTTAAGGATATGGTTGCTCACAAGATCGTTCACGTTCTTGGTTCTGACAACAAGATCTGATTAATAAATAACAGATTACTCTCAAAGCCGCTCTTCGGAGCGGCTTTGTTTATTGCGCGGAAAACAACAGGAAAGAGGATTCGGGATGTATTTTTTGTATATCAAAGTATTTGCACAACGAGCGTTACTATGTGGTATAATGCAGTCATGATACCTAAGTATGATTTTGATAATTCATATGACAGACAGCAGACAGACATCGATCGTAATGTCCTGAACTCGACCGATGCAGCTGAGAAAGCCGGTGTCATAATAGTTACGGATCAGTCCAAAAGAGCGGATGCCAGGAGCAGCCGTTACAGTTCTGTTGAGTTTACTGACGATTCCGCGAGATTCTATGAACCAATCGAAGATGAAGACCTTATAGCAGGTAACGTGAAGCCTACAGTTGCAGGTTATTACGATACCGGTTATTCTGGTGAGCCTAATGTCTACGATCCTTCCTGCGATAAGCTCACAGGCGTAGGTGTAATTAAGGATCAGTCTGATATTTCTGTAGGAAAGCTTCCTAAGGATGCGTATGGAACTCCTGATTTCTTTAAGGATCCCGTGACGCTTACATTATCTATCATGGCTCTGGTTTCCGTAGCAGTTCTTGAGATCATAGCTCTTATCGCTATCTTCTGATCAGGTCGGTATTTGAATACTAAATTTTTGCCTCACTATTATGAGGCTCTTTTTATGAGATCAAGTCCGGCTTTTACAGTACTGATTTATACATATTTCACGAGAAGTTGTAACGACTATGACATCTATATAATGTAATATATCTGCTAGAATAGTATATATATCTATAACTAAGGTCGGGTAATATGGATTTTGAGTTTGCAAATGACGGCTTCTGGCCGTATGAATCATTTGATTATATATACAAGGACAGGAAACTTCCCGAATTCGGAGATGTCGATTCTCCTTATGTGAGAGAACTTTCCACATGGAAGTTCTTCCTTGCAAATGGTGAGGGAGAGGTTCCCTTCGGATTTGAATCGGCTTCTTTTGACGATTCTGACTGGGATCTTATCAATGCCCCTTCGACATGGCAGACGGAAGGCTACGGACTTCCCAATAATCTTATCTATAACTATCCCGAGGAATTAGAGAAGATATCCAAGAGGGGAGAAGAATCAGTAAGTGACAAGTTCCTCACGCATTCTACTAATGCCGATTCTGATGAGCTCGGTATCTACAGAACTTCTGTAGTATTCTCACCCGAAGATATAGACCGCGCATTATATCTTGAGGCTTCAGGTATCTGCGGTAATTTCAACGTGTATCTTAACGGTGAGCTTCAAAGTGAGTCTCACTCCGTACTTACAAGAAAGCGTATCCTCTTGTCCGGCAGTGCCAGACCCGGCGTTAATCAGCTTACAATTATAGTATCCAGATGGGATCGCGACAAGAATGGAAAGATCGTAAAGGAACTCATGAATTTCGGTTTCTCGGGTATATTCCGACCTGTATATATCGTTGCCGAGTCCTTGCTTGAGATCAGTAATCTCCATCTGAAGATCACTAATGTTCCTTCTGCTTATATCGATCAGCTTGCGCTCTCAGATCCCAATTCAAGTGATCTGACCGTACATGATCCGAATCAGCTTACAAAGATCACAAGAGGTAACTATAACGTCAAGGCGGATTTCAGGATAAGAAACCATACTGATTACATGATGCCTTATTCTGTCAGGGTATCTGTACTTGAAGCGAGGAGCGAATATGATCCTTATAAGCTCCCCTATGCAAAGATAAATGAACAGGCACTTGTCAGCGGAACTATTGATTCTCGAAGTGATACAAGAGAGACATCGGAGTTCGTTGCCATAGACGTAGCGCAGTGGACTGATGCTACTCCGGTTCAGTACGATATCATATTCGAGCTCTTAGATACCGAGAATCGTGTTATATGCGTTAAGAAGAGAAGGTTCGGCTTCAGATCTACCGAGATCGTCATGGATAAGTTCAATATCAATGATAAGACTCTTCCTCTTAAGCTTATAAAGTACTATGAATTCGATCCTCAGGGCGGTATCACCGTTCCTCTGGACAGGTTCAGACAGGATATAATGCTCATGAAGAGAGCAGGTATCAACGGTATCATTACTCAGGGATTCCCTTTGAGTGAAGATATGCTCAATCTCTGCGATGAATATGGTATCTATGTCATCGCATCTTCTGACAGAAGGTTCATGACAGACTTTGTAGAACATGCAATGAACCATCCTTCTGTTATCATGTGGGGCTTTAACGATTGGAATTTTGATGCCGTTGAGTGCGGTAAGATAAAGAGCAAGCTTCTTGTAACAGACGATACAAGACCCTGGTATTGTACTTCCGATACTGCCAAGAAGGTATCTGACTTAACTCCTTTCCCCGGAGAAGCAGGTGTTATATTCGGTCCCTGGGAAGATCTTTGCCTCGACAGGAAGAATATCTTCGCGAAGAATAAGTTCGATAAGAATATATTTGAGACGATCCCAGGAAGAACAAGATTCCCGGATGACTCTGCAGAATACAAGTGGATCCACCATGCCGATCTTGTCGGCGGTAAGAATAAGGAGAATTCCGGTATCGGACAGGGAATCGTAGATGCGGATCGTAATCCTCATCCCATATATGCCGATATCAGGAAGCAGTGTGAGAGAATAAGTATCTTCGCTTCACCTGACGATGCTACGACTCTTACTATGAGGAATACTCATCCTTTCGCATATACACCCGAGCTTGTACTTGAGTGGAAGGTTCTCCTTGGAGGCAATACCATCATGAGCGGTCAGGGTAATATCAATGAGATAGAGCCTTACGGTATTCGTACGTTAAGATTCCCGCTTAATATCCAGAAGTATCTTGATGACGGATGGGCAGAGGGAAGACCCGAGCTTATCGAAATGTATATCAATTCGCTTTCGCATGAGATCGTATTTGATATCAGCCTTAAGCTTGCTAAGAATACATACTATGCTCAGGAAGGATTCGAGATAGCATTTTATCAGGATGTGCTTTCTGCGCAGTCAGGTAATCCCGCTGTTACTGATCCTTCACTGGCATCAAAGCCACATGACAGCGCCGAGAGACTTATCGGCTCATCTGCCGATTCAGCAGAGAAGAAGGTACTTCCTGCTATCGAAGGTCCTGATACAGACGGTATGCTTACGGTAATGGATGAGACTACTATTCCTGAAGAGATGATGGTAGCTGATGCCATCAATATCCCCGAAGAGTACAGTGCAGTTGAGTCTGATGTTAATGACCTTATAAATGCTTTTACGATAGAAGCTCTGCCGAGAGCCCTGCAGGTCGGTAATGACGAAATGAAGGTTACTTTCGACAGGGATAGCGGTGCTGTCTGCGGTATCAAGGTAGGAGATACTGAATTCCTTAAGGGAAGCTTCATGCCAAGCTTCTACAGATGCCCTTCCAATATCGATCGAACTGACAGAAGCTTTATCCTTTCTAAGACTATCTTCTCCAAGGAGAGTGACTACGAGCAGATACAGAAGTCAATAGAGTTCGTAGGCTGTAACTACGGCCTTAAGAATGATGTATTTACTTTTATCTCAAGGTACAGATCCTTTGCAATGAAGGGAGAGATAATCGTAGCTTATGAGATCCCCGCTTCCGATACATTGAAGATCACACTCACATTTACGCCAAGATACGATATGGTCAGATACGGCCTTCGTGTTCCCGTAAATAAGGACAATATCCTTTGTACCTGGTACGGAAGAGGTCCCGGTGAATCATATTACGACCGTAAGAATGCCACAAGGCTCGGCGTATATTCCGCCGGTGTCGATAAGATCTACCATGCTTACGCAAGACCTGCCGAGAACAGTTCACATACTGATACCGAGGCTATGCAGCTTGTATCCTCTAAGGGTGATCTTATAAGGTTCAGAAGATCCGGCAGTCTTAATGAGAATATGGAAGGACCTAAGTTCGAGTTCACCGTTCTTCCTTTTACACCCGAGCAGATGAACGAGAGCCTTCACGAGGAACTTCTCATGCAGAATGATTTCTGTGAGCTCTTCCTTGATTTCTGTTCTAAGGAGATCGAGCGTACCAGTACTAATACAACATCTCTTCCTTTGAAGAAGAATATCACTTATAAGGAAACGATGGAGGTCAAGTTCATAGGAAGGAACGGTTGATCTTAAAAATTATCCGATAATAAAAATGAGATCAGGAGCCCTTGAGCTTCCTGATCTCTTCTTTTGTAAGATTTCTGTAGGCACCGACCTTAAGATCGCCTAAGAGGACATTCATGAATCTTATTCTCTTGAGCTTAACGACACGATATCCCAATTGCTCGCACATTTTTCTTATCTGTCGATTAAGCCCCTGCTTAAGGATGATCTTAAATGTATGCGGACCTGTTATCTCAACTTCACAGGGAAGGGTCATCTGACCGTCGACGGGAAGTCCGTTCTCCATCTTCTTCTCGAAGGTCGGATCTATCTTCTTGTCGACTCTTACCACATATTCCTTCTCATGGCCGTTCTCTGCTCGAAGTAGCTTGTTGACTATAGCTCCGTCATTGGTAAGAAGTATGAGTCCCGATGAATTCTTGTCCAGTCGACCTATGGGGAATATGCGCTCCTTAAATCCTATGAAGTCGATAATGTTATCTTCGTCTCTGAGATCCGTTGTGCAGGTAATTCCCAGAGGTTTATTGAGAGCTATATAGAAATGCTCTTCCTTGGGATTTATTACCTTGCCCTCTACAGATACGATATCGTCAGGGAAGACCCTTGTACCTGCTTCTGCGGGAATATCGTTGACGGTAACAACGCCTCTTTCAACCAGAGTGTCAGCCTCTCTTCTGGAACAAAGACCTGATGAGGCTATATACTTATTGATCCTTATACCTGTTTCTTCCATAGATCAATACCAGTTATTGGATGCTTCTGCACGCTTTAGAGTGAAAGTGAATGTAGTACCCTGACCATATTCGCTCTCAACTGTGATATCCTCACCCATATAAGTAAGGAGTTCCTTGGCGATGGCAAGACCAAGACCGGTACCTTTTTTACCTCTGGCACGGTCAGCCTTGAAGAATCTGTCGAAGATATGGTTGATATCGTATTCGTGGATACCTTGTCCTGTATCGATAACAGAGATGAATACCTTATCTACTATATCATTATATTCGGCAGAGATCGTAATGGAACCGCCTTCGGGAGTGTACTTCTTGGCATTATCAAGAAGTATTACAAGGATCTGCTCTACACGGTCGGGATTACCCATGACAGTAGGGAGTGTACCGGTGTTGAACATTACCTTGAACTTAAGATTAGCATCCGACATTACGGGTATGAACTTTGTCTCAAGATCTGTAAGAAGGCTGTTAAGATCGAAAGGATACATCTTGAAGGCTAGAGTCCTTGACTGAAGCTTGGAAAGCTCAAGCATGTCATCGATAAGTCTTGAGAGACGAAGCGTCTCGTTAAGAATAATGTTGTAGTAGCGCAGCTTATCGTCTTCGCTCTTTACCATTCCGTCAGCAAGAGGCTCGATAAGACCGCGAAGTGTCTGAAGAGGAGTACGAAGCTCGTGAGAGATGTTGGCAACATAGTCTCGTCTTGTTCTCTCAAGCTTGGAATCCTCGGTAACATCTCTGAAGAAGCCGATAGCACCGACGCACTTCTCGGGATTATCAACATCCGTCTTGGGGATCAAAGTGACTTTGATAACGTAGTCGGGACCTTCGACTGTTCTTTCCATCTGTCTGTTCTCGGAGATACATGTGTCGATATCTTCCCATACTTCATCGAAAGGAATAACATGAAGACGCTCTGTGAAGAGGTTCTTCTTGGGAACCTTGGAGAAGATGGTATTCATGGTGTCGTTCATGACGCCGATCTCTCCGTTCTCGCCGAATACGACGATACCTTCGGATATGACGTTGAATATATCTTCGAGCCTGTTTCTCTCTGCGGTAAGTTCACTAATAGACTTGGAAAGCTTATCTGCCATGAGGTTGAAGGATACTGCAAGTTCACCGCCTTCACCCGAATAGCTCTCGTCGGCGCGTATCTCGTATTGTCCCTGACCATAAAGCTTTGCGACTTTGTTGACGTTCTGGATGGGCTCTGTGATCTTATTTACCACCAGTACTACGGGAATAAGCATCGTAAGAGCTGCCGCAAGGGTAGAGAGGAGCAACACATTTATATAATGTTCAAGGATCTCAACATTCTCATCGACGTCAGAGATCATGACCATATATTTATCCGCGTAATAACCCTCATTTATACGATAGGCTATTATAAGGAATTTCTTTCCGGAAGATTCATCAACATATGTGCAGAAAGATTCACCTGAACCGTCGCTTGTCAGGAGATTTGCACGTGCATAGAGGACCTGCTCCTCGTAGTCATGGGAATAAAGACCGCCGGTAGGAATAGTTATGGTACCGCTAGCATTCATTATATAAACGTCCCTGCCGGTAATATCGCTTCTTCCGAAAAGATATCTGGACAGGAAATAATCGTTCTCGTAGTTAGTCTCTTCCAGCATGCTTCTTATGCTGCTGGCCTGAGCGAAAGATGAATTAACGTGATTACTGTACTCTGAGACGCGTCCTGCAACGCTGAATGCTACCGCCGAGAAGATAGTGGAAGCTACAAGTGCTGCGAGTACGAGAAAGACCGTACGACGCATCAAAGAACTGTTCTTTAACATCAGCCGACCTCGAACTTATATCCGACGCTGTAGACTGTCTGAATACTCCAGGATGCATTATCGCATGATATCTTCTGTCTGATCCTCTTGATGTGAGTATCAACAGTTCTTGAATCTCCGTTATAGTCATAACCCCATATAAGCTGGAGTATCTGATCTCTGCCCATTACCTGACCTGAATGAGAAGCAAGAAGGTGAAGGATCTCAACTTCCTTGGGGGTGCAGGGGATATTCTCGCCGTTGACCTTAACGGTGTAGTTATCCATATTGATCTCAAGGCCGTCAAATCTCAAGACGGAAGCAGATTCGTTAGTATCTGCAGTTCTTCGAAGAACTGCCTTTATCCTGGCGATTACTTCTCTGGGTGAGAAGGGCTTTACTATATAGTCATCTGCACCGAGCTCAAGGCCTAAGACTCTGTCGATCTCTTCGCCCTTGGCTGTAAGGATGATAATGGGAGTAGAAAGTGTCTTTCTTACTTCACGGCATACGTCAAGTCCGCTCATCTCCGGCATCATGACATCGAGCAATATCAGATCCGGCTTGCTCTCCTCAACTTTCTGAAGTGATTCCGCTCCATCATATGCATCTGAATGAGTATAATGCTCACTGTCAAGATAGAGCGTAAGTGATTCATGTACGATGGGATCATCATCACAGATAAGTATATGAGGTGTTTGAGACATTTCCTTACTCCTTGTTCTTTGTGATCATACGGAACCTATTATATAACAATTCATTTTCTTTTTCCTCAAAGTGTCGCAAATTAATACAAAATTCAAAAAAAATGATATAATAAATAAACCAAAAATATATTGGAGGTTATTATGAAGAAGGTAGAGAGGGTAGTTATTTCATCGGTACTTGTTACCTCTATGTTATTCAGTATTACATCATGTGATAAGGCAGGTAAGATGTGTACTGAAGTCGGAGACGATTTTATGGGTTCTCTTCTTGAGAGGGAAGCAGAGGATCTTGCCGAATTGTGCTCTGATGAGGATGAGGCTCTTGCTGTGTTTGAGCCCTATTGCATCGATCATGATGCTGTTGAGGCAGTTCTTTCCAGAGCTTCTTTTGAAGCAGGCAAGCCTTCCTGTAAGACTAAGGATAAGAAGGGTGAGATTGAATACACTATTACGCTTCCTGATTACGAGTCTTGTCTTGATGAGGATCCCGAGGATGTAGATGAGTTCGAGGATCTTCTCGATGAGACTAAGGACACGATCGAGATGACAGTTACACTTGAGTTCAAGCTCAAGAAGGAAGATTGGCTCATCGATAACGCTGAGGATATCGCTGATGAGATCTATGGTGAGCTCTTTGATGTTGACTGGGGCTTTGAGTCCGTATATACAAGCAAGGTAGATTACGGTCACTTCTACGGTTCTTCCAATGACGTGTATGATGATCCTTATTGCCTTGATTATGATCTTTACTTCACAGAGACTGTCAATATCGATGTTACTTTTGAAGTAGTATTTAATGGCAATGTTATATACAATGAGACACGTTCTGCTTCTTACTATGTATATTGCTACTGCTATCCTGAGGATACTTCACTCGGAGAGTTCCCCGCAGGTGATTATACATACAATGTATATGACGAAGACGGAGCTCTTATTATCTCCGCTACATGTACTGTAGAGAACTGATCATCTTAATCTGATCTGATCAAAGCCGCCGCTGCTTATTAAGCAACGGTGGCTTTTTTTGTGCAGTAATAATATAATTAAAAGCTGAATGCGGATAGGAGAGTGCATGAATGAAGAAATATTTGAATATACGTAAGACAGCAGCAGTTATGCTTATAACTGTAATGCTCTTTAACTTGACCGGTTGTTCTGAATATCTGAAGAATATAGCTATCAAGAAGGTGACATCTTATGTTACCGAATCGATCAACGGATTCTTTGAGAATCCCGAGGATACTTTGACCAATAATTCTCAGACCGAGATAGTCTTTCCCGAGCTTATCGAACAGCAGACCGAGCTTGCTCATAAGGCTATCGGTAATTCGGCTTATGAGATCTCCAAGATCAAGATGAATGATAAGAGAGATAAGGCAGTCGTAACTCTTACATTCGAGAAGTGCCCTTCATTCACGGTTGAAGATCCTATCGGTACAGTCGATGAACTTGAAGACCTTCTTGAATATGATAATGTAGATGTAGATGTAAATGTAATAAGGACAAAGGACCATAAATGGGTATTCGAGGACCTTAATGAACTCGTTACCTTATTCTATGAGCCTTTCACGACTCCCTGTGTCCTTGACGAGGACGGCAATCCGTATAATATCAACCAGGCATATGTATCTATGGTATATGTAGATGATTTCTGGTTCGATCCTCTTATGAACAATCCTATCAGCGGAAGCTCTATCCGCAATACCAACTATATAAAGTGTGTCTTCTACTTCAATCGTCCCATGACACTTTCTTGTACGGCTGATCTTGTATGCAACGGCAGTGTAGTTGCCAGCACGGAAGTTGAAATGACAGGCGATGTAACAGCCGATTGTCACTTTACGACTGAGAGCGGCAATTTTGCTCCGGGCTCCTACACGGTAGTCCTTTACTATAACGGACAGGAGATGGTCACTTCTGCGGCCGTTACGGTATCCTGATGTTTGTTGCTGATAAGTGGAAAGATCTTGAAGTTCTCTATGCAGGAGATGCAGAGAAGCTGGAGCGTTGGGGCGATATATATTTAAGACGTCCCGATCCACAGGCTATCTGGCCAATGGACCCTAATGACGAGCGTCCTCATGCGGTATACAGGAGAAGTTCCACGGGAGGCGGTTCCTGGGACAGACTTCGTCCTATGCCTAACTCATGGAAGATATCTTACGATTCTCTGGGTAAAGAGCTTAATTTCATTATTGAGCCTACATCTTTCAAGCATACCGGGCTTTTCCCCGAGCAGGCAGCTAACTGGGACTGGTTCGGTAACATCATCGAGAATGCCAAAAGAGAAGGGAAGAAGGACATTAAGATCCTTAATCTCTTTGCATATACAGGCGGAGCTACGTGTGCCGCTGCTTGCCACGGTGCAGATGAGACAGTTCATGTCGATGCAAGTAAGGGCATGATCCAGAGAGCCAAGGAGAACATCGAAGCTTCGGGTCTCGGAGACAAGTATGTAAGATTTATTGCTGAAGACTGCAGACGCTTTGTTGAGCGTGAGATAAGACGCGGCAGGAAATACGACGGTATCATCATGGACCCTCCCAAGTACGGCAGGGGACCTACGGGAGAACTCTGGGAGATAGATAAGTCTCTTTACGAGTTCGTTGACAGATGTAGTCTCCTTCTCTCAGACGATCCCTTATTCTTCCTTATAAGTTCATATGCAACCGAGCTCGGTCCCAGCTGTGCAGGCAATGTCTTGAGGAAAGTAGTAGGTTCCAAGTTCGGCGGAAGTGTAGATTGCGATGAACTCGGCCTTCCTATATCCAAGATGGGATTTGACCTTCCTTGCGGTCAGTCTGCAAGGTGGTCGAGAACATGACTCCTGATATTATCTTCGAAGATAATCATGTTATCGTTGCAGTAAAGCCTGCAGGGGTACTGTCACAGGCGGACGGTTCGGATGCTCCCGATATCCTTACGATAATAAAAAACTATATAAAGCAAAGGGACAATAAGCCCGGTAATGTATTCCTGGGACTTATCCACAGACTTGACCGTAATGTAGAAGGCGTTATGGTATTTGCCAAGACAAGCAAAGCCGCATCCAGGATCTCCGAGCAGGTTAGAAAGCACGAAGTTACCAAAAGATACAGAGCCATAGTAGGCGGTGCGCTCAAGGAAAAAGAAGGGAGATTACAGTTCTATCTTCTTAAGGATAAGAAGAATAATGTCACTTCGGTTTATGAGAAAGATCCCCATAAGCCTGACGCTAAGTTTTCTTCACTCAAGTACAAGACCTTAAGAGAGAGCCAATATAACGATAAGAAGATAAGTCTTGTCGATGTCGAGCTTGAGACTGGAAGATCTCACCAGATAAGAGCATTTATGTCTCGTATAGGGCATCCGCTCCTTGGAGACTTCAAGTATAATGACAGAGTATATAAGGGCGATATCTGCCTTCAGTCCTACCTTATAGGATTTAAACATCCCATAAGCGGCGAATATAAAGAATACACGCTTCCCATGAAGGACGAAGGTCCGTGGGCAGTCTTTGGAGGAAAATAACAATGGAAGAGAACTATACACTTGCACCCGAGCAGATAGAAGCAGATAAGATAAAGATAATAGAGCTTCTTAAGAGCACCGAAAGGCCCGGTATGGAAAGGCTTATAGAGTGGATGGAGAATAAGTCCGATTTCTTTACGGCACCTGCTTCCACCAAGTACCACCTTCACTGTAAGGGCGGTCTTGCAAGACACTCAATCAATGTATACGAAAGGCTTAAGGCAAAAGTAGATTCAGGTCTTCTCGAGCTTAAGGACGATACCGTCATCATTACGACTCTTCTTCACGATGTCTGCAAGGCGAATTTTTACACAGTTCAGAAGCGTAACAGAAAGATCGACGGACAGTGGCAGGAAGTAGAAGAGTGGGGCATCGACGAGAAGCTCCCCATCGGTCACGGTGAGAAGTCCTGCTATATCGTTCAGACATTTATGCGTATAACTCCCGAGGAGTTCGCCATGATCAGATTCCATATGGGAAGAGAAAGCGAGAGCTTCAACGATTACTTCTCCAAGGCAGCTGCCGTATTCCCCGGAGTAGCGGCTATCCATACCGCAGATCTGGAGTCAGCGTTCATAGTAGAGTCAAGGATGTAATTTCTCAAATTATCTGAATAGACATAGTTTCCTGTTATGTATAAACTCTCTTGGACTTTGTAACCTAAAGGTAACATATGGAGAGTTTTATACATGACTAACAGATTCAGCAGAAGACTGCAGCTTATCACCATTTTACTCATTATCTCATCCTTTATCGGAGCGCTTCCTTGGCGAGAGATAAGAGCCGACATGAATACTCATGGTGAATACGATGCATATCCGCTGAGTGTTATATACGAGCAGGTTTCTACCGGAGATAACAGCACACAGGGTGAATTCACTCTTACTAATGTTTCCGAATTCGAGATAACTTCATGGACGATTGAAGTAGATTACTTCGAGGATGTCACGCTTTCCAATATCTGGGATGCGGCAGACATCACGACTGAAGAAGATGAGAACCTTACATATCAGGTAATGTCTCCATACCTCCAGGTGAGAGTTATACATTCGGTCTTATAGCGACATCAGAGGAGAATGCTCCTGTCGCACCTTCTGATATCAATACGATCAATTTCATTTCAGTTGATCCTAATGAAGAACCTGCTGAAGAGAACGTTGAAGAAGTCGCCG
>JAILMW010000019.1 GCA_024692235.1 Saccharofermentans sp. | reverse complement strand
AAGATGTACTTAGTCAGGTAAACAAAGAAGAATACATAGAAGACCTGCTCGATCGAATTCTTGAACAAAGTAAATACGAGAAGCAGTTTATCCGCTTTCCATATCTGTTTCATAGCATATAGAAGATGTCTTAACGAACTGTCTTTATTCTTCGAACTCATGCCCTTATTCTATCAGACTATTGTTACTGTCAGATTTCTTATTAAATACCGGCATAAGGATGAAGAGGATTATAGGAAGAAGTGCGACAAGTAAGACAGGCAGGTCGCTCCAGGCCAAATGTTGATCCTGTGCAGAGCCGCCGGCCAGAGCGACGGCCACATTGTTGTTGATATAGTGCAAAATCACCGGCACCCATAAGTTATTGGTCTTCATGTATGCGTAGCCGAAGAAGATCGCGAATGCGACACATCCGATGATCTGCTCAACAAACATCTGAGGGCCGTCTGTGGTGGTGTAATACATGAAGTCTGCGCCGATGTGCCATATTGCCCACACAAGACCTAAGAGCAACACTCCGATCCTGTTGCCGAACTTATTCTGCATAACAGGCTGAAGATAATATCTCCATCCGTATTCCTCACCGAAGAAAGCTATCCACGTCATGAAGAAATTTATTGGAAGAACCAGAAGAGTAACCAGGGTCATGGACTGTGACAGCGCTTCGGTCAAAGGTTGAATTCCGTTACCCAGTATAAGGTCCGGGATGATGATCCTCACGAAGGTAAGAACCGTAAATACGGATACAAGGATAACGCTCCACTTGATGTTGTTACGGTTCAAGCCGTTAAGGCTTCCGCTGTCCTTGCTGCAGGTCCAAGTGAATACATATGCAATAACCGATGCGATAACAATAGCCAGCTGCGACATAAGATTCCATATATCCATCTGCGTCCCTGCCATGTCCATAGGAATAATAATCGACATGAGCGCCAACAGCATCATGACACCTGTCGTGATGAGTGTAGTAATGTAAAGTCCCAGGGGGAGCTTCTCGCCTTCTTTTCGAGCGATGAGCTTGCCTAAGATGACGCCGCATGCGGGGTACATCATCTGCGTGTTGACGAATGTTGTAAGGTCAACGCCTCTGCCCTTACCTATAGCCATAAAGATCGTCATTACAGCCGTAATGCCGTAGGCTGCCGCGATGTAGATCCATAATCTTTTCCTGTTTGTTGTTTCCATTTTTCTTCCCCCTATTACTTCAGATCCTTGAGTGACAGCGTAACTGCGCACCACACCGCACCCACACCTATAATGTTGGCGAGAGTCAGGACAGCAATAGCGACCATCACCTCCGGGGAAGACTTGAAGCAATATTCCAGTACTATTGCCGCCAATGAGAATACAACCAGCATTATCGTCAGCATCCGGGTAATTACCTTCTCCTGAGGAGATACCCTTGCCTTGCTTATCACTTCAACAAGATTCTCTTCCGCCTTATTCTGATACTCCTCTTCCTGAAGTTTCTCTCCTGAAAGAAGTTCGTTGACGGATACATTAAGTTCCTCACATAAAGGCATGAGCAACGACACATCCGGGAATCCGTTTCCTCTTTCCCACTTGGATACTGTCTTATTACTGATGTTAAGTCTGTTCGCGAGTTCTACCTGGGAGTACCCTTTCTCTTTCCTACACTCGCTGATGAATTTCCCGATCTTGATCAGATCCATAACCGGTACCTCCTTGTGACGTTAACATCATCCTGAGGAAATTATATCGGAAATAACACCCACGGTCCGTAGAAACCGTGTAAAAAGGCCGTCTACGCTCCGTAGATTATGGAATAATAATATCCACTCTATTCCTTACCTCAGTGCACTGCTTAGTGAATTCGGGATGCCTCTCGGGCCTCTTATAGCCGTTACCCCATACTCGTCCCTCAGTATATCGAAAGTAAACTCATCTTCCTTATACTTTTTGAGAAGCTTGATCTTCATCAGCGCTTTGATCTTAAGATTCGAGTCCTCGTAGTCATACGGGATATCAGTCTCCAGAACTCTGCATTTATACAGTATCGCAGACACGGGAGCCGCGACATAAAGATACACCGTATCACCCGTATAGATTCCGCTTCCCTGCTTCCAGTCGATCACATCAGACTTCCCGAAAGCACCGATTACATCGTAGTACTTGGGATTTGCGGGGATGATCCACTCCTTCGGCTCACGGTCTTTCTTCTTACGCTTCTTTCTTGATGTTGCCTCGTAGCTTACCCCAATAAG
>JAILMW010000013.1 GCA_024692235.1 Saccharofermentans sp. | reverse complement strand
AGAAGGACTTGCTATTCAGTTGTCAATGTTCACGAGGGACGAGATAACCCCTCTACAACTCAGTCAAAGAAATTGACGGTTTTTACTACCACTTACGGCAATTGCCGCAAATTGTTTACAAATACCTCCTATATCTACGTCAACAAAAAGCGGTGATTTTATACCCCCCTACATCTACGTCGACGAAATTGTCATCTTTTAAAACCACCAATCTCATTTGCCTCAATCTGTTTACAAACACCTCCTATATCTCAGTCAAAGAAAAATGGTGTTTTTATAACACCTACTAGATAGTGGGGACGTGTTTTTCTAAAATGGCCCCTAATTCTTTATTGATATTTCAAGTGGTTAACCCCCTCACATCCCAGTCAAAGAAAAGTGGCATTTTTATACCCCCCCTTCACTTGTATTGGTAAGAAAAATGAGAATTATAAGGTTAATCGGATCGATTGCCGCAAATTGTTTACAAATATCTCCTCATATCTACGTCGACAAAAATGGAGGTTTTTATAACACTTGCAGAAAATAGAATAGATTTTTCACTTAGCAAAATAGCCGGCATTGTCGGCCGGCTTTCAGTTCACATATAGAAAACTTATAATATTAGATACATAGAAAGGTCGAAGTTATATTGAACAAAAACAATCCTACAAGCAAGGAACACTATGTTCCCCAGGTTTATTTAAGAGGATTCGCTTCAAGTGACGAGCGATTATATTTTTATGACCTAAACACAAATCGCTACTCTGATCAAATGGTACCAATCAAAACAATATGTTTTCGGAAGAATCTTTATGAGTACAGGAATAACAACAACGATATCATATATACAAATAACATAGAAAAAGCTCTAGGTAGACTAGAAGTGATGTTTTCTAAGAATCGAAAAGCAATAAGATCACGAATAAAACTAGTGGATCCACACACTATGAACTTTTTATCTGATCAAGAAGAAGTATTCTGGATAACCTATTTGATGATTCAGACATTCAGATTACCCATAGTAATTGAAGAGATCACTAATGCACTCGAAGATATGATTCCTTCTAATGGGGAAGCCAACTTCCACAGAAACACAGCACTATATATACTCCTACCCTTTCTGAAAGAACTTGATCCCAACGGAAAAGAGCTAAGACTTTATCATGAATTATTCTCCATCATTAGCTCATTGCGATGCACCATAGCCTACGATGATCAGCACCGACTTTTTACTTCAGACAGTCCATTGTATATGTATGCACCGAGACACAGAGTACAAGACTGTAATAAAATCATATTCCCGATTGATTCATCACTTTGCCTTCTTTTCAATAAGGATGAAATCTATCCCGACAACGGTATCATTTTACTAAATGACTATGAATATGAAAGCATATGTAAATCCATTGCATATGCTGCTGATAAAAAACTCTATTCAGCGAAACACTTCTCAGCGAAAGAACTAAATTGGATACGTTCTGCGCATAACGACAAGATAAAAGACAATAAGTCTTCCAATATATCGACCGCCAACATCTGGTAGTCTAATCTTTACCTGCGTTCTCATTATTCTTATTTGACTCTAACAAAATTCAAGTTGACTGCACCGCTAGTCAACTAATCCCTTTCTTCTAAAGCAGAAGATTCCAAATCTTCATTCATTTTTTCTTTTTCCAGCTAACATCAGAAAGCCAGAAAACGAGCATCTGATAGTAAAGGCGCTCCGCTTCAGAGTAAAATGTAGTCTTACTATCAAGTGGCCAAACAGTATAGCAATGTATACCCGCTCCTTTTTTCCGCTTTGCAGTTACTCTATGATTACCATCAATAACCAAATAATTAACGTTGTCACGGCATGGCGGTGCAAATCGCCATGAAACCCCTGTAAATAAAGGGTTTCAGGCGCTTCACAAGAGGAGTCGTACACGAGTTGTACAAATCAGCCAGTCGTTCTGCGTGACTAGTATCTATGACCAATCAAATAACATCTGCAGGTATCTACTCAATGCGATCAAATCCATAGTCGACTATTGATTTAAAAGGGAGTTTTCATAAGACGTAAAAGTGACAGGTAACTGTCAGTATGAGCGGTCTGTATTCACATAAATGTACCAAATACAATGCGACAATATGTCAATTCTATTTGTTTTTCGGTATGTTATAATTCTGTTCATAGGTGAATATCATGTTTTTCAGTGAAAACAAAGAGAACTCAAATTTCGAGAAAATAGATACAGTAAAAGATCAATGCAGAAAAGAGACGGGATATGTTGAAAACAACCGTCGAGAATTAAGTGATTATATAAATTCGCAGTTGTTAGAGAATAAGGACAATTCTATTATTTCTGATTTTAATATTCTCCGAGAAGAAGTAAATAATATTAGGATGAGTCTTCAACAGACAGATAACGATCTCAACAACATTGATCATCAAGGAGATTAATCGTGCAAACACAGATTGTTGTTCATGAGGAAGAAGCGCGTCAAGTATTGGAGACTTTGCGTCGACAATGCGGATTAACGCGACTGGCAGGGTTTTTGATTGATGATAGTACTTTATCAGGTGCGATGCTTTGCAGAGATTCTGTAGCAGAAGGTGACTCTTTGCGCATTGCTTATGAAGAATGTGAGCAGGCACAATGTGAATTGATTCACATGATTGTCAGAAACGTAAAAATTACCGATAGAAATATTTCTGATGATTTACGAGGGAGAGCATAATGGATTGTAACTCAATATTACACGGAACACTGATATCGGAGCAGTGTGACAGATTGTTAGCTGAATTACACCACGAAAACGAACTGTTAACAGGAAAAATAGAAGCAGTTCGCTTGTTTATCGATAGCAATTTAACCGGAAGAGCATTTACGGCAATGAAACGTTACTCTGCAGAATTTATACGAGCAACTTTACTTATGATTGAAGCTAATGATAGGGATATTGAGGATATTGTAATCCTTAGGAATATTGCTGGAAATTATAACATTATTGGTAATGATGTGCTTACAAATCTTGATTGCTCTCAACGGCAGTATTATAGGAATCGAGATATTGCCAATGATTATACACAGAGATCGTCTCTGGCAACTAATCCTATAGAAAAGATTCACTATAATCGCTTGGCTCAATCTCAAAATGAAATTGCAAACAGTTGGGAATCAATTTATCAAAGTTGGCAACGCGAAGAATCTCTGTATGACCAGTTGAATTCAGAGACCTTTAACTTGTTCTCGGGTGGTAGAGAGATTCGCTATCAAGCTGGTCAATTGATCTCCAGGTTGTCTAGTGTAAGAATAGCAGATATCAATGCAACTCATTTATCACAATTGGTATCTAACACACTAAACCAAATATCTAATCAAATATCTGATATTAGCATAATACCTGATCAAGCTACGCTGGATGAGATCGCTGCTCGCCATGGGTTTACTGAGGATGAGATGGAATATCTGTGTGAATTCCACCCAGGACTAGTAAATCAATTGTATCGAATGGATATTTTAGGAGTCGGTCGATCCGAATTAGTATTAAGAATTATCCGTGGATATTTAGATGACTATCATGATAATGCATATGTGTGCAACGGGTACATTGTTCCGGAAGAATATATTCTTATGTTAGCCGAATTAGAAAACAACTCGTCAACATTAAGCTTCTGCGGTTATTATGAAGGTGATGTTCTAGTCGGAATATATCCTCACTATGTTTGTGGGGATAGCGGCATTACTTTTGGTTATGGTCATTATGTTTCAGATATAGAATACAATGGAGACGAAGATCATGATCCTGATCCCTCTGAAGTAGAACTTGTGGATCAGTATGTTCCTTCTCCTTCGTTTTTCCAACATGATGAGAGTTCTAGAGTGCCAGGATCTAGTTATGTGCCAATAGAAGAATGTAATAGATTACTAGGACAAGACTTTTCTATACACTTCGAAGTTGTTGTTGATTGGTTAGAAAGTAATGATATACAATTATCTATGTCGCAGATAATTGCTTTAACAATATATAGATTCAGAGAAGGTAACATACTTCCTCTACAACCCTATATAATAGATTATTACAATACTGGTACTTATGACGCTGATACATGGAATTATCTGTGGTTAGGACAGAATCCTGAAGACAATCCTGCTCCACAAAACCGCATAGATACATACAATAATTTGTTTTTTGGTACTTGAGGTGTGTGATGCGAAGATATGATATTTTTTTTCTGATTCTGTTGTTGCTTCTTACAAGTTGTTCGTCGCATACAAATGGACCAAGCAACTTAGATTCAAGTGAATACACTCCTACTGAATATAGTGATGAATCCGTAAATGTTACTTCGTCTACAACTTATGATATAGATGAAGTCTACCGTTGGCAATTAGACACAATATATGATAATTCAGAGGTATGGAAGTTTTCAGACGAAGACAGAATAGACCCTGATTGGTATTGTTTTTACGCAATCACTGATTTTGATCAAGATGGATATCTTGAAGTGTGTAAGCAAGCCGTTTATAGTAATGGTCCTAATACTCGAATGTGGTTGTATGAGGTAACTGCTGATATGAGCCTCGTTAGGCTTGAGTCAGAAATAGATGAAGACATGGATTACACTTCCTCGAATTATCCTGATTTTGACATGAATGAACCAATTGAATATTTTCAGGATGAGAATGGTGTATATTATTACCTTGTGCATGACTGCAAGAGTTATGGTTTGTCGAGTGTATATAACAATTACAGTTATATGGCACTTGTTGATAATAGAATTATTATAAGAGACGTATGTTATATTCATTCTGAAAATGCTGATGAAATTATAAATTATTATAACAGCGATGGAAATGAAGTCAGCGAAGAAGAGTATAGTTCGATTTATGAAGAGTATATTGCTTCAGCCACGAATAATGTAAGTCTCGGATGGTTTAATGATATTACAAACGAGAATATAATAGATTCTTTTCAAACATTTATTGACGAAGTTGATAGATAGCATTTTTATTGATTTCGAGTTCAGCATCTAATTGGGGTGTTTTCGACAGATAATAACCCAGTATTAAGTGACGATACTCATCACTTAACTGGGCGAGACGGCTGCCCTCGACCAGCTACACATTATGTCTGACGAATATCTGATCACCGCAAACGGATACAAGGAAATGAAAGAGACTATTTCGTGGTTGCCCTAATTGTATTCAATAAAGACAATATGAACTTCACTTTTGAATTCAGTTAATGATTGGACTCGAGCAAATTGTAATGAAATTACTCAAAAGTATACCAATGTGTGGAGTTGTAATATTTATCGCTCAGATACACAAACAACAGTGAAATTAACAATTGCTATATATGACTTATCACAATAGTGAATATTCATTTAGATAAAAACCAAAGAAATTGCCTCTGGAAATGAAAAACGATCGGAATCTCTTCCGATCGTTTGTTGGGCGCATTCTTCGCAATTCCTTCGCGATTTGTGGTAAGCTACGATTTTTCGCTTTTCCACAAACCCGCAAACCCCTGGTATTATTGGGTTTCACGACACCCTTAAAATGTTTTGGCGGAGCCGGTGGGGCTAATAGAACAAACAGCTCAAAAGATTCTTGATGCTAGAGAGTTATATCAAGACAAATGCTTAGCAGACCTTTATGATTTAGGTCAGATGCCTGAAGAATTACGAATGGCTCATGAGGCAAATGACCATGCGGTTATGGATGCTTATGGCTTTTCTTACGATATGACTGAACCAGAGATTGTAGCAGAACTATTGAAACTTTATCAAAGGATTACTTGAATATTTAATAATCACATATTTTTCAAGAGTTACCTTTTGCTATTCAGTCGAGTTTTGAAAGCTCAGTCTCTAACAGCATTGCTATTCTTTCATAAGTTTCCTTTGTGTATGGAATCTCAATTAACAGAAGAAAGTATGGAGTGATATATACTCTTATTTACTAGTAAGAAACCACAAAGCACTCCTTGACAATGTTTTTTCGAGTTGTTCTTGTTTATGAACAACGAGGGAACTGGCACATTAATGGGACACCTCCTTTGTTATACTGAACATGAATTACTATGTTTTGGTAGATTTACTGGAGGTGGTAATAATGCAGATCGTGAAGAGAAGTAATGCATATAGGATTACTGTCAGTTGCGGTTATGACGAGGATGGCAGGCAGATCAGGCGTACAACAACATTTAATCCTCCCAAGGGTTTGTCTGCAAAGCAGGAACAGAAAGCTGTTCTGGAATTTGGTGAAGAGTTTGAGCGTAGGGTCAAGGGCGGTGCCTTTGTCCAATACAATAAAATAACATTTAAGAGCTTCTGCTATGATTTGTATAGCAAGAATCACTTATCAACGCTAAAGCCTAGGACTGCCAGCGGCTACAAGATAATCATGGAAACACGTTTGATTCCATATTTTGGTGACATGTTGATTCGTAACATCACTCCTTTAGATGTTCGTAAGTGGATTTCAAGCCTTGAAAGGAATGATGGAAAGGATGAGGAGTTATCACGCAATAGTATCGGAGTATGGTTTCGAACTTTTTCAGCCATTATGGGAAAAGCCTATGAATGGGAAGTAATAGATGAAAACCCTTGTAAACGTGTTAAGGCTCCTGCTAAGCCTCAATCAGAAGTTCAGGCTCTGCAGATTGAAGATGTAAAGAAGATCATGAGTAAATTGCCTAAGTATGAGGATAGGCGTGCAAGATTGTTTGTTATGCTGATTCTGAATACAGGTATCCGTGAAGCAGAAGCAGCCGGATTAGAGTGGCAGGATGTAGACTTCGAGAAGCAGTTGCTGTCGATTCGAAGAACTTCACAATATATTCCGAATCAAGGAATGGTAGAGAGTACGCCTAAAAGTAAGACGTCATTTCGAACTATCCCGATCTCAAGCAATCTGATTAGAGAACTTCAAGACTATAGAAAATGGCAACAAGATTATATAGATAGTTTGGAAGATGCTTATGAGGGTAAACGAGGAGATGAAACAAGGTTGTTTACTACTTGGACAGGTAGACCGGTTTATGACAGCACATTACGTAAATGGCTTAGTAAGTTCTTGAAATGGTGTGAGGTTCCGCGTGTAACGGTTCATGGATTACGTCATACGTTTGCCAGTGTGCTTATAGCTAACGGCACAGATGCTAGAACTACGGCTGCTTTGCTAGGTCATAGTTCTCCTGCATTGGTAATGAATGTCTATGCCAACACACAAGAAACGGCTAAAACAAAAGCAATCAGCAATCTGGATTCTCTATATAGCGGATGAATCGTTTTTGGTGTTTATTTGGTGTTTATTTTTCGTGAAAGGTTATGAGAAGACACAGGAACACATAAAAGGGTATAGTAGTCGAAACCCTTTGTTTACAGGTGTTTGCTGATGTTTTGTGATAACTTGCGGAGTGTTGTAAGAAGGAAAATTCGCGATTTGTAATCAGCAGGTCGCGAGTTCGAGTCTCGCAATCGGCTCCACATTAAAACCTCGATACCATAACGGTTTCGGGGTTTTTGTTTTGCCTTGAAAGATCTGACGCAGCAGGAATAGTTACGATTATGGTTAACGTTTGGTTAACGAAGAGAAGAATTCTCTAGTTCACAGCAGTTGATCAATTGTAACTTCTTCCGGGGTTATAGTGATCGAAAGCTGCCTTTGTTATCGTTCTTATCTCCACTTCAGTCATATCGTCTGAGTAATAGAGCTCATTTCCTTCGATCTTTAATGAGTGCCTGAATACATCATCATTCGCGATAAAGTCAGGTATTATCTTTGTGAAGAAAGACTCCGGAAAAAGAATATGCGGTTTGGATTGAGTAGGACGTCCTTCTTGTGACCACATATATCGCTTATGTTCCAGTTTTAACCAGGAGAACAATTCTATGCACACTCCCCAGCAATCTGAAACAGAATAATCCTGAGCTGTACTAAATATGCTTGTATCTTCTGTTTTATCAAATTGGATAAGTTTGTCAGTTAAATTCATACTTTGCCTCCTTACGGATCATAGTTTAGGTTAACATGAATTACGATTTCTAGACTATATGAGCTTGGACTAACCGTGGAAGAGATCGCTGAACTTCGCTCGAAGACGAGTGATCTCCATATTGATATCTTATCTTTGCAGTGTGAAAAAGAATGTAAATACGAAGCGGGGAGTATCTTCTTAGCATCATAAAAAACTTCTGTCATCTGATCCGTGATACAATGTATACGAACAGAAAAGCCCGTAAATACAGGATTTGCAACCGTCGGTTGACAAAGTTCAAGCTCCGGCTGGTAGAGATGTAAGGGCGTAAATTGCTAATCTCAAGACAGCAAATCTCGGAGGTGGATCATATGACAACTGCTGACAGAATACAGAGTCTTAGAAAAGCAAAAGGCATGTCCCAGGAAGAATTGGCTGACATGGTAGGTGTATCCAGACAGGCCGTATCTAAGTGGGAAAGTGAACAGGCGACCCCGGATCTTGATAAGATCGTGATCATGAGTGATATCTTTGAAGTTACTACGGATTATCTGCTTAAAGGAATAGAACCTGTTAAGTCAGACGATCATAAGACTATGGCAGATGTCATCGACCGGAAGGTCCTTACAGAGAAGAACGGCAAGCGTGCAAAGACTGCCCTTAAGTGGTTCCTTATAGGATTCGGCGCTCTGCTCGCGGTAGATCTTATCTCGATGCTTATATATTTTATCGTTAACGGATTCCCCGCTTGATCTGATCCCGAGAAAAACCGGCATTGAAATGCGGCGACGACCTCGCCGGTTCGATTAATGCGCACAAAAAAGGAGTTACCATGAATAAGATAAAAAGTTTTATAAAGAACATCAGTCCGTTTAATAACAGGAACGATATGCCTATGATCCATTATGTTATCAAGGTCATCATTATCTTCCTGGTGTTCAAGTTCGGTGCGGAACTTGCAGGAGAAGGTATAGTCCTGGCTCTTCACTTTGCTTGCGGGAAGAATCCTTTGAAGGGTGAGATGTTCGACTTCAATACGATCATGCTTATCACTTACTACGGATACGGTTTCATGATCGGAATGATCATACTTTTCTGGAAATTGTTCCAGCAAAAGACCTTATCGGAATTAGGTTTTTCCGGACCTGTACGAAGCTATCTTACAGGAGCGGCAGCAGGTGCATTATTAGTGGTAATCTCAGTAGCTCTGGTTGTTATTACGGGTGCGTTCAGGTATAACGGCATTTTTGATAACATCGACACGACAACGGTCGTACTCATGCTCGGAGGGTTTATCTTGCAAGGTGCCCTGGAAGAAGTGCTGTGCAGAGGAATCGTTCAGCAGCTATTGCAGAAGAGATCTGCTCTTATAGCGGTCGGTGTAAGTGCAGCTTTATTTACCGTTCCTCACATCTCGAGCATGGACTTCAAAGCTCCCGCTATTGCAGTAACGGCTGTTATCAACCTCATCTTAGTATCGCTTGTTTTCTCGCTCCTTACGATCCGATACAGGAGCATCTGGGCAGCCTGCGGAATGCATTCGATATGGAACTATATTCTTTACAGCATCTTAGGACTTAATCTGAGCGGCAATGATGAGATCGCATCTTCCGTATTTAGTATGAGTTCAGTTGGAGAGAATGTATTAAACGGCGGAGTGTATGGTATCGAAGCAAGCATCTTTACAACTGCAGTATTAGGTGCTGCTGCAATGCTTCTTCTGTTGTTTAATACTCGGAAACCCAAAACACAGATGATCTAATGCTATAATTCTGATAAAAGGTGGAATTGCGTTCTTCGAAATGCCGGACGGATATGTAAGTGCTGACAACTGATATAAGGAGATATGAGTATGACGTTCAAGGATAAAGTGTTTATTGTAACGGGAGCCGGTTCCGGTATGGGAAAGAGTTGTTGTGAGCTTCTTCTCCAAAGGGATGCCGTTGTAGTCGGTATAGATATAAACGACAGCACAATAGAACATGATCTTTACTCACACTACAAGTCGGATGTCCTTTCTGAAGATCAGATCCAGAAGTGCATATCAGAAGTTGATTCCCGATACGGGCATATAGACGGACTGGTCAATGCTGCCGGTATCTTCGGCAATAATAAGCCCTTCTATGAACTGACAAGCGAAGAATGGAACAAAGTAATATCTGTTAATGCTACAGGAACTTTTATCGTATCCAAAGCCGCAGCTCCTGTAATGATCAGGGAAAAGCACGGAAAGATCGTCAATATAAGCTGCATAAGATCAACTATATATAAGAACAATATGGCAGATTATGCTGCTTCAAAAGGCGCGGTTGCTTCCATGACGTCTGCCATGGCCTTGGACCTTGCTCCTTATAATATTCAGGTGAACAGTGTTGCTCCGGGATTTATATATACCGGAATGACAGCGGAATCATTTGATATACCCGAAGTGAGAGCAAAGTCAGAAGCGTTGATACCAAACGGAAGACTTGGTATGCCCAAAGATATAGCATCAGTTGTACTGTTCCTTTTGTCTGACCTGTCTGATTATGTGACAGGAACCATGTTATTTGCTGATGGCGGCTATCATATACAGAAGTGATTTAGTACATGTAGGGGAACGGATATTGGGATAGAGCCTGTAAAGGATAATTAATCAACAGGCAATTTAACTGTTTTTGTGGGAACCGTTTATGGCAATTATTAGTGATATCAGAATATACAGATGTAAGATCGAGAATGTCAACGGAGTCCGTCCGCAACCATTTATCAATAAAAAGATGTGTGCTGTGGCAACAAGAATCTGCATGAAGCTCAGAGAAAATGTTTTTTTCATGGGAGACTTCGATCACCTTTATATCAATCTGAGTACTTTTGTCAGTGAAGGTGATGTTAAACCTGCTGACAAGAGCCCTGACCGATACCATCCCTGGTATCGTTACTATGATGTAGGAATCAGTCAGGCGCTATATGACAGTCTTGAAACGTCTGATTGCATCCCGGTTGTTTCAAGGTTAATAGAAAAGGTCTTGATAACACAATTCAGTACCCCTGAATTTGATGAGGATAAGATTTCGCAGTGTGTTTCCGAGGCGGTTACACAAGGCGAAGATATGCTGATGAAATTAAAAGAGAAGGAATCTTCGCAAAGGATAGCCGTGCTTTATTTGAGATTTCTTGATACTTGCATGTATTTCCCTTTGCTGCGGGTATACGATAATGACGGGAATATTGTTCTGGAAAAGGATCTTCCTGAATCTGTGACTTTGGATACCTGCGGACAGATCAGCGTGAGTTCGAAAAGGGTGACCATAAAACCCAGAAAGAACAGCCGGACAGAAGGTGAGACTATTGTTTTTGAACTGTGAATTATGTGAAGCGTTGAAATCACTTAAAGACTGGACCTTAGTCGGCAGCTTTGCAGTCGGCGGTTTTGAATATATGGGTTTCTCGATAAGCGATTCAAATAAGTTGGTCGTTATATCTTCGACCAGCAATGATATGTATTTTATCCCACAAGTCCCAATGACATGCGATGCAATATCAGTCTTAGCAGCTTTCTGCCTTGTAATTACAACCTGTTCCGGACAGGCTTCGGAGGAGACGATCCCACATCTTTTGATCAGGTGCTCTCCGCAATGTCTTCAGCAGAGCTTGTCGTAATTGACGGCGCGGATCACTTCTATGAGGGCGAGTACGGAGAAGAGACGGTCGAGGATGCGTGTGATAAAATAGCGTCGTGGGAATAATCTTAGCGAAATCGAGGATCACGTGCTTTGGGAAAAGTTTGGATAAGCTTTTTACATGACAACAACATGAATGCAGACATACCGCGAACGGTAAACAGTGCTAATGCCATGTACGGTTTCCGTGAACTGGGTGCAGAGATAATTCCGTATCATTCGATCTCTGAGATAATCGATCAGGTTACCGAAGAAGATATTGTTGTCGACGGTATCTTTCAAAGCGAAATGATATTCGGTAAATTCGGTATAAAAGAACCGAATATACCCTACTATCCGTCAGCTCTAAAGGAGTTTCTCGGACGTAAGATATGGACCGATAAGATAAACAGCATTGCCTCCGATAAGGATAAATGGTCTGCCGGCTACTTTGTAAAACCCGTACAGGAAAAAGCTTTCACGGGGAAGATCATATCCTCGCTATCTGATCTTATAGGGTGCGGCAATGAACACGAAGACTTCGATGTATTTGTAAGTGAACCGATCGACATCCTTGCCGAATGGAGATGCTTTATTCTCTATGACAGGATAATAGATGTGCGTCTTTACGGCGGATTGTCGGGGGCAGAATATGATGGATTTATGTATCACTATGACAGTGATGTTCTAAGTAAGATCATGGAAGCATTCATAACTTGGGAAGAACGACCTGCTGCCTGCAGTATCGACATCTGTTATACAAGAGACGGAAGAACTCTGCTTGTTGAATGTAATGATGCATATTCACTCGGAAGTTACGGCTTACACGGCATATTCTATGCAAGAATGATATCAGCTCGTTGGAGCCAGCTGCTGGGAAGAGAAGACGTATATCGCTACATCTCAGGCAGATGATCCTAAGATAAGGTATCAGGAATCCTTATGGCTATTACCAAGAACAGACAATCAGATGAGACTATCTCACGCATGGCGAAGAAAGCTTTTCCCGATAAGAAGATATCAGGGATAAAAGAGCTTACTGAAGGGATGTGTAACGTTACTTACGATATCTCCTTTGAAGACGGCAGCAGCTATATATTAAAGATCGCTTCCAAGGATAAAAGAGGTAATACCTCCAATGAAGTCGAGCTTATGAAGGCGGAGATAACTGCTATGAAGCTCGTCTTGCAGAAGTGCTCTTTTAAGGTCGCGGATATCCTTTATTACGATGACAGCGATACCATATGCGACGGACACTATTTCTTCATGGAGAAGCTTAAGGGCGATAACTTCTTCACGGTAAAAGAGGAGATGCCGGAAGATAAGATCGCCGTAATAGATAAAGAGATCGGTATTATATCCCGTGAGCTGACGGGGGTAAGAAATCCCGACTTCGGGTTTCTCGGGGAAGATAAGAGATACGATACTTTATATGAGTTTGTAAAGCATATGCTTATAAATCTTATATCGGATGCTAAGCGAAAGGATATAGATATCTTATACGATGAACGTACCTTTACGGATCTTCTTGAGAAAGACAGGGATGCTTTCGCTTCCGTTACTGATGCTTCTCTTGTTCACTGGGATATGTGGGAAGGGAATGTATTTATAAAGGACGGACATGTATCCGGGATAATCGACTGGGAAAGAGCATTATGGGGTGAGCCCTTTATGGATGACCGCTTCAGGATGCATAACAGGAGGAAGGATTTTCTTGAGGGCTTCGGTCAGACGTCGTTCTCGGAAGATGAACTTACAAGGATGCGCTGGTACGATATCATATTGTATCTTACGATGATGATAGAAGTCTTCTACAGAGAATTCGAGGATAAAGGACAGTACTATTGGGCCAAAGAGATGCTGGAGAAATGCATCTGAAGAGATAATAAGCTGATCGATTCATTTACCGCCATGCCGACAGCAGGTCATTAAGGATGAGTAAGGTGTATAATATCCTTGGAATAAGGAGGTAAATGAATATGGATAATTTTCTCAACGAACTTAACGATGTAGAGGCATCGAGCTCTTCCGTAAACAGGATAGACATGATGGTGACGGCTATGTGGGAGCTTCTGATAGAGAAAGGGTATTCCCGCGAACAGCTTAATGCCAAGCTCGATGAAGTCAGAGAGCGTAAGATGACTCTCGACCCCAAGATGACAAGGGTTCTGTGTCCTAACTGCGGTAAGACGATCAACGAGAATCCCGCATCTCCCTTTGAAGGAACATGTCTTTACTGCGGAACTACAGTGAAGATGTTTCCCGGAGACAGCCTGGAGTTTGCTAAGGAAGGATCGACTCCCGAACAGGAGATGACAGCTGATGAGGAACCCGTGAAGGATATCGGCTCGTCTTCCTTTGACGATCGGGATCAGTTCTGATCCGGGAAGGAAGTCATATGGCAGGTTATAAAAGAGTAACTCGCGATGTCAGACAAATAGTTAACGAGCGTGCTACCGTACGTCGTCATGACAGCATGATCACGGATAAGAAAAGGGAAGTTGACGCTAAAAGGACCAAGGTGAAGATCATGACCTTAACTCTCTTGGAATTGATGCCTGAACTTGGCATTACCCGTGAAGATATCGAGAGCAAGATGAAAGAGATAGAAAAACGCGGATGGGCGATAAACCCGCCTTCTTACTACAGGCTCTGCCCGAAGTGCGGCAGGAAGGTCTTCGACTACACGGAGAAAGCATTTGAAGCAACATGCATGTACTGCGGTCAGATAGTTCCCATGTATCCCGGGGATGCTATTGAATGAGAAATGCTCCTCTTCGCTTTATGCGCAGGGGAGCTTTTGTATGTGCGTCAGGATAAGCTGACTGTGCTACAATATAGCGGTCAAAAGAAATTTATATACGGGGTGTAAATATGAAAGAAAATAAACTTATAAAGCTTATAGCAGGAGTTACTTTGTTGTCCGTGGCATTCTGCTCGTGCGCACAGGAGACTTCCGAGACGGAGGAAGAGACTACGACTTCTGAGGAGACGACTACCGAAGAAGAGACTACTACGACTGAAGAGACGGAGATCTCGGAGGAGACTACTGAGGTTACGGAGACTGAGCCCGAACAGGGGGAGGAAATGCCTGACGCATACAAGGCTATCGTCTCGGACTTTATTACTGACGTTACGAGCGGTGTCGACAGATTCACACAGGGAATGCAGGATGCCGGCAATGCGACCGAGATCAATGTGACCGAGAACAACGGAATTTATCTCTATAACATAATGGCTTTCGGCGATAATATCCCTTCCGAAGGATATTTCTTCGGTTATTACGGATATGAGCTCTTTGATCTTAACGATGACGGTAATCTCGAGATGATGATCTTGGATACTCAGCTTGGCGAGCAGAAGTACTGCATGTATACGCTGGATGGAAACGGCAATGCAGTAAGGCTCTTCCTTGTAGATGTTGGCGGCGGCGCATACCTTACGGACGACGGAGACATCATCCTGGGATTTGAAGGCGGCAACCGCCTTGAGAGATACGAGCTGGGCTTGGGCGAGATGCACTTTGTCGACGGTATCGTAAGATCGGATGAAGGTATCTCTTATATCTATTCACCTGACAGCGGCGATGAGACTGCAGGCATAATGCTTGCTACTCTTGATGACCCGGAGCATATCACCGAGGAAGACTATGAGAACTGGAGAGATCTTGCCTGGACACCTTTTACAGGCGCTTGTGAGTTCGTATCCTTCGATGATTTTATTGCCGAGAATCCTTCTGACGGTGAAGACACATCTTCAGAGCCTGCCGAAGGTACACTTATGTGCCCCGAGGGCAACAGCGTAGTACTTCCGGGTACTTCTACGACTATATCTTTATCAGGAGACCTTCACTTTATCGAAGTGGAACCTGATACTTTGACTTCTTATGATCTTGTCATGTCCGCTTATGCATCTGATGACTTTCAGATGGATATATATTATTCAAACTACGGTGATGTAACGACTATTTACAGGGAGCTGTCCATATCCTACCAGAGGACCTTCAGTCAGAATGATTACGATTTTGAAGTAACGGATTATGAGATCACGACTCCTGACGGAACATTCACTTGTGAGGTCATCGACGTTAACGCTTCATCTCAGGATAACTGCTTCGCCTTCCTGTCCCTTGGAGATGCTGATTCACGCTATGTCATCTGCATGGAAGCTTCCGATATCTCTCAGATAGAGGCAATGGTAGGAATGTTCGGCTGATCTTATGGAAAAGATACGAGCAATAAGAGACCGCATAGAATGGTTTCTCGTATATGCCGTCATTGG
This sequence comes from Saccharofermentans sp., assembly GCA_024692235.1. Classification (GTDB taxonomy): domain Bacteria; phylum Bacillota; class Clostridia; order Saccharofermentanales; family Saccharofermentanaceae; genus Saccharofermentans. Next base: position 20,323 of record JAILMW010000013.1, on the reverse strand, counting down.
ATGGCTGTACGAGTGTATATGGTGCGTCATGATCGACGAGAACGGGGAATTCTTCAACAGGGGATTTCTTAAAGGACCGTGGCTTCCCATATACGGCTTTGCCATGCTGATCATATTGTTTGTCATACGTAAGCTCAAGATCAAAAGACCGATACTTATCTTTCTCACAGGTGCTGTTATATCAACCGTCGCGGAACTTATAGGAAGTTACTTCCTGGAGAAGATCCTCGGTTATTTCCTGTGGGACTACAGCGAATTCTTCATGAACTTTGAAGGAAGGATCGCGGTCAAGCCCGAGGTGATGTTCGGACTCCTGGTATTAGGCGGAGCTTTGTCGGTCCAGCCTAAGATGGAATATTTACAGAAGCGTTTCAAGGATTCTATACTGCATAGCATTATATTTATAGTGATATTCGGTATCTTTACGGTCGACTTTATAACAAGGTTCTCTTCTCTTTGAAGTACTTCCTTACCGATGTAAAAATATAGTGATGCTCCCATGCTGATATCAATATCGTGCTGTCCTCTTGAAGGACAGGGAAAAAAGTTGGAATTTTATATGCAACAAGCGTTGCATAACTAGCGTTTTTTGATATATCTTATTTCAGTACTGATCTTCTGTGACAAAAATGTCACGGAAAATTGCTTTCCTGTATCGACTTTTTCCTGCTTGCGTAGTAAAGTAGGAGGGAGTTAACGGGCGTTACCTGTTCTTGGCGGAATGACAGAACCGCTCTGTACGGTAAGACCCGGAAGTTTGGAGTATATGAGTTTGATCCCGGTCGAGATCGTCGACCTAAAAAGGAAAGGTACAAAAAGAATGAAACGTCTGTCAAAATTTCTCGGAGGATTAGCTACGGCTGCGATCCTCCTTCAAGGTCTGGGTGGACTTCCTGTACATGCTGCAGGCGGAGTCTACATCAATTCATCCACGTTCCCCGATGATAACTTAAGAGCCATCATCTCGGGAAGAGAATACGACGCGGACGGGAACAGATATCTGTCTCCCTCAGAGATCAGTCGTATCAAGAATCTTCACTGTGAGAACAGCGAGGTCTATTCTCTTCAGGGAATCGAGTATCTGTCATCTCTTGAAGGTCTGTGGTGTCTTAACAACCATATCTCTTCAATGGATCTGTCAGGTAATCCCGAACTGAGGGGTATCTGGTGTTCCCACAATGATTTCACGTCACTGGACTTCTCCGCATGTCCTAAGCTTGAGTGGGTATACTGCTATAACTGCAACCTCACATCTCTTAACGTAAGAAACAATCCCGAGCTCGCTTACATCGAGTGTAATGCCAATCCCAATCTGACTACACTTGACTTCAGCCAGAACACAAAGCTCGAGAACATCTTTGCAAGCAGCTGCGGCCTTACATACATTGATGTATCCAACTGCCCTCGCCTCTGCGAGCTTGCTGCTTTCAAGAACGATCTCACATCACTGGATCTGTCCAATAACCCTCTTATCAAGAGACTCGACATCTGGGATAATGAGAATCTTTCTTATGTAAATGTCAGCAACCTTTCTCAGCTTGAGTATTACAATGTTGCAAATACAGCCATGACGAGCCTCGACATGAGCGCAAATCCTCAGCTTATGTACCTTGTAGCAAGCTACAACGAGCAGCTTACATCAATCAATTTAAGAAACAACCCCAGACTTGCACAGCTCCACCTGGAGTGCGACTATAACCTGGGATCTCTCGATCTGTCCGGTAACCCGCAGCTTTATTTCCTGCAGGCATTCGGTATGGGTAATCTGAATACACTTGATATCAGTAACAACCCGTTCCTTATCGCGGCATATAACAGAGGCGTGGTCAAGGATGAGACATCTCACCTCGGTGCTCCTATCCATTCTTATACGATCAACTACGGCGGAAGCCTTGATCCCTTCGATGTACTGATGCACATGATCTGTAAGGATGACGATATGACTCTTATCACTACGGGCGGTAACCCCAATGTGAATATGAGCTATATCGATACAAACGACGGCCATTCATCTTCCGAGCAGTTCGCTACAAGAGGCCAGGCTATCCAGCTTCTTTATGAGATGTGCGGAAGCCCTGCAGTAAGCGGAAGCACGAGATTCGTCGATGTAGCAGGTACATCTTACGAGAATGCGGTTAAGTGGGGACAGGACAACAACATCTGCTTCGGTTATCCCAATATCTGCGCAGATACATTCTGCCCTAACGAGCTCATCACAAGAGAAGACTTCGCCCTCATGGCACACAGAGTCGCACTCTATAACGGCTTCGGTACAGCTTTCGATTACGGAAGAACAGACTGGTTCAACGATTTCCTTTCTATCGATTTCTACGCATGGGGTCCTTTCACATGGGCTGTGCAGTGGGAGGTATTGACTACTAATGCCAATAACAACTGCTATCCTCACGGAAGACTGACCACTACCGAGCTTCAGAACGGTGCAAACAAGATCTTTAACCTCAATGCTAACGCATCCTATTCCGCTCAGGTAAACGGTAACGGAACAGCTGACGGAAGCAGGGCAACATTCGTACCCTACAGTGACGGTAATACAACAGGAACAAATCCTTATACGATCGACGGAACAACTTATTCCGTAGGTAACACGGGAAGCTCCGGCGGTGCTGCATACAGCCCCGTCAGCGGAGGAGGTGCACCCGGAAGTGTTCCGGCTCCCGTAGCTCCTTCTGCTCCCGGATCCGTACTCGGAGCAACACAGGGAACTGTATCGGTTAACTACTGCACACACGTACAGAATATCGGCTGGCAGGATTATGTATACGATGGAGCTATGGCAGGTACTACAGGCGAGTCATTAAGACTTGAGGCTATGGTCATCAACGTGGATTCTTCCATCGATCTCGGCGTCCAGTACAGGACACACATCCAGAACGTAGGTTGGGAGACAGAGTGGAAGAACGGCGGTACGGCTTCCGGTTCAGAGGGTCAGTCATTAAGACTTGAGGCTATGCAGATCCAGCTTACGGGTTCCGCAGCTGCCAACTACGACATCTGGTACAGAGTACACGTACAGAACATCGGCTGGATGGGCTGGGTATGTAACGGTGCAGTTGCCGGTACGGAAGGCCAGAGCCTCAGACTTGAGGGAATGGAGATCAAGATCGTTCCCAAGGGACAGCCTGTTGACCTTATCACATACGATACACATGTAGAGAATATCGGCTGGCAGGCAGGAGTTACTGACGGAGCTATGGCCGGTACTACCGGTCAGTCCTTAAGACTTGAGGGTATACACATCAATGTTATCGGTGTTCCCGGCGTAGGCGTTGAGTACAGAACTCACGTTCAGAACATCGGCTGGGAAGAGAACTGGACATCTAACGGCGGCTTCTCCGGAACGGAAGGTCAGTCCTTAAGACTTGAGGCTATCGAGATAAGACTTACCGGTGAGAATGCGGGCGCTTATACCATCTGGTACAGGACCCACGTACAGAACTTCGGTTGGACCGGCTGGGCATGCAACGGACAGTCCTGCGGTAGTGCAGGTTACTCCTACAGGCTCGAGGGTATCGAGATAGTTATCCTTCCTGCAGGTACTCCCGCTCCCGGAACTACAGCTAATCCTTTCTATCAGGCATAAGTCTCGTGTAACGGATATCAAAGGCACCTGTCACTTCATAGGTGACGGGTGCTTTTTGTTCCCGGAACTGTTGGGGATGTGCATTTCTTTTGAGATAATATATTGGAAACTTTAAGTGGAGGCGGAGAATAAGATGGAAGATAAGATCAACAGGGATCTATATGAGATCTATCAAAGATTCTGTCCTGACTTTGTAGGATTCGGAGGAGGGATAAGAAAGGATGACGAGCGTATAGATAAGTTTTACGGCGGCAGATACGACTATGCGGAGTACCCTAATCCCTTAACTCTCGGAAGAGAAAAGTTTATCGCCAGAAGCCTCAGCGGTTCTTATTCCATCAAGGAAGGCGATAAGAACTTTGGCGAATACATATCTTTGATAGAAGAAGTCTTTGACAGATATGAGAAGGACGGTAATGTCACGATCGGAAATAAGTCGGTAGCGTATATAGGATACGTATAAATACTGCCTTACATACTTCAGGACTCCCATCTCCAAGGTAAGGTAAAGGAAGAAACAGGAGTCCCAAGAAAGTGATACTGCATGAAGCGTTTCCCGTCTGTAGAAACTGCTTCTGCATACAATCATTATATTTGTCCTTTGTTAACTTAAGATGAATAGGGATTGAACGAATTATATACGTTATGGAGGAAACGCACATGAAGGTAGGTGTTATCGGATACGGAAGTATGGGAAAGATGCTTCTTCATAAGTTCCATGAGACAGGGAGGTTTTCTAAGGATGATCTTCTGGCCGCAAACAGGACTTCTGAGAAACTTAAGGAGTGTGAAGCCTTCGCCGGTCTATGCGATAACAAGACCCTGGCCTCCTCTTCGGACATAGTATTTGTCTGCGTGCGTCCCGTAGATATGAGAGCAGTCCTCGAAGAGATAAAGGACAGCCTTCGGAAGGAGACGCTTCTTATCTCGCTTAACGGAAGTATTACTTTCGAGATGCTTGGCAAGGTCGTCCCGCATAAGACAGCAAAGGTCATCCCCAGCCTTACGGCGGAGATAGGAAGATCCCAGACCATAGTCTGCTATAACGACAAGGTGTCGGAGGAAGATAAGAAGAACGTAAGTGAGCTCCTTGGAAGCATCGGCAAGGTCATAGAGCTTCCCGAGGACGAAGTAGGTATGGGTTCTGAGCTTGTCAGCTGCATGCCGGGATTCATAGCTTCCGTCTTTGATGTTATCTGCAGTAAAGCAAAGGAGCATACGTCTATACCCGAGGAGGATATAGTGGAGATGGTATTAAATACCATGAGTGCCACGGGAGATCTTATGCTGCGAAATGATATGACTTTCGAGCAGGTTGTAGAAAGAGTCGCTACCAAGGGAGGCATCACGGAAGAAGGGACGAAGGTCATCTACGAGATGTTCCCGGAGGCTGCGGGAGAGATGTTCGAGAAGACCCTTGAGAAGCGCCGTATCACGGCACAGAAAGCGGCGGATGCATTCTCGTCTTAAGGGGTACGATTTCTCTTAACAAAATATCAAGGATATCTTATGATCTACTCTCAAGAGAGGGAGCATCAAGAGGAAGATCTTAAAGTCAGCAAGACTTGTAGAGGACAAAGATGTCAGATTCAAGATCGCCATGTTCAGGGAAGAGTTCGATCTTTTAAGTGACAGGCTCAAGGAGATCAGCATCGATCTTAATGCCAAGGATCTGGACTACAAGGCAAGACAGGGTAATTAAAGATAAACGTGCGGGGGTGATATATTCACCCTCGCATTTTTTTAGAAACTTATGCTTAAGTTTTCACACATAAGATCCTCCCTTAAGGATATATAATCCGATGGATCTTAATGGAAACGGAGAATCAATATGTTTGGATATATAAGCAAAAGGAAGATCGCTCTGGCATTGGAGGCACTGCCTGTTATCTGTGCGCCGCTGTCATATCTTCTTATGGTAAACAAGGCAGATAACAGCATCGTAAGAGGCATCATCGGCATAGCTACCGTCATAGCCTTCTTCGGCTTTGTCTTCTACATCATCGGAAGAAAGATGGTCAAGGGTGACAAGGCTATCGCAGTCCTTGGGATCCTTGATATCCTTGCAACGATATTCATCTTAGGAATATACGTCATAGCAATCTTCAGCTTCGGCCTCTGATATATCGCATATCTTCTTTGCTGTGCTACAATCAAGCCAGGTGGAGGTGTTGTTATGAGGATAACCGATATAGATATAGACAAGATCTTATGTATTTCAATGTTTTCTTCTGCTGCATCAGCGGATGAAGAGGAGGAAGAGGGCGGCTTCTTGAAGAAGCTCTTTTCCAAGAAACACAAGAAGGAAGAGAATTTCTATGAGGACAAGGTAAGAGAGATCGGTGTCGACAAGCTTCGCGAGGAGCTCTCAGGCGATGTCTATGCTTACCGTATGGAAGGCGTATTCGATGCTCCTTGTCTTGTTCTGACCGATAACTATCTCATCATCGAAGGGGAGGATGTCCTGCCCCTGGATGACGTGCAGGAGTTCGGACTTCATAATCAGGCTTCCTTTGATCCGTGCCTCTTCCAGTTCGCTACGGATCGCCAGGGGGTTCCTTATGATCCTTCTTTCGTAAGCGAATATGAGGGCGAGGAAGGCTTTGAACTTTCAAGGTTCAAGGTAAGGCTTCGTATCAAGGATGATTACGGACAGATATTCGAATATGACCTTCCGATGGATATAGAGGACCGCAAGGCGTTCTGCAAGGCAGTATGTGATTCCTGGGATATAGAGAACGTGTCGGATCAGGATTGCCTGGAAGGAACATTCGACGATAGAGAGCTTATTAACGCCGAGGATTACGTTAATGAGGATATGGGGGATGGTATAGGATATCTTCTCGGAATATCCCCCGTAGTCCCGCAAGAATATACCGGTGAGGACGAAGGATCTCAAGATCAGGACGAGTGATCTTATTTTTTGTGTATTTTGTTTCATTGCAATGATATGCATTAATTCTTATAATCTTGGTAGCTTCACAAATATCTTTAAGGGGTGATATCAACATGAAGAATATAAAGATTCGCGCCATGGCAGTTCTTCTTTGCCTGGCTCTCGTTTCAGTTGCTGCAGGTTGCAGCAAGTCGGAAGACGCCGCTGAGACGACAACAGGTGCGAACGCGACAGTTGAGCTGTCAGCAGAAGAGACTGATGATGAAGCTTCTGAAGAGTCCGAAGATACCGAAGAGGCATCTGAGGAGACGGCCGGCGAAGAGGCTGATCCTGTTGTGGAAGAGACGGCTCCCGTTAATGATCTTGTAGGTGAGCTCGCAGGATATTCCTATGAAGATATCTGTCAGCAGTTTACGATCGAGGAAGACTTGGTATCCATGGATGCCGACGAGTTCGACGGTGATTCCGAAGATTTTGTCGACGGCTTTGTATCTGTTGATTTCGGATTTCCGAGCGGAGCAGATATCGTAACGGACGGAGATAGTGCAAATGTCGGGTACGACGTTGCGGATCTTACGAGCAGTGCTACGGTTACTTACTGCATTCAGTTCACTTCATATGAAGCTGCTCTTGAATATGTGCAGAATAACATTATCGCGGAAGCAGGCGATAGCCCCGTAACTTCCTATGAGGATGATCAGGGATATTCGTTCACTATCGATACGGAAGGCGGAGAGATCAACGGATTCGTTACACCCGACGGTCTTTTCTACATGGATTCTTCTGCTTCCTGACAGCATTTAAGTTCTATTAAAAGGACATATCACACGGTTGAAGCATGTGAGACTTGAAGCATGCCGTCAGCCGTGTTATCATTTTTGTGAGAACATATGTTTGCAAAGAGGGTATGTGATATGGATCAGGAGATACGTAAGAAGGAATATGTGCAGGTGACTGCGATCTTTACCAGGGACGGCAAGATAATCCCGCAGGAGATCAAGCTCGAGGACGGCAGGCGATTCGAGATAGACAGGATCACAGATATCAGGCGTGCTCCGTCGCTTAAGGCCGGAGGTATGGGCATAAGATATACCTGCAGGATCTACGGCAAGTCCTGTTATCTCTTCTATGAGGAGAACTATATGTGGTTCGTGGAGATGAAGACTGCATGACAGAACTCCTATCCCGATATCTTTTACGGAGGTTATCTGCACTATCAGGGTATAGGAGTTCTTTGTCTTACTTCTGGAGATGATGCAACCGATGTCTTGGAGGATTCGAATGATTTTATCTCCATACTCACATTATAAGAGGGCTGTATTGCCTTCGAATGAATAAAGTTTTAACTAACTATGATATCTTTCGGATGTATAATCAAAGAGTACGGAGGACATCAAGATGGGTTTATTCGATCTTTTTAAGAAGAAGGAGACCGGGGGTTCCGGGAAGACATATATCGACAGCGTAAGGCACATCGAGTGCGGGCCCTGGCATCAGTATGACATCCTGCTGACCACTACTATATACGGCTGGGAATATATGCTTGGATGGGCTGACTATGTGGCAGGTATCGACATGAGGCCTGTAGATCGGGTTACCGTCGCCGATATAGGCAAGGAAGAGATCAATGTTACTGATGACTATAATGAAGTAAAGAGCATCAAGAGAATGTCCTGTGCCGCTGATGAGAGAGGTTCCCTCGGCGTAGCAGGTACCAGTGACGTATTAAGGGGGACTCTGGTTAAGATCGTCTGGCTCAATCAGACAAGGATGCTTCGTATATTCGTGCCTTTCCGTAATGACGAACTGATACTTAAGTATGTGGATACCATCGTACACCGAAGCTTTGGCAAGATAGATCAGATGAAGCTTTTTGCCACGGATATCAAGGTGGAGGATATGCTCCTTGCATCAGGTGATAACGGCGGCAGAGAAGAGAACCTGGAAGATATAATAAGCGACCCTGTGAAGTACGACTCTTACCTTAACAAGATCGCATCCGGAATAAGGATCGACGACAAGCGCAAGATACTGTCTCATATAGAAGAGGGGAATATCATCATGGCGGTAAAGCTGTGCCGCGAAGTCACCGGTGCGGGACTGAAGGCCGCCAAGGATATTGTTGACGAGCATACACATTACTTGACTCTCTGATCACGGGATATGAAGATGATGCATTTTTCCCTGCCTTCGCTATTGAAGTGGGATATCCTTGAGATACAATAATATGGTCTGGGACGTATTGGAGGATCCGATGAAGGTGATAAAGAAGACAACGGCAGCCCTGCTGCTCTTATCGATAGCCTTATCAGGTTGTTCGGTCAAGACCGAAGAAGAGGAGACTGCCTTCTCGGATGTATCGAGCACCCGGGAGACTGAAGAGACTTCGCAGATCTCTGTGGCTGAACCGGAAGTACCGCTGCCGGAAGAACCCGCTCCTGTTATAGCGCCGAATGTTGCCGCAGGCATGGACTGGGAAGAAGATCTTCTTGTTCCCACTGATGCTTATAATGTTGTTATAGAATCCATCTTGAACTATATAGATAATTACGATCCTGCAGATCCCGATCTGACCTATATCGGTAAGGGAGAACACTCCGGTATCGAAGAGATGATATTGGAAGGAGATCCGTATAACGGCATCGGATTTGCTTGTGTGGATATCGATTATGACTCTGTCGCGGAACTTGCTATCGTGGATCTTACTGACGGCTATGGCCTTATGGTCATGGAACTTTACTCGTATAACAGTGACTACGGAATTCATCCGATCCTGCACGGTTATTCGAATGACAGGATCTATATGTGCGATTACGGATACTTGAGGCAAAGATATGTGGATACAGATACGTTCTCAGATGAATACCATGTATTTACCGGAGACAGGAGCTATACGGCGTTTATTGAAGGCTACTATACAGTGCGCCTGAGCGACGGAGTCCATCTGATAAATACATCTTACGAGAACATGCTCTTCAGTACGGATATCAACAGCTACTATGTAATAGACTATGGCGTGGTCTCAGAGTACGACATCTATGCGATGTTGGAAGAGTATGAGAAAGATATCTATACCGATTATCCTTATAACTACATGACGATCACACCTTTGTCCGAATTTTAAAAAACTCGCATTCCCTCTTGACCCTGACGTTACGTCATAGTTTATAGTGAACTTACCAAAGCGAACGGAGGACATTTTCCATGAGAACGGTAAATGAGGTGAGCAAGCTTGCGGGAGTGAGTATACGCACTCTTCAATACTACGACAAGATCGGTCTTCTTAATCCGACGGGATATACCGATGCGGGCTACAGACTGTATGACGATACGGACTTGGAACGCCTTCAGCACATCTTACTTTTCCGTGAACTGGAATTCCCCCTCAAGGACATAAAGGAGATCTTAAAAAGCCCCGACTTCGATCGGAATAAGGCGATAAAGCAGCAGATAGAACTTCTGAAGCTCAAAAGAGATCACTTAAATGACCTTATAAAGTTCGCCGAAGGAATAAAACAGACAGGAGTCAAGAATATGGATTTTAAAGCATTTGATAAGACAAAGCTCGACGAATATTCAAGAAGAGCAAAGGAAGAGTGGGGCAACACCCCTGAGTATAAGGAGTATGAGATGAAGAGCAAGAACAGGACAGATGGCGACAATAAGCTCATGACAGATCGCTTCATGCTCCTCTTCAAGGAAGCAGGTGACATGAAGACAGAAGATCCGAACTCCAAGGAAGCACAGGATCTCGTTAAGAGGATCCAGCAGTTCATCACGGATAACATGTATAACTGCACCAAGGATATCCTGAAGGGCTTAGGTCAGATGTATAACGCAGGCGGTGAGTTCACTGAAAACATCGATGCAGCAGGCGGCAAGGGTACGGCAAAGTTCGTATCCGAGGCTATCGCCATCTACTGCAAGTGATATTGAATTTGATCAAATATAATCTGAACAAAAGGAGCAGGACCGGCAGCGGAGATATGCCGGACACCGCTTCTTTTTGTATGCAAAAAATGGAGGACCTTTCATGAGATCCTCCTTATGATTTATCAGGATTTTGCAACTTCAGGTTCAGGCGTGAAGTTTGCCATGACGGTCGATGATCTTCGAAGAAGGATGATATACATTACCGCGGATACCAGAGCACCAAGAAGAAAGACTGCGATGTAGATCACGCTGAAGAGAGCGGTCTTGAACAGATATCTTCTTGCGAAGTCGACGACGATCAATGTGATAGCGGTGCCTGTATAAACGCCTACCAATGTATCCCAGGAGCGGGAGAGAGAATAATCGATAGTACGAAGGCAAGTTGTCATGCCTTGTGAGAATTTCTTGATGATAAAGATCCTCGTAGCGATGGGAAATGCCAACAGAGCTACCGCGCGGATATCCAGCACGAGCATGAGCAGGTGCTCCGGGATAGTACATACAAGCAGGACGATGCCTGCGATCAGGAACCTGTCATCGTGCTTAAAGAGCAGCAAGATCATTATGGAATCAGTAATGGCGACACCGAACATGATGAGCCATATGATAAAGTCCATCAGTGCAAGTGCCGGTATAGGAAGCACATTTGCGAGAACGCGCGTATAGTTAAATATCGAAAATATGGTGAGCAATATGCCTTGTGCTACCGTAAGCCAAAAGATCAACCTGAGCTTCTTGCTCATCTCTATGCTTCGGCGAAGATCAGCCTTTTTCTGTCCTTCGGAAAAGATCCCCATTTACTAACCCTCCAAGATTAAGATCACGGAGTATTATACAGATTTTTTGATAAATACAAAAGGAGGACCTCAGATGAGATCCTCCCCAAACATATCCTAAGATAATATCAGCTGCCCTTTGCCGGAAGATAAGGGATAAGAGATGCCGCCAGATTGATAACGGGCATCGTCTGGATCCATACGCGGCCGGGACCTGTTACCTTTGTGTTGAAGAGGCCTTCACCGCCGAAGAAGAGGTTCATGCCGCCCTTTACCATCTCGATATCCATGGTGACGGTCTCGTCCATCATGGCAAGATAGCCTGTGTCGATGTACATTGTCTCGCCCGGTGCAAGATCGTACATGCAGGCATCACCGTCGATCTCGACAAATGCCGTACCGTTACCTGAGAGCTTCTGCATAATAAATCCCTCACCGCCGAAGAATGAAGCACCGAGCTTCTTCTTATATGCGATGGAAAGCTCTACTGAAGTCTCTGCTGCAAGAAAACCTGACTTCTGCACGATCATGGAAGATCCGGGTCTGATGTCAAGAGGGATGATCTTGCCGGGGAAGCTTGAAGCGAAGGCGATGTAAGCTCCCTGTGTCTTAGCTGTATAGATGTTCTGGAACAGGGATTCTCCTGACAGGAGACGTCCGAAAGCCTTGCCCACGGAACCTCCCTTGGTCTGCATCTCAAGGCCTGTGCTCATCCAGCTCATGGAGCCTCTCTCCGTTATAAGTGATTCACCCTGATTAAGAGTGCAGATTGCTACGGGAAACGGTGTTCCCTTGATCTCGTATTCCATAAAGTAACCTCCTAATGCTATATAAGTGGATTTTATCATAATGGAGTTTCTGAGAAACCTGCCGAAGAGCATTGTTATCAAAGAGCAATGAACCATATGTTATGGATGGGTCACAGTTAAATAAAACTTAATACTTGTTAACACTTTTGCTAAGAAACGGCTTACTGAAAATGCTATATTGAAACTAGTTATCAGTAGGAGGGTGTTCACATGGGAATGGTAGCTTTGAAGTGTCCGAGTTGTGGATCGAATATCGAGCTGGATGATACCAGAGAATTCGGTTTTTGCAGTTATTGTGGAACAAAGGTTATTCAAGAAAAGATAGTTGTTGAACACAGAGGTTCTGTCGAACTTGATGAATCTAAAAAGTATAGCAACTGCATAACCTTAGCTGATAATGCATTTGCTGTTAACAATATGCAGGAAGCGTATGATTATTACACTCGAGCATTGGAATCCAATCAGGATAGTTATTATCCGTTTTTCAAGAAAGCGATGAGTGCGGCGTATCTTTCATTGAACGGAAAAGATCGTAGTGAAGAAGTAGTAAATGGTATCAATACTGCATTTAGATTAGGAAATGACAGTGATGATGCATATGTTCATCAATCTATTCGGGAATTTGTTAAGAGATGCGTTATATCACCAAAGAATAGATTTAACAGCAAAGAAGAGGTTTGTCAGTACATTGACGCAATAGTAAACAGGGTTACTTTATTGGATAAAATGTATGAATTTGCTGATAGAGATAAGCCTCAAGAGGTATTGGCATATTCCGATATAGTTGTTAATCTTTGCCGCTTATTCCGAAATGAATATCTGTATGCTGATGTTCAATTCGTAAATGGTCAAAGGGTTTTAAAGCAGGTGCCGCTTCGAACGAGTCAATCGGCTCGTAACAGAGTCCATAACATATACGTTAGGTTTATAAATGAGAGTAATCAGTATCTTTCACCGAAGATAGACAGCAAGGCGGCAGAGATTCAGGAGATCCGCCAGAACATTAAAGATCTTCCAATCGTATTCAAGTTGTTGCATGCTGTATTCTGCAAGACTATGTTATGGATTGCAGGTATATTGTATTTTCTCTATTTCCCAATCGGAGGCCCATTGTTATTAATTGAAATAGCTTGCTTCATTGTTTATCGAGTATTAGACAAAGATGAGTATGTTCATGGATTGTACATGGGGTTGATAGATAAACAAAAAGAGTTTGTTGCACTTAAGAATCAGCTGAAAAGGTAAGGAGAAAAGTATATGGATGAATTGTTTGAAAAGCTTAGAAGACAATCTATGGTGTCAAAGATCTTCTCTTGTTTCTTGATAGCTGTTGCACTCTTTTTCGGATTTGTAATTGGTGTTGCCTCATGTGAGAACAGAGCTTCCAAAAAGGCTGCAGTTGAAAATACACCTCCCCCTACAGTTGCCTCAACAGAAGCGGAGACGACAACTACAACTACAACGGAAACAACCGTTCAAGAAACAATTGCTCCTGATTTCGAGTTAGTAGCAGGTGAGATGGGTGAATACGGTCAAGAACGAGTAGTAAATGCCGGCACAGACTTTGAAGAGACTGTATTTTGTTATTATGTACCATCCGGAACTTATATTGTTACCAATATGGGTGAATATCCGACTCAGGTTGATGTTTTAAAAGATGAGTTGGTGGTTACTGAAGCAGGATGGGAAGAATGGGCTGATGCTGAAGCATATGTAGTTCAAGTAGGTGATTCATGTGAGATAAATGTACCTGAAGGTTATTTTATTGAATTAGATGAACCCGCTCATATCGGATTAAGTGTAGTTCAGTAATGAATTTACCTGGTCATGTATAGATGTGTTACAATCCTTACATGACCAGGTTATTTGTTGATTACAAGATAGAAGAGAATACGGAATTTGCCCTCGATAAAGAGGATTCAAGATATATCTCCTCCGTCCTTCGAATGAGAGAAGGAGAGGAACTTACCGTAGTTGACGGCGAGGGTATGGAAGTCCTTTGTAAAGTAGAGGCGGCAGCAAAAGACGAAGTTATCCTTCGTGCCGTTACAAGGCATGTAAACGAGTCCGAATCTTCCTGTAAGATCACACTTTATCAGTCTGTCTCCAAGGGCGAGAGGATGGACCTTACGATACAGAAGTCCGTGGAGCTCGGAGTATATAAGATAGTCCCCGTATTCTCCTCAAGGTGCGTTGTAAAACCCGGTAAGGACAGTAAGATCGACAGATGGCAAAAGATCGCTCTGGAAGCGGCAAGACAGTGCGGAAGAGGAATCATACCCGAAGTCGCATCTCCTTTAAGCTTCAAGGAAGCTCTTGATGCGGCGAAAGTAAGCAGCCTTATGATCTTACCCTGGGAGGAAGAGAAGGGACAGACCTTAAAGCAGGTAATAGACGGCACTTCTCCCGAGAGTATAGCCGTATTTATAGGACCTGAAGGTGGATTTTCCGAAGAAGAGGCAGCTTTGGCAAAAGAAGCCGGTTGTAAGCTCGTGACCCTTGGTAAGCGCATCTTAAGGACTGAGACGGCAGGTCCTGCCGTTCTTGCCATGCTCCTGTATCACAACGAGCTTTGATGTGCTATAATACACGTTCGTACATATTATAATTAATAAAGGAGGTCCATAACATGAAGTTACAGGCACCAAAGGGAACCAAAGATATCCTGCCTTCGGAGATCTACCGCTGGCACAAAGCGAGGAAGGGGTTCCATGATGTATGCCATTCATTCGGTTATGAAGAGATCTCCATTCCCACTTTTGAAGATACCAACCTTTTCCAGAGAGGTGTAGGTGATACTACCGACGTTGTCCAGAAGGAGATGTATACCTTTGAGGACAAGGGCGGCAGGAGCATCACATTAAGACCCGAGGGTACTGCGGGAGTCGTCCGAAGCTTTATCGAGAACGGCATGACTTCCATGCCCAGTCCCATCAGGATGTTCTACGATATCACCGCATTCAGATATGAGAATGTCCAGAAGGGAAGATACAGAGAGTTCCATCAGTTCGGTCTTGAGGCTTTCGGTTCCGAAGGTCCTGATATCGACGTTGAGATCATAAGTATTGTTAATGTCTTCTTCAGACAGATGGGATTAAAGCACATCGCACTTCATATCAATTCCATCGGTTGCCCCAAGTGCCGCGCGGCTTATAACGAGATCTTGAAGGATCACTTCAGACCTCACATGGATACCATGTGCGATGACTGCAAGAACAGATTCGAGAGAAATCCTCTCCGCATGATCGACTGTAAGGTCGATGCCGAGAAGGATATCGTTAAGAATGCCCCCAGACTTATAGATCACCTCTGTGACGAGTGCAGGGAGCATTTCGAGGGTGTTAAGGCAGGTCTTGAAGCTATCGGTATCGAATATACTATCGACCCTAATATCGTAAGAGGACTTGATTACTATACAAGAACGGTATTTGAGTTCGTTTCCGAGAATGTAGGTACGCAGGGTACTATCTGCGGCGGCGGAAGGTACGACGGCCTTGTAGAAAGTATCGGAGGTCCTCATGTTCCCGGTATCGGATTTGCCATGGGTGTCGAGAGATTCCTTATGGAGATCGAGGCTCAGGAAGTTCCTTGTGACAGACCTGACTACGTTAAGATCTACTTTGCTTCCATGAGTGACGATGCCAAGAAGTTCATCGCCAAGACTTGCTATGACTTAAGGCTTAACGGAGTAGGCTGTGAGCAGGATCTTATGGGAAGAGCATTCAGAGCTCAGATGAAGTATGCCGGCAAGGCAGGTATCCCCTATATGGCGGTAATAGGAGACGATGAGCTCGCTTCAGGTAAGATCAAGATAAAGAAGATGGCAGACGGCTCCGAGACGGAGGTAGCTGTCGCAGAGCTCGTAGAATATTGCAAGAACAATCTTTGACAGAAAGAAGGTAAATACAAATGTCTGAATCAATAATCGGTCTTAAGAGAAGCTCCATGTGTGCAGAGCTTTCCGAGGCAGATGTAGGAAAGAAAGTAACCCTTATGGGTTGGTGCCATAAGTGCCGTGACTTAGGAGGACTTACATTCATTACTCTCCGCGACAGAACAGGAGAGATCCAGCTTGTTATCACTCCCGAATCCTCTGAGGAGATCAGGAATAAGGCTGCATCCGTAAGATCCGAGTACGTTCTTGCAGCAGTAGGTGACGTACAGCTCAGATCCGCTCCTAACGACAAGATGAAGACAGGTAAGATCGAGATCGCAGTTGAGGATCTTCGCATCATCTCCGAGTCCGAGACCCCTCCTTTCTATATTGAAGAAGACGATACTGCTAACGAGCAGCTGAGACTTAAGTACAGATACCTGGATCTTAGAAGACCCAACATGCAGAGAAATCTCATGCTCCGTCATAAGATCGCCAAGTGCGCTCGTGACTACTACGACGAGCAGGGCTTTATCGAGATCGAGACTCCCATGCTCGGTAAGAGCACACCCGAGGGCGCAAGAGACTATCTTGTTCCTTCCAGAGTTAAGCAGGGATCTTTCTTTGCTCTTCCTCAGTCTCCTCAGCTTTATAAGCAGCTTCTTATGCTCGCAGGCTACGACAGATATATCCAGATCGCGAAATGCTTCCGTGACGAGGATCTTCGTGCCGACAGACAGCCCGAGTTCACTCAGGTAGACCTTGAGATGAGTTTTGTTGACTGCGACGACGTAATGAACGTTACAGAGGGCTTCCTCGTAAAGGTCTTTAAGGACGTAATGAATATCGACATCGAGACTCCCATCCGCCGCATCACATGGCAGGAAGCTATGGACAGATACGGTTCAGATAAGCCCGACTTGAGATTCGACATCGAGCTTAAGGATATCTCCGATATCGCTTCCAAGATCGATTTCCAGGTATTCTCCGGTGCTCTTGAAGCAGGCGGTTCCGTAAGAGCCGTATGTGTTCCGGGCGGTTCTAAGTTCTCCCGTAAGGAGATCGATGCATTGGGTGAGGTATGTAAGACATATAAGGCTAAGGGAATGGCTTGGCTTGTTCCTTCCGACGAGCCCCGCGGATCTTTCCTTAAGTTCTTGAAGCCTGAGGATATCGCTGCCATCAAGGAGAGAATGGGAGCTACCGGTGAGGACCTTATCTGCATCATCGCTGACAAAAATAAGGTCGTATACGATTCCCTTGGTGCCCTTCGTATCGCAGCTGCTAATAAGCTCGGCCTTATCGATCCTAAGGACTTCAAACTCTGCTGGGTAACAGAATTCCCCATGTTCGAGTACTCCGAGGAAGAGGGAAGATACATGGCTATGCACCATCCCTTCACATGCCCCATGGACGAAGACCTCGATATGCTCGAGTCTGATCAGGGTAAGGTCAGATCCAAGGCTTACGATATCGTTCTTAACGGCTGTGAGCTTGGAGGCGGTTCCATAAGAATTCACGACCGTGCTCTTCAGATGAGGATCTTTAAGCTCTTGGGATTCACTGAGGCTTCCGCACAGGAGCAGTTCGGATTCCTTCTTGATGCGTTCAAGTTCGGTGTACCTCCTCACGGCGGTCTCGCATTCGGTCTCGATAGAATGGTAATGCTCATGGCAGGCGCCGCTTCCATAAGAGAAGTTATTGCTTTCCCGAAGGTTCAGAATTCTTCCGACCTCATGACGGAAGCTCCTTCTCCCGTTGCCGACAAGCAGCTTGAAGAGCTTGCGATCGCTGTCGTAGATTCAGCTAACGGCAATGACGATGAGTTCAATCTCGTAACAGACTGATAGTAACAGACAATATAAAGCATCTTATGCCCCGGTATCCTGATCGGATATCGGGGTATCTTTATTGGGATCGATCGCTCCCGATGAGGCATATCTGTACGAAAAAGAAAACGGACACAGCATTATCTTGAGATCGATATTTATAGTGCAAATAATTATCATATATCCGCCAATGTTATGCGATGTATAATCCAGTTACCAAAAGCGGGAGGAATCATATATGAAAGTACTTATCCTTAACGGAAGTCCCAGAGTAAAGGGGAACACATCGCTTGCTGTCGATGAGATAGTAAAGGTCCTTGCAGAAGAAGGAATCGAATCCGAAGTGATGCAGATAGGGAATAAGGTAATAAGAGGATGCGTAGCATGCGAGAGTTGCAGCGAGAAAGGAAAGTGCATCTTCGACGATGAGGTCAATAAGGTTGCGGAGAAGTTCGAGGCTGCAGACGGTCTTATAGTAGCATCTCCCGTATATTATGCTTCGGCTAATGCTACTCTTATCGCGCTTCTTGACAGGCTTTTCTACAGCTCGCATTTCGATAAGACCATGAAGGTAGGAGCAAGCGTAGTAGTAGCAAGAAGAGGAGGCTGCTCGGCTACATTTGACGAGCTTAACAAATACTTCTCTATATGCGGTATGCCTATTGTTCCCAGTCAGTACTGGAACAGCGTTCACGGCGGCGGTAAGGGTGAAGCCGCTCAGGACCTTGAGGGCCTTCAGACCATGAGGACACTTGGAAGGAATATGGCATTCCTTATGAAGAGCATCGCCCTTGGCAAAGAGAAGTTCGGTCTTCCCAAGACGGAAGAAGAGCACGCCTGGACCAACTTCATAAGATAACGAAGAGGTGCCTTAATCACTTCTTAAACAAATCATATAAAATCTTAATCTCGAGTTAGCGTCAGATTAATCCTTGCCTTGTAAGATAAACCCATAAGAACAAAAACACCGGATACATTTACGAGAGGTACAAGACATGGATGATCTGAGAAAAGCAAGAACAGGTGAACTTGAACTCATTAAGGAGCAGTTCCTTGGTGAATATAACTTCTTATGCATCCTTATGGCTGCATCGGGATTACTGACGCTTAGTATCATCCCGACATCTATCAAGGCTATGCTTAATAAGGACAGCATATCGTTCGTTGTAGTATCTGTCATCCTGATGCTGTTTGTTGCCGCTTTGGCGTTTATACTCTTCAAGATGTCCGCAGACCTTGCAGGCAAGGCTAAGGATATCAAGGAAAACCGCATCATGGTAAGTGACTGCACCGTTGATCAGGTAAGAGTAACAGGCGCCGGAAAGCATATGGCTACCATCGTTACTGTGGAAAAGCCCGACGGAACAAAGGAATCTCTTAATACGGTGAAGGGATCTTACTGTTACCACAAGAATATGAGAGCTTTGCTTATATCCTATCCTTCACAGTATGGCAAGAAGGAAGCCAAGGATGTCTGCTTATGTGCCGATGCACAGGCAGCTTGATATACTTACGACGATCGACTCTCTTTACAACATAACCCTCCGGCCCGGACAGCTTACCTGTTCGGGCCACATTTATGTGAAGTCCCATTTAACGTACTCGTTGTCGAAATTTGTCGGCAATTGTCGTGATTTGTCGCAACAAATAAGCTTCACATCCTGCTAGTATCTGTACATAAAGATCAGCGCTGATCCTCAATAAATCCAAGAAGGAGGATCACTATCTTGAACAAACCGGATTCAATAATGTACGACGAGAGCTTCAAGAGCATATTCGCCTATAAGGCTATGCTCGCGATAACCTTGAAGTCCCTTATCCCCGAATACAAAGATTCGAGCCTTGAGGATATACGAGACAAGTATATTCAAGGCGATATCGGAATAGATTCGGATAAGATCGTAACATCAGGTCCCGGAGTAGAGGACGGACGTGTCAGATACGACGTCAAGTTCGATGCTCTGCTTCCCAATGCCACCAATAAGCACATGAAGATAATCATCAACATCGAAGGTCAGAAGAATACCACTTCGCTTCCGTATAGGATAGTGACCAGAGGCATCTACTATGCCTGCAACATGATCTCATCAGAATACGGGACATATTTCTCGAATTCCCACTACGAGAATATAGAGAAGGTATATTCCATCTGGATATCCATGTCGCCTAACGAGAAGGAGAAAGGCAGCATAATAAGATATAGGATGAGCGAGGAAAATCTGACTAACGATTTCCGAGAAGACAAGGAGAACTACGACAAGCTGGAAGTAGTAATATTCAACCTGGGAAGAATTGATGATTACTCCCACATAACCTATAATGAGAGAAAGATAATGAAGTCACTAACGGAGATATTCTCCGAGCACAGCAATAAGAAAGACGCGATAGCTCATATGGAACGGGAATACGAGACAGAGTTCCCTGAGTCGATGAAGGAGGCGATGGTAAACGTGTGTAACTGGAATGAAGTATTTGAAGAGAGAGGCATTATTAAAGGCACAGAGCAGACCAAGTTGGACAACGCTCTCCGCATGATCGCAGATGGCGAACTTACACTTGAGAAGATCGCATCCTACACCGATCTCCCACTTGAGAAAGTACAGGA
>JAILMW010000020.1 GCA_024692235.1 Saccharofermentans sp. | reverse complement strand
ATCGCCCTTTGCGTAAAGTTTAAGTGGATAAGCGCCATGGCGGTCAATTCCGTTCTTATATCGCACTTTATATCTTTCGGTAACATGAGCCTTGCGTCACTTGGTAATGAGGTTCTTATCTTTATTATCGGAGCAGGTATGGGCCTCCTTGTTAACCTTCGTATGACAGGGCAGAAAAAGAAGGTGGAAGAGCTTAAGAACAAAGCGGACGAGCAGATAAGGAACATCATCAAGAGAATGGCCGAGAGGATAAAGGATAAGCATGTTGCAGGATATGACGGCGCCTGTCTTAAGGAGCTGGACCTGATAATAGACGACGGCATAAGGGCAGCCAAGGCAGAGCATGCCAATACCATCCTTGATGACAGCACTTATGATTTTGAATATATAAAGATGAGAGAAAAGCAGTACGAGGTCCTTCTTCAGATGTATAACAAGGTAAGAAGACTCGATACTACGCCTGAGACGGCACAGCATGTTTCTTTATTCCTTGATAAGGTCGCAAGTGAATACAGCAGGGATAATGATGTGAAGGATCTTATCTCTTCTCTTGATATGCTTCATATCTACATGGATTCGCAGCCCCTGCCTTCTTCTCGAAAGGAATTTGAGGACAGAGCACTTCTTTATGCGCTTCTTATAGACCTTCGTGACTTCCTTGAGATAAAGAGGGAATTTGCGGACAAGGAACCCGATTCTCTTAGAAAGAGTCTTTTCTGAACAAAAGGGAAAGGACTCCCGGGGGGCGGAAGTCCTTAAGGAAGGTTATGAAAAAGTATGTCTGATAATTAATTATCAGGTACGATGCTATATTAGCAATGAGATGTATACTACTTGGTTGAAAGATGTGTAAGAGTTGTAAAATTTGGCCCTTTTCGCGAAACTTAATCTTATCTTAATGTTTTATTTGCTCTCTCTTTGATATAGTTATTTATGATGAAATCGGTTAGGAACGATACTAAAGAAACAAAGAGGAGAAACATTATGAAAGGAAATATTACGCTGATCTTTTCCGCTACTTGTGTACTTCTCGGTATTGTATTTATGGTAATGGCTGCTTATATGGGAATGGCAATGTTTCCTGCAGGACTTCTGATGTTCGTGAGTATGTTGCTGTTCTTTTCCGATCTGGGTAAGCAGAATGCCAAAAATATTGTAGCCGACGAAGAGGTTTGACAAAACTTTATTACATATTTTCAAATTACGCTATGCTAGAATGAAGTGTGACGCAAATAGAGCGTTGCACTTCATTTTTTGTATATTTGGGGGAGGCATGTATATGGCTTGTTTTACCGCTCCGTTGGCTGAGGCCGTTATCGTAAAGGCAGTTGAGAAGAGTATTGAGAAGAAAGGCGGCAAGGAGGCCTCTGACAAGATACCTCTTGCAAGGAAGGTAAAGTGGTTATCTACGATGCTCTTCGGAGGTTCGGCTCTTCTTGCTTTCGAGCATATATGGCACGGAGAGATCACTGCATGGTTCCCTTTCCTTACTGCAATGAATTCCCCCGAAGATACTGCCGAGATGCTTAAGGAGATCGCTACCGTAGGTGTATCCATGGCAGTTCTTATTACCGTTGTATGGTTTATCATGTGCAAGGTAGCAGATACGGTGCTTAAGAGTAAGCTCGAGACAACGGCAAAGGAGGCAGAGGTATCGTGACACTTCTTATAACCACTTTTGCCGCTATCATTGCCACTATCAAGTGGTATAACGCCAAGGATGATTCCATGAAGATAGGAACACTTGCGCTTATATACTGGGGCGCAGCTCTCATGTGGAGCGTGGATGCGGTATTCGAGTATATTGAGCTTGGCGCAGAGTTCTTTACTCCCGCTGCTGCAGATATGTTAAATGATGCTTTCCTGGGAGTTGCAGCCGTAGCCCTGGGTCTTATCATCTGGATGGTGATGGTCCTTATAAAGGATCCCAAGGGAAGAGTCAGAGCAGCGCTTCTTAAGAGGTGATATACGATAAAGGCCGTCTTCTTAGGAGACGGTCTTTTTGTAAGCTTGAGGAAACCTTGTTGTGATATACTCAAGGTGTTCTATCAGTGCCGCGAAGGCACTTGCCGGAGGGGGCATATATGAAGATAAGACTTGAACATCTGACAAAGAGGTTTCCTAACAGGAATAAGAAGATAGCAGCCGAGGTCATAGCGGTAAACGACTTTGATTTTGAGATACCCGACGGCAAGCTCATAGGTCTTCTGGGACCTTCCGGATGCGGTAAGAGTACGGCGTTGAACCTGATCTGCGGACTTGAGGTCCCTACTGAAGGTAAGATCTTCTTCGATGATGATGATGTCACGAAGCTCCCGCCTGAGAACAGAGGTGTAGGAATGGTATTTCAAAGCTATGCGCTATATCCTCACCTTACAGTCAGAAAGAATATAATGTTCCCCCTGGAGAACTTAAAGGGCGACAAGAAGCTTACCCGCGAGCAGATGGAAGAGAAGGTCATGGAAGCTGCAAAGACCGTTCAGATCGAGGAACTTCTGGACAGGCGTCCTAATGAGATGAGCGGCGGTCAGCAGCAGAGAGTTGCGATAGCAAGGGCCCTTGTTAAGATGCCCCGTGTCCTCCTTCTTGATGAGCCCTTATCTAACCTTGATGCCCGTCTTCGCATACAGACAAGAGAAGAGATAAAGAGGATACAAAACACTACCGGCATCACGACTATCTTCGTTACACACGATCAGGAAGAAGCCATGAGCATTTCGGACATGATCGTAGTCATGAAGGAGGGTGTCGTTAATCAGATCGGAAAGCCTCAGGAGGTCTACGATAATCCCGTAAATCTCTTTGTTGCCAAGTTCCTGGGCACACCGCCTATTAATGTCTATGACGGTTCTATAAAGGGTGGCGAGCTCTATATCGGCGAGGATAAGATCCTGGGCAGGGACTTCGTTAAGGATATAAAGGATCAGGATGTATATGTAGGCATCCGTCCCGAAGGCTTCGTCCTTGACGAGAAATTGGAAGGCAAGAAGGGTGCCATCAAGGCGGATCTTAAGGCGATCGAAGTCATGGGAAGAGATACCAGCGTAGTCTTTAAGCACGCTTCCTCGGAGTCTCCTTCCAGGGCTATAGTCACTGCAGATAATAATATAGACTCCTCTTCCAAGGATATAAGGTTCGACGTTAATCCCAAGAAGGTGTTTGTATTCTCTAAGGACAGTGAGGAGAGGCTCATATGAAGAGCAATAACTTAAAAGCATGGCTCTATCTTCTGCCTGCGATATTGTTCCTGGGGGTCTTTATGGTATATCCCCTGATCGACGTACTTATCTACTCCGCTGAGGAGGGATATAACTCGGCCTCGCAGACTTCTTGCGGTATAGGTCTTTATAACTATTCCTACGTGCTTCATGATCCTTACTTCCTGCAGGCTATAAAGAATACATTTATTATCGTTATCATCACGGTTCCGATCTCTACAGGGCTGGCACTTCTTATATCGCTGGGGCTTAATTCCATAAAGAAGCTCAAGGAATTGTTCCAGACCGTATTCTTCCTTCCTTATGTCACCAATACGCTGGCGGTAGGACTTGTCTTCATGATCATGTTCAAGAAGACCCCTTATACTGACGGTCTTATCAATCTGATCCTGGCTATCTTCGGGAGAGGCCCCGTAGATTTCATAGACGGACCTTACTGGGCGAAGATGTTTGTCATGTGCTTTTACACCGTGTGGGTCGTTCTTCCTTTTAAGATCCTTATCCTTACAAGTGCGCTGGCATCGGTGGACGAAGTATACTATAAGGCTGCCAAGATAGACGGCACGCCTCGTCTTCGTATCTTCACGAGGATAACGCTCCCCATGATATCTCCCATGATCTTCTACCTTGTGATCACGGGTTTTATCGGAGCTTTCAAGGCATATTCCGATGAAGTCGCCATCTTCGGTACCAACCTTAACGCAGCCGGCATGAATACCATCGTAGGCTATGTATACGACATGCTCTACGGCGATTCCGGAGGATATCCGTCATATGCTTCAGCGGCGGCACTTATCCTCTTTGGCATAGTATTTACGATCACCTGTATCAACCTGCTCATAAGCAGGAAGCAGCCCGTGTGATAAGGGGGTGATGTGATGCAGGATTACGACAAGATAAGCAGACAGGCAAAGACCGGCGCCGTCATAAGAAAGACGGTGACATATACGTTGCTGGGCTTTTGGGGATTGATCGTTCTTTTCCCTTTCTACTGGATGATACTTACTTCATTTAAGAGCTACGGCAGCTACAACTCGGAATATGTTCCGAAGATGTATACCGCTTCTCCCACGTTGCAGAACTATAATGATGCTTTCACGCAGGTCGCACTCGGAAAGTATTTTGTAAATACTCTCATATTCACGGTTATAACGACGGCGCTGATGCTGATCGTCATCGTATTTGCGGCTTTTGCCTTCTCGCGCCTTGAGTTCCGCGGCAAGAATATCGTGTTTACTTTATTCCTGTCTCTTATGATGATCCCTAACGAGCTCGTTATAATCACAAACTTTGTTACCATAACGGACTTAGGCCTTCGTAATACCTTCACGGGACTTATACTCCCGTCCGTTACTTCGGTATTCTACATCTACCTTCTTAAGGAGAATTTCGAGCAGATACCAAATGAGCTTTATAAGGCTGCAAAGGTGGACGGCACGTCCGATCTTAAGTACCTTTTCAAGGTCATGATCCCAATCTGTCAGCCGACTGTTGTTACGATTATTATCCTTAAGGTGATCGAGTGCTGGAATTCCTATGTCTGGCCCAGGCTCATCACCGATAATGCAAACTATTTCCTTGTATCTAACGGTATACAGGAGATAAGGGAGAACGGATTCGGCCGAGAGAACATCCCTGCGATGATGGCTGCTGTAGTTGCCATCTCGGTCCCCCTCATAGTGCTCTTTCTTATCTTCCATAAGAAGATCATGGCGGGAGTCTCAAGAGGAGGTACGAAAGGATGAGCTTAGCAAAAAAGATAATATCCTGTGCCTTGAGTGTTTCTTTGCTGGTATCGTCCCTTATTTCCCTTACGGGATGCCACGGGGCGCGTTACCGCGATGCTTTTGCCGTTCCTGATACTTTCGACGAGACGAAGCACTACGAGATCACATTCTGGGCAAAGAACGATACGAATAAAACGCAGACGGAGATCTACGAGAACGCCATAGAATCCTTCCAGGAATTATATCCGAACATAACGGTGACGCTTCGTCTTTATAATGACTACGGCAAGATCTATAACGACGTCATAACCAACATCGCCACCAATACGACACCTAATGTCTGTATCACATATCCCGACCATATAGCTACGTATATGACCGGCGATAATGTGGTGGTCCCGCTGGATGATCTTTTTGCTGATCCTGCCTACGGACTTGGAGGAAGCGAATTAAGGTTCGACTCGCCTGCCCTCGACGAATTTGTTCCGCAGTTCATAGAGGAGTGCAAACTGGGAACCAATTACTACGCGATCCCTTATATGAGATCTACCGAAGCATGCTATGTCAATAAGACCTATGTAGAGGCTTTGGGATATGAGCTTCCCGAAGTCCTTACCTGGGACTTTGTCTGGGAGGTGTCTGAGGCTGCCATGGCCAGGAATCCCGACGGAACTTTTGCCGTCAACGGGCAGATGACCATGATCCCGTTTATCTACAAGTCTACTGATAACATGATGATCCAGATGCTTCGTCAGCAGGGCGCGGGCTACTCGGACGAAGGCGGCAATATCGAGATCTTCAACGATAATACGAGAGATATACTTCGACAGATCGCTTCGCATGTAGAGACAGGTGCATTCTCGACATTCAAGATCTCAAGCTACCCCGGTAACTTCCTTAATGCGGGCCAGTGTATCTTCGCCGTGGATTCTACCGCGGGCGCCACATGGATGGGATCTTCTGCTCCGCATCTTGATATCAGCGCAGATAAGCTCGTCGACTTCGAACTGGCAGTATATCCCGTACCTCAGTACGACCCTTCAAATATGCAGATGATCTCACAAGGTCCTTCCATCTGCGTCTTCAATAAGGCTGATCCGCAGGAGGTGCTGGCTTCGTGGCTCTTTGCTCAGTATCTGCTTACTAACGACGTTCAGATCGCTTATGCTCAGACTGAAGGCTATGTTCCCGTTACTTTAAAGGCGCAGAACGATCCTTCATATATTGATTATCTTTCCCGTGCGGGGGAAGACGAAGATCTTCACTACGACATCAAGATACAGGCATCCGAGCTGCTCCTTAATAATGCGCAGAACACTTTCGTTACACCTGTCTTTAACGGTTCAACATCCCTTCGTGATGCATCGGGGCAGATGATAGAGAATACGGCCAAGAGCGTAAGGCGAGGCGGGGTAGTGGATGATGCATATCTGGATTCACTTTTTGAGGATGTTAAGTCCATGTATCACCTGGATGAATACGGCAAGAAGGACTTGGGACCGTTGCCGCAAACTTCTGTCACTTTGCTCACAAGTCTCGGCATTACCTGGGTATTAATTGTTGCATATGTAGTATATGGAGCCGTAAAACGCAAAAAAGAGTGAATACTTGATCTTAAGTCGTATAATTAGGGTGATCTTCGAAGGATCGGAGATCTATTCTTTAGGGTTAAAGATAAAGGAGAAAACATTATGAAGAAATTTATCGCAGTAACACTTTCTGCAGCAATGGTACTTTCCCTTGCAGCTTGTGCTAACAACAACCAGACAGGCGGTACAACAGCAAGCATCGTTCCTGCTACTACGCCTGCTACTTCTGCTACGGAAGCTACAGAGGCACCTGAGACAGAGGCTACTGAAGCAACTGTCGCTACACTTAGTGACGACGAGGCGCTTGAGAAGGGCGAGGGCGTTATGACTTATGCCGAGTATGCAGATGCTGAACTTGACGCCGAGGTAGTTATCGAGGCATTCGTTCAGGCTAAGCAGTCTTGGTGGGAAGACAAGGCTACCATTTATCTTCAGGATCCCGACGGCGCGTACTTCTGCTATGAGATGGAGTGCTCCGAGGAGGATTACGATCTTCTCGTAGAAGGCCAGAAGATCAAGGTTACAGGTTATAAGTCCGAGTGGTCCGGTGAAGTCGAGATCATCGACGCTACATTCGAGATCGAGGATGGTCTCTGGATCGCAGAACCCGTTGATGCTACAGATCTTCTCGGCACAGATGAGCTCATCGACCTTCAGAACCAGCTCGTATCTTTCTCCGAGATGACAGTTGTAAGCGTTGCTTTCAAGAATGATCAGCCCGGTGACGATATCTACGTTACTCTTTCTCTTGATGACGAAGAGTATGAGTTCTGCCTTGAGTACTACCTCAATGGTGACGATGCAGATTTCTACGATCTCGTAAGCAATCTTGAGGAAGGCGATGTAGTTGACGTAGAGGGCTTCCTTTACTGGTATGAAGGACCTAACACTCACATCACATCCGTTACTGTTGTCGAGAGCGCTTCCGATGCTGAGGATAACGAGGATGCAGATGAAGTTGATGCTGAAGAGACTACTGACGAGTCTGTAGAAGAGTCTGAAGAAGCATAATATCCAAACTGATATGCATATTGCCGCCGGGCTTCCTTTGTGAGGTCCGGCGGTTTTTATTTGTGATAATATATTCATAGAAAGAAGGCGATATCGATGTTTGTAAAAGCTAATAATGTCACAGAAGAATTCGGAGAATATATCTATCACTACACCACCATGAAGGCATTGTTCGGCATTATCCGCAATAAGGAATTCTGGTGGGGCAATACATCAACCATGAACGATAAGAAGGAACTTATCGAGTTTACCAATAAGATCGTAAGTTCCGTGAGAGCCGATTATAAGAGCATCTCTTCCGACAGAGTGAACATGTTCAGTAATCTTATAGAAGACGCATCCAAGGAGTATCCTTTTGCCATGTGCTTCTCATCTCAGGAAGAGGATGCATCTCAGTGGGAGCGCTATGGCGACCGCGCCACAGGCGTATGCCTTAAGATCAATACGCGTGTCTTTGCGGACCTTCTCTCGAGCTGCAATGTAGTCTTCAACAACGTCTACTATGACTCTGATATCCGAAAGCATAAGTTCTATTCCGTGTTGGACGAATACTTCAAGACCGGAAATATAACTGCTGAAGGCGTGGATACCCTGGAACGCCTTGTTTCCAACATCCTGACTAACGCACCGAGCTATAAGAACAGAAGCTTCTGGGCCGAGTGTGAAAGGCGCGTTTACACCCTTATCGGCATGCCTTTTTGTAAATCATCCGAAGCATATCGCTACGAATACGAGTGCAAGGATAACGAAGTGAAGCGCTACCTTAAGATCAAGTACGATCTTCTCTGCGCGGAGCAGGGAATAAGTCACGACTCTCTGTTTGAGGAATTAGTCGTCGGTCCCAGGTCCAACCAGAACCTGGATGAACTTCGTACATTCCTTGTGGATCTGGGCTTTCCTCGTCTTGCTGATCACATCAGAGCTTCAGACTGCCCGCTTCGATGACGACTTCGGAACAGATGTGATCCAAAGTTGCCGCCACTGACGATACTATCGCTTCGATCGGCGGCATATATGTTGAATCGCCTGGGATGAGGACCAGATCTTTAGACGGATATATCCCGTTATACGCATATGTCTTTATCTTGTTGCAGGCTTCTTCGGTATATGACTTATCCGACAGCATGCCAAGTGCTTCGACGATGAAGAATCTTTTAAGTTCGGGTACTGCTACAGCAAAGTCCGGATTGATCGTAACGGTCCTGTGATATCCCATGAACCTGCCGGGTACACTTAGCGTGATCGAAGGTTCGTATTTCCATTCGAGTCCCAGCAGGCTCAGCGCCTCGGTTGTATGAAGCTCCAGTCTGGACCTATATTTTCTCCCTCCTGATACATAATTCGTCTCTATGGGCCTGGGATTGGAATATTCGTTAAGCATATTGAAGTTATCCATGCTAAGTCGTGATCCTGTGTTGATCACCACAAACTGCCTTTCGTCCGCTGTCGGGATGGGGAAGCCGTGCTTATCTTGCCAGGCGTTTTCCAGCCTTATCAGCTGCTCCTTGAGTTCGCCCCTTTTTCTCAGGATCTGCTCATAGTACTCTCGCTCCGGGGAGTTGGGGTAGACGCGCTTATAGGAATAGCGCGTTTTTCCGCCCGGCATTCTTATGTAGAAAATATTGCTTCCGGGGCAGTTAAGTTCTGGCATGCTATTTAACATGTCTTTTAGATAGTTGTAACGTGCCATAAGCATTTTGTCGGGTAATCTTTTCAAGTACATGAGATAAATATACAGGCTTTCTAAGCGGAAATGGGACAAAAAAGTCGTCAAAAATCGACAATAATCGACAAAGCGTGTTTTACATCGTGAAATAGGCAGTGAAATTCAGACGGATTTCACGATGGATTTCGCGATAGGACGTCTCATCGTGATATAAGCGGCTAATACTTGGAAGATTTCACGTTGAATTTCACGATGACAGGCTAAGGAGTCTCGATATTTGACAATGAATCGCCTTCTTCATCACAAAACCACAATAAACAGCAACGCTTAACGGCTCCCGATATCAGAAATTTGTGCTATACTGTCAACATATTTATCTAACTAAAGACAAAGAAGGTGAACTCTATGAGCAAAGACATCGATTGGTCCAATCTGGGATTCGGTTATGTACCTACAGACAAGAGATTCGTGGCTAACTTCACGAACGGAGCTTGGGATGAAGGTGCCCTTATCGACGATCCCATGGTTACTATGAGTGAGTGTGCAGGCGTTCTTCAGTATGCGCAGACATGCTTTGAAGGCCTTAAGGCATACAGGACTGAAGACGGCAAAGTCGTTTGCTTCCGCCCTGATCTCAATGCGGCAAGAATGGCAGATTCCTGCAGAAGGCTTGAGATGCCCGTATTCCCTGAGGATAAGTTCGTTCAGGCTTGCCTTGACGTTGTAAAGGCTAACCTCGACTTCGTACCTCCCTACGGTTCAGGCGCTACACTTTACCTTAGACCTTATATGTTCGGTATCAACCCCGTTATCGGCGTTAAGCCCGCTAACGACTATCAGTTCAGGATCTTCTGTACACCCGTAGGTCCTTATTTCAAGGGCGGCGCAAAGCCCATCGTTATCAGAGTATCCGACTTCGATCGTGCTGCTCCCAACGGAACAGGTCACATCAAGGCAGGTCTTAACTATGCAATGAGCCTTCACGCTATCGTTGATGCTCACAACAAGGGATATTCCGAGAATATGTACCTTGATCCCAAGACAAGGACAAAGGTCGAGGAGACAGGCGGAGCTAACTTTATCTTCATCACTAAGGACGGCACACTTGTTACTCCTAAGTCCGATTCTATCCTTCCTTCCATCACGAGAAGATCTCTGTGCATAGTAGCAGAGAAGTATCTCGGCATGAAGGTCGAGCATAGAGAGGTATTCCTCGATGAACTCGAGAACTTTGCAGAGTGCGGACTTTGCGGTACTGCTGCAGTTATCTCTCCCGTCGGTAAGATCGACGATCACGGCAAGGAGATCTGCTTCTCTTCAGGTATGGAAGAGATGGGTCCCTGGACAAAGAAACTCTACGATACACTTACAGGCATCCAGATGGGTCGCATCGAAGCACCCGAGGGCTGGATCAGAGTCATCGCCGAGTAATATCGATACGTTTATATCTGAAGCCCGCAGGACATATAAGGTCTTGCGGGCTTTATTGTGCTAAAATACAGCCAAGAGGTGAGATGTATGGCAAATAAGTCCAATGATACGATTTCACGTATGAAACGCATACTGCTCTGTGTCGTAGCGGGCCTTATCATGGCTTTTAACATCAAGTCCTTCGTAAGATCGGGCGATCTTCTTCCGGGAGGTTTCTCGGGACTTACGATACTTATCCAGAGCGTTGTTATGAAGTTCGGCGGAGTAAGTATCCCGTATGGTCCGATCTATATAGGTCTTAATCTCTTTCCCGTTATCCTGAGCTTTAAGAAGATAGGGAAGCGTTTCACTGCATACTCATGTATAACCATAGCTATAGTCGCGTTCCTGACGGACTTTATCCCGTCCTTTGACATCACGTCAGACGTGCTTCTGGTAAGTATATTCGGAGGACTTATAAGCGGTGTAGCCATATCTTTGTGCCTTAATGCGGGGGCGACTTCCGGAGGAACGGATTTTATCTCGATATATATTTCCGAGAGGTTCAAGATCGATGCCTGGAACTATATACTGCTCTTTAATGTATTCGTGCTGACCTGTGACGGCTTTCTTTTCGGATGGGATAAAGCTCTTTACTCGATGATATTCCAGTACGTTTCTACGCAGGTCGTAAATACCATATATAAGCGGTATAAGAAGGATACGCTGTTTGTTGTTACCGAACATCCTCATGAGGTGGCAGAAGTCATCAGTAAGCTTACTAATCACGGCGCTACGAGGATGAATGCCGAAGGCATGTACGAAGGGAAAAAGAAAAGTATGGTCTATTCCGTGATAGACAGCAGCGAACTTACCAATATAATGGAAGAGATACGTAAGATAGATCCTGACGCATTTATAAATGCCATAAGGACTGACCGCATCAGCGGAAGGTTCTATATGCGGCCTCAGGATTGACTGGAGGAATAATGAACGGTCTATATATAAATACTTCAAATGATCTTTTTATCAAGATGCACCCTTTCTTCGAGGCCCTCGGGGAGGATGCCGACAGATATGACTGGCTCGTCTCTGAGGCAGGTCCTTGGGATCCTATATTCATGAAGGTATCCTTAAAAAGCGACAGGTTTGAGAATGAAGCATATCACTTTATAGAAGGTGCATCTCTTCGCCGCGCTATCGCCGACAATCGCATGCAGGTCATGAACTGGGGTATGTTCTGCGCTTTCCCGAAAGGCACAAAGATAGACGATATCCTCTCGCAAGGCTTGCCGAGAGCAGATTTTAATGATGAGCTTTGGAGCAACCCCGTAAGGATGCAGAACCCCGCTTCCGTTATAGAGATAGCGGCTGTGGAAGGCACTAAGATACAGATAAAGTGCGACGACGAGAATGTGCTTTCAAAGATATCGGGAGCCTATCCCAATGCATATGACCTCTCGAAAT
The DNA here is from genome assembly GCA_024692235.1 of Saccharofermentans sp. Taxonomy (GTDB): domain Bacteria; phylum Bacillota; class Clostridia; order Saccharofermentanales; family Saccharofermentanaceae; genus Saccharofermentans. The sequence continues at coordinate 46,810 of JAILMW010000020.1, read as the reverse complement.
ATAACGAGAGCGTCATGCGTAAGACTGCGGACACAAAGGCTAAGAATACGTCCGGAACAGGGAAGGGATTCTTCTCGAGATTATTCGGTAAATAACGCTTCGAAGGCTTTTACTTTACAAACGGTTGGAGACCATATACAGTAATAGTAACAGTATTATCTGTCGGAGGTAAGGAACATGGTACGGGGCGGAATGTTCTATGAGATCTCTTTCTTCATATATCTTGTGTTTGTATTTGTCTCCAAATGGGTCAATGCCCCCCTTGTTCGCAAGATAAACCTTATCGTGCTCGGGCTGACATTTCTTTATCAGCTCATATATCTGTTCTTCATGAGAAAGAAGGACTGCCTCGGATTCGGGAGATGCCTTGCCATAGGAGGCTTTTATACTTCGCTGGTGGTATTTCTCATGTATGTCATCTATTCGATATCACTGATGATCAAGGGAGCTCATGTTGCGGCGTTGTTCTCCCTTCAGGGTTTCTATAAATTCTACTCGCTGTCCCTGGTGTCGAAGTACTCCTTCAGCGGTCTTGGAGTGGTCATCGTGTGTCTGCTCTATATGTTCATCTACATAGTAGTGACCAACAGAAGCGAAGTCAGACGAGCATATTAACAGCAAAGTTTACAGACTGTTAAGAAGGACCTTCCGATATCGGAAGGTCTTTTTGTATCAGCGTGATATAATGATGTCAGTGCATATCAAGGAGGATATTATTATGGCAGTAACTTTTTATCGTTGCGAACATTGCGGCAATATCATCATCAAGCTCGTAGACAGCTCGGTTCCCGTAGTATGTTGCGGTGACAAGATGAAGGAATTGATCGCAGGTTCAGTTGATGCGGCAGTTGAGAAGCACGTTCCCGTTGTTAAGGAAGAAGACGGTATCGTCAGGGTATCGGTCGGTTCTGTTGAACATCCTATGACGGCAGAGCACTACATCTCTCATGTCGTACTTGAGACTGATGCAGGTATCCAGATCGCAGAGCTCCATCCCGGAGATAAGCCTGAGGCGGTATTCTCCCTTGTTAAGGGTGCAAGCATCATCACGGCTTATGCTTATTGCAATCTTCACGGACTCTGGAAGAGCTGAGTAAAGAAAAAGATCAAGACAAAAATAAAGCCTCGGATCGCTCCGAGGCTTTACTATGTTCCTTTTTATGGGTTATCAGTAACCGAGGTTTGACATAACTTCCTGATAATAACCTGTAGAAAGGTTGAAGATCAAAGATGCTACCCAAAGAACAAGGATGATAATACCGAGGATAAGACCTGCTGTAGCCTTTCCGCTCGTGTTACCTGCCTTCTTGGCAAGGATGGAAAGAACCAATGCAGCGACACCCAAAGGCATACACATGCAAAGAACTGCACCTACGATACCGCAGACCATTGATGCGGTAGCCTTACCGTCCTCGGGCTGTCCGTCTATAACGGGAGCATTTGTGTAATTATCATTATCCATGAGAATCCCCCTCCAAATTTTGATTTATTATCGCAAAAAATCAAGTTGCGACCAAATAGATATTACTCTAAACGGAATTTGATTGTCAATAGAAAGCGTTGAAAACAGTGCATTATGAGGTTGTCAGAAGATGTTTCTCAGGATGCCGAAGAGGAATGCCGAGCCACACAATATATAAATAAAAATATAGTTGGAGCGAGGGATATCCTTCTTCGCCGAATACATATATCTCAGATAAAGGACTTCTGCTGCGGTAGGTATCCATGCGATAAATGTGAAGGGATTATCCCAAAAGGCTTCTTTGATCCTCAGATGCATAAGGTCGATGAACATGTGTGTTATTCCGCAGGACGGGCACTCATAGCCGGTCGTGAGCTTAATGAGACATGGAGGCGCAAAAGGCGTAAACCTGACTATCAGATAGTAGACCGCTCCGCCTAATGCAATGAGCAGTGCCATCACGATCGTATCCTTTACGGGTTTGTTCATCTTATACCTCCAACTTGCCGCTTATAGAGGATTATATCTCAAAACCCTCCGACAAGAAGGCCGAACGCGTTTTTAACTTTTCTTAACCTTTTATTTGTTAATTATTAGATGTGAGATGCTAACATTTATTATGGAAAGGAAGGTATGAAGATGAAAAAGAAAAGTAAGTGGCCGTTTATCATAATAGGCGGTGTTGTCATTGCCATTATCGGCGGTATGGCATATCTCAATAATCAGATGGAAAAAGTTGCGGCGCAGATGGCGCTTCCGGCTTCAGCTCAGGTTGAGGCTGCCGATATCTTCAGCACGGTATCGGGAGGCGGCTATATCGCAGTTGATGAATCAATGGATATCAAGATCCCTGCCGATCTTGTGATCGACGAATATCTCGTAGAGGTAGGAGATATGGTCGAAGCAGGTGAGGTGATCGCCAATATCGATCCTACCTCCATTACGTCTTCGATAGTAAGTGCGCAAAGTGAGCTCGACAGCATAAATAAGGCTTTGGAAGATACGAGCGACATGACGACTTATGAGGTCGAGGAGTATAACACCAGGAAGGATTTTCTTAATGCGAAGATCGAGATCCTTACCGCGTATTATATGAATCCGGTCATCGTTGCTACGGAAAGCGGTGTTATCTCCGCAGTAGGTAACGGTTCTTCGGATCAGTCAGCCGGTATGTCTATCGATGATTATGCCGACATTCTTATAAAGGGTGAGAATGAGCCTTCAGAGGGAAGTTCTGAGACGAGTGAGAGCGCGTCTGCTTCCGAAGAGACGACAACTCCTTCGGAGGAGAGTACTTCCGAGACAAGCGAGACTACGGCTCCTTCGGAGAGTACTGAAGAGACTGCTCCGTCTCAGACTCAACAGACGCCTTCTGCCAATGCCATAACGGATCTTAGCAGCCTTAGTATCACGGCTCCCGTTGCAGGAGAGGCTCCTCAGAGCACTATCTCCGAGACGGATACTTACACAGGCATCATTACCTGGATGCCCGCTGCTGATACTTTCGCTCCCGGTACACCGTATACGGCTACTGTCACATTGACGCCCAAGTCCGGATATACTTTCGTACAGGGTGCTCTTCCCGAGCTCTCCGTTCAGGGGGCAACAGGTGTTATACCGCTGACCTCTAATGACGGTAACTATGTAGCGATGGTCGTTTTCCCCGCTACCGAAGGAGAGGCGCCTGCTGTTGGTGCGGGAACTTCCTTTGAGCTTCCCGAAGATTTTGACGTTAATCAGTTCCTTCAGAACTATGCGGGAGGAACGGCATCTCTTCCTACGCTTCCGACAACTGACTATGCGGCTCTTTATAATGCTGCGACCGCTTCGCAGTACAGTGCCCTTGCTGCCGCTTATTCTTCCGGCGGTTCGTTGTCTGTAGGTTCCGGAAGGCCTTCTTCCAATACTTCGGAGAACCTTGTCGTAACGATAGCTTACACTGATACGGCTATCCTTACGATATCGATAGACGAGATGGATATCCTCGGCATACACGAAGGTCAGGAGGCAGTATTGTCTTTCGTTGCTATTCCCGGACAGGAATATACGGGAGAGATAATACATGTATCCAATATCGCTGACGGAAGTACCGGCAATACCAAGTACGACGTCGATATCCTCGTTCAGATGGACGAGAATATGAGGTTTGGTATGAGCGCGGATGCTACTATTACGATAGCCGAAGCTCATCAGGTCCCGTCTATACCCATGGAGGCTCTTCAGCAGTCCGGCAGCCAGACATTTGTATACACTTCGATAGCGGAAGACGGTACCCTTACAGGAGAAGTTCCCGTAACAACGGGTGTATCAGACGGCCTTACGGTAGAGATCGTGAGCGGTGTTTCCATGGGGGATACCGTCTACTATGAAAAGAATGACGAGAATCCCCTTGCGGCATTCATGTGACGCTTAGCGGAGGTCTGAAATTGATCGTTTTTAAGGATATCTGTAAGACATATATCATGGGTGACGAACAGGTCCATGCCCTCGACCATGCGAATATTCATATAAAGCAGGGCGAGTTCGTCAGTATCATAGGGCCTTCCGGAAGCGGAAAGTCTACCCTTATGAATATAATGGGATGCCTCGATACGGCATCCTCGGGTGAGTATTATCTCGACGGTATGCCTATCGAGAGATACTCGGAGAAGGCGCTAGCCAAGATAAGGAATAAGAAGATCGGATTTATATTCCAGAGCTTTAATCTTATATCCACTATGACCGCCGAAGAGAATGTGGAGCTCCCGCTTATCTACCAGGGAGTAAAGGCTTCGGAGCGTAAGGTCAGGGTCAAGGAAGCGCTGGAGATGGTAGATCTTTATACAAGAAGAGGACATACTCCTAACCAGATGTCGGGAGGACAGCAGCAGCGTGTTGCCATAGCAAGAGCAATGGCCGCCAAGCCTTCACTTTTCCTTGCCGACGAGCCTACCGGTAATCTGGATTCCGCTACGGGCAAGCAGATCATGAGCATATTTAAGGAACTTAACAAGCAGGGCAATACTATTGTCCTTATTACTCATGACGACTCGGTCGCATGTCAGGCCCAGCGCAGCATCAGGATAATGGACGGCAAGGTCAGCGATATCACATACGATGCGAACGGTGAGCAGGCGGCTCCCCGAAGAGGAGGTGCCGTCTGATGCTTATTCAATCCGTAAAGATGGCGCTCAAGTCCATCATGTCCAATAAGATGAGATCTTTCCTTACCATGCTCGGTGTCATTATCGGCGTATTCTCGCTGGTCGTGCTGGTGTCCCTGGTAACGGGCGCTACCGGCTCCATCACCGATTCCATAAATGAGCTCGGTACCGATCAGATCGACGTCGATATCTCGGATGTCAGGGGAGTGCCAATATCTCTTGAGGAGCTTCGCACTGATATAGCTTCCATAGAGTCCGTAAAGGCTGTTGCTCCTCAGACATACGGAGTAGGTGAGGTAACTTCCATGACCAAGAGCGTAAGAGCAGTAGCCATAGGAACTACCCCCGAACTTGCCGAGATACAGGGCATAAAGCTTGAAGCGGGAAGATTCTTCATGAACCCCGATCTGGATAACAATACGAATGTCATCGTCGTAAGCCATGAACTTGCGGTAGACGTAGTCGGAAGATCAGACTGCGTAGGTGAGACGGTAAAGCTTGGAGGAAGAAGCTTTACGATAATCGGCGTAATGGAGAAGCAGAGCAACAGCATGATGATGCTTATGATGGGTACTCCTTACAGAGCTTATATGCCTTATACGACTCTTGTAAGGCTCATTCCCGGCAAGGATATGTGCGTATGGTCCTTCTCTGTCTCCGCCGTTGATGATCTTGATCAGACGGAAAGTGATATCAAGGACTATCTTATCAGGAGATTCCCCGGAGACGAAGAGGGGTACAGCATATATAACGAATCGCAGATCTCGGATCAGATGGGTAAGATCACAGGTATCCTCTCTATACTTCTCGGAGGTATCGCAGGGATATCACTTCTGGTTGGCGGTATCGGTATCATGAACATCATGTTGGTATCTGTTACGGAAAGAACTCGAGAGATAGGTATACGAAAGGCTATCGGCGCGAGACCTTCCGTCATTATGCTTCAGTTCCTTATTGAGGCGATAGTCTTAAGCGTAATGGGCTGCCTTATAGGTATAGGCTTCTCCTGGCTTGCGATGCAGCTTATAAACATCATAGGTAATGTCAGCTTCGGTCTGTCGCCGGTAGTAGTAATAGTGGCGGTCCTCTTCTCTATGGGAGTTGGTGTGATCTTCGGCCTTTACCCCGCGAAGAAAGCATCTTCCATGAAGCCTATCGATGCTCTGAGGTTCAACTGATATTAAGAATACTGATATATATATACAAAAAGAAGGAGCCATAAGGCTCCTTCTTTTTGTGTAAATGAAAAACAGTGCCTGCTATAGGCACTGCCTTCATATTGGGTGTTATTGGTAAGTAGATTGTCTTTAATTAATCCTCAGAGTTCTTTCTCTTGAGCCTTACTGCTGTTACCGTAGCTGCACCTGCAACGAGTATCACACCAACGATGATCCTTGGTGTGTGTGATGACTCACCGGTAGATACGACGCCGGAAGGAGCGGGAGTAGGAGTTGCAGTGGGAGCTTCAGTTGCGGCAGTCGTCTCTTCTGCTCTGGCAACACCGAGGACGGATGCTTCCGTAGAAGTCGTTGTCTCTTCAGTTGTCTCAGTTGTTGTCTCTTCTGTCGTCTCAGTTGTTGTCTCTTCTGTCGTAGCCTCAGTAGTAGCGACTGTTGCCTCTACGGTTGCTGTGGTAGTAGCTTCGGTCGTGGACTCTGTAGGAACGGGTGTAGGATCGGCGGAGATATGTCTGTTATATATATCGATATCTACAGCATAGGACTGTGAGAAATCGAACGAATAGGAACCGTCTCCATTATCCGTAAGGTTACCGTTCGAAGAGGAGATCGTAGAAAGTGAACATGTGCTGTCCATATTCGTAGATGCCTCTGAGATGGTGAATCTGTAGTTGACGCTGTCAAATCCGCCTACGGTGATATTCTGACCGCTGAGGATAGTAAGTGTGAGGTTTCCTGAAGCATCCGTCTGGATAGACTGGGATGTTACATTGCCGTCAGCATCTGTTGCGGTGAATGTAAACCACTCGTTGCCGACGTTCCTGTTGGTAAGTGTGTCGTATACGTTGAGGTTGATCTCAAATCCGCTGGTGCCGTCGACGCCGTTATATGTCTCGGTAGCATCGAGACCGTCGATAACGATCTTCTCGATGTTGAAGGACGTAGCGACGGGGATAAAGATCGCACCGAGCATGTTCTGATAATCAGTATCCTGAGTCTGATAATAGTAAACGTCGTAATCAGTGAAATCGTAGTAGGGCTCTGACATGAGAAGATCCCTGACGTTGGCACTGTTGGTATTTACGTTTCCGAGTCTGTCGATGAACTTACCGTTGGTGATATCCCAGCAGAGCTCCTGTGTCGTTCTGTTGCTGATAGCTGCAACGGAATCCTTCTTGAGGAGGAGATTCAGGAGGAGCCTTCTTCCTTCTATCTCTTCTTCTTCAGTAGGAGTATTGCCGGACCATCTGCTCGTATATTCGAGATTATAGATAGTGCCGTAAGATCTGTCCGATAGCCTGAATCTTAAGTAGTCGCAGCTATAGTACGAGGCGTGTCTTGTGCTGTTGAGGCAGTAAGCGTATCCGTCCAAAGGATTGCCGGCACTGTCATAAACGCAAGGATTAGTGTTATAACCGTAGACCTGGTACACCTCCGTGCCGTTAGCCGCATTGACTGTAGATGTGAGCGTCTTGAACGGCAGGAACACGGCCAGCGCGGCAACGATCATTACAGCCAGAAATTTCTGAATCGTCTTTCTCATAGTTTTCTCCCCTTCTTCAATTAATGATTCATTGATTTGTGAACGCCCCGTTAACATACGCTTAACATTTTATATTAAAGATAATTGACAAGTCAATTGTATATATTTGCACAAAATTGATACATTATCGTACATTTTGAACATATGATAATATTGTGACGCACCGGAGAAGTACGTCGTTTGATATTATCAAAACAAGAAATCCAAGGTTTTTGATTCTCGGGTACACCGTATTGACACCGCGTGTGCAAGATGAGCTTTTTGATTTTTTGTGACGAAGTTCCCGAAGAAGCGACGGCGGGGAGGTCATAAAGCGATTTGTCTCTTGGCAAGTATTCTTGAGAAATAAGAGGATGTGATCAAATTACTGTTCATATCGCGTTAACATTTTGTTAATATAAGGGCTAATAGCGATCAGTTACGATCGTATTATCGGAAAGGCTGAGGGGTTATGAAAAGATTTAAGAAAGACATCAGTCTGCTTCTTCTCGCGAGCATCATGCTCACGACATGTTCATGTGCATTCGGAAATATAGAAGAAGATGTTCTTGATATGGCAGATCAGCTTGGCAAGAACATAGTAGACAGGAACTATAAGAAGATCACTAAGATCGCAGGCGATGAGGACGACAAGCTCGAGGCTGTACTCTCGCTGTCGACCGATGATTCCGTGAGCGACAACGAAGCTCGTGAGATCATTGCATCCACATTGTCCTATGAAGTCGATGAGGACAGCTATGAAGGCGATCGCAAAGAGGGCAGCGTAGATATCGTATTTACATATGTGGACTACGAGAAGGTAGTTGATGATAATCCGGTCTTTGCAGATCTCGGAGCATTCGAGGAGGCGATAGAGGATTGCGATGACACCGTCGAGGTAACAGTCACGTTTGAATTCGAGAAGGATAAGGACGGTATCTTCTGCACGAATGTCGGTGACATAGAGGATATCTTCCCGTACAGCAAGGATGAGTTCAACTTTGCCCTTGCTCTCTACGAGTATGTGGACGGAATCAACTTTATCGATTGCGGTGCGGGCTTCGTTTACACGGATGTAGATTACATAAGCTGTACTCTCGGTGTCACAGGTGACGGACAGCTTCTTACATGGGACTACTACTACACTGTCGAGAGGGACGGAAGCCGGATCTACGAGTCCGGTATCATCACGGCAGAATGCCCCACACAGCTTGAAGCGGAATATTCCGCTTCGGGAAGTGATATCCTTGAGGACGGTGAATATAACTTTACGTTCTATACTGCTGACGGCGAGGTTCTCTATTCGGCTTTCGCTGATGTTACACATACTGAAGTAACGCCTTCTCCTACGCCTACTCCCGTCCCTTCGTCAAGCGGCGTGGATGTTGTCGCCGGTCCCGAATACGTATACTCAGAAGACGGCATAGTAGCTATTCCGGATACGGACCTTGTATTCGATCTTCCTGACGGCTACTCATGCATCTCAGCCGATTCGGAGGATTATCAGGAAATAATGGGCGGTGATCAGTGGATGGCTGATCAGGCGATCTTCAGTGCCACTGACAACCTGGGGACGGATCTGCTGGTAATAAGGCTCAATAACCAGAGCCCGTCATCTCAGACAGACAGTTTTGCTACAATGGCCAATAATCTTGTGGCAGGCTATTCCCAGTATGGTACGGTCACATTGACAGAGACTTCCGTTACGGTAGGCGACAGGGTATTCCCTGCGTATATAGTAAGCATAGACAGAGGGGCAGGTACTACGTATATCTCCATCTGCCTCGTAGGTGACGATGACAATTCTTTCCTGTTAACGATCATCGGACGTAATTCTGAAGATCTTTACACCATAATGGGCGGAGTATCTATAGTCTGACAGTCAAAGACCAATACATAACAAGGGACTCGTGAGAAGTATCACGGGTCCCTTTATGTATGTTCCCCAAACTGTAGTAAGATATGAGAATACAAAAACAAGGAGACAGAGATGGGAAGGTATAAACTCGCGATATTCGATCTTGACGGGACCATACTGTATACCATTGCGCAGCTTGCCAATTCTCTTAATGAGGCAAGGGTGCGAAGCGGCCTGGAACCTCAGGATATGGAAGACATAATGGCTCATGTCGGAAGAGGAGTAAGAAACCTCGTCACATGGTCGTTGGGAACAGGAGAGGGAGATCTCTTTGAGACTGTGATGGATAACTACAGAGCTTACTATAACGAGCATTGCACTGACAATACATATATCTACGACGGCCTTCTTGAGCTTATGACAAAGCTTCACGAAGAAGGTATCAAGCTTGCCGTAGTCACCAATAAATCCGACGCTCCGGCAAAAAAGCTCTGCGAGCATTTCTATCCGGGGCTTATATCGGAGGTAAGAGGACACAGGGACGGCGTGCCGCATAAGCCTGATCCTGCCCTTGTAGACGAAGTACTGGAAGCTCTTAACATAAGAAAGGAAGATGCAGTCTACATAGGAGATTCTGATGTGGACATTAAGACGGCAGAGAACTCGGGGACGGACCATATCTGCGTGACCTGGGGGTACAGGACAAAGGACTTCCTTATAAAGAACGGAGCGAAAGTCTTAGCCGACAATGTCGAACAGTTAGGTGAGCTTTTGCTATAGAGCAAATCCTCTTACAGAAGATGAGTTTTATGTTATAATCACACTTGCGTTTGACGTCGAGGTGTAGCGCAGTTGGTAGCGTACGTGCTTTGGGAGCATGGGGTCGCAGGTTCGAATCCTGTCACCTCGACCATATACGGACAATGGGGTCCTTCGGTATCTTTGGCCGGAGGACCCTTGTCTTTTGTGGCGACAAACGCAAAAACGTTACATATATACATAAAATATTTAATATGAAACATGTGGCGTTGGTGTATAATTACCAAAGATAAGAGAGGAATCAGAGATTCCGACAAAGATGAGGAGAATTACTATGTCCAGACTTCTTTACGATGAGAACAATCTTCCCGATATCAGTACGCTTAAGGCGAAGAATTACGATAACGTTAATCCCGATGAGGTCGAGCCCGTCAAGAGGATAGGTATCCTGACATCCGGCGGAGACGCTCCCGGAATGAATGCTACGATAAGATCCGTAGTAAGAGCGGGAACTAATTCGGGATTTGAAGTTTACGGCATAACAAGGGGTTATCACGGACTTTGGAAGGGTGAGATCGCTCCCATCGGAATGAGAGACGTATCCGAGACATTGCAAAGAGGCGGAACATTCCTCATGACCGCAAGATCCAAGACTTTCCAGACTGACGAGGGCGTCCTTAAGGGAGCACGTATGCTCGAAGTATACGGACTTGATGCTCTTATCGTCAGCGGCGGTGACGGTTCCTTCAAGGGAGCAAGAGCTCTTGCAAGGATCGGTATCCCCATTATCGGTATCCCCGGCACCATCGACAATGATATCGGATGCACAGACTATACTATCGGTTACGACACGGCAATGAATACTGCCATGGACTGCATCGATAAGCTTCGTGATACTGCATCTTCCCACGAGCGTTGCAGCGTTATCGAGGTAATGGGAAGAAGCGCAGGATATATCGCTCTTAACGTAGGTATCGCTACGGGTGCGGAGGTAATCCTTATCCCCGAGGTTCCTTTCGACTTCAATACAGATGTCGTAAGAGTTATCCTCGACGGCAGAAATAAGGGTAAGAAGCACTACATCGTTATCGTTGCAGAGGGTGCAGGCAGTGCAACTGATATTGCAAAGAAGATCGAGGAGAACACGGGCATCGAATCAAGGCCTACTATCCTCGGACATCTTCAGAGAGGCGGATCTCCCACGCTTCGCGACAGAACAACAGCAAGCCTTATGGGTGTTCACGCTATCGATTGCCTGCTCAATAAGAAATTCAACAGGATAATAGTAGAGAAGAACGGTGTTATCACTGACGTGGATATCGAGGAAGGTCTCGCTACTACAAAGACGATCCCGCAGATCGAGATCGATAACGCAAGACGACTCTCTTAATACGGAGATAAATGTATAAGTACACAACTTTTGAAGAAGAAGCTGAGAGAAAGAAAATCAGGGGCCGAGTATTAAGCGTCCTTGAATTCGACAAAGTAATAAACGAACTTAAAGAGATGGCGAGGACTCCCTATGGCAGGGGCCTCGCCGAAGCTCTTGTACCGACAACCGATCCTTCTGTCGTAGCAGAGAGTCTGCGCGATACGGAGGAGGCATTTACTTATATAAACAAATACGGACCGCTCCCCTTAGGATCGCTTCCTGATATCACCAATGCTCTTTCCTACACTAAGGCGGGCGGCGTTCTTACCATGCGTTCCCTTCTTGATATCGCGGTATTCTTAAGGGGCGTAGAAACCTTAAAGAAGATAGTCTCAGGCGAACACGCCGATATGTATGAGACTAATCTTTTCTCCTCCATAAATGCACTCTACCCCGTAGAGAAACTTGAGAAGGAGATAAGCTTTGCCATCGTATCCGAAGACGAGATGAACGACCGTGCCAGCGATACTCTCTATTCCATCAGAAGAGAGAAGAAGGAACTGGCGCAGAATATCCGTGTCCTTCTGGACAGAGTAATAAGAAGCCATGAGGATATATTGCAGGAAGCGATCATCACCATGAGAGGCGAGCGTTACTGCGTTCCCGTTAAGGCGGAACATAAGGGCAAGCTCCCCGGTATCGTTCACGATACATCCTCTACGGGTCAGACGGTATTTGTAGAGCCCATGGCTGTCGTTGAAGCCAACAACAGGATCCGCGAATTATCTTCCATGGAAAAGGCTGAGATCGAGCGTATCCTTGAAGATCTTACGGATAAGGTCAAGAGAGAAAGAGGAAGCCTTAAGTCGGATATATCCCTTATATCCTGTATCGACTTAGCTTCCGCTAAGGCAGATCTTGCCATTAAGATGAATGCCGTTAAGCCCGCTCTTAACGAAGAGGGAAAGATAAGGCTTATCAAGGCAAGGCATCCTCTCATAGATCCCGAGAGAGTCGTTCCCGTAGATATCATTAACGGCATCGACTACAGAACTCTGGTCATCACCGGACCTAACACGGGCGGTAAGACAGTGTCCCTGAAGACATGCGGACTTCTGACTCTCATGACCATGGCAGGCCTCATGATCCCTGCAGCAACGGGATCGGAAGTAGCTGTCTTTGACAGAGTGCTGGCAGATATCGGAGACGAGCAGTCCATAGAGCAGAGCCTGTCGACATTCTCCGCGCACATGTCCAATATCGTTTTTATCTTGAAGAATGTAAGGGGAAGATCCCTCGTCCTCTTAGATGAGTTAGGTTCGGGTACGGACCCCGCGGAAGGTGCGGCACTTGCAGTTGCAGTTCTTGACGACTTATACGAGAAGGGCTGCGTTACAATGGCTACTACTCACTATAAGGAGCTTAAGGCATATGCCATAACGACAGAAGGCGTTCAGAATGCCGCCTGCGAGTTCGACACGGACACTTTATCTCCCACATACCGCCTAAAGATAGGTATGCCGGGTGTAAGTAATGCTTTCGTTATCTCGCGCAAGTTAGGTCTTCCCAAGAGGATCATTGAGGATGCCACGGCAAGGCTTTCGGAGGAAGAGATGTCTTTCGAGCATCTCCTTGCGGAAGCAGAAGCCAACGGCAAGGAAGCAGCTCGCCTTAAGGAAGAGAACTTTAAGCTTAACGAAGAGCTCAAGGCAAAAGCCGAGGAGCTTGAAACAGAGCGCAAGGCTCTTAAATCGTCAAAGACTAAGATCTTAAACGACATGCGTGCAGAGCAGAAGGCACTTCTTGAAGAAAAGCAGGAGGAGCTGGACGAAGAGATACGCCGCATAAAGAAGAAAGCAAAGAAGTCCCACGAGGAGTCTGCCGCAGAGGAGCTCGACAAGATAAGAAGAAGGCTCAGAGCAGGTGTTAAGGATCTTAGAAGCGACGACGAGGACGATAAGCTTCAGATGGTATCCTTGCCGGGTGAAGCGCCTAAGGCAGTTAAGGAAGGCGAGCAGTATTTTGTGCCTCACTTGAATGTGACCGGTACCGTTACTGCAGCTCCTAACGGCAGGAATAAGAAAGTCAGGATTTCTTCGGGAATAATGACATATACTGTGGAGCTCGAGCAGCTTCGAATGCCAACGGCTGAACAGAAAGAGAAGCCCAAGGAGCAGACTAAGACAAGAAGGGACCGCCCCGTTAATTACAAGGCGGATTCCGCTACGAAGATGAGGATGGAGAAGTCTCAGACAGTTATGCCCGAGATAATGCTCCTGGGTAAGACCGTGGCTGAAGCTGAGAGTGCGCTTGATACTTATATCGACAGCTGCCAGCTTGCAGGTGTCCGCGAGATAAGGATAGTACACGGCAAGGGTACCGGTGCATTAAGATCTGCCATAGATACGATGCTTAGAGGCGACGTACGAGTCAAGTCGCACAGGCTCGGCACCATAGGCGAAGGTGACGACGGCGTTACCATCGCAACACTTAACTAAAAGGAGATGAGCGAAATGCTGTTTACCGACAAGAGGCTCAATATAATAGTAGGTGCATACGGAAGCGGAAAGTCCGAAGTATCCGTTAACTGCGCCAGGATAATAAAGGAAGAGAAGAGGGACGGCAAGGTGCTTATAGCGGACCTTGATATCGTTAATCCTTTCTACCGCTCCGCGGATGCCGCCAAGAGACTTGAGGACGACGGCATAAGGGTAATATGTCCTTCTTATGCCAACTCCAACGTGGATGCTCCCGTCTTAACGGGTGAGATGTATGTCATCTTCGACGATCCCGAATACTCGGGTGTGTTCGATATCGGCGGCGAGGATATGGGTGCCAATGTCCTGGGATCTTTAAAGACCAGACTTGAAGGCATCGACTGCAATCTTCTTATGGTAGTAAATACTCTAAGGCCTTTTACTTCAGATGTTCAGGGCATAGCTCAGATGGCATCCGAACTCCAGGAAGCTTCCCGCATGAAGATCTCGGGGTATATAAATAACACCAATCTTCTTGAAGAGACTACCTTTGAAGAAGTAGCAGAAGGTGAGAAGATAGTAGCGGAGGCAGCAAGACTTACGGGTATCCCCCTTCTTGCAACTACCGTGATGGAAGGCGTAGCGACAGAGGAACAGTTAAAGAATCTCGTCGCACCAGAAGTCATTACCATGAGAAGGACTATCAATTATAATTATTAAGAGGCAAGTAATATGAGCGATTGTGAGAGATGTCAGTTCTATTCCTTTGACGAATATGCGGAAGAATATGTCTGCGATGTCGATATGGATGAGGACGAACTTATAAGACTCCACTCCCGTAACTTCAAGGAGTGTCCTTACTTCAGGGACGGCGACGAATATAAGACCGTAAGACATCAGATGTAAGAGGTGATCATATGGATAGAGAGAAGACTATAGTAAAGACAGGCATAATCGGTATAGTTACCAATATCCTTCTTGCGGCATTTAAGGCATTTGTCGGACTTCTTTCCAATTCGATCGCGATCATCCTCGATGCAGTTAACAATTTAAGCGATGCCTTATCTTCGACTATCACCATAATAGGAACGAAGCTTGCGGGCAAGAAGCCCGATAAGAAGCATCCCATGGGACACGGCAGGATCGAATATATAAGTGCTGCCATCATCTCCATGATCGTCCTCTATGCAGGTATCACTTCTCTTATAGAATCCGTTAAGAAGATAATCAACCCCGTAACGCCCGAATATAAGACGGTAACGCTCATCATCGTTGCAGTTGCGGTCGTAGTTAAGATCGTTCTCGGAACATATGTAAAGAAGACAGGCGAGAAGGTCAACTCGGATGCTCTTAAGGCGTCAGGCAAAGACGCACTCTTCGATTCGATAATATCCGCATCTACTCTTGTGGCGGCTATAGTATTCCTTATATCCGGAGTAGGCATAGAAGCATACTTAGGTGCTGCTATCTCAGTCATCATCATCAAGTCCGGTATCGATATGTTAAGGGAAACCCTGAGCCAGATCTTGGGAGAGAGAGTAAACAGCGAACTTACTAACGAGATCAAGAAGGCCATAAGGACCGTAGACGGAGTAAAGGGCGCATACGACCTTCTTCTTCATAACTACGGTCCCGACAGATATCTTGCTTCGGTCCATATCGAAGTAGACGAGAACATGACCGCAGCCAAGATCGATGCCATTACAAGAGAGATCCAGCACAAGGTATTGGAGGAACATCAGGTAATAATAACTACCGTAGGTATCTATGCGGATAATACCAGCGACGATGAGATCAACAAGATGAGGCAGGAAGTCTACCACATCGTAAGGTCCCACGATAATGTCCTTCAGATACATGGCTTCTTCGTAGACAAGGAGAACAAGAGGATGAGCCTTGATTACATAATGGACTTTGCCGCAGATGACCTTAAGGGTGAATATGGCAGGATCTACGATGAGATCAAGGCGAAGTATCCCGATTACGATCTGAACCTTAAGCTGGATATCAATGTAAGTGAATGATCGTATTTGAATCCATATTGCATGGAAACTAAGCGCTGATTTTCGGTTGACAATACACATATATCTATACATAATTAACTCGTTATTTTGTAACGGGGGATCATATATGTTTGTCAAAAGATTATTCAGATCACTAAGCGTCATTCTTATTGCCTTATTCTTTACGGGGGCGCTTCCTTGGAGGGAGCTAAGAGCCGATGCCAATATCCATGGTGACTATACCTGTGACAGGTTGTCAGTAACATACGATCAGGTGTCATCCTGGGACCTGAATACTCAAGGCGAATTCGTAATTACTAATACCTCTGAAGAAACTGTAGAGGGTTGGACGATCAAGTTTGACTTTGCAGCCGATGTTAATATAACCAATCTATGGAACGGACAGGACCTCAGGGATGAGACTACACCCGCCAATACACTCATCATCGGAAATGAAGTATATAACGCCACGATCAATCCCGGAGAGTCTGTAAACTTCGGTCTCATAATGACCGGTACAGAATTTGTACCAGTAGCTCCCCTTAACGCTGAGCTGATAATAGAAGAACCTGTTCAGGAAGAGATAACAGTAGAACCTGAGGTAGCAGCAGAAGAACAGGTTGCAGCTGATCCTTCATCCTGTGTCATCTTCGCGGGAAGCGACATAACGATAAGCGGATACAGAACAACTATACATGGAGATATATATTCAGGTTCTAACTTCAACTATCAGGGATCCGAATTAAGTGTAGACGGAATAGTAAGATCAGAAGGAGCGATAAACATCTCCGGTTATTCATCCGTCATTACAGGTACTGAAGAAAACGCATTGCATGTTGATATTCCTGACTTAAGTGAAGATATCCTTGCAGGAGAATACGTATATTCAGAAGAGGATACAGATATCAGTGGTCAGACAATAGAAGGAGACATGGTGATCGTCTCTGAAGGTAATATCACGATAAATGTCGATACCATAGAAGACGGTTCCAATATTACTCTTTATTCTGTAAACGGAGATATCACAGTAAACGGTAATCAGGCAATACTTAACGGAACTATATATGCTCCCAACGGTAAAGTTACATTCAATGCTAATGAGATAACGTTAGCAGGTAAGGTCATAGCGAATGAATTCACATTCAACGGTTCGATACTTACAATAACAAACGATCCTGAAGAGATTCCTGATATCACAACTGAACCTACGGTAACGGTGGAGCCTACAGCAGTACCTACAGTTACTGTAACACCCACTGAAGTTCCTACTGCTACTCCTACCGTGACTGTTACACCAACAGATGTTCCTACAGCAACACCCACTGAGACGGCTACACCGACTCCCGTAGAGGAAGAGGAGCCTACACCTACTCCAGAGCCTGTAGACGAGACTTTGGACAGTGACGAGGACTATATTCCTGATTATATGGAAGATGAGATAGGAACGAATCCTAACGATCCAGATACCGACGGAGACGGATTAGATGACTATCTTGAGTTGATGATAGGTTACGATCCTACAAATCAGGACACTGACGATAACGGGATCCTTGACGGTGAAGAGGATCTTGATAATGACGGCATTTGTAATGCAAACGAGCTTAGCCTTGAGACAGATATCTTTTCTGAGGATACCGACGGTGACAAGCTTAAGGATGGAGAAGAATTCTATACATACGGAACCGATCCTAAGAATCCCGACTCTGATGATGACGGTATCTTGGACGGAGATGAGATTGCTATCGGTAAAGATCCTACAGACCCTTCTGATGCAACGATCAGAATAGAGCAGACAAAGGTACAGGAGATAACAAACGAAGAAGATCCTGCAATATCATCTGTTGAAGTGACAATTTGCCTTGCCAACTCCATAGACAGATCTCTCAAGATAAGGGATATGTATAATGTTGATATTCGTACGACTAATGTACCCGGAAGAATAGGAAGTCCTCTGTCTTTTGAATGTGAAGAAGACTTCGATACGGCTACGGTAGTTATCCATTACAGCGAAGCTGCACTTGGAGATACGGCGGAATCTGATCTCGGAATCCTCTGGTACGATGAAGAGAATGGAATCTTTGTTGAGCAGACGCAGGCGATCCTTGATTCATCCAATAACAAGATAACTGTAGAACTTGAGCATTTCAGCGAATATGTTCTGGTTGATCTTAGCCTTTTCAGAGCTGCTGTTCCGCAGGTTTATACAGTAGATGACAGTTTAGTCTCTGACCCGATCCACTATAACGTTACTTTTGCAGTAGATACTTCAAGTAATATGGATATGTCAGAAAGACTGGCAGCTATAGAGACTATCAATACAGTTTTGGGAACACTTGAAGCCGGAGACAGAGTATCATTCATTTCTCAGACCGGATATGATTATTCTTATTCCCGTTTTGTTGATGCTTCTAATGTAAGAACAATACCTTCTTCTTGGCAGAGTAAAATAAGGGGGCAACAGGGATCCGGAAGATCTAATCTTGCACCATATAATGATGTGGCAGAAGACAACTTCTTCACCTGTAATCTTCCTGAAGATGGAAATAAGAACATAATCATATACTTAACGGATGAGAATTCCACATATAGCACGAGCTATGGAGGAGTTCACGTATTGATAGAACATAGCTACTCATTCTATACAGTATTCGTTGGTGATTCATATAATCAGACTCTGGTTAATATCTGTAACAACAGAGGTGGAGGTGCTTGCATGGCGGGTTCAGCTGAAGTTGAACAAATAATCTTCCACGGAGGAAACGGTGAATCTATCTTTACGGATGAAGATGGAGATGGTCTTCCTGATATTCTTGAAGTAAATGGAATGTATGGGTTGGATAATGAAGTGTATTATTCTGATCCTACTACAAAACATTCTGACGATGATGGTCTTGAAGATGGCGAAGAGATGGGAATGATGTATTCCATATATAGAGTCGATGCCGATATGGTTGATATCAATGGACAAGAATATATGATTTCATCTATTGATGGAACTCAGTATTCCAGACTTTCATGTTTTATACCCGGTAATATTGGTGAGTTGATCTATGTTTTTGATAATATTTCAGATCCCAGTAATTCTGATTCGGACGGTGACAGCCTAAGTGATATAGAAGATGATATGAAATTTATAGGAAATGCTCACATTAACTATATTTTCTATAGCAATCAAGATGAATATCGATATTTAGTGAATTTCTACAATGAAGCACGATTCCATGAGGTGTACTGTGCACGACAAAACTCAGCATGTCTTTCGGAGAAAATTCCAGTTGGTACTGTCTCTGAATTCGTTGAACAATGGAATGGTATGGGATTTGGGGACGATGGAACAAGATATATAATTGACGATGTATATATCATTGCTCATGGTCAACTGTTTTATTACCAAGGAAATGATTATTGGCAATACACCATTAAATTGTCGGATGGGCAAAATGTTGGCATTGATACTTTGTATGGAGAATTAGAAGACAAGACCATGGATAAGATTTTTATTATGTCTTGTTGGGGCGCGACAGAATACAATAATCAACCAAGCTTGGCATATTATTTTTATGAACGTTTTGATGTTAATGAAGTGTACGGATGTGACGGGGTGTCTGTTGTTACTATAGAATGTACGTCTTATCTTTATGGGTTGACTTCTGTAGAGGCTCTCTTGGTAAACTCAAACTACATGTTCGAACCATTTTTGTGGGGTTCTTGGCGGTTAAGAGCTTTTTCTGATGAACTTGATGCACCAGGATTTGTCCGTTATTCCAGTAATGATAATAATGTTGTTTGTCGGGATGTTTACGAGGTGTTAGAATGGGAAATATGAATACAAAGAAACCTTCAGCTTGTATAATGCTATTTGTGTCCTGGGTGGTGTCCGCTGTTGTTCTTATCCTTATTTGTGCTTCATCGGTGAATGGTTATAACAGTGCAATTAAGGACACGTACCCGGTTGTTGTCTATGAACAGAATGAGGTTATTGAAAGCCTTATTGAAGAACAGTCAGTCGATGATGTAAGTCGTGAAATAGATGAAGATGCAGTTGGCAGGATGGAAAGGTATCGCGAGAAGTTAACTGCTCAAAAGAAGACAATGGTTTGTTGGATAATAGGCGTGAGCATATATACAGTCATAGGGTGTGTCATTTTCTTTTGTTTACGCGATTCACACAAGAAACAGAAATTATTTACGGCCTTTTTAGTGTTTAATATATTGTTGTTTGCGTGCTTTCTTGTTTTTTTATCTCACCCTCTTTCTCGTTAGAAGTTCATTGAATGAAAGAATTGATTCTCGTTGTTACAACGTAGTTTAGTGTTTCTGATTGTCCTGAATTTTGCGGTGATGTTATCTTTGCCCCAATAATTCACAAACAATTCCAACACTTAAAGTGATTAATCGGCTATCATTTAGATGGTAGCCGTTTTTGCTGCCGATCTTATATTCCGGAGGTTATATAGTATGGAATTTCATGCGCTTAAGGACGACTCTGTTACCAAGATGGAACTTGATAATCAGGCTAAGGTCAGGTCTTTTGCAGGTGAGTGCGTAGTAGTACTCGAGAATAACGGAGTGCTTCCTCTGGAAAGTACGGGAAAGATAGCTCTTTACGGTAACGGAGCACGCCATATGATCAAGGGCGGTACAGGCTCCGGTGACGTTAACTCAAGATATATAGTAAATATAGAAGACGGCCTTAAGGAAGCGGGATTTGACGTAACGAGTACATCCTGGCTTGACCGCTTCGACGGAGCATTTATCAAGAACCAGGAAGATTATATGGCTAAGATCAAGAGACTTGCCGCAGAGCAGGGAAGACCCGAGATCGAGACCATGTTCACTAATCCCATCTCTATCCCCGAGATCCTTCCTATTACTTCCGAGGATATCAAGGAAGCAGATACTGATACTGCCGTTTATGTAGTCTCAAGAGACTCCGGTGAGGGCGGAGACCGTAAGGCAAAGGAAGGCGATTACCTCTTCCGTCAGGATGAGATCGATGCCATCAGCACACTCGCATCTAACTTCAAGAACGTTATCGTTCTTCTTAACGTAGGCGGTATCGTTGATGTTAAGGCTATAAAGGCCATCGAGGGCGTAAGCGCCATCGTGAATATATCTCAGCTCGGTAACATCGGAGGCTATGTAGTAGCAGATGTATTGACAGGTAAGTCCGATCCTTCGGGAAGGCTTACGGATACGTGGGCAGTTGATTATTCGGATTACCCGGGGTATAAGAACTTCAGCTCCAATAACGGCAATACTGACGATGAGTTCTATGAGGAAGGTATCTATATCGGTTACAGATACTTTGATACTTTTGACGTAGAGCCCCTGTATCCTTTCGGATACGGTCTGGGCTACACAACATTTGATATCACGACCGTAAGTTCGGTCCTTAAGGGAAGCGAAGTTACATTGAAGGTCGAAGTTACCAATACGGGTAAGAGAGCAGGAAAGGAGGTCGTACAGGTATATGTATCTGCTCCTGTAGGTAAAGCAGATAAGCCTTATCAGGAGCTTGCAGCTTACGAGAAGACTCCTTTTATAGAGCCCGGCAAGAGCGTTGTTATAGATATCACTTTCGACATGAGAGATGTAGCTTCCTATGAGCCTTCTTCTGCTTGCCGTATCCTCGATAAGGGCGAGTACTATATAAGAGTAGGTAAGAATTCAAGGGATACGTCTCTTGATGCCGTAGTTGTCGCAGAAGATACTATCGTAGTAGAGAGATTAACGAACCTCTTTGCTCCTGATAAGCCTTTCTCAGAGATGACAAATCCCCATAAGGAGAGGCAGGTAACTTCTTTTAATCCCGAAGATAAGCAGCAGGCTTCAAGTGTTATAAAGCTCGTTCTGGATAGCAGCAGCGTAACTCCTTTTGAAGCGGAATATACTAAGTCGCACGCTTCCTTGGAGGATAAGTATCCTTCGAAGAAAGTGCATTTCGATGACATTAAGTCGGGTGCGAATACCGTAGAAGATCTTGTAGCGCAGCTTTCCGTGGAGGAGATGGCAAAGCTCTGTGTAGGTTCGTATTCGAGTTTCCTCTCAGAGAGCCTTGTAGGCGCAGCTTCCATGAGAGTTCCCGGTGCCGCTGCGGAAACCTGTGATATCTTGGAGAAGGACAGAGGCATCCCCGTGATGATATTAGCGGACGGTCCTGCGGGATTAAGACTTCAGCCTCACTTTAAGGCAACGCCTGACGGTACGCTTCTTCCGGGCGGTGAAGTATTCGGATTAAGCTTCAGGGATTTCCCCGAGGATACTCCTTCTGATGCCGTAGATTACTATCAGTACTGTACGGCTATCCCTATAGCTACTGCTCTTGCCCAGTCCTGGAATAAGGACCTTATCTTCGAGGCAGGTAAGATCGTAGGAGAAGAGATGAAGAAGTATTTTGTTCATTTCTGGCTTGCTCCCGGTATGAATATCCACAGAAACCCTCTGTGCGGAAGAAACTTCGAATACTATTCGGAAGATTCTCTTATAAGCGGTATGTGCGCTGCTTATGACACATTGGGTGTCCAGTCTTTCCCGGGACAGGGAACCACGATCAAGCACTATGCGGGCAACAACCAGGAAGATAACAGGATGTACAGCAATTCCCATATCTCCGAGAAGGCGCTTCGTGACCTGTACTTAAGGGGCTTTGGTATTGCAATTAAGTTAGCACAGCCTTATTCTATAATGACGTCGTACAATCTGATAAACGGCATCCATGCTGCAAATAACCGCGACCTTATACAGTCGGTTGCAAGGGATGAGTTCGGATTTGAAGGCGTAGTCATGACAGACTGGTATACGTCGCAGGAATTTACCTTCGGATGCGTCAAGCCTCCCGTATATTCCTGCTCCTCAAGCCCTATGTGCATCTATGCGGGCAATGACTGGCAGATGCCCGGCTGTGAGAAGAACGTGACGGATATAGTGGAAGCCGTGGATAACGGTTCGCTTCCCCTGGGAGAGCTTCAGTTCTGTACGTGCAATATATTGAAGATGGCGGTAAAGTGCTTCTCATGACGGGAAGCATAGGAAAGTAATGGAAGAGATATTTGACCACGAGCACTACAATGTGCGCTACGATAAAGAATCCAACGCGGCGATACTTACCTGGAAGGAATATTCTGAGGTAGATCACTTCAGGACACCTCTCATGAAGTGTGCCGACATGATAAGAAAGCACAGGAGCCGCGATCTTATCGTGGACAGGTGTGATGTGGATCATATCTCTGACAAGGATAAGCTCTGGGTAAGTAAGATATTCCTGCCGGCTCTTAAGCGAAGCGGCTGTGAACGTATCCTGATCGTAAGTAAAGACGGCGACATGAACGTTCCTTCGGGATATCCCTTCGATCTTATTACGGGTAAATACAGGGTCAAGATGATCCCTGATGTCGAGAGCGGCATCGCTCTTATAAAGACAGAACTTACCGGCGGTGTGTCAGAGAAGATCCTCGGCATGACTAAGGAAGAGGCCCTTGCCTATATGGAACTTCCCGCGGATGCTTCCTGGGAAGATATAGACAATAAGTTCTGGCAGCTTTCCAAGCAATATCGAAAGGAACACGGCGAAGAAGCGGAAGAGAAGCTTAATGAGCTCTCAAAGGTCTATGAGATAGCAACGGGAAAAAGAGACAGGGAAGCTGAGGAAGCCCGTATCCGTGAGGGTAAGAAAAAATACTGGGGCAAGACTTCCGACGAGTGGAAAAACTATTTTTACTACACCTGGTACAAGTACCTTATAGGTATCGTTCTCGGCATCGTTATAATAAACCTTCTTTACACTGTATTCTTTAAGCCGGAAAATGACGCAAGAGTCATATCTGTCGGTCACTTCGTTGTAGAAGGCGAATACTTCGAAGATAAGGCGATGGAAGTGGGATTTAAGTATCCTTACACGCTGGAAGTCAACGTAGCCGTTCCCAACGAGATCGGCGAGCAGGGAGATATGTATGCAGAGCAGGCAGCGGCCGCCGCTCTTATGGCAGACCCCGATATAATCGTAACTGACAACAGGACATACCCTTATTACTTCGGTAATATGGTGGATATCTCAGATTATTACGAGGAACTTGAAGGCATCCTGCCTCCCGAAGTTTATGCGAGTATCACTCCCGTATATTGTTCGGAAGCTCATTTCCAGGAACTGGCAGGAGGTTTCTCCGACAGGGAAGAGGATACGGAGGAATATTCTGATGAGGAGATCATGGTGGGCCTTCTTATAGAAGATCCTGAACTTATAAGGAGTATGGGATATTCGTGCCTCTGGCCGGATGAAGAATATAACCTCGTATTCTCCTTCGGTGCAGGTGAACTTCAAGATCCCGAGAGGACAAGAGAACTTCTTACGTCCGTATTCCTTGAGATGGCTTAAATTAGTCCCGTTACTTTCCTGATGGCGACTATCTGTTCTTCGGACATCTCATAAAAGGTGCCGGAGATAGAATCTTCAGGAAGTGTTATATCTGCGATCTTTACCCTCCGAAGGGTAAGTACCTGCTTTCCAAAGTGAGATATAAGCCTTCTTACCTCATGAGTCTTACCTTCGTATAGCGTGATGTCGACAGTATCGTCAGATACGACATCTATCTTACAGGGGCGAAGCTTAACGGGCTTATCCGTGTCATTAAGAGTGACGCCTTTCTCTGCTTCTTCTATCTCTTCCTGTGTCAGAGCCTTACCTTCGTAAGTAACGGTATAGACCTTGGGGATCTCGTACTTAGGGGATGTTATCCTGTGAGACAGCTCGCCGTCGTTTGTTATGATCAGAAGTCCCGTCGTATGGTAATCCAGCCTTCCTACGGGGGAGAGCTTTAAGTTCTTCAGTTCAGGCGGTATGAAGTCACCGATATTTTTGTATCTCTTATCATCCATGGCCGTTAATACTTCGTCCGGCTTATCGAAGATGAAGTAGAGCTTGTCCTTAAGCTTGGTATCCGAGCCTTCTATCTCTATAGCATCAGTCTTCTCAACATGAACCGAAGGGTCGGTAACGATTATTCCGTTCACCGTGACCTTGCGTTTTTTTATAAGCGTACGTACGTCGTTTCTCGTTCCGCAGCCTGAATTCGATAGTGCTCTGTCAAGTCTCATAGAACCGATTATAGTGTATAATCGAATAATATGAAACAGATCGATCTCGAAGAGGGAAGACCTGACGTGGCAAGTGCCATGGTAAGGCTCAATAACAGGATCTATCAGGCAAGAGCGACGGGAGACCGCGCATGCAAGATAATCCACGGATACGGTTCCACAGGTAAGGGCGGAGCCATCAAGTCAGCGTGCCTTACGGAGCTTCGAGGATATAAGCGAAGAGGGCTTATAAAGGATTTCTGTCCCGGAGAGAAGTTCGGACCTTTCTCCGAAGACGGAAGGCGCATGGCAGCGGCATTTCCCGAGCTGAACCGTGATCGTGACTGGGCCAGGATGAACGACGGTATCACAGTCGTGCTTTTCAAGTGAATATATGAACGATGATATAAAAGCCAAGTGGAAGAAGTTCGAAGACGACTGCAGGAGCTGTAATGCATGTCCTCTGTCGAAGACCAGGACCAATGTGGTCATCTCAAGAGGAGCCAAGGATGCGCCTTTGATGCTGATCGGCGAGGCTCCCGGTCACGATGAGGATATAAAGGGCTTTCCCTTCGTCGGAAGATCAGGTCAGCTCCTCCAAAACCTTCTCGCTTCTTACGGCTTCCAGGAGAAGGATTACCATATCTGCAACATCGTAAAGTGCAGGCCGCCCGAGAACAGGCGTCCGGAGCCTGTGGAGATATCGACATGTAAGAAGCTCCTGGCGCAGCAGTTTGCTCTGGTAAAGCCCAAGGTGATAGTGCTCCTGGGTTCTACTGCCTATGAAGCATTCTTCGGCGATAAGCCCGTGATGAGAGATGTAAGAGGCGTATTCAGGGAGGTCAAGGGTTATCAGATAATGACCACATACCATCCCGCTTTTGCCCTCCGTAACGACAAGATGAAGATCCCCATATACGAAGACATGGGCAAGGTAAGGGAAAAGCTCGAAGAAATGGGCCTTATAGAGCCGCTTGAGAAATAAAGAAAATTGTTGTTGATTTTGGGTTGGCGATTTGCTATACTAACCCACGTCAAATAAATGACATTGCCGAATTGTGTAATGGTAGCACTCCGGTTTCTGGTACCGTCTGTCTGGGTTCGAATCCTAGTTCGGCAGCCACAAGTCCCGCAGTAATGCGGGACTTATTTTTTGCTGTTTCTCGAAGAAAATACACAGATCCATACAAAAAAGTGCCTTCTGTGTATGAGATTGCGTATTTTTAAGAAGCGGAATATTTATATGAGTTTTTTCATGACGCAGTTCTCTATTCCTTCACTCCAGAACTGATCTCTTGACCTGCCCCTTACCTGAGTTACGATAGATGAGTTCATTGCGCCGTGGCCTACGATAAGGATGTCCTTGCCTTTCTTGACTTCAGGCATTATGTCCTTAAGAAATGACCCTGTTCTCTCGAAGAGTTCGTCAAGGCTCTCTCCTGCACCTTCCTCGGGAATGTAGTTCTCGGGGTGGAAGAAGAGTTCGTTGATGGGACAGTCCGGGATATCGAATGAATTCTCGATGCCTTCATAGGAGCCGAATGCCATCTCCGTCAGACGGTCATCCGTGATTATCGGGATATCTCTTCCTTCAAGAAGGATCTGCGCCGTCTCTCTGGCACGGATGAGGGGAGAGCAGTAGCATACGTCCAGATGGATATCCAGGTATTCGTCGTGAGCCTTCAAAGCCATGGCGCGCCCCTGCTCGTTAAGAGGGATATCTGTTCTTCCCTGAAGTTTGTGTCTTGCGTTCCAGTCTGTCTTTCCGTGACGGATTATATAAAGCATGGCGTATCTCCTTCCCGAGTTATTCTATACTTTATCCTCGCAAATGTCTTGCGCAAGTGCCTTTCGAAATAACAATAAAATGAAAACGAAGCGAAAAGGTTTTATTGAAATGAAAAATGCCGCATGATATTATCACTTCATATGATAAATCTTGAACGAAGAAAGCAGATCCTCGATATACTGGCTACGGAAGGTTCCATAAATACGAACCTCCTGTCCGAGCGCCTTGGTGTTACAGGTGCCACCATAAGGACCGATCTTCGTGACCTTGCAAGGGAAGGTGCCATAGTCAGGTTCCACGGCGGAGTAAGGCTTCCCGAGAAGCAGCATACCGACGAGCTTTCCGAGAACTATATGGTCAGATCCGTGACCCATGTCGACCTCAAGGAGAAGATCGGCAGAAGAGCTGCAAAGCTTGTTCAGAACGGCGATACCATATTCATGGACGCAAGTTCCACGGCATTTAACATGATCCCTTTCCTTAAGGATACGGATGATGTTACCGTCATAACCAACGGTATCCATACAGCTATGGAACTGCAGCACCATAACAATTTCAAATCGATAATACTTATAGGCGGAATGCTCCGTCCCCATTCGGGAACCATCGAGGGCGTTATGTGCCGCGAGATGATAAGCAGATTCCGCGCCGAATATTATTTCGTCTCCGGCAACGGATTTTCACCTGAAATGGGGCTTTCCGGTAATAACCTCTTTGAGCTGGAACTGAAAAGGATCTGTGCCGAGAGGAGCAAGCATATAGTAGCGCTTATTGATTCTACTAAGATGGGCGCGGATTCGGCATCGGTATTCATATCCCCCAACAAGATCGATTATCTGGTCACAGACGACAACGCGGACCAGGTGACCGTGGAAGCTTGCAGGAAGAAGGGTATGAACGTCCTTATCTCCGATTAATTATCGTTTTGTCCGACGACACCGCTGAAGCTGTTCTTATACCTCTTGGGTGTCATATGAAGCTGCTTCTTGAACTGGGCTATGTAATAGCTTGTATTTGAAAATCCTACTGCAGCCGCTATATCAGCTACGGAGAGGTTCGAATCTATAAGGAGCTTCTCGGAAGCCTTTATCCTTACTGCATTGAGATATTCGGAATAAGAAAGTCCTACCGTGGACTTGAAGTATCTGGAGAAATAGCTGTAGCTCATGCCTGCTATCTGCGCCATCTCCTCTGCCGACAGATCATCGGAATAGCGTTCGTTTATAACTTCGATGACTCGTGAAAGCCTGGGGTCTTCCTCTGTTATGTCACGTCTTTCTTCATCGGATTCAGATAAGATCTTATCCCAGTGACGGAAAGCATAGAGAGCGATGGCGGATAAGTGGCACCTTATTGCCAGCGTGAAGAACTTATTTCTGTCCGTATACTCGCTTACTATATTGTAGATGCACTTGGGTATCTCCGTGGAGTCTACGATATTTGCCTTAAAAAGCCTTGCTTCGTTATGTATCGAAAGGGTATATGGCATCACGTAGTGGAGCTCGGAGTTACTTAAGACGGAAGAGAAGACAAAGTCCGTGTCTGCCTGAAGAACAACATACTTGCAGCCTTTGTTGCATGTCATGCTGTGAACGTCGCCGGGGATGACTACAAGGAAATCACCGCTGTTCATGTGGTAGTCGTGAGAATTGACCCTGACGGTCATGGAGGCCGCCACTACGTATATGAGCTCAAGGTATTCGTGGTAGTGCTCGCTGAAATCGCCGTTGCCGTAGCTCTTCACCGCGCAACAGAAGAGTTCGTGACTTCGTTCCTTGATATCTTCGAAAGTAGCTTCGGGGAAATGAGTGCTGATGTTCTTGAAATATTCGCTGTAACGGAAAGACATTCGCTTCTCCTTGACTCCACAGAAAAATTTTTATATCTCACATGATAATGCAACTTTTTTGTTCGCGCAACATATTTAGATGAAAAAAAGCTCTTAAATATGTATAATGTGTCTGTCTATGTGCTACTCAAAACAGGCGCATAGAGCAAGGGGAAAGTATGCAGGCAAACCAGATCGTATTACCAAGTTGGCTGGGGAACAAGACTGTATTCCAGCAACAGGTACCATTAGTGATC
This sequence comes from Saccharofermentans sp., assembly GCA_024692235.1. Taxonomy (GTDB): domain Bacteria; phylum Bacillota; class Clostridia; order Saccharofermentanales; family Saccharofermentanaceae; genus Saccharofermentans. Next base: position 18,090 of record JAILMW010000020.1, on the reverse strand, counting down.
AGGGGTAAGGCTGCGCCTATCGCCACGATCACACTCGAGATCTTAAAGGATCCTACGGACGGAAGAAGAGTTTCTAAGCTCGATACCGAGTACGGTACGATCTTAAGCCTTGAGGCAACTACTTCGGCCAAGGGCGACTTTAAGTTTACTATCCCCGCTTATAAAGCCACTACCGACGCCTATACCTTTGTATTCAAATGCTTTAACGAGACAGTCACGCTGTCTGATATACGATGCGGTGACGTATGGGTTTTTCTGGGATCCGAGTTCCTCTCGATCCCCATGAAGCACGCCACAGCTCCCGCGACTCCGTTGAAGAGACAGGTAATGAGCCATCTTCGTTTCTTCACTCCTTCCAGAAGCGGTCTTGAAGAAGGCGAGAAGGAGATCGCATACGATCCCAAGGAGCATTTTAAGGATGCTCACTGGATCAAGATAACTGATACCAAGGAACTTGCAGACGTATCTTCATCCGCATTTTCATTTGCATACACCGTTGCCGATCAGGTCCACTATCCCATCGGTGTCGTCGATCTGTCTACGGCCGATTCGTCGATCATCAACTGGATATCCGACGAGGTAGTGGAGAATCAGGTGGCGCTTCGAGATTATCTTGAGGAGCTTGAGCTTCTGACGGATAAGGAGAGATATCTCGCGAACCTTAAGAAGGACAGGCATCTTAACGAGACTGATACCTTGAAGAGCGAGATCGAGAAAGGCAAGTTCTTCCTGGACTTCGATCTGGAGAAGGATAAGAAGCTTCATGATCTTACGACAGACGAAGAAGAGAAGAAGGAAGAACAGGAGGCGGTGAAGGAAGCTTTGGAACTGGATTTCCCTACGGCTTCCGATTCCACTTTCAAGACGGCACAGGCTCCGAAAGAGGACAATATAAGTTCTGCCAAGAACCTGGACTTCGGCATGCTCTCCGAGATCAGGGAGAAGACCGGTAAGAAGGCCGTTGATTCCGCATATATAAAGGCGAAGTTCAGGGTGGGGACGCTCTACCGCGCAAAGCTTCATGCACTTCGCGGACTTACAATAAGAGGAATGAGCTTTTCTCCCGACAATGAGGAATTCTCTTTCGGAAGATATGATCTCCTTTTAATGGGACTTCTGGGAACTTTATCTTCGGTATTCGAGCCCAAGGAGGTCTATGACGATTCGCTCATGCCCTCCATGCTCTTTGTTACCATGCATCCCGGAAGTATCGATTACGACTTTCCCTACAAGGTCATAGAGTTCAACGAGAAGCTCATGGCATTCTGCAGGAAGCTCAATATGCCTACTGGCATGATCAGCCTTCATGACCTCCTGCTCCCCGATAAGACCAAGAGCTTTACCTTAGGTGTGCGTCTTGCTGTCATCGCTTTAGGTCACCATATAACCCCCATGATGCCCAAGTCATGCCCCGCATGCTCAGGTGTCGAGAAGGCGGGCAATAAGCTTATCCTTCAGTTCGATAACTTAGGCGACGGCTTAAGACTCGCGGAAGGTCAGACAGAGCTCAGAGGCTTTGCAGTCTGCGGAGAGGACCGCGTATTCTATCCCGCCAATGCCAGGATCTTACACGGCGTAAGAGTCATGGTATGGTGTGACGATATAACAGATCCCGTAAGTGTCACCTACGGTTTCTCTCCTTTCCCTCACGAGGCTACCTTCAAGAACCTCAACGACCTTCCGGTATTGCCCTTCAGATTTGACAGGGATGCGGCTTTCTATGCTCCCGATCTGTTCTTCACGAGCTGTGACGATCTGGAGTTCATCGGTATCGAGAACGAGGGTGAGGACTTTAAGAAACTCAAGGTATACAGGACTTTCAAGGGTAACGGCGTCATAACTTGCGATACACTTCATAAGACTGAAGGTACTGCTTCGCTCCACATAAGATACGAGACGGAAAATTCGCTCTACGGATTCGAGCCGGTACTTACGTATAAGTCGATAATGGCACCGATTGAGCTTCGCGGCAGATCCAGGATGCTGGTGGATGTATTTAACCCCGATACCGTTAAGAAGAACCTTAAGGTGGAAGGATTCGGCGAAGCTGAGATCAAGCAGCAGCTCAACTGGCAGACGCTGGTATTCACATATGAGACAGAAGGCCCCATCACTCTGGAAAGCCTTAAGTTCACCGTCGAGGATAATTCCAAGAACGGAGAGATCTATATCGACAATATAAGATTCGAATAAGGAGAGGACGATGTTTGAGAATGTACTTCCGGCTATAGAAGAGAGCATCAAGAACGATACCGGAGTATTCCCTGTCGTCTTCGAGGGACTTGAGCACGTTATGGAGAAGAAAGCTCCCAACGTGAAGATGAGTACCCATAATACCCACGAGCTCTTTTATATGCGTAACGGAAGGGCGGAGTTCAATATCGACGGCAAGAAAGTATCCGTCGAGAAGGGAAGCGCCCTTATTATCCGTCCGGAGACTCCTCACTGCTTTGAAGTTAAGTCCAGTGTGGCGGATACTCTCGTGCTCTATTTCGGCTTTGCCAAAGAGAAGAATGTAGCAGGAAGATATCAGCCTTCTCTGGAGAGCTTCTTTAATTTCGCGGAAGGCGACGAGAGTAAGGAAGATGCTCTTCCCAAGGATCCCTATATCGTTATCTCGGGTTCTTACAAGAAAGAGATAAGCGAAGTCATGGAGAAGATCGTAAACGAGCGTAAGGGCGACTTCCAGTCCAAGGAGCTTATGCTTCAGATACTTACCCTGGAGCTTATGTTAGTCCTTGCAAGAGCCCTCAGAAGAGAGTGGGAGGAGAGCCTGAGGGTTAAAAACGGCAAGGCACAGGAGCTTGTATTCATCGCAAAGGAATATATAGATTCCAACTACGATAGAGGTATCACCGTAGCAAGTGCAGCTTCCTATGTGTACTTAAGCCAGGGATATTTTACTCGTGCCTTCAGGGACGAGTTCGGCATAAGTCCCATGTCCTATCTTATGAAGAAGAGAATAGAACGTGCCTGCGAGCTTCTCTCAGACAAGCAGATAAAGGTAGCAGGCGTAGCTTCCATGGCGGGGTTCTCCAGCCCTCAGAGGTTTAACGTAGCCTTTCGAAAGCAGATGGGAATAACTCCCATGGAATATCGCAAGCAGCATGCAGGCGGTTACGAAGAATAATTAAAGATTTGGAGATGATATAAATGTACGACTACGACAATGATTTTGCTATCCCCGAGGAGAGCAGAAAGAATATGGATCTTCCTGCCATCGAAGGTGCGGTAAGGACTATCCTTAAGGCTATAGGTGAGGACCCTGACAGAGAGGGGCTTCTTGAGACTCCTCAGAGAGTTGCAAGGATGTATGCGGAAGTCTTCTCGGGACTTCACAGAGATGTCTCTAAGGACATTAAGGTCTTTAACGAGAAAGGCAACGACGAGATGATCCTCATAGGAGATATTCCTTTCTACTCCATGTGCGAGCATCACCTTCTTCCTTTCCACGGTAAGGCGCATGTCGTATATATCCCCAGAGACGGTAAGATCTTAGGCCTTTCCAAGGTAGCAAGGATCGTGGATACATTATCCCGCAAGCCTCAGCTTCAGGAGAGACTTACATCCGAGATCGCAGATCAGATCATAAAGAGCATCGACGCTACATCAGTGTGCGTCGTCATAGAGGCGGAGCACCTCTGTATGACGATGAGAGGCATCAGAAAGCCCGGTTCCAAGACGGTAACTTCAGCTATGAGAGGCGGATGTCGTACAGATGCCAGAACGAGAAATGAAGCCCTCGCACTTATCAACCGCCAGAGGAGCAATTCATAAATGACGGATAACTACTATACAGGCAGCGTTAAGTGCCGCGATAAGATCCTTACTTTCGGTAAGGAGACGGTCTGCATGGGCATATTAAACGTAACTCCCGATTCTTTCTCCGACGGAGGCAGGAACTATAAGTTCACCGATGCCATGATGAACGTCAAGTCCATGATCGAAGACGGAGCACAGGTCATCGATGTCGGAGGCGAATCCACGCGTCCCGGATATACGGAGATAAGCGTTGACGAGGAGCTCTCCAGGATCGTTCCCGTCGTAGAGGCAATAAGAGATAACTTCGATGTCGTTATCTCCATAGACACATATAAGTCCAAGGTGGCAGAGGGTGCTCTCGAGGCAGGGTGCCATTTAATAAATGACATCTACGGCTTTATGTACGATCCTAATATGGCAGCAGTCGTTAAGAAGTACGATGCTGCGGCTATCCTTATGTTCAACTGCAGGCGTAACGGCGAATGCATCAAGGAAGACATAATAGACAGGGCCGTAAGAGAACTTGACGGAAGTATAAGAAGAGCTCACGAGGCAGGGATCGAAGACAATCGCCTGATATTGGATCCCGGTGTGGGATTCGGAACTTCAAGAGCCCAGGATATCGAGCTTACAAGGCGTATCAATGAGCTGTCATTCGGAGGTAAGTATCCTATGCTTATCGCATGCTCGAGAAAGAGGACTCCTTCGGTACTTCTTCCAAGAGAGACGACACCCGACCTGAGAGATCCCGTATCTATAGGCATGGCTCTTGCGGGAGTTGCATGCGGCGCTTCAATGGTAAGAGTACATAACGTAAGGGATACATTCGACGCACTTTGCGGCTTCGATAAGACCATAAGGGAGGATTGAAAAAATGGACCATATCGTAATGAGTGAGATGAGATTTCACGGACATGTGGGCGTATTTCCCGAAGAGAAGGAAAACGGTCAGATCTTTATCGTAAGTTGCGATATGGCTTTCGACAAGATCCCCGGAGCCGTTACGGATAAGCTTGAAGATACCGTCGACTATGCCGTAGTCTACGATGTCATAAAGCAGGAAGTCACAACATCCAGGTGCGATCTTATAGAGCATCTTGCATATGAGATAGCAGGTAAGGTGTTGGAAGTATCTGACCTTATAAAGAACGTCGAGATCACGGTATCTAAGCCGGAAGCTCCCGTTAACGGCAACTTCAAGACGATGCTTACCAAGATAACGAGAGAACGAGGCGAGTAAGTAATGGATATACATACGGCTTATCTTTCAATAGGAAGCAATATGGGAGACCGAGAAGATAACCTTCGAAAGGCTATAAAGATCTTGCAGGACAACGATGATATCGAGGTCACCGGGTGCGCCAATATCTATGAGACGGAGCCCGTGGGCTACGACGATCAGCCGTATTTCCTTAATACCTGTCTTGAACTTAAGACGACACTTGATCCTTATTCTCTTCTTAAGGTGTGTCAGAAGATAGAAAGCGATCTTCACAGAGTACGGTTAATAAAGAACGGTCCCAGGACCATAGATCTTGATATCCTATTATATGACGATCTTATATCCGACGATCCGATACTTACGATCCCGCACCCGAGGATGTATGAGAGAGCCTTCGTCCTTTACCCCTTGAAGGACATTATGGATTATAAGGGCAAGATCCCCGAAGATAAGTCCGTAAAGCTAATAGATAAGCCTTATATTTGAAGTTTAAAGGTTAAACCTTTATAATTTTATAGTTAATGTCCCGACACGGAGGAAGAAATGGCAGAGAACAACAATAATTCGAATGCTCCCAAGAAGCAGAACAATCACGGCGGCAACGGAGGTAACAATAACTATCGTTCCGGCAACCGCAACAATGCCAGAAGAAGGAACAACAACCGCCCCAGGAAGAATAACGGCGAGGGCAAGGAGATAAAGCCCGCAGAGAATAAGGAGAATAAGATCCAGTCTCAGGTCGAGGGTAATTCCAATACTAATGCTTCCAATAATCAGGGCAATCAGAACGGCGGCAATAACCGTAACAAGAACAATAACAGGAACCGCTCCGAGAGAAGACCTCAGCGTCCCAAGCACAATATTCCTCCCAAGCCCGTCCATATCGAAGAGACGGTAGAGGATATCAAGGCTGAGAACGATCGTCTCGAGAAGGAGATCTGGATCGATATCGCGGAGATACATACTATTAAGTTGGATTAAAGATGGCAAAAGGTGTATTCATCACATTTGAAGGAATAGACGGATGCGGTAAGAGCACCCAGTTCGAGAAGGTAAGAGATTACTTTCAGGAGACAGGCAGGGATTTTATCGTAGTAAGAGAGCCGGGCGGAACGGCAGTCGGAGAGAAGATAAGAGAGATCTTATTAGATAAGAAGAACGACTCCATGACTTCTCTTGCAGAGCTCCTCCTTTACGAGGCAGCAAGAGCTCAGATCACGGAGGAAGTTATAGCTCCCGCATTAGAGGCGGGCACTTCTGTTCTCTGCGACCGTTTCTTCGATTCCACCAGTGCATATCAGGGTTATGCAAGAGGATTGGGATCAGAGCTTACTGATACTCTTAATAAGATCGCCACGGCAGGCATAACTCCCGACATTACTTTCCTTCTGGACCTGGATACAGAGACTGCATATAACAGAAGACATTCCAGAGGAGAAGCCGAAGACCGCCTTGAGGCACTGGGCAACTCTTTTCAGGATAAGGTAAGAGCAGGATATCTCGAGTGCGCCAAGAAGGATGACCGCATCAAGGTCATAGACGCGTCGGGGACACCTGATGAGATTTTCGAAGAGATCAAGACATGGCTTTCAAAGATCTTGTAGGACAGACGGAAGTCAAGAGCAGGATAAGCTCTATGCTCAAGGGCACCCTTGCCCAGTCTTTCCTCATTACAGGTGCTCCGGGTATCGGCAAGCACACTTTCGGAAATGAACTTGCGAAGGCTGTCCTTTGCCATGAGCCTACGGAGGACGGCTGTTGCGGAAAGTGCCCGTCCTGTGCTTATTTCGACGCGGGTACGCACCCGGACATAAGAAGGTTCGAAGCCCCCAAGGGCAAGAAGACCATAAAGATCGAAGATCTTAGGAGCGGGCTTATCGCAGACGAGGCGGTAAATCCTCAGATCTCCAAGAATAAGGTATACATCATTAACGCCGATCAACTGGCGGATGTCTCACAGAACCTCCTTCTTAAGTCTTTGGAGGAACCTCCTAAGGGAGTGGAATTCATCCTCCTCTGCTCTGATCAGAGTAAACTTCTGGGAACGATCCTGTCCAGAGTCACGGTCCTCTCTCTTCATCCTTATACTTCCGAAGAGATAGAGCAGATCTTAAAGAGATCGGGTAAGGACGATGCATCCGAAGAGAAGATAGAGTTCTGTGCGGAGTTCTCTTCCGGTATCCCCGGCAAGGCTTTATCTCTTATGGAGGACGAGGAATTCTCACAGGAGAGGGAACACATCTTCGAGCTTGTCATGGATATGCCCAAGATGTCCTATACGGATATACTGATAGACGAAGTCTCCTACTGGAACGACAATTCCGACAGGACTGACGAACTGCTGCTTCTTTTGCAGTGGACATTGGGAGATATCGCAACTCTTCTTGCTTCCGCAAGCAAGGGAGTACTTAAGAATCAGGATAAGAAGGATAAGCTCATAAGCTTCCTTTCGGATGCAAGGGGACTTACCCTTATCAATATAAGCAATGCGGTCAATGCGGTAACGGAGTTCTCCAAGGGACTCAAGGTAAATGTCAGTTACGATGCTGCATGCTCGAGCATGCTTTTGAAGATACATAAGGAGTTGAAGCAATGAAGAAGATAGTTAATCTGCGCTTTAGAGATGCGGGCAAGGTATATAAGTTCTCGTGTAACGGCCTTAACCTCACCATAGGCGATGCCGTTATGGTAGAGACATCCATGGGAACCGACATAGCTCACGTAGTAGAGGAGCCCATCGAAATGGAAGACGATCAGGTAGGAGACGACATCCTTCCCGTGCTTCGCTTTGCCAATGAGAAAGAGCTTGAAAGATACGAGCTTAAGAAAGTAAAGGAGAAGGAAGCATACGATAAGTGTTTACAGCTTATCGAAAAGCACGAGCTCGACATGAACCTCGTAGATGCGGTATTCGCATTCGACGGCAAGAAGGTCGTATTCTACTTTACTTCGGATAACAGAGTAGACTTCAGAGATCTCGTTAAGGACTTGGCTTCCGTATTCCGTGCAAGGATCGAACTTCGCCAGATCGGTTCCAGAGATCAGGCTAAGCTTGTAGGCGGTATCGGCGTCTGCGGCAGAGAGTTATGCTGCTGCACATTCCTTAATCACTTCGCTCCCGTTACTCTTCGTATGGCAAGAGATCAGGGATTATCTCTTAACCCCACTAAGCTTAACGGCGCATGCGGACGTCTTATGTGTTGCCTTCAGTTCGAGAAGGAAGCATATGCGGATGCACATAAGAGACTTCCAAAGACAGGTAAGAAGATCAGGACTCCCAGGGGAATGGGTATCGTCAACGACGTTAATCTTATCGAGGAGAAGGTATCTGTTAAGTTTACGGTCGACGACGTAAGCGAAGTCGAGGTATTCGACTGGGGTACACTTGAACCTTTGAACCAGGGAGGCTGTCCGGGCGGATGCGGTGGTCATAAGGAAGGCTGTCAGGGTCCTGCCCAGGATGTAGACAGGTTAGAGGACGATGCAGAGTAATACAAATGAGGAACCGGACATTTGTAATATTTCCAATTTGATGCGATAATGTCATTACATTAACGAAGGGAGAATATTACAATGGCTTATGTAATTTCCGATGCTTGTCTTTCTTGCGGTTCTTGTGCTGACGCTTGCCCCGTATCTGCTATTTCCGAGGGCGATACACAGTACAATATCGATGCAGATGCTTGCCTTTCCTGCGGTGCTTGCGCAGAGGTTTGCCCTGTATCCGCTATCGCTGAAGGCTGATAAGCAATAATCCTAATTAGGAACTTAAAGATCCCGTTCGGTATTTGCTGGGCGGGTCTTTTTATGTCCCGATAATTGTCATAGCTCTTTGTTGCTGAGATCTTTGCACTTGGAAAGATGAAGCGTCAATGGAATCTCTACTTGAGACGTGTTACTACCATGCTATTATTGATATAATCATCCATGATATTGTAAAACTAACGTGACAGGTGGTGTGCTGATATGAGTAAAGACAGCAAGATAACCAAAGGAATGACAGGTACGGCTTTTAAGCAGATAGGTTCTGCTATTATCGTCTGGTTGATGCTTCTTCTCTCGAATTCGGTTGATAGTGGGTCCGACACCGACATAGATTTTTTGTTCCATGAGATAAGGGTCTGGCAGGTGGTGTACTTCCTGTTCCTGGCCTTTGTTGTTGCCGGTTTGGTGTTCGCATTAAATATCTTTTCAATCGCTTGTTCGCTTAGTAAGACAGACGTTAAGACGCATCTGATCATACAGACGATATCGGCTATATCTGTTCTTGTGATGGTATCGTATTACTATATAACGTCTATTGAAGTAATGCGTCTTAGTATCAGACCTTCGCTTGCTTTGGTTGCAGATGTTGTCCTGGTCTTATTTTTCCTTTTTGTACTTATATCAAGTGTCAAAGAACTGATTCACTGCAAGGAGAAGCCTAAGTCAAAATATATGGTGCCGGTCATTATCCTGTCGGTGCTGCTTGTGCTTGCGGTAATATATCCTTTTACCTATCTTCTCAAGGAGCACGGATTTACTAATTATCTTTCTGACAGATTTGATCTTAATACTGCGGGAGATAATGATATATGTAATTCTGTTAATCATGGTGTAGCTATCGATGACACGATCTACTATGTTACCGACAGCGAGCTTCAAAGGATAGATCCCGACGGAACTGTTACCGTAGTCGATTCCGCAGAATCTATGAACTGTATGCCTGTAAGATATGAAGATTCCATTATCTATTGGAAGGTCGAGAATAATAATATATATTTTTGCGTCTATGATACAAAGACAGATACGATCAGCGAGCAGGATGCCGAAATATATCATGGAGATTATTATGGTGTTCGGTTTGCCGGAATAAGAGACAGCAAGTATTTCTATATGCTCGGGGGGAGTATATGGTGTGTGGATATTATCGATGGGAATATCGATATAAGTAACAGTCAGAGATATGCATGGGACACAGCGTTCACTACCGACGTCTTTATTCTGGTTCCTGTCGAATACAGTGCTTTTATTCAAGAATACGGTTCTACTGATTCGGGTGTATACTGTGACGGATACAAGATCTCAAGGCGATATAGTCGTGAAGTTGGTAGTGTCTGCCTTTATTCAAAGTCTGCTTCCGGGGAAAACTATATTGACAATGTAAGAGCTTGTAATGTCTATAATGGCAGAGTTTACTATGTTGTTTACATCGACAGTGAAGATTCATATGAGATATATGAATCAGGTCCTGATCTTGCTTCACCGACTTTGATAGGTACCATGCCTCGTGATCCGGACGATCGCTATATTAGTCCGAGTAATCCGAGCATTGTAGCTTCTGATACTTATATCGCATGTATATATAATGGTGATGTCGTAACGATTGATATCGCTTCATGACAGTATAATCTCGACAATCCCGCTTACATAATTTAGACTCTTCTTATGTTTAATGAGTCTGATCTGACAACTGAAGATCTGGGCAGAAAAGGATTTACTCTGCTTCAGCTTAAAGACGGGTTCCGATTCGGGACCGACAGCGTGCTCCTTGCATGGTTTGCTGCTTCCTTTATAAGAAAGGGCAACAGCGGCGATAAGCGCTGCGATATGTTAGAGCTCGGATCTAACTGCGGAGCCGTGAGCCTCTGCGTTGCCGCAAGATACGATAATGCGTATATAGACGCGGTGGAGATAATGCCGGACGAATGCGAAGTCATGCGCATGAATATCAATAATAACAACGTCGGTGATCGCATGCGTGCCTTTAATGCGGACATCAGGGAACTTCCTTCTGAAGTTAAGGCGAAGCAATATGATGTTGTCTTCATGAATCCGCCTTTTTATTCGAGGAAGAACGGCCCTGCGGCAGGAAGATCGGAAGGAAGACTTAACGGCAGGTTCGAAGAGAACGGTGACTTAGACGACTTCATGGCAGTAGCAGCTTCCAGAGTCATACCTTCTTCAGGGCATATCGTGATGGTAATGCATGCGGACAGGTTAGGCGATGTTATGAATTCGATGCAGAAGAATAATATAAAGCTTACCCGTCTTATGAATGTGCATCCTTTTGAGGACAGAAATGCTTCGATGATACTTGCCGCAGGTAAGAAGGGTGCTTCGGGTTCTGATGTGAAGATACTGCCGCCGCTTATCATTTCGAAGAAGACTTCCGGCGGGTGTATAATCAACACGGAAAAGATAAATGATATTTACGATAAGGAGCACACGGATTGCTTTATCTAGTTGGAACGCCGATAGGCAACATGGGAGATATGTCTTCGAGAGGAGTCGAGATCTTAAGCTCGGTCGATATAATCGCCTGCGAAGATACAAGAAGAACGGGACTTTTGCTTCAGCATTTCGGCATAGAAGGAAAGCTCTTCTCTTACCATGAGCACAATAAGGCGGCCAAGGGTCCCGTGCTTATCAATATGATGAAGGAAGGCGCGGATGTGGCTCTCGTATCAGATGCCGGCATGCCTTCTATAAACGATCCCGGAGAAGATCTTGTTAAGCTCTGTATCTCCGGCGGTGTCGAAGTGACCGCAGTACCGGGTCCTGTTGCTGCCATTACCGCGCTTGTTCTAAGCGGCCTTGATACGACGAAGTTCCACTACGAAGGATTTCTTCCGTCTTCGGGCTCTCCTCGTAAGAAGAGGTTGCAGGCTCTTCGCGCATACGATGAGACGGTAATTATATACGAAGCTCCCCACAGGCTTATGAAGCTTATAGACGAGCTTATAGAGGCGGGCTTCGGTTCCTGCCGCGCGTCTTTCTGCCGCGAACTTACCAAGAAATACGAGGAAGTTCTAAGGCTCACGGTAGCTGAAGCAAAGGAGCATTTTGAGAAGATCCCTCCTAAGGGAGAATTTGTTATCTGCCTTGAAGGTATGGGAGAAGTAAAGGAAGAGAAGACGGTCGATCCCGACGAGCTTATACGTGAACTCGCATCTCAGGGATTACCGACAAAAAAGATAGCTTCAGAGGTCGCTGCGGCAACAGGTTTGAGCAAAAAAGAAATGTACGAACGCGCTCTTCATCTGTTACAATAAATCAAGTTTAGTTGATTGGAAGTGACAAAGGTGGAGCGGTTCTCAAGAGATGATCTTCTGGCGTATATAGACTCCCTTACCATAGGCGAGCTCAAGTATATCGTGGACAGAACGGTCCTTTGTAAGTTCCTGATAAATCCCTGGGATAAGAGGATAATGTTCGACGATAAGATGCAGGCCGTGATCGGACCTGCCGCGGCTGAGGATATGCTCCTTACCCGGTTCTTCCAGTATATTCCCGAAGATGACAGGCAGTATATCTCTTCTCTTTATGACAATACGATAGGAGATCTTCTTACAGGAGACAGCGAGAGTGCTAAGATAAGCCATTCGATCAAGAAGAACGAATTCGATTCCATTACCGTCGATGTCAGCCTTCAGGTCGTAAAGCTCGATCAGACCAGATATGTGGCGGGATTCATGGAAGATAAATCCATGAGTATGTATGAGAAGTCTTTCTCGCAGCTTTTCGGAGAGGGTCTTAATTCCTATCTCTTTACTTACGATATCGCTAACGACACCTGCTACGTAAGCGACAGGTTCGTACATGAGTTCGACCTTAAGTCCAATGTAGTTGAGTCATTTTCAAGATGCTACAAGGACTATATCCATCCCGAAGATGCGGATAAGATACATGAGACATTCGTTCAGTTCATTACGACGCATCTTACGGACCCTGATATGGAGATAAGATTCCTGGCTCCCGGAAGGGGCGAGCTGATCTTGCGAGTAGAGGGATTCTCGGATGCCGGGCCTTCGGGAAAGTTCGGAGGGGAGACCAGGTATATCTCAGGTGCCTTCTCCGATGTTACTTCCTATATTCAGGATGATTTCTTAAGGACAAATCTTATCGAAGGTACCGGAGCTATCACATTCTATGCGGACCTTGATTCCGAGATGCTCTATATATCCGAGAACATCAAGGAGATATTCCCTGAGGCTCCTACTCAGATAGAGGGGGACTTCGTAGAGTCACTTGCTGCCAAGATAGTCACGGAGGACCGTGACAGATTTGTCGTAGCCATAAGAAGGTCCATGGGCGAGATAGGAACAAAGTTTTCTATCGAGGTCAGGTTCATAAGATCTGACGGAAGTATAGCCTGGGTCGCATGCCGCGGTAAATCGATAGAGGATAAGATCCAGCATAAGAAGATCATAGTAGGCATGACCTTCGATCTTAACAAGATGAACGAGGTCAAGGAGAATGTGGAGCGAAGCGATGCTTCACATGCTCTTACCAACCTTCCCGGAAGAGAGAGGCTCAATAAAGACTTAGAAGAGCTTATAAGGAGCAAGGATACGCTCTCTGCGGCGGTCATCCTGGCTGATATCAATGAGTTCCACTCATATAATGACAGATACGGAAGAGCTTCCGGTGATGCGATAATCGTGGCTTTCGCCGACCTTCTGAAGAAGACCGTTCCCGCGGATGCTTCCGTATATCACGTAAGTATAGACAGCTTTGCGATTCTTTGGCCCGACGCTTCCCAGAAGAACGTTACGGAGTATATGTCCGATCTTCAGGAATATTCTGCGGCGCCTCTTCATACGGAAGAGGGTGACTTCTTCCTGACATGGGGTCTGTCTGCCTCATTCTATCCTACGGGATCTACGGTAGACGAGATCATGACCAATGCGGAGATCGCACTTCATAAGGTCAAGCAGGAGAAGAAGCTCAAGTATGCCATCTATTCTCCCGTTGACCTTCATGAGCTCAAGGAGAGGGTAGACTTCGAGCTTACGATCAACAGATGTATCCGTAATAATATGGAGAACTTCCAGCTTTACTATCAGCCGCTGACGGATGTTAAGACGGGCGATCTGGTAGGTGCAGAGGCGCTCCTTCGCTGGCAGTCTCCGGGAGGAGAACTTGAAAATCCCGAGAAGATCGTTGCCGCTTTGGAATCCACGGATCAGATGGATGCCGTAGGTGACTGGATATTGAATGAAGCCGTTAAGCAGGTCGCAAAGTGGAGGTCCAAGGGCGTTCCCGAGAATTTCTATGTGCATATCAATGCCACTGCCGATGATCTTATCCGTAAGGATTATGTGGATGCGGTAATGGAAGTACTGGACAGATATAACGTACCTCCCGAGAATATCCTTATCGAGCTTACGGAGACATCTCTTATGAAGAATATGGCCATGTGCCGCAAGAACATAAATAAGCTTCATAAGGCGGGCATAAGAACAGCCCTTGATGATTTCGGTTCAGGATACTCTTCCTTCAATTACTTAAAGGAACTTCCCGTAGACGAGATCAAGATCGATAAGAGCTTTGTAGACGACATGGAGAAAGTGGAGTTCAACAGGTCTTTCATATCTGCTATGACCATGCTTGCGCATTCTATAGGCAAGGGTGTTGTAGTAGAGGGCGTGGAGAGTCAGTCACAGGCTGATAAGCTCAAGGAGATGGGTGCCGATATCTTCCAGGGATACCTCTTCGGTAAGCCCATGTCCGTCTTTGCTTTCTGGAATAAGTACTTTTCTTGAATTATAGCTTCCGAGTAATTATAATTAATAAGTTCAATTTATAATTCTTTAGGAGGCTCATATGTCTGAGAAGAAACCTTTTTACATCACGACGCCCATTTATTATCCTTCGGGCAACCCTCACATCGGTCACTGCTATACGACGCTCGCATGCGACGTAGTTGCAAGGATGAAACGAATGCAGGGCTTTGATGTAATGTTCCTTACAGGTACAGATGAGCACGGTCAGAAGATCGAGGATAAAGCGAAGGAAGCCGGCGTTACTCCTCAGCAGTATGTTGATGAGATCGTAGCTAACTTCAAAAAGCTCTGGGAACTCCTCGGTATCTCATACGACAGATATATAAGAACTACAGATCCGTACCATGTGGAGAGCGTTCAGCATATATTCAAGGAGCTTTACGACAGAGGATATATCTACAAGGGTGAATATACCGGTAAGTACTGTAAGCCCTGTGAGTCTTTCTGGACTGAAAGCCAGCTTGTTGACGGCAAGTGCCCCGACTGCGGCAGAGAGTGCGTAGATGCTTCCGAGGAAGCTTACTTCTTCAAGCTCTCCGAGTTCGGAGACAGACTGGAGAAGCTCCTTACTGATGAAGAACTTAACTTCCTTGAGCCCAAGTCCAGAGTCAATGAGATGATCAATAACTTCATAAAGCCCGGCCTTCAGGATCTCTGTGTATCCAGAACGAGCTTTACTTGGGGTATCCCCGTAACATTCGATCCCGGTCATGTCGTATATGTTTGGATCGATGCTTTGTCCAACTATATCACGGCTTTAGGTTACGGCAATAACGAGTATAACGACTTCGATAAGTACTGGCCCGCAGATGTTCACGTAATGGCCAAGGAGATCATAAGATTCCACACTCTTATCTGGCCTGCAATGCTCATGGCTCTTGATCTACCTCTTCCCAAGAAGGTAGTAGGTCACGGCTGGATCACGTTCGGCGGCGGTAAGATGAGTAAGTCTTCCGGCAATGTCATAGATCCCTTTATCCTCTGTGACAGATACGGTGTAGATGCACTTCGTTACCATCTCCTTCGCGAGATGCCTTTCGGTGCGGATGCTCCTTATACTAACGAGATGATGTTCAACAGGATCAACAGTGATCTTGCAAATGACCTCGGTAACCTTGTATCAAGAACGGTAGCTATGGCTATCAAGTACTTTGACGGCACTCTTCCTTCCGATAAGGAGTTCAACGATTCCGATGAAGAGCTTCTTAAGATGACGGATGAGCTTCCTTCTTTTGTATCCGATAACTACGAGTCACTTCATATCTCGGATGCTCTCGATAAGATATTCAGAGTTATCGCAAGAGCAAATAAGTACATAGATGAGAACGAGCCCTGGGTACTTGCCAAGGATGATGCTAAGAAGCCCAGGCTTGCAGCAGTTCTTTATAATCTCCTTGATACGGTAAGAAGATGTTCTATCCTTCTTTCTCCCGTAATGCCTCATATCGTACCCGAGATCTACGAGCAGATCGGTGCATGCGAGGGATGTACGACTTGGGAGAAGGCATCTGAGAGACACGCTCTTAAGGCTGACGTAACAGTTAAGAAGGGAAGAGTCCTCTTCCCCAGGATCGATATCGAGAAGGAGATCGCAGAGCTTGATGCATTAGCTCCCAAGAAGGATCTTCCCGAAGAGCCTTTAAAGCCTGTTACAAAGTTCGATAACTTCGCGGCTTTAGACCTTCGTGCGGTTAAGGTATTATCCTGCGAGAAGGTAAAGAAGTCCGATAAGCTCCTCCTGTTCAAGGTGGATGACGGCTTCGGCGAGAGACAGGTCCTTTCCGGTATCGCTCAGTACTATAAGCCTGAAGATCTTATCGGCAAGACCCTTGCGATGATAGTCAATCTCGAGCCCCGTAAGATGATGGGTTATGAGTCTAACGGAATGATCATGTCCGTAAGAGACGGCGATAAGTTCAGAGTCGTCGAATTCGGCGATGACATCAAGCCCGGAGCTGACATATCCTGATGAAAGAGCCTGTAAGGTACATCAATAACGGATACAGATTTTTCGATACGCACGCTCATCTTTATGATGAGCGTTTTGCGCAAGAAGGGATAACTCCGGAAGATATCCTGCGAAATGCATCCGAGGCGGGCGTAGAACGCATCCTGATACCTGCGGATAACCTCGATACATCGCGTAAGGCCGTGTCTTATGTGAAGGACCACGACGGCAAGAACGGCATCATGCTGTATTGTTCTGTCGGTGTTCATCCTCACGAGGCATCCTCGTGGAGCGTAGATGTGAAAGATGAGCTTTATAAGCTTCTGGCAAAGAGGGAAGAACTTAAGATAAGAGCGGTAGGCGAGATAGGACTTGATTACCACTATGACTTCTCTCCCAGGGACATCCAGCGCAAGGTATACGAAGAGCAGCTTCTTATGGCATATGAGCTTGATATACCCATAATCCTTCACGAGAGAGAAGCTGCAGGAGATTCCATGGACATACTAAGGCGCCTTTATAAGGCCGGCAACATGCGTAAGAACGTCGGCGTATGTCATTGCTGCTCCGCATCCCCAGAGATAGCATCAGAGCTCGTAAAGATGGGATTCTATATAGGATTTGACGGTCCGATCACTTTTAAGAATAATAAGAATACACCTGCTGTATGCGCCGCGGTTCCCCTCGAGAGGATCGTAATCGAGACGGACAGCCCTTATCTTACTCCGGTGCCCGACAGGGGGCTTACAAATGAACCGTGCTATGTGCCGTTCGTTTTGGAGAAGATAGCACAGATAAAAGAGATCACTACAGGAGAGGCGGCTGAAGCCGTCATGTATAATGCACTCTCACTGTATGAGATAACGGAGGGATAATCATGAAAAAACGCGTGATCATACTTATCGTGGCACTGGTACTTGTCATAGGAGTCACCGTAGGAGGATTTATATATGACAGGAGCGATCTTCTGATAGCAAGGACTACGGGTATCATGTTCGAAGAAGGTTATGATATCGTGACCATTCATAAGCACGGTTTCATATTCCGAAGATCGGGCTACGAAGCAAAGGTAAGGGTACCGCACGATGATCCCGTTAAGGTAATAGATGCTATCTATGACAGGTTCGGTGCTGAAGGCGCATTCCTTACGTATGCGGATTACTACGTACTGTCTAAGCAGCTCTTTGAAGGAGAGAGACTGGTACCTAAAGTTGAGTCCGGCTCGAATGTCTGGACTTGCGGTATTGAATTCGAGGATAAACAGAACCTGTATTTTGTTCTCGTTTCCGAGGATCCCGAGAATGCATACGTTTATATCTACTACTCCAGATACTGATAAAAATATATTTTTAAAATAAATAAAAAAGTTGTTGACAGACGACCGCCCTAGCGTGTATACTCTCTTTGCGCTTGAGGAAAGCGCACCAGCGAATAACTCATGGAAGCTTAGCTCAGCTGGGAGAGCATCTGCCTTACAAGCAGAGGGTCACAGGTTCGAGCCCTGTAGTTTCCACCACAGACGGCGCAGTAGTTCAGCTGGTTAGAATGCCAGCCTGTCACGCTGGAGGTCGAGGGTTCGAGCCCCTTCTGCGTCGCCACACTTAACCGGT
>JAILMW010000030.1 GCA_024692235.1 Saccharofermentans sp. | reverse complement strand
TGCGTATGGACCAACGAACCCGGAAGAAAGCTTCTGGGCGGTGCCAGAAACGATTACGAATCAGTTAAGGACAATCTTACATTTCTCTTCGGAGATATTGATTTTGATAAGACGGGCTGGAGCAAGAAGCTGACTCTTGGTACAGGAGACGAGACTCAGTATACCCGCATTGAGATGCGTTCCGTTAACGACGAATTCGGAAAGAATACAGGCTCTTACTTAAGCGTCCGCGACATTACCGAAGAGCAGAATGAGATAAAGCTCGAGATGTACAGATCCACCCACGATTCCCTCACGGATCTTTATACCAAGGAATATCTTTACGAGAGCATCGAGAAAAGGCTCAAGAACGATAAGAAGACCGACTACATGATCGGATATATGGAGATCTCCAACTACAAGGTCATTAACGATGTATTCGGCAAAAGGTTCGGAGACCTTACAGTCGCCAAGACAGCAGACTTCATAAGGGAAGGTGCCCGCGGCAAGTCCCTGGCAGGAAGACTCTCAGAAGACTCATTCGGTATCCTTATCGATAAGGAGGACTTCTTAGGCAAGCCCGTTGAAGAGAAGATATCCACATTCAAGGTAAGCGATAAGGATCTTGAACACAGAGTCATTTTTCACTACGGAATATACGATATATCCGAGGGTGAGGATATAGACGTTCCCTTATTCTTCGACAGCGCCCGCCTTGCTACTACTAGGATAGCTGATCCTTATCAGACGCAGCTGGTCTACTACGACGATAAGATGCGTAATGAGATAATCCACGATCAGCTTATCTCCAGCCAGCTTCAGGATGCGATCAATACTAAGCAGATACGTCCTTTCCTTCAGCCTATAGTAGATGAGAAGGGACTTCTTTCAGGAGCCGAAGCATTAGTTCGATGGATCCACCCCGATGAAGGACTCATGCCTCCCGGCAAATTCATCCCCGTATTCGAGAGAAGCGGACAGATAGTCGATGTAGATAAGCATATGTGGAGATCAGCCTGTGAGATATTAAAGGACTGGCAGGAGCGCGGCTTTAAGCAGTTCATCTCAGTAAACATATCCCCTAAGGATTTCTATTTCCTTGATGTCGCAGAAGAGCTTAAGAACCTTGTGGAAGAATACAAGATCGATCCTAAGCAGCTCAGGATCGAGATAACCGAGACCGTCATGATGGATGAAGCCGAAGAAAGGTTCAAAGTTATCGAGGATCTTCGCAGATGCGGCTTTATAATCGAGATGGACGACTTCGGAAGCGGATTCTCTTCTCTTAATCTCCTTAAGGATATGCCTGTTGACGTCCTTAAGATAGATATGCAGTTTCTTCGTGATTCCGAGCGTAACTTAAAGGCAGGATTTATCATCAAGAACATAATAAGGATGTCAGACGACCTCGGTATAGATACTCTTACGGAAGGTGTCGAGACAGCAGCTCAGTTCGAGAAGCTCTATGCCATGGGATGTAAGCTCTATCAGGGTTATTATTTCTCCAAGCCCGTTCCCGTAGAGGACTTCGAGAAGCAGTGGTTCGACTGATCAAAGATATATCAGGAGCAGTAAGTCACCTTCACCTAATGTGCGAAGCCTCGAGCCTGTAGGGAACGCTACTTTCTTATCGTCATTCATAGTCGGAGTATTCCTCCTTGTCTTCCTCAGATCCTTCGTAACGATTTTTGATCTCCTGCTCATTCTTCTCAAAAGCTTCGGGACAGAAGCAGTCGAACTCAGCTCCGTCAAAGCCGTTTACGTCTTCAGGGTACTTGATAAGGAGCATGGATGTACCAAGTGATAACATCTCATATATCTCAGAATACTGATCACCCAACAAGAGGCATTTATAGCTCTTATCTTCGCCATAGCTCACTGTGACATAGTCACCGTTATTATATCTCGACCTGATCTTTTCCTTATCTGTGAGCTTAGCATCCGCTACGACATACTCACCCTTCTCAAGGATAGAGAGACGACTGCGGTGCATTCTGCAAAGACAGATGCAAGCACTCACGATCAAAAGAGTACTCAGGATACCAAATAAAGTACCCTCAAAGGTCTGCGGTTCACCGTTCACTTTACTGCCTGCCGCACACAGCGCGACGACAATGGCAACCAGTTCGATAAATGCAGCTATGACGAGGATACCCGTGATCTTGTTCTTAATAACACGCTTAGCCCAGCGGAGGATACATTCCTGCTCGTGGAAGTCAGCTTTTCTCCAGACGGAGTCGCCGTTCTCTTCGTACTTTTCCATTTCATCACCTCTTCC
>JAILMW010000024.1 GCA_024692235.1 Saccharofermentans sp. | reverse complement strand
GAGTGGTATACTTCAGGTATCGGGGGTGACCGTATGAAGTTCTTTGATCGTTTATTTGCAGGAGCCGGGAAGGATAAGGGAAGATACCCTTACGATCCCTCAAGAGAATACCCCGTTATAAGGAGCTCCATCTGCACCGGAGAGAAGGTAGCAGGGTTCAAGAACCGCGAAGACGGACACTTTACGGATGTCATGTTCATCAGGAATAAGGCGGATGAAGAGGAGTTCAAGAAACTCTACGATATCGAAGATCTCCCCGTCGAATATTGAGATATATAAGTTGCATAATTCGGGGGCTCTGAAGAGCAAAAAGATTTTACTTCTTTGTATTTAAAAGAATTTCACGAAGATATATAATAATTCTGTTTTGCTTCCTATATTTTGGCAAGACAGAGGGAGATTAATGTATAAAAATGGAAAAGCCTTTTGTTGGCAGTATTGAAGAGGTCTTGAGCAAGCTCGGTACAGATACCGAGAAGGGTCTTACTTCGACCGAAGCCGGCGAGCGACTTGAAAAATTCGGCCCTAACTCTTTGGGCGAGGAGAAGAAGGTTCCTTTGTGGAAGAAGTTCCTTCTCCAGTTCGCAGACGCGATGGTAATAATCCTTATCGTGGCAGCAGCTCTTTCTGCAGTCATGGCAATCAAGGAAAATAACGGATTTGAGGGATGGATCGATGTATTTGTCATCATTGCCATCGTTATCCTTAACGCTGTCCTCGGTGTTTACCAGGAAGGTAAGGCCGATCAGGCTCTTGCAGCGCTTAAGAAGATGAGCTCTTCTCAGAGTAAGGTAATCCGTAACGGCGAGCTCGTTATGGTCGATTCCGAGAGACTTGTTGAAGGTGATATCGTATCCATCGATGCAGGTGATGCTATCGCAGCCGATATCAGACTTATCGATTCCAATTCACTTCAGGCAGAGGAGTCATCTCTTACAGGTGAGTCCGTTCCTGTTGATAAGGATGCTAAGGCAGTCCTTGATGAGGATTGCTCCATCGGTGACCGTAAGAACATGCTCTTTATGGGTACAGCCGTAACATACGGTCGTGCCAAGGGTGTTGTTGTAGGCACCGGTCGTAATACAGAGCTCGGTAAGATAGCAGACAAGCTTACGAGCATCGAGAATGAGACTACTCCCCTTCAGAAGGGTCTTAACGCATTAGGTAAGATCCTCGCAGTAGTCTGCATCGTCGTGTGCATCATCGTATTCCTCGTTGATATCTTCGTTCAGAAGCAGACAGTAATGGATGCTCTTATGACAGCCGTATCTCTTGCAGTTGCTGCTATCCCCGAGGGACTTGCAGCCGTAGTTACCATCGTTCTTTCCATCGGTATGACAAAGATGGCAGAGAGCAATGCGGTAGTAAAGAGACTTCTTGCAGTAGAGACATTGGGCTGCGTAGACGTTATCTGCTCCGATAAGACAGGTACGCTTACACAGAACCAGATGACGGTAAAGGTCATCTACGACGGCCTTCATGTATATGACGTTGAGGGCAACGGTTATGCTCCCGACGGACGTATCTTAGGACCTGACGGTAAGGTATATACACCCGAGGGCGTAGGCGAAATGCTCTGCCGTGCAGCAGTGCTTTGTAATGACGCATCTATCGTAAAGGGAGATGACGGTTCTTACTCCTGTATCGGTGACCCTACAGAGGGTTCTCTTACTACACTCGGTTCCAAGTGCGGAATGCTCAGAGAAGAGATGATGAATCGCTTCAAGAGAGTTAAGGAGCTACCTTTCGATTCCGATCGTAAGATGATGACAACATATAACGCAGGTATCGAGGAAGGAAAGCTTATAAGCTTTACTAAGGGTGCTCCCGATATCGTCTTGAGCAGATGTGCTTTCTATGCCGATAAGGACGGAGAGCATCCCATGACCCCCGAGTTCATGGACAGGATCACAAAGCAGAATCACGAGTTCGCAAGCAAGGCTATCCGTGTTCTGGCATTCGCTTACAGAAAGCACGATGACCTTGATGTAGAGCCTGATTTCTCTCATGAGAAGGATATGGTATTTATCGGTCTTATCGGTATGATCGATCCCGAGAGAGAAGAAGCTAAGGCAGCTATCGCGGTATGTAAGGAAGCCGGCATCAGAACAGTAATGATCACGGGTGACTTCAAGGATTCCGCTGTTGCCATCGGTAATAACCTCAACATGATGGGTGACGGAGCAGGCGCTCTGTCCGGTTCCGAGCTTGACAAGATGAGCGAGGAAGATCTTCGTGTTGCATGTGAGACGACGAATGTATATGCTCGTGTATCTCCTGAGCACAAGGTAAGGATCGTAACTGCTCTTCGTGACAATAACCACATCGCTTCCATGACAGGTGACGGTGTTAACGACGCACCTGCACTCAAGGCTGCCGACATCGGTGTTGCCATGGGTATCACAGGTACCGACGTATCCAAGAACGCAGCTGACATGATCCTTATGGACGATAACTTCGCTACTATCGTTAAGGCTGTAGAGCAGGGAAGAGTTATCTATGCGAATATAAGAAAGTTCGTAAGCTTCCTTCTTTCCTGTAACGTAGGTGAGATACTTGTTATCTTCCTTATATCTCTTATCCCCAATACGGTCGTTCCAGGTATCGCTGCTCCTCTGACAGCTATCCAGCTTCTCTGGTTGAACCTTGTTACTGACTCGTTCCCCGCTCTGGCTCTCGGCCGTGAAAAGGGTGAGCCCGGTATCATGAAGCTTCCTCCCAGAAAGAAGGGTGAGCCTATCATCAACGGTTCCATGAAGATAAGTATCGCAGTTCAGGCTATCGCTATCTTTGTATGTGTAGCAACTGCTTTCCTTACATCTCTTACTAATTTGACCGGATTCTTCTTCAGCACTTCCGTTGAGAATATCACAGGTGCAAGAACGATGGCTTTCGCTACATTGATCCTTGCCGAGCTCTTCAGAGCATTCGCTGCAAGATCCGAGAGGATGTCGGTATTTAAGATCGGCCTGTTCACCAATAAGATGATGAATACGGCTGTCGGTCTTTCTATCGCAATGCTCCTGGCTGTTATCTACATTCCCGGAGTTAACAAGATCTTCGACAATGTACCTTTGAATCCTCAGGCATGGCTCGTTATCATCCCTCTGGCTCTTATTCCTTTCACTGCAAGTGAAGTATATAAGGCTATAAAGAGCAGAAGATGATCTGATCATCGGATCTATTACATAACAGAAGGGTCACCCTCGCGGGTGACCCTTCTTGTATCTGAAGATGATATATCTCATTTATCCCTGTTTATCATTTTCTGTAGGGAGCATACCGTGCTTGCGCTCATAACGAATGAGAGACAGCATCTGGAAGGCTACGAAGATATAGATGACACCTAGGATCCTTGCGGAGCTTGATATCTCACCTGTGGAAGCTACAGAAGTGACTGCCGCCGCATTTGTTGCTGCTTCCGTCTGGTGTTCGCTTCCGAGATCTCTTCCTGCACCGTTGACGTCATTGGGATCGATCCCGGAAGTCGCAGGTTCCGTAGCAGTTACCGCATCTTGAGTTGTCGTGGTGGCTGAAGGCTCGGAAGACGGCTCAGTGGGTGTGGTGACCGCCGCAGCCGCTGTTGCGGTCGGTGTAGTCTGAGCGGGTTCGGTCGAAGCCGGAACGGTAGTGGCAGCAGGTTCCGTCGGAGTTGCCGGATCGATTATCACGGCTGCTGCTCTGTCATTGGCAAAGTATACATCACGGCTTACTCTGTCAGAATCTATAACGGTGACGGTATATGTCTGCCCGTTATATGTGACCGTAGAAGGTAAGCTGCTGTTAGTATCCGCAAATGCGTAGAAGTAAATAGTCTCGTCGAGCTCGTATCCTGACGGAGCCAGAGTCTCCGTAAGCATGTAGATCTTCTCTCTTTCGACTTCAAAAGAAGCTATACCGTTTGCATTTGTCGTCTTAATGACATCATCCCCTGCTGTTACGGTATTGCCGTTCGAAATGTTCATCTCCGTTAATGTGAATTGTGCTCCGCTTATTACCGCCGTCGTATCACCGGTCTCGTGTTTGATGACATTGAGATTTGCGATGTTCGGGTTGTAGGAAGAAGCGGATCCCGAGCTTCTTACGACCTGACAGCTGAAATGAGTTGCTCCTGATACAACAGGCGTTACACCGCTTACGGATATGGTATTGGTACTGTTGTTCTCGTCAAGCGGTGTACCGATCCTTCTGTTGACAGTAGCTCTGTAAGTGATGGTATATGCTTTCCCGTCAAGGATGTTGAGCGTAAGCTCTCTTGTGGCTTCATCGTAGGAATAGGATTCTGAGGTGAGCGGCTGACCGTCACTTCTTGTTATCACTACAGAGGATACCTGAAGATCGTATACATCAGGTAATGTATCGGATAGTGTCAATGTATCCTGTCCCTGATCTATGTCGAGCGACAACGGGTTTACCGTTACCTCGAAGCAGGCATTGGGAGCCGTGGCATCGTCATAAAGGCCGGTCTTCTCGAGGATCGGAGGCATGGTATATCCTGCATCTGCTCTTGCCGTATCCACTATATTACCGTCGAAATACAGTACTGCGCTGTTATCGTATACCGCATAGGAAGTCAACTGGCGAATGATGCGCACTTTATAGGTTATCTGGCAGTTGGCTCCGCTGACATTTTTAAGATAATTGAGAAGATCGGGATCGTTTATATTGAACTTGATCTGAGTATCGGATATCCTCTCGACCGTTACCGCTTCGGTATGGTCATCTCCCCAGTAATTAACATAGAGAGATCCGTCTACATATTCTGTATTCGCAGGTATGGTATCGATTATATATCCGCAGTTAAATGAATCGGGGATCTCATAAAGATATATCTCCCAGTTGATAGTGCCGTCGATCACGGTATCTACTCCGTGATATTTATTCATATATACACTGTACGTACCGATATCGTTATAATCGACCACCCTTGAAGAGGTATCGCTTACTGCCTCTATGGTATTGGTGACGTTGCCGTGGTATCCCTGAAAATTCGTCTCGGCAGTATTGCGGTCGTAAAGGGCGTTATCGATCACTACTTCATATCTTATATATATGGTCTGACCGTCGGACATTGAGGGGATCGTATATTTAAATCCCGTAGAGTCAGCCCAGTTCTGAGAAGCACCGGTATAAGGGATCGTACATGCAGCATCGCTATACAGGCTGATCGTATTTTCCTGCATATAAAGACCCTGTGAAGTCCAGTCATTGATAACTACATTATCATTCTGTCCGTGGGATATTACATAAGCCGTATAACGATACCTGTGTTCGGCGGTAGTGCTGATATCTTCTCTCGTATCTTTATTGACGTCAAGAGATGTCGGTGCAGCAGGAGGTACAAGGCCGATCGTTCTTTCGCCTATTCCGCTGAAGTTCACTGTAGTGGAAGTGAGGAACTGACCTTCCGTATCTTCTTTGGTGATCTTACCCGAGAATGTAAGATCGCTCCATCTGTTGGTTCCGTTGCAGAACTCCTGTCCTAGGCTATCATCGGAATAGATGATAGTTATGGATGTACCCGAGATATTGTATGTGCCTACGGGATTGCTGCCTTTAAGGAGATTGCCGCTCATGGAGGAGAATGTTATTCCGGTAGGGAGGGCATAGGTATATTCCTGCCCGGGAGTTACCGTACCTTGAGGGGCATCAGGGAAAGTCCATTTAAGCTGCCCGTATAAAGTCTCTCCATAGTTAAGACCGGCCGGGTTGTTCCCGAGAAGGGATACATTCTGATTAGCCGCATCCTTCTTGTACAGGTCCAGAAGTTCCATGGTCGCTACAGCCGTAAGGTCCGTGCTGTCGGCCAGGACTTTGCTCTCGGTGACCCAAGAACCCAGGTTAATGATGAGCAGCGCGCTTACGATAAGTACGGCAACTCTTCTAAGACGCATTCTTGTCTTCTGTCTCATAATGTTCCCTCGCTTTCTTATGCTAAGGTCGCACATGTATACAGCTGACAGACACAATTCCTATTTACTATTCTAAATGCATATATTTAACGGTGCATATATGTTTACGATCCCAAATATTGATAAAGTGACAATAGAAAATAGATGATTCGTAAACTTTTAAGGATACCGCATCAAGTAAAAATCGTTTCGCAAAAAATGCCGAAGATCTGATATTTGCATATATCAGACGCATATGTTATTATAATTCGGCTGATAATTCGGTTTGGAGGCGTATATAATGAACGGATTAACAATAATTCTTTCGATCTTGGATATATTATCCGGAATCATCATGGTAGGTCTCTTCCTTGTTCAGGAAGGTAATGACCGCGGTATGGGCGTTGTTTCCGGTGCTACTAATACGATGGACTCTTACTACAGTAAGACAAAGGGCAGATCTCTTGAGGAGCGACTTAAGTTCGCTACCAAGGTAACGGCGGTCATCTTCGCGATCGTTTCTGTTTGTCTTTATCTGGCTATCACAAAGTCCTGGGGATTCTAAGAGAACTGATGAGTTGATCATCCAAGACCGTCTTGCATAAGACGGTCTTTTTTTATTTAATTGATATAAGAGGTGATTATTATGGCTAAGTACAGCAGTAAGAAGAGCAGATCTTCAGTAAATATGAGTATAAGACAGCAGGAGAGGAACGGTGCCATGAGACCTTTGGATCTCGATGCTCCTAAGTGCTATGCGGATATAGCTCCCAGAGGCCCTCAGGGTGTCAAGAATCAGGTCATCGGCGTGCTTCTCGAGAACGGCGAAGGCGGTATAGTAATGCCGGATCCTTCCTTTAAGGAGACTAACTTCGGACCCGTAAGGATCGAGAAGAATAACTTGAACGGTGCGCCTTTTAAGATGACTGTCGTATGTGAGATATTAAATCCCGCTTCGGAGAATCGCGACTACAGGGGCAAGATCGTAGAAGTCCTGGGTGATATGGGCAATAACGATGTCAAGATGCTCGCAGTCATGAGACAGTTCGGTCTGGCGTCGGCATTCCCCGATGTCGTTATGGATGAGGTTAAGGACCTTCCCGTTAATCCCGATCCCGAAGTCATCGAGAAGGAGATAGAGGGAGGAAGACATGACCTTAGAGAACTTCTTACTATCACTATTGACGGTGAGGAAGCTAAGGATCTTGACGATGCTATCTCCATAGAGCGTTTACCGGGCGGTAACTATAAGCTCTATGTACATATCGCGGATGTATCGAATTATGTAAAGGAGAATACGGCTCTCGACAATGAGGCTTTCTTGAGAGCTACTTCCGTATATCTCGTAGACAGGGTAATACCCATGCTGCCTCCTAAGCTGAGTAACGGTCTTTGCAGCCTTAATCCCAATGTGGACAGGCTTACAATGACAGCAGAGATGCTTATTGACGATAACGGCATTACATATGACGGCAGCATCTATGAGAGTGTCATAAGAAGCGATCGAAGGATGAGCTATAAGGAGACTTATCGTATCCTTACAGAACCCAAGGACAGCGACGCGGAGGAATACGGTCCCATCGTCCCCATGCTCTCGGAGATGAAGATATTAGCAGAGATATTAAAGAGAATGAGAGACGGTAAGGGAGCTATTAACTTTGACTTCCCCGAGCCCAAAGTCATCCTTAACGATGACGGTTCCGTCAAGGACATCATGCCGTATCCCATCAATTTCTGTAACGGCATCATTGAGCAGTTCATGATCTGCGCTAACGAGTTCGTGGCTGAGAGGTTTGCTACTATGAACTATCCTTTTGTATACAGGGTTCACGAGGATCCTGATGCGCTTAAGATAGCAAAGTTCTGTAATGTGGCAAGGAACTTCGGCGCCACGGGAAGACTGTCGGGCAAGATAACTCCTCTCATGATCTCGGAGTACATGTCTACCATAAGGGACGACGAGGCTCGTCCTATGCTCGATACCGTACTTCTCCGCTGTATGGCGAAGGCAAGGTATGCTCCCGATAACCTGGGGCATTTCGGACTTGCTTCTAAGTTCTACTGTCACTTTACGAGCCCCATAAGAAGATATCCCGATCTTTATATACACAGGATAATAAAGAGCTATATACACGAAGAGAAGAAGAGGAGGCATTTCGCGGGCCTCGTATCCAATGTCTCGGATCACTCCTCCGATATGGAGCGCAACTCCGTAGAGGCGGAGAGAGCTTCAGATGCAGTCAAGATGGCTGAGTTCATGGCTGATAAGGTAGGCGAGCACTACATGGGCAAGATCACATCCATAATAGGCGCAGGCGTCTTTGTAATGCTTCCCAATACCGTAGAAGGCTTCGTTCCTTTCAGGACGATGTCAGACCAT
Organism: Saccharofermentans sp.; assembly: GCA_024692235.1. Classification (GTDB taxonomy): domain Bacteria; phylum Bacillota; class Clostridia; order Saccharofermentanales; family Saccharofermentanaceae; genus Saccharofermentans. The sequence continues at coordinate 149,476 of JAILMW010000024.1, read as the reverse complement.
TATCTCTTCGATGAGCGTTCCTACAGGGCTATCGGAACCAGGACGGGAAGAAAGCTCACGATAGGTATGGACGCTCCCGTAGTGGTGGCAGCCGTGGATACCGATATGCACAGGATCGACTTTGTCTTTGACGAAGGCTTTGAGGGCAGCGGTAACCGTTCCCGTGAGAGCAATGAGCATAAGGCGCCCGTAGGCAGGCGTAAGGCCAAGACCCTTGCCAAGAAGAGGGGAAAGAGGTCCAGAAGATCATTCTGACCGGCAGGACATGACGTGTCTTTTTGCCCTGAATACGGCAACTCTCGCGACGTGTCGTGTTCTTAAGGTGCATTTTCCGCTATCTTGGAGCCGTAACAAGGCAAGGGGGTATCCGACCAATGGATCAAAAGAAGATAGGCAGGTTCCTGAAGACATTACGTAACGAGAAAGGCCTTACTCAGGAACAGCTGGCTACTCACTTCCATACAACATCCAGATCCGTATCGAGATGGGAGACCGGAAGCAGTCTTCCCGATATCTCCCTGCTTGTAGATCTTGCTGATTTCTACGATGTAGACGTCAGAGAGCTGATCGACGGCGAAAGGATAACGGACATGATGGACAGTGAAGTGCGTGAAGTCGCGGACAAGATGGCGGATTATGCGGGAAGTGAGAAGAATAAGCTTCTGCGATTTATCCAGATAGTGGGAGTATTAGGAGTATTCGGAACGCTTATCTCCCTTATATTGCAGGTTATATCCTACCAGCCTGACCTTAAGAGGGCATTAGCGATACTGGCTTCCTTTATAGGCTTTGTGATAATGGGGATCATTACCCTTTATGTTACGGGCATAATCGAAAGGATAGCCAAGCATAAGAGATTCGTTAAGACTGCAAAGATAGTAACGATAGTCATGTTGGTCATAGGCGTCGTGCAGATCCTCAAGATGATCGCGGCATTCGGATTGGTACTGGCTATCTCTCTTATGAGCAAGATCGTCGTGATGACAGATGTATCTGAATATGAAAAATACAGGCAGGATCCGGATACCGAGTATCATCTTCCCATAAGCGACATGACTGAGGTATTGCCTTACGATATAAGTGAGGAGGATGTCACGGATTATCAGTATACTTACTATAATCCCTGGGATGCTCAGTATATCCTCCATATGACCGTAAAGTACGATGACTCATCATACGAGGATGAGATCGCCCGTCTGGAGGGGATAGGAGTTGAAGAATATAAAGGGATCTATTCCGTAACTGATGAGCCGTCAGGATACGATCTTGTGGCGATGGACAGCGACAGCTATAACGGATTTGTCTATGCCATGGTCCCTGAGGATCAGGACGGAACTATCACTTACGTGATGATCTGCTTCTGTAATTATTTCCTGGATCTTGATATACATGAGTATATGCCTGATGAGCTGCTCCTTCAGGGATTTAACGCGGCGGACGATAATCCGGATCAGCTGGCATTTCAAGAGAGAGCAAAGAATAAGGATCAGGACAGCTGAGCTGCCTGATCCTTATCATTTCTTATCCGGTATATTACTGAAGATATCAGTCTTCTATATATTCGCCGTATTCTTTCTTTATTACTTCCCAGTCCATATCGAAGCGTGCCATGTGCTTCTCTACGGCAGCTCTTGCGGCTGCTTTGTCCTTATTCTTGATGGCATTAAGTATAGCTTCGTGATCGGATACGATCTTGGAATCCTTAACTGACTCAAGGCTGAGCTTTCTTACTCTGTCGAAGTGGATGCTCATAAGAGATACCATGTAGTGGCACTGAAGCTTATTGCAGGCGCGATATATGATCTCGTGGAATTCGTTGTCGAGAGTCATGAGCTTAGCATTATCGTTGTTCATATAGAACTTCTGAAGATTAACGTTGACCTCAAGGTCATCGATATCCTTAGATGTAGCAGCATCGCATGCTTCTTCTGCAAGAGCAGTCTCTATTACCTTACGAAGGAACCTCGCCTCTGTTATGAGGGCGTAGTCGATCATGGCTACGCGGCATCCCTTCTGAGGGAGGACATCTAAGATCCTGGACTTGGAAAGTTCCAGGAAAGCTTCGTGTACGGGTGTTCTTGAACAGCCTATCTGACTTGCTATCTCCTGCTCGCCGATCAGCGAACCGGGTTCGATCTCCATATTTACAATATTGTCCCTTATTATCCTTAAGGCATAATCTCTGTTGGATTCCACTCTTGTCTTGGGGGTGATTATCATACGCAAGACTCCTTATCTTAGTTATAAGCCAATATTATAATATACGTAGAGAATAAATAATTAAAGTGATTTTTGGATAGTGCGCCTGACGCTTCCTTCTCCTTGCAGCATCTGAAGTAAAAATTCTTTTATTTTATCCGACAGCCCGCAGGCGACAAGATCCGTTCCGAAGATTACTTCGTTCCTAAGGATCGGATCTACGCTGTCGCCCAGGGTTGAAGGATCATTCCAAGCAACATCTTTGAGGAAGGATTGCAGTGTTGCCAACATGGGATCGGAACTGGGTGAGAAAGCTTCTCCTTTATCGTCTACGGCAAGAAGATATCTGAGCCATCCGGCGATAGTAAGAGGAACATATACCAATGAAGATACATCGAGCGTATCGGATGCAATGTAAGACTTTATTGTCTCGCCGAATCTGATGGGCATCTTAAGGGAAGTATCGGTAGCGATCCTCTGAGGTGCATCGGGGATATAGGGATTGGGAAGTCTTTCTTCTATGACTTCGTCGATAAATGCCTTGGGTCTTATAATGCCGGGATCGGTTACTACCTTCATGGCTTCGTCGTAGCCGAGCTTATGTACGAGTGTATTCAGGTCATCATCCTTCATCTCGTCTGAGATCCTGGTATATCCAAGAAGACATCCGAATACCGCCAGGGAGGTGTGAAGAGGGTTAAGACATGTCGTGACCTTCATCTTCTCTACCTTATTTACGGTATCTCTGTCGGTCATGTATACACCCGCGTCTTCAAGGGGAGGTCTTCCTGCAGGGAAGTTATCTTCGATCACAAGGTACTGAGGGATCTCCGCATTTACAAAAGGAGCAATGAACGTACCCTTGGATGTCGTAATGGGAGCTATATCTTCAAGTCCTGCCTCGACTGCCTTCTCTTCGACAGTCTTATCGGGGCGGGGAGTGATCTTATCAATCATACTCCAGGGGAAGGCGACAACAGACTCGTCGCTTATCCAATCGATAAAGTCCTGATCTACAAAGCCGGCGCTTTGCCAGTTATTAGCCATCTCCAGGATACTTCCTCTTAGCTTCTCACCGTTATGGCTGCAGTTATCCATGCTCACAAGGGCGATAGGAGCCTTGCCGCTTTTAAATCTGTGCAGGAGAAGAGCACAGACACGGCTCATGGCATGAACGCAGTTATCGGGACCGTTCTTTATATCGGCTTCTACTATTCCAAGGTAATTACCGGACATATCCTTCAGAGCATAACCCTTCTCGGTAAGCGTGAAGCTTATCATCTGAAGGGAAGGGGAGGCACAGATCTCCTTAAGTCTCTCATCTGAACCGTTATCCTTAACGGAAGCGTTGATAGCTTCCGCTACGGAAGATACTACCTCGAATGCGATATTTCCGTCGCTTCTCATATCAGCCGCGAGTGTAAGGTTGTCATGAGGAGCGTAGATCTTCTCTATGATCTCTCCGTCGAATGTATCCGCTGCGATGACTCCTCTGTCAAAGATACCTTTGGTAAGGAGCTCATGGTCCAGTCTGGCAATAAAAATACGGAAGATATTACCCGCACCGAAGTGAAGCCAGCAGGGCTTCTCGCGAGTTAACTTCCGCATCTTGTCTATGTCGTAGGAAGGGACCTTCACAGGCGTGTTCTCGAATCCTCCTTTCAAAAGAGTATCAAGTGTTAACTTAGCCATTGCTGTTCCCTCCGAATGAACTGATTATTTACGTGATTTTTGGCAGGCTTCCCAGAGACCTTCAAGGTAGGTAGCACCCAAAGCTCTGTCGTAAAGACCGTAGCCGGGTCTGCCTTTCTCACCCCAGATGGCTCTTCCGTGGTCGGGCCTTATATATCCGTCAAAGCCGTTGTCCTGCAAAGCCTTGATGATGGCATACATGTCGAGGTCGCCGCATGCGGAAGGATGAGCACTCTCGTGGAAATCCGTATCGGAAGTATGCTTAACGTTACGAAGATGTACGAAAGGCACCTTTCCTTCAGCTGCGAACTCTGCTGCGATAGCGGGAACGTCGTTATTCTTGTTTGCACCGAGGCTTCCTGTGCAAAGAGTAAGTCCGTTCCTCTTACTGTCGTGAAGCTGTAAGTAAGTCCTTATAGACTCCTGGTTGTTTACTACCTTAGGCAGGTTGAAGAGAGGAAACGGCGGATCGTCGGGATGAACGCCGAAGTCCAGATCGTACTCTTCAGCTGCGGGGATGATGGCATCAAGGAAGTACTTGATGTTCTTGAAGTACTCTTCCTGGGATACGTTCTGATAGAATGCTATATCCTCGGCCATCTTGCCGAATCTCTCGGGCTCCCAGCCGGGGAGCGTGAAGTTATTGGAACCGTTGATCATGGACTCTGTCATGGACTCAAGAGTAAGAGTCTTTGCAAAGTCATGTGAATAGCTCATTGCAAGGCTTCCGTCTTCGATGGGAAGATAAAGATCTGATCTGTACCAGTCGAGAACGGGCATGAAGTTATAGCATACGCACTTGACTCCTGCGTCAGCTAAGTTCTTCATTGTCTTTATATAGTTGTCGATGTACATGTCCTTGGTAGGAAGACCCTTCTTTATGTCCTCATGTACATTGATGCTCTCGATGACTTCCATCTCGAGTCCTGCTTCATTTACTTCATCCCTTACTGCAAGGATCCTTTCCATAGGCCAGATCTCGCCTGCGGGGATATCCGACAGGAATGTCGCTACGCCCGATACTCCGGGGATCTGTCTTATCTGCTGTAGGGTGACTGTGTCGTCCCCGTTAGGGAACCATCTTAATATCATCTTCATAATACTTATTCTCTCACAACCAATGAATTATAGCACTAGAATACTAGACGATTAGTTCTAAGTCAATGCTTACGTATTGATTATAACGTACATTTACTGATCTTTTTTGTCTGTGTTGATGTGGCGGGGCCTGAGCACCTTTATAAGGAGCGGTATAAATACCAGAAAACCGAAGATCTTTGCAACTTCTACTACCGAAGCCAGGTATACGACGGTGATGTCATAATCAGCAGCCTCGGCACTAGTCAGGTTGGAACATGTCTTTACTCCGGAAAAAAGAAGAAGTGCAAGTACTATAAGAAGCGTGGACTTGATGATCTTATCTCTCGGAATATCCTTCGAACTGTCGTTCCTGTCAAGGCAGCGTAAAGTAGTCACAAGTCCTATGAATATACATGCTACGGAAGAAAGACCCAATGCAAGCTGGATATAGTTGATCATTCTGCTTCTCCTTCTTCATCTTCGGAAGCTTCAGTTCTGTGCTTTTCCTGTTCTATTGCTGCCTCGAAGATCTTCTCTGCCACCATAACTCGAAGATATGAAGCTACGAAAGGCACTATAAGTACGCAGGGAGGAAAGAGGACCATGAGGGTTATTGATACGAAGCTTATTATAAAGAGCAGGAATGCCTTACCGAAATTCATGGATGATATCGCAGCCGAATTCATAATGATATGCTTCGTGTCAGTAGAAAACCTGGCAAGATACGGATAAGCGAAAGGATATAAGATAACAAAAGGAACGATAATAAGTATCGCAAAAGGCAGATACCACGCGGGGAGCATTATCCCGTTAAGACCGAATCTTGCTATATGAATATTAATGACGATAATTACTGCGAATATAGTGTAGAGAAGACTTAAAGGAATACTCTGTCTTATATTGGACTTAAAGCTTCTCATAAAGTCGGGGATAGCTGCATCCGACTCTTTCTTTACTCTTTTATAAAGAGCGAAGTAAAGTGCCGCGGAAGATGCACCTGAAGTTATGATCGGAATGGAAAAGATAAGCCAAATAAGAGACAGCGCAACTATATCCCACAGTACGCTTCCTATCTCGTAGAGCTTTGATCTTGTGATCTTGTCGAATGAAGGTTCCATGCCTGATCTCTTTCTTCAACATGCGGTATTTTTGTGTTGCACCTGCCCCGATTATAAACTAAGATAGATTGGAAGACAACAACTACTATCCTAGAATGTTAGTGAGGTGTAGATATGAGATTAGCAGGTATATTCGGCGACAGGATGATCTTACAAAGAGACCGTGAGAACCACATCTTCGGTACTGACGAAGGCACATCCGAGGTCAAGGTAACAGTAGGTGATATAACTGTCACCGGTGAGGTAAAGGACGGTAAGTTCGACGTAGTCATTCCTCCTCATAAGGCATGCTTTGATATAGACGTGACTATAGAAGGATCAGAGAAGATAACACTTCATGAAGTCTGCTTTGGTGATGTTATCCTCCTCTCAGGACAGTCCAATATGGAGCTTCCGGTATACAGGTCCTACGATGCTTCCGAGGAGGAAGCAAAGAGTGCGAACTATCCTTACATTAGACAGTACAGGATGGCTCCCGAACCTGTATATAAGGACGACAGTGAATATTCGCTTCCCGAGTCCAAGTGGGTAAGTGCCGTTCAGGGTCAGATCGAGGAGATGAGTGCTTACGGCTTTTATACATTTAAGAGGATCTACGATAAGAAGAATATCCCCGTCGGTCTTATCCTTAACGCTCAGGGCGGATCCAAGCTTGAAGGCTGGATGACGGAAGAAGACGTTAAGTCCATGACAAATGACTACCACTATATCGAAGAGTTCAGCGGTAAAGACGATCTTGCCGATTACCTGAAGCTTCACGAGAGAAGATGCATAGAGTGGCGAGAAGCAACTAAGGTATTTGATCCTGAAGTATATTCCAAGAGCATCCCTGAGGAAGCGGTGCCTTTTGAAGTTCCCGGTATCGTTAAGGGCATTACGGGAAGTATCTGGGTATACAAGGAGTTCGAGGTAGAAGAGGACGTAACGGATGCATTCCTTTACTGCGGACAGTGGATCGATGCGGATGTTACATATATAAACGGTGTAGAAGTGGGAAGGACCGAGTATCAGTATCCTCCCAGAAAGTATCCCTTTGACGCGAAGATCCTTCATAAGGGCAAGAACCTCATCGCATTAAGACTTATAACTGAGAGAGAGTCCGGAGGAGGCGTTCCTTTCCATCAGTACTATATAAGGCTTAATGACAAGAAGATATCACTTGAAGGCGAGTGGAAGATGGTAACTGAGAAGAGCTGTGAGCGGTTTACCGCAGGCATGATGCTGGTATTCTTCCCGTCGATCCTCTATAAGTCCATGATCACTACTTTGGAGAAGGTATCCATAAAGGCTGTCATGTGGTATCAGGGTGAATCCAATGCCGAAGAACCGGAAGGCTATGACCTTAAGTTCAAGGCAATGGTTCAAAGCTGGAGAAAGATCTTAGGTGAGGATATTCCTTTTATAATAACGGAACTTACAGACTTTATAGATCCTCAATCAGAGGATACATCAAAAGTGCCCGATGGGTGGAGGTCCATACAGAAGCAGCAACTTGAGGCGGAAACCCTTATTCCCGGTCTTCGCTGCGTGCCTGCAAGGGACTTAGGTGACATGTTCGAGATCCACAGCCCGAGAAAGTCGGAACTGGGCGCTAGGGCAGCTATTATTGTAGAAGATTTTATATACTGATTATTATATATAGAAGCAAAGAAACCAAGAAAATCTGACACATTGCCTTTGTGCAATGTGTTATTTTTTTACCCTCAAAACATCTTTTCTACTATTGACATATCACAAATGAGTTGATAACATGAGGACACAAGCGGACTAGCATACTAGTAAAATTAATATACATAGAAGGGTGTTTTCTATATGCGTAATGAGCAATCAGTCAGTTATACTCCGCGTGATCTTTCCAATTCAGAGAAGGTTCGCAGGAACTTAAGTCGTTATTGGCAGTTGTACCTGATGGTAGTAATCCCGGTCATCTATTACATCATCTTCAGGTACATTCCGATGTTCGGTAACATCATCGCCTTCCGTAAGTACAGAGCAGGCGGTAATATCTTCGGTCAGGAGTGGAGCGGACTTCGTTACTTCAAGCAGTTCATGAAGGATCACACTTTCTGGAAGGCATTCGCCAATACTCTTATCCTCAATATCGGATACCTTCTTGTTAGATTCCCTCTGACACTTATCTTTGCACTTCTTATCAACGAGATCAGGAATCTTCACTGGAAGAAGTTCGTACAGACAGTATCCTATCTTCCTCACTTTATCTCCATGGTTATCGTTGCAGGTATGATCAAGGAACTTCTTTCCACATCAGGTCCTATCAATGCAGCTCTTGCAGGTATGGGCAATGAGAAGATCAACTTCATAGCTCTTGCCGAATGGTTCAGGACGATATTCATCGTATCAGGTCTTTGGCAGTCACTTGGTTGGGGTACCATACTTTACCTCGCTGCTATGTCGGGTATCAATCCTTCACTTTATGAAGCAGCATCAGTTGACGGTGCTAATCACTTCCAGAGAGTATGGCACGTTACGATCCCCTGTATCCTTCCTACGATCACGACACTTCTTATCCTCGATATCGGTGGTCTTGTAGGATCCGGCGGAGCATTCGAGAAGGTATTCCTCCTTTATAACCCCATGACATATAAGACGGCAGATATCATCTCCACTTATGTATACCGAATGGGTATCGGTTCCAACACCGGCGGTAACTTCTCATACGCTACTGCGGTCGGTCTCTTCGAAGGCTTGATCAATCTCGTCCTTCTGACGATCGCAAACAAGATATCCAAGAAAGTATCAGACAGCAGCTTGTGGTGATACGAAGGCAGGTAATAACAAATGATCAATACTAATAACCTTAAAGCACACAGCAGAAAGAACAGGATCAAGGAGTCCACAGGCTATCAGGTCTTCACGGTAGTAAATACCATCATCATGATCCTTATATCGGCAGCGACTCTTTATCCGTTCCTTTATCTGGTATCTCAGTCATTTACATCCGATAAAGCGATCATTGCAGGTCATACGAGCCTTATCCCCGAAGGATTCAACTTAGATACATATAAGTACATCCTCGCTAAGGGCGAGTTCCTGATGTTCTACAAGAACACTATTATCTACACACTTATAGGAACGGTATCGTCACTTCTTTTCTCCGCTATGCTGGCATATCCCATGTCCAAGACGGAGCTTAAGTTCAACAGAGTACTTACTCCTTTCATCGTATTCACGATGTATTTCGGAGGCGGACTTATCGCAAACTACATCCTGGTAGACAGGATCGGTATCAAGAATACGATGGGCGGCTTCATCCTTCCCATGATGATCAGTACTTACTATGTACTCCTCATGAAGTCTTTCTTCCAGAGTATCCCCAAGGATCTTGAGGAAGCAGGTGAGATGGACGGTCTTAGTAAGTTCGGCGTATTCTGGAGGATCGCACTTCCTCTGTCAAAGCCCATCATGGCTACAATGACACTTTTCTACTCAGTAATGTACTGGAACAACTGGTTCAACGCTTTCCTTTATCTCCAGGATAAGAATAAGTGGCCCGTTGCTTACTATCTTCAGACCATCATCAGAGGCCAGGGTGCCAACGATCCGGACGCAGTATCCGTGTCGCTTAACATCAAGTCCTGTGCCATGGTCCTTACGGTCCTTCCCATCATCCTCGTATATCCTTTCGTTCAGAAGTATTACGTACAGGGTATGATGCTCGGAGGCGTCAAGGAGTAATAACTCCTCTTATAACTATCGGATGCTATCGGCCATAGCCGACATCAAAATAAAAAGTTACAACAACGGAGGAAAACTATGAAAAAGAGCAAACTTAAAGCGTTTGTCAGCGCCTCGTTGGTAATGTCCATGGTAATGGGAACTGCTTGTTCCTCTACCGGTTCGACAGAAAGCTCTGCGGTAACCACACTCGGTGATGTTATCGAGACTCAGAACACCGACGCTGAAGAAGACCTTCCTTATACTTACGGTCTTGGCGAGACATTCCACGCAGACGAGCCCGTTACTTACACCATGTACTTCAGTGATGCAAGCTGGTATCCGATGGTAGAGACTTGGGAGACAGAAGGTATCTTCGCAAAGATCGAAGAGCTTACCAATGTTCACCTTGAGCTCATCTCCTACGACAGTAACGACTACATGCAGAACATCACTCTTGAGATCAACTCGGGTTCTTCTGCATACATCATCCCCAAGATCTACGATGATTCTTCATTCGTTGACGGCGGCGCTATCGTACCTATCTCACAGTACGTTCAGTACATGCCCTATTTCACGGATTTCTATAACACATATGACATGGCTGATGATCTTCGTACCATCACAAGAGCAGACGGTAACTACTACAGACTTCCCGGTATGCTCGAGCAGCCTCTCCTCAACTATTCCTTCATGATCAGAAGTGATATCTTCGAGGCAGCAGGTGTTGATGTTGCATCCCTTGAGGAGAACTGGACATGGGACGATCTTTGTGACGCACTTGTACAGGTAAAGGCATACATGGTAGAGCAGGGCATGTGCTCTGAAGACGACTACATCTGGTCCGACCTCTGGTGCGGTAATGAATCCGGTCAGGGTAACGGCGGTAACCTCCTCAAGGTTATGGGTCAGACATTTGACGTTAACGCAGGTTGGGGTATCGGTAACGGTATGAGATACGATCCTGAGAATGACGAGTTCTATTTCTCACCCACATGCGACAACTACAGAGCTATGCTTACGGCAGCTAACCGCTTTGTAGAAGAGGGAATCCTTGATCCCGAGACATTCACACAGGACGATACAACAGCAACAAACAAGTTCTACAACGGTGAGACAGTTATCATCTCCGTTAACCAGAGCCAGGTTGCTAACTACTACACAAACCTCGACGAGCAGCTCGGCGCAGGTAACTGGGAAACATATATCGTTACACCTCCTCAGGGAACAACAAACTACTCTACAGCAGGTGCTGAGAGACTTGAGAACGGTGTCATGATCTCCCAGAACGCTCTCGATGAGCTTGGCGAAGACGGCTTCATCGAAATGCTCAGATTCGTTGACTGGCTCTTCTACTCCGATGAGGCTTATATCCTCACAAAGTGGGGTGTTGAAGGTGAGACATTCCAGTACAATGACGACGGTTCCAAGGAACTTCTTCCCGGCTTCTGCTGCGGCGGACTTGGCTATGCTGCTCAGAGCGATGACGATGTAGATATCAGACTTCAGTGGGGTTATGCCGGCGGTAACTACTACTATGCAGGTACTGTTGAAGAGATGACAGATAACTACATCCCCGATGTTGCAGATTACGTTAACAGAAATATCGAGTACAGAGAGACACCTCCTCTTGCACCTCCGATCGTTCCTACAGCTGAAGAGAGTGAGGACATGAACCTCATAGCTACTCCTCTTGTAGACAACGTAAATACCTGGACACTTATGTTCATTACAGGCCAGGCAGATATCGATACTCAGTGGGAAGAATATGTTGCTTCCTGTGAGGCTCTTAACTGCGACGGACTTGTTACACAGTACAACGACATCTATAACGGCTGATCCCGTTTTCGGAAGTTAGTTTCATGTATCGAGGGCTCTCCCATCAGGGAGGGCCCTCACTCTTTCTGTACATAATTAATAATGAGATATCATTTACTGCTGAAGCAGGTTATAAAGTCCGTCCTCTGACAGGACACCTCGCTTCATATCCTTGGGGATAAGTCCTTTCTCGTCTGCTTCGAAGTCATCTTTCCATAAGGTCTCGTTGTAGAAAGATAATATCTTCTTATCTTCTTCGGACCTTCTGTCGAATCTTTCTTCCATCTGCTTTATCCTTAAGATCCTGATGATATCTTCCCAACTGTCTTCTTTGAATCCTACAAGTACATATTCATCTGTTATTAACAGGGGACGCTTAACAAGCATTCCGTCAGAAGAAAGAATCTCGATCATCTCTTCTTCGGTCATTGAAGGAAGTTTTGTCGAAAGATTCATCTCCTTATAGAGATTACCGCTGGTGTTGAAGAGCTTTCTTATCGGGAGACCGCTGATATCTATGGCTTTCTTAAGTGTCTTTTTATCGGGATTATCTTCCTTTATATCTATGAGAGTGAAGTCGATCAGTTGCTCACTTAAGTACTTTATTGCCTTCCTGCAGGTGGAGCATTTGGGATAACAATAGACTTTTACCATAAAAGTTTCCTCTTTTTTGCATTTTACCCATTGTATCACGGATTTTTGAGATATAATCGAAGTATAGAGATCAATAGGAAAGGCGGTGCCTGACATATGCAATTACCTGAGACTCTCAGCATGAATCTTATCTTCTGGATCAGTGCCGGTTTCGTCGTGTTGCTTTTGTGCCTCGCGCTTATCGTATTGAAGGATACGATGACTCTCCTTAAGATCAGAAAAAGCTGCATATGCGAAGCTGATGCCACACTCATCTCATTCAAGAAGACAGGTACGAAGATAAAGGGTGTCTACGAGGTGATGCTTAACGGCCGTGCAAGAAAGTACGAGAGTGCCGTATACGGTAATCTTGAAGGCGATTCTCCTAAGGAAGGCAGCAGGGTAAAGATCATGATAGATCCATCTTCTCCCATAGCTGTCTACGATCCTTTCGTATCGAGACTTCTTCGCCGTAACCTTATAAATGCTTCGGAATCGGTTGCCTTCGCGGGATTATTATCTACTCTCGTTATATGCTGCATTACAGGTATTATCCCTTTATAAAGTAACTAGCCGCATTGTCGTGGCAGACATTTCTTATGATCATTCCAAGCCTCTTCTCATCGTCAGGGAAGAGGCCTTTATTTACTGATTCCGCAAGCATATCGCAGAGTATCCTTCTGAAGTATTCGTGCCTGGGATAAGACAGGAAGCTTCTTGAGTCCGTGAGCATTCCTATGAATCCGGGGAAGTAGCTTTGAAGGGCAAGATGAGTCATCTGATCCTGCATTCCCTTGATATTGTCGTTGAACCACCATGCCGCACCGTGCTGTATCTTCATGACGGAGGGGCCTTTCTGGAAGCATCCGATAAGAGTATCAAGCTGAGCATTGCATGCGGGATCGAGGCTGTAGAGGATCATCTTGGGAAGAGAATCGTCTCTTTCCAGGTCGCTCATCATGGATGCAAGGGGAGTAATGACATCGAATGAACCTGCAATAGTATCGCAGCCTATGTTTACTCCCATAGCATCAAACATTGCCTTGTTGTTGTCTCTTCTGCATCCGAAATGAAGCTGCATGGTCCAGCCTCTTCTTGCATATTCTCTTGCGCAGAACATGAAGATATCTGTCTTTAATGCAAGCTTTTCGTCTGGGGTTATATCCTTACCGCCAATAAGAGATACAAATGCCTTATCAAGAGTATCTTTATCCATTATCTTATAGGGGATATGCTCTGTACCGTGGTCTGCAAGAAGGCATCCCATAGAAGCGAAATGATCCATCCTTAAGCTTAGAGCTGACTTAAGATAATCGAGAGAATCTATATCAATACCGGATACTTTGCCTAACTTCTTTACATAGGATACGAATCCTGAAGAAGCTGTCTCATATGCGGGATCGGGGCGGAATGTAGGAAGGACCTTGGTGCTTATCTTACCGTCCTCTCTTATCTTCTTATGCCACTTAAGGTCGTCACAGGGATCGTCAGTGGTACATACTAGCTCCACCTTGGACTTGGAGAAGAAGTAGGAGGGAGTCATGTTGTTCTCGGATAAGACTTTGGATGTCTTATCCCATACTTCCTGCGCATTATCTTCGGTTAAAGGCTCATATATATCGAAGTATCGGGCGAGCTCAAGGCATGTCCAGTGGTAGAGAGGATTGCCCCATGCGTTGCCAATGGCCTTTGCCCAGGCGAAGAATTTCTCCTTATCGGGAGCATCACCGGTTATATATCTTTCTTCTATTCCGCAGGCTCTCATGAGGCGCCACTTATAGTGATCGCCGCCAAGCCATAGCGAAGTGATGTTATCGAATCTTACGTCTTTTGCTATCTCTTCGGGACTTAAGTGGCAGTGATAGTCGACGATAGGAAGGTCTTTAGCGTACGTATCGTAAAGGTGCTGAGCCTTGTCGCTGTTAAGAAGAAAGGAATCATTTATAAAATCGGACATAAGATACCTCTGACTGATGTTTTTATATGTAAAAAATACTACAAAATCTTCTTGAAAACAAGTTGAAACGTGCTAGAATGTTAGTATAAAAGTTATGGATCAAGAGAGGATCGTATGGATCTTACAGCAAAGGCACATGAGACGGGAATGATCCCCGTTATAGTATTGAATAATAAGGATGAGGCAGTACCTGCCGCTAAGGCTTTACTTGCAGGCGGTATCAACTTCATGGAGATAACTTTAAGAACGCCTTGCGCTCTTGATGCAATAAGGATGGTATCGAAGGAAGTTCCCGATATGATCGTTGGCGCAGGCACCGTCTTAAATGTCGAAGGTGCTAAGAAAGCGATAGATTCCGGAGCTAAGTTTATAGTATCTCCCGGATTTTCCGAAGAGACGGTCAAATACTGCCAGGATAACAACACGCCCATAATCCCGGGATGCGTTACTCCTACCGAGATAATGGCTGCCATGGCCATGGGACTTGATACGGTCAAGTTCTTCCCGGCAGATGTATTCGGCGGCATGAAGACTATAAAGGGACTTGCTTCCGTGTTCAGAGGTATCAAGTTCCTCCCCACGGGTGGAATCAATCTTTCCAATATGGCAGAATATGTGTCGGAGCCTTATATAACTGCAGTGGGCGGAAGCTTCGTATGTTCTTCCAAGGATCTTCTTAGAGGAGATTATGAAGGCATTACGGAAAAGGCTGCTTCAGCGGTAAATATCATAAGGCAGATCAAGGAGAATCAGAAATGAAGATAACAACATTAGGAGAGATAATGCTCCGCTTGAAGTCACCTGCCAATGAGAGATTCTTTCAAAGTCCTTCCCTCGAAGCAACATTCGGAGGCGGTGAGGCTAACGTATCCGTATCACTTGCTAACTACGGCATGGAGACGGACTTTGTAACGGTACTTCCCGATAATGCGATAGCTGAGGAGATCGTAAGACAGCTCAGAGGCTTTGGCGTAGGTACGAAGAATATAATCACCTCTGAAGGAAGAGTAGGTATCTACTTCCTGGAGACAGGTGCTAATCAAAGACCCAGTAAGGTCATCTACGACAGAGCAGGATCTTCTATCGCCATCACCTCAGTTGATAAGTATGACTGGGATAAGATCTTTGACGGTTCCACTTGGCTTCATATAACAGGTATCACGCCTGCTATCTCTCAGAACGGTGCCGATGTTGCAATAGCAGCAGTAAAGGAAGCTAAGAAGAGAGATATCACGGTATCCTGTGACCTTAACTACAGAAAGAACCTCTGGAAGTACGGCGTGGATGCCAAGGAGATCATGACTGAGATAACAAGGTACACTGACGTAGTTATCGCTAACGAGGAAGACTGTCAGAAGTCCCTCGGTATCACTACTGACGTAGATGTAAGCTCGGGTTCCATCGACGAGGCTAAGTACAAGGCTCTTACCGATAAGGTCCTTTCTTCTTTCCCTAATGTCAAGAAGATCGCTGTTACGCTTCGTGAGAGCCACAGTGCCGACTATAACGGATGGAGAGCATGCATCAATAACGGAAGCGAATTCTTCGTAAGCAAGAAGTACGAGATCACTGATATCGTAGACAGAGTAGGCGGCGGAGATTCCTTCGCAGGCGGACTTATCTACGGTCTTAATACATATGCTTCGGATTCTGAAGCACTTGAGTTCGCAGTAGCCGCAAGCTGCCTTAAGCATACCATTCCCGGTGACTTCAACCGCGTTAGCGTCAAGGAAGTCGAGACACTCATGAAAGGTGACGGATCGGGAAGAGTGCAGCGCTGATGATCGCCAACACATTTAACCCAACTCTGCAAGGACCGAAGGCTCGTAATTGACCTTCGGTCTTTGCATTGTGAGAATAATACCTCAATTTCTTTAGATATTTTTTATATCTCATTTAAGATGCGTTAACCCGGAACTGATAAGATGGTATCGAATAAGGGAAATGAATATGAAAAGAATAAAGAACAAGGTATTTACGATTCTCAGCAGATCTTTACGGATGACTTCTCTTCTGGTGCTGACAGGAGGGCTCTTCATCAGGGATGATCGCACTATATTAGCGGCTTTCCTGCTCCTGATCGCAGAGAGACTGGCGGATGTATTCGTTTAAGTCTCTTCCCAGTGAGTGAATTCAAGCTGACGGTCGACATTCTGGTCGTTGACCATGAACTTGACGCGGCCGTTAACTATGGAGATATTATCTTCGGCGGCGTATGTATCACGTCCGAGACTGTTGTGGACCTCTACTCTGATATCGGTGCTGTTAAGCTTTATGGAAGTCTCGCATTCCTTACCGCCTACGGCAAGTGCGTTCTTGCCTGCATTCTCGACCTTAAGGCCGACGTTCTGCGTCTTAAGCTCCGTAAAACCTTCAAGGGAACCGAGGCAAGTGGATTCGTTTGACCTGAGGCTTACTTCTACGCTTGCATCGAACAGATCGATAACGGAGATCATCTTGCTCAGACTTCCTATACCGGATAGATAATTACCGCTTCCCAATACCTTTACGGAAGATCTTGTGATGTAGATGTCACTTCCGCTGTCGATAGAACCTATTCCGACGCCTCTGTTGGAGTTAAAGTCCATCTCGAGATTACAATTGACGAGCTTTACTACGCTGTCAGATGTCAATGCGCCTATGCCGACACATCTGGTACCGTTGCCTCTTATGTCGAACTGACCGCTCTTTGTCTCGATCTTTCCGCCAAGGCCGGATCCGATGCAGATGCCTTCCTTGCCATTACCGTCGATACGAAGCGTACCGTTATGTGCGAAGATAAGGTCGCCGTGTTTGGACTCGAAGGTATTTCCGATACCGTAGAAGTGTGCGTCGTTACATTCGATATTGAGGTTACCGTCACCTTGTGTAGTAAGAGTTGAATTGGGCGCAACCTTTATGCCTATACCGTTTAATGTGTTATTACCCTTGAAGATAAGGACTACGTTACAACCTTCCTCTATCTCTATGCAGGGGCGGCTCTTGATATTGGAGAAGAATGCATTCTCCAATGTTATCTCTCCCTGATATCCGGAAAGGATCTTAAGATGCATGTCAGTCTTAAGGTTAGGAGCGCCAATAAGAGAAAGGTTCTTATATACGGCATCTTTGTTGCCCACGATTATATCCGTACAGTTGTACTTGGAAAGAAGTGACAAAGATACGCGGTTGGAGCTTCCTGCAGCATATATCTGCTTTTGTACGCCGTCTTCCTTCTCCTGAGCGCATATGGCAATCTCGTGCCTTATGCTCTTATCGAGCTTTCTTATGAGATCGAATGCAGGCTTAGCCGTATAGTATCCCTGAATGAGATCTACACCCATGTGTATTACGGTGGTAAGTTCTTCTGAAGTCTCTATGCCTTCTGCAAGAGAAAGGATACCGTTATCCTTGCAGAACTTTATTATCTCCTGCACGAAATGCTGCTTCTGCGGAGCTTTGTCTATACCGGTAAGAAGAGCTCTGTCTATCTTTACGTAGTTAGGCATATACCTCAGAAGGTTATTGATATTCGAATATCCCGTGCCGAAGTCGTCGATGGCGATCTGTATGCCGTACTTATTAAGATGATTCTTGATCCGCTGAAGGGAATCGTCATCAAGTTCGGCTTCCTCGGTTATCTCCACTATGATCTTAGAGGAGAAGCGCCTGAGCAGTTCGTCGATGACGGAGAATTGTTCTGTGCTTACCCGGACTCCGGGGATACTGTTGATGAATATCTTGGCGTCACCGAATTCGTCGATCCTTGAATCCAGAGTTGCCATTACGTTCTTAAAGGTGGCATATTCGACATCTGCCATCCTGCCGAGGAATCCGGCGTACTTGATCACCGTAAGAGGGGAGATCCTCTCTTCCGTCATAGTCCTCATAAGTGCTTCGTAAGCGAATATCTCACCGTCATCGGCTCTTACTATCGGCTGGAAAGCATATGTAATGAGATTCTCGTCAAGGATCTTCAATACAAGTTCGCATTCTCTCTTCTCGTCGGAGCTTAAAGTATCGTATGGATTAAGCCTTATGGCGTATTTATTGCCTTTCATATTGTCGATGAATGCCTTGTAGTTGTTCATCGACATCGTCCTTCGAAGAAGCTCGAATCCTGCGGATACATATTCCATCCATCTTCTGTAAGTCCCGTCGTGGCTTACGGGGGAAGTTCCGTAGCTTACCGCGGCATAGCCGAAGCACTGGTCCTCACAGTAGAACGGAGTGAAACAAAATGCCGTAGGATAATCTCTTTCTTCTCCGAGGTCCGGGATAAGATATCTGGTACTGAATGTGTCCTCAAGATCTACGGTGCCCGTACCGGACTTGCTGCTGTAGTGAATGGCTCTTATCATCCTCGGAGGATATCCGTTATGCTTGACTGACATATTCGGAGTAGTGGCAAGGTCCTTCCACGGGGAAGATAAGCAAAGAGAGAAACTCTCGGCGCCATTGATCTGATATGCGTAGGAATAGACTATACCGAAGAACTCTTCAAGAGTTGTCGGAGTCATTATATCCTTGGTCAGCATATTGTAGACGTCATCTATGCTCTCGTTCATCCTGTCTGTAGCCCAGGAACCTCTTCTCGGATCAAAGTGCGTAAGATCGGGACTGTTGCATCCGCATGTCTCGCCTGTCATAAGGACGGGCTTGGCGGTGAAGTGACCGGGATTACGGCCGTTCAATATTTCTCTTAAGTATGTGATCGCATAGCGTCCCATCTCTTCATAGGGGATATCACAGGATGTGATGCACTGGGGAGACAGACGACCTTCACTAGACGTATCAAAGCCTGCTACCGCTACGTCCTCGGGGATCTTAAGTCCCATGGCATTAAGTTCGCTCGCGACACCTATAGCCATCTCGTCGTTGGCACATACGAATGCTTCGGGAAGTCCGTCGTCACTTGCGGCCATCTCTTTAACCGCGAGCTCGCCGCTGCTGTACCAGTAATCGCCGTAGAATATCCTTTCCTCTTTTACGGGAATACCTTGAGCCTTCATGGTATCTTTGAAAGCCTGAAGCCTGCTCGTAGAGTGCATATGCCCCTTACGGCCAGATATATAGGCGATATCCTTATATCCGTGCTCCTCGATCATATGCTTTACAACAAGGGTCATGCCGTAGTAATCATCTTCAAATATGTTATCGAAGAATTCGCTCTCTCTGTCTATTACAATGACAGGACCGGTATATGTCTCGTGGATCCGCTCCTCTATGGGATTAGATGAAGGGACTGTCTGGATACTGTCCTTAAGGATGACTATTCCGTCAAAGAGGGCAGGGTTAAAGAGGTTATAAATATTCATCTCAGCCTGTTCTCTTACGGAGGAAGACTGATACTTTCTGTACATGGAAAAAATGCACACATCGAAATCGTCGGAAAATGCCTGCTGCAAAAAACCGTTTACGAAGCGGCTCTGTCTGGTCTCATCGACCTGACCTGCCAATAATGCCAATCTCATCCTCTTGTGCATATAAGAATGCTCCTAAATGACATTCATGGGTTTACGACCGATAAGTGAATTATAGCATGTATAAATCAGGCTTAATTCCCGTAAAAGGGCATGTTATCACTTAATTTACAAATCCTGTCAGTATGTTATATGAGTGTTAACAGAATAAGAAAATAGCATCAACAGCATCAATATCACCCCTTAATTCGCAAAGTGTACATTTAATGGTCATATCCGGGGAGTAGAATCAAGTTGTAAACGATAGCAGAAGGAGGTGATCACCGTGAGGATACCGCGCACGATAAGGATAAAGAACAGTTATAGATTTCATCCCGTTACGTTCGTGATTGGTTGTATATTCGGCCTGTTCTTATCGGTTATTCTGACACCGATCATACTTCCGTTCTACATGGTATCAGACATGAATAAGAAGCACCGCAGATAAGGGAATATCTTGATACTCCGCCCATTACCGGATGATAAGAGGAGATTTTATATGACCGTCGATGAAGCATATCGTATGATCGATTCTTTTTGGGACAGTCAGATCCATAACGAAGACGATGAGTAAGTGGTATATAAGCAAGGATGACTTCTTCAAGAAAGCTAAGATCAAAGATAAGCTCCTGACGGAAGTTAACGCAGAACTCGACGACTTCGAGCTCAAGTCATAAGGAGGTTCTTATGGAATATATCAAGATATCGCTCGGTGACTATCCGAGATACGAAGAACTTCTCTTGAAGAGAGATAAGATCAGAAAGGAAGCGGAGCAATATAACGCCGCTTATTTAAGAAAGTTCGGGTCTTATATCCTGGATATATTCAGACTGAAGATCGAGTGTATCTCTTTGAAGAAAAAAGATCACCTATTGTCAGATCGCGGTAAACAGGGGTGAGCCTTTCGATATGGATAAGATATCAAGGCAGGTGGACCGT
The DNA here is from genome assembly GCA_024692235.1 of Saccharofermentans sp. Lineage (GTDB taxonomy): Bacteria > Bacillota > Clostridia > Saccharofermentanales > Saccharofermentanaceae > Saccharofermentans. The sequence goes on along the minus strand of JAILMW010000024.1, from coordinate 128,923 downwards.
GAGATGACCTCGTATAAGGATGATCTTCAGAAGATCATGATGAACATGATCGGAGGGCAGCTATGAGCAATGAATTATCGCCTTTGGAGTCCGGGCTTGTAAAGAAAGTGTGAGAAGGCGGAATGGGAGATGTCTTAAAACCCCTGATAAAGGAGATACATCTCTTCGATTCCTATGTGGCGGGAACATCGCATTTAACGGATAAGTCTGTCCTTGATGAGATCCGTGTCGGAGATAAACTGACACTCATCAGAGAAGATAATAAGTTCGATTCCAATGCCATTCTTCTTTATGCTCCGTCGGGTAAGAAGATCGGATATGTTCCCGAGAAGGATAATGTCATTTTTGCAAGGCTCATGGATGCCGGTAAGCATCTTTCTGCAGTGATAACCAAGATAGAGAAAAAGGGGTCATTTACCAAGATTGCGGTAAGTATATTTCTTGTGGATATCTAAGCTTCTTATACCTATATTGATCGATTATGTCCTGTCTTTGAAATATTGCAGTATTAATGCTCTGCAAGTATTGGATTCTAAGGCTTTATGAGCGATAATGTCAGTGTATGGATAAAGGGAGTATACATGAAGTCATTTAAATCCAAATTAGCAATATCTTTATTTCTTTCAACATTTCTTCTGAGGATGGGATTTTTCCTTGCCGCGGGTATCGTCCTGTTGGTACTTGCGACCCGATATCCTTCTCTGGGATATTACGGAGCGGCTCTTATCATCTTTGACATTATCGTATCCTCGATCGAGACGATAAGATGTTTCCGTGCATTGAAGAAGTCTGATCATCCCGTTATGCAGGATCTGAAGAAGGCTCTGGATGAGAACAGCCCCGAATACGGTATGGATGAGTTCACTTCCAACCTTCATTCGACTGCAGGAAGAGTATGTGAGTATTTCCTTAAGAAGAGGATAGATAAGAACAGTAATGTGGTCGAGTGTGTAAATGCATTCGAAGAGATGTGTAAGACGGAAGATTCCATCAGGGAAGATATGCTGCTTTTTGAGAGCGGTATATATATGACGGAAGGTGATTCTTATATCTTCTCGCTTACAAGACAGTATCCGGACGGAGAGGGTGAGTACTTTCAAGTCTATATGAGACTTAAGTTCGAAGCTAAGGAAGAATTCAAGAATCTTCATGAATCCATATGGAACGAAGACATGAAGATCGATTTCTTCGAATATGTAAGAGGATCGGAATCATATAAGACCATTGAAGGTCTCGAGATAGAAGATATAGAGATAGGTCTTGATGAGACCTGAAAGAGGATAACATGAACGGACAACACGCAGACATAAAGAAAGTAAAGATAGACGATAAGTTCTGGTCTTCCAAGCAGGAGCTTATCCGTAAGGAAGTACTTCCTTATCAGTGGGAGATATTAAACGACAGAGTACCTGAAGCAGCTCCCAGCTATTGTATGCATAACTTCAAGGCAGCAGGGAGGCTTAATAAGAACAGGGAAGTCCTGGGCAGTGCCTTTCGTGAGCCTGTATATACTTTCAGGGGATTCGAAGCTCTTCCCGATGATCCGAAGAATCCCAAGGAAGATGAGTTCTACGGCTTCGTATTCCAGGACAGTGACTTCTCTAAGTGGATAGAAGCGGTAGGATACAGTCTTGCGACACATCCCGATAAGGAATTAGAAGAGGTCGCAGACGGTGCCATCGACATTGTATGTGATGCACAGCTGCCTAACGGCTATCTCGATACGTATTACATCATCAACGGAATGGATCGAAGCTTTAAGGACCTTCGTGATCACCACGAGCTCTATTGCCTCGGTCATCTTATAGAGGGTGCCATATCCTACTTCGAAGCTACCGGTAAGGATAAACTTCTTAAGGCTGCCTGCAGGTTCGCAGACTATGTCGATTCCGTATTCGGATACGAAGAAGGCAAGATCAAAGGTTATCCCGGACATGAGATAGCGGAGATGGCGCTCTTCAGGCTTTATGAGACTACAGGCGTAGAGAGATATAAGAAGCTCGCAGAGTACTTTATAGACGAGAGAGGACAGGCGCCTTTGTACTTCGATATGGAGCATCCTACTCCCAAGGGACAGCCTTATAAGATCGACTATTACCATCAGGCTCATATCCCCGTAAGAGAGCAGACAGAGGCTGTCGGTCATGCAGTGCGTGCGGTATACCTCTATAGCGGCATGGCTGATATGGCAAGGCTTACAGGTGATAAGAGACTTCTTGAAGCATGCGAGAAGCTCTGGGACAGCATTACAAAAGAGAAGATGTATATAACCGGAGGTATAGGTGCGACTCACTTGGGAGAAGCATTCTCGTTCCCTTTTGACCTTCCTAACGATACTGACTATGCAGAGACATGTGCTTCCATAGGTCTTGTATTCTTTGCAAGAAGGATGCTTCAGATAAAGGCTGACAGAAAGTATTCGGATGTTATGGAGCTAGCGCTGTTCAATGGTATCTTAAGCGGTATCGCATTGGACGGTAAGAGCTTCTTCTACGTTAATCCTCTTGAGGTGATCCCTGAAGCGGTAAAGAAGGACGAGAGAAAGTGGCACATTAAGCCCGTAAGGCAGAAGTGGTTCGGATGCGCTTGCTGTCCGCCTAATCTTGCAAGGCTCGTATCTTCTATCGGAACATATGCATATACGACAGATGAGGACACTTTATATACTCACCTTTACATGGGGTCTGAGATCTCTCATAAGGATACGGACTTTAAGTTCGAGAGCGATATTCCTAATTCGGGAAAGGTAAAGGTCATTGCCAAGACGGAAGGTAATAGTGATGTTGTCCTTGCCTTGAGGATACCTTCCTGGTGCGGTGATAAGTATGAGATCAAAATGAGCAGGGATCTTACAAGTTCTGTTCGTGACGGATATTTATATCTTAGAGGATTTGAAGGTGAGATCATTATCGATATCGAGTTCTCTATGAAGCCTATGATCGTTGTTGCAGATAACAAGGTAACTGAAGATAAGGGAAGATGTGCTGTCGTAAGAGGCCCTGTTGTCTACTGTATGGAAGAGAAAGATAACGGCAAGTCACTGCGAGATATCTATATAGATCCTGATACATCTTTTGAAGAAGCGATAACTTCGGAATTCGGACTTCCGACAGTGGCACTTCTGGCTTCAGGATATAGGAAGATATCCGTATCGGAAGGAGAATATGTATCATCTCTTTACAGGACTTACAAGAAAGGTGATTCTGAGGATATTGATATCCGCCTCATTCCTTACCGGCTGTGGGCCAACAGAGGTGAAGGCGAGATGAGCGTATTCATAGGTCTGTGAATAATAAAGAGGAGATCTTGTGATCTCCTCTTACTTTGTGTGCTCTAATATATCACCCGGCTGACAGTCGAGAGCATCGCATATGGCGTCTAATGTCTCGAATCTTATGCCCTTCATCTTGCCTGTCTTAAGGTTAGATAAGTTTACATTGGTCATGCCGACTTTCTCTGCCAGTTCATTAAGTGACATCTTGCGGTCTGCCATCATTCGGTCAAGTCTTATAATGATTCCCATATCCGTTTCTCCTCACGCGATAAGATCATTATCTTCCTGAAGCTCATTGCCGTATGCAAAGATCTCGGAGAGGATGCCTACGATGACACCTGCCATCGGGATAAAGATATCGATGTCGCCGAAAATGAGAACGAACTCTTTACCCTGTGTGATATTGATAAAACCTTCGACAAAGGGAGGAAGAAATCCTCCTATCATGATCGTGACGGCTATGGCTCTTAAGAGACCGATCATCTTGGAGTCGAAGGGCTTGCCTGTAGCTGAGATCCTGTTAAGACCAAGATACAGCAGTATAAGTGCGATCGCCGAGAATACCGAATGAATGCCTCTTCGCACCGCAAGTATATCGTTATTCCTTGCAAATGTGATGAACTGCATAGCGGCGACAAATATCATCAAGAATGCGACTATGAGTGTTATCACCCTATCCGTATTAAGTCTCTTGTTAAGTGCTGATGCTCTGTTATCCATCTTACTATCCTCCCTTTGCTTTGTGACTTGAATATAACATCCTGCTTAAAGTATGTCAATATAAATTTAAAGTAAAACTTTAAATAATTACTCGGACGCTATAATTGTCGAATGGCGAATATCGTAGTCCTCAGATGCGTGCGTATACGTATTAATGGAAACTCATGTTTTCGGGATGGTATAATCTCATACGAGATGACAATCGGAGGTCTTTATTATGGGAAAACTCGTAGTTTTCTATTCACTTGAAGGTAATACGGAATATATAGCTGACAAGATCTGTGAGAAGATCGGATGCGATAAGCTCAAGTTGATCCCTAAGAAGGCTTATAAGGATAAGGGATTTGCCAAGTTCCTGTGGGGCGGCAAGAGTGCGGTCATGGCTGAGGCTCCCGAACTCGAACCGTATGATATCGACCTGGATAAGATCGATGAGGTGATCATCGGATTCCCGGTATGGGCAAGTACGATAACGCCGCCAATAAGAACATTTGTCAATGAGAATAAAGATAAACTTACGGGAAAGAGGATATGTGTTTTTGCGTGTCAGTCCGGGAACGGTGCCCCCAAGGCAATGGATAAGCTCAGGGAACTTCTGGGGATTGATGCTTTTGCAGCTGATGCTGTCTTCATAGATCCCAAGGCAAGACCTTCGGAAGAGAATGAGAATAGGCTTATTGAATTCACGGATAAGCTGTAAGGGGAGGATAGTATGAATAAGGAAAAGATAGTGTCAGTACTTTTAAGTCTTTCGATCATGGGAAGTGTCGCAGGATGCTCTCAGACTGCGGATGAGACAACTGCGGTAACTACAACAACGGCAGTAACTGCGACAGAAGAAACTTCTGAGACCTCGGAATCAGTTACAGAAACTTCTGAGGAGGAAGGAACGGAAGATTACCTTGAAGGATACGATACTTTCGAAGTGACGTCGGAAGATCTTATTGACGGTGTATGGTCCGATGTTATCTCCAAGGACTGCGGCGACAATGTATCTCCTCAGTTGTCATGGGAAGCTGTAGAGGGAGCTGACCTTTATATTATCTACATGGTAGATCCCGATGCAGGCTTCTGGATCCATTGGAAGTCTGACGGCATCACGGAGACTATACTTCCTCAAGGGTGGGCTGAATCCGTAGATTACGAAGGTCCGTATCCTCCGTCAGGAAGCACACATCACTACGATATATATGTAGTAGCTCTTAAAGCTCCCGTAGATCACTTGAGCGGAAGTGTGGATTCGGCTAATCCCAACTTCATTAATTTCCTTACGGGTGTAGATACGGACGCAGAAGGCAATACCGGTAACATCGTCTCTTACGGAAGGATCTCAGGTACTTTCACAAGCCCTTGAATATAGGTCAAAAGTTGAGCACCATAGTGCATAGAATAAGTGATAAAATCGCGATAATATAAACTTTTTGCGAAAGGATATCTGTTATGAGCAAGATCAAGTGGGGAGTATTGGGAACGGCAAATATCGCTAAGTGGTGCACTATACCCGGCATGCAGAAGGCACAGGATTGTGAGCTCTATGCTATTGCAGGAAGAAGCATTGAGAAGGCAACAAAGTTCAAGGAAGAATACGGATTTGAAGTAGCTTACGGCTCTTATGACGAGCTTATTGCCGATAAGGAAGTTGAAGCTGTCTATATCCCTCTTCCTAACGATCTTCACTTAAAGTGGGTTAAGGCTGCTCTTAACGCAGGTAAGCATGTTCTCTGCGAGAAGCCTCTGGCACTTGACCTTAAGGAAGCAGAAGAGATGTATGCTACAGCTAAAGAGAATAACGTCATTCTTATGGAAGCATATGCTTACCTTCACAGCCCCTATGTATTAAGCCTTATAGAGGATGTAAAAAGCGGAATTATAGGTAATGTTGATTATATCGAGAGTGCATTCATAACTCAGGGATATGAAGAGGACTTCAGACTTCATAAGGAGCAGGGCGGCGGTGCCATGTATGACCTCGGCTGCTACTGTACGACGATGATCTTATCTCTTATAGATTCAGATCCTTCCGATGTATGGGCTCAGGCTGAATTCTCGGATCTCGGAGTAGATCTTATGACTGCAGTTATGCTCAAGTTCAAAAACGGTTCAAGAGCTTCCTTTAATATCGGAATGATCCTGGATATGACTTCCAATTCAAGGTTCGACAGACTCTATGTTCACGGAAGTAAAGGCTCCATAAGATCCGAAGTTGAATATAACCAGGAGGGGACTTTATCTTACAGGATCTTCAAGGGAGATGAAGTTATAACAAGAACGGTCGAGGCACCTTCTAACTATTCTCTTGAAGTACAGGATATGTGTAATGCCATAAACGGAATATCCAAACCTCATATAACGCCCGAGTTCTCCTTGAAGAACATGAAGCTTATAGAAGAAGTCCTTACTAAGATAGGCTATTGATATAAGGAAACCATATGCTTTAACGGATGCGATCTTAAGAGATCGTGTCCGTTATTTTTTTGCCTTAAGGTTGAATTAAGGTAGCTCCTTTAGACTGACATCGTAATGATCAGAAAGGAGATAATAACATGAGAAAGATCATTGTACTTGGAATATTATTCGGATTAGTAACATCTTCATGCGGTCATAAGATCAAGGATGCAGACCAGAAGAAAACTGTCACTACGGGAGAATACCATATCGAATTTGAAGATGAAAACGGTAATGATGTGGAAGTCGTATGTTTCCTGGATGACAGTGTTAAGGTATCGGATTCCGGTGATGGTGAGTATACATACATGGTCGGTAACAATGAAATAAGTTTTCATATGATCTCCGAAGAATAATGAGATAATATAAGAAAAAGTTCGGGGATACGATATATGAGATTACTGTTGGCGGAAGATGAGAAGTCATTATCTAAAGCGCTTTCTTCTATCCTTACAAAGAATAACTATTCAGTTGACACCGTGTTCGACGGCGATGAAGCCGAATCCTATATCGTGACGGGAGATTATGACTGTGTGATCTTAGATGTTATGATGCCTTGCCAGGACGGCTTTGAAGTACTTCGTAAAGTGAGAAAGAAAGGCATCACTACACCGATAATAATGCTTACAGCCAAGTCGCAGATAGATGATAAAGTGGAAGGGTTAGATCTTGGTGCCAACGATTATGTGACAAAGCCTTTCGACAGCAAGGAGCTTATGGCAAGGATAAGAGCCATTACTCGAAATGCTGTCGCTTCAGCTGACAACATACTTACGTGCGGCAATATTACTTTAAACAGAAATAACTTCGAACTCTCTTCACCTTCATCATCTGTTACGCTCGCATCTAAGGAGTACCAGATACTTGAATATCTTATGCTTAACAGGGGTGTACTCATATCTTCCGAACGCTTTATGGATAAGATATGGGGATTAGATTATGACGGCGACAGCAGTATCCTTTTTACGAATCTCTCATACCTCAGAAAAAAGCTTACTCAGATCGGTTCTAACGTGAAGATCAAAGCGACTCGCAATGCCGGTTATACCCTGGAGGTAGAATGATGGTTAAAAGACTTAAGAAGAGATTCATGCTCATATCTGTGCTGTCTGTTTTTATTGCTCTTGTAGTATTGATCTCTGCGATGAATATCATTAATTACAGAAAGCTTATTAAGGACAGCGACAGTGTTCTGGACGGAGGCGATAACGGAATTATCAGCGTGTCCGGATCACTTGATGACGACGAAGAACATGGAGTGATTGCCGGATACAGCAGTTCGATAATCTTAGGAGATGCTGAGCTTATATCCGAAAAAGATCCCTCCGCATCGTTTATTCTGATGCTTACTGCGAGCAGAACTTTTTATGCTCATCTGGATGGCGATATGAATATGTTGGGACTTAATTCCACGCTGTTTGGTTATACAAATGAAGACTATAGAACATTTGCGACCGAGGCGATCCAAAGCGGCAGGGAGCGAGGTTTTGTCGGTGACTTCAGATTCAAGGTGGAAAGCGACGGGGATAACGGTTATTTCGTAATGTGTTATGACGTGTCGGAAAGTATTCATAACTACAGTAACTTTCTTAAGATAAGTATCGGTGTATCGGCGACAGGCCTTCTTATCTTATCCGTTATCCTGTATTTTGTGTCTGACAAAGCTATAAGACCTATAGTCGATAGTTATGAAAAACAGAAGAGATTTATAACCGATGCAGGACACGAACTTAAGACACCTTTAACGATAATACGTGCTGATGCTGATGCTCTCGAGATGGATATAGGGGATGGAAACGAATGGGTATCTGATATAAGAAAACAGACGATGCGAATGAACGAACTTACCAATAATCTTATATTGCTTTCTAAGATGGAAGAAACACATCTTTCAAGCGTTATGGAGACTGTAGATCTGCATGATGTTGTGGAGGAACAATCAAGATCTTTCAAAGCTGTCGCAGAATCGTGCGATGTCGAGATGAAAGTTGATGCAGAAGATACTGTCGTAAAGGGAGATACGAAGATGCTCACTCAACTGGTATCGATCCTTATGGATAACGCAGTGAAGTACTGTCCTGATCATAAAAGTATTGATATCAAGCTTATCCACGATCAGAAGCATGCGATATTGGAGATAACAAACGATACAAAAGAAGACATAAAAGAAGAAAGTTTAAAGCATCTTTTTGACAGATTTTTCAGAACTGATTCTTCGCATAATTCGGAGACCGGAGGACACGGTATCGGACTGTCGATAGCAAGGGCGATCGTTGATTCTCACAAGGGAAAGATCACTGCGGAAAAAAGAAAAGACTACTCGATAACATTCAAAGTTCTGCTTCCTCTTTAACAGTAATAACATAGCCGTAACACATGGAAACCATAACAGAAAACATATAGTTTTTTAAGTGGGATCAGATAGTTTATAAGTGATGAAAAATATCGTAGTTTCCTTGCCTGATATTATGAATATTTTATGAATTATAAAACGCAAACCTCTAAATTTATTGACTGATATTAACGTGGGTTATAAAATGGGCACATTGGAACTAGTATAACCAAATCTAACATAACAACGGAGGATAAGAGGTTATGGCAGAAGAAAAAAAGATTGTTGCTCCCGCAGCAACAGAGGTAAAGGCAGAAGCTCCCAAGGCAGAGGTTAAGAAGGCAGCTCCCGCAAAGAAGGCTGCAGCTAAGAAGGCAGCTCCTGCAAAGAAGGCCGCTGCTAAGACAGCTGCTAAGGCACCCGCTAAGAAGGCTGCAGCTAAGAAGCCCGCTGCAAAGAAGGCTTCTGCTAAGAAGGCAGCTCCCGCTAAGATCGTTGAGCCCAAGAAGTTCATCATTCAGAATTCCGCTGATCAGAGCATATCTTACACAGATATCGTTAAGAAGGTCAACAAGGCTTACAAGGATACTATCAAGTCTCTTGAGATCTATGTTAAGTCTGAGGAGAACAAGGCTTACTACGTTGTTAACGGCGGAGTAACAGGTTCCGTAGATCTTTACTGATCAATAATATACCGATAACGATAAAGGAGGATAGTTACAAGCTATCCTCCTTTTTGTTATGCAGTCTTTATAACGCTGTAGTATGCTTTTTTGTATTCGCCTTCATTATGGAACAGAAGCGGATAACTTGTCTCTTTCCTGAATGAAGTGAGCCACGAATCTTCATCTTGAAGATTCCAGAAAGTTACTGATGTGATATCGGCTCTTCTGTCGTCCTTAGCACTTACTAAGATCTTGAAGAGTTTCTCATACATGTCTGCAAGTTTATCCATAGCTTCATCGCTGTTATCTGCTATATGGATATCAAGTTCCGTTATCTGTATCTCAAGTCCCGTCTTGCCGTATATATCAAGTGCCTTGGAGTAGAGATCTAAGTCGTGCTCGCCTAAGACAAGATGAGACTGCATTCCCATACCGTCTACAAGACCCTTGTTCATAAGAGGCTTTAAGACTTTCTCTAAGATAAGATCTCTCTTTTCTTCTTCGAAAGTATTGTAGTCGTTATAGAAGAGTTTTACATTCTTGTCTGCATACTTCCTTGCATATTCAAAAGCTTTTATGAAGAAGTCTTCGCCTACGACTTTTGTCCATAAGGATCTTCGGTAATCGCCCTCTTCTATTATCTCGTTAACTACATCCCAGGCGTAGATGATATCGGGGTATTCATCCTGTACGAATGTAAGAACACCCTTTATATAATTCTCGAGTCTTGAGAGCATAACATCTCTTGATGCGAAGTTCTTATTCTCGTCGTAGTCTTCGTAGAAGAACCATTTGGGTGTCTGGTTATGCCATACCAGAGTATGACCTCTCATGGCAATATCATTCTTCTTTGCAAATTCCAGATAGGGAACAGCTATATCGAACCTGAGCTTAGGAGACAGGTTGTACTTAGCAGCATCTTTTAGATTCTCTTCTTCGTCCAGGAAGAACATCGGCTTCATGTCATTCTCGCAGGTGAAGCTGTTGAATTCCTTGAGAAGGAGGTCAGTCCTTTGTTTTGTATTAAGATTCTTTCTTGATATTGCGGCGCCGATCTTAAATCTTGATCCGAATGCTGTCTTAAGGCTCATAACGTATTCTCCTGTCGTAGTATGTTGTAGATTTTATGGCATTTCGAGCAGTATCGTAAGCGCATATTGTTCTGAACTTTTGAACTATCCTTGCGTTATAATCTTAGCAGATACTTTTTAAGGAGAGGGACAGACTATGACCAAAGAAGAATATATAGAGAAGATGAATTCCGATGATGATTGGGCTCCCGGATGGGACGCGATCGAAGGAGAGTTCTCTAGATTATACCCGGGGCAGGAACCTTCCCACTACGGGACGCTCATGCCCAAGAGAGCGATATTCGGAGGAGAAGAATACTTAGACGGTTTCTCTGTCTATAAGAACGAAGCAGGGTATCTTCATATAGTTACATTCGGTATGACGGAACTTTATTGTGAGCCCGATTCCTTCGGCGAAGAATACAGCCGCTGGGGATATGAGATGACAATGAAGCTTAAGGAGAAGGAGCCTTCCGATTGCATGTGGGCCATAAATGTCTTAAGCAACCTCGCAAGATACACATACAAGAGTGAGAAGTATTTTGTAGCAGGCGATCATATCGGAGGTAACGGTTCTTCTATCCATGAAGGAACGCCTTCTCTTATAACGGCACTTCTTGTAGTAGAGGATACTACCGCTTCCGGTCAGGATACGGTACACGGAAGAGTCGACTTCCTTCAGCTTGTCGGTATCACACAGTCGGAGCTTGAAGCTATCCGCAAGGAAAGCTCTAATACAGAGCGCCTTATCGAGCTCATGAAGAAAGATTCACCGGAACTTGTTACCGACATGCAAAGAGACTTCTCCTATCTTTGATATATTACTGTTGCGGTTCGCCCGTTACCTTCTTTAATATTTCTTGATCTTGTTTTTGCTCTTGCTTGAACTTCGACTGTTAAGATATGGTCATAAAGATAAAGGAGGCAGGATAAGATGGATATGGGAAATGTAATAGGAGTGGCATTTTGTGCGGGTATTCTTCTGATAGGCGCGGTAAGATATATCGCATATGTAAGAACAGAAAGAAATAAAAAATAATAAGAAGGCTCTGTGGTCATCACAGAGCCTTTCCCTTATCTTCTCTTAAGTATCTCATCTAACAGCGCGTCTGCGGCTTGCGCTTTGCTCATAAGCGGCAACTCGGTGCACGAGTCGGAAGTTATAAGCGTCAATACGTTGGTATCTACTCCGAATCCGGCTCCGTCTACCTTGACGTTATTTGCCGCGATCATATCAAGGTTCTTCTTGGTAAGCTTTGCCTTGCTGTTCTCGATCATATTCTCCGTCTCCATGGAGAACCCGCAGAGGAACTGACCGGGCTTCTTGTTCGCGCCTAATGTCTTGAGGATATCCGTAGTCCTCTCAAGAGGTATGGAGAGATCATCATCACTCTTCTTTATCTTGTTGTCGGCAACAGTTGCGGGCCTGTAGTCTGCTACTGCAGCAGCCTTGATGATTATGTCCATCTTATCCGCTCTTGAAGATACGGCTTCGTACATATCCTTGGCGGACTCTATGTCTACTACGTCGATATAAGAAGGCTTAGTAAGGTTAGTGGGGCCTGATACCAGAGTAACGTTTGCACCGCGGTTGGAAGCTGCTTTGGCGATGGCATAACCCATCTTACCTGAAGAATGGTTCGTAAGATATCTTACGGGATCTAAAGCTTCTCTTGTAGGACCTGCGGTAACAAGTACATTAAGTCCTGTCATATCCTTCTTAGATGCTGCTGTATGAAGTACGGCTTCAAGGAGCCTTGAAGGATCGGGGAGCTTGCCTTTGCCTACCGCGCCGCAGGCAAGACGTCCTGAATCGGGCTCGATTATCTCCCAGCCGTAGTGAACGAGCTTAGCGATGTTATCCTGCGTAACCGGATTCTCATACATGGCCGTATTCATGGCGGGAGCTATAGCCTTGGGACATCTGCATGCAAGGACCGTTGTCGTAAGCATGTCGTCGGCAAGTCCGTTGGCAAGCTTAGCTATGACATTGGCGGTAGCAGGAGCGATGATGACCATGTCCGTCTTGTCTGCTACGGATATGTGCTCTACATTGTGCTGAAAGTTCCTGTCAAAAGTATCGACAAGAGCTTTGTTGCCGGAAAGCTGCTCGAAAGTAACAGGTGACACGAACTTAGTGGCATTCTCCGTCATTATGACCTGAACGTTTGCGTGCTGCTTTATAAGAAGCGAAGTAAGCTCACATGCCTTATAGCATGCGATACCGCCTGTAACTCCGAGTAAGATATTCTTTCCCTTGAGCATAGAAGAAACCCTCCATGTAAAACTGTCAGTTGCTCATACTGTAACACAAAAGGCATGTAATGCAAGAAACATGGTGCAAACTGACAAAAGGGAATTTGTTGTTGCAAAAGAAAAAAGTAGGGTATAATCGAGACGACGATGTGAAGTCTTAGTCCCTCGTACCCGTAAGGGGCGGGAGGATAACATGAGGCAAGAACGTCAGTCGTTATTCTTTTAGCGGTGTATCCGGACTAACGGAGCACGAGCAAGGAGGTACATATGAATAACAGACAAAAGATCTTGAAGATGGTGGAGATCGCCATCTTTATCGCAGTCATCATCGTGATGAAGCTCACAGGGTTATCTTCGATCCCTGTAGGTCCCCTCGTAATGACACTTACCATGGTTCCCATAGCTATCGGCGCTATGCTCTTAGGACCTGTCGCAGGTGCTATCCTCGGATGCGTCTACGGCTTTATGAGCTTTTACGATGCCATAACGGGTGCATCCGGAATGACCGGATTCTTCTTCCAGACAAGCCCTGTTCACACATTTATCCTTTGCGTAGTAACACGTACACTTGTAGGATTCCTTACAGGTTTATTATTCCTCGTGTTTAAGAAGATCGACAGAAAGAAGATCTGGTGCTACTTTGCAGGCGGCCTTATGGCGCCCATGTTAAATACGATCCTTTTCATGGGCTATATCGTATTGTTCTTTTATCACACGGAATTCATTCAGGGCCTTGTTGAATCCAAGGGTGCAAGCAATGCTTTGATGTTCGTTATCTTGCTCGTAGGTGTTCAGGGCCTTATCGAGTGGGCAACCGGACTTGTAATAGGCGGATCTGTTGCAAAGGGTGTCGCAGCAGCTCTTAAGAGAGACAAATAATAAGGAGAATCATTTATGATCCTGGCTATCGATGTAGGTAATACGAATATCGTACTTGGCGGAATAAGGAACGGTGAAGAGTTCTTCTCGGTAAGGATCGCCACAGATCGTAATAAGACAGCCGATCAGTACGCACTTGATATCCAGGGCATCCTGGCTCTTTATCAGGTGGACGTTGCCGATATCGAAGGCGGAATAATATCTTCCGTTGTTCCTTATCTGCAGACGGTCCTTCCTCAGGCAGTTAAGATCCTTACGGGAATAGACATAATGGTAGTAGGCCCCGGCATCAAGACAGGACTTGATATCAGGACTGATAACCCCGCTGCGGTGGGATCAGACCTTATCGTTGCTGCGGTAGCTGCTAAGGCTAAGTTCAAGCTTCCTATCGCAATAGTCGATATGGGTACTGCTACAACTGTGTCAGTTATCAATGAAGACGGCTCCTACTTAGGCGGCATGATCATCCCGGGTCTCTGGGTATCTATCAATGCCCTCTCATCCATAGCAGCTCAGCTTCCTTATATCGACCTTACGGGTAACTGTAAGCTCATCGGTACCAATACCGTTGACTGCATGCGTTCAGGTTCTCTTATAGGTTGCGCATCTATGCTCGACGGCATAATCGACAGGATAGAGAAGGAGATGGGTACTTCCGTCACGGCAGTTCTTACAGGTGGTGTAAGCCCTCTGGTCGCTCCTTACTGCAACAGGAAGTTCCACTTGGAGCCTGACATAATAATCGACGGATTGAACCTTCTCTACGAGAAGAACAAGGGTAAGAACTGAATTCTGTTCGAAATGCAATAACCGGAGGATGTCTCATCTGTTGAGGCATCCTCTTTTCTTGTTCATATATTAACGGGAGTTGAACACGAAGAAAACAAACGAAGAAACTTGCCGTTTTAACGAGCGTTCCTATGTCCGTGATGCTATAATCGAATTAGCTGAAAACCCTTGTAAACAGGGTGTTTCAGACACTTTAAGAAAGTGTAAACGGGGGGAGGTGACCCGGATGGATCACAACAATAACAGTTCTTATGATATGATGAGACTTCAGGACAGCTTCCTGACCCTGTTTGATTCGTTGGGTAGCGATCCTGCGGCTTCTAAGCTCGCTTATCAGTATGTAGCGGGAGCCTGGAACTATATTTCATCTTATGAAGATCCTTCTATCCTCGATCTTTCTTTCAGGTCCTTTAATGAAGTATTGGATCTTATCGGCGGATATGTTCTTGAGCGCGAGCAGATGCTATACTTCAAGGGTTCCGATTCCGGTATGACATACGGTATCGAAGATGTCATAGAGACAGTAAAGGGATATACACTTCTGACTGTATTCCTGCAGCTTGACGACAACGGACGCGAGCCCGAGTTCTTCCTCGAAGATGATCGTATCTGCATCAGATACTATACAGAGAGCGGATATACGGGAGTCTACGATCCTGTCGAAGCTATATACGACGTAATGAACAGTATGGAACTTATAAGGATAGGATCCATGCTCAAGGGCAACTTTGATATCGAGCCTCTGTTCGCGGGACTTCCTCATTACTGAGGCTGATAAGAATATAGAAGATAAGGACAACATAAAAGGCCTGCAGATCCCACAGGCCTTTTTATTGCTGAATGTAAGATCTTATTCTACGATGAACTTCTTGATATCGTTCAAGAACTCATCACAGTTGTCGCTGTAGATATTGCACTCGAGACTGTCGGAAGGAACGATACTGAAGATACCCATAAGGCTCTTTGCATCTACCGTATATCTTCCGGAGATGAGGTCTACATCAAAAGCGCAAAGGCTTGCAGCTGCCACAAAATCCTTAACATCGTTTATTTCCATCAACTTAACTTTTACGGATGTCATAATCATTCCTCCATCTTATCTTTCTTCAAAAATCTTTGTTTGCCTGCTCCTATTATATCTCATTTGAGTAATACAGGTGCTGATTCTATGACAGTTTTTATATGGTCGATGTCTTAGTCTTTTGTGCTTTATGTCACTTTGTCTTGTCAGCAACCTTTTTGAAGAATTCTGTATATCTTTCGACGATTATGTCCCACTTGAAGTTGGAAAGTACGAATTCTCTTCCGGTCTTTCCCATGCGGCTTGCTATATCTTCGTGGCTTATGTAGTAATCGATACAGCCTTCGAATTCGTAGTAGTCCTTGAAGTAGAGAGCTGAGTTGGATTCCTGTGCAAAGCCTCTGGTGACGTCGCAGTCGGCATGTACAAGTGCGGGACGCTCGCAAAGCCAGCTCTCCATAAGTACAAGAGAGAAGCTCTCGTGGATGGAAGGCTGACAGAGAGTAAGAGCTGCTGCACAACCGTCGTACTTTACCTGCTTGTCTACAAAGCCCAAGTCGATGACCTGATCCTTGATATCGTCGGGGATATCTACTTCGCCTCCGCCGATAAGTACAAGCTTGAGGTCGCTGTCCTTATGACGGTGCTTATATTCTCTGAAATAATCTATAAGGAGATAGATATTCTTACCTGCATCCTTACGCCCTGCGTAGAGGATAAAGGGATCTTCTATGCCGGTAGTCTTCCTGAAGCGGTCGGCGTCGTACTCGAATTCAGTGTCGATACCTTCGCCTAATACTGCCTGCTCGACCTTGGAAAGATCGTAGATCTTATTTGCAAGGAGGTATTCGTTCTTGGCGTGGTATATGGCTCCCGCCATGTTCTCGAAGGCTTCCTTGTAGATATCCATATAAGCATAGGACTCGTCGTGAAGACAGGGGATAAGGACTGCCTTCTCGGGGCATGCCTTTATTCCGTAGAAAGTCGTACCGAACATATAAGGGATGAATACAAAAAGATCGTAGTCGTCCTTGTGCTCTTTTATATAATCGTAAAGATCAGTGCTGTTGACCATCTCCTGAATGAAGTATTTCTCTTCTTCGGGAGTGATCTTCTGATCGTTCATGAGCTTAAGGTTGATGGCATCGAATCCTGCGGTATCTCTCTTCCTTACCTTGAACCTTCTGATGGTAAGGCCGCCTTCTTCGGTCACTCCGGGCTTATAGTGATCCTTGTTCCAGTCTGCCGTGAACTTCTCGATGCAAGTGGTTAATATCTCTACGTCAAGACCTGATGCCTTCAGGTGCTTGCTTATTCCGCGAAGCTCCATCTCTGCTCCGCCCGGTATCTTGTCACCATACCACGGCACTACAAATCCTAGTTTTTTCATTATTCCCTCACTGGGCGGCAATTCCGCCAAAAATATATATTACCTTACCATAAATCCGGCGATATATGATATCTGACCTTGAACAAATATCCTGGAAATTGACAAAAAACCGAGAGAAATATAAACTATTTGACAGGTTTATTCGGAAGCGGACCTTTGTGGAAAGAGGAAGAGATATGAACGAATCAGATATGATCAACGATGCATCCGATCTTAGGATGTATGCGGAACGGATGACTGAATGTGATGATTCCATAAGAGAAAGTATTAATGCGATAAAGAGCGCGGTGCGCGTTTCTGTTTCCGCATCTCCGAAGCTTGTCAGGGCGGTATCGGAATATGAAGCGGCATCCTGTATGGATATCCTTTACCGGAGGACCGCTGATAATGATAATGCCGTGTTGAACGCGGAATTCTGAGGTGGAGTATCATGCGCGTTATAAGAGTAGATGATTCCCTTCTTACGAGATTGATAGATAACTGTATAGATCCATTGGATACTATCAGCGGTATAACTCACAGACGCTGCGCGGTCACTGATGGCAGATGTATCGCTGCAAAGATGTGTGAGGTCTCCGAGTACTTCATTGCTTCCGTATTACGATGCATCGATGCAATGCGAAATGATTGGTCATATGTCGGTGTCTGCCTTGGCTGCTTCAGAGAGCTTGATTCAACGAACGCAAGTCTCATACGACAGAACGGGATACCGACTACCGGCAATTTTGAAGAGTGGAGACAGATCTCCTTTGATTCGAGAACTGTGAGAGGGCCGTTGGGGATGCGTGTACCGGTCATTGACGTGACGGTCCATAGCATTGATCTTTCTTACGACAGGCTCTATGTTACTGCTCTTGATCTGGAGGCGGTCCGCAACGTTATCGGTTCACTTAGAACCCTCGGACAGGCGGCTGATGAGTATGTTGAACGTTCAAATATATTTATAGCTTCTCCTGCTCTCCTCGGACGATACGGTAATGCGATCAAGACCTATATCCGTATTACACATTTGAGGATCATGAGAAGTATCGCCGATCTGGCGTATGAAATGGCACGGAGCTTTTCATCATATGTCGGTGAATACGATTCAATGTATGGCGGTAATGATTTCCTGATAGATGAGCAGGGCCTTGAGACTCTTATCGATACTTTGAGGATACATAACAGGAATATCGCACAGGATGTCTACGAAGCGGATCGGTGCATCGACCGTCTTACTGAGAAGAATATCCCTGTAGTCAGGCTCGAAGATAATGTTTCCTCAGCTACGACACAGTATGTCAGATCGATCATAGAGGAAGTGAATGATCTGACGTATATAGAAGGTCGGGGCAGAAGAGATCTTCAACAGTATATGGATGATCTTGATATCCTGTACCAGTATGCGGATCTGTTCGGGAGAAACTGCGGGCGTGGACTTATGACGAGCAATACAACACGTCTCAGCGGATTGTCTTCAAGGATAATGACAAGGAGAAACTATGATGTGGCTGTGTTTTTCGCCGGAGCCGATATAACGGATAGCGGAACGATCAGCGATTATAACCTGAACGAGCTCAGGAGTGAACTTGAGAGTGTCCCCGACCTTGCTTCAAGGTTAAGTTCTTCTCTGATCACCGACGATTCAATGCGAGGAATGATCCGGTATTATGCTGCATTATTGCAGATAGGGATCGATCAGAATGAAGCGACAAATACTGCGCTGAACAGGTTGTTCGATTGTCCTGAGTGGATGGCTGATCTCAGTAGATCACTGGATTCCGGCAATTCATACCTTTCGAATCCTGAAAATCTCATCAGATCAGCAGAACACAGACCTGAAGATGTGATAAGGGACGCTATCGACTGGGGAATAAGGATCGCCAAGGATGACTCTCACGGATACTACAAGTATATCGAGGAAAAACGCTGGGGTCCCTATGACTATGACTGCGCTTCATTTGCCGTCTGTATGTTCGCGGACGGAGCAGGGTTGCCAATCCCTCACGGACCTAATAATGATGATCCTATCGTTGTCAGTACTATGTATGATAAACTGCGCGATTACGGTTTTGAGAAGGTCCATTTTGATAACGACTGTTCAAAATTGCAGCCAGGTGACATCCTGGTGATAAATCCCGATGGTAAAACGGCCCATGCCGAGGTCTATATCGGTGACGGCAGGACGATCCATGCTACCAGTTTTGATGATGCTGCCGATTCCGCTGTCGGAGATCAGCAGCGAAGAAAACTGGAAGATAATATCGCTGTCAATGCGGCGAATGAGGGGAAGGAAGGTGCGACTCACCTTTATGATCTTAATGACTGGGGCGAGTATTTTGACGGTACTTTCGGTACCAATATCAGGGAAACGAATTATGCCGATCAGGACGGACTGCCGTACGTCGGTGAGATAACTGGTTACAGGATAGCAAAGCCCGGAAGCAACGAGTATATAGACGCCGGTAACAGAGGTGAAGTTGCTTATGTGATCAGATACACCGGCGGGATATAGAGCGATAGGAGAAGGGGATATGGCAATAGGTCTGAACGATTTTTTTAACGATGTCTACTATACGACTAAGTTATACCATCATGACGAGAGCATAAGACAGAGCATAAGCGAATCTGCAGCTGCCGTAAGGGATCTTATATCAACGACACCGTCACTTGAACGTGCTCTCGCGGAATATGAAGAGACAAATTCCTTTTCCCGACTGATCGAGGATATGGAATATAACGAGCAGGCTGTTTTGGAACATGGGGAATAAGATATGACAAGATATGACGAGATAGTAGTATCACATGATGAACTCTGCAGGATCATGAATTCATGTATCGACAGTATCCGTGATCTTAAGACTCACCTGAACAGGGAGATCCGCAGGGGATATCCTGAATCGATAGCGACCAAGATCGCCGAATCCTGTTCCTTTTTCTTCGATTCGATACGACAGTGCCTTAATGCTATGAGCGATGACTGGAGATTTATCTCATTCTGTACCCGTTTCTTCCTGGTACTTGATGCTTCATTTGCCGATCAGCTGCTCGACTCTGCCTCGCACGTTGAAGCGGGACCTTACTCTGAAGAGTTCGGACCTCGTGTTCCCGACTCTTTTGTGGGACCGGTACCATACGGATTCGTACGCTCTCCCAATACGGGATTTTGCGGTCCGATGCCGATGGGCGTTCAAAGACCGATAACGCATGTTGATCTTGACTATGAGTATCTTCATGTATCCGATCGGGAAATCGAGAGTGTAAGGAGTGTCGCTGATGCCCTTAGAAGGGCTATCGACCTGATCGATGTCTTTATCGATGCCGCTACGGAATTTGTCGGTACCGATGCATTTCAGGGGATGTATGCTCAGGCTGTTAAGGCGCATATCGAGAATACGCATATAAGGATCATGCGCACGGTCTCTTACATTGCATATTCCATGTATCAGACTTCCTATGAGTATGCCGAAGGATATGCTTCGTGCATCGGGAACGGTAGATTCGAGGTCGATGAGCGTGAATTGGAGGAACTCATCTTATCTCTTCGCAGCAGAGCCGACAGGATAAGCGGAGATGTTGTCGAGGTAAATACCGCTCTATCACAGCTGGCCTTACCTGACGATGTATCGGTGCATTTCAGGCCCCTGAATGATCAGTGTTCAGGTGCAACTGACAGGCTCGCCGTCAGTATACGTCGTGAACTGACGGCTCTGAAGGAGATCGAAGACGGTTCAAGACCCGGGGTCTCGGGTGAATTGGAGGATATAGACCAGATAGATGCATACGGCGATCTTATGAGGGTTAACGCCGGTCAGAATATGCTGTGCTCCGATACGGTAACACTTGACCGTATCAATAATGCGGTAGACGCAGGACTCCCTGATGACGCAGTCTTCTTCACGGAGCATTTCCTGATAAATGATGACGGTTCAGTCAACGAGAACAGAAGATCGATGTTAAGAGATGTACTGCTCAATGATCCGTCATTCTCCGAGAGGCTCAACCGCAATGATATTACTGTCGGATCTTTGAGCGCGACGCTCAGATATATGAGATGCCTGATGGCTGAGGATGTTGAGAAGAGCGAAGCGGTAAAGTCTGCCCTGGAAAGACTCTGCGAGTGTCCCGGATGGCTGACTTCTCTGAATGCGGCCGGTAACGGTTACAATGACTATCTTGCGAATGACAGCAACTTCAGGATCTCCGTTGAGAATATGCCTGAGGCCGTGATCGACGGCGCGCTGAAGCTGGGTGTAAACATGGCCAATGATGATTCTCACGGTTACAATAACAGTGTGCTCCGCTGGGGTGATAACGGGGATTATGACTGTGCTTCTTTTGCTGTCTATATGTTCGCTGAGGGCGGAGGACTTGATATCAATTACGGCCTCGACAAATCCAAGCACAGGAACATCGCGGTCTTTGACATGGCTTCACAGATGGCTGACTACGGTTTCGTAAAGGTTCCCTTTGACGGAGATTGTACAAAGCTTCAAAGAGGCGATATCATCGTGATCAATCCTGACTGTACTCCTGTTAACGGACATGCGGGGCATGACCATATAGAGGTCTATATGGGTGACGGCGTGGTCATCCACGCTACGAACATCAGCTTTACGGATGATGTACAGACTCAGGGTGATGATATGGCTCAAAGGTTCAGGAATCATCCTTATTATGCTGATCCTGACAGTGATGAAGATACTTCCGGCAAGACTTACCTGGATAATTACTGTGAAGACTTTAATGCCACGTTCGGTACCAATATCACTTCCGACAACTATAAAGTCAACGGGATCCCCTTCGTAGGCGAGATCTCCGGGTACAGGATAGCAAGTGTCGAAGATCCCGAGACATATATCGATTACGGTGACAGAGGCCCTGTGCCTTATATCGTAAGATATACGGGCGGTATTCCGGTGTCGTGTGATTGACAACCCTCAGGGATTGTTATATCATCCACAAGACGCTATGACGAAGAGAAGTAACTTCGATTATCGCATTACAGAGAGTCGACATAAGGTGAGAGGTTCGGCGGAATGAATCGGAGCGAATAACACTTTACCAGCAGCGAGGTGAACGCGAATGCTATTAGCCGAGCCGTAACTTCCCGCGATAAGGGAGCAGAGCAGACTGTATTTGAACAGTAAATCAGGTGGTACCGCGGACATGTAAGTTCGTCCTGAACGACAGTAAGAAGAGTCGTTTGGGGCGATTTTTGTATTTACGGGAGGAAAAGATAATGGCAGCTAACATCTATCGTGACAAAGTCATCAATGAGATCTCAGAGAAGGATGTAGGATCTCATGTAAGAGCAGCAGGTTGGATCGAGAATATCCGTGACCACGGCGGCGTATCCTTCATCGACCTTCGTGATATGTACGGAGTCCTTCAGGTTGTAATGAGAGACACTACTCTTCTTGAAGGTCTTGTTAAGGAAGACTGTATCTCCGTTGAAGGTATCATCGATCACAGAGACGAAGAGACATATAACCCCAAGATCGAGACAGGTACGATCGAGCTCGACTGCAAGAGCGTAGAGGTTCTGGGTAAGGTAAGAGCACAGCTTCCCTTTGAAGTTCAGACATCAAAGGAGATCCGTGAGGACGTAAGACTTAAGTACAGATATTTGGATCTTCGTAATAAGAAGGTCAAGGACAATATCGTATTCAGATCCAAGGTCATCTCTTTCCTTCGTCAGAAGATGACTGAGATGGGATTTTTGGAGATCCAGACTCCTATCCTTACATCTTCTTCACCCGAGGGTGCTCGTGACTATATCGTTCCTTCAAGAAAGTATAAGGGCAAGTTCTATGCTCTTCCCCAGGCACCTCAGCAGTTCAAGCAGCTCCTGATGGTATCGGGATTTGATAAGTATTTCCAGATCGCTCCCTGTTTCAGAGACGAGGATGCAAGAGCAGACAGATCTCCCGGAGAGTTCTATCAGCTCGACTTCGAGATGAGCTTCGCTACTCAGGAAGACGTATTCAGAGCAGGTGAGGAGATCCTTACGGCTGCATTCGAGAAGTTTGCTCCCGAGGGCGCACAGGTAACTGCAGCACCTTATCCCGTAATCTCTTATAAGGATGCAATGCTTCAGTTCGGTTCCGATAAGCCCGACCTCAGAAATCCCTTGAGGATCATTGATGTTACGGAGTTCTTCTCCAGATGTTCCTTCAAGCCTTTCCACGATAAGACAGTAAGAGCTATCAATGTACACGCTAAGCTCAGTAAGGGCCAGCATGAGAAGATGCTCAAGTTTGCTCAGGAGATCGGTATGGGCGGCCTCGGATACCTTGAGGTCCTCGAGGATATGTCCTACAAGGGACCTATCGATAAGTTCATCCCCGATGACATGAAGACAGAGATCCGTGACCTTGCAGGTCTTACAGCAGGAGATACCATCTTCTTCATTGCCGATACGGAGGCAAGAGCTAACTCCTTCGCAGGACAGATCAGGAATGAGCTTGGCGCAAGACTCGACCTTATCGAGAAGAACGCTTACCGTTTCTGCTATGTAAATGATTTCCCCATGTACGAGTACGACAAGGATATTAAGGGTTATATCTTCACACATAATCCTTTCTCCATGCCCCAGGGCGGACTCGAGGCTCTTGAGAACAAGAAGCCCGAAGAGATCCTTGCTTATCAGTACGATATCGTATGTAACGGTGTAGAGCTCTCATCCGGTGCCGTTCGTAACCATGACCTCATGATCATGAAGAAGGCATTCGAGATCGCAGGCTACAGCGAAGAGGATCTTCAGAAGAAGTTCGGTGCTCTTTATACGGCATTCGCCTACGGTGCTCCGCCTCATGCAGGTATGGCTCCCGGTGTTGACCGTATGATCATGCTCCTCAGGAACGAAGAGTCCATCCGTGAGGTTATCGCATTCCCCATGAACGGTAACGCACAGGATCTTCTCTGCGGTGCTCCCGGTGAAGTTACAGAGCAGCAGCTCCGTGAAGTTCACATCAAGGTAAGACAGTAATAATGAAGGTATACTTCTATACGCTCGGGTGCCGCGTCAATCAGTACGAGACTGATGCGGCGCGCGAGCTTTTTATTAAGGCGGGATTCGAGATAGCGGATTCTGCCGAAGATGCGGATGTATGCGTAGTCAATACCTGCACCGTAACGGGTGAAGCTGACCGTAAATCACGTCAGCAGCTTCGTCGCATGGCAAGGATCAATCCGGATACCATAGTCGTGGCAATGGGCTGCATGACGGAGATGGCTGAAGCCGTTATAGATGCGGACGTCGTCTGCGGCACTAAGGATAAGACTTCAGTTGTAGAGAAGACACTTGAGTATATCTCGCGCAAGTCCGGTGGCGAGAGCCTTTCGAGAGGCGTTATGCACCATCGTCCCGAAGTTACGAAGAAAGACGATTACCATGAATTCGGTACGGTCTTATCGCCCGAAGGCACAAGGGCTTTTATCAAGGTCGAAGACGGCTGTAATAAGTTCTGTACTTACTGCATAATCCCTTTCGCGAGAGGAAGAGTTGCAAGCCGAGCTGAAGACGCTGTTCTGAAAGAGGCACAAGATCTTGCATCAAGAGGCTACAGTGAAGTAATAGTATCGGGTATCCATGTCTGTTCATACGGTAAGGACAGGGGTGAGGACAGCTTGGCGCTTGTACGTCTTCTTAAGAAGATCGATGCCATAGAAGGTATCTCCAGGATAAGGCTCGGTTCGCTGGAGCCTATGTCCCTTACGGATGACTTTATAGAAGGGCTTAAAGGCGTAACTAAGCTCTGTCCCCATTTCCATCTCTCTCTTCAGAGCGGATGCGACAAGATCTTATCTAAGATGAACCGTGACTATACGTCCAAGGAGTATCTTGAACGTGTCAGGAAGCTTCGCGCTATATATCCTTCCATGTCTCTTACTACGGATATCATCTGCGGTTTCCCGGAAGAGACGGAAGAAGACTTTAAAGAGACTTGTGACTTTGTAATAGAGGCAGGTTTTACCAAGGTCCACACCTTCCCTTATTCGGAGAGAGAAGGGACAGTTGCAGCTAAGATGCCTCAGGTCCCCGTGAATGTACGAAAGGATAGAGCTTCGCGTCTTATTGCCGTCTCAAAAGACCTCGAGAATAACTTCGCGGCAAAGAAAGTCGGCTCCGCTGCTTCGGTTCTTATAGAAACATTTAAGGACGGTTATGCGGAAGGCTATACTCTTGAGTACATAAGAGCAAAGGTAAGGACCGAAGATAATTCTCTTAAGGGGAAGACAGTATCCGTAAAGGCCGTAAGAGCGGAAGAGAATACTATCATCTGTGAGCTTATGGCGAACGGCTGAGATAAAAAGTCGTATAATATCGATAGACTAAATTAAGGAGGATCATGATATGCAGTTTGAAGAACTTCGTAAAGAAATGATCAAAGCAATGAAGGATAAGGATAAGTTCAGAAAGGACAGCATCTCTCTTCTTGTTGCCGCAGCTAAGAAAGACGCGATCGACAAGGGATTAAGAGATGATATCCCTGAGGATATGGTAAATGCAGCCATCGCAAGAGAAACCAAGATGGCTAAGGAGCAGGTGGACAGCTGCCCCGCAGGAAGAGAAGATCTTAAGGCTGAATATGAAGCACGCTACAAGATATTTATGGAATTCATGCCTGAGATGATGTCTGCCGAAGCTATCGAGAGCTTTATCAAGGAGAAGTTCTCTGATGTTCTTGCAGAAGGCAACAAGGGAGCTCTTATGAAGAGCGTTATGCCTGAACTTAAGGGCAAGGCAGACGGAAAGCTCATAAACGAGGTAGTAGCAAAGCTTATAGGCTGATAGACTTAAGTTCTCCGATTACGGAAACCTGCTTAAGTCAACCTTATTATAATGTTTAAGATTTCTTAATCTTTTTTGCGAATAGTATGTTAGAATAAATCTATACTTCAAGAGCACAGGGGGTGGGTCATTTGAACTCCGAGACAACCAGATTCAGTTTTACCACAGACAAATCAGATAATGTCCGTGAGCTAATGACATATGTCCTTAATGCTCTTAAGGAGAAGGGATACAATCCGATCAACCAGCTGGTAGGTTACTTTATCTCAGGTGACCCCACTTATATCACCAGCTACAAGGGAGCAAGAGGTGTTATCAAGAGGATCGACAGAGACGAGCTTCTTGAAGTTATCATCTCGGAGTATTGCTCTAAGCTCTGATCGGGTTAGGAAGTATTGAGTTTGAGACGATCGCTTTGGCGGTCGTCTTTTTATGTGCATGAATATGCAAAATGATGTATAATTATAAATATCACATGGAGCGGAGGGTAAGCGTCATGGGTTTATTTGACAGTTTGAAGGATTTTGCAGGTTCCGCGAAGAATGCGTGGAACGAAGAGCAGAAGAGGATCGCAGAGAAGGAACTGGTAGCTCAGCAGTAACTGCGGCGCGGTACTTAATAAGTAATGTTCGGCGGGGATCCTTCGGGATCCCTTCTTTATGTGGTAACATCTATTGAACGTAATTAGTATTCGGAGGTGTCTATGTCAAAAGGACGCGTAATGGGAATAGATTTCGGTACGAGGCATATAGGTGTTGCCTTATCTGACGAGCTCTGGATAACGGCATCGGGATTTGAGACAGTCAACTGGAACGGAGAGGATGATTCCTGGGCTCTTGATCGTATAGCAACGATAGTTAAGGAGAAGAATGTCTCCGTCATAGTTCTGGGTAAGCCTTCAAGGACCGACGGCACCGTATCCGAGACTGAGAAGAAAGCAGTTGTATTCGGTGAGAAATTAACGGAGCTTACGGGTATAAAGCCCGTGATGAAGGACGAGAGATATACTACCGTCATAGCATCGAGGATGCTTCACGATACGAATATCAAGTCTAAGAAGCAGAAGAAGATCATCGACCAGGTAGCGGCCGAGATCATAGTAAGGGAATATCTTGAAGCTGCAAGATGACGTTTCATATAGTGATGTGGTACAATCCATATATCTTTTAATTAAGGGAGATTCTTACAATGGATGAAGAAATGAACATCGTAACACTCGTTGACGAAGAGACAGGCGAAGAGATGGAATTTGCTCTTGTTGACGGTTTTGATTATAAGGATAAGAGCTATTCTGTTCTCGTTACAGCTACAGATAATGAGGAAGAAGCTGAGATGGTGATCATGGAAGAGGTAGAGGGAGAGAACGGTGAGATCCTCCTTGCTTCCATCGATGAGGAGATCGAGGACGAGATCTACGATTATTACGATCAGCTTTGTGACGAGTATTTCGACGATGAAGACGAATCAGAGGAAGCTTAATAATCCGTTCAAGAACAAGGTAAGGACCGGAGGAGGCAATCCTTCCGGCGTAACTTCTAAGAAATCAGGAAGTGAAGACGAGCTGGTAGTTATCCGTGATGTATCCACGAATAAGGATTACTACCTGTCCATCGTCGATACTTTTGTGTACTCAAAAAAAGAATATATCGTGATGTATAACTTTGCGCCGGATGACGGCAATCACGATAAGCCCGAGCTGGTGATAATGCGGACCGAATTTACCAAGAAAGGAGATCAGCTGTTCTATTCCATCAAGGATCAGAATGAGCTTGATGTCGCTTTTTCCGTGTTTATGAGAAGGTATTACGGATCCTCTGTTCCCGATGAACAGTCAAGGCTGGGCGTCAGGTGACAGGATGCAGGAAGAAGGAAAGGTAAAAAATGAACCTCTGGGGCTTAAGATAGCGCTCGGAGGTCTCGATCTTATAAAAGCCATAGGTGCAGTGGTCATCATGATGATGGCACAGGTCATGGCCATATTCGGCGTAGCGCTTTTGGGATTCGATCTTGATGCTTATGACGGTACGTCGACGTTTATCTATACGATACTGGCGATACCTTTGCTTGTCCTTTATCTGAAGCTCATAACTCCCCGGGGTAAGCCCATGTTCATGAACGACAAGCTCAATACGGCTCAGATCGTATTTGTAGTTGTCATGGCATTCGGTCTTATGGGCATCGTTACCGTATATCTCATAGCTGCCAACGGCATTGCCGAACTCTTTGAGTCCGTCGCAGGAGAGATGGAGAAGTATTCCGAGTCTGTTGACAGATATTCAGAGATCGCCGCAGCCGATATCCCCGTGTTCGACCACATACTGAACTTCATAGGTGTATGTATTCTTGTTCCCATAACAGAGGAGCTGACCTTCAGAGCAGGAGTACTGAATGTACTTCTTAAGAGATATCATCCCATTGCTGCAGTACTTATATCGGCATTTATCTTCGGAAGCCTTCACGGCATCTCCATACATATCGGTTACGCTCTTATCGCGGGATTTTTCCTGGGCTGGGTGTATTTCTATACAAAGAGCATCAAGTCTACGGTCCTCATGCATATGCTGTTTAATCTGTTTGGCTCTGGTATCCAGACCCTCCTTGACAGCGGCATATTCGGTGATGCATCCGCGGTGATCGATGCTTATTCTTCATTCAGCCTCCTTCTGGAATTTGCACTTATGATCCCTGCGATCGTATGTTTCTTCTTCTTAAGAGCGATGTATAAGAATTCTCTTACCATAAACACGGTTGCAAGGGCGGAGGCGACTTACGATCCTGAATATAAGGATCCTTTTGAATCTTTTGTTCCAGAAGAGAATGCTCCGTCTCCTTTTGCTCCCGCAAAAGAAGACAAGGATGAGATGAAAGATGAACAGGCTTGACCGGTTCCGCTTCGGAAATATCCATAAGAGAAAGATATTAAGGACGCTGGCTGTCACATGCTGTGTCTTCGCGGCGTCTCTTGCCGTCCTGGCAGGTCTCGGCATATTCTCAAGTCGTTCTGAACTTGTAAGGATCAAGCTCTCTTCCTCGGATAACGGAAGAAATCTTGACGGTGCAGGTATCAATATCACGTCAGTTCCCACCGTAAACAGGGTGCAGGACCCGGGCTTCGTGTTAAGTGACGCCTATTCCTCCTTTACCATCGTTGATGCTACCGAGGACTATATCTTCTTTGATACCGATGAGGGACTTACATCACAGGATGTGCCCGTAGGAAGTGCAGTACGCGTTCTCTCTCTTGACGAGGACGGTGTGATGAGCATGAGATACTCGGGATTCGTAAGCGGCTTTGAGGAATCCAAGTTCGGCCTTCTGAATGAAGTTGAAGACAGCGAAGGCAACTGGCTCAACGACCATATCGTGAATACGGTTGCACTTGATAACGTAGTGGTGGCACTCACTGAGAGCGGTAAGCTTATAGCAGATATCACGGCAGGTCCGCTGGTTAAGCCTTTCGAGGACGATACGGCTGTATTTGCTGATATCTGTTCCTCAGGTACTGTCGTATATGCCGTGACTGTTGACGGCAGGCTATATTCATCTATTGACGGTCGTAACTTCGATCTCACGGCTTCTTCCGACAATACTTCCGAGGCTTCCAGGATCTCTTGTGTCAACGGATCCGTTCTGGTGGGCTATTCTGACGGCAGCCTCAAGATATATAGCGCAGGCAGCCTCTACGAGCTGACGCCCGCATTCGATACTGATGACCTGCGGATAATATCTAACGACAACAGCCTTATTGCCGTAACTTCAGATAACAGATTCTATGTTACATCCAACGGCTACATTTTCTCGCAGATAGATACAGACGGAGTTTTAAGCGAGGATTCGGTGATAATCGATGCCGATTGCTGCGAAGATAAGTTTTGCTTTCTTACAGGTGACGGAAAGATTGTGATCGCGGAAGCTTCTGAAGACGGAGAGCTTGAAGTCAGGAATATAGATATCTCCTCTATAGATCCCGTGGATCTGGTTCTGTCTTCCGAAGGAAGTATCATTGTAGTCACTTCCGATCGTAAGGCATGCCTTATTTCTGATACTGACGGTCGTGTATCTGACCTTACGCCTAATGCCGGAAGCGTAGACGCCGTATTCAAGGGTGCATCGGATAAGATAATCACGGCGACGGAAAGTAATCTTTATCTTGTCAAGGTATTGTCGGGAATACAGGTCAATGCTTCCGTTCCGGAGGATTCCATCCTGGCGGGTGATACCTGCGTCATAGACTATTCCGTGGCAGGTTACGGTAATTGGGAGGTAATAGGCGAAGGAACGGCTCTTACTTCATATACCGATCCCACGGTGTCAGGACCTGCGGCTACTTCAGGTCGAATCAGCGGCGCAGGTCAGGGTGTGCATGCAATATCGCAGGTCCTTTACGGCAATGCTACTGACAATTTCTCTGATGACACGTTCTATCGCATGAGCCTTAACGTTCGTTGTGACGGATCCGTATATAATGTCAAGATGTGGCTTAGCGGTGAGCGGTTCGGTGACGTGGGTCTTAGTGCCGACGGCGTCAACGGTAAGATGCAGGAATTCTACTCGGTCTTTGCTGTCACAGGCAATATGCTCTCTGATGAGACGATAAGGCTTAATATCTCATTTGAAGGTGAAGGTACGCTCTACATAGATAACGTCTATGTAGGAGAGGACAGATACGATATAGATTCGATCCCTGATGAATACAGGGAAGGGATCGAGGCAGGACATCCTTCGACAGTAAGACTTGCCAATATTCCCCTTTGTACGTCAGAATTCTCTTCCGAGGATTATTACGGAACGGGTCCTGATTCCCTTGAGACAGGAATGCAGCTTGTAAAGGGCGCAGAGTCCCTGCCGTGGTTTGTCATCGGTTCTTATGCCGATCAGGCTTCAATAGATTCATGGCTCGGATATCTTTGCGGTTCGGTAAGGTCCGATTACGGAAAGATAAGGATCGATAACGGAACTGCGCTTCCCTGGAGCAGGCAATATGACACGATCTATATAGAGATATCTGATATTGACGGTATCTTCGAGACTGATCTTCAGCGCGGTGCGTATGTATCTCATGTTATGAGCCTTATCGCATCTTCCGAGTACTATTCTGAAGTTAAGGATAAGATAGTATTCCTTGACGGCATGCTCTATGAAGGCGGAACGGTCATATCTAATGCCGATTACCACACCATGGACATGACCATAGACATTACGTATAACACGACAGGATACGGAGATCTTATAAGCAGCTCCTTCGATACCATAGGCTACGATGCTCCCAGATTCCCTTCAAGAGGCGCTGAATCCGGTGAGTTCATAAGATCGCTTAGTATCGCCGGAGATACTTCGAGGGTGACAGCTGCTCAGATAGCATCCGTAGCGGTCAATGATTCCGTAAGGATGGTAATGATCGATGTTAATGTCAGCAGGAGACCCGTTGATACGGAGACATCTGACGTATTCGTAGGAACGGCTCCGTCTGTTATCTTGAATACACTGTCGCAGCTTCGCTTCACAAGACATGCAAACTCTCTTTATTACGAAGTGACGGAACCTTTGGACAGCAATTCGATCTATAGCGCGACTCAGTTCAATTCCGATTGTTCCGTGTCGCTGCTGGAGAGCGGTAATGTAAAGTACCTGATCGTAGCCAATGATTCAGATACACAGCAGCAGTTCATAATAGACGGTGTTGACCTTACCATGGACAGCGCCACCATAAGAAGATATTCAGCTTCGGGAGAACTTCTCAACACAAGAAGCCTGTCGCGAAGTGACGTAAGGCACACGCTTCAGGCCGGTGAATTCATTGTAATAGAGATATCTTCAGAATTATGATCTGTGAAGCTTCTTGTAGGCGGACATGAACCTGTCTCGTATGGGAGCATCTATATTATGTCCCGATTCATGAGCAAAGCTGGGGTATATGACTCCTCCTGCCATCTCCGCATGACCTCCACCGTCTCCTATCCCTTCTAATGCCATCTTTGTGATGGTTCCTGCGGGGACGTCCTCCATCTCTGATCTTACGGAGAACTTGAAGCCGCCATCTCTGTCTGCATAGACTATGGCAAGCTCCACGCTGTCCAGCGAAAGGATAAAGTCGGATACCATTGCCACAAGACCGTCAGGACAGTCGAAAGGGATATGTACGAAGCCGATGATATCGTATACGACGATATTCTGGATAGCAGCTCCGTATGCACGAAGATCAGTAAGCTCAAGCTCATTGCTTCCGAGTTTTGTCATGAGTTTAAGATCTGCTATGGAATTGAGCTTGGAGAAAGCTTTGATATCCTCCTCCGTAACGCGACGGCAGAAGTTGTTGGTATCCACCTTGATGGCGTAGAGAAGAGCTGTGGCGATATCTGTCGGGATATCTATATCGTTATCCAGGAAATAGTCGACGATTATCGTGGCACATGCACCGTAGGACCTGTGATCTACGAACTTGTAATCGTATGACGTGGTCCAGGGATGGTGATCTATGCAGGCGACTTCCTCGCCCGGTATGTCGGTAAAGTTGGAATTGCTCCTCTGACCGTCTACCGTGATTATATAATCTTCATCCTTGGGAGGAACGGAATCCGCCAAAGCGATATCTATATGAAGCTCTTTGATCATGAGTTGAGTGGACAGCTTGTCTATCTTGCCGCAGTATACGCATCTGGCATTTATGCCGTGAAGGCCGAGCAGATACCTTAGAGCGAAGGCCGAAGCGATCGCATCCGGGTCAGGATAGTTATGAGTCTGGATCACTGTATCGTGTCCTCTGAGAATGTCGATCAGTGACTGAAACTTCAGCTGTGATTCTTTCATCAAAGTACCTTGGCAAGGAATGTCTTGAGACGCTCGTTATCAGGATCATTGAAGATATCCACGGGAGATCCTTCAACTACTATTTTACCACTTTCCATAAAGATAACGCGAGAAGCAACTTCACGTGCAAATCCCATCTCATGAGTAACGACTGCCATGGTCATACCGTCTCTTGCGAGGTCCTTCATAACATCTAATACTTCTCCGACCATCTCGGGGTCGAGAGCGGATGTCGGCTCATCGAACAGGAGTACGTCAGGTGACATGCAAAGTGCTCGCACGATGGCGATACGCTGCTTCTGTCCGCCGGAGAGCTGACTCGGATATGCATTGGCTCTGTCCTTCAAAGCAACCTTGTCCAGAAGCTCGAGAGCTTTTGCTTCGGCATCTTCCTTGCTCATTCCGAGAAGCTTTCGCGGGGCAAGTGTCATGTTATCCAGGATGGTCAGGTGGGGGAAGAGGTTAAAGTGCTGGAACACCATTCCCATCTTCTGACGAAGCTTGTTGATATCAGTCTTGGGAGAAGTGATATCGACACCTTCAAAAGTTATAGTGCCAGCCGTAGGACGTTCCAGAAGGTTAAGAGAGCGAAGAAGTGTAGACTTACCTGAACCGGAAGGGCCGATGATGGCAACGACTTCGCCTGGGTAG
Organism: Saccharofermentans sp.; assembly: GCA_024692235.1. GTDB lineage: Bacteria > Bacillota > Clostridia > Saccharofermentanales > Saccharofermentanaceae > Saccharofermentans. The sequence continues at coordinate 95,848 of JAILMW010000024.1, read as the reverse complement.
ATATCCGTAGTTATATCGTCTAAAGCCTTGATCTCTTCACCGTTATAGTATTTCTTGAGATCCTTGATCGATATGAGAGGTCCGTTTTTACTTTCTTTCACTTGTCCTGAGCCTCCTCTCGAGAAGTGATACGAGCTTACTGAAGAACATTACGATAACAAGGTAGATAAGAGCTACCGCGATAAGGGGCATGAATGCGGAGTATGTACGGCTTCTTATGATATCGCCGCCCTTAGTCATGTCCTGAAGTCCGACGTAACCTGATACGGAAGTCTCCTTGATAAGGACGATGAACTCGTTAGCAAGTGCCGGGAGGATGTTCTTGAATGCCTGAGGGATGATGATATACATCATGGTCTGAACATAATTAAAACCAAGAGAACGGCCTGCCTCGAACTGACCGTTGTCGATGCTCATGATTCCGGATCTTACGATCTCTGCCACGTATGCTCCGGAATTGAATCCGAAGGCGATAACGGCTACGAGCACCTTGTTATTGGATGTTGCGAAGATTATGAAGTATGCGATCATGAGCTGCACTACTACCGGGGTACCGCGGATAACGGTAAGGTAGACGTTGGCGATCGCATTGAATAAGCGAAGGAGCGCCTTTCCTGAGCCGGGTCTCATATCGCCTATGAGCTTATCGTGAGTGGATCTTATGATAGCGACGATGATTCCGAGGAATATTCCGAGGATAACGGCGAAGAAAGTAACTTCAAGCGTTACCAGAAGTCCTTTAGATATATATTGGTATCTGTCGTCATCTACAAAGTTAAGAATGAACTCATCCCGCAACTTACTGAGCCAGGCGGGAAGGGCAAGGCATAAATAAGGCATCTTATCCTCCGCGAATAAAGTATGTACCCATTGTAAAAAATAAAAGAGCGGAAATAAAGAGTATTTCCGCCCTTTTGGGAATTATCAAATGGTGTTTATATCAGCTCTCTGTGGGGATGTACTTCTCAATGATGGCATCGATAGTACCGTCAGCTTCCATCTCTGCAAGGACTCTGTTGATCTCGTTTAAGAGTTCTTCGTTATCCTTATTTACTGCCATAGCGTAATCCTCGACAGCATAAGGTGTATCGAGAATAACAAGACCTTCGTTAGCGGCAACGAATGCCTGAGCAGGCTGATTATCGATAACTACTGCATCTACGTTACCGTTCAGGAGAGCAAGGATAGCGTCAGCACCCTTGTTGTAGCGGTCGATCCTGTCGTCTCCGACTTCGTCTGTCATGTAGAGATCGCCTGTTGTGCCCTGCTGAACGCCTACAATATAGTCGCCGGATGTAAGCGTGTCGATGTCCGTGATCTCGGAACCTTCGGCAACGATGATGGACTGGATACCCGTAGCGTAAGAAGATGTAAAGTTAACGGATTGCTTTCTCTCTTCGGTAACTGTCATGCCTGCACATCCGATGTCGTACTTGCCGGACTGTACGCCTGCGATAATGGAATCGAACTCAACATCCTGGATCTCGAGCTCGAGGTTAAGTCTGGAAGCGACTTCAGCGGCGATCTCAGCGTCGATACCGACGATCGTGTCGCCGTCATAGTATTCATAAGGAGGGAAGAAAGCATTTGTAGCCATAACAAGCTTGCCTTCGTTAATCGTTAATCCTTTTTCCTTCTTGCCGCAGGATGCGATACCAAAACCTAAGCATGCGATCATTGCGACAGAGACAGCCTTAATAAAGATGTTCTTCATAATCGTTCTCCTTTGATTTTCTTCATAACAAAATCATTATATTGCGAATATTAAAGGGATGCACTTACGTTATAAGTATAAATTAGTCGCGAAATGCCCTTACATTTTGAGCAATTCATCTATAAAGACGCCGCTTATCCTGCCTGATCTGTTCCTCCAGCTCCTGCATACGGCTTCGGCCATCTCATGGCTTGAGACCTTAAAGGATGCATGGAAATCACGTCCGCCCTTAGTAGAGGACAAGGATACGGTATAAGTGCCATCGTCGTCTTTGGAAGGCTCTGCGAAAGCCTTGACGGAATTTGTATCTTCTACAGCTTCTTTAAGCTCTGCAGCTGCCTTCTTAAGGTAAGCTAAGACCTGCCTGTTAAGGGTGCTCTCAACGTCTTCGAGGATCGCTTCACCGCCCTTGGTGATAGAAAGAGTCTCATTGGTACCGACGACTTCTCCCGTACCGGTGTCAGCTTCGGTCTTGTCCATGAGGTTACCGGCTATAAGCTCGTTATACACTTCGCAGAAAGTAAAGAAGTCGATATATAAAGACTCCATGCACTTATCAAGGAGCATCTGGTAACTTACGCCCGGTGCATTCTTGACTAAGTAAAGTATATGTATCTTACTGTCTGCAGTTGTAAAAGATGACATGAGGTTATTATATACTGACCTGTGACTTTCGGCAAAATGCTTTTCCGTAAAACCTACCAGTCAGGGGGGGATTGATGTATAATCCCAGAGGATCAAGAATATATATTAAGGAGATAAGCTTTATGCTTGAACTTCGTAACATTTCATATACCGTTGACGAGGGAGAGAACTCCAAGGACATCATCAAGAACCTTGATCTTACTATCGATAACGGTAAATTCGTAGTAATTACGGGACCTAACGGCGGCGGTAAGTCTACTCTTGCTAAGATAATCGCAGGTATCGTTACTCCTGATGAAGGACAGATATTATTAGACGGCGAAGATATTACTTCTCTGACTATTACGGAGCGTGCAAGAAAGGGAATAGGATTTGCTTTCCAGCAGCCCGTTAAGTTCAAGGGAATAAAGGTCATCGATCTTCTGAGGATCGCTGCGGGCAAGGATCTTAAGATCCCCGAAGCCTGCACCTATCTTTCAGAGGTGGGTCTTTGCGCGAGAGATTATATCAACCGTGAAGTAAACGGTTCACTCTCAGGCGGTGAGCTTAAGAGGATCGAGATCGCAACGGTACTTGCAAGGAAGACCAAGCTTTCCTTATTCGACGAGCCCGAGGCGGGTATCGACCTCTGGTCATTCCAGAACCTCACCCGTATCTTCGAGAAGATGAGAAAGGATATGGAGACAGGTTCCATCGTTATCATCTCTCACCAGGAGAGGATCTTGAAGATCGCAGACGAGATCATCGTCCTTGCTGACGGCAAAGTGACCAAGAAGGGTAAGGGCTCCGAGATCCTTCCCCAGATCATCGGTACGGATTCCGCAGTCGACGCCTGTTCGATGCTTGTTCCCGAAGAAGGAGGTGCCAAGTAATGCCTGAGCTTGATGAGATACAGAAGAGGATAATCGCCGAGGTCGCAGACCTTCACGAAGTTCCCGTAGGAGCATATAACTTCAGAGCCAACAGTAAGCTTGCAGGAAGAAATACCACTGCCAATATCGACATCGTATCCAAGGAAGACGGATCCGGTATCGATATCACGATAAAGCCCGGAACCAAGAAGGAGAGTGTACACATTCCCGTCGTTATCAGCGCATCCGGTATCAAGGAAGTCGTATACAACGATTTCTATATCGGAGATGACTGTGATGTCGTTATCGTAGCAGGATGCGGTATCGATAACTGCGGCAAGCAGGATTCCGAGCACGACGGCATACACAGATTCTTTATCGGCAAGAATTCCAAGGTCAAGTACGTAGAGAAGCACTACGGTTCCGGAGACGGTGAAGGTAAGAGAATCTTAAATCCCGGCACCGAGATCCATATGGATGAAGGTTCCGTAATGGAGATGGAGATGGTCCAGATAAAGGGCGTTGATTCCACCAACAGGACAAGTACTGCCGACCTTAAGGCAGGCGCTAAGCTTATCGTTCACGAGAGGCTCATGACACACGGAAGCCAGCAGGCTTTAAGTGCTTACGACGTATCCCTTGACGGAGACGGTTCTTCTGCGGATATCGTATCCAGATCCGTAGCGAGAGATAATTCTTATCAGAAACTCGACCTCTGCATCAAGGGTAATGCCGCTTGCTCTGGTCATACGGAGTGTGATTCCATCATCATGGATCACGGGACGATCCTTGCCGTTCCTGCTCTTGAAGCTAACAGCGTAGACGCATCTCTTGTCCATGAGGCCGCTATCGGTAAGATCGCGGGAGATCAGCTTAATAAGCTCATGTCATTGGGACTTACTCCGGAAGAAGCAGAGGAGCAGATCATCAACGGTTTCCTAAAATAACAGGATTTTTGTGGAAAATCTTACACTTGATATCAAAACAGTCGGTTTTATGTTCAAAATCGGCTGTTTTTTGTTGCTTAAGGGCAATTTGTAACATACACGGGTTTTCGACGGGTGTATACTTTCAGTGGTTCAATAAATCTATGGAGGAGAACTGGAATTATGATCACACTTGATTATTCAAACGTACTTCCTTTTATCGGCGGTGAAGAGGCCGTAAAGAGAATGGAGCCTCAGGTAAAGACGGCTCATGACATGCTTCACAAGAAGAACGGTCCCGGAAATGATTTCCTCGGCTGGCTCGATCTTCCCACTAACTACGATAAGGAAGAGTTTGCACGTATAAGAAAGGCAGCTCAGAAGATCAGAAGAGATTCCGACGTACTCGTTGTTATCGGTATCGGCGGATCCTATCTCGGAGCAAGAGCAGTTATCGAGCTCCTTAATCACTCTTTTGCAAATGTAGCTTCCAAGAAGGTAAGGAAGAGCCCTATCATCCTCTTCTGCGGTAATTCTATAAGCGCTACATATCTTGCTGACATGATGGATATCATCGAGGGCAAGGATATCTCCCTTAACATCATCAGTAAGTCCGGTACGACAACTGAGCCTGCTATCGCTTTCCGTATCCTTCGTGCTTATATGGAGAATAAGTACGGTAAGGAAGAGGCTAAGAACCGTATCTACGCTACAACAGATAAGGCTAAGGGAGCTCTTAAGGGTCTTGCAGACGAAGAAGGGTATGAGAGCTTCGTGGTACCCGATGACGTAGGAGGAAGGTTCTCCGTTCTTACAGCAGTAGGACTTCTTCCCATCGCAGTATCCGGTATCGATATCAGAGAGCTCATGAAGGGCGCTAAGGATGCATCCAAGGCTTATAAGAAGATGTCTCTTGAGGAGAATCCCTGCTACCAGTATGCAGCAGTAAGAAACTGCCTCTTGAGATCCGGCTATTCCACAGAGGTAATGGTCAACTACGAGCCTTCTTTCCACTACATGACAGAGTGGTGGAAGCAGCTCTACGGTGAGTCCGAGGGTAAGGATCTTCGCGGTATCTTCCCCGCAGGTGTAGATAATACAACGGATCTTCACTCCATGGGTCAGTTCATCCAGGACGGCGCAAGGATCATGTTCGAGACAGTCGTTAATATCGATGCTCCCAGAAGATCCTTCGAGATCCCCAACGATCCCGCTAACCTTGACGGACTTAACTTCTTATCCGGCATGGACATGAACGAAGTTAACAAGAAGGCTATGCAGGGTACTGTACTTGCTCACGTTGACGGTAAGGTTCCCAACATGGCAGTTCACATGGCTGAGCAGAATGCTTACAACCTCGGTGAGCTCATCTACTTCTTCGAGAAGGCATGCGGTATCTCCGGTTACCTTCTTGCTGTAAATCCCTTCAACCAGCCCGGTGTTGAGGCTTACAAGAAGAACATGTTCGCTCTTCTCGGTAAGCCCGGATATGAGGATCAGAAGGCTGCTCTCGAAGCAAGACTCAAGTAATAGCAAAAGACAAAAGAACAACGATACTGCTCCGATCATTCGGGGCAGTATTCTTTTGTGTCCATGATTGTTCAAAGAAACTTAATATTTTTCCATTCATATCCCGACACGATTGAATATAATTAGAACATGGAAAAGAAAATGAGACAAAAGAAACCGTCCAAGACAGAAGCAACAGAGATCATGGCTATCATCTGGCTGTGTACAACTCTTTTGACGATTCAATTATTCGGGGTTGCGATCGATCATACGATCGAGCATAACGCGCCTGCTCCGATCACTGGTCATAACACTGCAATCGACAATGTTACGAACGTGATCAATATCGATGTGCAGGACAATCTGAAAATAAATGAGGATATGTTCTCGAATATCTCACACGCGCCTTCTTACGATCTTCCAAAGGAGGTAAAGCAGGAGGTATCTGAATACAAAATCGGAATGCGAATAACCTGTGCGTACCTTCTGTGCGGTATCGCGATGTTCGTAGCATTTCGTAAGACGAAGTGGCTTCAATATGTCTATTTTGTCTTTAGCAGTGCTAATCTCTGCGTCTCCTATATACTCTTCTCAGGTCTTTTATGTCGTTAAGTCGGATGGATTAGAACATGGGTAAAAATATAAGAAACCCTGATAAAAAGAGAATGGTCGCGACCGGTATACTGGCGTTATTATGGTTGCTCACATCTTGCTTTAATGTATTCTTTCTGGCGGGTCGTATCCGATCTTTGAATGCAAGAGAAGATAAACCGCCTGTTCCGATAACTGCTCATAACTCAGCTATAGACAAAGTTACCAATTTGATCGAGATTGACCTGAATGACAATGTCATAAAGGAAGACACGAGTATCTTCGAGATCCATCAAGCACCTTATCATAACACATACACGGAAAGCAGGATCACTGCCTGCAAGACTGCCCTTGTATTGTCTTGTGCATATATAATATGCGGAATAGCTATGTTTATCGTATTCCGTAATACTAAGTGGCTTCCAGCAGTTTATTTTGTATGGACCTTGATCAACGTAGCGATATCCCTTATCTTGGCGCTCTTTTGACAGTATTATTCAGATGAAAGTGACTCTTAGTCGATCTTGATATAACGATCATATATTTTTTAAGGAGGTAGTTCCCATGAAGAAAGTCCTTGCTTTGCTTGTCGCGGCATCCATGTTTACTGCAGTATCGTGCAGCACGCCTGTCGAAGAGAGGGAAGCTCCTCCCGAGACGGAGCGTACTGAGGAAGAGACCACTACTACTACTGAGGAGACTACCACTACAGAGGAGAGTACTTCTGCTGAGACTTCCTCCGCTGAAGAAGAGATCTTGGAACTTGATTTCTCCTATGAGACATCTGATCCCGTTATCACTTCAGAAGAAGACGGACTTATTGATATTAGCTTTTATAGGGACGATCTTTGCCTTGGTGGCAGGATCTATCTTCCCGAAGGAGACGGACCTTTCCCTACGGTGATAGTTGCAACCGGCCTTCGTGTATCTTGTGACGAATACGAAGAACTGGCGGAGAATTATGCTCAGCAGGGAATCGCTTGTGTCCTCTTTGATTTTGCCGGAGGTCCCGAAGGGGAGTCTCACAGCGACGGAGAGCAGCTGGATATGTGCCTTACCTCGGAGGTGAAGGATCTTAATGCAGTGCTGGACGGTATCATGACTTTGGATATCGTAGATAAGGATAATATCTTCCTATTCGGACACAGCTTCGGAGGAGAAGTATCTACTGTTGTTGCATCTCAGAGGGAGAATGATATCAATGCTCTCATACTTATGGAGCCCGCTTACCTCATGAGCGATATGGTAAGTATGTTCATTCCTGAAGGGATCGAGATCCCCGAATCCGTATCCTATCCCTACTACTTAGGTCATGACTTTATCGCGGAGATGCTGATCTTCGACGTATACGAATATATTCCGGAGTTTGACGGCAATGTCATCCTCTTTGCAGGTGATAGAAACGATGCACTCGGTCTTAATTATCCCGAGTATTTCGAGGAGGCAGAGGAGGCTTTCCCTTCTGTGGAGGTCGTAACTGTAGAAGGCGCAGACCATGCCTTTACCGGAGATGCAGGTTATACCATGTTCGATCTGGCAATGGAGTTCATAAGCGCGAATATTATCTGAGCCATATGTAAGTAAATGTGATACATTACTTATATGGGACATTTAAGTTTAAAGAAGTTATTGACGGAAGCCTGGAAAGGTTTCCGCTCCAAGTATTTTGCCAATGTTATCGTCGTCTTCTTAGTCGGCGTCATAGTAGGAGGTTATTCCCTTAGTACCGGTGAGGCCAGGATAGGTACTGAGACTACTGTTGTTCAGCAGCAGACTCAGATGTTTCTTGACAGAGCTACCGGTAAGTCCAATGCGGATGTTATCGAGGAATTTGTCGAAGGGCAGGAGCTTATAAAGATAAATACCGATGCCGATACTACCGCAAGGAAGTATACCAAGGGCGTTTTATCTGTATTTGTTAATCAGATGTCTTCTTCGGGGTCCTTCGGATTCGGCGTAATAAACGGCGTCAATACTCTTGTATTTAAGGGGAGCATTTCGAGATCCATAGTCATCTTCTTATTTGCGATAATACTGTTCCTTCTTAATATCTTCGTAAAGAATATAATAACGGTAGGTAAGTGCAGGTATTTCCTGGAGCACAGGCGCTTTACCGAGACTAAGCTCGACAGGCTTTTATTCGTATATAAGCACGGCAAGACACCTAATGTAGCCAAGGTAATGGTTATCAAGTATTTCTTTCAGCTTCTTTGGAACTTCACCATAATAGGCGGCATCATAAAGCACTACGAATATTCCATGATCCCTTATATCCTTGCGGAGAATCCCGAGATAGAGTGGAGGGAAGCTTTCGCTTTGTCTAAAGAGCTTACGAGGGGAGATAAGCGTAATCTGTTCCTGCTCGACATAGTCTACGGTGTAGGATATCTTCTCTCGGGCTTCACATATAACCTTCTGGCAGTATTCTTATTAAATCCCTTAAGGGAGTGTGCATACGCAGAAGCTTATATGGATCTTAGAGACATCAAGGTGGATGAGAGTGACAAATATGTGCTCCTTAATGACAGGATGCTGGCTGTATCTAACGTATCTCTTGGCGTATATCCCGAAGATGCTTATCAGATAAAGGCCCTGGAGAAGCGTCAGTGGATAAAGATCGACTACGACAGAAAGTATTCCTTCTCCACGATAGTATTGTTTTTCTTCTCCTTCGCATTCGTAGGATGGGTATGGGAAGTCTTCTATACTCTTTTAAACGAAGGTGTCCTTGCAAACAGAGGTACCATGTTCGGACCGTGGCTTCCTATCTACGGTGTAGGCGGACTTGTGATAATACTTGGTCTTCGTCCTTTAAGACACAGACCGGGACTTCTGTTTATCGGAGCATTTATAGCATGCGGTGCCCTTGAATACTTTGCCGCATGGGCTCTCGAAATGCTATTTCATACGAAGTGGTGGGACTATAACGGATACTTCCTTAATATCCACGGAAGGATCTGCCTTGAAGGTCTCTTCGTATTCGGCCTTGCGGGAGTAGCTTTCACATATCTTTTTGCGCCTATGCTGGACAACCTTTATAAGAAGATCCCGAAGGACAAGGTAAAGCCTTTATGTATAGTGCTCCTGGTGCTCTTTGCCATAGACCTGGGCTTCTCGGCATTCCATCCAAATGCAGGAGCAGGAGTAACTTATGGTGATGAGCCCGCTGCGATAGAAGAAAAAGAATAATATCGATGCAACCTTATTCACCTCTTTACGTCTTATAGGGCGTAGGGAGGTGAAACTATGAAGAAAAAGACCATCACTTTTTCCTCTGCGATACTGGCAGGAGTTATCCTGACCAACTGTACTTACCATGCGTCTCTTGAAGACAATATCGTACCCGATGCTACTTCTGTTGAGACGACTTGTACGGAGATCCCTGAAGTAGAAGTTGACCATCCAGATATCATCGAAGTCCATGAAATTAGTCCTGATGTCAGATGTATTGATCTGAGCTCATTTGAAATTCAGGAAATAGATGAGAGCGTAAGAGATCCCTACCTTGAATTTGCCATAGACCTTTATGCAAGACAGGCCTTAGAAGCTGAAGGCAATATGATGATATCTCCGGCTTCGATACTCTTTTCTCTTTCCATGGTGTCTGCGGGAGCAGCCGGCGATACACTTGACCAGATCACGGAAGTAATGCTTCCGGGGCAGACTCCTGAGGCACTTCAGTCCTTTGCTTCTGAATATAATTCCGAGCTCAACAACGTGAGCGGGATAGAGCTTCATTCGGCTAACAGTATCTGGATCAATGACAGTCTTGATATCGGAGTATATCAGGATTATCTCGATCACGTGACGCAGTACTATAATGCACAGGTGTGTTCATTCGTAAGTGGCTCTGATGCAGCAGATGAGATCAACGGTTGGGTCAACAGTCAGACTAACGGGATGATCCCTCATATAGTGGATGGACTTCGCGACGATACGGCTTCGGTACTTATCAACGCGATAGCTTTCGATGCCGAATGGGCAGGAGGTCCGCTGGAGATAACTACCGATACAAGGTTCAGGAATGCTGACGGCTCCTTCCCATGGGCTGATATGATCAACGGGAATGCAGATGCTTCATTCTTTGCAGTGGATGCCCGCGGATTTATCCTCAAGTATACAGGCGGGCAGTATGCCTTTATGGCGATCCTCCCTGAAAATGATGATATAGATGCTAATGAATTTGCTTCCTCCATGACCGCCGAGCAGTATGCGGGATACTGGGATCTTATGGATGATTCCCTTGATGTCGAAGTGCGTATCCCTGAGTTTACATGTGATTACAGAGCTTCTCTTCCCGGGACATTGACCCAAATGGGTATGAACGATGTATTCAGTCCTGAGCTGTCAGATCTTTCTAATATGAGCGACATGCCTCTTTTTATATCCGATGTTGTCCATTGTACGCATATAGAAGTGGACAGCACGGGAACGACGGCATCAGCGGCGACTTCCGAGATGGCATTGACATGTAACGACGCTGGATACTGCGAACGCATATACCTTACCAGACCGTTTGTATACGCCATCGTAGATGTAGAAACGGGAACACCTCTGTTCATAGGTACCGTGAATAATATCTGATATATGACCATAAGGGAAGATATAGAAGGAAGGCTCCGTACCCACATGAGTACGGAGCCTTTATGGTCATAGGAGCATCATGAGAAACGTCGGGAGATTGTTAAGTATATGCAAGGCATAGACCGATGTGATGTTCTTTTGCTTTAGGAGCAGTACGGACCACAGAAGCGCAGTGCCGAAGTGGGGGAGAACGAATAGGAATTCCATCAGGGTAAATGCATGCATATGTATCGTGGCAAAAGCCACAGATGCGAGTATGACCATAAGAGCCTTGGGGAATACCTTGCTTGCCTTGGATACGAGGATATGCCTGAATACGGTTTCTTCTACTATCGGACCCAATATTCCCAAGGATATGATCATCAATACGGGATTGATCGCCTGAGAAGCAGCGGCGATATTGCTCTCGTTTATGGAAGAAGCTTGTTCTGCATAAAGAAGTCCGTAGGGGATGATAAAGATATTGTCTATTATCACGGTCAGTATGAGCATTCCGACTATGATAAGGACGTTCTTTATCGGGTGAGCCTTCCACATGGAGCCCGCCTTCTTAAGATCATCCTTACTGATGATAAGACCTGCTATTCCCAGAAGAATGTACATTATTATCTGAAATAATTGAAGGTGTACGATCTTGGGTAAGATCAGGATGAATACCACGTAGATCGCAAGAAAAATGACGTGCTTTAACTTGCCGCCTATAAAGGCAGTTTCTTTGTCTGACATATTAGATTCCTCCTTGGAGATCAGTTAGTTGTAATTGCTACAGACGTTGTAAGGAGCAGGAGCAGTATGAATAGCGGTATCATGGCAAGAAGTATGCCGATCAGCATATGCCTTGCATTCCTGTTCTTCTTCGAGTCGACGAACATAAAGATCGAAGCAATGAGATAGATCACCCCTAAGGCTTCTGCTATCCATATGACAGGATCGATCTCCTTGAAGATCGATATCAGAAGCATAACTACCATCGAAGAAACGAAGATCAGCGCTGTTATCTTGCGTTCCTTCTTCCTGTCATCGATATTGATCTTTATTGTATCGGATATGGTCCTGCTGGCTTCTTCAAGGGAAACGGATACATCTTCATGTCTCCTGCTGTGCATGAGCTCAAGAAGAGATAATCCCAAAGCATCGGACAAGTCTTCGAGTGTCTCTATATCAGGATAGCCGTGACCGTTCTCCCATCGGCTTATGGCCTTGTCCGTGACCATGAGCTTATCTGCGAGTTCCTTCTGGGTCATCCCCAGAGCCTTGCGCTCCTGAGCTATAAAAGCACCGAATCCCTTAGTGTCCATCTGACGTTCTCCTTGTTGTTGTCTGTTGTTCTCAGTATACAAATCTCACCCCATATTACAATCTATGATTCATAGAGTTCAATGTTTTCAAGGGTTTTAAGGGATTTGAGAGATTAATGCTTAACGGTAATTAAGCTGAGATTAAGGTTCACACAACGAATGCTTAAAGCTATAAGAGAGCCTTTCGATTATAGTTAAGTCACAAACGTAAGGGAGTAATAGTTATGAGAAATGACAAAAACCATCTTTTGAATTCTATCGGGATATTTATCCTCTGCCTCCTGGTACATAGTCTTGAAGTATTCTTCATAAGGACGGATGAGACGATCTTCGCGGAATGCTTTATCAACAAGGTATTCGGTATAGCAGTGCTCTTTGTACTTCTTAAAGTACTTCATAAGACATGGCGCGATATCGGATTTAAGAGAGAAAAGATTCTTAAGGATTGCCTTAAAGGCTTCGGCATATGCGCACTTTTCTATACATTGGGATTTATAGTGGAATTTATGATCCTTGCTCTTCAGGGCAATCCCGGTCATATGGAATTCTTTGTGACGGGTTTCTCACTTACCGGCAATGTCGTTAAGCAGACCGGCATAGGATTTGTTCTTATGTGCATCGGCTTTAACGTCATTAACGTATGGGTGGAGGAAGGTCTTTTCAGAGGTTTTTATATTACATATCTTAAGGAGAGATTCTCTGTAAAGACGGCACTTTTTATCGCGGCTCTACTCTTCGGTATCTGGCATCTTGTAACTCCTTTAAGGAGTGTAGCAGACGGAGAGATGACGATTCCGGTATTTGCGGTAATGAGCATCGGATATGTAGTTCTTTCAGCACTCATGGGCATCAAGTGGGGTCTTCTCTACGAACACTCCGGCGCCGTCTGGATCGGTCTTGCGGATCACTTCTTTAATAACTGCGTAGTAACGAACCTTCTTCATGTTGTTACGGATACGGGTGTAGATGAGATGCAGATCATGAGGGTCCTTATAGGAGAGCTTACTTCGTTTGCCGCCGTAATGGTATTTGTCAGAAGGAAAAATGCCCATAAGCAGGATATAGAGTTTGAAAGGACAGAAGCGTAATTCTTTACAGTTTTGTTTATATGCCGTTTAATGTACATTAATAACAGTAAGGGGGACATGAAGGTGATAGTACTAAATGTTACATACAGATGTGAGAACGGTATGAGAGAAGCATTCCTGGATAAGATCAAGGCAGAAGGTATCGACTTGGGAAGCCGTAATGAAGAAGGCAATATCTGTTACGAATATTTCTTTAGTACGAGCGCTCCTGATGTGTTGTTCCTTCTTGAGAAATGGAAGGATGCGGATGCTGTCGAATTTCATAAGAAGCAGCCTCATTTCTTAAGGCTTGGTGAACTCAAGTCAGAGTTTGTCGAAGAAACGACTATCGAGAAATACGAGGTATAAGACAGACAGGGTGCGTTGACTGCCCAAAAGGCTGAGCGTATAATCTAAATACAAATGAGGCATTACCGATAGACGGTGACCTCTGAACTTAAGTTATAGACCGCCCAAGTTCTTCAGGCTACGGGCGGTTTAGTCTTTGTTCTTAAAACAAAGGGCTATTATCGATACGACTAACATGCCTCTCATGAGAACTAAGCTCAGCATTTCATAATCGCTCATATAACCACCTCCTTCCTCCAACAGGGGGATAGAGGTCAACCGCCTACCGCTTCTGGTAATGCCTCGAATAGTATTATTAAACAAAAAATGTTCTGGTAAATGGTGATATCTTTCCCTTATGGCGCCGGCTATCTAAAAAGCTGTGTTAGAATTGAAACACAGTGGGAGGGAAGATATGTTTGATGCGCGGATAGACAGGATAAGGGAAAGCGAGAAGAGATCTCATACGAAGATCTATACAGACGAGAGTCTCTATAGTTCTGACAGCTGGCTTCGTAAACCGATAAAGACAGTTCGTGAGATAGTACCTCTCATATCTCATAGAGAAGATCTGCGCATACTTGACTTAGGATGCGGAGTAGGAAGGAACAGCATATTCCCGGCTCAGGAGATGGACTGTTGCGTTGATTGCGTGGATATCCTGGATATCGCGATAGATAAGCTCATGGATAATGCGCGAGAGTATGGTGTAGCAGATAAGATCAACGGTTTCGTGGATACTATCGAACACTATCCAATATCAAAGGACAGTTACGACCTGATCCTTGCGGTTTCAGCTTTGGAGCATGTAGAGGATGAAGATGCTTTCAGAAATAAGCTCCTCGAGATAAGAGACGGAATAAAGGATAAGGGTATCGTGTGCCTTATCGTGAATTCCGAAGTGAAGGAGAAAGATAATGCAACGGGCGAAGAACTTGAGCCTCAGTTTGAAGTGAATATCCCGACTCCAAAGATGCAGGAGATCATTGCCGAAGTCTTTGGGTATTGGGCTGCCATTAAGGAGACGGTAGTACCTCAGGAATATGATATTCCCAGAGACGATATCGTGAGTCATCTGACAACTAATGTTGTTACTTATGTAGGGCAGAAGTGACAGGCTATTCCTATGGGCGGATCCGTTGACTGGCTATCTGCCTGATGGTAAAATCAAGACATAAAAGAGGCATTACCGATAGGCGGTGACCTCAGGTTAAGCTTTTAAGCCGCGTCTTTTTGGTCGAAGGGCGGCTTAATCTTTGTTCTTAAAACAAAGGGCTATTATCGATACGATCAACATGCCTATCATGAGAACTAAGCTCAGCATCTCGTAATCGCTCATATAACCACCTCCTTCCTCCAATAGGGGGATAGAGGTCAACCGCCTACCGCTTCTGGTAATGCCTCGATAAGATTATAAAACAAAAATATGTTCTGATAAATGCCGTCTTGACAACTATCTTCAAAAAGAGTAAAAATATTGCAATTGAATAATTTAAGCAATGGTGCTTATTGATGCGGATACTCTCCGCTGTCGATAAGCACTTTTCTTTTGCGGTAAAAAAGGAGAAGCGGTATATGGTTAATCAAAAGGTGGACAACTACAGGGTTCAGAGCCCGATGCCTCGTCATGGCCTTTATGACCCCATGAACGAGCATGAGAACTGCGGTATCGGTGCAGTCGTAAGGATCGACGGTACACCTTCTTCCAAGGTAGTAGACGATGCACTGAAGATCGTAGAGACTCTTGAGCATAGAGCAGGTAAGGATGCTGAAGGTAAGACCGGTGACGGTGTCGGCGTGCTCCTTCAGATATCACACGAATACTTCTCAAAAGTATGTGAAAAGTCCGATATCAAGCTCGGAGGTAAGAGATCTTACGGTATAGCCATGTTCTTCTTCCCTCAGAGCGTAGATAAGCTTATCGCTGCCAAGAAGGTCTTCGAGAAGGTCCTCGCCAAGGAAGGTCTTAACTTCCTCGGTTGGAGAGAGGTTCCCGTAGACGGATCCGTTCTCGGAAGCAAGGCCTTAAAGTCCCGTCCCAATATCTGGCAGGCATTTATCGAGCGCCCTTCTGATTGTGCTACCGATCTTGAGTTCGACCGTAAGCTCTATTTTGCAAGGAGCGTATTCGAGAAAGAGAACGACGATACATATGTATGCTCGTGCTCCTGTAGAACGATCGTCTACAAGGGTATGTTTCTTGTAGGTCAGCTTCGTACTTTCTATAAGGACTTAAGCTGCGGTGAGTATACTTCCGCAGTAGGTATCGTTCACTCCAGATTCTCTACTAATACCAATCCTTCCTGGCAGAGATCTCATCCTAACCGCATGATGGTACATAACGGTGAGATCAATACCATAACAGGTAATATGAATAAGATGCTCTCCCGTGAGAATATCTTAAGGAGCTCTTACTTCGACGGAAGATATGAAGATATCTATCCGATGATGGATGTAACAGGCTCCGATTCCGCAAGGCTCGATAATACATTGGAGTTCATGATGATGGCAGGCGTACCGCTTCCTCTTGCAGTCATGATCACGATCCCCGAGCCCTGGCAGCATATCGATACCATGAGCCGCGAGAAGAGAGCTTTCTATCAGTACTACGCGACGATGATGGAGCCTTGGGACGGCCCCGCTTCGATCATATTCACAGACGGTGACCTCATAGGTGCCGTACTCGACCGTAACGGACTTCGTCCTTCAAGATACTACATTACGAATGACGGATATCTTATCCTTTCTTCTGAGGTCGGTGCTCTCGAGGGTATTCCCGCATCGAGCATTGTTAAGAAGGACAGGCTTCGTCCCGGTAAGATGCTCCTTGTAGATACAAAGGAGCAGAGGATCATCGAGGATGACGAGATCAAGTCAGAATATATGCACCGCCGTCCTTACGGTGAGTGGCTCGATCACATGATGGTCGAACTTAAGGAACTTAAGAATAAGAATAAGCGTCCCGTAAGAGTAAAGGGCGAAGACCTTCATACTCTTCAGAGAGCTTTCGGATACAGCTACGGTAATCTTAATAACGAGATCATCCCCATGTGCCTTAACGGCGGTGAGCCTACGGCTGCGATGGGTGTTGATATCCCCGTACCTCCGTTATCTGACGAAGAGCCTCCTTTGTTTGATTATTTCAAGCAGAAGTTCGCGCAGGTCACCAACCCGCCTATCGACTCTATCCGTGAGGCGATAATCACGGATACTACCGTATATCTCGGAACAGCAGGTAACATCCTTGAGGATAAGGAAGAGAACTGCCGTGTACTTAAGATCCAGAATCCTATCCTTACCAATCTCGATCTCATGAAGATCAGGGACAGTAAGCTCGAGGGACTTAAGACAGCTGATATCTCCATGCTCTATGCAAAAGGCACATCCCTTAAGGATGCTATCGAGAACCTCTATAACCAGGCTGATAAAGCACATGAGGAAGGAGCTACTATCCTTATCCTTACGGACAGAGGAATAGATGAGACACATCTTGCCATCCCGTCACTTCTTGCTGTAGCTTCCCTCGGAACATACCTTGTAAGGACAAGGATGAATACGGCTATCTCGATAATCCTCGAGTCAGCTGAGCCCTGTGAGGTCCATCACTTCGCGACGCTTCTTGGCTTCGGCGCAAGTGCGATCAACCCTTATCTTGCACTTGATACCATCCACGATCTTATCGACAGGGATATCATCGATAAGGATTTTACACAGGCAAGCGAAGCTTATACGAATGCCGTCGTATCAGGTATCGTAAAGATCGCCGCTAAGATGGGTATATCCACGCTGCAGTCCTATCAGGGATCCAAGATCTTCGAGGCCGTCGGTATCGGCGAGGAGATGATGAACGAATACTTCCCCGATACGGTAAGCCGTGTAGGCGGTATAGGACTTGAGCATATCGAGAAGAGATCTAATGACCTTCACAAGAATGCATTTGATACCTATAACGTAGAATACGATTCAGGCCTTGCAGTAAAGGGCTGGCATAAGTCAAGAAGCGGCAAGGAGAAGCACCTTTACGATCCTGAGACGATCCATCTCCTGCAGCTTGCTACAAGAAACGGTTCTTACGACATGTATAAGCAGTTTACTTCCAAGATCGATTCCGACGACCGTCAGATCACACTTAGAAGTACACTTGATTTCACATATCCTGAGGGCGCAGAGATTCCTCTCGAAGAAGTAGAGAGCGTAGAGAGCATCGTCAAGAGATTTAAGACGGGTGCCATGTCCTACGGTTCCATCTCTCAGGAAGCGCATGAATGTATGGCCATCGCCATGAACCGCATCGGCGGTAAGTCCAACAGCGGTGAGGGCGGTGAGGACCTCGAGAGGATCCTTACGAAAGGCACCGACGAGGATCGCTGCTCTGCCATAAAGCAGGTAGCATCCGGAAGATTCGGTGTTACTTCAAAGTACTTAACATCCGCAGATGAGATCCAGATCAAGATGGCTCAGGGTGCTAAGCCCGGTGAGGGAGGACACCTTCCCGCAGGAAAGGTTTATCCCTGGATCGCCAAGACACGTCACTCGACGCCCGGCGTATCCCTTATCTCTCCGCCGCCTCATCACGATATCTACTCTATCGAGGATCTGGCACAGCTTATCTATGATCTTAAGAATGCCAATAAGGATGCTAGGATCTCCGTTAAGCTTGTATCTGAGTCCGGCGTAGGTACGATTGCTGCAGGTGTTGCCAAGGCGGGTGCAAGAGTAATACTTATCTCAGGTTATGACGGCGGTACGGGTGCTGCTCCCGCAAGCTCCATCCACAATGCAGGACTTCCCTGGGAGATCGGACTTGCTGAGACACACAGAACTCTTATCGAGAATAATCTTCGTTCCAAGGTTAGGATTGAGACAGACGGTAAGCTCCTTACCGGTAAGGACGTAGTCATCGCTGCAATGCTCGGTGCCGAGGAGTTCGGTTTTGCGACTGCACCCCTTGTTACCATGGGCTGCGTGATGATGAGAGTATGTAACCTCGATACATGTCCCGTAGGTGTTGCTACACAAAATCCCGAGCTTAGAAAGAAGTTCTCAGGTAAGCCCGAATATGTGATCAACTTCATGACATTCGTTGCTACTCAGATGAGAGAGTATATGGCAAAGCTCGGTATAAGGACAGTAGATGAACTTGTAGGAAGATCCGATCTTCTTAAAATCAAGAAGAATGTAGGTAACTCCTCGAGAGTTGATCTTTCCGATATCATCTCAGACCCTTATGCAACAAGGACAGACGTAAAGAAGCATTTCGAGGAAGCTGATGCTTATGACTTCAAACTTGAAGAGACAAAGGATGAGAAGGTACTTATCCCCGCTCTTTCCGAAGCTGTAGCTAATAAGACTCCTAAGACGATCGAGATAACAGTAAGTAACCTCGACAGGACACTGGGTACGCTTCTCGGAGCTGAGATCACCAAGAAGTACTACAACACACTTGATGACGATATGTTCACTGTCAACTGCCACGGTGCAGGCGGACAGAGCTTCGGTGCATTCATCCCTAAGGGACTTACACTGAATCTCGAAGGAGATGCCAACGACTACTTCGGTAAGGGCCTTTCAGGCGGTATCCTCTCCGTATGTCCTCCTTCGGATTCTATCCTGGTTCCCGAGGAGAACATCATAATCGGTAACGTAGCGCTCTTCGGTGCTACTTCCGGTAAGGCATTCATAAATGGTCTTGCAGGAGAGAGATTCTGCGTAAGGAACTCCGGTGCAACGGTAGTAGTAGAAGGAACGGGTGATCACGGATGTGAATATATGACAGGCGGTATGGCAGTCGTATTAGGCCCCGTCGGCAAGAACTTCGCAGCAGGTATGAGCGGCGGTATAGCTTATGTGCTCGATACTGAAAATGACCTCTACACTAAGCTTAATAAGTCTCTTGTGGGTTTCCACAGAGTCGAGTCCGAAGAGGATAAGGCAACTCTTACATCTCTTATCGAAGAGCATGTAAAGAGAACGGGTTCTCCTCTCGGTAAGAAGATCCTCGAGGATATCGACGGATATATCCCGAAGTTCAAGAAGGTCATCCCTCATGATTACAAGCGCATGATGGAGTCCATCGCAAAGCACACCGCAGAGGGCATGAGCTTAGACGAAGCTAAGATAGCGGCATTTCACGAGAATACGGCGGCAAAGGCATAAGGAGCGTTAAGGATATGGGTAAAGCAACAGGTTTTATGGATTACGAGAGAGTCGAAAATGTCGGCGAAGAACCTCTCGAAAGGATAAAGACATACAGGGAATTCCACACACCTCTTGACGAGGAGGAGAGAAGAAAGCAGGGAGCCAGATGCATGAACTGCGGCGTACCTTTCTGTCAGAACGGACATGTTATCTGCGGTATGGTATCAGGCTGCCCCTTAAATAATCTCTGCCCCGACTGGAACGATCTTGTTTATAAGGGATTCTGGGATGAAGCTCTCGCAAGACTTATGTCTACGAATGCATTCCCCGAATTTACTTCCAGGGTATGCCCCGCACTTTGCGAGAAGGCATGTACATGCGGCCTTAACGGCGATCCCGTAACAGTCAAGGAAAACGAGTATGCCATTATCGAGAAGGCATTTGAAGAGGGAAGGATGGTACCTCATCCGCCCAAGGTAAGGACAGGCAAGAAGGTAGCCGTAATAGGTTCAGGCCCTTCAGGTCTTTCAACGGCATTCTGGCTCAACAGGAGAGGACATGAAGTAACTGTATATGAGAAGGAGGACCGTCCCGGCGGACTTCTTATGTACGGTATCCCCAACATGAAGCTGGAGAAGACAGTCATCCTTCGCCGTATCGAGATCCTCGAGAAGGAAGGTATCACTTTCAAGACTTCCGTTAATATCGGTGCAGATGTTACATATGAGTGGCTCAAGAACAACTACGATGCAGTCGTACTTTGCTGCGGTGCAGGTAACCCCAGAGATATCCAGGCTCCCGGAAGAGATGCAGAGGGCATCTACTTCGCAGTCGATTTCCTTAAGGCAACTACAAAGTCGCTTATCAACTCCAACCTTACTGACGGTCAGTATATAAGTGCCAAGTATAAGCATGTAGTAGTAATAGGCGGCGGTGATACGGGCAACGACTGCGTAGGTACATCCATAAGACACGGTTGTAAGTCGGTAACTCAGCTTGAGATGATGCCCCCGCCTCCCGTAGAGCGTGCAGCCAATAATCCCTGGCCCGAATGGCCCAAGGTCTTAAAGACCGATTACGGCCAGCAGGAAGCTATCGCGGTATTCGGTCACGATCCCCGTATCTACTGCACGACTGTAAAGGAGTTCCATAAGGACTGTAACGGAAGATTAAACGGTCTTACTACTGTTAAGCTCGAGTCCGTTAAGGATCCGGAAACGGGAAGATTCAAGATGGTTCCCGTAGAAGGTTCCGAGCAGGAACTTCCCGCAGATCTCGTCCTTATCGCAGCAGGCTTCTTAGGACCTCAAAAGTACGTTGTTGATGCTTTCGGTGTTGATACTAACGCAAGGAGCAATGTCGAGACAGGTGATACACACAAGACTTCCGTAGATGGCGTATTTGCCGCAGGAGACATGAGAAGAGGACAGTCTCTTGTAGTATGGGGACTTCGCGAAGGAAGAGATGTTGCAAAAGAGGTTGACATATACCTTCAAGAAGAATAAAACATTATGCGAAAGTTTTACAGCGTGTATATTAAGGAGCGTAAGAAAATGGATAAGTACCTTGTTCTTGAGAACGGTAAGGTATTCAAAGGCGAAGGCTTCGGAGCCGATAAGGATGTCATCGCGGAGGCTGTATTTACTACTTCCATGACAGGCTATCTCGAGACTTTGACTGATCCCAGCTATAAGGGTCAGGCAGTCGTTCAAACTTTCCCTTTGATCGGTAATTACGGCGTTATAACACCTGATGCCGAGAGCGATATGGTGGGTGTATCCGCTTATATCGTAAGAGAGACATGCGAAGATCCTTCTAACTTCAGATGCGAGACTAAGATCGAGGATTACCTTAAGAAGCATGATATTCCCGGAATAAAGGGAATAGATACGAGAGCTCTTACAAGGATCCTTCGTGAGAGCGGTACGATGAATCTTATGATAACGTCTGATCCTTCCAAGGCGGATCTTGATAAGATAAAGGCATATGTTATCAAGGATCCCGTTAAGGAAGTATCCGTTAAGGAAGCTAAGGTATTTGAGGCAGAAGGCGATATGAAGTATAACGTAGCCATGATCGACTGCGGCACTAAGCTCAATATCGTAAGATGTCTTAATAAGAGAGGCTGTAAGGTCACATTATTCCCTGCCGATACTTCCGCGGATAAGATACTTGAGATCGATCCGGACGGATTGTTCTTAAGCAACGGCCCCGGAGATCCTACGGATAATGTAGATACTATAGAGACGCTCAAGACACTTATCCCGAGCAGGATACCGACGATGGGTATCTGCCTGGGTCATCAGTTATTGGCTTTGGCACACGGATTTACGACCGAGAAACTTCATTACGGTCACCGAGGTGCCAATCATCCCGTTATCAACAAAGAGACAGGGAAGATATTTATTACTTCGCAGAATCACGGATATGCCGTTGTTGATCATTCTATTGACAGCAATATTGCATATCCGCTTTTTGTAAATGTCAATGACGGCACGAACGAAGGTATCCGCTATACCAAGGAACCCGCGTTCTCCGTACAGTTCCACCCCGAGGCTTGCGGCGGTCCCAAGGACAGCGAGCTCCTCTTCGATGAATTCATAAAGCTTATGGAAGGAAAGGGTGAATGATATGGCACTCGACAAGAATATAAAGAAAGTAATGGTTATAGGCTCCGGCCCGATCGTAATAGGTCAGGCAGCCGAGTTCGACTACGCGGGTACTCAGGCATGCCGTGCCCTGAAGGAAGACGGCATTGAGATAGTACTTATCAACTCCAACCCCGCTACCATCATGACCGATAATAAGATGGCCGATAAGATCTATATCGAGCCTCTTACTCTTACGACCGTAAAGAGAGTCATCGAGACAGAGCGTCCCGACGCGATCCTCTCGGGTCTTGGCGGACAGACAGCTCTTACTCTCTGCATGCAGCTTGCAAAGGACGGCTTCCTTGACGAATACGGAGTAAAGCTTTTGGGATCTTCTCCCGAGTGTATCGATAAGGCAGAGGACAGACAGATGTTCAAGGATACGATGGAGTCCATTGGGCAGCCCTGTATCCCTTCCGAAGTCGTAAATGACGTTAAGTCCGCTCTTGCATTCGCAGACAGGACCGGTTATCCCGTTATCGTTCGTCCCGCATTCACATTGGGCGGCAGTGGCGGCGGTATCGCTTCCGACGAGAAGCAGCTCGAGGAGATCGCTGCAACAGGTCTTCAGATGTCTCCCATCACTCAGATCCTCGTTGAGAAGAGTATCGCAGGATGGAAGGAGATCGAGTTCGAGGTAATAAGAGATAAGGCAGGTAACACTGTTACAGTCTGCTCCATGGAGAACCTTGACCCCGTCGGAGTCCATACAGGTGACTCTATCGTTATAGCTCCCGCAGTGACGCTTTCCGATAAGGAATATCAGATGCTTAGAAGCGCTGCTCTTAACATCATCAATGCTTTGGGAGTAGAAGGCGGTTGTAACTGCCAGTTTGCTCTTGAGCCCAATTCGTTCGAATATGCGGTAATCGAGGTCAACCCCAGAGTATCAAGATCTTCGGCTCTTGCATCCAAGGCGACAGGTTATCCGATCGCTAAGGTTGCTACTAAGATCGCTCTCGGCTACCGCCTCGACGAGATCAAGAATGCCGTTACGGGGAACACTTATGCCGCTTTCGAGCCGGCTCTCGACTACGTAGCAGTTAAGTTCCCCAAGTGGCCTTTCGAGAAGTTCGTATATGCTAAGCGTGACCTCGGTACTCAGATGAAGGCTACAGGTGAGGTCATGGCTATCGCTGACTCATTCGAAGGTGCTCTCATGAAGGCTGTAAGAGGAGCAGAGATCAAGGCTGATTCACTTCTTCTTAAGGCGTTCTCCGATATCACGTCAAGTGAGGCGGAGGCCGGATTCGCATCCGCTACCGATCAAAGACTTTTCTACATCGCACGTGCCATGTATCTCGGCGTTACTTGCGAGCATATCCACGACGTAACTAAGATCGACATGTGGTTCCTGAAGAAGATCGAGAATATCGTAAATATGCAGAAGGATCTTGAGGAGATCGGTAAGTCCGGTTCTTCTCTTGCTAAGGATAAATACATCCGCGCTAAGAAGTACGGCTATACTGACGCTACTATAGCAAGGCTTACAGGTAAGGCTGTATCTGACGATCTTAAGATCGCTCCCGTATACAAGATGGTTGATACATGCGCAGGTGAGTTCGCTGCCGTTACTCCTTATTTCTACGCTTCTTATAACACCGAGGAAGCAGGCGGAGAGAACGAAGCTGCTCTTCACGAGGATAATGCGGAAGGTAAGAAGACCATCATAGTATTGGGTTCAGGTCCTATCAGGATCGGTCAGGGTATCGAGTTCGACTACGCTGCAGTTCACTGCGTAACTGCTCTTCGTGAGCTCGGATACAGAGTCGTTATCATCAACAATAACCCCGAGACCGTTTCTACCGACTTCGATACGGGTGACAGGCTTTACTTCGAGCCCTTAGATCCCGAGGAAGTAATGGACATCATCCGTCAGGAGAACCCTTACGGTGTAGTTGTTGCCTTCGGCGGACAGACTGCTATCAAGCTTACAAAGACACTGTCGGAGAATAATATCAACATCATCGGTACGAGCGCAGACTCCATCGATATGGCTGAGGACAGAGAGAGGTTCGATGCACTTCTTGAGAGACTCGGTATCGCCCGTCCCAAGGGATTCTCCGTACTTACCAAGGAAGAGGCATTCAAGGCTGCCAACTCCCTTGAATATCCCGTTCTCCTTCGTCCTTCATACGTATTGGGCGGTCAGAACATGACCATCGCTTTCGGTGACGACGATGTAGACGAGTACATGAACATAATCCTTGCACAGGGAATCGAGAACCCCGTACTTATCGATAAGTACATCCAGGGCCGTGAGATCGAAGTAGACGCTATCTACGACGGACACGACGTTCTTATCCCCGGTGTCATGGAGCATATCGAGAGAGCAGGTATCCACTCCGGTGACTCCATCGCAGTATATCCTGCCAAGCACATCTTCGACGATATGGGCAAGAAGCTCATCGATACTACAAAGGCTCTCTGCGAAGGCCTTAACTCAACGGGTATCGTAAATATCCAGTATATCGTTAAGGACAACAGGATCTACGTTATCGAGGTCAACCCAAGAGCTTCAAGAACCGTTCCTTACATGAGTAAGGTTACGGGTATCCCCATGGTAGACGTAGCTATCCGCGTAAGCCTGGGCGAAAAGCTCGCTGAGATGGACTACGGTACAGGCTTCTACAGACAGTCTCCTTATACCGCAGTCAAGGTTCCCGTATTCTCCTTTGAGAAGCTTACCGACGTAGATACACAGCTCGGACCAGAGATGAAGTCTACAGGTGAGGTATTAGGTATAGGACGTAACCTCTCCGAGGCTCTTTACAAGGGACTTCTTGCAGCAGGCTATAAGATGTTCAAGGGCGGCGGTGTCTTCATAACGGTAAGAGATTCGGATAAGGCCGAGATCGTAGAGACAGTTAAGAAGTTCGACCAGATGGGCTTCAAGCTCTATGCTACTGCAGGTACTGCTCAGGCACTTCGCGACTCAGGACTTGACGTAACAGTCGTATCCAAGATCCACGAATCCGAGAGCAATAATACAATGACGCTCCTTAACAGCGGCAAGGTAAACTACATCATCTCAACATCCAAGAAGGGAAGACTTCCCGCTAGAGACTCCGTTAAGCTTCGTCGCCGTGCCGTTATGCTCGGTATCCCCTGTCTTACGGCTGTAGATACGGCAGCAGCTCTTGCAGACTCACTTATGAGCCGCTTCTCCGAGATCAACACAGAGCTTGTCGATATCAACAACATGCGTGAGAGAAAGAGGACAGTACGCTTTACTAAGATGCAGGGTATCGGTAACGACTACATCTACATCGACTGCCTCGAGAACATGATCTCTTCACCTGAGTCCCTCTCTGTATATATGTCTGACAGACACTTCGGCGTAGGCGGTGACGGTATCGTTCTTATTGCTCCTTCCAAGGTAGCTGATGCTCGCATGATCATGTATAACCTTGACGGTTCCGAGGGCATGATGTGCGGTAACGCCATCCGCTGCGTCGGTAAGTATATGCACGATGTAGCAGGTCATAAGAAGAAGCACATGACCATAGAGACCAAGAGCGGTATCAAGAAATTGGAGCTCATGACTTCCGGCGGTGTCGTTGTAAGAGTAAAGGTAGACATGGGTAAGGCTATCCTCGATCCCAAGCAGATCCCCGTTAACCTTCCTGCAGACGATAACGGACAGGTAGTATCCCGTGACGTTACCATCAACGACGAAGAGTACAAGATCACTTGCGTATCCATGGGTAACCCTCATGCGGTCGTATACACCGATAAGGTGGATGTATTGGATCTTGAGCAGATCGGACCCAAGTTCGAGTTCGACAGCATCTTCCCCGAGAGAGTCAACACCGAGTTCATCAAGGTCGTAGACGAGCATACTCTTAAGATGAGAGTATGGGAGAGAGGATCAGGCGAGACGATGGCCTGCGGTACAGGCGCCTGCGCAGCAGTAGTTGCTTCCTGCCTCAACGGTTACTGCCCCAAGAACGAGGATATCAGAGTTATCCTTAAGGGCGGCGATCTTATCATCCGCTATACAGATGATGCAGTCTTCATGACAGGTAACTGTGAGAGAGTCTTCACAGGCGAGATGGAGATCTGATCATTGATCTTAATATGAATTAATATATCGCCTGTTCGATCTTGTGGTCGGGCAGGCGATTGTTTATTGACTGATCATCCGGCATGAACTTCTTCACTTAAGAATGTATGTTACAATGAACCATACGATCATCGGGGGATCTTACATTGAAAGACAGGCTTCGCTACATAATCTTATTTGCGGTATTGCTGATAATTGAGATACTGATAGGCAAGTTTGCCACAGGATTTGTCCGCGGCTTTGTGGGCGATGTTCTTGTTATCCCGGCGATATACTTTTTTCTCAGGGCGACATTCTTCTGTAAGGATAAGATCTTTTCTGTCTATATAATGCCGCTTATCTGTTATTTCCTGGGTTGGAATGCTGAATATCTTCAGCTTATCGATATAACGGGGATCTTAGGCATAGATAAGTCTTCTCTTATGGGGATACTTATCGGAGGTTCATTCGATCTTAAGGATATCCTTGCTTATCTTATCGGGCTTTATCTTATAGGAGGAGCGCTTGCGCTGGAGAAGAATCCTGACAGAGCATGGTGGTATCCTCTCGGTACGTTTATCCAGTGGACATGGGGGATATATCAAACGACAGGCGGCCTTATAGTATATCTGTGGTATATAAGATGCCCGCATTCATTCTATAAGGGAACAATAAGAACAGTGTGGAATAAGCCTTACGGCATGTCTATAGGACAATTTATCTTTACGCCTCAGGAAGATACCGATGAAGAGACTACCGTCCATGAATACGGACACACCTTCCAGTCTCTGCTGCTTGGGCCTCTTTATATCCCTCTTATCGCGATACCTTCTCTTATCTGGTTATTCTCTCCGATCTTTATAAAGATGAGGCGCGATAAAGGGATAAGATATACGAGCCTTTATTGCGAGAAGTGGGCTTCCGACTGGGGAGAGAAGATGACCGGAAGGAAAGCTCTGAGAACATAATTGAGCCATAAGGAGAACGTTAACTATGGATCTGTCAAAACTGTCAAGGGGATTACTGGCAACAGCATTTATCTTATTGGGAGTATCATATGCATTAGGATCTCTTCACCCGCTTATAAGGATAATCTTATGCTCCATCGCATTGATATTGTCAGTTGCCGCGATCGTCCTTGTACTGATATCAATGACAAGAAAGAAGTGACTTAAATGACCATACAGCAGCTTAAATACGTTATTGCCATAGCAGAGTGCGGTTCCATATCCATGGCCGCACAGAGGATGTTCGTGGCACAGAGTAGTGTATCCAAATCCGTAGCCGAACTTGAGAAAGAGATGGGCATCACCATCTTCAACCGTAATAACAAGGGTGTATACCTCTCTGAGGACGGCACCAAGTTCCTTTCCTATGCAAGGCAGGTAATAGAGCAGACAGAACTTCTCGAAAGGGAATTTAAGTCAGCTCCGCCTCCTCGCCGTGTATTCTCCGTATCTTCGCAGCACTACGCTTTCGTTGTTAATGCTTTCGTAGAGCTTGTGAAGGAGTATGGTGAAGATAAGTATGAGTTTACTTTAAGAGAGCTTAAGACAGCGGAGATCATCGAGGATATAAGGACCAGCAGAAGTGATATAGGTATACTTTTCCTGTCCGGATTTAACAGGGAGGTCATACAGCATATCCTCTCTAACGAAGAGATGGAGTTCGTTAAGCTCTTTACCGCAAAGCCTCATGTATTTGTCAGCTGGAAAAATCCCCTTGCTCTTAAGAAGAAGGTAACCCTTGAAGATCTTAAGGCGTACCCCAGGCTTACATACGATCAGGGGATAAAGAACTCTTTCTACTTTGCGGAGGAACTTCATATAACTGAAGAGAGCCCCAAGAATATCGTGGTATCAGATCGTGCGACGCTCTTTAACCTCCTTATAGGTCTTAACGGATATACCATAGCATCCGGTGTCTTAAGCAGCGATCTTAACGGCGACGATATCGTATCCATCCCTCTTGCAAGTGACGAGTATATGGATATAGGCTATATAACCCTCAAAGATAAGCCTTTGAACGCTATTACCAACAGGTATATCGAGCACTTAACGCAGTATATCTCCAACTATACCAAGTAGATCTTGCCATCGCTTTTGGCTATAGCTATCTAAGAAAAACTGCATCTAACACATAACAACCGATCTGTGGTGTAATCATTTCATCAAAGAAAACAACGAACTTATGAAGGAGAAAATGAAATGGCAACATCAGTTATCGGTTATCCGAGGATCGGAAACTTGAGAGAGCTCAAGTTCGCAAGTGAAAAGTATTTTAAAAATGAGATCACTGCTTCCCAGCTCGAGACAGTAGCAAAGAGCATAAGAGAATATAATCTCTCTGTTCAGGTAAAGGGCGGCATCGACTACATCCCCTCAGGTGATTTCTCTTACTACGATGCAGTACTCGACGCATCCGTACTTCTTAATGCTATCCCAAAGAGATATAAGGAGCTTAAGCTCTCCGAGCTTGATACATACTTTGCAATGGCAAGAGGATATCAGGGTGCAAGCGGAGACGTTAAGGCTTTTGCAATGAAGAAGTGGTTCAATACAAACTACCACTACCTCGTACCCGAGATCGACGACGATACAAAGATCGAGCTTAATGCAAAGGCCCCCTACGATCTTTTTACAGAGGCTCTTAATGCAGGTACAAAGACAGTTCCCGTAGTAGTCGGCGCATTCACTTTCTTAAAGCTTGCAAAGTACACAGGAAGCAAGACAAGAGAAGATCTTGCAGATTCAGTTATAGCAGCTTATAAGCAGCTTATCGCTGGCTTTACAAAGCTCGGTGCAGAGTGGGTAAGATTCGACGAGCCTTCTCTTGTTAAGGATCTTACGGCAGAAGATATCGCTTTCTTCGAGAAGCTCTATAAGGAGATCCTTGCAGCAAAGGGCGGCGCTAAGATCCTTGTACAGACTTATTTCGGAGATATAAGAGACTGCTACAAGAACGTAACTGCTCTTGACTTCGACGGTATCGGTCTTGATTTTGTAGAAGGCAAGAAGACATTATCTCTTGTTAAGGAGAACGGTTTCCCTTCAGATAAGATCCTTTTCGCAGGTGTTGTTAACGGTAAGAACATCTGGAAGAATAACTACGAGAAGACAGTAGCTCTTGTTAAGGACATCAAGGCTTTGGCAGCAAACGTAGTTATCGGAACTTCCTGCTCTCTTCTTCACGTTCCCTGCACATTAAAGAACGAGACTAAGCTTTCTTCCGACATACTGAAGCATTTCGCTTTCGCTGAGGAGAAGATAGATGAGCTTTCCGAGCTCGATAAGATCCTTGCTGCAGCAGATCCCAAGGCAGTAAAGGAATATCAGGATAATGTAGCTCTTCATGCTATCGTAAGGAGCGGTACTGATAATGACGTAAGAGCTAAGGTGGCAGCTCTTTCCGATAAGGACTTCGTAAGACTTCCCGCTTTCGAAGAAAGAGAGAAGATCCAGAAGGAGAGACTTAACCTTCCTCTGTTCCCTACGACCACTATCGGTTCCTTTCCTCAGACAAAGGAAGTAAGAGCTACAAGATCCGCTTTCCGTAAGGGTGAGATCACAGTTGCAGAGTACGAAGTATTCATCGAGAAGAAGATCGAAGAGTGCGTAAGACTTCAGGAAGAGATCGGCCTTGACGTATTGGTTCACGGCGAGTTCGAGCGTAACGACATGGTAGAGTATTTCGGTGAGTGCCTTGACGGTTATATCTTCACCGAGAGAGCATGGGTACAGTCCTACGGTACAAGATGCGTTAAGCCCCCGGTCGTTTGGGGTGACATCAAGAGAGCAAAGCCCATGACAGTAAGGTGGTCCAAGTACACACAGAGCCTTACAAAGAAGCCTGTTAAGGGAATGCTCACAGGTCCCGTTACTATCCTTAACTGGTCTTTCCCCAGAGAGGATATCTCGTTGAAGGAAAGTGCTCTTCAGATCGGTCTTGCAATAAGGGAAGAGGTCCTCGACCTTGAAGCTAACGGTATTTCCATTATTCAGGTAGACGAAGCAGCACTTCGAGAGAAGCTCCCTCTTCGTAAGGAAGACTGGCACGAGGATTACCTCGACTGGGCTATCCCCGCATTCCGTCTCGTACATAGCGGACTTAAGCCCGAGACTCAGCTTCACACACACATGTGCTACAGTGAGTTCAGCGACATCATCAAGGATATCGATGACATGGATGCTGACGTTATTACATTCGAGGCAAGTAGGTCCGACCTTACTATCCTCGATACACTCAAGGAGAATAACTTCAGAACAGAAGTAGGCCCCGGTGTCTATGACATCCATTCTCCCAGAATACCTTCCAAGGAAGAGATAAAGGAAGCTATCGACAAGATGACAAAGAGAGTTCCTCTTACTAAGCTCTGGGTCAACCCCGACTGCGGACTTAAGACAAGAGGCAACGAAGAGACTGTACCCAGCCTTAAGAATCTTGTAGCTGCAGCAGTGGAAGCACGCCATGAAAACAACTGATCTGTTCGGCAAAAAGACAGTATTCTCTCTGGAGATATTTCCTCCCAGAGCGGATATGGGTGAGAACGTAATCTACGAGACTTTGGATGCTCTTCACGACGTAAAGGCAGACTTTATAAGTGTGACTTACGGCAGGAACAGCGGTACAGACGGCTGCAGGACAGTAAAGATCGCTTCCGACATCAAGCATAAGTATGGTGTCGAAAGCATCGCTCACCTGCCTTGCATAGGTACCGACAAAGAGACCATGATCAGGATATTGGATGCCTTAAAGGAGAATGAGATAGAGAATATCTTGGCTCTTAGAGGCGACATACCGGAGGGAACTGCTCCCGCGGGAGACTTTCTTCACGCAGATGAGCTTATATCTTTCATAAGGTCCAGGTATGACTTTAATATCCTTGCCGCATGCTATCCTGAAGGACATCCCGAGAATCCCAGTTACGATGACGATATCGAGCACTTAAAGCGCAAGGTGGATTGCGGAGCCGACCATCTTATAACTCAGCTCTTCCTGGATAATACACACTTCTATCGCTTCATGTATAAAGCGGGAAGAAGAGGTATCAATATTCCTGTTGAAGCGGGCATAATGCCTGTTACCAACAAGAGGCAGATCGAGAGGATGGTCAAGATGTGCGGCGTGGAGCTTCCCGGCAAGTTCGTCAAGATACTTGATAAGTACGGCGATAATGAGAAAGCTCTGAAGGATGCGGGTATCGCATATGCCGTAGACCAGATCACGGATCTTATGGCTAATGATGTTGACGGTATACACCTTTACACCATGAACGATCCTTATGTAGCGCATAAGATCTACGAAGCAGTATGTAATCTGATCTGAGTCACTTATTGATACAGATAGTGACTCTGTGGGTGAAAGATAAAGAAAAATCACAAAATGAGTCACTTTTTCGATTTGGAAAGTGACTCATTTTGTGACTGTAGCGGTTATTCTGACATGAAAGACGCCGCCACACGGAGGTGACGACGCCTTTCTGCGGTATATATTAAGGAATACGGGTCTTAATTATTCAACGTCCTGCAGTGCTGCAAAACCAACCTCACCTGTTCTTACCTTAACTACGTTCTGTACGTTGCTTACGAATATCTTACCGTCACCGATGTGACCTGTATAAAGGACCTTCTTAGCTGTGTCGATAACAGATTGTACAGGTACTGAGCTTACTACTACGCTGATCTGGATCTTAGGAAGGAGGGATGCTTCTACGGGAACACCACGATAGAACTCCTGTCTTCCTTTTTGTACGCCGCAGCCCATTACGTGAGTTACTGTCATACCTGTGATACCGATGCCCATGAGAGCGTTCTTAAGGGAATCAAGTCTTGCCTCCTTACATACGATATCGATCTTTGTGAAGATGTGACCTTCAGCGTCAGCCTTTACATCAAAAGCGGGAACTGTCTTAACTTCAACTGCCTCAGCTTCGGGAACATCACCTGATACTACTACGGGCTCGGAACCTTCAACGATAGCCTGAGGAGCGAACTTGAATCCTGCGTAAGCTGTTGTAAGACCATGCTCGGAGATATCCATACCTTCGATCTCGTCTTCTCTTGAAGCACGAAGTCCTACACTCTTCTTGATGATCACGAATGTTGCACCCATAAGGATCGCTGTCCAGATGATGATGCAAGAGATACCGAGGAACTGTACGCCTACGACCTTCCATGCTGCAGCCATGTCTGTGCCGTGGATAAGAGCATAAACGGGACCGTCAACGCCGAGGGAAGATGTGTTTGTTGCAAGAACACCTGCAAGGATAGTACCGAGGATACCGTTTGCGCAGTGAACGCCGACGGCACCGACGGGATCGTCGATATGAAGCTTAAGGTCGATGAATTCGATAACTACGATTACTGCGATACCGGAGATGATACCTTCGACGATAGCACCTGCAGCATCGATGCAGTGACAACCTGCCGTTACGCAGACAAGACCTGCGAGGGAAGCGTTGATACACATTGATACATCGGGCTTACCGTTCTTGATCCATGTGTAGATAAGAGCTGTAACTGTAGCGATAGCGGGAGCTATTGTCGTTGTAAGGAAGATAGCTGCAAGCTGTGAACCGGATGTAGCAGCGGCACCGTTAAATCCGTACCAACCGAACCAGAGGATGAAGCATCCGAGAGCACCCAAAGGAATGTTGTGCCCCTGGATAGCGTTGACCTTGATGACTTTGCCCTTAGCATCCTTTACGTACTTACCGATACGGGGACCGAGTACTATAGCACCGATAAGTGCGGAAATACCACCTACGGTGTGGATAGCAGCAGATCCTGCGAAATCGATGAAGCCCATCTTAGCGAGCCATCCGTTAGGATTCCATACCCAGCCTGCCTCGATAGGATATACAACAAGGGACAGGATAGCGGAGTAGATGCAGTAGGAGCTGAACTTGATCCTCTCTGCAACGGCACCTGAAACGATAGTAGCTGCTGTAGCACAGAATACAAGGTTGAATACGAAGCTTGATGCATTTGTCTCCATGAATCCGGAGAAGTCCGTGAAGATAGAGAGGTTAGGAACACCTACGAATCCTGCGATCATGTCTTCGCTCATCATGAGACCGAAGCCTAAGAAGATGAAGCATACGGTACCGATACAGAAGTCCATAAGGTTCTTCATTAAGATGTTACCTGCATTCTTGTAGCGGCAGAAGCCTGTCTCAAGCATGGCAAAGCCTGCCTGCATAAAGAATACGAGTGCCGCTCCGATAAGGAACCAGATACCGAATACTTCGGTATTGACTGTCTCACTTATCAGTTTGGTGAGTTCTGATGTGTCCATAAGTAATATTCTCCTTCTATTATTTTTTGCTTTGTCAGTAGAAGCAACAACGGCAGTCGGACTATTCCCGTCTGGGGTAGTCGGACTGCCGTAGGCCGCTTACATCTATATGGGTTTTAGTTGTGCGCTTATCTTACTGCAAACAGAAGTTCACCGTATGTGGGGAAAGGCCAGAACTCTGCTGCCGTCTCTGTCTCAAGCTTGTCGCAGGAAGCTCGAAGTGCCTCCATCTGACTCTTGATGACTGTCTTATACTCATCTGCCTTCTTAACAAGATCTTCTTCCTCTTCGACCTTGACGATGGATTCGGAAAGAGCGGAATATGCTTCGTATGCTGCATCCATGTCAGCGGAAACTGAAGCAAGAGTCTTTGTCTCGAACTCGCTCTTGATACCGACCTGATCCTTGGCAACGATATTGTCTGCAAGAGTAGAAGAGTAAGAGCTTACTGCAGGGAGGATATCCTGCTTAGCCATCTCGAGCATCGTCATTGCTTCGATATGAAGAAGCTTACAATACTTATCGAGGAATACTTCGTGTCTTGAGATCATCTCTGCTTCGGAGTAGACCTTATGGGAGATGAACAGATCCTTATTTTTCTGATCAAGGTAGTGAGCTACTGCATCAGGTGTAGTCTTAAGGTTGGAAAGACCTCTCTTCTCAGCCTCTGCGATCCATGCATCGTCGTAGCCGTTACCGTTGAAGATGATCCTCTTATGTGCCTTGATCTCACTCTTGATAAGATCGTGAAGAGCAGCTGTGAAGTCTGATGTACCTTCGAGCTTATCTGCATACTGCTTCAAGATCTCTGCTACTGCAGTATTGAGTACTGTATTGGGAAGAGCTACTGAAGCTGCGGAACCGAGCATTCTGAACTCGAACTTGTTACCTGTGAATGCAAAAGGTGAAGTCCTGTTACGATCCGTAGTATCCTTAGGGAACTTGGGAAGAACATGAACACCGATCTTAAGAAGTTCCTTCTCCTTGGCACCGTAAGGTGTGTCATTCTCGATGGAATCCAGGATCTCCGTAAGCTCGGAACCCAGGAAGATGGAGATAACTGCAGGAGGAGCCTCGTTAGCACCGAGTCTGTGATCGTTACCTGCGGATGCGACGGAGATACGGAGAAGATCCTGATACTCGTCTACTGCTCTTATTACCGCTGTAAGGAACAGAAGGAACTGAGCATTCTCATAAGGTGTATCGCCGGGCTCAAGAAGGTTAACGCCTGTATCTGTGGAGATAGACCAGTTGTTGTGCTTACCGGAACCGTTAACGCCTGCGAAAGGCTTCTCATGAAGGAGACATACAAGATCGTGCTTCTGAGCAACTTTCTTCATGATCTCCATTGTAAGCTGGTTATGGTCTGTAGCGATATTTGTTGTAGTGAAGATGGGAGCCATCTCGTGCTGTGAAGGAGCAACTTCGTTATGCTCTGTAGTAGCAAGGATGCCGAGCTTCCAGAGCTCATCGTTTAAGTCCTTCATGAAAGCCTGTACTCTGGGCTTTATGACACCGAAATAATGATCTTCCATCTGCTGGCCCTTCGGAGGTGTAGCACCGAAGAGTGTTCTTCCTGTATAGATAAGGTCTCTTCTTGCATTGTATCCGTCCTTGTCGATAAGGAAGTATTCCTGCTCGGGACCTACTGTTGTCTTAACACCGTTAACGTCCTCGTTGCCGAAGAGCTTCAATACTCTTAATGCCTGCTTATTGATAGCTTCCATGGAACGAAGAAGGGGAGTCTTTTTATCAAGTGCCTCGCCGCCGTAAGAACAGAATGCAGTAGGGATACAGAGGACACCTTCCTTAATGAAAGCGTAGGATGTTGGATCCCATGCCGTATATCCTCTTGCTTCGAATGTTGCACGAAGTCCGCCGGAAGGGAAGGAAGAAGCATCGGGCTCACCCTGTGTAAGTTCCTTGCCGGAAAATCTCAATATGATATTGCCGTCGTCCGTGGGGCTTACAAAGCTGTCGTGCTTCTCTGCAGTGATGCCTGTCATAGGCTGGAACCAGTGTGTATAGTGTGTGCAGCCCTTTTCGATAGCCCACTGCTTCATCTCATTTGCTACTACGTTTGCTGCTTCAGGAGAAAGTCTCTTGCCGTTGTCG
This sequence comes from Saccharofermentans sp., assembly GCA_024692235.1. Lineage (GTDB taxonomy): Bacteria > Bacillota > Clostridia > Saccharofermentanales > Saccharofermentanaceae > Saccharofermentans. Next base: position 60,070 of record JAILMW010000024.1, on the reverse strand, counting down.
ATCGCGTTCTTGACTTCTTTGAACGTTTCTTTGGGAAGACGCTCTTTCATGACGCTGATGCTGAATACATTCTCGCCGAAGATCTCTGCCGGATTACTCATAATCGTGTCTCCTTAATATATATTTTTCCGAAATGCAAAAACGACAAAGGCGCCACAGACTTAATACCTGCGGCGCCCTTGCCGTTCATCGTTCTGCATGCAATATACCGCTACGCAAGACGGGTTGTCAATAGCAAATTTCAAAAAAGTTTTGCGGTCGATGACTTGTTGACATACACCTTATCTAGTGTTAAATTTTTTACGTGAACAACGGCGTTCATCCTTGACAGACGTACTGTCACGGATGGGCGCTTTTTCTTTTATTGCGGAATATATGGAGGACTACACATGGACTGCACTTACGAGGAATTCATGCAGTATATCGAGGAAGAGGATATCAAGTTTATAAGACTTGCCTTTTGTGATGTATTCGGTACGCCTAAGAACATATCGATAATGCCTAACGATCTTGAGAGGGCAATAAAGCACGGTATCCCGATCAACGGTTCTTTTATAGCCGGCTTTGCAGAGAAGACCATGAGTGAATTATTCCTTCACCCCGATCTTTCCACGACGACACTTCTTCCCTGGCGTCCCGATCACGGTAAGGTAATAAGGATGTTCTGTGATATCACATATCACGACGGAACGCCTTTCGAAGCAGATACGCGTAAGATCCTTAAGGATGCTGTTGCTAAGGCTAAGGAACAGGGTATAAGATTCCAGTTCGGATCCCGCCTTGAGTTCTATCTCTTTAAGACGGACGAAGACGGTAATCCTACTGATATTCCTTATGATCAGGCAGGCTATATGGATATAGCTCCTCTTGATCGAGGAGAGAATGTAAGAAGAGAGATCTGCTTAACTCTTGAGAAGATGGGTATAGAGCCTATCAATTCTCACCACGAGGCAGGTCCCGGACAAAACGAGATCGACTTTAAGAGCTCCGATCCTTTAAAGGCTGCCGATAATGTATCTACATTCATCACCGTTGTTAAGACCATAGCCGCAAGGAACGGTCTTTATGCCGACTTTTCTCCCAAGCCGCTTAAGGGATATCCCGGTAACGGTTACCATATTAATCTTCGAGCTTGTACCGACAGCGGCGAGCAGATACTTCCGTTTGCTATCGCAGGTATCTTAAAGCATATAAAGGAATGCACGGTATTCTTTAATCCCAAGGAAGATTCCTATGACAGATTAGGAGAGGGAAGTGCACCCAGATTCGTTACATGGTCAAGAGATAACAGGAATCAGCTTATAAGGATCCCTCCTACTACCGGAACGCATCACTATGCACAGTTAAGGTCCCCCGATGCCAACTCCAATCCTTATATCGCCAACGCTCTTCTTATAGAGTCTGCACTTGACGGTATATTGAATAAGTCGGAGCTCGGTCAGTCTACTAATGAAGAACCTGAATTGTCTTCAGTGGGATTGGAAGTCCTTCCTTTAAGTCTTAAGGAAGCTAGAGAGAAAGCGGGCGAGAGCGAATTCGTAAAGAAGGTACTTGATGACAGCGTAGCAGGTTGCTATCTGGGCTGAGGATAAGTCTTATCTATTCTGCACAAGGAGGTGAGGATATTTGATTAGAGAAGACTCCTACAGTACTTTGATAGTCTCTTCCAATGAGAAGTTCAATCAGGTCCTCGCCTCGATCATGCCTCAGGACGAGTTCTCATGTGAGGTAGTCGGAAATGTGGGAGAGGGACGAAGAGCTCTTCTTGAGCGGGATTACGATATAGTTATCGTCAATACACCGCTTCCCGATGAATTCGGCGTCAACTTTGCCATAGATATGGGAGCCGATACCAACAGCGGAGTGCTTTTATGTATCAACGCGGATCTGTTCGAAGAAGTTACGGATAAGTGTGAAGAATACGGTGTCCTTACCATATCCAAGCCGACATCCAGGCAGATAGTAAAGCAGTCTTTAAAGCTTCTTGAAGCTACAAGAAGAAGACTTCACAGGATGGAGAAGAAGACTGCATCCTTCGAAGAGAAGCTTGCTGAGATCAAGGAGATCAACAGAGCGAAGTGGCTTCTTATCGAGAATCTTAATATGAGCGAGAACGACGCTCATAAATATATAGAGCGCAGTGCGATGGATACGAGAAGACCCAAGATCGACATCGCAAGAGAGATCATAGAAGAGTATACAAAGCCGTAAGGCGCGGAGGATATATTCATGACTAAGTATATATTTGTTACAGGCGGAGTCGTCTCGGGACTCGGTAAGGGAATTACTGCGGCATCTTTGGGAAGGCTTCTTAAGATGAGAGGGTTAAAGGTAGCTTCACAGAAGCTCGATCCGTATATAAATGTCGACCCCGGAACGATGAGTCCTTATCAGCACGGAGAGGTATATGTTACCGAAGACGGTGCGGAGACCGACCTCGACTTGGGACACTACGAGAGGTTTATCGATGAGGACCTGAACAAGTTCTCCAACTTAACGACAGGTAAGGTGTATTCCAACGTTATTGCCAAGGAGCGTAAGGGAGAATATCTTGGAAATACTGTCCAGATCATCCCTCATATCACAGATGAGATAAAGAGATTTATATATAACGTAGGTAAGAAATCAGATGCAGATATCGTTATAACCGAGGTCGGAGGTACGACGGGTGATATCGAGTCACAGCCCTTCATCGAGGCTATAAGACAGGTAGGTAACGAAGTAGGTAAAGAGAACTCTCTTTATATACATGTATGTCTTCTTCCTTATCTTAAGGCTTCAGGCGAGCATAAGTCCAAGCCTACACAGCATTCCGTTAAGGAACTTCAGGGAATGGGAGTATCTCCCGACATCATAGTTCTTAGAACAGACGAGCCTATCGAAGATAAGAATATCCTTAGTAAGATCGCTCATTTCTGTAACGTTAAGGAAGACTGCGTTATCGAGAACGATACGCTTCCTATCCTCTACGAAGCACCTCTTATGCTCGAGAGATCCGGTATGTCTCAGATCGTCTGCGATAAGCTTAAGCTTGATGTACCCGAGCCTGATCTTACTGAGTGGGAGAAGCTTATCGATTCCATAAGAAACAGAAATAAGGATGTCGTTATCGGTCTCGTAGGAAAGTATGTACAGCTTCACGACGCATACCTTTCCGTTGCCGAAGCTTTGCAGCATGCGGGATTTGCACTCGGAGTAAGGGTTAAGATCGACTGGATCGATTCAGAGACAATAACAGAAGAGAATGTAGACGAAGCATTGATCGGCGTTGACGGTGTCATCGTTCCCGGCGGCTTCGGAATGAGAGGCACTGAGGGCATGATCCTTACTGCAAGGTACTGCCGTGAGCATGATGTACCATATCTGGGTATCTGCCTCGGAATGCAGATCGCCGTTATCGAAGCGGCTAGAGGACTTGCGGGTTGGGCTGATGCCAATTCAAGTGAGTTTGCTCCCGAATCAGCTCATAAGGTCATCGACTTCATGCCCGGTCAGAGCGATGAGGTGGAAAAGGGCGGTACATTAAGACTCGGAAGCTATCCCTGCGTTATCAAGGAAGGAACTAAGATGCAGGAGTGTTACGGTTCTCTTGAGATCAATGAGAGACATCGTCACAGGTACGAGTTCAATAACGACTTCAGAGAAGATCTTGTTAATGCAGGTCTTGTCTTAAGCGGTATGTCTCCCGACGGTAATCTCGTAGAGACAGTCGAGTATAAGGATAAGAGATTCTTCGTAGGTGTACAGTATCATCCCGAATTTAAGAGCAGACCCAATAAGGCGCATCCTTTGTTTAAGGGATTGGTAAGCGCAGCAAGCGAAAGGAAATAAAGAAAATGAGGATCAAGGTAAACACGAATTTCGGTAATATCAAGGAGACTTATCTCTTCTCTGAGATCGCTTCAAGAGTAAGAAAGTACAGCGAAGCGAATCCCGATAAGAAGATAATCAGGATGGGTATCGGAGATGTTACTCTCCCTCTTCCTTCGGTCGTAACGGATGCCATGAAGAAGGCTGCTGACGAGATGGGCAACAAGGAGACATTCAGAGGATATCCCCCGGAGTACGGCTACGACTTCTTGAAGGATGCCATCAACGCTCACTATACAAGACTTGGCGTAGATGTTCCTTCCGAATCCATCTTCGTATCTGACGGAGCTAAGTCAGACCTCGGCAATATCGTAGATATCTTGGGCGATAACGAGATCATCATCCCCGATCCGGTATATCCCGTATATGTGGATTCCAATCTTATGAGCGGAAGAAAGATCACGCTTGTAGACGGTAATATCGATAACGGATTCCTTCCGGGTCCCGATGCCATAGACCATAAGGTTGACGGAGCAGTCATCTATCTTTGCTCTCCCAATAACCCCACAGGTGCCGTATATACGAAGGAAGGCCTTAAGGCGTGGGTGGATTACGCTCTTGAGACAGGTTCCCTTATCATATTTGATTCCGCATACGAAGCATTTATCGTAGAGGATCTTCCTCATACTATCTATGAGATCGAGGGTGCAGACGAGTGCGCTATCGAGATCTGCTCGTTTTCCAAGTTCGCAGGCTTTACGGGCGTAAGGTGCGGCTGGACTGTAGTACCCTCTAAGCTTAGTTCCGAAGGATTCGACCTTGCAAAGCTCTGGAAGAGACGTCAGGCAACAAAGTTCAACGGTGTATCCTACCCCGTTCAGAGAGCCGCAGAGATGGCACTTTCCGAGGAGGGAAGGAAGGCTTGCAGCGAGAACATCGCTTACTACAAGAAGAATGCCTCAATGTTGGCTGTACTTCTCGAGCAAAAAAAGATAAGATTTACGGGAGGCGTGAATTCTCCCTATATCTGGCTTGAATGCCCTAACGGCATGGGAAGCTGGGAATTCTTCGATCTTCTTCTTAACGAAGCGCAGATCGTAGGTACACCCGGAGAAGGATTCGGAAAGAGCGGTGAAGGCTTCTTCAGGCTTACCGCATTCGGAACCAACGAAGCTACAAAGGAAGCATGTGAGCGCCTCGATAAATTGCTTTGATGCAAGTTATAAAGGAGCATACTTATGTGTGGAATAGTCGGATATATCGGTCCCAGGAATACCTTGGGCATTCTTTTGAACGGACTGTCGACACTTGAATACAGAGGTTATGACTCGGCTGGCGTGTCCTTTATCCAGGACGGCAAGCTGGAGCTTATAAAGAAGAAGGGTTATGTAAAGGAGCTTCGTCAGGCAGTAGCCGATGCGGGCTTTACCCTTGAAGATAACAAGACCAACAGCATATCTGCCGGTATCGGTCATACCAGATGGGCCACACACGGTGCTCCCAGCGATGAGAATTCTCATCCTCATATGTCCATGAACGGCAAGATCTGTGTCGTTCATAACGGAATCATCGAGAACTATGCTGAGCTTCGTTCCTTCCTTAAGAAGAAGGGCTATAAGTTCGCTTCCGAGACTGATACGGAAGTAGCAGCTCAGCTTATCGAATATTATTACGCACAAAACGGGGACAAGGATATCAATGCCGCTGTAAGAAGGGCACTTCTTGATATCGAAGGTACATATGCATTCTGCATTCTCTGCGTAGACGAGCCCGACAGACTTATCTGTGCCAAGAAGGATAATCCCATCGTAGTAGGCGTAGGTAAGGATGAGAACTTCATAGCATCCGACGTTACCGCCATGATCGAATACACTAAGGATGTTATCTTCCTTGAAGACGACTGCGTTCTTACGATGACCAAGGATTCCGTGGAGATAACGGATATTCACGGTGAGCCCGTGGAATTTAAGGTGTCCAAGGTAGAGTGGGATTCCAATGCAGCACAGAAGGGCGGTTATGCTCACTTCATGCTCAAGGAGATGTTCGAGGAGCCTAAGGTGTTCGACGCTACTGTAGCTCCTCGCATCAAGGACAACGATATAATGCTGGAGCATTTCGACGTAACTAAGGAATATCTCGAAGGACTTCGCAATATCAACATCATCGCCTGCGGTACAGCTTACCATGCAGGATGCGTAGCAAAGTATCTTATTGAGAAGTTCTGCCGTATCCCCGTAGTCTGCGGCGTCGCAAGTGAGTTTATCTACTCCGACCCCATCGTAGACGATAAGACTCTTACTATCGTTATCTCCCAGTCAGGTGAGACACTTGATACTCGAAATGCAATGAAGACGGCAAAGGAACTCGGAAGCAAGACTCTTGCCGTAGTTAATGTCATCGGCAGTACTATCGCAAGAGAAGCAGACTACGTTCTTTATACAGCAGCAGGTCCTGAGATCTCCGTTGCTTCCACAAAGGCTTATACGACACAGCTCGGATGCCTTTACCTTATCGCATTAAAGTTTGCTCACATTATGGGTAAGCTCGACGACGAGAAGTATATCCATTACCAGAAGGAACTCCTTGCTATCCCGGAGAAGCTTCAGTCGATCCTTGATAAGCAGAAGGAGATCTCCAAGTTCGCTTCACGTCACTTCAACGCAGAGAGCACATTCTTCATCGGAAGAGGCCTTGACTACTACCTCTCCATGGAGTCATCTCTTAAGCTTAAGGAGATATCCTACATTCACTCAGAGGCATATGCCGGCGGTGAATTGAAGCATGGTACTATCGCTCTTATCGAAGAGGGTACCCTTGTAGTAAGCCCCATCACTCAGGACGATCTTGTAGGTAAGATGGAGTCTAACATTAAGGAAGTTGCTACAAGAGGTGCAACAGTACTTGCCATCATTCCCGAGAGATTCTCTGACAAGAGCTTCTCCTGCAACGCTAAGTTCATCATCCCGGACAGTGACGAGCTCATGGCTCCCATCCTTGCTATCCTTCCTTGTCAGCTCTTCGCCTACTACATGGCAGTCTACAAGGGATGCGATGTCGACAAGCCCAGGAACCTTGCTAAGAGCGTTACCGTAGAGTAAAAGATGTCTCGCATATTCATCACGGGTGATACCCATGGTGATTACGACTGGTGCAAGTTAAAGACCCGCAGATTTTCGGTACAGGAAGATCTTACTAAGGACGACTACCTGATAATTACCGGAGATTTCGGAGGGGTATTCGGCGGCGATCGTACCGACGATTTTATCTTGAAGTGCTATACGAATAGGAACTTTACTACTCTGTTCGTTGACGGTAATCACGAGAATCACGATCTTCTTGATTCATACCCAGTAGAAGAATGGAACGGAGGAAAAGTCCACAGGATTACCCCCTCCGTAATCCATCTTATGCGCGGACAAGTATACGAGATAGACGGCAGGACTTTCTTTACCATGGGAGGAGCCGAATCTTCCGATAAGCAGTATCGTACCGAAGGGCACTCCTGGTGGAGCCGCGAACTTCCTTCTGACGAGGAATACGAAGAGGCTGTAAAGAACCTTACAAGATACGACTACAATGTAGATCACATAATCACGCACTGCGGTCCCGAAGAGTACTTATCAGCGGCTGATCCTATCTTTGAGAGACGCTCTAATAAGCTTACGGCATTCCTTTCTACCATCGCTCAGACTGCGCAGTATAAGAGCTGGTATTTCGGACATTATCACGACGACAAAGACTACGGCAGACTGCATCTTCTGTACAACTCCATAGTCGAACTGTGACTTGTCAGAGAGTAGCAAATCAAGTATAATAGCCTTCGTTGACTCACGGATGATTAGCTCAGCTGGTTAGAGTACCTGCTTGACGTGCAGGGGGTCACAGGTTCGAGTCCTGTATCATCCACCAAGAAACCTCCGACACTCGTAATGAGTATCGGAGGCTCTTTTTGTCATAGGGTATAACGTCTCAATGAACATTCAGTTTTTCTTTGAGTGCGTCTTGAAGGACTTGAGAAAAGTTGATCCTTTCCTTTACAGCTGCGTCGTTAAGCCACTCGGGAATAGTAAGTGTTTTCTTAACAGCTTTTGTTCCGAACTTTTTTCTGCACTCGGTAGTATTACATGAAACATAAGTAGCGAATTCATTTGCTTCAAGTTTAAGATTCAATATTGGTGTGCTTTCGGGTGCAGGAGAATCTGTCTCTTCGTAGTTTGTGTATATCATGAGCGCGAGCGCATCAGCAGCCATCATCATTCCGTCCTCGATCGTATCACCGCAGGTAAAGCAGTTATCGATGTCAGGGAAGTGAATATAATAGCCGCCTTCGGGTTCCGGCGTGAATATAGCCGGATATACGTAAATAGGTGATCTCTTTGTTTCCATAATTGATTCCTTTCAACCAGATCAAATGCCGGCTTGTTTCCTTATAGCTTTTTCGATTCCTGTACCGAGTTCTTGGGAATTGTGTCTCGGTATAGGGAAGTGACGGTTGGTTATTGGTGAGTACCAATCCTCATGTCCGTTAAGTTCTTTTACGAAGTAGCATCCGTGCTTTTTGAGGAGCTTCTTCATCTCGGATATCTTCATCGTGTTTCCTTTCGAATATGTTAACACGTATAATACGTGTGGTCAATGACGGAGTAATGCTATCGATCAGTTGTTCCGTTGTTGTTGGGATATAGTAAAAGGTTACACTAAAAACATATGTGCGTCGACTTATAACAGTACTATAAATAGTACTCTTACAAAGAAATCGAGGAAAATGAGAATAACTATCAATTTTGTATTGACAGGGATAATGTGTTTTGGTAAAAATGAGAATGATTTTCAAATTGATGGAGGCATGAGCGATGAAGATACAGAAAAGAAAACCGGTTACTATGATCACGGGATACTTAGGTTCAGGTAAGACTACCGTTCTTAATGAACTCCTTAAGAGCCAGACGGGAGAGAGGCTGGCGATCATCGTAAATGATCTCGGGAGTATCAATATCGACGCATCTGTCATTAAAAAAAACAGTGTCGTTGAAGCAGAAGCCAAGATGATAGAGATGACTAACGGATGCATCTGCTGTACTTTACAGGAAGCATTCATGGAGCAGATCGAGAGATTATCCGCTGACGATAACGTAGATAAGATCATCGTTGAGGCTTCAGGTGTCAGTAATCCCGCTGCTATTGCATACGGATTCTTAAGCTATCAGAAGCAAAGAGGCGACAGCGGTGTCTATCTCGATTCGATAGTTACTGTAGCAGATGCCGACAGACTCTATAACGAATTTATCGAGGATATAAAGGGAACAGACGGAGAGAGGTCAGAAGATCCCGATATCCTGAATCTTGTAATGGACCAGATCGAGTTCTGTAATATAGTTCTCTTAAGTAAGTGTGACCTTCTTTGCCGTAAGCAGATAGCAGAGCTTAAGGACGTAATAAGGACATTCCAGAACGAAGCTGAGATATATGAGACCGTGTATGGAGAGATCGATCCTGAGAAGATATTCAGCGGCAAGAAGTTCGACTACGATAAAGTAAGGAATTCTTCTGCGCTTCAAAGAGCGATGGACAGGGAAGAGCAGATGGAGGAGCTCTATGAGGACGATTACGGTATAACTTCTTTTTCTTTCAGAGATCCCAGGCCTTTTGACTACGATAAGTTTATCGATCTTATAAGCTACAGATTCCCAGAAGAACTCATAAGAGGCAAGGGTTATATGTGGTTCAAGAACGACGATGTACATGTGCATCTCTTTGAGCAGGCAGGAAGGAACTCATCTGTAACGGAAGTATCTAACTGGGTAGCATCCATGCCTAAGGAAGAGCAGGATGCAGTATTTGCCGAATTCCCTGAGATAAAGCAGGAATGGCACGAGAAGTACGGCGACAGATTGAACCAGCTTGTGTTCATAGGCAAAGGTTATAACAAGGATGAATTCGTAAAAGACCTTAAGGCGTGTCTTGTTGACTGATGGTACCCGTATATATCCTTACCGGGTTCATAGATGCCGGTAAGACGACAGCAGCAAAAGACCTGATATATGAGATGCAAAAAGCAGACTATAAGAAGACGCTTCTTATAGTCTGTGAGCAGGGCGAAGAGGAATACGACTATCAGGGACTTCGGGATATCGGAGTAACTCTTAAGCACGTAGAGAATGAGTCTGATATGCAGGAAGATCTGATCCTCGATCTGGTGCTTGAAGCAAGGCCCGAGAGGATAATCGTCGAATATAACGGTATGTGGAATACGGACCGTCCGAAGGTCATATGGGATCCTGAGCAGATCTTAGAGATAATGATCGTCGATACGTCTACCTTTGAGATGTATCTTTCTAATCTCAAGGCAATGATCGCGGATAAGATCCGTTCCGCAGACCTTATAATATTCGGAAGATGCGAAGGGGCGGAAGATAAGCTTTCCATGTACAGACGAAGTGCCAGAGCCCTTAATCGCAATGCGAATATCGTATTCAGGAATGAAGACGGTGAGATAAGGTTCGATCCGGCAGCGCATCTTCCTTATGATATTGATTCTGATGTGATAGAGATCGACGACGATACTTACGCGGCTTTCTATATTGATTCTATGGAGAATCCCGACCGTTATGCGGGAAAGGAAGTAAGGTTCAGCGGTATTATACTTAATTCCAGGAATAACGGGGAGCACTCTTTTATAGTCGGCAGGATAGCAATTACCTGCTGCTCGGAGGATATGACCGTATTCGGATTCATATGTGATACCGAAGAGGAGAATCCTTATATCACGGATGAATGGGTGGATATTACCTGCATTATGAAGAAGGAGTATTCGGAGAAGTACGATATATGGCATCCGGTATGTAAAGTTAAGACCATGAGGCCTTCTTCGGAAGAACACAAAAAGATCATCAATGTAACGTGATCGATGCCTCGGTGCGGTGATGCTTCTATTGTGTTATAATCCGACTTCAAGATGAGAGTAGTTGTAATAAGACACGGAACAGTAGACTATACCATCAGAAAGCGCTGCAATTCGAAGGAATATGACGAAGATAACATCCTTTACGACAGCGCTCCTCTTAAGTCGTCATTTACCATGACTGCTCCCGAAGGAGACTTCAAGACCATATATGTAAGTTCGCTTCAAAGGACATACGATACGTGTAAGATCGCATTCCCGGGAAGAGAACCGATACGTACCGGTCTTATAGATGAAGTTCCTCTCAGAGCCTTTAGAGATTCAGAACGAAGGCTGCCTTTCTGGGTGTGGGATATCGCGGGAAGGTTTCAGTGGCTTTCCGATACAAACAGGCAGGGTGATTCCAAGAGAAAGACCATAGAGCGTGCGCAGAAGTTCGTGGATATTATTCTTACTGAGAACGAGGACTGTGCAGTAATTACTCACGGATACTTTATGCATGTGCTTAAAGTCGTTATGAAGCGAAAAGGTTTTTCTATCTGCGACAACACGATAAAGTTCAAAAACGGGGAGCATTTCGAAGCAATATATGAAGATACGACAGATAGAACCTACTGAGTATGCTGTGCTTAAGGATTTTCTCTACGAAGCGATATTCACTCCAGAAGGAGTAGAAGCACCTTCCAAGGATATCGTCGACAGGCCTGAACTTAAGCTCTATTACGAGGATTTCGGGAAGGGAAGAGGCGATCACGCAATAGTAGTCGAAGAGGACGGGCGTATCGTAGGCGCAGTATGGACACGCATAATGAACGACTACGGTCATGTGGACGACGACACACCTTCCTTTGCCATATCGCTTTATAAGGAGTGCAGAGGAAAGGGGACAGGAACTCGGCTTATGCTCGAAATGCTGGACTTTCTTCGCGCGCAAGGATATAAGAAGGCATCTCTTGCAGTACAGAAAGCAAACTACGCCGTTCGTATGTACGAGAAGGTCGGCTTCAGGACGATATCCGAGAACGACGAAGAATATATCATGGTGTGTGAGCTCTGATCCTTATCCGAGTTCCGCTATGCTTATGAATGCATAATTACCGATGTTCTCATCATCTTCTTCGCCGAATATATGAGGTTCGTTATAGCAATCCTGCGTTTCTTCAAGGCATTCCTCGAATGTCTCGTCTGAATCGTCAGCTGTGTATACATACATCACTATACCGTCGTAGCCGTTGGGGACGATGAAGTATAACGTCATGTATGTGGCAGACTCGTAGTACCATGTCGATCCGTCTTCCTCTTCGATCGTTTCATTCTGAATGACTTCAGTCTCTCTGTAGGCATAGCATGAGACGGTGTAGGTCTCACCGTTGTAAACGACATCGCCCGTGATGGAATAGCTGTCGGTGTCAATCGTCAGGTCTACGCTGGGATATGTCATCCCGGTATAGTAATCCAGGAAACAGACATCATGGTACCACCATCTTGTGCCTCGGGAACCGCCTTCCGGGACGTAAGCGCACATCGGGAGATCCAGGACATAGTTGACCTCATATACCGTATATCCTTCCTCTTCGGCAGGGTAGTGGGTAACAACCGGTCTATAGAGCGTAGCCTGATTATTGAAGATCACGGCATCCGTGACCTCAGTGGTACTTCCTGAGGTTATGAACTGATTGAAGTATGTCGTTACATTGCCGTGTGTGAAGGGGATATTATTCTCCAGCACCCACGGTGTGTCGACCGGTTCGGCATAGTATGTCTCGAATTCCTCGATGACATCGACGGGCTCTTCCTCAAAGCTCGGAGCATCGTCGTGTCTTCGAAGTTCTCTTCTTGAAGTCTCGGTGGCAGAAGTCTCCGGCGGCGTTTGCCTGTAACAGCCGGTGACGGAGATATTAAGTGCCATGGCGATGGTCAGTAGCAAAGCTGCTTCTTTCTTCATTAGCATCATCCTAATTCCGATATACTGAGGAATGTATAATCCTCAATGTTCTCTCCGGATTCTCCGAATACGGAGGGAGGTGTAAAGAACGGATTGTTCATCGCCTCTATCTCGTCCCAGGTCCTGTAAGTATCATCTGCCGTATATACGAACATCACTATACCGTCGTAATCGTTGGGAACGACAAAATAACATGTCTCGGTCTCGGTGACTTCGAATTCCCATACGTCGTTGCCGTCAGAGTCCTGAGTCGTCTCGTTGACGAGGATATCCTGATCACGGTATTCATAATAGTAGACCGTATATGTATCTCCGTTATAGCTAACGTCGCCTGATACGCAGAAACTGTCGATATCGGAAGACATCTCGATCTTGGGATAGATAGTACCTGTGTAGTAATCGATGAATCCTACACCGTGATAGTACCAGCTGGTGTTATAACCGCTGCTGACAGGTAAGGCTATCCTTGTAGGGAAATACTCTACATAGCTGACTTCGTATATGGTATATCCGTCCTGCTCAGCGGGATAATGCCTGACATTGGGCCTGTAGATAGTAGCCAGGTTGTTATATACTGTCGTCGGTATCTCTTCACGGGTTGAAGAATTATAAAGGAACTGATTGAAGTACTCGTAGATATTACCTGATGTAAAAGGGATATTGTTCTCAAGTACCCATGGGGTTCCCGAATAATCCGCCCGGAAATCGTCGAATTCCATGGAAACATCCACATCGCTGAAGTCGTGCCTCGGCTCTAAAGGTTCATCGAAGCTCCTTCTCCTTGTAGTCTCTTCCTCTTCCTGCTCTTCTTCCTCGCGTCTGTTCCTTCTTCTGTCATCGACGCCGCATGCCGTAGAGAATATCCCGAACAGTATTGTGAATGTAAGTATCAATGCGGTAAATCTTTTCATATCATTCTCCTCATATCATCCAAGCTCTGCAATGCTGATAAAAGCATAATCTTCAAGATCCTCGTCGTTTCCCGGACTTCCGAATACCGTTGCATCGGAGAATTCAGGTTCGTTCCCTCCGATGGCTTCTTCAAAGGGCTGATCAGAGTCATCTGCGATGTAGATATACATTACGATGCCGTCGTAGCCGTTAGGGACGATGAAGTAGACCGTGGAGTTTATTATGACCGTATCCTCCCAGATATATGTGCCGTCTTCTTCCACGACATTGCTGTCCTGATGCTCGTCCTCTCTGAATTCGTAGTATTCGACCTCGTATGTCTGACCGTTGTAGATGACATTGCCGTATACTTTGAAACTGTCAATATCAGCACTCATGCTGATGGTAGGATATTCGTTGCCTGTGTAATAATCCAGGAATCCGACTTCATGGTAACTCCAGAAAGTACCGTCGCTGAAGTATTGATTCGGGATAGTGATCCTGTGGGGGAAGACCTCCTGATAGGATATCTCGTATATGGTATATCCGTCCCTGTCTGCGGGATAGTGTCTTACTCTCGGCATATAGATAGTTGCCACATTATTGAGCTGTTCCGATTCTATCTCCGAATATCGTCCGTTTACATTATTGACCAGGTATTGAGAATAGTAAGTATTAACATTTCCTGTCGTGAAGGGAATGTTGTTACGAAGTACCCAGGGATCTCCTTCGTATTCAACATAGAAATCATCGAATTCCATCGTCGTATCAACATCGGAAAGATCATGCTGCGGCTCAAGAGGCTCTCTTATCCTTCTTGTGGTCTCTTCCGTCTCTTCTGTTGTCTCAATGCTCCGATCGTTGGAGCATGAAGTTATTGTCCAGCAACCCGCCACCGCTGCGGCAAGTAATAAAGCGATATATCTCTTCATATGAATCTTATCCCCGTTACCCGAGTTCTGCTATGCTTAAGAATACGTAATCCTCGACTCTCTCGTCACTTCCGGGTGCACCGAAGAGAGCGGGCTCGCTGTATTCGGCAGTATTTTCTCCTATTACGTCTTCGAATGATCTTCCGGAATCATCGACGACATACACATACATAACGATACCGTCGTAACCTTCAGGGACAACGAGATATGACGTGGTATGGATGCAGACGGTATTATTCCAGATGGTGCGGCCTTCGGAATCGGTCGTTGTCTCATTCAAGGTCTCTTCGTCTTCTCTGAATTCATAATAAGATACGCTGTATGTCTGGCCGTTAAAGATAACGTCTCCTGACACGCAGAAACTGTCTATCTCCGTGGACATGTTTATGAGAGGGTATTTGACGCCCGTATAGTAATCAAGATATCCGACGTTATGATAAGACCACATGGAACTGTATGAGACTCCGTCGGGAAGCACTGTGCTCATGGGGAATACTTCCACATAGGATATCTCGTAGATGACATATCCGGGCTCCTGTGCAGGATAATGTCTTACCTGAGGTCTGTAGATGGTAGCGACGTTATTTATAACATTCGTGGGAACTTCGGAATAGCTGTTCCCGTAACCGTCTATCAGGAACTGATTGAAATACGTGTTGACGTTGCCGTGAGTGAAGGGGATATTGTTCTCCAGGACCCATGGAGTTCCTGAATAATCCGCATAGAAATCGTCGAATTCGTATTCTACGTCAACGTTGGTAAGATCATGTTGAGGCTCCGGAGGAGCGGAATTACGGGAAGTAGTGATGATATCATCCTCATCGTCTTCTTCCTCCTCTTCCTCTTCGCGGGCCCTTTCTCTTCTGTTGTCATTACGATCTTCGCAGCTCGTCATAAGAAAGCATGACAAGAGCGAAATGCTAAGTATCAGTGCCGTAAACCTTTTCATATCTAACCCTCATAATAAAGATATAAATCATATCTTTTTGATTATACACCGAAGAGGCATCATCTTCCATTTTTACCGTAAGGGAAACTTGATAAAAGAGGGAAGATACGGCTTCAAATTATTAATATGCGGCACTGTCCCGAAACAACTTCGTTCCACTTTGTTTACAACAGAAGGAAGCCTGTGAATAAACGGATAACAATGCCTTGTAACAGGGGTTTTAACATTCGAAATGTGTTAAAGTCGCGTTAAGAGATATAAAGGAAAGGAGGACGGATCCATGACCGAAAGAGAGCATAAGATGCTTCTGATATTCGCCTGTCTGTGTCTGTTGCTCCTGATATTCAGGGTGCGCGGATATATAGGAGGTTCGCCTGCTGCTTCTGAACCTTCCTCATCTGAGCCTGCCGTTACGGCAGTTGTCCTCAATAATGATAACTGAGCATCAGGGCCGATCTTCTGAAGAGGTCGGTCCTTCGTTTTATAACAATGCCTATAATACATATTGACATAGTAGGCGAATGGTGATAGTTTTTATTGAAAGCTGATGACGGAGGTTAGAAGATGAGGCGCTGTACAGTATGTTCACAACGTATTCTTATGTGTTGTCGAATGTTGTGCTCCCGGGCAGCAAAAAGGCCGGAGTATAGCGGTGCCTGAACCTACTTAAGATCAGCATCACAGATAAGATACCTTGCCAATGCCCGGGAGTTGCTTAAAGCCCTCGGGCATTTTTGATCATTAAATAATCGGAGTTAAACAAATGAAAAACGGCTTAAACACATCCTGTCTCCATCTTGAAGGAGGCGATGAGACAGAATTACATTACGGAGCGATAAGCTACCCCATATATCAGTCTGCGACCTATGTACATCCGGGCGTCGGAAGAAGTACCGGTTATGATTACAGCAGACTTCAGAATCCCACCAGGGAGCGCCTTGAGAAGGTGATAGCAGGTCTTGAAGGAGGTATCGACGCCTTTGCCTTAAGTAGCGGAATGGCAGCGATAACGCTTCTTATGGAGATATTTGCTCCCGGTGATCACATAATAGTCGAAGCGGATCTTTACGGAGGCAGCATCAGACTTTTTGATAACGTATCCGTTAAGAATAATATCGAGATCACGTATCTTAACTGTTCTTCTGAGGATCTCTCCTCTGTTATTAAGCCCAATACGAAGGCTATTTACATAGAGACTCCAACTAATCCCATGATGAACGTCTCTGATATTGAAGCTATCTCTAAGACAGCTAAGGAACACGGCCTTATCCTTATAGTGGATAATACGTTCCTTTCGCCTTACTTCCAGAATCCCCTTAAGTTGGGTGCGGATGTTGTTATCCACAGCGGCACCAAGTTCATAGGAGGTCATAATGACACTCTTGCGGGCTTTATCGTAACGGATAAAGCCGATATTAAGGAAAAGCTCAGATTCCTTATTAAGACTACGGGTTCTGGACTTGCTCCTTTTGACAGCTGGCTTATCTTAAGGGGAGTAAAGACCTTAGGTATCCGCATGGAAAGATCCCAGGATAATGCGCTTAAGATAGCTAAGTGGCTTCAGAATGAGAGCCTTGTTACCAAAGTCTATTATCCCGGCCTTGAAGACCATCCGGGATATGAGCTTATCAAGAGGCAGGCAAGAGGCTTCGGCTCCATGATCACTTTCGATGTGGACAGTAAAGAGCATGCTCTTAAGATCTTAGAGAAGGTGGAGATAATAAAGTTCGCTGAAAGCCTCGGCGGAGTAGAGACCCTTATCACATATCCCACGACTCAGACTCATGCCGATGTGCCTGAGGAAGTTAGGCTTAAAAACGGCATTACTGACAGAACCCTTCGACTCTCCGTAGGAATAGAAGATATAGAAGATCTTATAAGAGAACTTACCGATGTATTCTCTTCTATTAAGGAGGAAGATCATGTCTGAGAGAAATCTTGATTTTGATACGATAGTACCAAGGAAAGGCACCGATTGCCTTAAGTACGACTTTGCAGTAAGAAGAGGTATGCCTGAAGATGTGCTTCCTTTGTGGGTAGCCGACATGGACTTTAAGACAAGTTCTTATATAGAGGACGCCGTCATCGAAAGGACAAAGCATGCGATATTCGGCTACAGTGAAGTTCAGGGCGAATACTTCGAGGCTGTAGCAGGATGGATGAAGAGACACCATAACTGGGATATCGACATCAGATGGCTCATTAAGACTCCCGGCGTAGTCTTTGCTCTTGCAATGGCAGTTAAGGCTTTTACTTCAGTCGGTGATAAAGTCCTTATCCAGCAGCCCGTATATTATCCTTTCTCTGAAGTAATAGCAGATAACGACAGGGTGATAGTAAGTAACGATCTTGTCTTAGGAGAAGACTTAAGATACCATATCGACTTCGAGGATCTTGAGCAGAAGATCGTAGATAACGACATTAAGCTCTTCCTTCTTTGTAATCCCCATAATCCTTCAAGAAGAGTATTTACCGTGGATGAACTTACAAGGATAGGTGAGATCTGCTTAAGGCATAATGTCTTGGTAGTAAGTGACGAGATACATAACGACTTCGTATTTGAGGGCGAACATACGGTATTTGCAAGTATAAGTAAGGAATTTGCAGATATATCGATAATATGCACATCTCCCAGTAAGACTTTTAATCTGGCCGGAATGTTAATATCCAATATCCTTATCCCCAATGCGACGATAAGAAGAAGGTTCAGGCATGAAGTGGCAGCCGCCGGTATGAGTCAGCTGGGTACCCTCGGACTTGTAGCTGCACAGACAGCTTATGAGAAAGGCGATGTCTGGTACGAGGCGATGCTTTCTTACGTTAAGAGCAATATAGATTATGTAAGAGTATTTACGAAGAATGAGCTTCCCGGCGTAAAGTTTATAGAAGGTGAAGGAACTTTTCTTGTATGGCTTGACTTCAGGGAAACGGGCCTTAGCTTTGAGGAGATCGACAGAAGGATCATCCATGAAGCAAAATTATGGCTTGACAGCGGCAGGGTTTTCGGAGAAATTGGAAACGGATTTCAGAGGATCAATGTTGCGGCTCCGAGGAAGACTATTGAGGAGTGCATGAGAAGGATCAAGGCCATCCTCTGATATAGTATGTAAGGAAAGCGGAGATTAAGGATGACGAGAGCGGCAGATAACAGGATAGACGAGATAGTAGACATGATAATAGAGGACTACGAAGATGACCGTACGGTCAATCGCGTGGATATCCTGAACCAGCCCGATAAGAAGGCGATAGTCGATATCGTCGAGAAGCTCATGAAGATCTTATATCCGGGTTACTACAGCGATAAGGTGTATAAGATCTACAGCCTCAGAAATAATATGTCTGCAACTATAGAAGATGTTATCTTTCATCTGAAGAAGCAGATAATGATCGTTCTTAAATATACCCGATCGGATTCCAAGGATGAGGATCTTGAAGTTCAGGCTACGGAGATAACCTATTCATTCATGAGAAAGATCCCCTGTATCAGGAAGGTCCTGGAGACAGATGTGGAAGCTGCATATGAAGGCGATCCCGCTGCAGACAGCAAGGATGAGATAATCCTCTCATACCCCGGTATCTATGCCATATCCGTATACAGGATCGCGCACGAACTGCAGCTGCTTAATGTTCCGATGATCCCCAGGATCATGACTGAGCATGCCCACAGCGTCACAGGTATAGATATTCATCCGGGTGCTGATATCGGAAAGTATTTCTTCATAGATCACGGTACCGGTGTCGTTATCGGAGAGACAACGATAATAGGTGAGCACGTCAAGGTATATCAGGGCGTGACATTGGGAGGTCTGTCCACCAAGGGAGGTCAGAGCCTTAGAGGTACCAAGAGACATCCTACTATCGGCAATAACGTTACTATCTATTCCGGTGCTTCTATCCTCGGCGGAGATACCGTCATAGGAGATGACGTGGTCATCGGAGGTAATGCATTTATAGTTGATTCCGTAGAGAAAGGCTCACGCGTAGTAGCAAGAAAGAAGGCTGACTGATGACGATCTTACAACTTAAGTATGTTCTGGCAATAGCATCATCTTCTTCAATGAGAGAAGCGGCGAGTAAGCTCTTCGTATCTCAGCCGGCTCTTTCCGCGACGATACACGAGCTTGAAGAAGAACTCGGTATCAGGATATTCGAGCGTAATAACAAAGGTATCTCGTTGACGCAGCAGGGAAGAGAGTTCCTTGTATATGCGAAGCAGGCGGTAAGTCAGTACGAGATCATAGAAGACAGGTATATCGAGAAGGATAAGAACAGGAAGCATTTCTCCGTATCGATGCAGCACTATGTATTTGCAGTTCATGCATTTGTAGAGACTGTCAAGGATTTCGGAACGGACAGATATGTATATTCCGTTCATGAGACAAGGACGGATGAAGTGCTTACTAACGTGAGAGATCTTCACAGTGAGATAGGTATCATCGCATATTCGGGATCTAACGAGACCATCCTTAAGAAGCTCTTCAGAGAGTACGGTCTTGTATTTCATCCGATCATGGTAAGGGATACATATGCATATGTATGGGAAGATCATCCTCTTGCAGGAAGAGAAGAGGTATCTTTGGAAGAATTAAAAGAATACCCCTGTGTAAGCTTTGATCAGAGCAGCGACAAGGATTTTTATCTGTCTGAGGAAGCATTGGGAGACCGAGAATACGAGAAGCTCATACGATCTAACGACAGAGCGACATCCGCGGAGATAATGGCGAAGCTTAACGGATATTCCATAGGTACCGGAATAATGACCGAGAGTGTGACATTAAAAGACGGCGTAGTTACGATAAAGCTTAAGGAGCAAGATCCTCTTACCATAGGGTATATAACGAGGAAAGATCATATCTTAAGTGACATAGGTACAAGATATATAAGCGAACTTGAAAAGTATAACAAGAAGGGGCTGTAAGGCCCCTTTTATAATGCACTTTATGTGATAAGCAAAAGTAATAACAAACGATAAGTTCTAAGCATTATACAAACAACCGACGTTCAATTAACATCATAATCATGAATTCGGACGGAGGTAAAAAGAAATGGTGATCAAACAGATCAAGAAAGTAAGTGCGATACTGTCGGCTCTGCTGGCGATACAGGTGCACATCCGAATGCCGAATTCTCCTCTGCAGCCGGAAGCGTCCAAGCCCTACTTCCTTTATCTGCTCTATGTGGCTCTGGCAGTATTCGTTGTATCGTATCTGCTTTCGTTCTTCGTAAAGCCGGTAGATAATAAACTGGAAAGCACGGGACCTCTTCTGGCAGGCGGAGTACTTCTTCTTAACATCGTAAATATCGTATGCAGTAAGCTGGCACTTCTTCCCGTGTTATTCTTCCCTTCGCTCGACAGAGTATTCGGAGTATACGTAAACGATTGGGAGTTGCTTCTTAAATGTATAGGATCGTCGGGCAAGCTGCTTCTCATAGGTTTCTCGATAGGAGCGGTGATAGGATTCGGAACGGGTATCCTCGTAGGATTTAATAAGAGAGCGGAATACTGGTTCAATCCTTTCGTAAAGATCATAGGCCCCATCCCCGCGACTTCCTGGTCGCCCCTGGTATTATCACTCTTCGCTACATCTTATCAGGCTGCGGTATTCATGATCGCATTGTCGGTATGGTTCCCGATAACGGTCATGACAAGTAACGGAATAGCAAATGTTCAGCAGACTTATTTTGAAGTAGCGGATACTCTCGGAGCGGGTAAGTTCTGGAAGATCTTCAGGGTCGGTATTCCGGCAGCACTTCCTTCCGTATTCCTCGGCTTCTTCTATGCGACAACGGGATCCTTCGTAACACTGGTAACCGCCGAGATGTTCGGATGTAAGCTCGGAATCGGATGGTATCTGAACTGGCAGAAGAGCATGATGCTCTATGCGAATGTATATGCGGGACTTATCCTTCTGGCGGTTCTTTGTAATCTCATAATCACATTGCTGTTCAAGTTCAAGGACAGACTTCTTAACTGGCAGAAGGGAGTGATCAAATGGTAGGACATATTAAGATCGATAAGGTCAGCAAGAGCTTCACTAATCCTGACGGCTCAGTAGTCAAAGCCTTAAATGAAGTGGAGCTTGATATCAAGCCCGGATCATTCGTATCACTTATAGGTCCGTCCGGATGCGGTAAGACTACGCTCCTTCGTGCCATATCGGGATTGGGACTTGCAGACAGCGGAAATGTCTATGTAGATGAAGAGAAGGTAATATCTCCGGGTCCTGAGAGAGGATTTGCTTTTCAGCAGGCTAATCTCTATCCCTGGCTTAACATCGAGAAGAATATCGCTTTTGGCCTCAAGGCAAGAGGCATATATAAGACGCATAAGCAGGATGTAAAAGAATATATCGACATGGTCGGGCTTAAGGGCTTCGAGAGATCTTATCCTCATCAGTTATCCGGAGGAATGAATCAGCGAGCATCTCTTGCAAGAGCTCTCGTGGGACACCCCAAGATACTCCTTCTCGACGAACCGCTCGGTGCTCTGGATGCATTTACGAGAATGAATATGCAGGACGAGATAATCCGCATATGGAAAGAACAGCAGATGACCATGGTGATGGTAACTCACGACGTAGACGAAGCTGTCTATATGTCCGATCAGGTGGTCATAATGACGCCAAGACCCGCCAAGATAGAACAGGTCATAGATATAGAGCTTGGAAGACCCCGAGCAAGAGGTAATAACGACTTCTTAAAGTACAGAACGAAGATACTTGAGATATTGAACTATGCAGGTGAGAACAAAGAACCCGAATACTACCTGTAATAATAAAGGAGGTTATTTTATGAGTATCAGAAGAAAAGTAATGGCAGTGCTCCTGGCGGCAACGATGGGACTTACCATGATCGCAGGATGTAACAAGAAGCAGGAACAGCAGGCAGCAGGAGATTACTTCAAGGTCAAGATCCTGAACAACAAGGAGAGCTTGTGTCTGGCACCTGTTCACATCGCTATCATCAACGGCTACTTCGACGAGGAATTCGAGGCTATAGGTCAGGAATATGAGATCGTAGTATCTAACGTAGATACGATAACGGAGCAGATCACCAGCGGTGAGATCAATGCCGGCTACGGCCTTACGGGTTCGCTCATGCAGCCCATATCCAACGGTCTTGCCATCTCATACGTAACGGGACTTCACAGAGGCTGTACCAAGTTCTATGCGAAGGAAGGATCCGACGTACAGTCACTTGAAGATTTAAGAGGTAAGGTCATCGGCGTTCCGTCACTTTCCGATTCCTCGATAATCCAGATCAAGCGTAAGCTATATAACATGGGATTCGAGGTCAACGGTGAGAATGCTGACGTAGAGTTCGTAGCTTATTCCATGACGGATCTTCCCACGGCACTTGATAACGGTGCTGTAGATGCCATCGGTCTTCACGATCCGGTCGCATATAACGCGGAGAATAACTATGACTTCATAAAGATCTTCGATATCGGTGAGGATGAGGATTTTGCTTCCGAGTACTGCTGCCAGGCATATGTATCACAGGAACTTATAGACAAGAATCCTGAGGGTGCTGCTGCATATGCAAGAGCTATCCAAAAGGCTGCGGCATTCGTACAGGCCTGCCCCGACGAGGCAGCAAGACTTCAGGTAGAGAACGGTTACATGCCCTCAGAGAGCGACGCGGATGTCGTAAGGTACGGTGAGATCCTGGCGAGCCTCAACTACGAGCCTTCGATCACTCTGGGAAGAGAGACATTCAGAGCAACTTTCCTGGATCTTCAGGCAACAGGCGACCTTGATCCTAACCTCGATCTTGAGGAATTCACGGAGAGGGTATATCCGAACCTCGAAGGTGTACCGGACTCAGTGACATACGATCCCGACACCGGTGAGTTCACGACTCATGACTAATAAGAAACTATAAGCACAAAAAGAATGGAGAATAAAGAAATGAATACACATAAGGCATTAAACGCAGCAAATATCCTTGCAGGGATCCTCGTGATCGTGGGAGTCAATACTTTCGCACATATATGTAAGTCCATGCAGGGCCCCTGCGCAAAGACAAAGACACTTGCTATAGTAGTGGCAGTCATATTGGCTGTCCTTGGTGCAGCACAGATCGCAGTGGATAAGAAGAACATCAATACCATCGTAGGAATAGCATCTCTTCTGGTTGGCGGTATCACGATCCTTCTTCCCCTGGTGATCGCACCTACATGCCAGATGCCTTCCATGCACTGCTACGTATATACAAGGCCTTTCCTTGTGATCGTAGGTGTCGTTGTTGCATTGATATCGCTTGCTGATCTCCTTGTATCATTTAAGAAGAGATGATATGGATCTGTCACTGAAGCTTGCATCTAAGAGCATCTTCTCAAAGATCTTAAGGTCGATGGGGCTTATTACGATAAGCCTCATCATGTCCTTTACGGTAGCTCTCATCGGTCTTATCTCATTTGGTATGCAGCACGGGAGCGATAATGTAAAGGCCAGGATGGGTGCCGACATGATCGTAGTGCCTGAAGGCTACGGAGACGATCTTGAAGGAATACTTCTTACTACGTCGAAGAACTACTTTTATATGGACGAAGACGTATTGGAGGAGATAAAGAAAATAGACGGCATTGAAGTCGCTTCCGCTCAGACATTCCTCATGACATTGGAGGCATCTTGCTGTGATCAGTCGGTTCAGATAATCGGTATCGATACAGATACCGATTTTACCGTATCCCCATGGATAGACGGTCAGTTCCTGACATCACTTAAGAGCGGTCAGATAATCGTCGGAAGCGATGTCGGCGTCAGGGAAGATGATTCATTTCAGATGTTCGGAGAGACATATGAGGTGGCGGGGATCCTGGATAAGAGCGGTTCTTCCATGGATTATTCCGTATTTATAGACAGATCCTCGATGGATACCCTGATGAAGCAGGCACAGGATGCCGGGCAGGGAGTTATAGCAGAGGTCAATTCTGACGATGTATCCGCGGTCATGATAAGGACAAAGGGGATAGAGGATGATTCCGCTATAGTAGGTAAGCTTTCAAGGATCGAAGGCGTTGATGTAGTAACGTCCGAGAGCGTATCTTCAAGGCTTACCGAAGGCCTCCGCGATATGAGAACGGTCTATATAGTGATCATAGTGATCCTCTTTGTCGTAGGAATAATCATGATGTTTCTTATACACTATATGACTCTTAATGAGAGAAAGAGCGAGATCACTACCCTCAGGGTATTGGGAGTCTCCGGCAAAGACATAAGAGCATTTCTTATAAAGGAGATACTTATACTCTCGTCTATAGGTGCAGTGCTCGGAACTTCTATCGCGGCACTATCCTTTACTGTCCTCTTCAGGCTCATAGATGTCCTGACGGATGTGCCTTTCACCATGCCATACGGAGGCGAGACGGCTCTTATCCTTATTACGGATCTTGTCGTGATCGCTGTCCTCGGCCCCTTATGTGCAGTATCGGGAATAAGGAAGATATGCCCCGAATATATATTGGAGTAAATATATGAACATAAGACTTGAAGATATCAGCAAGGAATATAAGAGAGGCAGAAGGAGCTTTACTGTCCTTGATAACATAAGCTTCGAACTTCCTTCCGGGAAATTCGTCGTGATAAAGGGAGACAGCGGAGTAGGAAAGAGCACTCTTCTCGGGATCATATCAGGGCTCATTCGCCCTACCTCAGGTAAAGTCTTCATAGGAGATAATGAGATCACATCCCTTGAAGAAGGTAAGCTCTCGTCTTTACGAAATGCACACTTAGGCATCGTAACGCAGGACTCTGATCTTATCCCTTATCTTACGATGGAAGACAATATTAAGCTCACATATGAGATCAACAGAAGCGATAAGGAATTCGATTCACAAAGGTACGATGAGATCTTAGATATCCTGGGATTAAGTGACCTTAAAGGTTCTTATCCTTCGGAGATGTCCGGAGGAGAGATCAAAAGAGCAGCGGTTGCAAGAGCTCTTGTCATGAGTCCGGATGTAGTGATCATGGACGAGCCTACGGCGAACCTGGACAGGAATAATGTAAGAAGTGTCTTAAGGCTTCTTAGGATGATGAGTGATAAGGGCAGTACCGTCATAATAAGTTCCCATGAAGAGGAAGCATCTGCCTTTGCTGATATCGTTAAGGATCTGGAGAGGGAAGCGGTATGAATATAAAAGACCTTGAAGTAATAGATAACTGCGATGAAGTAGACTTTGAAGAAGTAAATCACATACTTAATTTCTACGGATTAAGCGACCTTGATACTCCTACTCAGGAGAAGGTATTCAGGAACAGCTATGTGACTGTCTTCTTAAGATACGAAGATAAGATCGTCGGTGTGGGAAGAGCCATATCAGACGGCATAACACATGCGTCGATCTATAATATCGCAGTTCGGGACGAGTACAGAGGTCAAGGGATCGGCAAGGTCATCATCGACGAGATATTAAAGAGAGTCAAGGGCTGTACCGTGACCTTATATACGCACCCCAGGCATATAGGACTCTACGAACACTGGGGCTTTAGAAGGATGAAGACATCCTACGCCATATTCCACAATGAAGGATACTACGAGAAACAGGGGTTTATCGAGTGATAAGTAAAACTTATCACAGGTGATAACTCTCGCGGAATTCCCCTAAGACGGTGGGTTATGTTACTATTGGACTATCAAACCAGTAGGTTAATGCAAAGGAGGTAAGCGACTATGAACAAGAGACTAATGTGTAGAGGCATGTGTATGCGAATGTTGATGTGTCGCTGTAGCAGACATAAGACTTAATGTGTTTTGATGATAACTGAACTTAGATAACTTACAGCTGTCACAAAACCGTGACGGCTGTTTTTTATAACCAAAATCGGAGGATGAACATTATGGCAAACATTAAAGAAAGCGCACTGGAACTTATCGGCAACACACCTATTCTTAAGCTGAATAAGTATTCACAGAAAAGAGAGATCACAGATGCAACAGTACTTGCAAAGCTCGAGTACTTAAATCCCGCAGGATCCGTTAAGGACCGTATCGCACTCGCAATGATCGAGGACGCCGAGGCAAAGGGACTTCTTAAGCCCGGCGCAACTATCATCGAGCCTACAAGCGGTAACACGGGTATCGGTCTTGCAGCTGTAGCAACGGCAAAAGGTTATAAGGCTATCCTTACACTTCCCGACACGATGAGCGTTGAGAGAAGAAATCTTCTTAAGGCATACGGCGCAGATCTTGTCCTTACAGAAGGCGCTAAGGGAATGAAGGGTGCTATCGCAAAGGCAGAGGAACTTAATAAGGAGATCGAGGGTTCCGTTATCCTCGGACAGTTCGTTAATCCCGCTAACCCCCAGGTACATAAGGAGACAACAGGCCCCGAGATCTGGCAGCAGACAGACGGTAAGGTAGACATCTTCGTAGCAGGTGTAGGTACAGGCGGAACTATCACCGGTGTAGGTGAGTACTTAAAGTCTCAGAATCCTAACGTAAAGGTAGTAGCAGTAGAGCCTGCAACAAGTGCAGTCCTTTCCACAGGTAAGGCAGGCGCACATAAGATCCAGGGTATCGGTGCAGGATTTGTTCCCGATGTTCTTAATACAAAGGTATATGACGAAGTTATCGCTATCGATAACGAAGATGCTTTCGCAGAGGGTAAGGCATTTGCAGTATCAGAGGGTATCCTCGTAGGTATCTCTTCCGGTGCAGCACTTAAGGCAGCGCAGATCCTTGCAAAGAGACCAGAGAACAAGGGTAAGACGATCGTAGCATTGCTCCCTGACTCAGGTGACAGATATCTGTCTACTCCTCTGTTCAATTCATAAGGAAGAGATGAGATTCTGAACATGAGTAATACATACAAAGATCTTCAGAATTCTCATCCCTGCTTCGGAGGACATAAGAATAACGCAGGCAGGATCCATCTGCCGGTAAGCCCCGGATGTAATATCGCCTGCAGATTTTGTGACCGCACAATAAACGATGTCGAAGAGCGCCCGGGAGTCACATCCAAGATACTGACTCCCGAGGAGGCTTCCGAGATCGTAGGCAAGGCTCTGGATATCTGCCCCGACATCAAGGTGGCAGGTATAGCAGGTCCCGGTGACACTCTCGCATCCGACAATGCATTCAATACATTCAGGATCATAAAGGAGAAGTATCCGGATCTTATCAAGTGCATGAGCACTAACGGCCTCTTGCTTAACGAGCGTGCACAGGATGTCATCGACGTGGGGATCGATTCACTGACAGTAACAGTCAATGCTATAGATCCTAAGATAGAAGCTAAGCTTAATACCTTCATTATCTATCACGGTAAGAAGATAGAAGGTGAGGAAGGCGCGAAGATCCTTATCGAGAATCAGCTTGAAGGTATAAAGAAAGTTGCTGCGGCAGGTATCACGGTTAAGGTCAATACGGTACTTGTTCCGGATATCAACGGTGAGCATATCGAAGATATCGCCAAGGCCGTAAGCGCCGCAGGAGCAAAGATATACAATATCATTCCCCTTATCCCTCAGCATGAACTCAAGGATCAGACTGCTCCGACCTGTAAGGATATCGAAGGCGCAAGACTTAAGGCTTCCAAGTATATAGATGTATTCAGACATTGCCAGCACTGCCGAGCAGATGCGGTAGGAGTCCCGGGGAAGAGCGAATTCGGTGATCAGATCTATCAGAGAAGGCTTAACGCAAAGGAGACTTTCTCCCATGGTTGATGAGACTTTTAAGATAGCGGTTGCTTCAAGTGACGGGGTGGTAGTCAATAAGCATTTCGGCAAGTCAAAAGTCTTTCGCATATACACGGTAGATGAAGACGAGAAGCTGCATTTCGAAGAAGAAAGACATGTAACACCGGTATGTGAAGGCGGCGAACACGATGAAGATCGGCTCGACCAAAACCTTCAGGTGTTATCTGACTGCAAGTATCTTCTTGTGGCTAGGATAGGAAGCGAAGCGTATCTTCACGCAGAGCGGTACGGGATATTAAGTTATGAGCTCCCGGGATTAATTGAGGAATCAGTCGATCGATTGATCAAATTTATAAAGATACAAAACTTATTTACAAAGAAAGGATGAAAAGATGGGCGAGATCAGACAGATTGCGATTTACGGAAAAGGAGGAATCGGTAAGTCGACAACAACACAGAATCTTACGGCAGGTCTGTGTGAACATGGTAAGAAAGTAATGGTAGTAGGATGTGACCCTAAGGCAGATTCTACGAGACTTCTCCTCGGAGGCCTTGCGCAGAAGACAGTACTTGATACTATCCGTGACGAGGGTGAGGATATCGAACTTGACAGGATCATGAAGGAAGGATACGGCGGAACAAGATGTGTTGAGTCCGGCGGACCCGAGCCCGGCGTAGGTTGCGCAGGCCGCGGTATCATCACTTCCATTAATATGCTTGAGAACCTCGGCGCTTATACAGACGACCTTGATTATGTCTTCTATGACGTATTGGGTGACGTTGTATGCGGAGGTTTTGCAATGCCTATCCGTGAAGGTAAGGCAAAGGAGATCTACATCGTAGCAAGCGGTGAGATGATGGCTCTTTATGCAGCTAACAATATCTCTAAGGGTATTCAGCGCTATGCAAGAACAGGCGGAGTAAGACTTGGCGGTATCATCTGTAACTCCAGAAATGTTGACCGTGAGCTTGACCTTCTCCGTGCATTCTCCAAGGAACTCGGAACAAAGCTTCTCTACTTCGTTCCCAGAGACAATATCGTTCAGCACGCTGAGATCAACAAGAAGACAGTTATCGAATATAAGCCCGATTCAAATCAGGCACAGGAATATAGAAATCTGGCTCAGGCTGTTATCGAGAATGAGGACTTTGTAATCCCTACTCCCATGACACAGGAAAGACTTGAAGAGATCCTCATGGAATACGGCATGATGGAACTCGCAGACGATTACAAGATCTAATTACAAAGGAGAAATAATGGCTTATGGGTATCAACAGATCTATCGCGGAACTGGTAGGTAAGACACCTCTTCTCGAACTTACGGGTCTTGAGAAGAAATTGGGACTTGAGGCTAAGGTAATAGTTAAGCTTGAATACTTTAACCCCAACCAGAGTGTCAAGGATCGTATTGCACTGGCAATGATCGAGGAGGCAGAGAAAAATGGCGATCTTAAGCCCGGCTACACAGTTGTTGAGACAACTTCAGGTAATACGGGTATCGGACTTGCTGCTATCGCTGCAGCTAAGGGATATAAGTTCAGAGTTTATATCCAGGATCAGGTAAGTGAGGAGAGATTCCAGGTTATCCATGCATTTGGCGGAGAGACGATAAAGCTCTCCGAGGAGCCTGTTGTTGCTAAGGCGCTTGCCGAGACTAACGGTGACTTCGTTGCTGCTATCAAGGCATTGAAGGAACAGGTCCTTGATAAGGAAGAGAATATCTTCTTCGTTGATCAGTGTTCCAATCCTGCTAATCCCGGCGTTCACGAGAGGACAACAGGTCCCGAGATCTGGAACGACACGGACGGAAAAGTTGATATCCTTGTAGCAAACGTAGGTACAGGCGGAACCGTATCCGGTACCGGTAAGTACTTAAAGAGCAAGAACCCTGACATAAAGGTTGTTGCTATCCAACCCGGCCCTGACTCTCTTCCCAGTGAGGCTAACCCCGCACCGGAGGAGATCACGGGAGTTCATCCTTTCGACGGGATACCTGCCGAGCGTATCCCGTCTACGATGAACCTCAATATATACGATGAGAAGTTCGAAGTAGAGACTATCGATGCTTATAAGGCTGCAAGAGCAGCTGCTAAGTCCGACGGTATCCTTGTAGGTACATCTTCGGGTGCTGCTATCCATACTGCGGTA
Organism: Saccharofermentans sp.; assembly: GCA_024692235.1. Taxonomy (GTDB): domain Bacteria; phylum Bacillota; class Clostridia; order Saccharofermentanales; family Saccharofermentanaceae; genus Saccharofermentans. Next base: position 29,846 of record JAILMW010000024.1, on the reverse strand, counting down.
GAGCTTGCGAAGAGACCCGAGAACAAGGGTAAGACGATCGTAGCAGTCCTTCCCGATACGGGTCTTCGTTACCTCTCAACTAATCTCTTTAATGAGGATTTCAACTGATCAGGAGATAATAATAAAATGCCGATTAATCTTAATAATTCAAATGTAGCCACAAGAGAGAACAGGATCGGTTCCATTACAGGTTATGTAGGAACGCTTAAGGATCTTGCAACTCAGAGTGAGTGCGGTACTCTCAAGGGTTGCTCCAGATGTTTCTCACAGTCAAGTACATGTCTTTCATCCTGCGCATTGGGTCAGCTTTGCGGTATCCGCGATGTTGCTCTTATCCATCACGGTCCTGCAGGATGCTCCGTAGCAGCAGCCGGCGCTTATTACATGTCCAAGGTAATGAGTAAGAAAAGAGGTGTTACAAGTGACACTGTCTATGTCGGAACTGACATGAACGAGAATGACACAATCTTCGGTTCTACCGAGTCACTTCGTAAGGTCATCCTCGAAGTGTATAACAGATATCATCCCAAGGCTATCTTCGTATCAAGCTCATGTGCAACGGGTATCATCGGTGAGGATATCGACAGTATCGTTGATGAAGTAAAGCCCGAGATCGATGTACCCATCGTTGCAGTTCACTGCGAAGGCTTCAAGTCCAGGATCTGGGCTACGGGATTCGATATCTCTGACCACGCAGTTCTTCAGAGCATCGTTCAGCCCCCCAGAGAAGGCGTTAAGACTAATAAGATCAACTTCAAGAACTTCTTCGAGAGCGCTCGCCCCGAGATTATCGAGATCTTCAAGAGATTCGATCTTGAGCCCGTATTCTTATACTGTAATTCCACGGTAGAGGAGCTTTCTCATCTTTCCGAGAGCATCGCTACCACATGTATCTGCGGTACACTCGGTAACTACTTAGGTAATGCTTTGGAGGAAAAGTACGGCGTACCTTATGTAAGAAGTATTAACCAGTGCGGTATCGAAGGATTCGAAGCATGGCTCCGCGAGATCGGTAAGGTAACGGGAAGATCCGAGAAGGTCGAAGAATATATTGCCGAGCAGCGTGCTATCTATATGCCTCAGATCGAGGAAGTCAAGAAGGAACTTCAGGGCCTTACTGCAGTACTCGGAATGGGTCCCGGTTATACTTTCGAGGTATCCCGTGTTCTTACCGAGCTTGGTATCAAGGTAGTATGGGCACTTGCATGGCACTACGACAAGAAGTACGAGAACGGAGACGTACCGCCTTCCATGAAGTATCTTCTCGAAAACGATATCGACTTCGAGGCATCTGTTGCAGATCAGCAGAACTACGAAGTAATGAATATACTTCATAAGTATCAGCCTGATATGTACCTCTCACGTCACCCCGGTTCTACCGTATGGGCGATCAAGAACGGTACTCCTGCTATCTATGTAGCAGATGAGTACATGATCTTCGGTTATAAGCATACTCTCGAGTTTGCGAAGACTATCGTAGATGCAATAAAGAACAGGAGCTTTGAGGAGAATCTTGCCAAGAGGAGCAAGCTCCCTTATACAGACTGGTGGTATCAGCAGAACGTAGATAAGTTCCTTGAAGAGGTGAAGTAAGATGGCAAAATTATTGGACAAACAAAGATATAAGTGTGCACTCGGTGCCATGCAGACCGTACAGGCGATCGACCGTGCGCTTCCCATCCTTCACTCAGGTCCCGGCTGCGCTCAGAAGCTCTCCGAGAATACGGGAAGTTCGGGATACTTTTCTCCCAATATCTTTCCCTGTACGAGTATCAACGAGAAGGACGTTGTATTCGGAGGAGTAAAGAAGCTCGATTCAACTATCGAGAATGCACTGAAGGTCATAGACGCAGACCTCTACGTAGTACTTACCGGTTGTATCCCCGAGATCGTAGGTGACGACTCAGGTGAAGTCGTATCCAGATACGAGGATGCGGAAAAGCCCGTTCTCTACGCTCCTACTGCAGGATTCAAGGGCAATAACTTCAAAGGTCACGAGCAGGTAGTCGATGCTATAGTAGATCAGTACCTTAAGAAGAGCGATGAGAAAATCGAAGGCCTTGTTAATATCTGGGCTGATGTTCCTTACCAGGATCTGTTCTGGCTCGGTAATATCAGGGAGTTAGAGAAGCTCATCTCCGAGCTCGGTCTTATTCCCAATACCATCTTCGGTTATAAGAGAGGTATCGAGAACATCAATAAGATCCCCAAGGCTCAGTTCAATCTTCTCGTATCTCCCTGGGTTGGACTTGGCAACATGAAGAAGATGGAGCGTAAGCTCGGTATCCCTTATCTTCATTATCCTACACTTCCCATCGGTGCTACAGAGACTTCCAAGTTCTTAAGAGCAGTAGGTGAGTTCGCAGGCGTTGATAAGGATAAGGTCGAAGCAGTTATAAGTGAGCACGAGGATTACTACTACTACCTCATCGGAAGATATGCCGATCTCTTCCTCGAGAACCGTGTCATCAACAAGCAGTTCACAGTAGTAGCAGATGCACAGTATTCACTCGGTATCACAAAGTTCCTTGTAAATGACTTAGGACTTGTACCTGCTAAGCAGTTCATAACCGACGATACTCCCAAGAACTACAGAGATAAGATCACAGAGGAGTTCAAGAAGCTCAACTTCGGTATCGAGGCTGATGTATCCTTCGAGACAGACGGTTATAAGATCCACGAAGAGATCAAGACTCACGATTACCACGGTTATCCTCTTGTCCTTGGCGGGTACTATGAGAAAGAAGTAACAGAGAGCCTTAAGGGTAACTTCCTTAACGTCTCATGGCCTCACCAGGATAAGGTTGTATTCGACGACTTCTACGTAGGATATACCGGCGGAATAAGACTTATCGAGGATATCTATACAGTCGCTGTACAGAGATTCAACTGATAATACTTAAAACCACTGCCGCCTGTGATCTATCCCCCATCAAGATCGCAGGCGGTCAGTCTGATATACGGAGGTTAAAAGTGGCTTATAAGATCGCAATAGGCTCTTCCGACGGAAAGATCGTTGATCTTAAGTTCGGAGAAGTTAACAAGTTTCTTATCTATGAAGTAGGCGACGAAGTCGTGCTCTCCGAAGAGAGAGAATATATACCGGGCGAAGCTGAAGATGCTTCTGCGGATTCCTGCTCATCGTCTTCATGTGACACCAAGTCATGCGGAGGTAACGGAGGCGGATGTCAGGGTCCGGGTAATGTGGCAGGCAAGGTGGAGCTCATATCGGACTGCAGGGCTGTCGTATGTAAGAAGATAGGCTTTCAGGCTCAAAAGCAATTCGAGAAGAAGGTCATATCCGTATTCGATGTCGAGTGTGAAGTAAAGGAAGCACTCGATAAGATAACCTTCTACTACAAAAGGATCGATAATCACGAATCCTTAAGAGGATAAGACTCATAAGAAAGGAGAGATCCTATGATTATAACAACAAAAGGAAAGAATGCACTGAAGTTCATGGTGGACCTCTCCATGTACCAGGGCGATAAGTATGTAAGGCTCAAGGATGTCGCCAGGAGGGAGGATATATCCGAGAAGTATCTCGAGCATATCGTATCCAATCTTCAGAGAAATAAGAAGGTAATAAGTGCCAGAGGCGCCAACGGAGGATATCGTCTGGCCAAGGATCCTAAGGAATATACGGTTGGCGAGATACTTAAATGTATCGAGAACGACCTGTCATCTTCCAACTGTGTAAGCGAAGTCGGAAGTGACTGCGGAAGACGGGAACAGTGTATTTGCTATCCCTTGTGGGTCAAACTCGACAAGGCCATAAACGGGGTCCTCGACTATACGACACTTCAGGACCTTATAGACTGGGACGGCAATATAAGCATCTGACGTTAAGAGCACTTATGTGGTATACATAAGTGCTTTTCTATAGGATAAAAAACTCTTCCAAAAAAGTTCTTGAAAACAATTTTTAATTAACTTAGTCTCTATTTCAGGACGTCCGAATCCAGATAAAGACGAGGTAAAACATGAACAGACAAGAGCTTCACAAACTGGTTGAAGAGAGCAAAGGTAACGAGAGTAATATCTGTCAGATCTGCCTTATAAGAGACGGTAAGGCAGTATACGAAGATAACTGGCACGGTTATAAGACTGAAGATGCCGTTAACGTTAACTCTGTTACAAAGGGCGTTATGTCGATCCTTACGGGGATCGCGATGGATAAGGGCGCGATAGAAAGCCTTGACAGTAAGGTCTTGGAATTCTTCCCTGACTATCAGGTCAAAAGAGGCGAGAAGACGATACAGGATGTGACTGTAAGACATCTTATAACCATGACTGCACCTTATAAGTTCAAGTCTGAACCCTGGAAGAAGATCTGTACTTCAGAGGACTGGACGATGACTACACTTGACTTCCTCGGGGGGCGTAAGGGAATAACGGGAGACTTCAAGTATACGACACTAGGCATTCAGATCCTTGCGGGAATAATCGAGAATGCCACGGGAGAAAGTCTCATAGATATCGCTAACAACGATCTTTTTAAGCCTTTAGGCATCCCTGAACATACCATTCACGGTGACAGCTCCAAGGAGGATCAGTTCGACTTTCTGATGAACAAGGCACCGAGGAAGAATGAGTGGTATTCGGACCCTACAGGTACTGTTACGGCAGGTTGGGGGATCTGTTTTTCTGCAACTGATATGGCAAAGATTGGTCAGCTGGTCCTGCAACGGGGAGAGTACGCCGGAAGAAGAGTCGTATCGGAAGGATATATAGACGATATGATCGCCCCTCACCAAAAGCTTGGCGAACGCTTCGGGAACATGAGCTACGGATATATGTGGTATGCCCCCCACGAAGGAAGGGAGATCTATGCCGCTATAGGAGACGGAGGTAATCTCATATACGTCAACCGTGAAGAAGGCGTATCGGTAGGTGTGGGCGGAACATTCAAGCCGAGGATCTTCGACAGGGTGGACTTTGTGGAGAAGTACGTGCTCTCATTGTAATTAGGGTATAATTATCCTCATATAAGGAGTGTTCTTCATGAGGATTATATTTGTACGACACGGTGAACCCGATTACGATAATGACTGCCTGACAACAAGAGGTATAGATCAGGCGAATAAGACTGCCGTCAGGCTTCATAATGAAGATATAAAGGCCGTCTTTTCTTCTCCCATGGGAAGAGCCGTAGAGACGGCTTCTTATACTGCAAAAGACCATGGTAAAGAGGTCAGGATACTGGATTTTATGCATGAGATCGATTGGGGATCCAAGAATAAAGAACCTCTTGAATACGACGGACATCCCTGGACGCTTGCATATGAACTTATAAGGAAAGGACAGATCGATAACTGGAAGGATCATCACTTCTTCAGGGATAATATCTGTATGGAATATTACGACAGATTATCACTTGAAGTCGACGGATTTCTCGAAGGATACGGCCTTGTAAGAGAAGGCGATATCTACAGAGCGATAAGGCGAAGCGAAGACACTGTCGCGATCTTTGCACATGGAGGCTCCGGAGCAGTTATATTATCTCACATACTGGATCTGCCTTTTCCTTATGTTCTTACGGCTATGCCCTATGGAGTCTGCTCGGTAAGTATCCTGAACCTGACGCCTCTTAACGGGGACATTATTATCCCGCGTATCGAGCTTTATAACGACATGAACCACTTGGGTGAAGTGCGTAAGGAGAAATTACGGTTCGAGAAATAATGAAGAAAAAGAAACAGGACCTGCAGCAGATATATGCAGATCCTGTTCTTTCTTTAAAGCGATTAGAAGCGATCACTCCTCAATAAGATCTTTTAAAGTCTTGTGATAGAAGAAGTCGTGCACCATCTTATCGAACTCTACCCACATGGGAAGCGTCTGGCATGACTTCTTTCTATCGCACTTAAAGCCCTTATCGGCAAGACATGCAACAGAATTAAGAGGACCTTCCATGAGCTCTAAGATCTCGCCTACCTTGTACTTCTCGGGCTTCTTAACGAGCTTATAGCCGCCGCCCTTACCGCTGGCACCTACAACAAGTCCGCCCTGGACCATTTCTTTTACTATTATCTCCAGGTACTTCTTGGAAATCTCCTGCCTCTCTGCGATATCCTTCAAGGGGATATAACTGCCTGTATCGTTCTCGGCAAGATCAATCATTACTCGTAAAGCATATCTTCCTTTGGTAGAGATCATATGAAGTACTCCTTTGGCTATTTTTTACCTATTATACCTAAAGGTAATAGGGTAAATCAATATAAGAGTATTTTGCTTTGAAACGTGCATTATATCTATATTTTTTGCTTGCGGACGATCCGCTTTTGGTACCTTATAAAAAAGATTTTTTCAAAACCTACTCACCTATTGACATAGTGGGTAAAAGTGTATAACATTCCATCAAGGCTTAAGTGAAAGGAAAAACATAACATGATCTACGCAGATAATGCTGCTACCACTAAGATGAGCGAAGCAGCTGTCAATACAATGGTATCCCTTATAGGAGATACATACGGTAACCCTTCGAGTCTCTATGCTTTCGGACAGAAGGCAAAGGAAGCTCTCGAGAAGGCAAGAGAGGATGTAGCAGCAGCTATCGGAGCCAATCCCAGAGAGATCCTCTTCACATCAGGCGGAAGCGAAGCTGATAATCAGGCTCTTATATCAGTCGCAAAGCTCGGAGAGAAGAAAGGCAAGAAGCATATCATCTCTACGGCTTTTGAGCATCACGCTATCCTTCATACATTGAAGAAGCTTGAAGAAGAGGGATTCGAAGTAACACTTCTTCCCGTACATGAGAACGGTATCGTTCGCCCCGAGGAAGTCGAGGCTGCCATCAAGGAAGATACTGCACTTGTTACTGTAATGTACGCTAATAACGAGATCGGTACTATCCAGCCTATCCGTGAGATCGGTGCCATCTGCCGTAAGCACGGTGTTCTTTTCCACACAGACGCGGTACAGGCAGTAGGACACATCAAGGTAAATGTAGAAGAAGACAACATCGATCTTCTCTCAGCATCCGGACATAAGTTCCACGGACCCAAGGGTGTCGGGTTCCTCTATGCTAAGAAGGGCATCAAGCTTACAAACCTTATCGAGGGCGGTGCTCAGGAGAGAGGTAAGAGAGCAGGTACCGAGAACGTTCCCGGTATTGCGGCTATGGCAACAGCTCTTACGGAATCCGTAGCAAACCTTGATAACTATAAAGCTAAGCTTACTCCCGTAAGAGATAAGATCATCGCAGGTCTTAAGGAGATCCCTCATTCTGCGATCAACGGAGATGAAGAGAGCAGAGTTCCGAGTAACATCAACTTCTGCTTCGAGGGAATAGAAGGTGAGTCACTTCTTCTCCTTCTTGACGACAAGGGTATCGCGGCCTCATCAGGAAGTGCCTGCACATCAGGATCACTAGATCCCAGCCACGTTCTTCTTGCAATAGGAAGAGTTCACGATGTAGCACACGGCTCTCTGAGATTGAGTCTCGGTGAAGATATCACTGACGAAGAAGCTGATTACATCATCAAGTCAGTAAAGGAAGTAGTTGAGTACTTAAGAGGATTCTCTCCCGTTTGGAGAGACCTGGTAGCAGGCAAAGGCAATTTCATACTGTAAGAAGGAGATAAAGATATGGCACTTTATAGCGAGAAAGTAATGGATCACTTCAGAAATCCAAGAAATGTAGGAGTTTTAGAGGATGCTAACGGCATCGGAGAAGTAGGTAATGCCAAGTGCGGCGACATCATGAAGATGTACCTTAAGATCGAGAATGACATCATCGAGGACGTTAAGTTCGAGACATTCGGCTGCGGCAGCGCCATCGCTTCAAGCTCCATGGCAACAGAGCTTATCAAAGGTAAGCCCTTGGAGGAAGCCAAGAAGCTCACTAACAAGGCGGTAGCAGAGGCTCTTGACGGACTTCCCGACTACAAGATGCACTGCTCCGTTCTTGCTCAGGAAGCGATAGAAGCAGCTATCGACGACTATAACAGCAGAAAGTAAAGATCCGTAATACCATACAATCCCGAAGGCTCTGAGGCATTTGCTCCGGAGCCTTTTTGGTATTTACATAAATCTTATTGCTCGAGATAAATATTGCGGATTATCCGCAGAAGATCTTAAGTGCTACGCTCTTCCTATCAACACGTAAAGCGGAAGGAAATACATATGAGCATAAGAAGATCGATAACGGAATTAGTAGGTAAGACGCCCCTGCTTGAACTTAGTAACTACGAGAAGAAGCACGGCCTTGAAGCGAAGATATTAGTTAAGCTCGAGTACTATAATCCCAACCAGAGCGTAAAGGACAGGATCGCCCTGGCGATGGTAGAAGACGCAGAGAAGGACGGCCGCCTTAAGCCCGGAGGAACGATAGTTGAAGTTACAAGCGGCAATACCGGTATTGCTCTTGCGGCTATAGCAGCAGCGAAAGGCTACCGCTTCAAAGCATACGTACAAGATCAGGTCAGTGAAGAGCGCTTTAAGGTAATAAAGGCATTCGGAGGGGAGACAGTAAAGCTCTCATCCGACCCTATTGTAGCTAAGGTATTAAAAGAAAGTGACGGAGATTTCTTTGTCGCAATAAGAGCTCTTAAGGATGCACTTGCCAAAGAAGACGGCATATTCTTCGCAGAGCAGGGAGCTAACCCTTCCAATCCCCGTATACACGAACTTACTACAGGTCCCGAGATATGGGAAGACACGGAAGGTAATGTGGATATCCTTGTAGCTAACGTAGGTACAGGCGGCACATTGTCAGGAACAGGTAGATTCTTAAAGAGTAAAGATAAGAATATAAAAGTAGTAGGTATCCAGCCGGATGAGAGGTCGCTTCCAAGTAAAGACAATCCTCATCCTGAGGAGATCACGGGAGTTCATCCTTTTGAAGGTATCCCTGATGATCGTATTCCTAAGACAATGGATCTTACTATCTACGATGAGAAGATAGAAGTCCTTACGGAGAATGCATATAAGGCTGCCAGAGAAGCAGCTAAGTCAGACGGTATCCTTGTAGGGACTTCTTCGGGAGCAGCCATATATGCCGCGACCGAACTTGCAAAGAGACCTGAGAATAAAGGTAAGACGATCGTAGCGGTATTGCCTGATACAGGACTTAGATACTTATCTACTAACCTTTTTAACGAAGAATATAAGGTCTGATCCATTGGTAATGGTATAGAATCCTTAAACACACATTTTCAGATTGTTCACACACTTGTTAGTGTAAAAATACAACATATGGTATTATTTACTTGTCTGCTGATGAAGCAGATCAGTATGAATGGAATAATATCGGAGGGATAATATGAGAAAGTGTAGTAATTGCGGATTTGATAACGACGACAGTTCCAAGTTTTGTGTAGGCTGCGGTGCGGTATTGCCTGAAGCGGTTGCGCCGGTGGCAACACCTGTTGCTCCTGCACCGCAGGTAAAGGTCGAGGCCGCACCTTCTCAGCAGGTAGCGCCCCGTGCGGCTGCTCCTTCTAAGACCAGCGGACTTTGTATAGCAGGTTTTGTAGTGTCGCTCATATCGATCCCGCTTATCGGAATTCCCGCTATTATCGGACTTATACTGTCGATCTGCGGCCTTGGCGCTGCGAATAAGAAGAATCTCAAAGGAAAAGGCTTTGCTATCGCAGGTATCGTAATATCGATATTGGCAGGACTTTTCTTCCTTCTTGTTGTTGGTCTTGCTCTTATGGATATGGACGATTACTTCGATGATTTTGGCGGGGATCTCGCAAAAGAGATCGAGACAAGAACGGAGTATGAGGACCTTAATATCGAGAGGATCATAAAGAACGAGAACTGGGTACTTGAGCGTGAGGGTTCCTATCTTGTATTCGAGTCCGGCAACAGGTTCAGATATTATGAGACTTACGGCGATGACGACAGCAGTTACTACGAAGGTACATATGAGATCTATGTCGGCAGAGATGCGATCGAATATGTATCTGAAGACCTTGAGGAATATGGCGTAACAGAAGAGGAGATCGAGGAACTTCTTGCTGCTGACAGCGATTACTGCGAAGAGAACTTTGTATGCATTGTATTAAATAACGAATCCTGTATGGTCGACGGTGTTAATACATTGGATGAAGAAGTTATGACTCCCTATATCGGTAACTATCTTGTAGATGATGATGAGAGCGGTCTTGATCTTACCAATATGAATCAGGCAACTCATGTCTACTTTGTTCCCGAAGATCAGTATGACGACTGATATGTAAGATCGGTGTTATAATCTTTATACAAAGGTTGTAGCGAGGACTTTGTATGAAGATATTCTGTGAATACTGCGGAAGCGAGCTTAAGAATACGGATGAAGAGTGCCCTAATTGCGGTGCTAAGAATCCCCAATTTCAAAGGACCGTAAAAGGTACTCCCAAGACCATAGAAGAGCTTAAGGCTTTTTGTGACAGCAAGGGCCTTAAGCTTGATAAGATGCACATTCACATAGGCGAAGACTTTAAGCAGCCCAAAGCCTTCGGTATATATAAGAATGAGCAGAACGGGCATTTCGTCGTATACAAGAATAAAGCTAACGGACAGCGTGCCATAAGGTATGACGGTACTGATGAAGCTTATGCCGTAAATGAGCTTTATTTGAAGATAAAGGATCTTCTTAATGAAGCTAAGGCAGCAACTTCCGGGAGAACTTCTTCCACTAAGGGTAGATCGAAGCCCTCTAAGACTCCCGTTCTATACTATGTTGTATGCATCTTCTTCCTTATCGTCATAGTGGGGGCGCTCGTATATGCCTGTATAGCTGCCATGATCGACAAGCGTTACAACGGATATTATGAGCATAGAGGCACCACATACTACCGTCATGGTTCCTACTGGTATGAGTACGATGAGGATACCGAGAGCTGGTCATCCACGGGAGATATGTCCTCCACGATCGACAGGGAAGAAGACTTCATAGGAAATGATTATGACAACGAAGTTGATGCACAAGAGTTCCCCGTAGATGATTATTCGAGCGACTGGGAATCAGACGATGACTGGGACAGTGATGATGACTATGACTGGGATGATTCCTACGACGACTACGACTTCGGCGGAGGCGGAGATTGGGACAGCGACTGGCATATCGATATTATGCGCTATCTGTAAGGGAAGGTATTTATGAAGGTCAATTGCGATTACTGCGGTAACTATATGGAGACTACTGATGTATCCTGCCCCCACTGCGGTGCGGCAAATACGCACATAGCGGGCCACTATTCGAAGAATCCCGTTACGATAGAGGAGCTTAAGGCTTATTGTGACAGCAATAAGCTTCCTTTGGATAAGATGCATGTGCATATTGGTGAGAACTATACATCTCCCCAGGCTTTCGGAATCTATAAAGATCAGATAAGCGGCAACTTCGTCGTATATAAGAATAAGTCTGACGGGCAGCGAGCCGTAAGATACGAAGGTAAGGATGAAGCATATGCTGTAAATGAGCTTTATCTTAAGATAAGAAATATGCAAGCGAATGCGCATAAGGCAGCAGGACGTTAAGCATAACTAAGATAAGATCCTCGAAAGGCAAAGTCAGCTCAAATGATAATACTTATAACAGGTGCATCACATACAGGTAAGACCGTACTTGCACAAAGACTCCTGGAGAAGTATCACTATCCGTATCTATCCATGGATCATCTTAAGATGGGGCTTATAAGAAGCGGCAATACAGACCTTACTCCCTACGATGACGATAAGCTTACTACGTATCTTTGGCCTATAGTCAGGGAGATGGTAAAGACCGCGATCGAGAATAAGCAGGATCTCATAGTAGAAGGATGCTACATCCCTTATAACTGGAGAGCTGACTTCGACAAAGAGTACCTGAAGAATATCAGATTTATCTGCCTTGCATTTACCGATAACTATATCGTGAATAACTTTGGTAAGATAGTGGAGCACGCTTCCGATGTCGAGAAGAGGCTCGACGATTCCGATTGTACGATCGAATGGCTCAGGAAATGTAATCACGAGATCATAGAAGGCTTTACGGGAAGCGGTGAAGAAGTGACTCTTATCGATTCGGATTATGAGTCTTCTGTACCGACAGTAAGGGATAGCATATGAGAAAGATCTTTTTAAAGGTTGTATCAGTAATTTTTGCGATAATATTCACCATAAGTATTGCACTTACGGTATTGGTATTTAGTTTCAACGGAAAAATTAGAAGTGATGAAGATATTGTTCCGATCGAGAGTATTACCGGTATCAATACTCCTGCTACACTGAAAGATGGATGCTACATTAAACATGGCGTGATTTTTCATGACGGGATAGGTTTTTATAATGGGTTTATCGAGGTCTTACCGGGAGATGAACAGGAAGGTCTTCCTGTATCGTCTGTCAGGATAATAGACGTGTATGAAACCAGTTGTACTATTTATTTTGAGAGTGGCGGAGAGAGCTATATAGAGGATAATTATCCGCTTTCGAATCTCAGATATAATGTAATTAAGGTTCTATTGGCCGATGACGGGGTCCATTCGTCGTATTATGGTCAAAGAATCGGCGTAAAGACAGCGCATTTGTATTTAGGAACGAATCCTTTGAACATTGATAGTTTAGTTGCAATTGATATTACATGTGCAATAATTCTGACATTCATGATCGTACGCAAAGTTAAAAATATAAGATCCGAACAGAAATAAGAGTCTTGCCTTTCGGCGTGTTGTTCAAGTGAAATACAAATACCTATAAACCTATTGACATAGTAGGTTAATAGCAATATAATCTCACCATACAACAAAAACTTATTCGAAAGGAGAGGCGTATACATGAGCAGTAAGACTTACAAAGGATCGGCGAAAGCCATGTGTTGTCGAATGTATCGAATGCGGGCTGTTACGGCAGAGGCGCGAATGTGTGAGAGTATGCGCCTCGATCTGATCCGATGTTGATATAAAACGGACCATAAGCCTTAAGCCCGGAGTTCTTGCATGAGCCCCGGGCTTTTTATCTCAATAAAACACGAAAGAAGGAAAATAAAATGAGCTTAAAGATAGATTCACTTTTGATACACGGCGGTATTGACGGAGACGAGACAACAGGAGCAGTAAACGTTCCCGTATATCAGACATCCACATATAAGCAGGATGGTCTCGGTAAAGACAGAGGTTGGGAATATTCAAGGACCGGTAATCCCACAAGAGCAGCTCTTGAGAAGCTGATAGCAGATCTTGAGCAGGGCGAGTACGGACTTGCATTTGCATCAGGACTTGCCGCGATCAATACGGTCCTTTCTCTGTTCAAGAGAGGTGATAGGCTCCTTGTATCGGACAATATCTACGGCGGTACTTTCCGTATACTGGATAATGTATTTAAGAACTTCGATATCACATACGAGATCGTAGATACGTCTGACGAAGCTGCGGTAGAAGCTGCTATAGATGATACTGTTAAGGCAGTCTATATCGAGACTCCCGCTAATCCGCTACTTACGGTCACCGATATCGAAGCGGTATCGAAGATCGCACACAGGCACGATAAGCTGGTGATAGTAGACAATACTTTCCTTACACCTTATCTGCAGAGACCTTTAACACTTGGTGCGGATATAGTTATCCACAGCGGTACAAAGTACCTGGGCGGTCACAGCGATACTATCTCAGGTCTTGTTGCCGTAAAGGATAAGGCTATCGCCGACAGACTTTATTATCTTCAGAATGCCATCGGAGGAGTACTCGCACCCTGGGACAGCTTCCTGATGATAAGAGGTATAAAGACACTGGGTGTACGTATGGACAGACATGTTGCTAATGCCGGCAAGATCGCTGAGTGGCTCGCAGGAAGCGGTTATGTCAGCAAGGTGTATTATCCCGGACTTAAGACCGATCCCGGATATGAGATACAGAAGAAGCAGGCGGACGGTGCAGGAGCAATGATCTCCTTTGTGTTAGACCCCCAGTATGACTACAAGAAGTTCTATGAATCCTTGAAGCTTATAACACTTGCCGAGAGCTTAGGCGGAGTCGAGTCTCTCGTATGCCATCCCGCTACAATGACTCACGCGGCTATCCCCAGGGAGATCCGTCAGGAAGTAGGTATCGTAGATGAGCTTATAAGATTCTCCGTAGGTATCGAAGATGCAGATGATCTTATCGCAGATCTTGAGCAGGCGATCAAAGCATCGAAGAAAGCGTGATCGCCATGGTCGGGGTATATTCGGATATCAGGGAGATGATCGGTAACACTCCCATGTTGAAGATCACGCATATGGGCATCAAGCCCGGAGTGAATATATATGCAAAGCTTGAGCTCATGAATCCCGCAGGAAGCGTCAAGGACAGAGTCGGTCTTTACATGATCGAGGATGCGAAGAAGAGAGGGATCTTAAAAGAAGGAGGCACTATCGTAGATGCTACTGCAGGCAATACCGGTATCGGTATCGCGGTAGCCGCACTTAATCAGGGTATAAGCGTAATATTCACGGTGCCCGAGAAGTTCTCTCTCGAGAAGCAGAAGGTCATGAAAGCGTTAGGTGCGCAGATCGTTCACACATCAAGAGAAGAAGGAATGTTCGGAGCAGAGAAGAAGGCGGAAGAGCTCCTTGCTTCCATAGACGGCGCCGTATCACTTCGTCAGTTCAGAAATCCAGCTAATCCTCTGGCTCACTACGAGACGACCGGTCCCGAGATCTATTCCCAGCTCGAAGGTGATATTAATTACTTCGTGGCAGGTGCGGGATCAGGCGGAACCTTCAGCGGCATCGTTAAGTATTTAAAGGAACAGAACCCTGATATCCAAGGCGTACTGGCAGATCCTTGGGGTTCTACTATCGGAGGCGGAGAACACCATGACTACGATATCGAAGGTATAGGCAATGATTTTATCGCGGATACCATGGATATCTCACTTGTGGATTCGGTAATAAAGATAAGCGATGACGAAGCCTTCTCTACTTCAAGAGAGCTTGCTCTTCACGAAGGTATCCTGGCGGGATCGTCATCCGGAGCAGCATTAGCTGCGGCATTAAAACTTGCTGATACTATCGATCACGGAAATATCGTAACGGTCTTCCCGGATCGAGGCGACAGATACTTAAGTAAAGGACTATTTGACTGATGACAAAAGTATACGAACTTCAAGAAGTCTCTAAGACGTATCGTAACGACGGTAAGGAATTCGAAGCCCTTAAGAATGTAAGTCTCGATGTAAACGAAGGTGAGATCTTCGGCATCATCGGAATGAGCGGTGCAGGTAAGTCCACCTTGGTAAGGACACTTAACAGATTGGAAGAAGTTACTTCCGGTCATGTCCTATTCTACGATAAGGACCTTGCTTCCTTAAATGCAAGAGAGCTTCGCAAGGTAAGACATTCCATCTCCATGATCTTCCAGAGCTTTAACCTCTTAAATCAGAGGACCGTTATCGAGAACGTCGAGCAGCCGCTCCGGATCGCCGGAGTACCTCGTAGGGAGAGACGAGCTAAGGCTCGTGAGATGTTGAAGGTCGTCGGACTTGAAGAGAAGGAGAAGGTATTTCCGGCAAGATTGTCGGGTGGCCAGAAGCAGAGAGTTGCTATTGCAAGAGCACTTGCAGCCGATCCCAAGGTCCTTCTTTGCGACGAGGCAACAAGTGCATTGGATCCTAAGATCACGGGCGAGATATTGGACCTTTTAAAGACGATCAACGCTGAGAGGAAACTTACGATAGTCATAATCACTCATGAGATGGCGGTAGTAGAGAAGATATGTGACCGCGTAGCTATCATAGATAACGGAGAGCTGGCGGAGATAGGCGACGTTAAGGAAGTATTCAGTGATCCCAAGTCTAATGCCGCTAAGAAGCTGGTATTCCCTTCTAATCCTTTCGCGCCTTCTTCGGAAGAAGGTACCCTCATAAGGATAGTATTTGACGGCACGAAGTCCAGTGAGCCCTTTATTGCAAACCTTGTGGAGAAGACAGGCTTGAAAGTCAATATCTTAAGTGCCAATACGAGAAGTGTAGGCGGCATAGGATACGGACAGATGGTCCTTGAACTGCCTTCTGATCTTTCAGAACAGGAGAAGATCATAAGCTTCTTCGTGGAAGGCGGACTTAGTGTATCGGAGGTGGAAAGAAATGACTGATTTTATAGTAGATACAATACAAAAAGGGATCCTTGAGACACTGCAGATGACGTTCTTTGCATCGCTCTTCTCATATCTTATAGGACTTCCTCTGGGTATACTCTTATATGCTACTTCCAAAGACAGACTTCTTGAGAACAAAGCGGTAAACTTCATCGTAGGTCTTATCGTAAATATAATGAGATCGCTTCCTTTCCTTATCCTTCTTGTATTACTCATACCGTTTACAAGACTTGTTGTAGGAACGTCCATCGGAACCAAGGCTACCATCGTTCCTCTTACAGTCGGTGCGATACCGATAGTTGCCAGGATGGTGGAGTCATCACTTTGCGAAGTGCAGCCGGGCATAATTGAAGCTGCTAAGTCAATGGGAGCATCTCCTTTATATACGATAATCCACTTTATAATCCCCGAAGCCGTTCCTTCGCTTCTTCAGGGCGCAGCCATCAACATCGCTACAGTTCTCGGTTATTCGGCGATGGCCGGTGTCATCGGCGGAGGCGGACTCGGAGCTATCGCTTTGCAGTACGGTTACTACAGATATCAGAAAGATGTCCTTTGGACTACGGTAGCACTTCTTGTTGCTATGGTCATGGTCATTCAGGAAGCAGGAACCATACTTGCCAAGGCAAAGCGAAAGGTCTGATTGACAGGTCATCCTTCTTAAGTGTATTGTTAACTTATAAAGAGGAAACAATGGCGTTTCATTCGTGTAGGATGGAGCGCCATTTTTTATAGGTTTAGTCGTTGATATCTCTTATATAAGGAGGGTACCATGGCTGCATTTGACAGGATACTTAGCGGGATCCCCGAGATGGATATTGCCCTTGATAACATAAGGCTGGGCGATAATGTTGTCTGGCGTGTATCTGACCTTGATCAGTTCCGCCTCTTTATGGAGCCTTATGTGGATCGCGCCATAGAAGATAAGCGCAATATCATCTACTTCAGGTTCGCAAGTCACGATCCGCTGATATCTGACAGGCCCGAGGTCAAGACCGTAGAGATACCTCTGTCCCACAGGTTCGAGACATTTACGGTGGATATCCATAATGTGATCGAGAAGGAAGGTAAGGATGCTTTCTACGTATTCGATTGCCTCTCGGAACTTCAGACAGCTTGGGCAACGGATCTAATGATGGGTAACTTCTTCCGGGTTACTTGTCCTTTTCTCTTTATCCTAGATACTGTCGCATTCTTCCCGATCATAAGGGGTAAGCATTCAGTCCATTCGATCAATAAGATACTTGATACGACTCAGCTCTTCCTGGATGTCTATTCAGACAGCAGGAACATATACGTAAGACCGGAGAAAGTGTGGGAGCGAAGTTCCGATACGATGTTCCTTCCGCACACATACGATCCTTCCACCGGTGCCTTCAGGCCTATCCTTGACGGCGTTCAGTCCAGCAGGTTCTATCAGGCGTTAGGACTTGCTCAGCGATCCGCGGAAGAGCAGTATTCTGATTCATGGGACAGGGATTTCAACCGTTCAAAGGTGCTTCATGAGAGCGGCGCAGATATAACGGAAGACTGCAGCCGCATGTGCAATATCATGATGACCAGGGATTCCAAGATGCGCGAGATGGTAAAGAAGAACTTTACTCCTGAAGACTACTTTGCCGTAAGAGATCACATGATCGGAACGGGAATGATCGGAGGCAAGTCCTGCGGTATGCTCCTGGCTCGCGCCATCATCAGGAATAAGGAACCGGATATTGCAGAATACTTAGAGCCTCACGATTCTTTCTATGTGGGATCAGATCTTTACTACACATATATAGTCGATAATAACCTGTGGGATCTTCGAGTCAGGCAGAGGACGGATGAAGGATACTTTGTTCTGGCGACAGAGTTCGCAGATAGGCTCATGGGCGGAGTATTCTCCGAATCCATGAGAGAGCAGTTCACCAGGATAATCGAATATTACGGTCAGGATCCTTATATCATCAGATCTTCTAGTATCCTGGAGGACGGCTTCGGCAATGCTTTTGCGGGTAAGTACGAATCTGTATTCTGTGCTAACAGAGGAAATGAGGAAGAACGCCTTCTTGAATTCGAGCATGCTATCAAGACGGTCTACGCAAGTTCCATGAGCCTCTCGGCACTGGATTACAGAAAGAGAAGAGGACTTGATAAGAGAGACGAACAGATGGCTCTTCTTATCCAGAGAGTCTCCGGTTCATATTACGGATCTTACTATATGCCCTGTGCGGCAGGTGTAGGTTATTCCTACAGTCCCTACAGAGTCATGAAGGATTCGGATCCTACGGCAGGGATGCTGAGACTTGTCATGGGTCTTGGTACATCTGCGGTAGACAGGACTGAAGGCTCGTATCCCAGGATAGTTAATCTCGACGATCCGACCAAGACATCATATTCATCATCAGAAGATAAGCATAAGTTCTCTCAGGGTAAGGCGGAAGTCATCAACATGATCTCTCACGAACTTGAGAAGCTTCCTTATGAGAAGATCGGTCCCGATATCCCGCCTTATCTGGAGAAGATCCTCCTGGAACACGATTACGATGCGGAGAGAAGACTTCGCGAGACGGGAAGGAGCAGGCAGGTGAGGTTCATATCCTGCAAGGGACTTGTCGAGAACGATACGCTCATGGATCAGATGAGAAGGATGCTAAGATGCATACAGGACGAATATGAATATCCCGTCGATACCGAGTTCACGATCAATCTGTCGGATAATGGTGATTACTCCATAGATCTTCTCCAGTGCAGGCCTTTGCAGATACAGCATGTGACAGATGGGGTTGCAGTTCCGTCTGATATCCCGGAGGAGGATATGCTCCTCGATATTCGCGGATCCTCCATGGGAATGTGCAGGAGTGATGAGCTCGATCTTGTAGTGTATGTCGATCCCGTTAAATACTATGAGATGCCTTATAACGACAAGTCGCTGGTGGCCAAGTTCATAGGTAAGCTCAACTGGGAATACAGGGCAAAGGATAAGCACATGATGCTCATTGTCCCCGGAAGGATAGGAACATCTTCGCCTGAGCTCGGAGTACCGACATCCTTTGCCGATATAAGTGAGTTCGAGATCATATGTGAGACAGAGGAGACAAGAGCAGGATATAATCCTGAGCTTTCCTACGGCAGTCATATCTTCCAGGATCTTGTGGAGGCACAGATCTTATATACCGCTGTGTTTACTGATAAGACAAAGACCAGGAGATTCTGTCCCGAGATGCTGGAGAAATATCCTGATCTTGCAGACAAGTTAGCGGACGATCCTAAGATCTCAGGTATCGTTCATGTGTACGATGTAAGCGGCAAGGGACTTAAGGTGTATAACGACATCGCGGATGAGCATCTTGTAATAAGTTTCTGAAGGAGAATGGAATATGGATATCAGTTTCAGATGGACTAACGGCAGCGATAAGGCATTTCACGACTTCTATCTTAAGACAGAAGAATTCTATAGCAGTATCGTAGGCGGAAGAAAGAACAGGGAAGCTTTTATTCCGTATAACATCTCAGAGAGCATTGCGGATGTACTTATAGCAGAATCAGACGGCATCGCCGTGGGATGCGGCGGACTTAAGATGTATTCTCGAAATGCTATCGAGATCAAGAGACTGTGGGTAGACAAAGAATACAGAGGGAATCATATAGCTACGGAAATAATGGAGCGCCTTGAAGACAGAGCCGAAAGAGAAGGCTGCACAAGACTTATCCTTCAGACAAGACCTTCGATGGAGGAAGCTATAAGCCTGTATACCAAAAGAGGCTATAAGCAGATAGATAATTATCCTCCGTACGATAAGCTCGAAGGTGCTATCTGCTTCGAGAAGCGTATCTGAGAAGGTCAGGTACACCTGCTTGTACATCTATTGCGATCATATATGTACTGAAGGATGGGAATTCTGAAGGAAGTCTGTCTTCAGGTACATTTTTAGATGAAAAGTACGTACAAACGGGTGTACAACGTCACCTCTTCTTGTTGTTGATCAGTCGGGAAATCCAATGATAGCAGGCGTTTGGACCCTTTGGGCAAGAAGATTAAAAGAAATACCTATAAACCTATTGACATAGTAGGTATATAGAGTTAAACTTACACCATCTTAAGCGAAAGGAAGACGTGAGAATGAGACATTCAATAACTCAATATCGGAACAGTGTCATGTGTTGTCGAATGCTTAACTCCCGGGCACACAATATGGTTGGTGCGTACGGACATGAGTCCTCACGCCTTCGAACAACGCGATGTTGAAATAAAGCGATGCTAAGACCATGTGCCCGGGAGTTTAAAAGTAAAGCCCCCGGTTTTTTATTGCAAAGACCAGAAAAGAAATGGAAATAAACAAAATCAATCATCAAGGAGTAAAACACTATGAAGAACATCACACTTAAGAGAATAGCAGCATCAGCGATATCTATCGCAGTACTCGGTTCATTTACGGCTTGTTCCGGATCAGCTTCCGAGACTACGGCAGCAGGATCCGCAGCAGGGACTACAGCAGCAGGAGAGTCCGCAGAAGATACAACGGCAGCAGACGATCAGACAGCTGAAGGAACAGTGATCACCATCGGCGCAAGCGTTACACCTCATACTGAGATACTTGAATTCGCAAAGCCGATCCTCGAGGAGCAGGGTATCACACTTGAGATCGTAACTCTTGAGGATTACATCACTCCCAACACAGGCGTTATCGAGGGCAGCCTTGATGCTAACTACTGTGAGCATCAGCCTTACCTCGATCAGTTCAACGAAGAGAACGGATCTGATCTTGTATCCATCGGTGCAGTACACTACGAACCCTTTGGAATCTATGTCGGAAGAGTAGATTCTCTTGAGGATCTTCCTGACGGAGCTCTTATTGCAGTCCCTAATGACGTTACTAATGAGGCAAGAGCACTTCTTCTTCTCGAGCAGGAAGGATTCATCACATTGAGCGACGATGCAGGTATCAATGCTACAGTAGCAGACATCGTTGAGAACCCCCACGATATCCAGCTCGTAGAACTTGCACCCGAGCAGCTTGTAGCAACACTTCCCGATGTAGATTTTGCGGTCATCAACGGTAACTATGCCATCGAGGGCGGACTCAGCGTAAATGACGCACTTGCAGTAGAAGCTAATGACGGAATCGCAGCTCAGACATACGGCAATATCATCGTAACTACACCCGATCATGCAGATGATCCTGCTCTTATCGCACTTGTAGAAGTACTTCAGGGTCCTGAGGTAGCTGAGTACATCGAATCTACATATGACGGTGCAGTAGTTCCCCTGTTCTAATGAACAGATATATAAGTAAAGAAACGGAGAAAATATAATATGAAAACTATTACACTTAAGAAGATCGCAGCATCAGCAGTATCCATTGCACTCTTAGCTAACTTTGCAGGATGCTCACAGGCAGAAGAGACACAGGCAACTACAGCAGCAGGAACAACAGCAGCCGCAGCTTCCGATGAGACATCCGCTGACGCTGAAACAACAGAGAACGTTACTCTCGTAGTCGGCGCAAGCATCACACCTCACTCAGAGATCTTGGAGTTCGCAGCTCCCATCCTTGCTGAGCAGGGTATCACACTTGAGATCGTACAGATCGAAGATTCCATCACACCTAACACCGGTGTTATCGAGGGAAGCCTTGATGCTAACTACTTCCAGCACGTACCTTACCTCGAGCAGTTCAATCTCGAGAACGGATCCGATCTTGTATCCGTAGGTGCAGTTCACTACGAACCCTTCGGCATCTATGCGGGAAGAACAACAGATCTTGATGAGCTTCCCGACGGAGCAACGATCGCAGTTCCCAATAACGTAACTAATGAAGCAAGAGCACTTCTTCTTCTTGAGCAGGAAGGCCTTATCGAGGTAGATGACGAAGCAGGTATCAATGCTACTATCGCAGATATCACTGATAACCCTCATGACCTTCAGTTCGTAGAGCTTGCTCCCGAGTCTCTCGTAGCATCACTTCCTGATGTAGACATTGCTATCATCAACGGTAACTACGCTATCGAGGGCGGTCTTGATGTAAATGATGCACTTGCAGTAGAAGCAAATGACGGACTTGCAGCTCAGACATACGGAAATATCGTTGCAACTTCTCCCGACAGAGCAGACGATCCTGCGATCCTTGCACTTGTAGAAGTACTTCAGGGACCTGAGGTTGCACAGTTTATCGAAGAGAATTACAACGGCGCAGTTGTACCTCTTTACTGATAAGAGGAGTAATAAGGAGAATAAGAATAATGATCGGATTTGAATACTATAACCCGGCGAAGATAGTCTTCGGTGAAGGCAGTGAGAACAAGCTCAAGGACCTCCTTAGTGAATACCATGTTAAATCCTTGCTCCTTGTATACAGCGGTGACTTCGTGAAGAAGCTCGGCATCTTCGATGTAATAGAGAATGCAGCAAAGGAACTTCAGATCCGATTCACTGAAAACGGTAATGTCGTTCCCAATCCGAGCATTGAGCTCGTAAGAGAACTGGTAGCTCAGGGTAAGGAGAATGAAGTAGACTTCGTTCTCGCAGTAGGCGGCGGAAGCTCGATAGATACCGCTAAGGCAGTTGCTCTCGGCATCCCTTATGAAGGCGATGTATGGGACTTCTTCTCCAAGGGAGCAGTTCCCGAGAAGGTCCTTAATATCGGTGTTATCGCGACAACTGCTTCAAGCGGATCCGAGACATCCAACTGTGCGATCTTAAGCAGCGGTGAGTGTAAGCTCGGATTCGAGGACAACAGGATCATCCCTAAGTTCGCGATAATGAACCCCAAGTACACGGCTAACCTTCCCGCATACCAGACTTCTGTCGGTATCGCGGATGTGCTCTCACATCTTCTGGAGAGATACTTCTCAGACGAGAAGAACTCGGATACGACAGATTATCTTATCGAAGGTGCCATCAAGGCATTGACGGTAAATGCAAGAAGACTAATCGAGAATCCCACGGATATCAATGCAAGAGCTGAGATACAGTGGCTCGCAAGTGTAGCACACAACAATTTCCTGGATGCCGGCAGGAGCGCTGACTGGGGATCTCACAGGATAGAGCATGAGCTCTCAGCCCAGTACAACATCACTCACGGTGAGGGAATGGCAGTAGTATTCGTAGCATGGACCAAGTACATCGCTAAGATCAAGCCCTGGAGGCTGGCGCTTCTCGCATCGAGAGTATACGGAGTTGACTCCTATGACTTCAGCGAAGAGGAAAGAGCACTTATCTTATCCGAGAAGTTCAAGGATTTCTTCACAAAGCTCGGCGTGAAGACGACTCTTACGGAACTTGGTATCGACGATAAGGACTTCAAGGTGATGGCAGATCGTGCCACGAAGAACGGCAAGGTAGGACACTATGTACCGCTCGGCTCGGATGACATAGTAGAGATATTGAAAATAGCACTTTAAAAACTGAAAGGAGAACGTAAAAATGGCTAGGATCAAATTGGTAGAACAGAACGAGGCAACAGGCGAGGAGAAGGTAAGATACGACGAGCTCGCAGGCAGAAATGCAGTAACTAACATGAAGAAGGGTCTTCTTAACGATGCTGCTACATACGACGCTTACATGGCTTGGTACACATCTTGGAAGAGACTTGTAGAGGTTATCGGTGAGAAGGATGCAGTCCTTTATGCACATGCTATCTCCACAACTAATTCCTGTAAGCTCTGCTCTCTCTTCTTTATAAGCGACGTTAAGGGCTTGGGTCTTGATCCCGCTAACCTTGTATATGACGAGAAGGAAGCTCTTCTTGCAAAGCTCGGCGAGTCTATCGTCAAGGATCCCACATCCGTATCAGATGAGCTTTTCGCTGATCTTAAGAAGTTCTTCAACGATCAGGAACTCGTAGTCATCGTAGGCTTCGCAGGACAGATGATCGCAACAAACAATTTCAATTCAGTATTCCGGATCGATGTTGATAAGAGGCTTCTTCCCATTATCGATGAGTTCAAGCCCGCAACATGGAGACAGAACATAAAGTAAGGTGAACCATGAGAACTCTGCTCGCATTCGGCGATTCCAATACCTGGGGGCTTATACCGGGCTCATATCCCTTGAAGCGCTTCCCCAGGGAGGAGCGCTGGACGGGAATACTCGAGAGCAAGGCTGATGACCTTCGAGTCATTGACGAAGGGCTCTGCGGAAGGACTACAGTCTTCGAGGATGCTCTGAGACCCGGAAGAAGAGGACTTGCTTCTCTTCCTCAGATCTTGGAGAGTCAGTCCCCGGTAGACGGAGTGGTCTTAATGCTCGGCACCAATGACTGTAAGACGCTTTACGGAGCTTCAGCTCACACCATAGGCAAGGGCATCGAGCTCTGCCTCGACGAGATAACGAAGTTCGTCGATCCTTCAAGGGTAGTCCTTGTATCTCCGATACACTTAGGTAAAGACGTTTGGCATCAGGATAAGGATCCCGAATTCGATACAAAGTCGGTGGAAGTCAGCAGAGGTCTTAAGGATGTTTACCGGAAGATAGCACATAAGAGAGGTACCAAGTTTTTGGCGGCATCGGATGTAGCTGCGGCAAGCACTGTTGACGATGAGCACTTGGACAAGGAAGGTCACCTTGCATTCGCGGGAGCCCTATACGATAAGCTTGGTGAGATCTTCTGATGAGTAAAGTGATCGTAGGAATGTCGGGCGGCGTTGACAGCGCCGTCGCGGCATTTCTTTTAAAAGAAAAAGGATATGAAGTAATAGGCGTCACTTTAAGGACCTGGCTTTCCGAAGACGGTACCGAGAGCAGATGCTGCGAGATAGATGACGCCAGACGTACCGCGTGGGAACTCGGGATAAGATATTACCCTTATAACTGTCTGGAGCTTTTTAAGGAGAAGGTGATTGAGCCTTTCGCGAAGGATTATATCCGAGGCCTTACCCCTAATCCCTGTATTGAATGTAACCGCTACGTCAAATGGGGGAAGATGGAATATATAAGGCAGGTGTTCGACGCGGACTATATCGCTACAGGACACTATGCTCATGTCATAGAAAAGAACGGCAGATATACGGTCAGGACTGCCGACTATACCTCCAAGGATCAGACCTATATGCTCTATAAGCTTACTCAGGAGCAGTTGGCTCATACCCTTATGCCTCTGGGAGGCTACAGTAAAGAGCAGGTCAGAGATATTGCAAGAGATATCGGGATGGAAGTAGCAGGTAAGAAAGATTCCCAGGAGCTCTGCTTCGTAACAGAAGGAAACCACGCGGACTACATAGACAGTATGGGAATGCTTGATACTCCCGGAGCCGGTGCATTTACAGATAAGGAAGGTAATATCCTCGGCACGCATAAGGGCATCCATCACTATACTATAGGCCAGCGTAAGGGACTTGGTATAGCACTTGGTACGCCAAGGTTCGTAACTAAGTTAAATCCTTCCTCTAATGAAGTAGTGCTGGGAGATGAGTCGGATCTGATGAAGCAGGAACTTCTATGCGGTGAACTGAACTTCCTGTCAGTAGAACGGATACCGGAAGGCGATAAGATCCGCTGTAATGCTAAGATACGCTATGCCCATAAGGCTTCTCCCGCTGTCATATACGGGGTAGGAGATGACATGGTAAGAGTAGTATTTGATGAAGCCGTAAGAGCTCCGTCTCCGGGGCAGTCAGCAGTATTCTACGATGATGAAGGCTGCGTTATAGGCGGCGGAAGGATAATGGATCAGAAGATAGACTGATGCCCTGTGATCTTAGGACAAAATCAGTAAATAGTCGCCGTTGTATAAGATATTTGTTGTAAAGAATAAATAACATTTACCGTGTTGTCATTTTTTTTACAGAAGAATTCCTGTAAATATTGAATTGGCCCTCAGGGAGATTAAACTCTATATAACAAAATATCCGTATTTACGGATGTTGGAGACGATCTTCAGAAATACAAGACGCGGTAAGAAAGGCTTCACGCTTGTAGAAGTTATAATAGTCCTTGTTGTCGTTGCTGTTTTAGCTGCTGCCCTTATCCCTGCTCTTACGGGTTATATAGATGAAGCAAGGCGCAAGCGTTATATAAATGATGCAAGTTATGCCATTACTGCAGCGCAGGCTACCATGATGGAGCTTTACGGATTAGGTCCCGGCGTTATGACTAATCAGGAAGGTAATGCTACAGGAGGCGGATCTGCAGGTGATGTTCGTTGGGATACAGGCTTCCGCAGTAATTCGACAGAGAATCTTGAGTGGGGGGAGAAGGTCCTTCAGCGTATGGATTGCGGACGAGGAGCAGCTAATGATGAACCTTATATCCTCATATTCGGAGTGGGAAAGCCGAACAGCGGTCTTACAGCAGCTCAGGAAACTACTGTCTACTATGTCGCATGTGTTGCTGACAGCAATTCTCCGCTATCTTTTATGTGAACGGTAAGTGGTACTATGAATATCCTACAGATTGCAGTGCCATCATTAAACGTAATAATACGAATTACATAAATACGGATGACGGACAGATCCCCATACAGCTCTATGTTGTAAGTCAGAGGACCGGTATCGCTGATAACTTCTGGACAAGTAATGACAGGCGTTCCTTAAGAAGTCGCGCAGAACCTTTTTCCGCGGCTGATATTGTCGAAATAATACAATAAAGGCGTTTCATCCTTATGGGTGAAACGCCTTCTTTATCTATCCGGGTTTGTTCAACTGCTGACTTAAGTCAGATCATTTCTTCCTGGAATCGGAATCTTTCTTAAAACAGTAAAGAAGTGATACAAAGCTGTAAAGCCCCAGAACTGCTCCTGTTCCTGCGATGATAAATGCAGCTGTGTAATGGACAGTCTTTGTCCTTTTGATAGAGTAAGGGTGATATATCTGAGGCAGCTCTTCAAGGGAGTTATATGCAACCAGATTCTGAGGATAGTCAACATTTAGAAGCTCTCCGTTGAAGGATATGGTAGTAAGTTCCCTGGGATTTGCTTCAAGGCCGTTTATGATGTTATAAGCTTCAGGATCGACAGTGCCGTCTAAGAGGATTCCTGTATATCCCTTAAGATATTCAAGATCAAGTTCTGCGTCGTAAGCGAAGAAGGGTACGACATATACATTGAATTCCTCGTCGTTCTCTATCTTGTCGAGGATAACATCACCGTCGATAAAATTAGCCTCGATCCTGATCCTCTGGTCGGGCTTGAAGCCTGCTCTGTTCTGAGTGGGTTCATTGAGATTGATCTTCGGAGGGTGCTTCCAAAGGAAGATATATCCTCCAATGAAGATCAGTATCATGGAGATGACGAATATAACAAAATTACGATGTATCGTCTTATCTATAGGTTCTTTCTTCAATATATTTATAAGCATCAGTAGTCTCTCTTTGATCGATTATCCCTACGATTATACCTATCACGGCTGGTTTTATAAAGTGTGATAAGCAAGAAATTTGTATTTTGTTACAAGGTCTGCTTGTGGCGCACCGATAATGATAGAAGTTATGACCCAAAGTGATATCATAGAAATATCGATAACGATCTTCGGAGGAACAGCATATGGGAGCAGACCGTGATCTCAGATCTCTGATAGCAGCAGCGGCAGGTGATGAAGCTTCAGATCTCGTCCTTAAGAACGCCAAGGTGCTTAATGTATTCACCAAGGAGCTGGAGGAAGCTGATGTAGCCGTGAAGGACGGTATCATCGTCGGGCTCGGAAGCTATAAGGGTAAGGAGGAGATCGATCTTCAAGGTAAGATCATATGCCCCGGGCTTATAGACGGTCATATCCATATCGAGAGTTCGATGTTATCGCCTTATGAGTTCTCCAGAGCCGTTATCCCTCACGGTACTACGGCTGTGATCACAGATCCGCATGAGATAGCAAATGTTGCAGGAACTGACGGCATATCCTATATGATCGAGAGCAGCAGGGACCTTCCGATGGATATATTCTTTATGCTGCCATCTTGCGTTCCTGCGACTCCCCTTGACGAGTCAGGAGCAGAGCTTTCCGCATTGAGCCTTGAACCTTTTTATATGCGTGAAAGGGTGCTTGGTCTTGCGGAACTTATGAACTCCTACGGTACTGTCGCAGGAGACGAAGACATAATCGCAAAGATAAACGGAGCCGTATCTCACGGCAAGGCAATAGACGGACATGCTCCTTCGCTGACAGGTAGTAAGCTCAACGCTTATGTAACTGCCGGAGTAGGATCAGACCACGAATGTTTTACTTTCGAAGAAGCAAGAGAGAAGCTTATGCGCGGCCAGTATATCATGGTAAGGCAGGGCACAGCTGCCAAGAACCTTGAAGCGTTGCTTCCGCTCTTTGACGATAAGTATTGCGACAGATGTCTTCTCGTAACTGACGATAAGCATCCCGGAGAGCTTATATCCCAGGGACATATCGACTATATCGTAAGAGAAGCCATAAAGGCCGGCAAGGATCCCTATAACGTGATAAAGATGGCAAGCTTTAATGCTGCATCCTACTTCGGTCTTAAGGACAGAGGCGCCATAGCTCCTGGGTTCAAGGCCGATCTTATCGTCGTATCCGATCTTAAGGATTTTGTCGTGGAGAAGGTATATAAGGACGGTAAGCTCGTTGCTGAAGGCGGAAGGCTCGTGCAAGAGATAATAAAGCCCTCCGTAGATCAGGAAAGATACAGAAGGGTACGCCACAGCTTTAATATGCATGAAGTATCCCCCGATAGCTTCAAGATAACTTCCAAGGGAAGCAAGAAGCGAGTTATAAAGGTGGTACCGGGTGAGATAATTACCGATGAGGTGATTGTTGATTCATCAAGTCCCGATGCAGAACCCGATAAAGATATCATCAAGATCGCAGTCATAGAAAGACATAAGGGAACAGGCCATATCGGTCTCGGCTTTGTTACCGGATACGGGATCAAAAGAGGTGCCATCGCATCAAGCGTAGCTCATGATTCCCATAATCTTATAGTAGCAGGTACGAACGACGAGGATATGGCTCTGGCGGCTAATACCGTAAGAGAGAATGAAGGCGGTCTTGCCGTTGTATGTGACGGTAAGATCTTATCTTCGCTAGCTCTCCCTCTGGCAGGTCTTATGTGCGAAGACGATGCGGCCACTGTAGAAGCTAAGCTTGATGAGATGAAGGCGCAGGCCAGGTTCCTCGGAGTAAGTGAAGGTATAGATCCTTTTATGACACTTGCTTTTACGGCTCTGCCTGTAATCCCTAAGCTTCGCATAATAACAAAGGGCGTAGTGGATGTTAACACCCAGAGCTACGCCCTTGTACTATTCGATTGATATCCCGGATCAGACTGCCAGGAAGAACTTAACAAGGAAGATCACCGAGAGGACATAAGTCAGAACGGAGACATCCTTTGCTTTGCCTGTAAATACCTTGATGCAGGTATAGCTTATAAGAGCAAGACCGATACCGTGTCCGATGGAACCGGAGATGGGCATTGCCAGGAGCATTATGCCTACGGGAAGAAGCTGAGTCACATCTTCAAAGTCGATATCCTTTAAGTTACCGAGCATAAGTATTCCTACATAGATAAGAGCAGACGATGTAGCTGCCGCAGGAATTATAGCTGCAAGAGGAGCTATGAACATGCAAAGAAGGAAGAGGACTGCTGATGTAAGAGCAGTAAGACCTGTTCTTCCGCCTGCCTCTACGCCTGAAGCGGACTCTACGAATGTCGTAACGGTGGAAGTACCTGTAAGAGATCCGGTGACCGTACCTATAGCATCAGAGATAAGAGCTTCCTTCATCTTGGGCATGGATCCGTTCTTATCGAGCATGTTGGCTCTTGAAGCGGTACCTACGAGAGTTCCTATAGTATCGAACATATCGATTATGCAGAATGTGATTATAAGTGTTACTACCGTGAACCAGCCGATCTTTGCA
>JAILMW010000021.1 GCA_024692235.1 Saccharofermentans sp. | reverse complement strand
TCCAACAACTCCAGATCTTCTTTGTTGTGAAGCAGTTCAAATGGTTTGCAGACAAAATCTTCGTTCGGCTTAAGAATACAGACAGTGCTCTTTCCTTTTGAAACATCGATTCCTACGCTGATCATGTGATACCTCCTAAATATGAATTAGTAATTGTTCCAAGCCACACTTATTACCATTCAGTTTAGTTGGTTACGCGGGAGCAGATCCCTACCTGCTTAATCGAATGCTTATAATAAGGGGATTGGCTGACAGTTTATATGGCGGATGCTTGATCCAAAAAACCCGACGTCAGGCCAATTACTCCCCGTATTATAAGAAAAGTGCAACTGTCGGAGTTAATTACTCTCTAACAATTACACTTTCTATGGTACTAAAAACACGGCCGTCAATGACGACCGTGCTTAGTATTCATGAGACCATGAATTATGCTTCGAACTTTCTCCTGAGTACAAGTACCGATCCGCCTGCGATAAGAAGTACTACTGCGACGATCGCCGTAGCGGATACTGCTGTCTCACCGGTCCTTGTTACGGAACCGCTTGAAGCTTCAGTAGGAGTGGTTGTAGTAGTTGTTGTTGTCTCCTCTGCGGGAGCATCTCTTCTTACACCGAGAACGCTCGTATCATCCTGAGTTGTTCCGTATGTAGGATCAGCAAGATCCTGCATTACGATCCTGTCTACCATCTGATCAGAAGGTGTTCCTGCTACCCAGATAGTACCGTCGTTTCTAACCTCGAATGAGATAGACTCGGCGATGAGGTATCCTCTGGGTGCGATGGTCTCTGTAAGTACATAGTGACCTACGGGAAGATCGTGGATAAGAGCCTGAGAAGAAGATACTGTCGTAAATGTCAGATGATCGGAAGTTACTTCAAGGCCTGTTGCTGTCTGACCGTTCTGTGTTGCCGTTACACCTGCCGCAAGGAAGTCTGTTGTATTACCTGCTGCATTTGTAATAGTAAGAACAGCGCCGTCGATCTCAGCTCCTGCGATATCCTGCTTACTGATGCTTACATCCATGGAAGCAACCAATACTGTAGTAGTTGTTGTTGCTTCCGTAGTTGTTGTAGTAGCAACAGTAGCTTCAGCGGAAGGCTGTGTTGTCGCCTCAGTAGCAGCAGTCGTCTCTTCGCTCGTAGCAGCTGTCGTAGCTTCGTAATCATTTGTAACAGTAACAGTGGAAGCATTGCCTGCTGTTACGTTTACATTTACGCCGTTACCGTTTGCCGTAAGCTGATAGCCGCTTATGTAGGCAGAAGTAGTATCCTCAGTTACGGTATATGTACCGGGCTGGAGGTTATCGATAGTAACGGAACCTGCGCCTGTTACAGATACTTCATTCGTATAGCCGTTAGGACCGACTACAGAGAATGTATATACCATAGAGCTTGCAGAAGCGGGAGCTCCGGCACCGAGATCCTTGATGATCGTAAGAGATCCGGGAAGAGGATTATAAGTATTAACGACAGATACTGTAGCAGTAGCCGTGGAAGGATCAGCATCGTTAAGAGATACTGTCCTCTCACCTGTTACGGTCAGGCTGTATCCTGCAACTTCGATACCGCTTCTGACTTCAGTTACTTCGTAGTCACCGTTAGGAAGACCGTCGAGCTGAACTGAAGAACCTGAAGCTATCGAGATAGCAATAGGGTTAACATCGGAGATGAGGTTACCCTGATCGTCAAGACCATAGTAAGTATCACCGATCTTTACGTTGAATGTAAATACGGAAGGTACGCTCGCACCGTTTGCAGCTACCTGCTTACTGATTATAAGTGAACATCCTGTATTAACGGGAACTGCGTCATCGACCATTACGACAACAGGCACATTGCCGTTAGACTCTACCCTTGCATTAGTACTGTTAGTTGTTACAACACCGTCAGTAACATTGAAGGAGATGGTAGTTGTAAGATACTGAACTCCGTTAACGTTAGGAGCAACAGTCTCAACGAGGACATAGTCACCGTTGGGAAGTCCGCTGATCTCTGTAGCGGAAGAACCGCTTGTGAAGCTTATCGTATTTCCGGAGATGGAAATATTGGAACCGCCGCCTGTTACTGTGCAGCCGGAAAGATCTGCAGAAGCAGGACCGGTAAGAAGGAGCTCAGCTCCGGGAAGTTCCTCGTTGCCCGTATTTCTCTTAGAGATAGCAACAGTAGATGTAGAAGGAGGAGTAACAAGGACTGCATCCTCCATAGTTACAACAGCATTGGAAGTAGATGAAGTAGTAACGTTATTACCGGGCTGTACCACACCGTTAGATACAACGAATCTGATATCTGTTGCTACATCGTACTGAACTCCGTTGACATTAGGAGCGACCTCTTCATGAAGTGTATATTCACCGTCAGGAAGGTTGCTGATAGTAGTTACTGAATCACCGCTTGTAAAGCTTATCTTGCTTGATGTAACTACTGCATTCTGAGCTCCGCCTGATACGGTTGCTACAGAAAGGTCTGTACGATCGTCTGCACATGTGATCCAAAGCTGGGCACCGGGAAGTTCAGAAGAACCGCCTACTGCTACCTTGCTGATATCTACTGTAGCACCGGTTACCGTATTAACGATAACATCGTCTTCCATTGTTACAACGGCATTTGAATTATCAGTAGCAACAGTGATATTTGTTCCCTGCTGAACCTCACCTGCAACGATAGAGAATCTGATATCAGTTGCTACTGCATACTGTACTCCGTTGATATTAGGAGCAGTCTCCTCGTGAAGGATATATGTACCGTTAGGAAGTCCAGTGATCGTAGCTTTTGAAGTACCGCTCGTGAAGCTGATCACGGAAGAAGTGATGTCAACGTTCTGTGCTCCTCCAGATACGGATGCAACAGTAAGATCAACGCTGCCTGTAACTTCTGTGATCTGAAGCTCAGCGCCGGGGAGTTCATCACCTGCACCTGTCTCTACCTTAGAGATATCTACGACTGTAGGTGCATCAAGCATAGTAACTACTGCATTGCCTGTAGCATATGAAGTAGTGATATTGCTGCCTGTTATAGTTCCGTCAGAACCTACGGTGAACTCGATATCCGTAGCGACCCTATATCCGCTGGGAGCTGCAACTTCGTGCATCGTATATGTTCCTGCAGGAAGTCCCTGGATAGTTGTAGCGGAGTTACCGCTTGTAAAGCTGATCTCATTGCCTATTACGGAGATACCTGTAGCACCGCCTGTAACTGTGCAGCTTGTAAGATCTGCGCCTGCAGGACCTGTAACGGTGATCTGAGCTCCGGGAAGTTCGTTGCCTGCAACAGTATCCTTCTTGGAGATATCTACTGTTGTAGGTGCATCGAGCATCGTTACTACGGCATTACCTGTAGCAGAAGATGCTGTAACGGCACTACCTGAGATGCTGCCGTCATCGCCTACTGTAAATTCGATATCAGTTGCTGTCACGAATCCGGCGGGAGCTGCAACTTCGTGCATGGTATATGTTCCGGCAGGAAGACCTTCGATAGTAGTAGGAGTACTGCCGCTTACAAAGGATATCGTATTTCCTGTCTTGGATACATTAGTACCGCCGCCTGATACGACACAACCTGTAAGATCCGAACCTGCAGGGCCGGTTATGGTGATCTGTGCGCCGGGAAGCTCGTTACCTGCAACTGTATCCCTCTTAGAGATATCTACAGTACCTGTAACGGGAACGAATATATCGTCTACCATTGTTACTACAGCATTGTTGCCGTTAGAAGCAACAGTTACGTTACTGCCTGAGAGCACCTGACCGTTTGCGATCGTGAAATTGATATCGGTTGCAACTACATACTGTACTCCGTTAACGTTAGGAGCTATCTCCTCGTGAAGAGTATATGTTCCATCGGGAAGTCCCGTAAATGTAGCAACACCGTTACCGCTTGTAAATGTGATCTTGGATGAAGTCTTTTCTACATCGTCGGCACCTGTAACAGTAGCTCTTGTAAGATCAACGGATCTGTCTTCACATGTAAGCCAGAGCACTGCGCCGGGGATATAGTCACTGTTTGCGACTGATACCTTGCTGATATCGACTGCGGAAGGAGCATCGAGCATAGTCACTACAGCATTACCTGTAGCTGTGGATGTAGAGATGCTGCTGCCTGTTACACTTCCGTCGTCTCCTACAGTGAACTCGATATCTGTTGCTACCTGATATCCGTCAGGAGCTGTGATCTCATGCATAGTGTAAGTGCCGACAGGAAGGCCCTCGATAGTAGTAGGCACATCACCGCTTATGAAGCTTATTACATTTCCGCTTACAGTGATATTGCTTCCGCCGCCTGTTACTACGCAGCTGCTAAGATCGATATTATCATTAGAGGTAATCGTGATCTGTGCACCGGGAAGCTCCTCCCCTGCTACAGTATCCTTCTTGCTGATGTCGACAGTTGCCGTAACGGGTACGGGCTCATCCTTCTGATCGACAATAGTAAGTACATTAGTCGTGCTGTTGTAAGAAACATTATCTACTGAAGATCCGTAAGATACGACACCGTATCTGTTGATTGAGAATGTAACGGGATCTACGGCATTATAGCCTTCGGGAGCATTTATCTCAGTAAGAGTATATGTACCCTCAGTAAGGCCTTCGATATGAACAGCTTCAGTACCGACTGTCGTAAACTTGATCTCCTGGATATCCTTTACATCCACATTGGTAGCGCCTGTGAATCCAATTCCGTTAGGATGTGCATTCTCGGTAGTAAGAGTAAACTGTGCTCCGCCAAG
The DNA here is from genome assembly GCA_024692235.1 of Saccharofermentans sp. GTDB lineage: Bacteria > Bacillota > Clostridia > Saccharofermentanales > Saccharofermentanaceae > Saccharofermentans. Next base: position 111,081 of record JAILMW010000021.1, on the reverse strand, counting down.
GAATGAACCGTTCGTATCGCTGCCGAACTTGGCAATATAGATAGAACCTGTCTCGAGTCTTCCTGAATAGGAATTCGTGATATTGATGCTTCCGCTCTTATTGGCAGAAGAAAGTGTTACGGAACCTTCACCTGATACCGTGCAATCGTAGTGAGCGATATCGATACCGTTTCTGGACTCGGTAACTGTATAAGTCTGATCAAGAGGAAGATCTCTTATAACGAAAGGAACACCGGGGTGAACTTCGCATGCAATAGGAGATGAAGATACAAGGAGGTTGCCGTTAACATCCATACCGTAGTATCTGTTTCCGCTCTTAACATTAAATACATATGTGTCGTGAGCTTCGGAAGCTGTTACACCGAGGACTGTCTTATTAAGCTCAAGTGTACCTGTTGTCTCTACCTTGTTAAAGAAACTTCCGAGATCGCACTGTACGCCCATCATGCCGACATTCTCTTCATGGCGAACGGGCTGAGCATCATTTGCATGAAGATAATACGCGTAATCAACAGTATAAGTATTAGAAGGGGATCCGGCAGCAACATTGACGTGAATCTTGATATAACCGTCAGTATTTGTTATCTCACCGTCAGATGATCCTGCATTAGCTTCGTTAATGAGATAGTAGTAATCACCGGGCTCAGACAAAGTCATGCTGGGGAAAAATACATTACCTGTTCCCTGGTTCGTAGCTGTAACGGGTGTAATACCGTTTATGCTGTTAAGATCTATAGAATTGTAATCAAGGCCTGTTCCGAGATCGTAGAAATTGAAAGTGAACTGATCGGGAGCCATATAGATAGTATTATCTACAGTAGTACCGTTATCAGTCGTGAAATCCTTATGAAGGGCAAAGTGGATCTGCTGACCGTTAGTGATGTTAATAAGCTCTTGGCTTCCGCCCTGATAGATATAGTGCCACTCACCGCCGTCGTTTCTAAGATGACCGCCGGATACTACCCAACCTGAGCTGGAACCTTTGACGTTCGCATGCGCATCGGGATCGGGGATGAGCACTGTACCGCCTACGGCATTAAGCTCGATATTGTCGTAGTCGGAACGGATATTCAAGATGACCTTCTGGTTGACCATTCTGTCAACATCCGAATTATAGAAGTCGACATTATTCTCTGTACCGAGACCGGAACTGTTGCTGTTGGAAACATTAGCACGTCCCTGGCTGGATGTTACCGTATTACAGAAGTTACGTCCGCCGTCTTCTGATACGCACATACGATTGAGTACAAGTCCGCCGTTCTGGCCGCTTGTGATCCCGGGCTCGATATTAAATACGACAACAGTAGAAGGATCCTTGATGATGCAAAGACCTTCTGAGTTAGCCATAACTCTTGCAAGATTCTGGTCTACATTGATATAGACAACTCTGTTAACGAACTCAGACTTGTCGATATCTATATAGAATCTGTTACCCTGATCGGGATTACCTGTGTTGGGATCCTGAGGATCGTAAGGAGCTCTGTTTATATTGTCGATCGTAAGATACTGAGTATAGTCGAGCGCATAAGCGGGATCAGTTGCTCTGGTGGATATATAGTCTGATGCAGCGGTAGCATTACCGATCACGTCATTGATATTTGTATTGATATCATCCTGATCCTTGGAGATCGTATATACGGGTCTGGAGCCTTCACCTGTCCAGATCCTGCCTGCGTTATCAAAATAGAAATTGGAGCTGTTAACATCATCAGAATCCTGGAAGATCTCTCCGGACTGCCACTCAGAATCAAAGTTATCAAAAACCGCATCAGTAGATTCGATGACATAAGAAGATGCAGTCTGGTTCTGTCCGAACTTGACCTTACCGGAAACTATCTCGCCAATCATGAACTGAGCGGTATTAGGTATGAAGTCAACTTCATTTACCTGACCACTTGTATTCGAGAACGTATTAACGGCGAATGTAGTCTCCATGTGTGTGATCTGCTCAAAATCGTTGGCAACGATACCGAAGTCAGTAGCTCTGCCGAGAATAGTAGCGTAGTTTATCGCACTTATGGAATCCAGGTTAGCGGGAACCGCCTTACCTTCTTCTACTGCACTTGCGATAACGCGAGTGTCTTTGGACAAATAAAATGCAACTCCACCGGTGACGATAGCCGCGGCTGAAATTGCACTCAAAGCTTTTAACGCAAATTTATTACGTCTCCTGATTCTACTCATAGACAATTACCCTCTTGATCCTTAATATTTTAATCCGACTTAATACTCCAACACTCGTGTATTATGTGTCGCTGAACATAAGTAATTCAACCGAATTTGAGAAATCGATTAATAATTTGGTCATATTTTATTCATATTTAAAAGAACACTTCAACAAATAAGTGAAACACGGCAAAAATCTATCAGATTTTTGCCGTGTAGTACACTAAAGTATGAAATAATATGAACAAAGAGTTCTAAGGCTTATGAATTGTTAAGGAAGGCCATAACGATAGCGAAAGCAATGATACCCAGTATGATCGCGATAGCCACACGAAGCCAGGAGATAGGCGCCTTACCTGCAACCTTACCCGTCTGTCCGTTAACAACAAAGTTATATACCTTGCCGTTGAACTTGAAGCTGGCCATCCATATAGGAGCCAGAAGATACTTGAATGTGACTTTATCGTATACGGTAGAGAGGTTGATAGTACCTACTCTGTCTGCATTATAAGTACTCCTGAGCTTGGATCCGAGGTGGCTTTTTAGGGTTCGCTGTATAAACCCCTTTGCCTGCTCCCATCCGTCGTCAAGACCTAATGTATAACGCTCGGCAACAAAGCCTGATATATACTCGGGGTTGTAGGGCTTAAGCTTGGTAAAGTCGAACTGAGATACGGCATTGATGCTGGGATTAACAGTCTTCTTGCTGGCATATACTACCTGATCGTCGATAAACTCTTCGTATACACCCGTATATCTCTTCCATTTAACCTTTGTCTCGTAGTGATCTCCCCTCTTGACCCTATACTCGTATCCAAGCTGAGCATCGTAGGAAGATGTTGTCTCGGAATCGTAAGTCCAGTAAGGAAGATAGATGCCTGCAAAATTCTCCGCTTTGCAGCTCTTCTTAGCTGCAGTAGGAGTAAAGATCTTATGTCCGAGCCATGATGTAAAGAGCGTTGATGCTTTCTCCTTAGAGATCTCAAAGGGAACCACGCCTCCGGGAGCCATGATGTCCTCGTCATCATCAACGGGCATTACACTGGTAGAGCCGCAGAAAGGACATGTGGAAGCCGTAAGAGCTTCATCGTACAAAGACTCTGCACCGCACATCTTACAGACGATGCTCTTCTGCTTAGTTCCCCAATCCTTATTGCTCCTAAGTTTTGCGCTTTCAAAGTCTATCTCTTCCATAGCCGTATTCCGGTCGGGCTTAGGAAGCTCTCTTGAGTAACCGCAATACTCACAGATCATCTTAAGCGTAGCAGGATCATATGTTACCGTAGCTCCGCAGTTGGGACACTTCTTATCGGTAACGTCCATGGTGGTCTCTTCTAAGACCGTAGATTCCTCCTGCTCTTCAACATAACCTTCATTATCCGCCATATCTTTCCCCTCCTTCATATACTATCGTTGATTATATTATCTTTTGATAATAAAGACAAAAGAATACGGTGCTACACCGATATCAAAAGACTTTCCTTCCTCGGTACTTATTATCATCTCGTCCGTTATCGGTATAGGTGAAGACTTTCTTTGGGTAACATTAGTACCTTGCGCATGGAAGTACTTCTCCTTATGATCTCTGTTAAGTATGAGGATAACTTCTTCCGAGCCTCTGTCTATATACTTTCCGAAGTGATCCTTACGAAGTTCCAGATATCTTCTGAAGACAAGAAGTCCGCTTTCAGCCATTAAAGTCTCATAGTATCCCGTCCTTAACACCGGATTTTCCACTCGAAGCGATGCTATCTTTCTTACTGCATCAAGCTCTTCTTTCTGTCTTCCGGTAAGCTTGCCCCAGGGGTAAGTTCTCCTGTTAAAGGGATCCTTGTAGCCGTCCATCAGGATCTCATCACCGTAGTAAATGCATGAAGCACCGATATATCCTACCTGAAGCGCATATGCCATACGCATCAGCATTTCGCACTCCTCTGCAGAATCCTCGGATACCTTTATCTTCTGTTGCTCTTCTCTGCCTTCCTTATCCTCAGGCTTTGAGAACATGGTATAGGCACGCGGAACGTCATGTGAGGATATAAGGTTCATTATGCAGTAATAAGCCTGGGCGGGGTATCTCTCGCGGAAGCCCTCCATCCTGCTGTCAAATACTTCTGCCGATATATATCCGCAGAGGAAGTCCAGCACGCACTTACGGAATGTATAGCCCATTACGGAATCGTGTGTTCTACCCAGCATAAAGTCCCTGTAAGATCCGTAGGAACACTTGTTGCTGGCATCTTCCCATACTTCGCCGACAAGTATGCCTTCACCCTTCGTATATGACTTCAATGTAGATCTCATCTGCCTTATGAAGCTGTCGGGAAGCTCATCTGATACATCGAGCCTGATACCTCCGGCACCACGCTTCGTCCATGTATCTACGATACCGTCCTTACCGAATACGAACTTCCTGTACGAAAGGCTGTTCTCATTAACATTAGGTAGATCCGGAAAGCCCCACCATGAATCGTAAGCAACTTCACCATCTTCGTTACGGTAGAAGTTATACCAGGAACGATAGCTGCTCTCTTCTCCTGTCTCATATGACCTGTAAGCACCTGTTCCCTCGTATCGGCCGAACTTATTGAAATACTTACTGTCGGCACCCGTATGGCTGAATACGCCGTCAAGGATAATAGAGATACCTCTGGCGGATGCTTCCTTTTGAAGCTCCTCAAATGCTTCGTTCCCACCGAGTATGGGATCAACATTTAAGTAGTCTGCAGTATCGTATCTGTGAGAAGACCTTGCTTCAAATATGGGATTTAAATATAAGATATCGATCCCAAGAGACTTGATATAGTCGAGCTTTTCCGTAATACCCTTAAGAGATCCTCCGAAGAAGTCGCATGCAAGATATCCGGTAGAAGGCTTTCCCTTAATATCGACATCTTCGTACCAGTCCTTATGGTATATCCGCTCCTCCCTGTCACAGAAGGAAGTCATCTTCTTGTAGTCAAAATCCGATGACCTTGAGAACCTGTCAGGGAATATCTGGTATATGCAGGCTCCCTTCATCTTATCAGGAGTGACAAAATCCTTATCGTAGACCGTTATCTGCCACGAATAAGGATACTTCTCCTCCTCAACGCCGATACGGGGCGGATCGGAATATATCTTTCCGCTTCCGTCCTTTGTATCGCCCTCAGCCACATAGAACATTCCGTTCTCGTTATTGTCCCTGAACTTGAACCAATAAAAGAGCAGACCGGGCTCATGAGGAAGCATCAAGCTTACCTTATACCTTTTGGTGTCTGCTCTCTTTTCTGTCAGACACATAGGCTCTTCATGGTATGAAAAACCATAAAGGCCGTATGTGTAACATAAAGTGACATTATAAGCATCCGAAGGCGTATCGAAATACAGGTCTACGCTACTGTCAGTAGGACGGGCCCCGTAGGGCGTCCTGTATTCTTGTAACCTTGATGCGTGAAAGAACATGAATTACTTCTTTTCCTCCTCTGCCTTCTTCTCCGAAGGCTTTGCTTCCGTCTTAGCCTTAGACTTCCTGATAACAGGCTTCTTAACTGCTGTCTTCTTTACGGTCTTCTTAGCTGCAGGCTTCTTAGAAGGAGCCTTCTTAGGTTCGGGCTTTTTCTCAGAAGCAGGCTCGTCAACATCAAGCTTTACGCTCTCGGGAGCCTTGACGCTGTCAGCCAGAGGGATACCCGTGATAAGAGAATAAAGACCTGCATATTCACCTGCACTCTTCTTCCAGGAATAATCTCCGCTCATTCCGGCCTTGATTATATTGTCCCATACATCCTTATGGTTCCTGTAAAGGTCACATGCATACTTTGTAGTAAAGAGGAACTCATGTGCATTGATGTTTGCAAAAGAGAATCCGTTACCTTCGCCTGTAAACTCGTTATAAGGAATGACTGTATCTTTAAGTCCGCCTGTCTCTCTTACTACGGGAACAGTACCGTATGCCATGGATACGAGCTGAGAAAGTCCGCAGGGTTCAAAAAGAGACGGCATCAGGAATATATCCGCAGCGGCATAAAGAGTATGTGCTAAGCCGTTATCGAAATCTATACATGCACACATCTTACCGGGGTTCCTTGCAGCAGTATCCGCAAGTGCTCTCTCGTAGTAGTTATCTCCTGTTCCGAGGACAACTATCTGCATGCCGTCAAAGAGCATTTCGTCAAGGACATAAAGAAGGAGGTCAAGACCCTTCTGGTCAACAAGACGCGAGATCATTACGCAAAGAGGAGCTCCCTCATTTACCTCAAGTCCCAGCTGCTCCTGTAAGGACTTCTTACATACGGCTTTACCCTTCTTATATGTCTTGATGTCGTACTTCATGGGGATACGATCGTCCTTGGAAGGATCGTACTCAAGATCGTTGATGCCGTTTAAGATACCGGAGACCTTGTAAGCATATCTCTGAAGAGTGTAGTTCAGACCTTCGCCGTAGTAGTCGGTCATTATCTCATATGCATATGTAGGAGATACAGTCGTTACTGAGTTAGAGTATACGATACCTGCCTTCATGAAGTTGATGGCACGATCCTTGATGCAGAAATCATCTCTTAAGTACTCGTCGGGAAGGTCCAGCATCTCTCTTACTACATCGATAGAGTGAACGCCCTGGTACTTGAGATTATGGATCGTAAATACGGTCTGTACATCAGAATGGTAACCGTGCTTTTTGAAGTGTGCATCAAGGAGCATAGGCATCATACCTGTCTGCCAGTCATTACAGTGAAGTACATTGGGCTCAAAGCTCATGAAGTCTCCCATAAAGTCGAGAACGGCTCTCTGGAAGAAGCAATATCTCTCGATATCGAATACGTACTCTACATATACCTGATCGAAGTTAAAATAGTATTCGTTGTCTACAAAATAGAATACGGTACCGTTCTTCTCAAGCTTAAAAAGGCCCGCATAGAGAGATCTCCATCCCATATGCACCATCTTCCATCCGAGGAACTCAAGCTCCTCCTGATACTTGATCTTTATCTTCCTGTACAAAGGAAGGATGACCCTGGCGTCGATATTCTCCTTATTAAGTTCTACGGGAAGAGCTCCTACTACATCTGCAAGACCTCCTACCTTGACGAAGGGACTAACCTCCGAAGAAACGAATAAAACCTTGATGTCTTTCATATCAGATACCTGCACCCTTTCCTATTACTACCGGATAATCGTGATGCCCGACAAGTCGTACACCCGGCCTTACGAATGAATTCTTGTCAAGGATGACATTCTCCAGATGACAGTTCTCGGAGATATGTACATCCTGCATTACGATACAATTCTTGATGGTCGTATTCTTGGATACGGTCACGCTTCTGAAGATAATGGAATCTTCGACATTACCGTAGATCCTGCAACCGTCCGAGATAATGGAATTCTTTGCTTCCGCATTATCGAAGTAGAGAGTTGGAGCTTCATCCTTGACCTTCGTATAAACGGGATCGCCGCTCCAGAAGAGGTCGTTTCTGATGCTCTCATTAAGGAGCGTCATAGAGGAATTGAAGTAACCCTGTACGCTGTTGATGCGAAGTGCCGTACCGTTATACTCATAAGAGAACACCTTAAGCTCATCGAACATCTTGACCATTGAGTGTACGCCGAAGTGTGTCATACCGTGTGACATCTGCTTGGAGATGATATCAACGAGCATGTCTCTTCTAAGACAGATAATACCGAGAGACGACTTATTGGATGCTGCCTTCTGAGGATTAAAGAGCATATCCTTAACGAATCCGTCTGTATCTGTATCAAGGATATAGCAGGGGTTGCCGAACTTCGTACCGTCTCTGTTATACATTACGGTAAGATCCGCGCCGCTCTTCTCGTGTGCCGAGATCATATCATCGAATGTGGTATTAAGAACGATATTGCTGTTGGCTACGATAACGTATGTAGCTCTTGAAGTACGAAGGAAATCAAGAACACCTGCAAGCTCCTCGTCACCGTTTATATCGATGGCCTCCGAGTTAACGTACGGAGGAAGGATATGAAGACCGTCGTTCTTACGGTCAAGGCTCCATGCGGCACCGGTGCCTAAGTGGTCCATGAGGGACTTATATTTATTAAGAGTAAGAACACCGACATTCTTGATTCCGGAATTAACCATATTGGACAACATGAAGTCGATGATCCTGTATCTTCCTGCAAAGGGAATAGCCGACAGGGCTCTGGGCACCGTAAGCTCCCCCAGTGAGATCTTCTTATTGTCTGCAAGTATCAGACCCATTGCGTTATTGAACATAATCTGTATCTCCTTTTCTTATACCCTGAACGTACTCTCTATGACATTCTCTTCTTCGGACACCTTAACATCCGAATCGATCATGCTGTTGCCCGCGATCACTGCACCGTCCTTGATCTTCAGGCCGCGCTCGAATACGCAGATACCTTCGGAGCAGATCTTATGGTTCGTATAAGGGCCTTCTCCTTCGATCTTAGGTCCGGCCTTAACGTCCTTACCGATAATGGTACCGAAGTCTACGATACATCTTTCCAAGTGTGCGCCTTCCTTGACGACTACGCCCGGAAGGAGTACGCAATCCTTAACGGTAGCACCCTTCTCGATAACGACTGAATCCGACAGTACAGAATGGATACAGTTACCGTACACGCGGCATCCGTCGGTAAGTGCAGAGTTCTTAACGCTGGCCTCTGAACCTATGAACTGAGAAGGCTTGACGGGGTTTCTCGAGAATATCTTCCAGGAACGGTCAACGAGATTGATCTCTTCGGGCTTATCCAAGATATCCATATTGGTCTCCCACAAGGACGAGATGGTTCCTACATCCTTCCAGTAACCCGAGAAACGGTAAGCGAAGAGCTTCTTGCCTTCGTTAAGGAGCATCGGGATGATATTCTTACCGAAGTCGTTATTGGACTTCTCGTCAGCTTCATCCTTGATAAGAGCCTCACGAAGGACGCTCCATGTAAATACATAAACACCCATGGAAGCCAAGTTGCTCTTAGGCTCCTTAGGCTTCTCCTCGAACTCTACGATTGAGTCGTCACCTTCGGTATTTAAGATACCGAATCTGGGAGCTTCCTCCCACGGTACTTCATATACTGCAACGGTAGCATCCGCGCCCTTCTCGATATGACTCTTAAGCATCAATGCGTAATCCATCTTGTAGATATGGTCACCTGAGAGGATAACTACATACTTGGGATTACAGTCATCAAGGAAATCCTTATTCTGATAGATGGCATTAGCCGTACCCTTATACCAGTCGCTCTTTCCCGATCTCTGGTAAGGAGGAAGGATATAAGCACCCGCATTGTTACGATCAAGGTCCCATGGGTGACCGTTACCTACGTACGTGTTAAGAGCAAGAGGCTGGTACTGCGAGAGTACGCCTACCGTCTCTATTCCTGAGTTAACGCAATTCGACAAAGGGAAATCTATTATCCTGTAACGGCTTCCGAAAGGAACCGCCGGCTTTGCGATCTTCTTAGTAAGAACACCGAGTCTTGCGCCCTGACCTCCTGCAAGGATCATTGCTACTACATCAGCCTTAGCCATAAAAATACCTCCATATATTCATACTGTCTTATTTCTTGGTTTTCTTTGCCGTCAAAGAAGAAGTCTTCTTTGAGGCAGGTTTCTTAGCCTTCTTGGGAGCAGGATCTTTTACCATAGTAAAATAGATACCTGCAAGAGGAGGAAGATTAAGCTTAATGTGGTAAGGCTTACCGTTATACTCTTCCTCTACGGCCTCAAAGAGCGCCTCTCCCGTAACACCTAAGGGATAACCGCTTCCGCCGTATGCCATATCGTCCGTGTTCATTACGATCTTATAGGTACCGGGCTCATATACGGGGATCCTATAATCCTCAAGAGGCTGAGGCACCATATTAAGAGCAACGTAGATATCGTTCTCCTTGGGAAGAGGACTCTTCCTTGCATAGATAAATACGTTATTGACCGTATCGGATGCATCGATCCACTCAAATCCCGCCCAGGTCTTATCGTCTCTCCAGAGCTGAGGATTCTCTATATAGAACCTGTTGAGCTGCGAGCAGAATTCCTGAAGGAGCCTGTGGGATTCAAAGTCCAACATGAACCACTGAAGTTCCTCGTAGAATCTCCACTCGATGAACTGTCCGAACTCGGCTCCCATGAAGTTGAGCTTTGCTCCGGGATGACTCATCTGATACAGGAAGAGCGTACGAAGCGAAGCGAACTTACGCCATACGTCACCCGGCATCTTATCTATCATGGAATACTTGCCGTGGACAACTTCGTCGTGCGAAAGGCTTAATACGTAATTTTCCGAGAAAGCATACATCATGGAGAAGCAGAACTGATCATGGTGCCATCCCCTTGCATATGAATCCGTGGAGAAATAATCCAATGTATCGTGCATCCATCCCATATTCCACTTATGGGTGAATCCGAGTCCTCCCTCTTCCACGGAATGCGTTACCTTAGGCCAAGCCGTGGATTCCTCTGCGATCATCATTACATGAGGATAACGATCACGAACTATGCCGTTAAGCTTCTTGAAGAATTCGATGGCTTCAAGGTTCTCGTTCCCGCCGTATTTATTAGGTATATAAGACTGCCTTCCGTAGTCTCTGTAAAGCATGCTGCTTACCGCATCTACTCTAAGACCGTCCAGATGGAATTCATTGATCCAGAAGATCGCATTGGATATCAGGAATGATACTACTTCGTTCTTTGAGTAATCGAATACGTATGTGCCCCACTCCCTGTGCTCTCCTATACGGGGATCCGAATACTCATAACAGGGCGTACCGTCAAATCTTACAAGTCCTTCAAGGTTCTTCGGGAAATGCGCGGGCACCCAGTCGAGGATGACGGCGATACCGTTCTGATGAAGTACATCTACGAAATACTTAAAGTCTGCAGGAGTACCGAATCTTGAAGTAACCGCATAATATCCTGTTACCTGATATCCCCAAGAAGCATCAAGAGGATGCTCTAAGATAGGCATGAGCTCAATATGAGTGTAATTCATCTTCTTGCAGTAATCCGCAAGATCTACGGCAGACTCTTTATATGTAAAGAAATTACCGTCCGGATGTCTTCTCCATGAACCTAAATGGAGCTCATAGATATTGATGGGCTGAGGATCCCTGACCGCATTAGGTCTGCTCTTCATAAACTTGGAATCGCCCCACTTATAATCGTCGGGATCATAAAGGATAGATGCATTATTGGGTCTTGTCTCAAAGTGCCTTGCATAAGGATCGCCCTTATCGTAGATCCTGTTGTCGGCACCGATCACCCTGTACTTATAGCGATCCCACTGACATGCACCTTCGATCTTGACTTCCCAGATACCCGAGTTTCCTAATCGATACATCGGGGAAGCATTCGGTTCCCAATCGTTGAAATCTCCTATGACACTTACTCCCGATGCCTTGGGAGCCCATACTCTGAATACGAATCCTGATGTATCGCCATCCGTATAAGGATGTGAACCCAGGAAGTTATACACCATATAATCTTCGCCCTGATTAAACAGATATGCGTGATCCATCTTCATCCTCCGATCCAAAAACAGGACATGATCTGCCCCGGATACTCAATTATTATATAGTATTCAAGCCGTTTTACCAACCAAAAATACAAAAGAATCAAGATTTTGCGACAAGTTTTTGTGCATGTTTACAAACAAGAAACATTTGGTAATGAAAATAAAAATCAATAGAACAATATTATATGATAAAATAGATTTGAGCTTAGGAGGGTCATATGAAGAACCGGTTGATCTGCATCTTAAATGTGCTGATTATATTGTCATGTTTCATTTGCGGATGTAGCATATCAGAGAACATATCTTTTACATATGAGACCGAGGTCGAGATCACTCAGGTTTCCTCGGATACGGAAGTATCACAGGATGAGACTTCAGAAATACTCATAGATGAAGACGGCATATATACTTCATGTGACGATGTTGCTCTCTATATTCATACATATGGTCATCTGCCCTCCAATTTCATGACAAAGAGCGAAGCTCGTGAGCTAGGCTGGGAAGGCGGTTCGCTGGAACCCTATGCGCCCGGCATGTGCATAGGAGGCGACTACTTCGGTAATTACGAAGGGCTCTTGCCGGAAGCGGACGGTCGTGAATACAGAGAATGCGATGTCGATACTCTTGAAGCCGATTCGAGAGGTGCTCACCGCATAATATATTCCAACGACGGCCTTATCTACTGCACGGAAGATCACTACGAGAGCTTCACTCTTCTCTACGGAGAGGAAGACTGACACGGAGGGGTGTACATAATGGACAAGAATACTGTTGTGATAGATGTCAGCGAACTGGAGACAGTAGCGGATATTCATGAACTGCTTCGTTATAAGCTGGGACTTCCCGAATACTACGGAGGCAATCTGGATGCACTTCACGATGTACTTACATCCATGCATCCCCTGCACCTTATCCTATTCGGTACTCATGATACGTACAGGGGAATTCAGGATTATCTCCCCAAGATGGAAAAGGTAATGTCAGACAGTTCGATAACAAACCCGGACTTCACGTTCGAAATGAGATAAAAGATCATAATACACGCTTCGTTGATAAATGATAAAACACCTTCAGTGATCTGATCCTGAAGGTGTTTTATTATCTGGTGGAGCATACGGGACTTGAACCCGTGACCCCCACACTGCCAGTGTGATGCGCTCCCAACTGCGCTAATGCCCCAAGCAGTGATTATTGTAATATATAAAGCCGATTTACGTCAATCAGCCTTCCGCTATCTTCCTTGCAACATATACGCCGCTGGCGGATGCATGAGACAGAGAATGAGTAACACCGCTTCCGTCGCCGATGATATAAAGTCCCTTGTACTTCGTCTCAAGGTTATCGTCGATAGCTACTTCCATGTTGTAGAACTTTACTTCAACACCATAGAGCAAAGTATCGTCGTTAGCGGTACCGGGTGCGATCTTATCTAAGGCATATATCATCTCGATAATGCCGTCCAAGATTCTCTTAGGAAGAACAAGGCTCAGATCTCCCGGAGTAGCTTTAAGAGTAGGTCTTACGGAAGACTCCTCGATCCTTGTAGCGTTAGATCGTCTCCCTCTCATAAGATCTCCGAACCTCTGTACGATGACACCGCCGCCGAGCATATTAGAGAGCTTTGCTATGGATTCACCGTATCCGTTGCTGTCCTTAAAGGGCTCAGAGAAATGCTTAGCCACAAGAAGAGCAAAGTTTGTATTATCCGACTGAAGATCGGGTGAATCGAAGCTATGGCCGTTAACAGTAACGATACCGTTAGTATTCTCATTAACGACATAACCGTTAGGGTTCATGCAGAATGTCCTGACACGGTCCTCGAACTTCTCAGTTCTGTATACGATCTTAGATTCGTAAAGCTCCGAAGTAAGATGAGAGAATACTACCGCCGGCAGCTCTACTCGAACACCGATATCCACACGGTTGGAATATGTCTCGAGTCCAAGTTCATTACAGATATCCTGCATCCACTTACTGCCGCTTCGACCTACTGAGATTATGCATTTAGAGCAGGTATATTCTTTCTCCCCTGCGATCACTTTATATGTATCGCCTTCGACCTTAACACTGTCTACTGCAGTATCGAAGAAGAAATCGATCTTATCCTTAAGGAGTGCGAATACCTGCCCTAACACTTCGTAGTTCTTATCTGTCCCGAGATGCCTTACGGAAGCATCGAGAAGGTGAAGCTTATTCTCAAGACAGATTTTCTTGAACTTGGTCCCCGAAGTGGAATAGAGCTTAGTCCCTTCTCCTCCGTGAGTTATGTTGATCTCATCAACATACTGCATGAGTTCAAGCGCGGTCTCCTTACCTATATGCTCGTATAATGTACCGCCGAAATCATTGGTGATATTGTACTTACCGTCCGAGAATGCGCCTGCACCGCCAAATCCCCTCATTATCGCGCAGGATTTACAGTGAATACATGAAGTTACTTTCTTACCGTCTATTGGGCACTTACGGTCTTCAAGCCTCTTGCCTGCTTCAAATACCGCGACCTTCAGATCAGGTCTTAAAACAGATAATTCATACGCAGAGAATATACCACCGGGACCTGCCCCGATGATGATCACATCATAATCCAACATAAGCCTCTCCTTACAAAAAAGGTGGAACCGATAACGATTCCACCTCAGATTTTATCATAGATGCTTGATATCTCAATCTTGAAGATTCTCTTTTGCCGTAGTCTTTACTTCCTTGTTGTAGCTTGCAAAAGCATTCTCAACAAGCTTCTTATCGGGCTTAGGAGTAATAAGGCTTACAAGAGGAACGATGATGAATCCTGCAAGCATTGCAAAAGCACCGCAGTTAATGGGAGACTGCAAGAGCGCAGGGAAAGAAGGCCTTGCGAGCATATTAGCTACCATAAGAACGGAACCGAAGATAAAGCATGCCCAGCATGAAAGCTTGGTCGTTCCCTTCCAGTAAAGGCTATAGAGGAAAGGTGCAAGGAAAGCACCTGCAAGAGCACCCCAGGATACACCCATGAGCTGAGCTATGAATGTTACTGAGCTCTTATACTGAACAACTGCAATAGAAGCGGAGATAAGGATAAATACAACAATGAATACTCTCATCGTAATTACCTTGCTGGACTCCTTCATCTTCTTAACGATAGTACCGCTTACAAAGTCCAGAGTAAGTGTGGAGCTTGAAGTGAGTACAAGAGATGAGAGAGTAGACATGGAAGCTGAGAGAACAAGGATAACAACTACTGCGATAAGGATATCGGGAAGGCTCTCGAGCATAGAAGGTACGATAGCGTCAAAGCCTGCTGCAGTAACTTCATCCTGTGTAAGGAACAATCTTCCGAAGCCGCCTAAGAAGTAGCATCCGCCTGCAACGATGGCAGCGAAGAATGTGGAGATGATCGTACCCTTACGGATAGCCTCCTCACTCTTTATAGCATAGAACTTACCTACCATCTGAGGAAGACCCCATGTACCGAGGGAAGTAAGTATTACTACTCCGAGAAGATCAAGAGGCAAAGGACCGAAGAAAGAAGCATAAGCTCCGGGGAAATCCGGGAAATCACCTTCTACCTTGGAAAGCTCTACCATAGAGCCCATAAGGCCGCCGTTAGTATTAAGTACCGCTAGGATGACCGCAACGATACCGATAAGCATTACGATACCCTGAATAAAGTCATTAACTGCAGTAGCCATATATCCGCCAGCGATAACGTAGATACCCGTAAGAACGGCCATTACTACGATACATACGATGTAGTCGATATGGAAAGCCATCTCGAAAAGCCTCGAAAGGCCGTTATAAAGAGAAGCCGTATAAGGGATAAGGAAAATAAAGATAATGATCGATGCACCGATACGAAGGCTCTTGGAATCGTATCTTGAAGCGAAGAACTCAGGCATCGTCTTACTGTCTAATCTGTGAGTCATGAGCCTTGTCCTGCGGCCTAATATTACCCATGCAAGAAGTGAACCGATGACCGCATTACCAAGTCCGATCCATGTGGAAGCTACACCGAACTTCCAACCGAACTGTCCCGCATATCCTACGAAGATAACTGCGGAGAAATAACTTGTTCCGTAAGCAAAAGCCGTAAGCCAGGGACCTACCGATCTTCCGCCCAATACAAAGCCGTTTACGTCAGTCGCACTTCTTCTGCACTTGATACCTACACCGAGCATCACGCCGAAGAATACGACAAGCATCAGGATCTTGATAACCATACATATACCCTCTTATAAAAAATCGAGGTTTCTCACAAGGGAAACCTCGATTACTTTATCATAGTAAAGAATTAATAACAATAATCCTTAATTACTTAGCCAAACCGCAGATTATATCAACACATTTATCTAGACCGAGCTTGCCGCTGTTTAATGTCAGATCGTAGTTAGGAGCAAAACCCCACTGAAGATCAGTAAAGTGCTTATGGTTAGCTGCTCTCTTCTTGTCCTTATCGTTAAGCCTCTTCTCGGGTTTATTCTCTGACTCACCGTAGAGCCTTGTGATCCTGTCGATCCTGAAAGGCATATCAGCATGGATAAATACGTTAAGAACGCCTTCCCTCTCCCTGAGGATATAATCGGCGGATCTTCCTACGATAACGCAGGGCTTACCGGAATCCGCGATATCGCAGATTATCTTACGCTGCGCGGTCCAGAGATAATCATGAGTAGTCATGCCGTTCATGATACCGGGTACTGCCTGGCTCTCAAAGCCATACGAGAATACCGTCTTACCGGGAGCCTCCTCGCCCTTACTTGCTATAAATTCCTTGGAAAATCCTGTCTCAAGAGCTACATTCTCGATTATCTCCTTGTCGTAGTAATCGAATCCCAGCTTCTCTGCTACCTGTTTGGCGATAGTCCTTCCGCCACTGCCGAACTGTCTGCTTACGGTGATTATCTTGATAGCCATATGCTCACCCCCTGTGAAGAGATGTATTATTAAATACATTTTACTACTTGGAAACCGCGAATCCTATGAAAAATGTGTAAATGAGATAATATTTTATTATTTACCTCACAAAAGCATTTGAGTATAATGCATAGCGAAATAGTAAGTTTACTATATATGGAGGTAAATACCATGGCAATACGTGTAGGTATCATAGGCTACGGCAACCTTGCTAGAGGTGTCGAGAGCGAACTTAGAAAGAATCCCGATATGGAACTTAAGGGCATCTTCACAAGAAGAGATCCTTCTTCCGTTAAGACACATACAGAGGGTGTTCCCGTTTATTCCGTAAACGACATCGTCTCCAAGAAGGATGACTTCGACGTAATGTTCATCTGCGGCGGATCCGCAACAGATCTTCCCGAGCAGACAAAGGAATATGCAAAGTACTTTAACGTAATCGATTCATTCGATACACATGCAAGGATCCCCGAGCATTTCGCTAATGTAGACGCATCCGCTAAGGCTGCTAACAAGGTTGCAGTCATCTCCGCAGGATGGGATCCCGGAATGTTCTCTCTTACAAGACTTTATTCCAATGCAGTCCTTCCTAACGGCAATGACTATACATTCTGGGGTAAGGGCGTATCTCAGGGTCACTCCGATGCAATAAGAAGAGTTCCCGGCGTTAAGAACGGCAAGCAGTACACAGTACCCGTAGACGCTGCTCTCGATGCTGTAAGATCCGGTAAGAATCCTGAGCTTACAACACGCCAGAAGCACACAAGAGAGTGCTTCGTAGTAGCTGAGGAAGGCGCTGACAAGGCTCAGATCGAGAAGACGATCAAGGAGATGCCTAACTACTTCTCCGATTACGATACAACAGTAACATTCATCACAGAGGAAGAGTTCAAGAAGAATCACTCCGGCATGAATCACGGCGGCTTCGTATTCAGAAGCGGCAAGACAGGCTTCAATAATGAGAATGACCACGTTATCGAGTATTCTCTTAAGCTTGATTCCAACCCCGAGTTCACTGCTTCCGTACTTATCGCTTATGCAAGAGCAGCATACAGACTTGAGCAGAAGGGAGACTACGGTTGTAAGACTGTATTCGATATCGCTCCCGCACTTCTCTCTCCCCTCTCAGGCGAAGAGATCAGAGCTCACCTTCTCTGATATAAGAGCAAACAACAAAGATCAAAAGGTCGTGTCTTCAATACGGACACGACCTTTTATTTGCTTTCTTACTTTGCGAGATAATCCTTAAGAGGACCGATCCTCTTCTTTGTATCGTTAAATCCTAACCAGTAAAGATCTCCGAGCTTCTCCATATCGCCTTCAAATCTTGTTACAGTCACTTCTTCGCTAGGTTCTATGACAAATACTTTCTTCTCTTTACTCTTCTTTGAAAGCTCTTCTACTCTCTTATTAAAGGTGTTACCTGTATCAGCAAAGCTCTTAAGGAATTCGGGATGATTCCTGTACATTATCTGAGCAGTCTTAGACACTCCCGGCTCACGTCTGAAGTCATGTTCTCTTGTCTTTACGACGACTACCTTGTCTTCTCCCGAGTATTTGACCCAGCCAAGAGGTATATTTTCCGAACATCCTCCGTCAAGATAGTATCTGCCGTTTACTTCTACGGGAAGAGAGACATAAGGAACGGTCGCTGAAGCCTGAACTGCCTTAAAGAGGTCGCATTTACCCTTCTCGAAATAAGTCGTATTTCCTGTATCGATATCGGTAGCAGATACGGCAAATCTCCTGTTAGGATCCATAAGGCGTTCCATATCGACCGGATGTTTCTCCAAAAGATCGTTAAAGAGATATGAGAATCCGGTGATACCGTGATCTCTTCTCATTGCTCCCACGCCGCAGTAATTAGTATCGTGTCTGTAAGTCAGATCTATCCTGGCTCCCCATCCTATCTGACCTGACAGATATCCTATGGCACTTAAAGCACCTGCCGAGACACCTACGATCGACGAGAGATTAATATCGTTAAGCATAAGACAATCAAGGACTCCAACCGTATAAAGTCCTTTCCATCCGCCTCCTTCTAATACAAGACAACCTCTTGTTATCTTATCTGAAGCACGTCCCTTCGGGATAGAATCTATCTTACTGTATATCTTGTTTTTCATTACAGCTATCTCCGCCTAACTATTATATCCTTACGTTCTTTATTTTGTAAGACATAAAAACCGCTCCGAGTTACCTCGAAGCGGTCTTGTTAATTATCGATCAGATTCGATCAGATGTTATTCCTCGTCATCAGACTTTGTATTAACAGGAGCAGATGCCTTAACCTCGATCTTAGCCTGATCGCCTTCGTCACCTGCAGGCTTCATGCTGGCAAACTTTGTGCCTGCGAATCCGCCAAGAAGTGCACCGAAATTGATTCCAAGGCTGTCACCGATACCGTCGATGGTCTGCTTGAAGGACTTAGTAACATCCTCTGTCATCTTAGCTGTGTTACCCTCACCGTACATCGTGATAGAGTCGATGTTTGCAAGAGGCTTAGCGATAGCCTCGGCAACGAGAGGATACATCTTACAGAGCATTTCGATAACGGCAGCCTCACCGTACTTCTGCATAGCCTCAGCCTTCTTATCGATACCGATAGCCTCAGCCTCTGCCTTTGCTCTGATAGCATCAGCCTCAGCTTCACCCTTTGCACGGATACCTTCAGCTTCTCTCTGCATCTCTACAAGGAGAGCGTCAGCCTGAATCTTCTTAGCTTCAGCCTGCTGTGCGAGTTCGTACTTAACAGCCTCAGCCTGGATCTTCTTAGCCTCAGCCTGCTGTGCAAGCTCGTACTTCTTAGCCTCAGCTTCCTTCTGTCTCTTATAGAGCTCAACTTCAGCCATCTGCTGCTGACGATACTTCTCAGCATCTGCAGCCTTCTTGATATCAGCGTCAAGGGCCTGCTCACGAACCTGAGCTTCCTTCATCTTGAGCTCGATCTCTTTTTCCTGCTTAGCGATATCAGCCTCAGTATTAGCAACTTCGATCGACTTACGCTGTTCCTGCTCCTGAATACGGTAAGCTGCATCAGCCTCAGCCTTCTTAGTATCCTGTACTACCTGAAGTTCACTCTTCTTGATAGCGAGGTCATTCTGCTTGATAGCGATCTCTGTCTCGGAAGCGACCTTAGCGTCGTTAGCATCCTTAGCTGCCTGAGCCTGTGCGATAGCTACGTCTCTCTCGGCATTAGCCTTAGCGATGGAAGCAGTCTTCTGGATGGTAGCCATGTTGTCCTGACCGAGAGCAGTGATGAGGTCGTTCTTATCCTCAACGTGCTGGATGTTACAGGAGATGATCTGAATACCGAGGTTGTTCATGTCAACCTGAGCCTTCTCCTGAACCTGGTCACCGAAAGACTTTCTGTCATTGCAGAGTTCCTTCAATGTGATAGTACCGATGATCTCACGCATGTTACCCTGAAGGGAATCAACAAGCTGTGTATTGATCTGTGTACTGTTCATGTTGAGGAAGTTCTTCATTGCGAGCTTGATGCCCTCTTCATCAGTACGGATCTGTACCTTAGCTACTGCGTCGATGTTAACACCGATGAAGTCTGATGTAGGTACATAGTCACCTGTCTTGATGTCGATGGAGAGCTGCTCGATAAGAAGCTCATCCTTTCGCTCTAAGAAAGGAAGCTTAAGACCTGCTTTACCGATCAAGATCTTGGGCTTCTTCTTAAGACCTGTGATGATGTAAGCCTTGTTCGGCGGTGCCTTAACATAGCTTGTGCAGATAATGACTATAAGAAGTATAAGAGCCACTGCTGCGAGACCGACAAGGACCAGCGAGATGCTGCTGTCTCCGACGCCCATATTCAGCATGGCAATGTTCAGTAATTTGTCCATAAAACACGGACCCCCTCATTCTTATTTGCTTCAAAGATTAAAAGATATTTTATCTCTGAAACATTGAAATTATCTTAACATAACGGCGCCCCCGGTCAAGACTTTTCGGATGCGCCTGATACGAATTTACAATTGTGCTTTAAGAGGTATATAACGCTTTGATACAGACGTTATTCGTTGTGCCCTGTACCCCAAGCGTCGCCGGCGTTCCAGGGTCTGCCAGATCCAGCCATTCGTTGCCGCGACGAACGAACGATTGACCTTCGCTTATCGATGCATTAAAGCCCGATCCGCCGCTGTGCCAGCAAGCTCCTTCGACGGGAGCTCCGGCACCCGAATATGTTATTGCAACAGCTACTCCGTCTACCATCAACGGTTCATCCAAAGTCACGGTATGGTATCCTGCGAATTCAAACTCTGCGGAATATGAATCTAATACCTTATCCATATCCTTGTCGTAAATGGTTATGGTGAGATGCTGGTTGGAACATGTGGTGTATGTACCGATGGCAGCAAGTCTTCCCGAACGATCGAATACATTGGCGACCGTAGTCTTATTACCGGTACTGAGATTAGCGGAATAACCTGATTCGTGATGGGCTACATATGCATAGTTATTTGCAAGTATCAGGGATCTTACATTCTCCAGAGGAGTATCGTAGGAGACCCAGTAGAATCCCTCGTCTCCCCATGTCCTTGAATAGCTGTTCTGTACATACCACGCTCCGTTCTGAGATGCGGGAGTCGCGAATGCGTCTGCCGGGAAAGAATCATCCCAACCGACTATAGCCACGGAATGATCAACGGCATCGGCTTCACTTCCTATCATGGTATAAGTGCCGTTGCCCCAGGTATAGTTCATCTGGTTATCACTTATTCCTGCCGTTACCCCTCCGAAGGCCATTATGGCCCTCTTAATATCTTCATCGGCTGAATCTGTAAGGTCACAGGAATCGATCAGAGTATAATCCCCGAATCCGTTACTTGTTATATCCACGACAAGATCAGAGTTGCCTCCTATATAGTATGCTCCTGTCCTGTCATCAAGATAATATCCTTCCGTAGTATGCGGATTATAGACCATGAATGCAAGAGACGTGGAATCAAGCTGCGTCGTATGCCTCGTGATCCTTGAATAACCGTACTCCATTACGGTAGTCGCCGCGCTTGCCCAGCATGTTCCGCCTACCTGATTATCTACACGCCTTGCTATGCCTTCATCAAATATCGAATAGCTCGAAGGTACGTCATCCGGTATCTCGAGATAGTTCTTATACTTCTTGCGGCCGACACTGCAGGAAGTCATGAGGATGACAAACGTAAGTAAGAGTGCGGTAAGCTTTAAGGACTTGCGCTTCATATCAGGATCTCCTTATACCTTATAGCTGTTGTCGAGTGCATGCTTAGCGGCGATCATGCCGGACGTATAGCATCTTCCCAGAGACAGTCCCGTCTGGTGGAAAGGATAGTCGGCGCCTCCGTAGAAAGGACCTCCTACGTTACCTGCACAGTAAAGGCCTTCGATAACGTTTCTGTCATCGTCCAGGACCTGTCCATATTCATTGGTGATAACGCCCGATACTTCTGCAGATACTCTTATGTGCTTTCTTGCACCCCAGAAAGGAGGCTTGATTATCTTGTTCATGTACTTAGAAGGTTTACCGAAGTCAGTATCTTCTCCCTTATCGCAAAGCTCGTTATATCTGTCTACTGATGCTTTCATATTCTCGTAAGGGATATCAAGCTCCTTGGCAAGTTCCTCCAGTGTATCGCATCTGTGAAGATCTATAAGATTCTTGAATACACCCTTGGGGTCTTCTACTGCTCCGGGGATAAACTTCTCCATTACAAAGGGAGGTACGGGGCCGTCAACAAAAGCTTCCTTTGGGAGTGACATATAGTCATCGTCATATATCATGCAGTACCATCCCTTAGATCCGTCAGGGTGATCGGGATCTGTCATATTGCCCTTATACGAAGGCTGGTTCCTCAAGATATTTCCCATATATACAAAGCCCGTATATTCGTTGGTAAAGCGCTCACCGTTCATGTTCAGATACAGGAAAGGTTCTTCGAACATCAATGCGGAGTCAAAGTCGTGCATCATCTTGGTATGACCCGTAGGTTCCATCTGACCTCCGACTGATATAGCCAGGAGATGACCGTCTCCCGTCTTATTCTTCTGCTTTTTATCGAACTTTGCTATATCGGGACAGTATCTGTCAACAAGAGCCGGATTGTTCGTATAATCTCCTGTAGCAAGGATCACGGCTTTAGCCGCCTTAAAAAGAATATACTCTCCATCCGAATTCTTACCGATTACACCTGTAACCTTACCGTTCTCTTTTACAAGCTGAACCGCAGGAGTAGAAAAATAAGTATGGAGGTCGGGATTATTATCCTGAACGTTCTTTAATACCTTACGAAGCGCATGACAGGTATTATAAGGCTTGGGGCCTATCCAGGGAGCCCAGAAATAGCAATGGTCATCGCCGTAATCATATGTATCGGTACGATCCTTCCAAACACCCGTAAAGTCACTGCTTGTACTCCTGAAGGCACTTAATCTGTCACCGTCATTTAAAAGCTCGGCAGATCTTTGATTATCATCCACCTTACTTCCGTCACCATACTCTGTCTCAGTCGTGAAGCCCGCTCTGTTATAAAGCCAGATCATGGCCTCCTCAGAGTGATATGCATAGGCACGAAGCTGCTCGGTATCTGCCCTCCAGTCACAAAGACTGTTAGTATGGTGTATCCATTTCTCTATACCTGCCTTTGTAGATCTCGAAAGGATTATCGCAGAACCGCAATTGCCCTGGGATACAACGTTTGCTTCCTTCTGGAGGAGTGCGACCTTCGCATGGCCCTCTGCCGCAAAGCATGCGGCGGGAACGCCGGCTGCACCTGCGCCCACGACTACTATGTCGTAATAAAGTTCCGTGTCAGGCGTGATACTTCCCGTCTCCAATACGGAATACTTAAGTTCTTCTTCGGTGATATTACTCTTCATCAGTCTCTCCTTTATAACCTTAATGTCATTCCATCAGTGCAACTATAAAGAAATTATTTAAAGGATCATATGTACTGAGGCGTCTTAATGCTACTGAATCGGTCACATCGATCCACTCACCCTGGTAGTAAACATATGACTGTCCTTCTTCACTGGTAAATTCATACGTTCTGTCTTCGGCATTTCTGGTCCTTCCCTCACACGGGATCTGATCCCCGTAATCTACGGCTACGACAAATCCGTCGACGGCGACAGGCTCATCTAACGGGATCGTATAGTATCCCGGAAGTTCACAATGGATATCTGCAGTAGAATATACCGTCTCAAAGTCATCCGCATAGACAGTAACGGATATATCCTGATCGCCTTCAATACTGTAGACACCGACAGCAGATAAAGAACCGCTTTCTTCGTAGCGGTTAGCGACTATACAGTCATCAGGTCCCCATACGGAAGCCGGGAACATACAGTAAGAAAGTGCCGCGGAATAATCCGTCGATACTTTATATGTATGCATCTGCGTAAAGGGAGTGTCGTAAGAGATCCAGAAGAATCCGCCGTCTCCCCACCTGTCGGAATAACTGTTCTGAGCGAGCCATGCACCGTCCTGCGAAGCCTCATAATGGAAAGCATCACGAGGGAAAGTATCATTCCAGCCGACTATGACTACATCATGATCCGAACCTGAATATTTATCGGCAATAAATGTAGTCGTGCCCCTCGTCTCCATAAAGTGAGTCTCATATGCACTGATATTTGCGGATACGGCTCCGTATTCCAGGATCGCATTCTTGATATCGATCATCTCGGCATCTTCATATTCGAGACATTCGGTCAGATAGAATCCCCGGTACCCGCTGCTCATATAACTCATGACATTCGCACCGTTACCTCCTGCATTAAGCGGGTCTACACCTTCATCCAGGATAATGCCCTCTTCCTTATCAGGGTCAAAGATCGCATTGGTAAGGGATACGGGATCGATACCCGTAGCCATACCGGTGTCATACTGATAAGAATAATCGATAGCCGTTACTGCGGCATATGCCCAGCATGTTCCTCCCTGCTGCGTAAGGATATTAGGCGTAATATCCTCATCAACGGAGGAATAATACATTGGAAGTCCTGTATCGGGATCAGTCTGACCTATAGGCTTATCTACTGGCACTATCTGTTCCTTTAACCCTGCACACGACGACAAAAAAAGCGAAGCGATCGACAGGACCGCTACGGCAGTTCTCCTAACCCTTTTCATATAAATATCACCCCTTATAAATTATCAAGATTATACAATAATTTATTTCATCTGAATACTTTCTTAAACTCTTTTTATCGTAGAATTAAACTTAGACAGATATCATCATAATTACAACACAGCCCCTCTGTGTGTGGGATAGATAATAGGGAATGCAAGAACAACCTGATAGAAGTCAGGTTGTTTTTGTCCTTTAATAAAACTATAATAACTTTTCTATGAAGATAAATGTCGAAGACAAGAGATTCTATAAGATGCTGCTTACGATAGCCGTTCCGATGATGGTTCAAAACGGCTTATCCAACTTTGTCTCGCTTCTTGATAATCTCATGATCGGAAGCTGCGGTACCAATGCCATATCAGGCGTCGCCATATCAAATCAGCTTCTGTTCGTATTCTATCTTTTGATCTTCGGTGCCACGGCAGGCGCAGGTATATTCACCGCACAATACCACGGCAAAGGCGATACCGACGGTGTCAGATACACCTTCAGGTTCAAGATCATCGTCAACACCATCCTTTCGCTACTGAGCATGATCTTCTTTATCTTCTTTGCTCCCATTCTCATATCCCAGTTCCTTAAGGGCGAGGGCGCTCCCGAAGATGCCGCCAATACCCTTCTTATCGGCAAGGAATACATGAAGATAATGGTAATAGGCCTTATTCCCGTAGGCATTACTAATGCATATGCAGGAACGCTCAAGGATATAGGCGCCACCAAAGTTCCGATGATAGCCTCCATGACTGCAATCCTTGTTAATCTGACAGGAAATGCCCTTCTTATTTACGGTCTTTGGATATTTCCCGAGATGGGAGCCGAGGGAGCCGCAGTTGCCACCGTCATCTCAAGATTCGTGGAGCTCTTCTTCCTTGTTATATATACCGGAACAAGAAGTGCGAGATTTGCCTTTATATCGGGAGCCTTTAAAACCTTAAAGATACCCGCAAACCTTGTAAAGCTCTTCTTCCCTAAGCTTATCCCGCTTATGTGCAACGAGACTTTATGGGCGCTGGGACAGACCTTTCTTAACCAGAGCTACTCCTACAGAAGCCTTGATGCAGTAGCTGCACTTAATATTGAATCCACAGTCTGGAATCTACTGGGAGTTGCATTTCTTGCCATGGGCGAAGCTGTAGGCATCGTCATGGGACATATCTTAGGAGGCGGCGAAGAGACTGATATCCCGGGCAAAGCCGTTAAAATGCGTAACTTCACGATCCTCTGCGGTCTTATATGCGCAGTCCTTCTTGCCGTCATAAGCCCGTTCTTCCCTATGTTCTACAATACATCTCACGAGATAAGAGTCATGGCTACGAAGTTCATCCTGATATTTGCTATGCTCATGCCCTTCTACGCATATATGCATGCATCCTACTTCATAATAAGGTCAGGAGGAAATACGTTTATTACATTCCTGTTCGACAGCTGCTTTGCTTGGGTAGTACTTATCCCTACAGCATATGTTCTAAGTCGCCACACCAATATGTATGTCGTATATATGGTAGCTCTTGTTCAATCCCTCGAGGTCATAAAGTGCGTGATAGCTCATTTCCTCGTAAAAAGCGGGATCTGGGCCAAGAATATAGTCAAGTAAGATCTTCTGCTCTGTATCTTACTTTCTCATACCTGTCGGTAAGATCGAATATGGTGCTGTCGCCGTTTTCCTTAAGGATCCTTTCGATGTCCCTGGGAGTTGAAGTTCTTCCCACGGGAAGTCCGTCCTTCATGCCGCGCTTTACCTTCTGATAGAATTTCTTTCTTATCTCTTTCTCATATCCCTTACCAAAATCTAATCTCTTGCGCTTATCCTTCGCTTTTTTCTCTACGTTCTCGATAAGGTCTACTACAGCGCCGTCCGAATCGGCGATCTTCTTCTCGGAAGCAGTCCCGTACCTTGAAAGAAGCGCCTTTATGGCAGCTACTGCCGAGATAAAGAAAGATACTACGACACAAAGGAATACAAAGAGCACTATTACCTTAAGGTACATCGGAGGCTCAGTTTCCAGAAGATTGTCATTCTCATACGGAAGTATAAGTCGCCTCTTATCTTCCCCTGTAGGATCCGGATCTTGCGGGAGGATACTGAACAGGAATCTTAAGAAAGCCTTGATGCCTTCCATGATCTTTGCGGTCACGGCATCTGCGGGGAAGCCGTAAAGCATAAAGAGTGATACTCCTATTCCAAGAACTATAAGAAGGATGCTCATCCTGTTCTGCTTCTTGACCGAATTAACATTCTGAGTCTCAGACCTTAAGCTGTGGTAATAAGATACATCCAGTACGTTGCTCTGTCTTGCGATAAAAAAGAACGTCACTATCAATACGGTATTCATCAAAATGACACGAACGAATTCGATCTTATTGAAGTAGGATATGATGCAGAAAGCCAGAATGTTCACTGTCATACAAAGATAAAGTATCTCGGATCTTACCTCAAAATCCTTGGTATTATACCTTTGCTTGAGCGAATATATCATCTGGATCACGGCGGATATCAATACGGTAAGTTTCTCCGCCCCGTTAGCGTCAGACAATAAAAACATCACCGCCAGCGATACAGTAAGGAATATCAGATGAGAAGCTATCATGCTCTTCTGGCCTATCTTAAGCCTTCTTATAACAAGGTAGGATGCCGCGTAGAACACAGGGATAACAAGATATATAAAGTTCACGTCAAGTGTCGAGATATAGCCGAACATGGCAAATATCAGCGCAGACTGAACCGTCAGGAATACTATAAGAGACAGCATAAGATCGGAGAATATTCCGTAAGTAATGAGACGGGGCTTCCTATCAGTCATGGCCCGACACCTCCCATCTCATAACATTCCTCATATCTCCCGGGATCTCTTTAAAGTCTTTATAGCACGGTATTACCCATGTAGAGTTCTTCCTTAATGCCTGAAGGTCCTGAACCATGAACTTGAACGCATCGTCTCTTCTGGGGGATATGACCAGGATATAATCATCTGTCCCCGTCGCGGGAAGATATTCTTCAACAAGCGCCTCGAAAGGCAACACCTGCTTATCAAGATCGATCCTTGCAAGCTCTATGCCCCTTCTTCTTATGTCGTTATAGGAAGTATCCATATCGAAAGTAACGGGATCTTCCGTAAGGCGGTCCCTGCCGTTAGTAAACACGGCGGAAGCAATACCTGCAAAGGAGAGCTCGCAGATATACGAATACGTGATACTTATCGCAGTCTCAAGCAGGCTTCTTGACTGCTTGGGATTATAGTACTCGAGATTAAGAAATATCGTTACCTGCCTTGTGGCGGTAGACGCACACTGATTGACCATCAGTTCCCCTGTCCTTGCAGTAGCAGACCAGTTGACGTTCTTCATGGGATCAAAAGGCTGATATTCCCTTATACCTGCAAAAGCGAAAGGGTCCGTAAGAAGAGTCCTCCTTGTCATGACATCCGAGAAAGTAACAGACAGGAGAGTATTAAGATCATCACAGCTTACCTTCTCGGGAAGGATCGTTATGCTGGCATCAGCGGGAAACTCACGCGTAAGCTTCTCAATAAGAAGAAGATCTGACGTAGATACATTGACTCTGGAGAAAGAATAATATCCCCTATGAGTACACTTAGCCTTTATCCTTCTGGTATGCCTGGAAAAAGGCTTCATGGAAAGCATATCCTCCCTGTACAGAAGATCAGATAAGGATGTATTGGTCATATCCTGAAATTCAATTACGGGAGGAGTCTCGAACTTAAGGATGATAAATGGCAGCGGGAGCCTCTTATTATTCTCGGCAACTTCGATTACTTCTATTATCTCACCGTATTCGGCAACATCCTTGGAAAAACTCACATCAAGAGAGATCTTATCTACGGCATAGCGCCTGTACCAGATAAGCTCAAAAGAAGCCAACATGGCAAGGAATAATAAGAATACGATGATCTCCATCTGCTCAGAACTTTTCTGTGGGACAGACTACCGAACTTACTATCTTAGAGATAACAGAAGCTGCACGATCCCTGACCGAGGCATATCCTCCTTCGTTATTAAAGGATCCGGAGGAATGGATACTTACTCTGTGAGCAAGGACAGGTACCGAAAGCTCCTTGAGATCATCCGGAGTAACAAAATCCCTTCCTCTAAGAAGTGCCAAAGCCTTCGCTGCAGCAACAAATGACAGTAATGCTCTGGGGCTGGCGCCGACTCTGATATCAGGACTCTTCCTGGTAGCTTCTACTATATCGCAGGCATATTCATAGACCTTGTCATCGACACGGATCTTCTTGGCTTCTTCCTGCATCTTAAAGATATCTTCGGGAGTCGCAACGGACTTTAATCCGTCCAGAGGATCCGACTCAGAGAACCTCTTTAAGATCTCGATGCTCTCTTCATGAGTAGGATAATCCATCTTGAGCATCATAAGGAATCTGTCCAGCTGTGCCTCGGGAAGCGGGAATGTTCCCTGCGACTCGATAGGATTCTGCGTAGCTATTACAAGGAATGGCGGCTTAAGCTTCATAGTCTTGCCGTCAACTGATACCTGCTTCTCCTCCATACATTCAAGAAGGCTCGACTGGGTCCTTGCGGTAGCTCTGTTGATCTCGTCAGCAAGCAGGATATTGGTAAATACGGGGCCTTCACGGAAGATGAACTCATCAGCCTTCCTGTCGAAGTAATGGATACCCGTAAGATCAGACGGGAGAAGGTCGATAGTAAACTGAACTCTCTTAAAGTCCAGTGCCAAAGACTGGGCAAGTGCCCTGGCGGTCTTCGTCTTACCTGTTCCTGGAACATCTTCCAGAAGGACATGGCCTCCGACTAACAAAGCGGTCAGCAGATACTCGATCTGTCTGTCCTTACCTACGATCACCTTGGATACGTTCTCTCTGATAGCCTGTGCAATGCCCTTATCCATAGTAATTACCTGTACCTTCCGGAACTCCTGGTCCTGTCGTTATTGTTGTTCTTCTTAACGAATCTCAAGAGAAGGAACATAAGTGATACCAGCCATATGATGAGCATCAGGCATCCGATCGGAACAAGAGGTGCTCCCTCTGACCACTCCTGTATGCCGGTACCGCCCAATGTCGGTTCCCATAGCGGCAACATAAATCCTATCGCCATAAGATTCCATACGAGGCTCAAGGGTATATAAAGCACCACAAGAGCCGCGCTTATTATCTTCTTAAACATATAACACCCATTTCTTTAAAAACGTTCTTCGTTCTTACTTATATTCTTACCCGTTGAGATTATATCATTAACCTCGGAACATCAAACCATGACAGATTTCATAATAAATCCGTATACATCTCAGGTCTTCTGTCTCTAAATACACCCCAGGAAAGACGGTCTTCCCTATTGACATTAAAGTCATATTCGGCATATAAGATCTCTTCCGTATCCCTTCCGGCCGATGCTACAAGAGCTCCCCACTGGTCCGTCATGAAGCTGCTTCCGTAGAATAAAAGCTCGCTTTCCTGGTTATTATTCTCCTTAGAAGGAAGAACCTTCTCAAGTCCTATCCTGTTAGCTGCCACCACGGGGATGATATTCGCCGCAGAATGCCCTACCATGGCTCTTCTCCAGTGTTCCATACTGTCTACTTCAAGGATAGGCTCCTTACCTATAGCAGTAGGATAGAGGATTATATCCGCACCCAAAAGAGCAAGGCTCCTTGCCGTCTCGGGGAACCACTGATCCCAGCAGATACCTACGCCTATATTGCCGTACTTTGTCTCGAATACGGTAAATCCGGTATTTCCGGGAGTAAAGTAGAACTTCTCCTGATAGAAGTGATCGTCAGGGATATGAGTCTTTCTGTATATCCCCATAACTTCTCCCTCATCATCTATCATCGCTACGGAGTTATAAAGGACATTAACATCCTTCTCATAAAAGCTTATGGGAAGGATGACACCTAATTCCTTTGCCACCTTCTTGAAATGCAATACAGCATCATTCTCTTCTACGCTCTTTGCGAAAGCGTAGTAGTCATATCTTCTCTCCTGGCAGAAATACTGCCTCTCAAAAAGCTCTGATAAAAGAATTATCTTAGCTCCCTTTGAAGCCGCCTCTCTAACAAAGACATCAGCCTTCTTTATATTGTCTTCTACGCTGTTACTGCAGCTCATCTGGATAGCCGCTACTTTAACTTTGCTCATAATCTCTCCTTAATCCTTTCGTGGTATCTGCTGCGTGATGCAGTGAATATTACCGCCGCCTACAAGGATATCCTTTGCATATACGGGAACTACTCTTCTTGATCCTGCAAGAGAAGTCATTATCTCTACTGCTCGCTTATCGCTTTCTTCGTTAACTCCTCCGAACTGAGGAAGGAGAATAGAATCATTGGTGTAGTAATAATTTACGTAGCTTGCCGCAAGCCTCTCTCCTAACTCTCTGTTATCCTCTCCCTCTTCGAAAACAAGATTAGCCATATCTTCTTCGCCTATACATACAGGCGTATCGGGGATAGGAAGCTTATGTATAACAAGAGGTCTTCCCTTAGCGTCAGTCTCAGAAGACAGATAATCGTAGGAAGCCTTGGATAAAGCATACTGCGGATCATTCTCGTTGTCGGTCCAGGCAAGGACTACTTCTCCCGGAGCTACGAATGCGCAGACATTATCAACATGCTCGTTAGTCTCGTCGTTATAAATGCCCCCGGGAAGCCACAATACCTTCTTAGCGCCAAGTGACATCTTAAGATAGTCCTCGATATCTTCTTTAGTCATGGAAGGATTACGTCCCTGACTTAAAAGGCAGCTCTCAGTAACCATAAGAGTACCTTCTCCGTCGCTGTGAACGCTTCCGCCCTCAAGGATGAACTTAGTCCTGTCGATGCTCTCCACATCGATCTTCTCGCAGAACTTTCTTGCAACATCCCTGTCGTTCTCATAGTCGGAATAAAGACCGTCGAAGTCGCCGCCCCAGGCATTAAAGCCCCAGTCGATACCCTTAAGTTCGCTGTCGTCGTAGACAAATGTAGGTCCCGTATCTCTTGCCCATGAATCATCCGAATCAACGATCAAGGGTACAAAGTCGAACTTACAGCCTGAAAGCTCTGCCTTGACCGCATCTATAACATCGGGATCGGTCCTTCTGTTAAAGAGGACATACAGATCTTCAGATCTTAATATCTCCTTAAAGATCGTAAGGAAAGCCTTCTGAGCCTTAGAAGGGTCCTTGCCCCAGGATCCGGGGCGAACGGGCCAGATCATCAATGTAGCATCGTGGCTTTCATATTCTGCTGGAAATCTTATCTTTCTCACGATAATCTCTCCTTAAAGTCGGAATATCCGAATCTCTTAACCAGCTCATAATCGCCGTCCTCCTTAAGAAGGACGATATCAGGCAAAGGCATACCGTTAAATGTATTGTTCTTTACCATAGAATAGATAGCCATATCACCGAAAGTCAGTATATCGCCGACAGAAGGAACTTCTTTCAACGTATATTCACCTATAACGTCGCCTGCAAGGCATGTACGGGATGCAAGACGGACCTTAACTCCCTCCTGTACCTCATCAAGAAGAGGCGGTGTATAAGGCATCTCCAGGACATCGGGCATATGGCATGCAGCAGATGCATCAAGGATAAGTGTAGGCATATCGGGAGTATCCACGATATCCATTACTTCCGTTATAAGGATACCCGCATCAAGAGCTATAGCCTCGCCGGGCTCAAGATACACCTCTACTTCGTACTTACTTCGAATATACTTTATAAGATCGATAAGCCCTTCCCTGTCATAGTCATCCTTAGTTATATGGTGACCTCCGCCTAAGTTTATCCACTTAAGCTCATGGAGGAACTTGCCGAACTTCTCTTCGAATACCTTGAATGTGTCTCTTAAAGGCTCAAATCCCTGCTCGCATAATGTATGCATATGAAGGCCTTCTACACCCAAAGGAAGCGTATTCCCAAAAGAAGACTCCCTGATACCGAGCCTTGACTTGGGAGAGCAGGGATCGTAGATCTCATGTCCTTCCTGAGTGGAGAACTCGGGATTAACTCTAAGTCCTATGCTCACATTGCCTTCAGAAGCGTACTTCTCCCATACATTCCTGTGGTGCTCAAGCTGAGATAAGGAATTGAAGTATACGTGGTCGCACATCTTCAATATCTCTTCCATCTCGTCGTCCTTATATGCAGGCTCGAACACGTGGTTCTCAGATCCCGACATCTCTTCGTGAGCAAGAAGCGCCTCGTATATGCCGGATGCAGTAGTACCCGTTAAGTACTCTGCAATAAGAGGATATACGCGGAACATGGAGAATGCTTTCTGGGCAAGAAGTATCTTGCCGCCGGAGCATTTCGAGACATACGAAAGTATCTCAAGGTTCTGCTTGAGCTTACTTTCGAGGACTATATAAGACGGTGTTCTTAATCCTTCGTATGTCATGGAACAAGAACGGGGTTCTCGTCTACTACCCAGGGAAGACCGTACTTATTGAGCATATCCATATAAGGATCGGGATCGAACTCGTCCGTTGTAAATACACCGGGCTTCTTCCAGATGCCTTCTACTACAAGAGCAGTACCGATCATGGCAGGAACACCTGTTGTATAGGAGATAGCCTGAGAGCCAAGCTCCCTGTAGCATTCCTGATGGTCGCATACGTTATAGATATACAAAGTCTTATCCTTGCCGTCCTTCTTGCCCGTGAAGATACAGCCGATATTGGTCTTACCTACTGTGCGGGGACCGAGGCTTGCGGGATCGGGGAGCAATGTCTTTAAGAACTGGATAGGAACGATAAGATGACCGTCATGCTCAACGGGTACAGTAGAGAGCATTCCTACGTTCTCGAGGCACTTCATGTGTGTAAGATAGCTCTGACCGAATGTCATGAAGAATCTTATCCTCTTGATCTCGGGGAAGTTCCTTCCCAATGCTTCGATCTCCTCATGGTGAAGAAGGTACATATCCTTCTTACCTACCTTAGGGAAATCGTATTCTCTCTTGATCTCCATGGGCTTAGTCTCTACCCACTTGCCGTTCTCCATATAAGATCCGTTGGCAGATACTTCACGGAGATTGATCTCGGGATTGAAGTTAGTAGCAAAAGGATAGCCGTGATCGCCGCCGTTACAGTCAAGGATATCAACTGTATCGATCTGATCGAAGTAATGCTTCTTAGCATATGCTACGAATACGGAAGTAACACCGGGGTCAAATCCTGTTCCCAGGAGAGCCGTGATACCTGCCTCCTTGAACTTCTCTTCATAAGCCCACTGCCAGGAATAATCAAAGTAAGCGGTAAAGCCCTTCTCCTGACATCTCTTCTCGTATACTTCGCGCCACTTGGGATCATCTGTATCCTCAGGCTCGTAGTTAGCTGTATCGATATAATCCACCTTACACTCAAGGCATGCATCCATAATCGTAAGATCCTGATAAGGAAGAGCAACATTAAGGACCGCATCGGGCTTAAACTTGGTAATAAGCTTTACGATATCCTCCTTATCGTCGGCATTAACGCCTGCAGTTGTTATCTTTACGGGGCAATCCGTAGCTTCGATCTTAGCCTTCAGGTCGTCGCACTTGGAAAGTGTCCTTGAAGCAATGATGATCTCCTCAAAAGTCTTGTGGTTCTGGCAGCACTTCTGGATAGCTACCTGTGCTACGCCGCCGCATCCGATCACTAATAATCTTGCCATTTGTTGATCCTCCTTATTCGTTAATTAGCATTCTCTTCTTCTTTGAGCATATCTTCTACGTACTTAGGGAGCATAAATGCACCGGAGTGAAGATGTGTCGTGTAATACCAGGTCTTGATGCCTCTCTCCTCCCACTTCTTGGGATCGAAGTCACGAAGCGGGTGATACTTCTTGGATGCAAAGCCGAAGAGCCAGTATCCTGAGGGGCACGTAGGGATATGTGCCTGATATACCTTCATTACGGGGAAAGACTTAACGGCCTTCCTGTGCATCGCTCTGCAGTTCTCCTCGTCTTCGTCGAAGAAAGGGCTGCCGTGCTGATAGACCATTATTCCGTCATCGTGTAATGCCTTGAAGCAGTTACCGTAGAATTCCTTGGTAAAAAGACCCGCCTCATGTCCCGTAGGATCCGTAGCGTCATTGATTATAAGATCGTACTTATCCTTGCACTTTCTAAGGAATCTCAAGCCGTCTTCGTAGTAGAGCCTTACTCTTACGTCCTCAAGACCTATGGCATTATCGGGGAAATACTTACGGCAGACATCCACGAACATCTTGTCGGGCTCTGCTATATCTATTACCTCGATCTCCTTATAGTGAGACAGCTCTCTTGCAACACCGCCGTCGCCGCCGCCTATTACAAGTACACGCTTAACGTCAGGGTGCACTGCCATGGGGACATGGACGATCATCTCATCGTATGTGAACTCCTCCTGCTCGGAGAAGATGACATTACCGTTAGAGGTTAAAAACTTACCGAACTCGGGAGATTCGAATACGTCGATACGCTGAAATTCGCTCGTATCGCTATAAAGATGCTTATTGACCCTTATAGCCATCTTAACGTTATTCGTATGCATCTCTTCAAACCAGAATTCCATAGGATTAGATGACATCTTATATTCCCCCTAATGTGTTTACTTGAGTACGAGAAGCTCAGTGATATCCTCACTTGCAGGTCCCTGCATGGAGCATCCCTTCTCCTTGGCAAGCTTTATATAATCCAGTATGTCGGATGTTATCATCTCGCCCGGAGCCAATATCGGTATTCCCGGCGGATAGCACATTACCGACTCTCCGCAGATACGTCCGATAGTCGACTCGATAGGGAGCTTTTCCTTGGTAGCATAGAAAGCTTCCTGGGGCGTAGCCTTTACTACAGGCGTTACATACTCGGCGCAGAAGAAATCTCCCGTAGGCTTGGAGTAAAGCCTTGCAATATCGTTAAGTGCACCTGCAAGTCTCTCTATCTCCTGGATCCTGTCACCTATAGAGACGTAAGCCAGGACATTCGAAAGATCTCCGAACTCCATCTGGATATCGTATTCCTCACGGAGAAGGTCATATACTTCGATACCGGTGAGTCCGATTCCTCGAGTATTGATTACAAGCTTCGTGATATCAAAATCATATACGCTGCTGCCGTTTATAAGCTCAGATCCGAAAGCATAGAATCCGTCGATCTCATTGATCTCTTCTCTGGCATATGCGGCCATATCGCAGACTTTTGCAAAGCTCTCCTTACCCTTAAGTGCAAGGTTTCTCCTGCTTATATCAAGGCTTCCCAGGAGAAGATAAGAAGCAGATGTTGTCTGCGTAAGATTAACGATATTAGATACGTAGCCTTCGTCTATTCCCTCACCCGTAAGAAGGATAGAACTCTGTGTAAGAGATCCTCCGGACTTATGCATACTGATAGCAGCCATATCGGCTCCTGCGCCCATGGCATTAAGAGGAAGTCCCTCGCCGAAATAAAGATGCGTACCGTGAGCTTCGTCTACAAGCGCCAGCATATTATTCTTATGAGCAAGATCTACTATGGACTTTAAGTCGGAGCAGATACCGTAATAAGACGGATTATTGATCATTATCGCCTTGGCATCGGGATTTTCCTCTATAGCCTTCTTAACATCACCTATCTCCATACCAAGAGGGATACCGAGCTTAGTATCTACCTTGGGATCGATATATACAGGAATAGCGCCGCAGAGGATAAGAGCATTGATAGCACTCTTATGGACATTTCGAGGCATAATGATCTTATCACCTCTCTTACAGGCGGTAAGTACCATAGACTGCACGGCACTTGTAGTACCGCCTACCATCATAAATGCATGAGAAGCACCGAAAGCATCAGCAGCCAGTTCCTCTGCTTCCTTAATGACCGACACGGGATGACAAAGGTTATCCAATGCCTTCATGGAATTGACGTCGATCTCGACGCACTTTATCCCCAAGAAATCCACGAGCTCCTTATTGCCTCTTCCCCTCTTATGGCCCGGCACGTCAAAGGGAACGACCCTCTGGCGTCTGAAGCTCTCTATAGCCTTATATAAAGGCGCCTGTTTCTGTCTATCAAGATCCATCAATCTCTCCAATACTACAAAAAGCAGCTCATCTTCAATAGATGAACTGCCTTAGATTCGGTAATAAGCATTGACCGGCTCTCCAAGAGGCAGCGCATCAGCATTGGTTATAAGTAACCATCTTATAAAATTGGGCTCTTAACCCAGTTTAATAATCGTGGTGCTCTTCCACCACGTGCGGCACCGACCTGCCCCGTCCGACGAGCGTTAAACACGAGAAGTCTTATCTCATGTTCGGTCTATTTATAATACTTTGAAATTATAGCATGAAGAAGGAGAATTGCAACCGTAGACAATAATGAATTGATTTTTCTGAGTATGATCGAAATGCACTCGCAATTGATACCCCATAAAGAACCTATGCGTTAAAACTAATCAGATGGTGACGTTGCAAAAAGGCTTAACAACTACAATCCCAATTATTTCTCTGTAAAGTTGTAAGGGAACCTAAATCTTAGTTTTTTGTGAATAACTATATCTTTGGGGGTATTCCAGTCAAGTGATTTTACGACCAGATTTATCACATCATTATTGTCTTCCAAAGAATATCGCTCTGAAATACGCTCCTCAACCCTGCACAAGAGTAAAATATAACCTAGTCTTTCATTAAGATTACCTATGAAACGCAAAACAGGATTATTGACACAAGTATTCAAATTTATTTGGGTAGATAATTCGTGTAATGAATTTCCCCTTAAAACCAATCCTATATAATTCCCGGGAAGATCTTCTCCAGTAACAAGTTTAAAGTTATTATGCATTATTTTTTCAAACATCAAACCACTACTTGTCTTATAAACAGGTGGATCTTGAGAATATTCAATTCCCGACCAATTTACACACTGCTCTTCAATCCCTAATAAATCAAGGCAATTTACATCAAAATAGATTTCAAAATAATATTCCATGTATTAAGCCTTTATCCTATATGCGGACCACTTCTGAACCATCCGCCACCTATTTCATCCTATATGAACTCTCTTATTAATATATAGCATACCATTTCTAGTGCTATGAGAGATGTAACACCGATCTGCATAATCCTCATCAATGTCATAGCTTGTTTTTATACATTCATCTGAAAGATAAATAAGATCAAGATCTTTATGTATCCTCCTTACACTTTCACTTTGAATAATATACTTATCATACGACGATAAGTCTTCAAATCCCCAAGATTCCAAGCACATACTACCACAGATAATGCCATCAACATCCACACAACATTCTATAACTTCCATAATCGCGCTACTGATTATAACAGTATCTTCATAATCAGATTCAAAAGAAATCTGCACTTCATCATATGATATATGATCTGTGTATAACTCCAGCATAATACTCTGTTCAGCCATACCATACTTCCTAGCGTACTCTAGAAACGCTCCAGGAGTTGTTTCATGATCTATATCATATTCCTTAACAAAACACCAATTGGAGTTTTCAAGCACTGATTTGATTTCATCGAAAGCATTTGCATTTTTTCTCAAGCACAAACTCATTATACGATAAACACTCATATAACCTCCAAATCAGAGATACAATTGGGGAAGCCCTTCAACATAATGAATCGTTCCTGGATCATTATAAGGAAAAGTAGTTACCGATGCACCATCAGATCTTATAATAGTAATATCGTTCCCTAATATATAAAACTCACAATCACCCTGATTTATCCAGTCTCCATAACGGACAACATCCGGCAGATTCATACATATCCGGTAGAATGCATCTGCTTCACCATAAACAGCTTAAAGCGTTAATGAAGGCGTTACCAAAAAGCTTGACCACTACAATATCAGATCCTATCTATAACCTGCTCAGGAGTTTCTACTATATACGTAGAGCCTGCCTGCTCAAGTTCTTCCCTTGAGCCGTATCCGTAAAGGACACCTATGGAATCGATACCTGCTCCGCATGCACCTTCTATGTCGAACTTACGGTCTCCTACCATGACTGCATCCTTACCGTCAGAGCCTGCGATCTTAAGTGCTTTGTTGATAAGGTCTGTCTTGCTGGGAGAGAGCATTTCGCGGCCGGGGCCTACGATGGCATCGAATAAGGATATAAGTCCTACGTTCTCTATTACTCTGTCCGCCATCTCCTGAGGCTTGGATGTTACTACCATAAGCCTCTTGCCGCTGTCCTTAAGCTTAGTTAATGTCTCTTTTACACCGTCGTATAAAGGAGCCTGCTTGAAGCCGTCCTTTTCATAGACTTCGCGGTAGTACTTGACTGCAAGTTCTCCGTCGTCTCCCGTAAGGCCGTAAAATTCGGAGAAAGATACATACAGAGGCGGACCTATGAATCTTCTTAAGTTCTTGGGATCAGTCTCGTTGATACCGAACTTCTCAAGAGCATACTGAACCGAACTGAAAATACCGTATTCCGACTGAGTTAAAGTACCGTCAAGATCAAATAAAATAAGATCGTACATATTATCTTTCTCCTCTTATCTTTTGATAAGAGAGTATACACATAACGCAGATAACGTACAATATACCGTTTACACAAACATACGTTTGCATTATAATCATATCCGAGGCATTACCAATAACGGTAGGCGGTCTGACCTCTACTCCCCATATGGTAGGCAGGAGGTGGTCAAATGAGCGACTATGAAATATTGATCGTTATATTGACGATAGGTATTTTGATCGTGTCAATCATAACCCTTTGTCTTACAACAAAGAAATGAGCCGCCATCACGACCAATGACTACGGCTCAATAAAAGCTTAGCGAGGTCACCGTCTATCGGTAATGCCTCTTTTATGTCTTGATTATAACCCTGTAGGAGATGGCAGTCAACGAGCTTACAGGATGCTCTCCACCTCTTTCAGGCTGTCGAAGATGAAGTCAGCTTTATCTCTCATCTCATCGTCAGGCGGAAGCATATCAGGCACCATAACGGGGATAAATCCTCCCTCGTATGCAGCTCTTATGCCGTTGAAGGAATCTTCTATTACATATGTCTCTTCAGGGATAGCGCCCAGCTTATCTGCAGCTTCAAGAAAGATATCCGGAGCAGGCTTACTTCTCGTTACCATATCGCCTCCGACAATTATGTCGAAGTACTTACTAAGTCCTGCTTCGTCTATCTGCATCCTTACTCTCTCAGTTCCGGTAGAAGACGCGATGGCGATCTTATATCCTTTGCTCTTAATGCATTGAAGAAGTTCTTCTACATAGGGCTTTAACGGAAGATTACCTCCGTCGTATCTGCTCCTGTACATACTCGATGTTTCTTTCTGATATTCATCGTATGGGAAACTGCTTCCGTAATGCTCGGTAAAGATCTTCCTTGTGGAATCCGAATTAACGCCTATGCACTTTATGTAGACTTCGTATAAGTCTTCCGCGAAGCCGTACTTCTCCGCTAACTCTCTCCATATGTTATATACGGCTCTCTCGGAATCGAATATGACGCCGTCCATATCGAATATTACGCTGTTCACTTATCATTCTCCTTAAGACGCTCATAGAAGCATGTTATGCCGCAGTTGATAAGCGGTCCTGCATAGAATAATCCGATACCGCAAGTAACGACAACGATAATGACAACAACGATATACGAAATAAGAAGATCCCAAAGTCCCTTCTGCTGACCGGTCATAAGCTTGATGCTCTTAAGGCACGCGTCTACGGGAGACACTTCGATATCTTCGGCAATGATCTGATGAACAAATGTAAAAAGGAAAAGCTCTACAAAGGCTACGCCAAGCGACGTAACAAGTGATATTCCATACAAGGTCCTGATACCGAGAACGTCGGATATAAGGTCGATAATACGCGGAACGAAACCTACGGCGGTATACAGAACAAGACTTCTTACTACCTTCAGATACCTTCCCTCTTTGAAGGCGTAAAAGATACAATCCTTAGCGGAATCATTCGTCTTAAGATCTAGTATTCCTTTGGTAAACCCCACCATCATAGGACCTGTTACAAATAACAATACCAGACAACTAAGGGAGAATCTTACGAAGCTGATCAATCCTCCATAAGCATCCGGTAACAGCTTAAGAAGAAATCGGCACACACCGGTCGAGATCATTGATGCTACTGCTATCAATACAAAATATAAGATCAGATCCACTTTTGCCTTGGCAAATCTGAAATCTGCATCAGTCCTTATCGCATTCTTAAGCTCTGTATCCATATATTGCCTCCGAAATCTTATCCAGAGGTAATTATACTATAATGCTCGAAATGATATCACCTGTAATTCTCGTTCATGTATAGTGTCCTTGCCAGCTGGTCGGCAAAGTATTCACCGCTGTTAGCGATCTCGTCACTATACTCACACACGAGGAATCCGAATATAGTCTCTTTATAGAAAATGGGGAAAGGAACATACTCCGAGCACTTAGGTGAAAGCTCGACTCTCTTGAACATCTCTCCCGTAAGACCTTGCTGCCTCTCCTTGGGGATAACATAAAGTTCACCGGACTTCATTACGCACTTAAGGTCGATATACTGAGGGATAAGATCATCCTTATCGGCATCGTATGCCACGGGAGAACCGAATATAAACAGAGCTGAATTCATAAGACCTAACTTATCGAAATTCCTGACTATCCTGTTAAGAGTATCTTCGGCATCGTCAGTATAAGATACGGTCTCGACCATCATGTTCTGTATTTTCTGTCTTCCTGTTATAAGCCTGTCACTTGCACGAAGCTTATTCTCGGCAAGTGCGATTATCGCCCGGTCCTTCATCCTGGCAAAGAGTCTGTTGACATTCCTGTTATATCCGCCATGGTAATTCACGGCATTTTGAAGCTGTTCAACACTCTTGGTGAATTTACTTGCATCAGTAAAATCCATTGCACCGTTGTCGAAGAATATATCAATAAGCTTACAGAGCTCATTGTAATCCTCCATACTCAGGTATTTAGACTTCAACGTCTTA
Source organism: Saccharofermentans sp. (assembly GCA_024692235.1). Lineage (GTDB taxonomy): Bacteria > Bacillota > Clostridia > Saccharofermentanales > Saccharofermentanaceae > Saccharofermentans. Next base: position 69,496 of record JAILMW010000021.1, on the reverse strand, counting down.
AGGATCCTGGTCATAATTTCAGCAAAAAGCCTGGGAAGATTAACTGACTCTCTGTCTCTGAACTCATATCTGTATCGATAGAAGCAGTCATCGAACATCCTGTAGACAAAAGACTCATCAGCTGTGAGAAGTTCCATTGTCGTATATTCGTACATCTCATATTCGAAGGATTCCCTGCCGTATATCCTCGTCGGGACAAGCATGCTCTTAGGCGGATTGCCGTTCATCTGAGATAATACTTCCTCTACGGCTTTCTGACCCAAAGTGACCTCAGATGCTCCGATCGAGGCCAGCGTCGGAGTCATCCTTCCTGCCGCTGTAGTATTGTCAAATCCGAATACCATGATGTCCTTGCCGGGAACAAGACCTCTTCCGGCCATTACATCAAAAAGTCCTACCGCAGAAGCATCATTAACGCAAAAGATTGCCTGAACATCCGGATTCTTATCAAGGAGCTCTCTCGCCTGTTCCTGTGTTTCTGTCGACATATCTGCTGATACATAGTTATCGTCAGTAAAATCTATGGAATTTCTCTTAAGCGCCTTCGCATATAAGACTTTCCTGACTCTGGCATCGACATTATCGTCACGACCTCCGAGCATGGCAAATCTTGATAAGCCGTATGCATTGACAAGACAGTCGACCGCTTCGTCTATACCCGTCGAATTATCGTAATTAACGGAAGGCTGGTCTTCAAGATCAGATACCACGAATACCTTTGGCGTATCCTTAAGCTTCTCAAAATATCTCTTCTGGATGATCTCGCGCTTTATGTTCTCCATACTTCCGAGAGAGATTATAAGTCCGTCAAATCCGCACAGTTCCTCCAATTTGTATACGGAGTTATAGACTCTCTTATATCGGTGCTGGTGATCTGACAGATCAGTACCGGGATCGTACTTTCCCGATACGATCACGATATTAACGTCCTGATTGAGCCTGCTGGTACTGATGACATTCTGAATGACTTCCTGAGCAAATTCAGTAAAGAGGTTCTCGATAACAAGACCAATTATCCTTTTCTTCTTGACACTTCTCATAAGGCAGTCACTCCATAAGATCATGCGCAGGCTTAGAGAACAGATAGCCCTGCGAGTAGTCTATCTTGTACTTAAGGAGCACATCCTGGATCTGCTGATTCTCAACAAATTCCGCCACTATCTTGATCCTGTCGCCGCAAAGATGCTTCCAGTTCGCGATAAGCGCTACAAGATGCTCAGAATCAATATCCTCGTGACAACGCTTGACTATCGATCCGTCTATCTTTATGAAGTCCGAATGGATCCCCGCGATATGCATCAGATTGGAGAAACCGCTGCCGAAGTCATCTATCGATATCTTGCCGCCCAAGTCATGTATACGATCAACGAATGCGACCATGAGATTATAGTCATCGATATCCTCATTCTCCAATATCTCAAACACGAAGTTCTCGGGATGAGCAACTGATGATAATGAATCGAAGATGAACTCGATCATCTCCTTATCCTTGATATCTCTTATGGAGACATTCATGCTGACGCTCTTATCTTCGATATCTCTGAACTTAGCGAAGACCTTCTCGATCATCTTACGGGATAAGGCGTCATACAAAAGCCCGTAAGTCCTCGCTACATTAAGGAAACTTCCGGGATAATAAATCCTTCCCGTCTCATCCTGAAGTCTCATAAGGGACTCATAGTGATGTATACAGTTATTCTCATTATCGTAGATTCCCTGATAATAAGGTATGACCTTATCATTATCTATCGCATACTTGATGACGTTTACCATATGGTAGCTCTCAAGTATGCTGTCTACGTCAAGTTTGGTATCGAGAGCATTTACCACGATAAACTGAACATTCTTATTGCTCATATCAATCTTAGCCTTGTAATAAAGAGAATTGAGATTCTCTTCGGTACAACCGTCGATAAGACAGAATATCGGTACTATCGCGATATGATCTTCCGAATATTCAAAAAGTTCCCTTTGAAGCTTTAACATATCATCCGTAAATCCCGAGAGAGTTACTTTGTAAGAAGTCTCTGCTATGGCTATCTGCCATTCGTCCATAAGATATACTCTGTATCCTCTGTTCTTGGCAAAATCGGAACACTTAGAGATAAGATCGCGCTTGGTAAGATTGATAAGTTCCTCCGAGAATACCGCCTTCATGCCCGAGATACCGGAGACAGTAATGATACATACTCTGTCGTATCCGTTAAGCTTGATATCCATAGACAGCGCAGCGGCATTAGGTATCTCATCATCCTCGGAGAATAAAAGCTTACCTTCACAATCTTTTATAAACTCCCTGAATTCCGAAGCACCTTCCGCATCAGAATTCTTCTCAAGATAGCGCTCTACTTCCAGAAGGTAATTAAGAAGATTCCTGTTATCCTGAGAGATTGACTCGGTGTGAGAGAATACGTAAGGATTATATTCCTGAGTCTCCTCCTTCTCGCCGAATACTGATACGACAAAAGATGCGTTAGCCAGCGTATTTCTTCCGTCGACGCATACTATCTCGCCTTCAGTTATACATCCGCTTATATTGGAATTGGCATATGCCGACAATTCCCACTTAACACAGTTGGAGTAGATCATTGACCTTACTATGCAGGAATAAGCAAACAACGTCTCAGCCTTCTTGAAGTTCTCGATACGGCTGAACATCGATCTGTTATCAGCTATTACCTGACGGTCGTAGATAAATGCTCTTCTAAGCTTTCTGCCTTTGCTTACCTTCTGATATGCGGATAATACTGCCATCTTTGAGGATGTATCCAGATCAGGATGCGTTTTGTACTCCATATCATAAAGCGGCTGATCCTTGGGATAGATATCTTCGAGCGAAGCATCATGAGAGAAACGGACAAATACGGGGACGTCACCGGCATCCGCGTAAGCATATGGAAAAAGGCTTGCGAACTCGGTTTTTCCCATAAGTTCTTCCGATATACCCATCTGGAATTGGGAAGCCGCATTCTTGCCGTCAAGAGATAATATGGAATGCGCGAAAGTATCAGTCACTTCGAATTCGTCTCCGAAAGCCTGTACGCCTGTAGCATATGAACTCATACACTCCAATTTTTCACCGCCGAAAGATGCAACGATAATGGCACTGTCAGACCACCCCGTCTCATCGAACACAAACCCTGATTCGAGAAAGCGTTTGATGCTCATGTCGCCGGTATTGGCAAGTCCGCCTACCATCTGAACTCCGGGGAATTCATCATTACATTTATCGATAAAGGAATTAAGTTCGATATACTTACGAGTAAGGAAAGTAAGAAGGAGCTTCGTGTTATCAAACACCGCTTCATACTTGACTCTTCTGCACAACACGTCAGGAGCTAACGGCTGACCCGTACCTTCATCTATCGTATTGGTCATATACGTCTTGATGCGCACATCGTCAGCCGTTGTAACGGATATAACGCATCTGTTGGGAAGGAGTTCTCCCCAGGATATGACCGCAGAAGTACTGGTACCGAATACCTTCGCCTTAGGGATTATCCCCTTGATAAATCTTGCTAGTTCCACCGCTTCATCGCCTAAGTGAATAGCGGTATGGATCCTTATAAGTACATCTCCGTTGTGATCATTAAGTCTTAACTGACCAAGAGCTTCAGCGAGCCTGTTCTTCGATATATATTGAAAGTTCCAAGTGTACACAGTTAACAGTCCCCCGCGTTTTACAACACTATGCCGAACGTACCTAAAGATTTATTTACACTTTACTAGATTCTTCCATCGAAAACTTCACTATTATTTGAAATAATTGTTAATTCTGCACAAATGCCAATATTTTGTCAGAAGCATCAATCATTCGTACCTTTATCCAGATATTCAGAAAGCTGATCTATGGGAATAGGCTTGGAATACTTAAATCCCTGAAGGTATTTGGCATTCATGTCGATACACCTCTTCTCGTCCTCGTCATTCTCAATCCCCTCATAAAGCACCGAGTATTCGCCGTTGTCGAACATCATGGCGAGATTAGATACCATGGACTTGTACTTATTTCCGGTTCCCGATGCGATAACAAGGGATCTGTCGAACTTAACGATATCGAAGGGCAGTTCCATTATCCTCTCAAAGTTGGAATACCCCGTTCCGAAATCATCAAGATAAAATCTTACACCGCTGTCCTTAAGCTCGTTTATCCTCTTCTTGATATTCTCGAAGTCTCTCTCATTCTGAGTCTCTGTGATCTCTATGGCCACCTTTTCATAAGGAATGCCCGAATCTTTGATGATATTCTCGATAGTCTCGCAGAAGTCCGGCTCTCTTATGTCATATACGGAGAAATTGACGGAGATACGCTGAACATAGTATCCGTCATCAAGAAGCTCCTTTATCTTAAGACAGGTCTTATTAAGTATTATCTGCGTCAGCGTATAGATATACTTGAACCGCTCGGCTATATATATGAATTCATCCGGGTATACGATGCCGGTATCGGGAAGCTTAAGACGCATCAGAGCCTCTGCCGTATCATACTTTCCGCTCTTGATATTGAGCACCGGCTGACAGTATACAAGTACTCTCGGCTCATTAAGATCATGCTTACCGTTTATATCCGCAAGTTCCGAGACTATGTACTTATAGCGGAGATAACTCTCAACCTCCTTATCGCCCGGCTTCAATATACTGTTCTCAGCCATATCGAAGTGAAGATACTTTATAAAATTGATACAGTCATTATCTTCCTTGAGCCTTCTGTCATTCTTGAGGAATACTATCTTGTAATCGATCTTATAATCGGCGTAGAGCTTCATGAATTCATCGATCATCCTCTGCCCGCCGTCAATATAGTCCGGCTCCTGTGATGTCCTAACTACAAGTACCAGATGCCCGCCTGATATAAGAAAAAGCGTCGGATGCTTAAAGAACTCATAAACGAAATGCTTTACCATCTTCTGTATCTCTTCGGGATAATGCTGTCCCTTACCGTCATATTCATGCATATAAAGGCTCATAAGGTAGAGCTCCTCATCCTGCTCAAAGCTTAAGTACATAAGATCGGTAAACGCACGCTCATCAACAGCGCCGATCTCAAGATCATAAGGATTAGAGTGAGCAAGATAAAGAAGAGCATATATCGGGAACAGGAATGTAAATACAGTATAAGAAGATTCTCCCATCCACTCCTGTATGAGCATAAGAAGAAATGAGATACTGACGGAAGATATAAGTCCTACGAGAATTGGCCTGAATATCATTTCGCGATATATAAAGAGCATAGTAAACATCAAAAGGACAAAGAAGACATATCCGAAGATAAAGAACGGCATTTCTCTTTGAAAGCTTCCGTCAGGACCTACGTACATACCGAAGCCTAACATCGGCTGCAAGACTTCAAGCAGTATCAGTACGGAAAAGCCCGATATGGAAAGGACTGTGAATAACCTGTTTTCTTTTATATTAAGCCGCATTATCTCCCTCAGGTAATGGACCTGCAGGAACAAAATAGAGTAAAGGCTCGTATGGAAGATAATATGAGGGATGAATATCAAAATATTCGGGATATTACCTGCAAGAGGCAGAACACCGTGGAAGCACAGGTTCGCTACTGAAGCAGTGACGGCAAAGTAGATCATGTGCCTTAAGTAGATAAAACTCCTCGTACGGCTTATGTACGCAGCTCTTATGAGAACAATGAAGACAAGACAGACTGCCACTACCAGCACATCAGCAGTCGGTGTGTAATTCTCGTAATAAGAAAGCGTATCAGGGATCATAGATCCTCCCATCCGTACAATGCAAACCTATACTCTTACATTATACGTACAGGGAGGATCTTAATGTTCCGATATTTGTAAATTAACGATTACAAAAAAGCAACCTCTTATTCCCTGTTCTTAAGGACGAGCGCAGGCGTGGTCTTCCTTATGGATATAAACAGGAACTGACTGATAATAAGATAAAGTCCCACGATAGAGACGAATATCGCCGCATATACAAATAGAGGGAATGCCATGGGAAGTCCCACATTTACATTTGCTACGAGCATATTCGGGTAGATGTAGTTAAGGATCAGCTTGCAGAGCGGTATACAGACAAGAGCTCCTGCTACGATCATCATGAGATTCCCGTCAAGATACATCTTCTTCACTTCGCCGTTCCTGAAGCCGAAGACCTTTACCAGGGATATATTAAACGATGCTCGATCCAGCATCATCTTTATCATCAGATACATAACAACTACGAATATGACTGCGCCTGCAGCAAGAAGAGTCGTTACCATCCCCTGCATACAATCGACGAATACGCCGGAAGCATTGGAGATATCCTTCTTCGTAAGAGTAGCGGCGAGCCTTCCCGACTCTATATCAAGCTCATGGTCTGAGAATACGGCATTAAAGTAATCATCACTCTCGCCGAATAAGTCCCTGCAAGAATCTATATCCATAAATACCATCATCGAAGCCTGATAACTGTCTATCCCGCTTACCCTGAATGCATAAAGCTTATCTTCCTTCTTATCTTCCAAAGTAAACTCGTCTCCTACAGAAAGGTTGTATTTATAGGCAAAAGATGAACTTACTACTACATCCGAGCCGTTATCCGTCAGAGAAGATAAGTCGAAGAAAGGATTATCTCTTGTAACGCCTACGACGGCAACATCAAAGCTAAATCCTTGGAACTCCTTAGAAGCCTCCTTTACTACGGCTTCATATCCTCCTTCCGGCACTTCCTTCTCAGGGTATTTATATGTATAGAAATACTCAAAATCCGTATATCTCGTATTGTAGTCCTTTACCCTTACGCAGTAGATAAGGGTAGTTAGAGCAAGCATTACTATAAGAAGAGACAGGAACATACCGAATATGACTGTCATCCCTGTACGCATCTCGCGAAGAAGCTGTCTTAACCTGAAAAGCGGAATGAACTTCATCTTCTTTATCTTGATATCTCTTGCCTTCACCGCCTTCTGCTCGTTCTTAAGAAGCGATAAGGGATTCTTGTTAAGTCTTCCTCTTATGACAAGTATATTCACGATGATCGTTATAAGAGAAGGCAAAAGAAGTCCGTATATAAGCACGAAAGGCTTTATCTTCATCGTCATATCGGGATTTGAGTAGTATGAAAAAGACTCACTCATTTCGGAAGGGATTCCCATAGGAGTATAAAGTGCGATCAATGTACCTACTGTGCCTGCGAGGAACGTTACTATAACCGGAATAACGATATATCCGAATGTAATAGAGCTTCTCTTAACTCCGAGAGAGTATAAAGCACCTATAACGCTGCACTCCTGATCTATGGAATGTATAACGAATACCGAGATAACATAAGCAAAGAGTATAAGCGCGATTATCCCTACCACCATGCTCGCATAAAGATCAGTCGCCTCATCATCGTAAGCTGCATCTATCCTGGGATTAGAATCCTTGGGAAGGAAAGACATAAGATTAGCCGTATCGATATCAAATACTTCATCTATAAGGTCATTGGCTTCAGAAGAGAATTCACTTACACCGTCGGCATATTCATTGACGCCGTCAGAAAGCTCGTCAACTCCGGAATCCAGTTCATCAACACCTGAAGATAACTCATTAACGCCGTCGGCAAATTCATTTATACCGTCTCTCATCTCTCCTATACCGTTTTGAAGCGAGGATGCGCCCGAATTAAGAGCAGCGCTGTTAGAATCAAGTGTATTAAGTCCACCTGCAAGATCGGCTGCTCCGGAAGAAGCCGAGGCTACTCCCTGAGCCACAGAATCTATACCCTGATCTATTCCGCTATATCCCTCTACAAGGCCGGAAGTAGCCTGATAGAAAGAACCTGCTATCTGTGCGGTAAAAGGATCTTCGCTTAGACTTAATGCATATGCCGTATCGTTAAGTTCGCTAAGCCCTGCCATATACTGATCAGAGCCTGAAGCAAGATCTGTGCATCCGCCGCTTAACTGACTAATTCCGTTATTAAGTTCATTCGCGCCTGCGGCTGCAGAGGATACACCTGATGTATATGAACCTATTCCCGACGACAGTTCAGCTGCTCCGTTATAAAGAGAATCCGCACCTGACTGAAGATCAGGCATGGAATCCTGCATCTGCCCTACTCCGTCTACAAGTTCGTCAACTCCGGAGTCAAGCTCATTTACTCCGTCACGAAGTTCCTGAGCACCTTCATTAAGGTCATCTATTCCTTCAAGAAGATCATCTTTTCGTCCGACCATCTCTTCCCAGTATTCAAGGAAATACGGATCATCTATATCAGATACGTCAAACTTATTCTCTTCCAATATCGCCTGAAGTTCATCGTCAGTCATAACTCCGTTAAGAGTATAAGCATATGTATATTCTTCTGACTTCATGGCATTACCTTCGGAAAGAAGTACTTCATAGGAAGAAGACGTAACGAACATCGTACCGAAGGATACGCTGTCTACCGCAGAATCGGTTAGGTTCCTGACAGGGCTGTTATAATCAGGCGTTACTCCGATACCCGATATCGTAAAGGTCTTACCTCCTACCGTGATATTGTCACCTACTGCTAAGGAATGTTCTTCAGCATATCTTCTTTCAATTACAGCTTCGTTATCGGAAGAGGGCAAAGAACCTTCCGCCAAGGATATAAGATCAATACTCTCCCTGTTCTTAAAGACACGAAGAACACTTCCGTCAGAAAGCTCATAGTCCAAGGAAAAGATCTGCTCGATACTTATCCCGCGCGAAGTAAGTTTATCAAGCTCCGTCTGATTAAGAGGAACAAATACCGTGAATTCACCGTCTTCAACATTAAGGAGCTTATCGTGGCTTAAGATCTCATCTCTTATAGTCATGGAAGCTCCCATCATACTGAGGACCATAAAGACCGCAAAGCCGATAAGAAGCATCAGAGCCATATATCTTCCACTGTTTTTCTTTATATCTCTTACGGATCTTCTAAGCATCAACCGATTCATATTACAGATCCTCCAGATCACAGGCGGGAATCTTTACTTCGTTATAGTAATCTTTGGATACTTCCCCGTCCTTTATATAGATAACGTGATCCACCATATTCTTAATGGAGTTATTGTGTGTAACTATGATCATCGTTGTATTGTATCTGGCATTTATCTTCTCCAGGAGCATCAGGATATCCCTTGAAGTCTTAGAATCAAGAGCACCCGTAGGCTCATCGCATAACAGCACCTTGGGATTCTTAACAAGAGCTCGCGCTATGGCGCATCTTTGCTGCTGGCCTCCCGATAACTGAGAAGGAAACTTATCCGCATGCTCCGTCATATTAAGAACATCCAGGATCTCATTCATATCAAGAGGCTCCTTGGACAGATATTCACATACCTGGATATTCTCGCGGACCGTAAGATTAGGCACCAGATTATAGAACTGGAATATAAATCCGAGATTCTGTCTTCTGTAGTCGGCAAGCCTTTCTCCCTTAAGTCTTTCAACAGAAGTTCCTGCTACGGTCACACTTCCCGTATCGATAGAATCAAGTCCTCCGATACAGTTAAGCAGAGTCGATTTACCCGAGCCCGATGTTCCCTGGATAACACACATCTCACCTGCCTTGATACCTATATCAACACCTTTAAGTACCTGTACGAAGCTTCCGCCTTCTCCGTAGCTCTTCTTTAATCCTTTTGTTTCAATGTACATCTCTATTCCTCCATTTAACACAAATATGAATACCCATTCACATAACACCGTTATGTAATATACAAAAAAATATAAGCTTCAACTCAGACCAAAAGTCGCAATACCTCCTGCTCTTAAGTTCTTGACCACCTCGGGAAGTTCCTTCATAGCCTCATCTCTTCCCTTAGAATGTGTAAGAAGATAAAGGAATGAATCTACCTGTACATGCGCCAGATAATGGAGCATAAATCCATCCACCTTCTTACTTCCGAATCTCTCTTCAAGGATATCCGCGAACAGCTTATAGTGCTGCTGCATCTCACCGATAAGTCTGTCCTTTATATTCTCGTACTTGGATCCCTGAGCCTTAGTAAGCAAGAGGATAAACTCATCTTTGTACTTAAATAGTATCTCCATGATCCTCTTGGAATCATCCATATCCAAAGTCTCATCCAAAGGATCGCTGATATCTCCTTCGGCTTCTCTTCGAAGATGTTCTCCGATAGTAGCATCAAGTTCACACAAAGGACCGCCTACTACCGCATCGAAAAGATCATCCTTATCCTTGAAGAAAAAGTAGAGCGCACCGGTAGTAACTTCCGCCTTCTTGCAGATAGACCTCAATGAGGCATTCATAAACCCCTTCTCGATAAACTCGGAACGAGCCGCCTTTATCAGCGCAAGCTTAGTCTCACCGTCTTTTGCCGTCATTATTCTCTCCGAAATGCAAACTACATAACACTGTTATGTTCCTAGTAAAGATATACTTCTTCCGCGATGTTGTCAACACTTAAAGTAATATCGCTTCATCTTCCTGAAGATAGGGATCGTAACGAACGATAAGAAGGCCTACGTATCCGACAGGATGTTTATTGAATTCTATACGATTTGTCTTAACGTCATAGATCGTACCGTTAGATGCGCGCACCTTGTACGAAAACTCAAAGAAGCCGCGGCCAAAGGGTGCCCAACTGTCCGTCCCGTCATACATGAATACGTGATTTCCCCATATACCGATTTCTATTCGAGATACATTATTAAATAGGTGGTATGTATATTTACCCGATAAGAGAGCCTCGTTATGTATGACAGTACCTTCCGATACCTTATATTTACCATCGTAGAGATCTTTCATCTTCCTCTTAGCGGTCCTTCTCCAGAAGAAATATGCCGCTATCCACAGAATCGATGTGATCAGACCGACGAAGATATGTAGATTTATCACCGTTACAGTCAAGAACCCCAAGACCATGCACGGAACGATCCTGACAGAGATCTGATCTCCTTTAGCATCCAATAAGAGTAACATCGCTATAACAAGTATGCTCGTGAAGACAAATACAAGTACCGGGACTATTCCCCTAAGAGCCGAAGAATCAGTTATATATGCGATGATATTAACCAATATTTCGGTGAACACAGCCAGCATAAATAAGCTATCTGAGATCAGATACTGCTTTCTCTTACGGCTCGTACCTTCCCTTACTATTGCCTTGATCTCTTCTGTAGGATCTTCCAGATCTACTACGTTAAGCCTTCCTTTACTAAGTGTTATGGCACGGCAGTTAGGTATTATCACCCTGTTCTTCTCACCTTCTATAACGGCATATAGGATCTTAGATTCATTTCTTATCTTCTTGTTTATAAGAAAAGATGATTCAACTTCAGTGATACGACCGGTCTCATCGTATAGAGTCATTGTATATTGAAGAAAATCCCCAAGCCTGTCGCTTACGGTTGCTATGGTAATGTCGTACTTACTGTTCATTATCTTTACATGCTGACGTATGAGCCTTACAAGCAACAAAACTGCAACAGCGGCAACTGCTACTGACGGCAAGAACAACATACATGTGATAATGAGATTAAATTCATTAGCATCAGTGATCAATCCTATAAGAGCTCCGACCGTAAAGCGAAGGAATAGAAAAGCAAGTACCATCACAGGCACCATAGCAATAAGAGACAGGACAAAGTATACCCTCTCATGCTGCTTAAGAACGACATTCGGATCTGTCGGCTTGATCTTATTATTTCCAAACATACCTTACTCCATAACCTTTATAACATCATGGCTTTTTCGCCAAGATCATCAGAATCAAAAATAGTAACTTTACCTCTGTACCCTATAAGATGATCATTGAATGTCTTTCTATCTGTCTGTATCTCATAGACACTCTGATCACTGTCCGTCTGCACAAGATAATGAAATGTAAGCCAACTATGTCTATTATCGTAAAGCGCATCCACTTTAACAAGATCAACATACACGTCAAAGCCGGAAAACCTTCTGTCAACACGTGTTACGTTAATATAGCGGCTATGTTTGTACCCACCATGACATTTTAATTCATTGAAGATAACACATGCATCTGAGACTTTATATTCGCCTTTGAGGATCGCCAGGTATCTTCTGAATTCATGACATCTCAACCATAGATATGTACCCGCGGCACTCACCGTAGCTATCAATGCCATAAAGATATATGGATACATACACATGAAAAACCCGGAAAAGGCGCAAAAACAAACGTTGATAAAATACTTGAATTGAAACATGGATTTATCAGCTTCAACTCTCTTAAGTACCACAGCCGATAAAGATAACAAGGTGATCCATATCAGCACGCTTGTGATCGCAACAAGCCGGACTGTCAGCAGCTCGGATCTTTGCCTTATACAAAGAACTATTATCCAGGCCAAAAGATGCGCAAGAATATATAGGATCGCAAATATCAATTCTAATATCCACTTTCCCTTGAGTCTGTCAGCCACCGTTTCCCTGATGTTCTCATCAGGAGTAATCATGTCCATGGATTTTACAGTCCGAGCCTCTTGGATCTCTCGATCTGCGCTACTACTTCCTGTATCTGATTGGCGTCGATGATCTTATTCGTACCGCAGTAGATGCATGTTGCCTTGAGCATGGTCCTGTCAAGTTCCATCTGACCGCCGCATGAAGGACATGTGAGGTCTACCTGCACGGGCATCTGCTCCAGATCTTCCTTGAGCTTTATGAACTTATGACCGGTCTTCTCCGTGACATAGTACTTATACATCTCGACGGCATCTTCTTCCTTGGGGCTTAAACCGCCCTTCTTGGCAAGCTCCTCGATCTCATATGCAAATGAGATAAGAGCTGCGGATTCTGCCTTATCGAGATACTGCTGAACCTTAACAAAAGCGATACCGGGATCTGTTACTTCCTTTACCTTCTCCTTTAATGTCGAAGGAATGGTAGTATCGTTCATGATCATGTTATATGCTTCGGCAAGCTCTCTCTTCTCATCTTCCGTTACATCGCCGTCAATACCTGCTATGTAATAGCAGACCGCAAGCTTAGCCATAAGAGTATTGAATCTCTTCTCTGTAGCAAGAGTAGCTCCGCTTTCCGTCTGAGGCTTATTAGCGTCCTGAGCCTTAAGATCCATTGCATGGTTGATGATCTCAGGAATTATAGGTCCTCCTCCGGCTTCCTGTTGCATCTTACGAACTGCAGTTACTGCAGCGACACCTAATGCAACTCCTACAACATTATCGAGTGTCGAGTTGTTCCTGCGCCTGTTAGGCTTATGAAACATCGATCTTAAGATCCATCTTCCAAGTCCCATATCTTACCCCTCTCATATCTTATCCATTGGTAAAGGCATACCTAAGAAATATTATCTTAGATATGCCTTTAATTTGCAATTAAAATCGTATGTATCAGAGGTTTATCCAGTACCTCTTGAGAAGGTCATCATCTACTTCAACTTCCTTCTCGTATACTCCGCCGTTTCTTATGATTATCTTCTCACTTGCTTCATTATCGATGCTGCATGTGATAAGAAGTGCATCTATCTTACGTTCTCTTGCCTTCTCGATGTTAAGCGCAAGCATTCTTGTGGCATAACCCTTACGTCTCTCTGAAGGTCTTACGGTAAAGTCGGTATGTCCGCCCCATGTGCTCAAGATGGGGTGATTTATGTGGTGCCTTAAATCTATTATGCCGACTATCCTGTTATCTTCTTTCCTTACTGCAAGATAAGTATTGGAAGGAATACCGGTTCCGGCCTTCCTGCAAGTCTCTTCGGATGTTCGAAGTCTTATTATGTCGATAAATTCCTGAGGAGTAGACGCAAGCTGCAATGTCTTACATCCTGCAAACATCTCCTTCTCATTCCTGTCACGGTTCATGACCTCAGCCCTGAATGCCCAGAGGTCTTCCGCATAAGATTCATTGGGTTCTATAAGTTCGATCGTATCCATATAAAAACGTCCGTTCCTTGAGTGGTTCGGACGTTATTATACAACAACAGATTATCCGTAGATATTCAGATCATTTGACAAGTATCTCTTCTTTTAAGAATTCGACAAGATCCCCCGAATCTTCTCCTCCGATTATAAGCCCTGCTCTGTCCTTCACATCTTCCGAAGCACTGTCGGGAGCAATACCTATTCCCACAGTATCAAGAACCGTAAGGTCGGCAGTTATCGCGACAATATCCTTCATATCGATATTGAGTACTTCACAGGCACATCTTGTAGCTGCTCCGAGATTTGCATCCTTGGAGATGAATCTGCAAAGATCATCTCCCGAGAAATCAAAAGACCTGCACTGATACTTCTCCGTCACTTTATCAGCCACCTCTTTGGTAGTCCTGGCAAAGATCTTATGTACCGAAGCCGTAAAGGGCTTGGACATATCACGATATCTGACATAGTTGCCGTCTTCTGACGGATCGTTGGTATAGATATAACGTCCGTTGGACACACCGATAAGAGAACAATCGGGACTCATGTCCAGATCCCTTATTATGCCTTTGGTCTGTTCCACCGACAGCGAGCGGCTCCATATAAGATCACCTCCTCTATACATCTGTGTACCGTCAGATACTATGGAGATATCAGGTTCTAAGATATCTGTATAGGCCGATGCCTTGAGCCAGAGATCCGAAGTCATGATCCCGAACATTACATCGGAATCGTGAAGCATTGAAAGACATTTGATAACATCCTTATCAAATGTCTTATCGTCCTTCAGAAGAACACCCTCAATATCGAATAGAATGAGCTTATTTGATATGCACATAAATCACCCTGGTCTTCCCCTCCATGCCGGCGCAACATGAAGGGGCAAATTGTTCGGACCTTTATATGTTACGCTGTCTCGACGCCGACATATTCTGCTTCGCTGTCTGCATATATGGTGACTCTGTTATTGGCTCCGTCCAATACACCCGATTCCCATATATGCTTAAACATGATCCTGAATGCAAGAAGGCGGACAGTTATGACCATATCATCCTTGCTGTCGTCCTCCCCCGGGATCAGTCTTCCGTATTCGTCCTTAGCTAATAGCTTTGTTCCGGAAGGACCTGTCATCTTAAGTTCGCGGTCATCTTCCGACACCATGTATTTCTTATGTTTATCGTTGAAAAAGATCTCCATCTTGTATGACACATCAGTCATCCTGTCGAATGCACCGGATACATCACTTGCGACCATATGCATGAACCCCGACAATGTCTGTTCATCTATAAATACGTTGGTAAACACATCATACTTCAGATACATCACACAAGACTCCTTTCAATAACTTCTTCTCCATAGTTACATGATACAAAGAAGCACAGTAAATAAAAGGCTTTAGAGCATGAATTAAATCTGATTTAACTTCGAATTAACAGGAAATTCAAAACATCCTTCAAGTAAGACAAAACCGTTAACAAATGGCTCTTAGGGTTTCCTTATCCTTGTCTTTTTTTCTTGTTATTTCCTGCCTGTAAGATAGTAAACGGCAAGCTGTGTCCTGTGAGCAAGACCTTCCTTCAGAAGTATGTTGCTTATATAGTTCTTGACCGTGCCTTCGGAGATAAATAGCTTCTCTGCTATCTCCTTATTGGACAGGCCTGATGCTACCGCTTCTATTATCTCGATCTCACGTGCCGTGTACTTATCCTTATCGAAATTGCTGTTCGGACGTATTCCCGCATCAACGAACTTATCGAAGACCTGCTCGTCCATGACCCTGGCCCCCTGGTGGATGGATCTTATCATCTGCTTTAGATCTTCCGGCTTATGGTTCTTTATAAAGTACCCCTTAGCCCCTTCCTTTATCGCCTGCTCTACCAGATCATCGTCATCGAAGGTAGTAAGGATCATGACCTTACCGAGGTTATCCTTAGTAAAGATCTTCGTCGCTTCTATTCCGTCCATCACAGACATCTGTATATCCATAAGGACTACGTCGACGGTCGTATTCCTTGCGATCTCTACGGCTTCCTTGCCGTTAGATGCGCAGCCTACTACATCGAAGTCATCATCTATATCAAGGATGATCTTCATCCCGTCTCTTACGAAGTCACTGTCGTCAACTATCAAAACTCTTATCGGATCCATCTTCTTCCTCCTGAACACTCTTTGTAATAGGCAGTATCATATTGATCGTAAAGCCTCCCACAGAGTCTATATCTATATATCCCTTGACCTTCCTGACCCTGGACTTCATGCCCTGGATACCCATTCCTTCTTCTATGTTGTAGGCACCCTTACCGTTATCTTTTATGGTAGCTCTTACGACTTCCTCCAGTATATTTATGTCTATACTTATCTCATCGCATCCCGAATACTTAAGAGCATTAGTTACGGCTTCGAAAGCATTATCAAGGATTATCTCCCAGATATTCTCCGGGATAGCCTTCTCACTCTCGCTTATATTAAGTGAAGTCTTTATCCCGTACTCTTCTTCGCACTCGGTAAGAAGCGCCTGAAGGGATTTAAGAGCCATTCTCTTCTTGTCCGGCCTTTCGTTACGGATGATGACTCTTATCTCATCCATGCTGCCTCTTAAGTTATCTATAACTTCCTGAAGGATGGCGCTACTCTTAGCGGGGTCCTTATCTATAAGGACCTTAGCTGCCTCAAGCTTATAAAGCGACCCGTTGATGCTGTGTCCGAGCTTATCGTGAAGCGCCTGAGATATCCTGCCCTTCTCTTCCAGAAGCTCGTTCTCGTGCTGAAGTCTTGACTTATTAAGCTCATCTTTATGCTCTACCTTAGTATGCTCTATATCGGACTTAAGTCTTGATTCTTCAAGAAGATTATCCCTGGCCGTCTTCTCGTACCAGCCTACGACCTTATTATGCTGATAGTAGATTATTATGAACAGAACAGCTACTACGAAGTAATACCTGACCCGAAGATCGAACTTCCACGCCAGAGGAAGGATGTAAAAAACTCCTAGATACGAAGGAGCAGGAAGAACTCTTACAAGATCCAGATAAGTTATCGCGGTGTAGTATATTCCTACCGACGGGAAAAGGAACAGCGCCATAACAGACGCTATCCCTTCACCTGCCAACCAGATCTTTCCTTTATGCCTTACGGCATCAGTCTCAGGCATTACCGCAAAGAGCAGGAACAGTGCGCTTATAAGAAGGGATTTACCTCCTGCGGACGGATCGTCAAGAGATGAGAACGCACCGACAAAAGCAAGTGCGATAATGCCCATAGCCTTAACAAAAACGAAGTAATTGTTCCTTATGCGGCTTTCCAAGATATCTTTCTTTACTCCTGTTCACGAACACGAAGTCCCAAGACTCCTATGACAAATATTATAACCCAATATGCTATGGCTACACAGAACATCAGAGAGTAGCCTGACATATCGCCGTTGATAAAACGGTTCACAGAGAACATCGCCCAGCGCTGAGGCATAAGAAGCGACGCTTTCTTATAAAGTTCACTAGCTCCGCTTATATCAAAATACGTTCCCGCTATAAGAGCCGAGATAGACCATATAACGAAAGCCAGGATGGCAGCAGGAGACATCGTATCGAAAAACAGTCCGGCGCAAAGGCTCAAAAGGCCAAACGTAAGTCCCGTCAGGAATATGACCGTAAAGAACTGAAGAGAAGATATGCCGATCTCAACCTTAATGAACGCAATGAAGATCAATGTCATCAGGACCGCCTGCATAAGAGCAAGAGATACCGACAGGATCATCTTGGACAGAAGATAACTCGCCTTGGAAGCTTTGGTAAGAAGGAGCCTGCTGTAGACATTATCCTTTTTCTCCGAGAAGACGGTATTTAAGATAAGCACCCCTCCGAAGACAAATGCAAGAGACGAGATCGCTAAGCAGTACGAGATATTTCTTGTCCTGTAGTAATCGACTTCATCTCCGCCACCGGATACAAAAGAAACTTCCGGTGCCTCATGCTCTATTCCTTCTCCTGCAAGCTCGATCTCAAGGCTCGACTTCAGAAGATCGAATCTCTCATCGTCGTCTTCGCCTACAACATAAAGCTTCGTATCAGAAGCCTCTTTACGAAGGATTACGATCGCGCTGACATGGTCATCGTTGGCAGTACGCTTTGCACTGTCCAGGATCTCTTCGTCCGTCATGCCGGAAGCATCGGCACGGAAGATCTGAAACATTCCTGCTGAGTTCAGGTTATAGCAGATCCCTTTTGTCCTGTCGTCCATAACGGTGTCATAGACCTTAACAGGGTATCTGTAAAAGTCGACATTATATGCCATCTGCTCGTCGATCGTCGACAGTTCATGGACACTGTCCTTAAGATCTGCCGCAGGTATCCTGTACCAGAGATTGATAAAGAGCGTAGAAAGCACGGGAATCAGGATACCGATAACGATAAAAGCTTTATTGCGAAGGATGAGCTTTCCCGAGGACTTAGCCATCCTTAATGCGTTTATTAACATCTCTTATACCCCTTTCTTCCTGCTCGTGATAAACATACCAAGCGCAATGCTTGCTGTGCTCATAATGGTGAGCACCATAATGCAACGTCCGAGATAGTCGCTCTGTCCGTTGACTGACAGTTCTACAAGAGTTCTGTTGACGTAGTATAGCGGCGACAGTTCCTGTACAGAGTCAGGCACGGAGCTGAGCATATATGTCTCGAAGGTTCCTCCTACATAGCCTGCGATCCATAAGACCATAAAGAGTGATCCGATCGAAGCTGCAGGATTATCGAATATGATCAGGAACAGCATTCCGAAGGAAGCAAAAGCCAATATCGCGAACAAAAGTATACCTATGCTTATAAGAGGGCTTCCAAGCTCGATATCGAACAGGAAGATCGCAAGACCGCCTGTTATCAGTGCCATAACAAGCCACGAAGTCAAAGTGCATGAGAAGAGCTTAGCAAGGTATATGCGAGCTCCGCCTGCAGTAGAACTTCTGAACCTTATGCCGATATTCTGCTTTCTCTCGGAGATATAGACAAGGCATAAGAATGCAGAACATAAAGAAGAAAAATATACCGTCTGGACTATTGTGTAATAGGTATCGGCATCAGCCTGTTCACGGGTATCGATCTTATCTGATGAGATCTGCACCTTACTCATATCGCCGCTCATCATATGATCGACATTATAGAGCACATACTGAACTATCCTGGCATCTATCTCGTCATTGCTCCTTCCCTTTATACTGTATGAATCGCCTTCAAAATCTATAAATACATCTATCTTCTCATCCCTGATGAGGGCATCCGGATCAGCATCGGTATATTCGATGACTGTCATTCCTTCTTCTTCGAATCCTTCTATTAAGTACTCTTCAACTAATATGTACCTGCTATCCTCATCCATCTCATAGCCGATGGTAAAATCCTCATTCGTTTCCGCCTGATCAAGGAGCGTATGAAATACATTGGTAAGTGCCGCCATGACGACAAGAGCTCCCACGACCGTTATTATGAGGACCGACTTAGCTCTGAATATGAGCTTTAAGTAGTTCTTCGTAAGTATTATGATCCTGCTCATGTCATCAACCTTCCGTATAATCCCTTAACTTCTTTCCCGTAAGCGTAAGGAACACTTCCTCCAGGGAGATATCTTCGTCCCTGTTCTTCCTTACCATATCCTTGAGTTCATCCTTAGTACCGATAGCAATGATCTTGCCGTTATCCATTATCGCTATACGGGTGCAGATAGCTTCGACTTCCTCCATGTAGTGACTGGTATAGATGACTGTCGCACCTTTCTTATTTGCAGCTTTTATACTTTCCAGGATGAAATTTCTTGACTGAGGATCGATACCTACCGTAGGCTCGTCGAATATCAAAAGCTTAGGGTGATGTCCGAGAGCGCATGCGATATTTAATCTTCTCTTCATACCGCCCGAGAATGTCTTGGCAAAGGAATTTCTCTTGTCGCTGAGCTTAACAAATTCCAGTGATTCATCGATAGCATCTTTAAGCTCCTGCCCTTTTATACCGTAAAGGGATGTAAAGAGCTCTACATTCTCCCATGCCTTGAGGTTACCGTAGATGGCAAGCTCCTGAGGGATATAACCTATAAGAGGCTTTATCTTCTTATTATCAGTCTTTATGTTGTAGCCGAATAATTCGATCTGTCCTGCAGTAGGCTTAAGAAGCGAACAGATCATGTTCATGGTCGTGGACTTACCTGCTCCGTTAGGACCTAGAAGGCCGAAGATCTCTCCTTCTCTTATCTCAAGAGACAGACCGTCAACGACTGCTTTATTGTCGTACTTCTTGATAAGTCCGTCTAATCTTAATACAGTGTCACTCATCGCTTATTCCTCCGAATCAACTTTATGATTCGATTCTACAGAAATAAGCAATGCTTCAATACTGCCAAAGGACAGATATCTTATATGACTTTAGTCACATTCGTGAAGTATCAGCGGTTCATCTCGTCAACGATATCCGAAGGCTTTAGCGTAAACTCGACCCAGGAAGGAACGAAGCCGGAGCGGATAGCATTTCGAGCAGAACGGATATTGGACCATGCGCAGCAGTAGAAAGGCACCTTGCCTCTCTTTAATATCTCTTTAGCAAGGGTAGACGTAAGAGAAGAAGCAAGTCCCTGCTTTCTGTACTCATGAAGGACATCCACGCCTATCTGCCACATTGTATCGCAGTCAGAAGAGCACGCCGCAAGACCTACAAGCTTACTGCCGTCATAAGCACCGACGCCTAATACATCAAGTTCTTTCCTGTTCTCACACAAAGCGTTGCTCCAGGAAGGGATATAAAGATCTGTAAAGTCCTCCTGTGTCAGGATAGAAGTCTCGTACTTACAGGGAATATCGGGAATACCTTCGGAAGAAGGCAGGAAATACTCCGCCATAAAGCAACATTTATATCCCAAAGGCACAAGTTTGTCAGTGAGCCAGTTCATGTTGGGAGTCTCGAATAAGTGATAGTATTCAAACTTGTCTATATACTCTTTTACTATGTCAGCCACATCCTCAGTGACACCTGCAACTACGTTATTACCGTAGGAGACGAGATTGGCTGTTATAGGAAGCTTTAAGTACTTTCTCGCATTCTTTCCAAGCCTTATGGGAACTACAACATTATCGGACTTAATAAAGTCCTCAGCGCTGCAGCCAAGATCCTCCGCAGACTGCCTCATGGCGATATTAAGCATCTCTTTACAGTTCATTTATATCTCCGGTAAAGATCTCTATCTCTTTCTCAAGCATGCGATATACAAGAGCTATAAGATATCCGTCTGCTATAGCGTGATTCATCCTGACACTTATGGGCATAAGAAGCTTTCCGTCATCTTCCCTGTATCGGCCCCAATTAACGATGGGAGCGAAGTAAAGATATCCGTCGGGAAGCTCTATATTAAGAGAATCATATGAGAGCCAGGATATATAGGAAGCATCGAACCAGTTGGGATGGTTTACGGGATCGAGCTTATATTCACGTGTCTTCTTGCCTTCTTCTATATCTTTTGAGGCCTCTTCGTAGAACTTCTTATAGTCCTCATAGTAGGTGGTATATACCGGTGTACAAGTCTCCGTATCCTCATGGAAGATATACTGGATAGGATTGATAGTATCCCAGCATATGATCTCATCCGTCTGCCACAGGTACTGCATCCTATAGTCATCTCTTGAGTTCAGGACTTTGCACAGGATATAAAGAAAATTAATATAGAACTTGGTATCAGTCTTCTTCGAATATTCCACGAGCTTCGTAACATCGACTCTCGAGGTCATTGAAGTTGAGCATTTGCAGTCTTCGCTGAAGTGGCGGTAGACGTCCTTCCTGTAATATGTATCTTTATCTATTTTCTTATAACTCATATATACCTCCGGATATCCTTCAGAAGAGTTCATCCAGAAGGATATAGTAATCTATCTTCTCGCGGTCCGGTTCTATGCCGAGCTCTTCGAAGAAACTGTCGGGATCAAGCCCCGGATATACCTTGCCGTATGTCCCGTCAAAGTTATGGCGAAGGCTCCTGTATAACATTGCCATATCTTCCCACTTATCTGCGATACCGCAGTTACCCATATCTATAAATCCGCTTATATCGCCGTTCTCTATAAGGATATTGGGAAGACAAAGATCTCCGTGGGATAATACCGGTTCGTAGGAAGGCCGGTTAGCATAAAGCCAGGAAAGGAGGTCTTCGGGATCTCTGAACCTGCCGTTCTCTCCGAATGTATCAGGCTCAGCGTCACTTATATCCACAAGACCGTTCTCTACCCTGTATGCAGCCTTTTCAAGTTCTATATCCAGATCCTTTACGACAGGGCAGTCCGATATATCTATACTCTGAAGCATCTTCACTGACTTTGAAAGAAGCGGAACAAGTTCTTCCGGACGCTCCAGATAGTATTTGTCACAGGCGATCTTTCCTCTTATCCTGGTCATAAGAAGATAGCTCTTAGAATCATCTTCTTCGAAAGCTATTACCTGAGGCGCAGGTATCTTGCCTTCAAGCCAGCGCATCATCTCCACTGCATCTTTATCGTCACAAGGTTTATCCGTGATCTTGAGGACCATATCTTCGAAGATATATACCTTCGATCCTGACTTACCGATATCATCTGTCGTATATGACTTCCCTTCGACGATCTCTCTTATCTTATCGGGAAGGCTGTTAAGAAAGTTATCCATCCGCCTTATTTCCTTTATCGTATTCTTATACGATTATACAATATAAGGAAACCGCGGAGATCTCATTCTTATCTTATATCCTCCGTGACGGTTGCAAATTATAAGGATCTCACCTCTTCCTCTTGGAAAGAACCTGCACTCTGCATTGCCTTCGGGATAAAGCTTTACCGTCTCCATCCTGTCACAGGTCCTGTAGATGATAGAGCTTATGTAGTGCTTCTTAGTCATCGGATGATCTACGGTGACATAAAGCTCATCCTCGATCCTTTCGACATTGATCATATGGCTCTCATCAGGCTCTTCGAATTCACATGGCGGAAGCGTTACTCCGCAGCAGCTAATAGAAGCTTCTCCGACAGACTCTAAGATATTCCCGCATATAGGACATACATATATCCTGCTTCGAAGGATAGAAGAAGAGATATTGCTGTTAATTATCTTCTCGCCTGCGAAAAGCTCACCTACCGATATATCAAGAGCCTTAGCTATAGGTTCTATAAGAGTAATATCGGGAAGTCCTCTTCCCGTCTCCCACTTGCTTATGGTCTTGTCACTGACTCCGATAAGAGACGCCATCTGCGCCTGGGTCATATTCTTCTTTTCTCTTAATGACTTAATGACTTCACCGTTTATGTAAGAACTCATATTCATATCCTCGCTTTCTGATATGAGCATACATATTGCGGCTTATTATGGTCAACCTACGAAAAGTAGAGCCGGGGTCTTCTCAAAAATGGTCAATAGAGTTTTAATAACATTAACCGGATCGGTCAACGCGCGGATAGAAATACCGGAAGATAAGGAGAAAGATATATGAACGAGAATTTCTATTCCCTTCCTAAGGAAAAACAGGAAAGGATAATAAACGCCGGATTCAGGGTATTCTCCAGAAACTCATATAAGAAGAGTCCCGTCCAGGAGATAGCCGACGAAGCAGGGATAAGTAAGTCTCTCCTCTTCTTCTACTTTAAGAACAAAAAAGATCTTTATATGTTCTTATGGAAAAAAGTAGAAGAGATCACTATGAAGGCACTCCTTGATGCTAAATGCTATGAAGCGGGAGATATATTCGAGATGATGTACAGAGGGCTAGTAGCAAAAGCCGGAATAATGAAGACCTATCCCGACATCACCAACTTCTCCGTAAAAGCTTACTACGAAGACGATCCGGATGTTAAGGACGATATAAGAGCGATCGTAGCCCCTTACACGGCTCTTAAGACCAATAAGACCTTACCACCTCTGAACCCCGATGACTTCAAGGAAGGGCTCGATCTCGAGCTTATGTATCAGGATATGTATCTGGCATCGGAAGGTTATATCTGGCAGATGGCGCAGACAGGCAAGATAGATGTCGCCAAGATGATCTCCGACTACAGGAGACTTATAGAATTCTGGAAAGGATTGTACTTAAGATGAGAAATAATGCGATAGATATTAAGAAACTTACAAAGACATACGGAAGGAGCCGCGGCATAACAGAGCTTGACCTCTCTGTGGAAGAAGGAGATATCTTCGGCTTTATAGGTCCTAACGGCGCAGGCAAATCAACTACCATAAGAACTTTGCTTGGTCTTATATCCCCTACTTCAGGAGAAGCAAAGGTATTAGGTCACGATATAGTGGGCGACAAGGTAAAGATCTTAGAGAATACAGGTTATCTTCCTTCGGAGATCAATTTCTACTCAGGCATGAAGGTTAAAGATGTTATATCCTACTCTGCATCCATAAGAAAAAAGAAATGCGATAAGAAAGCAAAGATATTGGCAGAAAGGCTTGATCTGGACCTTAATAAGAAAGTGGACGATCTGTCTCTTGGTAACAGAAAGAAAGTCGGTATAGTGACAGCCTTACAGCACGAGCCCGAGCTTCTTATAATGGACGAACCTACAAGCGGACTTGATCCTCTTATCCAGCGCGAGTTCTTCGAGATACTAAAAGAAGAGAATAAAAGAGGCGCCACTGTCTTCTTATCTTCTCATGTCCTGTCGGAAGTTCAGGAACACTGCAAGAGCGCGGCCTTCATAAGAGACGGCAAGATCCTTATGCACGATAAGGTCGCAAATATTGAAGCTGCGGGAGCAAAGAAAGTATCGATAAAGCTCAATAACAGAGCTGATATCCCGATTATTCCGGGAATATCGGATCTTAAAGAAGATCACGACAAGAACAACGT
Source organism: Saccharofermentans sp. (assembly GCA_024692235.1). Classification (GTDB taxonomy): domain Bacteria; phylum Bacillota; class Clostridia; order Saccharofermentanales; family Saccharofermentanaceae; genus Saccharofermentans. Next base: position 44,837 of record JAILMW010000021.1, on the reverse strand, counting down.
TGAATTCATATATAAGGGCGATGCAAAGGTGCTCATCTCGAGTCTTTCATCTATGGAAATAAGAGATATCAGCATAACGGAGCCTTCTCTTGAAGATATCTTCATGAGCTTCTACGAAGGCACAAACTAAGGAGAATAAAACTATGTATATATTCAGAAATGAGATAAAGGTAAACAGGACTCCCCTTCTTATCTGGAGCCTGTCCATTGGACTTCTTATAGCAAGCGTCATCTTCATGTATCCTTCAATGAAGGAACAGATGGACGATGTTAACAGGATGTTCAGTTCCATGGGAGGCTTCAGTGCCGCATTCGGAATGGACCAGTTGAATTTCGGAGAACTCATGGGATTCTACGCAGTTGAAGGAGGTTCCATCTTAGGCATCGGCGGCGCATTCTTTGCAGCTATCACGGCAGTATCATCTCTCATGAAGGAAGAGAAAGACAGAACAGCGGAATTTCTTATGACTCATCCCGTAAGCAGAATACGCGTCATCACGGAGAAACTCCTGTCAGTAATTGCGCTTATCACTATACTTAATCTGATATCATTTGTTCTTACGGCAGTATCAGTTCAGATGATCGGAGAAGAACTCGATATCAAGATGCTTCTTCTCATGAGCTTAGCTTACTATATAATGCAGTTGGAGATCGCAGGTATCTGCTTCGGAATATCGGCATTCATCTCCAAGTCAGGTCTTGGCATAGGAATAGGACTTGCCGCAGGAATGTATATGCTTAATATCGTCTCCAACATCTCTGACGATGCTAAGGCACTAAAGTATATAACTGCATTCGGCTACACTGACGGAGCTGACATAATCAAGAACGAGTCCCTTCAGACAGGATATCTGATCGCAGGTCTTTTACTTATGGCTGCGGGTATAGCGGCCGCTTACATAAAGTATTCACATAAGGATCTGCGATCTTAACCAGACAGCAACTCCGTCATCGTCATTAGATGAAGTCAGAGCATCAGCAGCAGACTTTACTTCAGGGAGCGCATTATCTACGGCTACGCCGATACCGCACATTCGTAGCATACTGATATCATTGCTGTCGTCTCCGAAAGCGACCATATCTTCAAGAGGCACTCCCGTCACAGATGAAAGTGCCTTTATAGCGGATACTTTCCCTGCGCCTACAGGCAGGAATGCATACCATCTCTCACCACGATAGCACTGCAACTCGCAGCCAGCCTTTGAAGCGATCTCCCGAGCTACGGATTCATCAGGAAGCTCTGCTACTATCTTATTGGCTCTTACATCAAGAGGAGAAGAATAATCGCAGTAAACGGCCTTGTGGAGCTTCTCCGAAGATGCTATATCAGCGCTGTTCCAGTATACTGTCTTACCACATGCCACTGTTATCTCTACACCGGGTACAGCCTCAATAAGAAGCCTTACGATAAGATCGGTCGTCTCTTCGGAGAACTCACATGAATATATCTGATCGTTGCCTGAATGGATCAAAGTACCATCGGTAGTTATCTCAAAGTCGGGAGACAGCATCGTTATATACTTCTCGGCACCGATCCAGTATCTTGCTGTGGCAATGGCAAATAATATACCTTTCTCTCTGCAGGACTTAAGAACAGAAAGTGTATTGTCAGATATAGTTCCATCCTCACGCAATAATGTGTGATCAAGATCTGAAAGTATAAGACGGACCATCCTCTAACCTCCCCAATATCCCTTATTGGTTAGAGATTATAGCATTACATCTCTTTCAAAGGAACAAAGCGGTATCCTTCTCCGTCGCATACTGCACAGTACAGGATATCGTCAAACCTTCCGATATCCATATAGTGATCCATTATGTACTTGGCCGTCAAAGGCATTTCAAGGCCTGTTACCTTATCTGTCTCGATCCACCGGGAGATCCCTTCATTGGAAGTAAATTCACGATATTCCTTAAGATCTGCGAAGAAATAATAATTCTGCCTGATCTCACCGTTGATATGATGAATACCGATATACCTCATGGTAAGGTTATCGATATCTACTTCACCGATACCGAGCTCTTCCTTAAGCTCACGAAGGACACATGCACGAGGATCATTGAGCTCATCAGGTTCAAAGTGTCCCCCTGCCGAAGCTACCCATTTATCGCTTACTACCCTTCCGTTCTGCCTGTACAAAAGGAGCATCTTCCCCTTACAGGAAAGATATATGCCGGTCATATTCCTAAGTCTCATATAAACCTCAGTCCAAGTACATACCAAAGATCCAGTCGGAAAACTCCTTAACTAATTCCTCACCGTTAGCTTCGATATTCTGCTTGGCGATCTGATCGTAATACTCAAGTTCATGTATCAGGATAGGAAGCTCTTTTCCGAACTTAGCGGTAAGTATCTTCGCGTCATGGATCTCCTTAACGATATCGATCAAGACTGCAACAAAAGCTTCTGTAATAGCTTCATCATCATCTTCTTCATTCTCATCAACGGAAAAGCCTTGATCTTCTACCCACTGCCTTACCAGCTTCGCTGTATCGTCATATCCGAATTCCATCTCCTGATTCTGGATCCAGTATGCATAATTCCATCTCTTCTCGGGATCATCATAATTCGGATCAACATTATCGAACCAACTCTCAGTATTAAACCCCAATGTCACAGTAGGTCTTGTCGGATCATCCTCGTCATCATATACAAACAAAGAAATAGCATAGATATCATCTTCACTCCAAGAATTTATGGTATCTACTATCATTTTCTTAAGAATGTCCTTCATACAATCCTCCTTAGAATTATTCAGCTTAGCTTATTTTCTATCACGATTATCGATTCCTCATCAGGTCCTATTACCTCAACAGAGATCGTATCCACCCTACATGAGAATGTATTATCTATATCCTTTATCTCTTCGTATGCTTCGTCCAAGATAAGAGTAGTCTCTACCTTGCCTACAGTCATGTGAGGGTCATATACATATCCCTTATCGCATGCCTTAAATTCATTGGCATATAGAATATCGTGGATCTTAGTTATAACATCCTTGCCTTTGGTAATGTCCAGAAAAAGATAGTTTCCGAACTCTTCAGCTTGTTTATTAAAGCCGTGCATCTCAAGATCAAAAGGATCTATCTCACTTAATCTGTTATCAAGGATCTTAGTAAGTTCTTCGTTACTCATATCATGCTCAAAGGGGAAGACCAGTGTTATATGCGGTCTTACAAGCTTTGCCAAGGGATCGAATCTGTCTCTTATATCGTCAATGACATCCATATCTTTGAACTTGGGAAATATCATTATCGTTCGAAGGCTCATAGCTTCATTCTCCTTTATGTGATCTGACATAACTTAATAAGTTCATATAATACCACAAGGAGTTTTCCAAACTATCACCATCCTGAGGCAAAGAGCAGTTTATCCAGAGTTACTCGCGGTCTCCACATATCTCTTGCTTCTTCAAATTCCTTATAGTCCGTATACCACTGCCAGGATATATCAAAGCCGCCGTCTTCTTGCTGTATAGAACCAAGTATATCCTTCTCGGCATCTATAAGCACCTTTATATCATCTGATACGAATTCATCGTATGTTCCGCAGAAGATATCAGAAGGAGTCAATACATACTCTACACCATACTTTGACGTATCCTTACAGATCATCTCTCTTATCTTAAGTCCAAGCTCGACCTTTGCTCCCTGAAGGTCTATTACGTCAGTTATGTAATTAGACTTTAAAAGCTCATAAGCAACAAGATAGCACTTAAGTGTATCGCCGAGTTCCTTTAATCCCGACAAGGAAGCAAATCCTTCACGGACAATGGAAGTATAGTATTCTTTATCGGGACCATAACATACCATAAATGCGGCCAGGGATACTGTCGGATTGAACCCCATGATCCCGTCGTCTTTCTTCTCCCACCATATAGCATGCGGGTAGTCCTTATTGCTGTCTATGGCAAAGAGCCACCTTCTCTTCTCCTCATCAAAGGAATCGTGAGAAGCAAGGTAAGATACGATAGCTCGTACCATCTTACATGCGCTTCTTAGTGTATCTGTTCTGTATAAAGTAATTATCGCGTCATTAGTAGCAATAGGATTAGATCTGGGATTCCAGTTATCAGCCTCCAAGGCTTTACCGAATCCTCCGTCCGAATTCTGATATGCTTCAAGCTCAGATACGATATCCTGAGAACTTCCGTTCTCGAAGTAAAACGAATACAAAGATCTCTCCAGAGGTCTTGCAGTATCCTTTATAAATCTCTCTGCTGCTTTTATATCTACAACACTCATTCTGTATACTCCTTAAGGATAATAAGATCTTCCCTCTCATAGCGATTAGATCCGGGTCTGCTCTTCTTGTACTTCCAGCAACGTATGGCATCTTCAAGAGATCTGCCTTTATTATCTCCAAAGAAGTCCCTGATATATGTATTATATTCGAACTGTTTATCTATTGACTTACGCTTACCCTTACTGCTGCTTTTGATCTCACGGTGAGCAGAGACAGCATCGGCATAAGTCTTACCGCTATTACTCTTGAGCCATTTCTGAAATGCTACATTGAACGAGAAACTATCGCCTAACTGCGACTTAAAGAATGCTCTGTGCTTCTCAGAGCATACGAAGTTATCCTCAATAAGAGAATCTAAAGTAATAGAAGAGGGTGATATCTTAGAACAATTCCTTCTTACGGGTACAACTATCTCACCTGAATCCAGATAACGGCTTATACGTGTCGACAGTTCTTCCTTGCTTCCTGATGCGGGAAGTCCGTTCTCCCTACAAAAAGAGACGAGTTCCTCCTTCAGCCAGTACCACTGACCGAAGGTCTTCCCGTCCATATCATTACTTAATTCAGGTCTGTTGCTGATATCAGACATCACTATCTGTCCAATCCTTCCCTAACGAGATCCAAACTTACTATACTTTCTCGCTTCGATTTAACAAACATATTTTCGCTTATGTGAGGTTCTTTGTCAAGAACATACGTTTAAAATAATAAGATCGGTACCGTGATCCGCTTGACCATTGGTACCGATCTGTTAACAATTTTGCGCTTAATAAACGATTCCGACCGGCAGTATAACCGTCGCGATCGAAATCCGTATATATTAATCAGAATGGATTATGTAGTAGGCTTGTAATCCTCGATGCCTTCAACTATGCCTTCCGTGAAGAACTTCTTGATGATGAGCTCGAACTCGATCTCATCAGTTACCTTCTCGAGAAGTGCTATCTCGCCATCCTTCTCCATACCGATCTGGATGGGATAATCCTCTGCGATGGAACATGCCTGTACGAACTTTATACCGTTATTTGCAGTCGGCAATTCAACTACCAGATATTCCTGGGGATTCTGCTCGACCTTAGTGATATAATCCTGGAACTGCTCCCAGGACGGGTTGCTTATAGATCCGTCGAAGTTATTCCTGATAGACATATTGTCCGTAAACGGATTAGATGCCTGCGCATTCCTAAAAAGATCTGATAGACTCATATAAGCCCTCCTTTGAACTAGAACTTCATCTTATTATAACATAATATCAAATTCTTCTTACAAGACTTATTTTTGTCAGTTTCTTGCCGTCTGTCTTATTTCTCTCATCTGATACAAATAGGCCGCTTATCTTGCGATAAACGACCTTGAAATATCTGAATTTAGATTCTGTAAAAAACACGCTATCAATGTCGGATGTGATCTTTTCCTATCACCATATTGCACCTTCCCCACATCTCATTTTTGTAAGAGAATGCTTCAGGCGTAGTGTTCCTTTCGACGAAGCCTGCTTTCTCATAGCATCGCTTAGCACGGGGGTTCTCCGTAAAGACATTAAGGTGAACTATATCGACATTGGTGATATCAAATCCGTATCTGACGATAAGGTCCAGCATCTTCCCGGCTATGCCCTTACCTCTTACTTCAGGATCGACGATCACGAACTTGAGCATACCCTCATTCGTCTCATAATTTACGCCATAACAGAGAAAGCCTACGGTGATATCGTCGTCAGTAGTCGCAACAAGAGCGTAGTCTTCACGCTCAGAAGCTATCTTGTCGAGATAATTGTCAAAATTATCCTTATTCAGGGGATACTCAAATCGATCCGCACACCACATGGCATGCATTCTCTCATCGGCGATCCAGTTCTTTATACGTTCAAAGTCCTTATCAGAGATATAATGTCTTAGTCTCATATGACAACGTTCAGAACAACGAGCAGGATACCGCAGACAGTAATGATGATACCGCTCTTTCTTGTCTTTGCTACTACTTCAGGATCCTCACGCATCTCCTTCTTGGTAGCAAGCTTAGGACAGATAACCATATAGATTCCGCATCCCAGTGCAATAAGTGCAAATACCATCTTGATCATGTCGTACATAAATAATCCTCACGTTTCTGTTCAACATCTCATAAACCCGCAGCATCCTATATCGTCTAAAGGCCTGAAGCCTACAGAACCATAGAATGCCTTGGTCTTGTCCGTATCATCCGTAACCAATTCTATCTGACGGACATCGCGATAGCGCTCCAGCACTGCCTTAAGAAGAGCAGTACCGACGCCCTGCCGCTGGTATCTATTGTACACCAGTAAATTCTGAACAAAAACGATGGTATGTCCGTCACCTACGACCCTGACGATACCCATAAGATCGTCGCCGTCGTATGCACCCAGGATAAGGAGCGAATTCTCGTATCCCTTCTTCATGCTGTCTGTATCCTTCATATATGCGATCCATCCCGCATCAGAATAAAGGCTTACGATCTCATCCTCGTTATATTCACTGTATTCTCTTATCTGCATATCCTTCATATCATTATATATCGCGAATAGAATTCTAAAACGGGAACCAGAATGAGATAGATCGGCAGGTCTGCCAATACACTTACGATATTAGCCAGTACTACACAAAGGCCGGTCTTGGTCTTTCTTATCTCACCCTTGTAATCCTTAAGTCGGGGCCTCAGATATATGACTTCGATCACCATAACGATGATATCGGCGAACAGCCAGAGAAAAGCGGTCATCATGCTAGATGACAGACTCTTTATAGCCAGCGGTACGATAACTACGATAAAATTCAGGAACACCTGCGTGACTGTATTGATCAGTATAAAAGGTCGCTTATTCCTTCCGTACGGATAGTGAAAAAGCCGCAAGATAAATGCTTCCAGTACAAGAGTAATAACATAGCAGATAATAGCCGTCGTCAGATACTTTGCCGTACTCCTGAAGGTCATACGTTCTACAAGTATTCCCGTCTGATGATCGTATACACACTCGGCGTAAAATGCCTTTCGCGTAATGTCATTACTTACAAAGACCTGACCGTCGGCTGTTACTACCATTACCTTAAAGGTACCGGGGACCATATATCCGAATCTATATTCGTGATTATCACAGCTTGGGAGTATATTACTGCCTACAGGTGATAAATGAAGTCTATATCCGTCTTCAAAGTAAGAATAAAAGATCTCGTTGATCGGGTTCTCATCGACATAACCGTATTCCACATCGTATTCGTACTCATTGAGCATGGGACCATTACCACTCTCAAGAAGAGCGACATAGTAATCACCTTCCGGCGGATTCTTTATCGTGATCTTTATCGAAGGCTTGGGACCTTGATCAGCCGCAAATACAGTTGTGGATATACATACCAGGCACAATACTGCCGATAAGATCGCAAGAGCTATACGTAGCTTTCTGTCATGTACTCTTCTCATCTTACTTCAAACTCCAGTACTGTCTCATTCTCTTCGAAGATACCTTCGAAGCCTTCAGGGCAACTGATCTTGAGAGTGATCTTCCCCTTACCTGTAGTCCTAATGTATGTGCCGCCCATACCTCCGTTGATCCTCGCGCTCTTAGGGCCTATGATCTCGCCTGCACCTTCTATGCTCATTGGAAGGCTGTCCATAAAGAAAGGCTGGATATTGCCGTACTCATCCTTAATAAAGAGCCTTACTGCAGCTACGTCGTAAGTGTCACTTTCGCGAAGGACATCAGAAGAACATATCGCCTCTATATGAAGCTTATGGAATACAGTCTTATTTATGGTCTTTACGAGCTTGCCGTCCTTATACCCTTCGAAGACGAACTTCAGTGTAGTTCCACCCCAGTTGCCTATGTACTTACCGAAGAGAAGATATGCATCTTCGAACTTCATGTGGTACAGAGCCATGGCTTCTGCAAGCTTCATCTTGATCTTAACGGGGATATTATTCATGCCGTAGACGGCAATATAGTTCATGGCTTCCTTGACGATCTTATTCTGCCTTTCCGAGAAACCCTCGTTCTTCTTCATCTGATCACCGATATAATCGTCAATGAAGATAGGAGCATTCTTAAGGTTCTTATACTCCGAATCCGCGTGAGTATATTCCTTTATAAAGAGATCGTTCTTATACATCTTCACGCTGTCGCAGTTGGTATAGATATATGTCTTACCGCGATTGCCCGCAGGATGCTCTCCTATATCGAAGGATGAACTTACCTCAAGGAAAGGCTCTTTTATATCGCCGCAGGCACTGTAGACATATGCCGCCTGCTTGGAGTTCCTGAACATATCAGTTACGCCGTGGTAGCAGATACGATCACCGGAACCGAAATCCTGATGCGTATTGTAGTCGAAGAAGCACCATCCGAAGGAACCTGCGATATCGTCAAAACCGGCTACGGCATCAAGTACGTTCGCGTGGCGAAGCGCATGTTCCAACCTGTGCTCCTCGCAGTCGAATGCCTTTGTCGGGAACATGTGTCCGTTATATTCCGTCACAAGATAAGGTGCCTCAGGGTCTGTTACTATCTTGCGCTTAGGCTCGACACCCGGGGTCTTTCCGTCGTGACTGAAGTCGTTATAAGTATAGACATCTTCAAGAAAGCTGCTTTTCTTTAAGTAGCGAACGCCTCCCGTAGGTCTTGTAGGATCAAGGCTTCTTGCAAGAGAATTAGTCTTCTTATAGAGCTCGTCGTCGTCGACAGACTCATTTATACGAACGCCCCAGAGGATTATCGAAGGATGGTTCCTGTACTGCATTACCATCTCTTCTACGTTCTTTACGACCTGCTCTTTCCAGGGCTCGTCTCCTATATGCTGCCACCCCGGGATCTCGGTAAATACAAGAAGTCCTATCTCATCGCATCTGTCTACAAAATGCCTCGACTGAGGATAGTGAGATGTCCTTACGGCATTAACGCCAAGCTCATTCTTAAGGATATCCGCATCGTACTTCTGTATGGAAGAAGGCATAGCATATCCGACATAAGGATAGGACTGGTGGCGATTAAGGCCTCTTATCCTAACCATCTTTCCGTTAAGATAGTAGCCGTCAGACCTGAACTCGGAATCTCTGAAGCCTATAGCAGTCGTGAAACTGTCGTCCTTTGAAGTCACGGTAAGTTCGTAAAGTTCAGGAGAATCAAGATCCCACTTTCTTATGCCTTCTACCTTGCCTGCAAAGTGCGTACTTTCTATACCTTCAGCAGAGAATACCTTCTCCTCGGAATCCTTCTTAGTAAGTGAGATATCGTAGCTTTCTTCCTTCTTCGCGAAAGTCACATCAAGCTCGAGCTTACCTGAAGCCGTTCCCCTTGAAAATACATCCTTTATGTAATTATCGGGTCTTATCTCAAGATGAACTTCCCTGTAGATACCTCCATACGTCATGTAGTCTATAACAAAGCCGAAAGGAGGAATATTTAAAGTCTCGTTACTGTCGACACGGACCTTGACTTCATTCAAGGCATCCTTCTTAAGAAGATCCGTGATATCTGCTTCAAAGGCTGTATATCCGCATCCGTGAGATACGGCTTCCTTACCGTTTATAAAGACATCCGCCTTATGTGCGACACCTTCGAATACGATAAAGACTCGCTTACCTTCTGCATCCTTCGGGAATTCAAACTCTTTCCTGTAACCTGAGATCTTCTGATATATACTCTCATCGAAATAGTTAAAGGGAGTTTCCGCTACTGTGTGAGGTATACGAACCATCTTGCCGGAAGGCAGAGAATCAAAGTCATCATTATAAGTCCAGTCGTTATTAAGGGGTATCTTCAAAGACATAAAACGGTCCTCCGAATGCACTCTCTTTATCTCTTAGATTTTAACATTCGAAGAAGGGTAATTGCATTTGAATTACCCTGATATTCTCTTAAAGATAACATAGTAAAAGGCCCCGGAGCATATCCTCCGAGACCTCATAAAAGTCGTGGGAAAGTCTTACCCCCAGAACGAATTAAGATTCATGATCTTAGGAGCATATTCACCGTTTACTTCAGTGAAGGAATCACTCTTGTGATCGTACTTTAAGAACTGGGATACGACATCAGTGCCGCTGAACGAATCGACTCTGATAACATTATCGGCACAAAGATAGATATAACATCCGTCGCCCCTCGTAAGAGCTCTGTGCGCACCGTCGGATCTTGTCCAGGTATAGATATCGGTAAATCTTGTAGCACCTGCGATATCAGTAAATCCTATAAGCAATTCGTCGTCACCGTCGCCGTCAAGATCCGTAAGAAGATAACCGGACTTGCTGGGACGATTCTTCAGCACATCGTAGACCTTAAGATCAGGTCGCTCATTAGACCAACTGCTACTATAACCTTCCTTATAGTATCTTAATGTCATCTGATACCAATCCTTGGGAGCGATCAGGCAACTTCTGATAACACCGGTCAAGATGATCGCAGCCAGACCGATAGCCAGTATCTTGTATAATCTTCTCATGTAACCCACCTCAATAACTTCTCTATATGACACACTCGCAAAAATATTTTAGCATAAATTCTTTTTATATTTGTCCGAGAAATATTACAATTTTTTCCTACGAGAAAAGATCAACAAAAATGACAAGGCGCCCTTAAGATAGCTTAAGGACACCTGTATACGTACGATAATCATTCAAAAAGAATTTGATCGATAGTATCACTGTCTGCTATGTTCAAGCAAACGAAGGCATGAGCCAGATAACTCTGTAGAAGATCCGTCTTACAAGGGAATCACCGTCATCTTCAAGATCTACGCCGTCTGCTACGCTCCTGTAGATCCTCTTTGCAGGGGCCGTATTCTTAATAAAGCCGGGAATAAATCTGAAGACGGAAAATACATATGCATGTGCGAATATCTCGCAGTAAAGCTGACTTAAGCTCATGCCTGTGATCTCATGGTGCTCATAGATCTCTCCTGCTAACTTCCTGCAAAGCTCCTTGTTGTTAAGTTCAAGAGTCATGGGGATATTCATGTATTTCTTAGAAGCTGTGTTTTCCATATCGGCGTCCTCTTTTCTTTGGATGTCTTTATGGTAAGACTGCCGATTTAATACTAAGTCAACAACGAATTAAGATAATGTTAAGACAGTGTCACGACATGGTCAAAGCCCTTGACGAATACCGGAAGCTCTGCATTTCGCGAAGAAGGACTTACTTTAGTCACTGTCACGATCAGCTTATATCAGGATCAGTTGCCATAATAAGATGAGACTTATAGTACTTTTCCGTAAACATTATCCGGTCCATTATCTCTTCACGGGTAAAGGTCATTCCTTCAGGGGCTGCTACCCACTTCTCTTCCACGTCATCTTCCCTTCGAACTATGGCGATCACCTGCCCCGTAAATTCAGTAAGAGGCTTATCTGCTCCCAGGACATAAACATCCTGCTCTTCTCCGTCAGGAGATAATAAGCCCTCAATATATCCGTAGTTTATGGGATAGTACATATCCTTATATTCGGGATGATAACTTCCCATAGGCCTGTCTATCTTTACCTTGACCTTCTTTCCTAACATATATCTTCACCCTTCACCTTAGATACGATAAGATCGAATTCTTTCCTGCTGCTCTTGCTGAGAGCATATACGTGATAGCCCTTATCCTTCTCTTCGTATATATGCGGATGACCTTCGTCCTTCATTCTTCTGACAAAGTGCCTTGCCGGGATATTAAGTATATCGTATGTTCCGGAGAACATCGTAATATGCGGCAACCCTTCAAGGCTTCCTCTGGTCACGTCGGTCCTGTAGTCTTCAGGAGACAGATCTCCCATCCAGAGAGCAGCTATCTTAAGCACAGGGAAACTTCCCAGCATGAAGTCATGCTGCTTTATCTCTTCGAGCCTTATCTTATCTTCTTCGGTCATCTCCCTGAACCCGAAGCCCGGAGATATAAGTATCAGCTCTGATGCTTGAGGAAGGCCGTTATCTCTGGCGAACATGGAAAGTGACAGACACAGAGTACCTCCTGCAGAATCACCTGTAAATGTGATCTTATCAGGCTCTGCTTCCTTTAGAAGTTCCTTATATACCTTAAGCAGCATCTCATGGGATTCCTCAGAACTGCTTTCCGGTACCAGCGGATATACAGGGAAATATATCTCGCAGCCGGTAGCGTCAGTAAGCCTTTGGCAAAAGTCCCAGTGCGCTCTGAAAGCTTCCGCGAAGAATCCTCCGCCATGTATATACATTACCTTCCTGTCAGATGTTTTCTTACGGGACTTTATGCGATAGTAAGTATATCCGTCTACGACGCAGCGGGTGACTTCACATATGCGCATGACCTTGCGAGGGGGCTGTGAAGTCATCCTGCTTCTGGCCTTAAGATCTCTTATTCCTTCCTTGAAGTCATTAAGATCAAGATCATTAAGAGCATAGAAATCCCGAAGTACATACTCTATAAGCTTACGTCTGATTATACCCATTATCTCTTTAGCAGCTTCCTTGCTTTAGCACACCACTTAAGATATGCCTCATATGTATCTATTCCGAAAGTAACAGTAAGATAGTAATAAAGATGATCTTCGTTATCCAAGTATTTCTCAAGCGAAGACTTATACATCTTAAGTACTTCAATATCTCGTCTTATCTTCTCCTCGAATATATCGATATTGCGAAGAGTAATATCCCTCTCTTCTGCGCCTCCGAAGTAAAGCTTAAGAAGCGTCTCATACTTAAGGTCGTTATCGGCCTTCTCGTCTTTAAGCCAAGTGCGAAGCTGATCCTTACCTTTCTTGGTTATATGATACCTGATCTTCTCTCTTCCGCTTTCATTATCTTCCTTAAGCCTTTGTACAAGTCCTGATCTTTCCATGGCACTAAGAGAGGGATAGATACTTCCAAAGCTTCCTTTCCAGAAGAAGCTTATGCCGCCGTCGATACGCTTCTTTATATCGTATCCCGTAAGGTCTTCATGAGATAAAAGTCCCAATATAACAAGATCTATCTTACGATCCTTAGCCATCTTATCGTCTCCATATGAACTTATACTTCAATACTTTCTTAGGGCATGTATCTATGCAGGCTCCGCATTCTATGCACTCACTGCATCCTGATAACTTTCCTTCGGCAACCATCTTCCTGACATCAAGTCCCATAGGACATTCCCTGTTACATCTGCTGCAGGATATGCAGTTATCACTTTCCGCTTCGATATGAAGCTGAGGAAGACGAAGCCACTTGCCTACAGTGCTTCCAATCGCCATAAAAGGTGCCATCCAGCAGATGTAATGGCAAGTCGCTCTCTTACCGTGAATAAGAGGCGGTATCACAAGAAGCATTACTACTCCATAGTATATCACGTAGTTATTGATGCCCGTCACGGATATACCGTGGTCCGTCATGTAGAAAGGATCGATCCTGACATCGTTCTTACCGAGGATAAATGTCACTACCACAGAAGTCATCCACAAGATCCAGATAACATACTTGATTCGATCCCTCTTACCTTTGGATGCAGAAGTATCCTTTATCCTCATGGCACATTCCTGAAGTCCTCCTGCAGGGCAGAAGAATCCGCACCATACTCTTCCCATGAACATTGATAAGACGAACACAAGACAGAACACTATAAAGCTTCCGTTCATTATATGTTCAGACGCTGCCTGAATAATTAGATACGGAGAGAAATACCATATCGTTATCGGGAAAAGCAGAAAGGATATCAGCAATAATGTCTTTCGTATCTTCTGTCTCATAATGCACCTCTATATATCATTTTTGATATATCGTTTTGATATATTATGCTGTGACGTTATTTTTTTGTCAACATAAAGGAGTGAGGCTTTTACACCTCACTCCAAGATACTAAGATCAAGTTTATTCTATATGGTCTTAAGGGCTTTTATCACAGAGACTCACCAAGCTCGAACTTCATCCTGTCAAGACCGAACTTAGCAACTTCCATATCGTCCTCGGATGTAGCTCCGCTAAATGCAAATGCAAGTTTAAAGCCTTCAAACTCCTCGTATGTACCGCCTTCAAAGCCTAACTCACCCAGGAGCTTTCTATGGTCGGGATTACCGCTGTCAGCCTTGGTAGCCATCGCTTCGGCACACTTGGACCAGGATATTGCGATAAGGTTCCAGCCTTCAGCAAAGTTACAGGAAGTATCCACTACCTTGAATGAACCGATCCAATCGGTATTCTCATCCCTGTTCATTACGGCGCCGGTAGCAACGCCCTTTATCTTCATATTAACTGCCTTCTCATGCATCTCATCAAGGATCTTGACGAGCAATTCTCTTAAGCTTTCATCAGTCATACAGAACTCCTTTCGGATAGAGCACATAAGATCTTATCTCATATACCACATACTGATTATACCAAATTTTCTTGAGTTTCTAGTCTAATTATCAGCTGAACATAATATTTATCAAGGTCTGTCATAAGATCTTCATCAATTTCAATCGATCCATAAGTTGCAGGGTTTCCGAAGTATCCCGCCTTATCTAAGCGGAAGCGGCAAGTCCTGCCATCTTGCATTTATCTTATGATCCATTATTTTGCAGGAAAGTCGCTCCAGTTCTTGGAAAACGGAGCCTTGCCGTCTCTCTCGAGCATGGACATAGCCATATTCTCAAGACCGATCTTCTGAAGCGCATACATGTTGGAGTTCTCCCAGAGAGCATACTGGATTATCGCCTGCTCAAGATTAAGGATCCACTCCAGTATCAGATACCATGATACATCCAGTACCTTCTCCATCTCTTCGGCATACTTACGATATCTCAAAAACTGCCTGTTCCTGAACCTCTTTCCGTGCTCAAGAAACGCAGGAGAAGCAAATACCTGGTACATGAATCGATATTCCTTGGAATGAAAATCCCTGCTGGGAACGATCATCTTCTCTATAAAGGCGGGTATTTCTTCCCTGGTCTTGGGAGCCTGCGATAATATCTCATTCTCTATCTTGATCATGCAATGCTCGGTAGCTTCAACTATAAGCTGATCAAGGTTGTCAAAATAGGAATAGAAATTCGGCGCTGTCATCCCGCATGCCTTAGCAAGATCCTTTATACCGGTATCACGAAGGCCTGTCTCGCAATAGCGAGCAAAGCTCTTCTCCATGATCTCGATCCTCTTTTGTTGTTTCTTTTCTTCGCTTAACATAATTTGTAACCCATAAACAGAATATAAAGTCGATAAACCACAAACTCAAAATGAAACGACTTTCGTTATTGATTTTACTATATTAACCCGGATTAATTCATTGAAGATGGGACATTTTGAGGGAAATTCACGTATATTTAACATATTGCTCAGAACAGGTCCAGCATACTGTCCAGATATATCTCTTCCCTTACCTTGATCTGATATTCGGGCTTGACCATGTAATATATAAGCATCTCAAGTACTACCGCACTTCCAAGGCTCCTTCCTTCTATCTTGAAGTTAGAAAACCCGGAAGGAATATAGATATCTGCTATATCCTCTCTGCTTATAAATGAAGGATTCTTCATGGCATCAGAGAAACGATACCCTCTTTCTGCAAGAGGCGAAGTACATGTATGATCCTCGCAAGATTCACCAAGGCTCTTGCGACTGACATTCTCATAACAGTTTTTCCTGTCTCTGCATGAGATACTGCAGCATTCATTGCACAGGAACTCCACCTTATCCTTCATAGGCGAAGGAAGGCTATTAAGATCATCTATTCTCTTATTGAGCCTGAAGTCAGGAACAACATATGAATATTCCTCGCGCGACAGTTCCTCCTTAAGTCCCGTAAAGTCCGTTATCACCTTGGTGGTAGAGGATACAAAGTAAAAATCGGGATACTCTTTCCTTATATATTGAAGCAGAAGATCAGAACAGATAACGATACCGTTTGCTGACTTTCCGTTATGCTCGAAGATCTTGCATAAGCTATTGCATTTACTGTCAGCCAAATGCTCTTCTCTTATGAGCGAATTACTGAAAGTAAGACGCGAAGAGATATCGTACTTTGCCATAAGAGCTGCAACATCTTGGGCGCGTGCTTCTCCGTATCCTACTCTGCCGCCTCCCCACAGGCAATCCCCGGGAGCTCCGTATATCGAACCTATATAAGTATCCTCAAGGAAGTATTCCCTGTGCTCGAAGAACAGCGGCAGAAAGATCCTGTAAAGTTCGTAGAATTCAAAAAGGCCCGGAAGATGGTAGTAAGCTTTCAAGATCAAGTCTCCCTTATTTGACGGACCTGATAAAGAGGAAGTCCGGCTTATGAAGATTATCGTAGTACTCGGGATACTCCTCAAGAAGTTTCTTATCAGGATAAGGCTCCGCGACCTTCTGTATCTTAAAACCCGCATCGGCAAGTGTGTTGATCAATGTAGAGAACATCCTGTGATAATGCTGTACACCTTCAACGAACCAGGAATAATCATATCTCTTCTCTACGCAGTAATTAGAGATATTGGCGCAGATCTTCCTTCCGTTCTCATCACGGGCCCACCTCTGTGATCCTTCGCTATAGCAGGTATTAACGGGATGTTCCTGCGAGAAGATGAAGATACCGCCATCTGATAAACGAGAGTATACTGCTTTGACAACCCCTTCAAAATCCTCTACGTAGTGGATCGCCAGAGAACTTATGACAACATCAAAGGTCTCATCTATCGTATCGATATCTTCCATTGGGATATTTATATATTCGATATCAGGATCGCTGTTTTCTTCTCTTGCTACCTCGAGCATCTTTTCAGAGATATCAACTCCTACGACTCTTGAAGCGCCAAGCTCCAGATATTCCCTGCAGTGTTCTCCGAATCCGCATCCCAAGTCCAGTACCCTCTTGCTCTTAAGATCAGGAAGTATGGACAGCAAAGTCGGGATCTCGAACAGAACGTTCGCATTGACCTTACGGTTCCTCAGTTCCTTATATCCTTCAAAGAAGGTCTCGTTGTCGTAGATATTCTGCTTTGCCATCTGTATCACTTCCTTTCATCTGTGGCATAAAAATGTTCGTATACTTTACCACAGTTTCCGTTCATGTCATCAGGTCATTCCAGATCTTTCTTATCTTTCTTGAGGCCTTGTTCTTGGGGACCTTATCGAATACATACGTATCGACGGCTTCCTTTACTGTCTTACCGAAGGAGTCTATGAGCTTAGCTTCGGGATCGTCTATGAACCTTATACCGACAGCATCAGTGACCGGGGTCTCATCGAATCTTTGAGCCAATTCATATGCTTCCTTTATATGCGTCGAAGCATCTTCTTCGTATCCGAACATCTCTTCCCACACGGATAAAAGCGCAAGTGCCAAAGCCTTGGACTTATCCGTATAGACAAGAAGCTCGTTATCGGTCTTCAGGGAATCAAGAAATGTACACAGCCACTTAAGAGATCTTATGCATTCTTCGTCATGTTTAAGAGCATAAGAGAAAGATGCCGCATATATCGTACGATCAAGGGCTATCACCGCTTCAATGACGGTCTTCTTCACATAAGGCACCGTCTCATCCGGCATTTGAAGTTCCACTCCGTATAAAAAGCTTATAAGGCTGCCGTTAATATTCCTGATATTATTCTTCTTTAAGATCTCCAGAGCCTTCTCATAATCACCTACCGCCATATAGTTAGTAGCCATATAGTTAAGGATAGTAACTTCGCTTATGTCGCCCGCAGTATCCCTGTCTAAAAGAGTCAATGCCTTCTCAAAAAGTTCGTTGGACTTTCTCATATAGGCCCTGCCGCCGTCCTCCGCGGTCTTTACCATATAGACGAATGCGCATGTATATACCAGTCTGAAGTTATACGGATAACGCCTCAGTGCACTCTCAGCTTCGGATAATGCTTCTTCTATATCCTTTGAAGCCATGAGTTCCTGTATGCGTCTTATCCTTCCTTCGACATTGCCTGTATGCTGAACATATCCTAGAAGAGAATCAACAGAGCTGTCAAAGATATCCGCAATATCCATAAGGAGCTTGACCTCAGGAATAGAAAGCCCTGCTTCCCACTTATATACTGCTCCGACCGTAACACCAAGGGCGTCTGCAAGCTGCTCCTGAGTCATGCCGTGTTCCTTACGAAGTTTCCTTATATTCTCGCCTGTCTTTATCTGCACAATATGATCCTCCTATACCCTGATATCAGTAATCTTCAAGGAAGCTGTGTCTCTTACCGTCTTTTTTATACTCGATAACAGTATCAAGATCGACATTCTCCAATGCTTTGAAGATATTAGCCTCAACAGCCGGATTAACTTTCTTCATGGAGGCTATGAGCTTTTTTATCTCTGCTCTCTTGGACTCCGCTTCTTCCTTTCTTACCGTCACATGGCACGCGCAGTCAAGGAAACGAAGTCCGTTACTGTCTCTCCAAGAACATATATCTTCTTCTCTTATAAGATACATCGGACGTATAAGCTCCATCCCTTCGTAGTTTCTGCTTCGAAGCTTAGGCATCATGGACTGTATCTGACCTCCGTAGAGCATCCCCATAAGTATAGTCTCTATAACGTCATCGTAGTGGTGCCCAAGCGCTATCTTATTGCATCCGAGTTCCTTTGCCTTGGAATAAAGATATCCTCTTCTCATCCTTGCGCACCTGTAGCAAGTGCCTTTAGAAGATGTATCCGCAGCATCGAAGATATCGCTCTCGAATACAGTAAGAGGTATTCCCAGAAGCTCTGCATTTCGCATAAGAAGCTCTCTGTTCTCTTTCTCATACCCGGGATCCATGGCGAGGAATATTATCTCGAAATGCACCCTGTCGTGCTTTTGTATCTCCTGGAAAAGCTTAGCTTGAAGCATGGAGTCCTTGCCGCCTGATATACAGACAGCGATCTTATCGCCTTCTTCTATGAGACAATAGTCCCTGCAAGCTTTAGTAAAGGGAGCAAAGAGCTCTCTGTGGTATCTTCTTCTAATACTGTCTTCTATGCTCTTTATAGTATCTTCCTGCATCAAGTAACTCCCTCGAAGACCCGCCCGTACACAAGACAACGGCAGATATCCGAAGATATCTGTCGCGTAAGATCTTTATCAGTTACAGGATAACACAATCAAAGAACAGAAAGAGCATCCGTTAATGAAGATATGCACTCTACTCCATTAGGAACATCCCTGCCGGTCCTGTTTATCCACAGAGCACGTATACCCTTGCGGCCTGCACCCTTGACGTCACTTCCTATGGAATCACCGATATGAATGACCTCATTAGGCTGAAGTCCCGCTTCTTCAAGAGCCATATCGAATATCTTACCGCAGGGCTTATATGACTTCGCATCTTCAGATGTAAATACACCTGCGGGATTAAGTCCGTGGTACTGTATAGCTTCCTCTATATCCGCCTTATCTATGTTAGATACGATATATACAGGCAGAGGACTTTGCTCAAGGAACTCCTTGGAATCTTCAAAGATAGGAGGCTTGACCCACTGCTCAAAGAGCATATCCGCAAGTTCGTCAGGATCTGCATCGGAATCGAAATGCTCTATCGTATCCTGCAGCGACTGTCTCTCAAGCTCGCGCTGACTCTCAAAATTATCTCCGTAAGCTTCCTGGAACTTCTCCCTGAAGTCCTTTCCCCAATAACGATCGATCTCGGATACATCAGCTCCGTTACCGGTCTTACTCAAGATTTCGGAGATCTTCTTTACTACATGTCCGTCCTCATGTACCACCGTACCATAGAAATCAATAAAGAACGCTTTAATCATGACACTTCCCTCAAATTCGACAACCCTTCGGCAATTAATACAACCGCTCTACGATAGCCCTAATCAGTTTCCGAGTATTCTTTTCCTATATACCTCGAGAAATTGCCCAACATACATACAGTTTTAATAGAAACTTTTGTTATTCACGTTAATGACGCGAACAAACCCAATACCCAACTTTTGCGCCAAACTCATCTAACCAGCCTCATAATAGCACAACGAATTTTGGGAAACCTAAACAAACTATGAATAAATTCTTAAAAAATTCCGACACTTTGTGTTAATCACACAAAACATCGGATATTTCTTGTACAGTTTTCACACAAGGAACTGTTTGAGGTTCTCAAATGCCCTATTTGCAGGCATTTGAGGATTTTGAGCAAAACGGAAACCCGTCGCAAAATCGGCGAGTTCCTTCTAAGCTACTTCTGACTCATCTCACTGTCTAATCTTGATAATATCAATTCAAATACCGCTTCCCTGTCCCCGGAAGTATCATATATATTAAACCCGTATGAGGCGAGATTATGGTACATCTCGTTATTAAATTCAACCATATCTGCTGCCACACCCTTAAGTTCTTCGTCAGAAAGATCATATGTCCAGTCTTTCTTCGTATCGTACTTTCTGAAGTCACGTATAAAAGCGTCTTCGTCCTTCTCACGCTGAACAAGACCTATAAGGCAGAATCTGTCACGCATATCTTTAATACCGTAAGTTCTTAAGATATGGGATATCTTATCGAAGTCATAGTAAGCGCCTTCTAATACGAACTTATTACCCGGAACTTCACCATGGCTGTAATCTGATAATCCCTTACCGTCAGAAGATGAGAACACACCAAGACAGTGCCCGAGAAACGGCGCAATATTTCCCGTAGTCTTATCCCTGTTCCAGTTAAGTCTTATATCAAGTTCGGGATAGGCCTGTCCGAATACGGCTACGAGCTTATCTATACTTATCACATAGTGTCCGTATCTGTCGTTTATCATCCTGGACAGAGTTGACTTACCGCTTCTTGAAGCTCCTGCAATGATAATATCCTTCATCATATATCTCTTATCGATCCTTCTTTATCCTGCTTGTATAATCCTTGGCATTAATGATCAGCGCCGCAGACATCAGGAACGATATAAACATGGGGATCACGGCAAATCCCGCACTTATAGTACCGTTACTTCTTAATACCAGGATAGCAGCACCTATCGTAATACCGCAGCATACCATCTCCAACGCAAAGAATATCACTGCCCTTACTATCGCCTGTTTCTTCTGCCTGTCCGCATAATCTGCAACCTTCAAAAGAGTATCTTTCATCTCATTGTCCATATTCTCACTTTTCCTTTCACCGTCGATCAGTTCCTTGATATCGACTTCATAATAATCAGCCAGTTCAACAAGTGTTCCAAGATCGGGCAGCGTTATGCCGTTCTCCCATCTGGATACGCTCCTGGATGATACATTGTACATACCGGCTATCTCTTCCTGAGTCTTGTCTTTTTCCTTGCGAAGTTCTCTTAAGAAATTACCGATCTTCACCTGGTCTATCACGTAAGCCCCTCCTTTCAAGACGATCTTCCGTTAACGGCTCATAAAAGTCCATGTCACAAAGTGAGAAAATGACATTTCCTACCTGACAATTATGTCCGATTATAAGAAAAACGGCAATATACGGGCATAAAAGTGCCCCCACGCTAAGTGAGGGCCACGATCGATCAAGTCAACAAAGTTTCAATACCTTCTTGATCTGCTCCTTACGCTTGATCTTAAGCGAGGTAGTCTTTATGAAAGGTTCTTCCGTAAGATACAGATCCGTCACTCTTTTATAGTGCGGTATGGTCTGATTGACATCCTTTATCTTCTCCCAGATCAGATCACGGATCTGATCCTCCGTCAGAGCTCCGTGAGAAGACTCCAGTTCCTTAGCGGAATACTGAACCTGGACCGCGATACGAAGATCTGTCCAGTCTCCGTCGATGGGTTCTCCGAATACAAAGGAATCCTGTATCTCAGGGATCTTATTAAGAAGTATCTCTATCTCTTCAGGGAAGGCTTTCTTACCGTTCTTAAGAACGATCATGTCCTTCTTTCTTCCCGTAAGGAATATATATCCGTCCTTATCCATATATCCCAGGTCGCCTGTGTGGAACCAGCCGTCCTGAAGGACTTCGGAAGTAAGCTCATCATTCTCGTAGTAGCCTATCATAACGTTAGGGGCCTTGGCACAAAGCTCGCCCATACCGTCCTCATCTTTATCCCTGAACTCTACCTGAACCGAAGGAAGAGGTCTTCCTATGGAGCCTGCACGTATATGGCCCTTATTCTCTGCAGCCAATACGGGAGAAGTCTCGGTAAGACCGTAACCCTGATAGATCTCGATACCTAAGTCAGTAAAACCTTGTGCTACGGCTGCGGATAATGGAGCTCCGCCTGAGATAATATACTTAAGCTGTCCGCCCATCTGAGATATTATCTCTTTGAAGAGCTTACGCCTTATATCTATACCGAACTTAAGAAGGAAATTAGCAAACTTCTTAGCCCTCTCTACCGTCTTGGTCTTGCCCTGCTTCTCGACACCCTTCTCTACTGTCTCATACATCTTATCTATGAGAGCCGGAACTCCGAGGAAGAATGTAACGCCGTATTCCGTAAGGTTCTGCTTAATGTAGCGGATACCGTCCGAGAATACGGTACGCATACCGTCTGCAAGGACAAATAACATTCCCGTGGATCCCAGGATATGGTGGAAAGGCAGGAATGCGATATTGGTAGAATGCTCATCAAATACTTCAAATACCAGAAGATCCGATACATTGCATGCAAGACCTTTATTTGAGAGCATTACCGCCTTGGACTTGGATGTGGTACCCGAAGTAAAGAGAAGTATCGCCATGGATTCGGGAGAAGGCTTATAGTCCTTAAACTCCTGCTGAATGGCATCCGGAATCTCGCGTCCTGCTGCTACCATATCCTCTATTGATCTATACTCATCCGACTTCTCGTTCATACATATGAACTCGCGGATCTTTGTCTTGCCGTTGGCCTTTATCTGCTCGATCTGCTCCTTGTTCTTGACATCGAATACCACCGCATCGACTCCGGCTCTGATAAGGGAATCCTCCATCTCACCTAAAGGCAGCTCCTTATCTATAGGAACAGATACGATACCTCCGAAGAGACATGCCAGATGCGTTACTACCCAGTAATACTGATTACGTCCGATAATTGCTATCCTTCCGCCCTTGAAGCCGCTGTCGTAAAGGTTTGCTCCGAGAGAATTAACATTCTCCATGAAGTCAGCATAAGTGTAGTCCCTATATTCAGGTTCCTTACCCTGCTTTATCTTCACTCTGAATGCGATGTCATCCTTATAAGTCTCAGACGTAGAAGTAATAAGTTCCTTGACTGTATCGTAGTATTTAGGTTGTTCCATAAAGGCCTCTGTTCTTCTTTTTATAAACTTAGGGTAATTATATCACTGCACAGATCGCAAATGAGTGAAAAGTGGCAGAAGATACTTGCCTTCGAACAGACTCTTTATCCTCTGTATAGATATTGCCTTGATATCCTCTTCTCAGGACGCTTATCAACAAGATATAAGAACAGAAGGAAGATCCATTCCAGAGGCTTCATAAGGATATATACTATATCAGCCTTCCAGGGAGATGTTATGAGATTAGATACCGGATAACCGTATCTGTCATATACTCCTCTTATGAACCTGTGAAACCTCGGTGTCTTCTCCTTTATCACATCTTCGAATGCATTCGCGATGCAAAGCTGCCTGTTTACTATTATCGTATGGTCTATCCTCGTGCCGTATCTTAGAGGTTTTACGATCTTTTTATGTCCTCCCGCTGCGACAGTGCAGAGATAATGTCCGTCATATTCAAGCGGAGGAGGCGGCGTCTGCTGTGAGAATGTCCAGTCAGCTGTATCAGTAAACGTCTTGACGGGAGCATCTATCCCCTGACCCGTTATAACGAATATGATCTCCAGTATCGCTACTACGAAGAAGAATACTACAAATACGAAAGCGGAATACTTGGATAACGTATCCATCTTACCGAAGAGCTTATAGAAGAAGCTGTTCACCTTGATCTTTGTCTCATCCTTTCGGAACATCTCTACTGTCCGCTTCATGTGATCTCGAATGATCCTTCCGGAGAGTATCAGCAAGTTTATCTGGTAAAGGTACAGGAACATATGTTGGATGTTCAATTGATCGACCAACTGGATCATGTAGAAGAGCTGATAGATATTAAATAACACTAGAAGACTGATACAGATCGCCGATACAAGAGGCGGCATAGTCTCAGCTTTAGCATATACGAGTACGAACAATGCTACTATTCCGAGAAATAGTGCAAAATATACGACAGGATATCTTGGAGACAGAGAATAGTGCGTCTGGAAAGAATATATCGGCTCATACCAGTCTCCGCCATAATCAAAGCTACTCTGCATAAGAAAATACATGATACCACCGCCGATGACTCCGACCGGTGCCAATATCTTCTCTCCCTTAGGCTTTTTGAAAAAGCAGTTGGCAAGATTCCATAATGACAGGAATGCCGGAACTGCAAGCAACAGGATAAAAAATATAACTGCATATACAATTGACATCACATCACGCATCATGTGTGCACACCTCCAATATCATGGAATAGATGCTACACCAACGTCAAGCGATTTTCAATATATTTTTATCGTTTATCGGCAATTATTTATCACATATCAATTAGAATGAATATTATCAGAGGATTCCTCTTCGCATTGCTTCCTCTAAGAGCTTAGGCTGGATAAGAGGATAAGTCCAGGCGGAAGGTAATTCATCGGTGATCTCTATTCGTTCGGTCTCGCTGTGAAGTTCAGGTTCAAATGATGATACATCCGCATAGAAGAGCATACCGAATGTCTCCACACCGTCGAA
This sequence comes from Saccharofermentans sp., assembly GCA_024692235.1. Lineage (GTDB taxonomy): Bacteria > Bacillota > Clostridia > Saccharofermentanales > Saccharofermentanaceae > Saccharofermentans. The sequence continues at coordinate 20,020 of JAILMW010000021.1, read as the reverse complement.
GTTATCCGGAGCTGTTACAGAGTACACACATACAGGAACCATAGAAAAGTCTATCGCACCTGTTTCTTCATAGAGTTCACGCCTAGCTGTCTCATCTATAACCTCACCGGGCTCTCTGTGTCCTCCCGGGACCTCATATGTATCCCTGTCCTTATGCTTACAGAATACCCATCTGCTCTCTGTCTTTGTTATGATCACCGCAAACTTTAAAAGACTATCATCTACCTTATCGTAAAACCTGACTTCTACCATCATCCCTGTCCTTTCTCATGCTGTCTTAATATGTAGCAGACCCTGACGGCATCCGCCAGATCATCATCGTCTATCCCCTCATTTCGCATTCGTGGCAGTACCTTCGCTTTATATATTTCCAGGCCCTCGACTGAGAACTCGTCAAATATAACATAAGTCCTTGCATAATCGAAGACGGCAGGCGCCTTAAGATAGGCATGACTTCTTCCTTCTCGGGAATGCTCAGGTTCATACATGCGGTATCTTCAATTCGCGGCATACGAATACCGGTAATATCAGTTGAATGTATCTTAGCGAAGGAATCAGCCAGTATATCAAAGCAAGTAAGGTCCCCTCGGGAGGCGCGGGTCTCCAGGGTTTCTCCTTCGATAAGATCCATCTTCACTATGTGATCGTCATCAGTATCGTAATAACGTATACTGCTCACGCCAGCCCTATTGACCGCACGCTGCTGATCCTTCTCAAATGCTATCCATTCCGCAGGATAAGAAGGCTTATAGATCTTATAAGCATATCCCCGGTACGATACTACATCAGCCTGTGCACCTCTTCCTATCAGCTTTTCAGAACCGTCAAAAACCATATATCACATCTCTTCACTAAATGCTTTATAGGCCTTAAGTGATACGTCCTCGAGAAAAGTCATCAGCTTATCCTTTGTGTAGTATTTAAAGCCTTCTATATCAGCACGCGGGGCATCGTACTGAACTCTGAGAAGATTATGCTTCATCCTGCGTATATCCTCCCGGGTATAGGAGCCGAACATATCCTTCTCGGGAGAGGATCCAAGAAGAGACATTATCTCTTCTGTACGCTCGCTGTTCTGATGGAGCCACTGATCGACTGCCTTTGCTTCCCTGTAGAAATCCTCCTTAAATCTGCCGGGATCTTCAGGAGGCACGAACTGATCCTTTGTACCATTCCATATATCAATATCGTTTCTTACATCAGTTAGGCAATGAACTACTATTCCTGCAGCGACCATACGATCTTCCGAAGTACCGTACTCATCCCAAAACATTCGGATATTACGGTTCCATCTGTCGTAATCCTCGGGGGCACCCCACGGACCGCATCCTTCAAAGAGATGCGACCTTATCTTCTGCTCGATGGAATAATCATCTCTCATGTGGACTGAATCCGGAAGCACGGACCCCAGGATAAACTCCGCTCTTCCCTCATTGATATCAAGCATCTCCGACACGCGGTATGCTATCTCCATATGTACCATCTGAAACGACATATACTGCTTCTCTCTTACTTCTTATTCAAAGCCACGCTAAGAGAATGAGGGATACCTCTGGGACCTCTTATAGCATAGATACCATACTCTTCGCCAAGATAAGCGAAAGTAAACTCATCACGTTCATATCGCTTCAGGAGCTCTATCTTCATGAGAGCGGTTATCTTAAGATTCTTATCACTGTACTCGTACGGGATATCCGTCTCCAATACGCGGCACTTATAAAGAATAGCGGACACGGGAGCAGCCACATACATATACACCGTATCGCCTGCCATTATCCCCGCACCCTGCTTCCAGGTAATGATATCTTCTTTCTCGAAAGCACCTTCCACATCGTAGAACTTAGGATTAGCCGGAATGATCCACTCCTTAGGCTCACGTACTGCTCTTCTCCTGTACTTCTTAGCTGTTACGGAGAAGCTCATATCAAGAAGAGATAATACCTGCTCCTCAGGAACCGTACCGTCGAGAACGACAGTGATCCAGCTTCTCTTATTCATGTGATATGCGGGACAGATACCGTCTTCGGTAATAAGCATTTCGTGCATATTGATATCATCTATCTTCAGGTTCATCGCGGACACTACGCCGTCTCCGGGAAGACCCAGCTTATCCCTTCTAACTTCCATAATAAGTGCAAACCACTTCCTGTTATCCTTATGGCGGTATACGGCACTTGTATCGTCACGCTCCCAGGGGAACTCTGCTTCTATTCCGTACTGCTCATTAATATATCTGTCGATCCTGTCACGCATAATATCTCTCCAATGATCTGTCAGGCATCATCTTCCATATAGCACCAGATAAAAGATCTTCGAGTGAAGTCTTCGTCATTCAGTACCTCCTCATATCCTACCTCTTTAAGGCCCGTACTTATACCTCTTTCTTCGGCAAAAGATCTGCCTTCGATGGGGATCCATGTCTGATAAGGACCTTTACGATCCCAAAAGTTTCTATAGTATTCCTCGTTCTTAAAGATAACTATCTGTGAGTTCCATAATTCGGGATAGACTATTATCCCTACCACCTTACAAAAACCCGCATCTTGGGGCGCCTGTCCGATCAGCTTCTCAGTCTTTGATATCCACTCACGGCAGAATGCGCTCTTGACCTTACCGTATGTCTTGGGCATCTCTACCCAGGGAGATGACGGGACATCAAGACATATATACGTATCATCGGACTCATAAGATACGGTCTTATCATCTATGGCTCTTATAAGAGCCTTTAATCGTCTTCTCTGACCTCTTACCTTCTTATTCCACATAGTACACACTCGATATCTTATTTAGTCTACTCTCCTCTGAATCTTCTAAGCGCGCTCTCATGATCAGCTGGGATCCCTCTTATATATTCGTCAACATATGTGTAGAACTCGATAGAAGAAGAAAGATTCTCCTTACCTGTCAGAGTGAACGGAGGAAGCTGAAGTTCTTCGTTAGTTCGGAAATTATATGCACGAATATATCTTCTTGTAAGATCCACCTCAAGTGATACGTTATAATACGATAATGTATTCATGAGTAAAGACGCCGTCCACGGTTTCTTCTTGCCCCTTGAAGTCTTCGGAAGAAGAAGATACCTGTCATCAGTCTCTACATTCATATCTCTTTCTATATATTCTGATGCAACGAAGGACCCGTCCTGCCTGAGGAACTTACTCTCATAGATCACTTTCCTTATCGAATTACCTTCAAAGTACACATCAGTCCTCTTATATAAGCTATGCGTGACCGAATACCTGACTTCCTTATGCCAGGAAGGATCAAGATCGCAAAGGCCGAAGTAGTGACGTCTTCTGTTATCAAGCTCGATTATATGTTCCCAGTTGCCGTAGATCTCTTCTGCTCGGCTTACGGAAGGCTTGGCATACTTCCCTTTGGCATATACTTCTTCAAGTGACATACCCTTGCTTTCAGCCTCATACGCCTGCGTCACAGACAAAGGAAAGACTTCCTTCAAAGACTTTATATCTACCCCATACTTGGCGCGCCAGTGAAAGAGCGGATAGAAGATCTCAGTCTCATAACCTACAAAGTCACGATCGTCGATATCGGTATATTCATGAAGATACCCTTTATACTTTGGAGTCTGAAGCACACCGCATACCGAGAGTATGCCTAAGATAACATTGACCTCATTACCGCTTGCTTTGAAGAACTTGGCTCTTGTAATGAGTTTCTGCAAAGCAGTGTACTTATTCTCAGGGCCCAGCTCATCGACGAGCTTAAGGATCTTCACGAGGATATCCACATCTTCCACGGTATAGCTTACTTTGGGCAACTTAATAAACTGCTTAAGATCAAAGAGCGCATAGTCTGCTCTTTGTATATGCTCTGTATTGTATTTATCGGGATAGTACATAACACAGGTACTAAGGGAATCCACTATATGAGCCGTACCCTTCTCATCAGTCATAAGGCCGCATACAGCGCATCCTCTATATCTCAGAAGGTGCTTATACTTGTGCTCATGACTTCTTATACCCTTGGCAAACAGGTAACTTGCAAGAGCAGTCCTGTACTCATTCTTCCCGGTAGACAGGCTGTAGAGGAAGCCGTTTACAACATCTTTCATATCAACGTTCTTACAGACTCTTTTAAGTTCCGTAATGACTTCATCGTGCGGAATCTCCACCGGAGGGACAAGTATTCCTTCTTCTATTCCTCTTCTTACATCAAGAGTGTGATCGATATTATCAGGCGGGATCTCTTCTCCGTAAAAGAACCTGAATAATGCCTGTCTGTCCACACCTGAATATTCGTGCCAGAACCAGTCGTAATATCCTTTGAGAGTTTTCTGTGCTGCTCTTGATCTGTAATCCATCAGTCTGTTCTTCAATCATCTTTTTTGTCTGCGACAACAATTGGATTATAGAGCATACCTTACGGGTACTACAAGGCGAGATAATAAGATAGAATAAGTGACAAGTAATATACAAAAGGTAATACATCTTATATGAAGATATATCTTGCCCCTCTTGAGGGCATCACCAACCATATATACCGTAATGCTTATAGCAAGATTTACGGCAACATAGACAAGTACTTCGCTCCGTTTATATCTCCGTCTGAGAAAGCTCCCATGACCCCACGCGAGAGACGCGATGTCGCGCCTGAAAATAATAGCGTGATATACATGGTCCCCCAGATACTAACGTGCAGATCCGATCTTTTTATCGAAGCCGCCAAAGAACTTCACGATATGGGATACAAAGAGATCAACCTTAATCTGGGATGTCCTTCAGGAACAGTCTGCGCCAAGGGTAAAGGCGCAGGTTTCCTCCCTGAGACATTAGCCCTTCAGAGGTTTCTGGATGACATCTATTCCAACGCCGAAGCAGAAGGTATTCAGATATCTATCAAGACCAGGCTGGGCTACTACGATCCCGATGAATTCTACGACCTCGTGGATATATTCAATGCATTCCCTGTAAGCGAACTTATCGTACACCCAAGGATAAGAGGCGACTTCTATAAGGGTGATACCCGCAAGGAATACTTCGCATACGCACTGGAGCATTCCAATGCACCGCTTGTATATAACGGTAATATATTCACATCCAAGGACTACGATGAACTAACGACACTGTTCCATAAAGACCTTGATCCCGTAATGCTCGGACGAGGCCTGATATCGGATCCTTCCCTTGCTGATAAGCTCAAAGGTAATACAACGGAGACTGACCTTATAAAGTTCAGGAAATTGCACGATACTCTTTACAACGAATATAAGGAGATCATGTCACCGGACATCAACATCCTTCACAAGATGAGAGAACTGTGGTCTTACTGGCAGGTGCTCTTTAACGGACACGAACGCGACATCAAGCGGATCATCAAGGCAAAGAAATGCGCAGAATACGAGGATGTCGTATACCACTCGATGCTAAGCTGATACTATCTCAGTCCGCATATTCAGGAAGGACGTCCTTAAGCACGATCGGAAATAACTTCCGGAACTCCTGAGGAGTTAATTCGGATACATGTATTTTATTACTGTTCATATCTATACCTCATTCCTTTAAGACTGTCTCAGGATTGCGAGCACAGTCCCTGCATACGTATATCGTTAAGTTCTTCAAGACCGAGAGCCCCTGCATTGTACAGGCGCAGATACTCATTCTCTATAGAGCTGTCAAACAGGAGAAGATCATCCGTATTGATCGTGACTTTAACGCCATTCTCATAAAGCTGCCTGATCGGATATTCCTTATAGCTCTTCGCATATCCCAACATTACATTACTGCTTGGGCATACATTAAGCTGCATCTTGTTATCTGCAAGAAATCTCATGACTTCCTTTGAGCTTGCCGCACCGATACCGTGGTGGACCTCATCAAGTCCCAGAATTTCCACTGCCCGCCTGACATCTTCAGCGCTGCCGCTCTCTCCTACATGCATCCTCTTGATCAGATGATGCTGCTCTGCCTTACGATACAACGGTATAAAGTCTTCTACCGGCTTGATATCTTCACCGCCGCAGACATCGATGGATCTGAAATATCCGGATGAGAGATACTCACTCATCCTGTCAGTCTCCATCTGAACATCGCAAGCAGCGACATATGTTATCTCGGGTTCAAAGACGGTATCGGGACAATACTTCTTGTGGAATTCTTCGATCATCGGAACGAATGTCTCCATACCTCCGACAAGGTCGATCTCCGTGACTCCGAAGTTCATCGCAAGTCTTGTTATGTTATTCCTTCCGGCTTCCGCAAAAGAACCTTCCCAGCGGACGATAATACCTTCTGCACCGGAACAATAAGGCTTTATCGTAGAAGTGAACCATCCCTGCATGCCCCAAAGACCGTCGAACTTCGGCGGGGGCTTAGGAAGATCTACATTCAATCTCTCTTCCAGCCATTCTCTTCTGCATCCCTTGGTAGAGTGAACATGGATATCACTCTTGGGAACTCTTAAGAGTTTCTCTGTATCATTCTCGATAAGTCCTTCAAAAAACAGATCTTTCATGTTAAAAGATCTCCCAATGTATCTTCCACTTCTACCGGCTGCCAATGTCCTTCTACACAGGTAACGGCTCCGGTCGACCTTATCTTATCTGCAAGTTCATTTGCCAGTTCCTTATCCTTGGTTCCGTTGGGAAACTGTGCGCATGTGGCATCACCTACAAAGAGAGTGTTGTCTTCACATACATAGACAAGCGTTGAATCGTCCGTGTGGGGAGCCTTTGTCTGAAGGAGCTTGACCGTGCATCCTCCGAGGTCGATAGTCATGTCACCCTCGAATACGATATCCGCTGGTACTACGACGACTTCCCTGCCGCCCTCATATTCTTTCCTGATGCTGTCATACATATTGATAAACTCATCAGGACCATTCTCCTCTATCTTCTTTATACATTCCAGAAGATGCTCGTTGGTCCTTTTGTTAGCAAGAGTAATACCGTTTACCGCATGCATCGCGAAAGTATGGTCCCAGTGCCAGTGAGTAATCACCGTAAGGGATGGAAGCGGCAGACCTTCCTTACTGATAAGATCGTAAAACTCTCTTATATGCGCCTCCGAGTGTCCTGCATCAACAGCAAGGCTTCTCTTATCTCCCTTGATATAGCAGAGGTTAGGACGATCACGTTCTTCCTCGTAAGGCAAATACCATATATGTTCTGTAAGTTTCTTAAGTTCCATTCTTAATTCTCCTTAAAGCATTTCGAGAATGGAACTAAGCTGCTCACCTCAACGTAGCCGTTCTTCTTGTAGAAGTTATATGCAGGTACCTCCCTGTCAGTAAGAAGAAATATCTGCTTGAGGCCGATCTCCTTGATGGCCTTTTCTATCTGCTCCAGGAAGAATGATCCCGCTCCGCTTCCCTGACGGTCAGTCTTGATACAGAGCTCGTTGATTATATACTCAGTTCCCGTATACCAGTGCTTGATATAGCCCATAGAAAGTCCGATCATCTCGTCCCCGTCGAAGAGGCCGTAAGTCAGTGAATAGTTCTGACCGCAGAGGTCATCTATATAAAGGTCGAGCTGCTTAGCATCAGACCAGTCGTCGTTCCAGGGTTCTCCCATAAATACACCGGTGAACAGCTCCTTTATCGCTTCTTTGTCTTCTATTGTCAGTCTTTTAAGTTCCATAGCAAATCTCCATTATCAGACGATGATCTCAACATCGCAGATATCACATCCATCATATATTCTTTTATTCCAGTTCTCCAGGACCCAATCCTTACGTATGCTCCTGGATCCTTGAGACATTGCTTCAAGCGGGAATACATACTCGAGTTCTCCTGCGCAATACCCGGATATGCAATACAAGGCAAAAGGGCTCTTATTCTCACTGAAATTAGGATAATCGCAGAGCATAAAGTCAACAGTATCTTCTCTAAAAGGATATTCCCCTTTGAACCTGAAGACAGTTCCCCTGTATAGTTCTAATGCTCCATTATCAACCGATCTCATACTCTTAGGTCCCTTATATTCCTTTCATACATACTCCTAGGCAGTATCGCCCTGTAGATACCCCTGTATCCCTCTTCAATCTCCTCAGGAGAATGCGCTATAGAAGTCGGATACTCAAGGAGAAGGAACTTTACTCCGAATGTAGTAAAGCGCACCTTCGTGTCCCTGCATCCCGCATTGATGTAGAAGTTCTTTCTTCTGCTTCGGATCTGCATTTCGCCTTCTTCGGGGTCTTCTATCTCGATAAGTATCATCTCTGAGTCCTGGGAAGACAGCACTTGCTTCAGGAAAGCCGTACCTATACCTTTTCCTCTGACTGACGGCACTACGCCGAAGTAATCAAGAAGGCATCTGTCACCGATAACGACAAAGAATGCATATGCTCGAAATGCACCCTCTTCAAAAGCTCCTATACAGCGATATGCACCTTCCCTTAAGGAAGCTTCGATCCTGTCCAGGGGCTTTAGCTCATCCGCGGGAAAATCCCTGCAAAGATGTTCCTTATAGATACCTCGTATCTCTTCTAATGTGAGTTCCTTAAGTTCCATCAGGCTTCTTTTATAAATTCCTGTACATTCTCTGTCCTTATATCGATGACCCCTGACTCATCCTCTGAATCCTTCCGAACTAGATTAATATACATAGGGATTCCTACTGCAGAGGTTCCTCCGATCACCAGTTCATATTCATCATCGATATCGTACCGCACTATATAAAGACCGGAGCCACATTCTACGCCATGGTATTCCTCGAAGTCTTCCCAGGTCAGATCTTCCCCTTTGGAAGACAATTCAATAACTTTATCCAGAGTCAACTGATGAGGATCCGGTTCAGGTTCAGTCTTGCTGCAACCTATTATTCCCGCAGCAAATATCGTGATCAGTATTATAGAGATGATCCGTCTCATATTAGAACCTAAGCCTCTCTTATTGCTCAAAGCTGATATTACTTACTGATACACGGATTATACCATAGTACAGGCGGCATCTTGCCCGGTACCCAAAGCAGCACCCGGGCATAAAGAGATCATCTTTCTCTTAAGAACTGGCTCTATGCTTCATTGACTTCATGGCAACAGTACCTATCACGGCTCCTACAGCGCAGACAACAGTACCGGTTATGAGCATGACCTTGATGCCGTAATGATCCAATATGACGCCGCTTATAAGGTTAGAGAATACTCCTCCCAATGTAATGGCACTGGTAACATATGCTTGACCTTTGACCTGATCTGATTCATCCATGGTAGTGCTGACATAATATGCCGCCGCGGGAATAAATACGGCATAGGCAAAGAGCTGGCATGACTGGCTTAAATACATCATAGCCATGTTAGTCGCAAAGATGAGGATAACGATCTTGATGAGGAAGGCAAAGCCGGACATAATAAGAAGCTTATTAGAAGAGATCTTCTTAAGGACGAATCCTATTAGGGCCATTACCGGAAGTTCAAGTATCGCCTGAAGGAAATTGGCATAACCGAGTTCCGTCTCTCCTCCACCAAGGCTTCTTATTATCTGTATCATAAAATCATTGATCATATTGTGCGCGAAATAAAAGCAGACAGTAGCAACCAGATAGAGAGCAAACGCCGGATATGCCTTGGAGAAACTTATAAGTCCGTTATGAGCTGCTTTACCGGAGATCTCTCCCGAATTCTCCTCAGAGCTTTGCGGCTTAACGAAAGTAAGCGCCAATACAAAGGATAAAGCCATCGTGATTATGTTTACTATAAGAAGGACCGTTACACCGTTACTCTCGACGAACCTTCCTATGAAGAATGCGGTAAAGGCAAAGCTTGCAGAACCTATGCCCCTTGCAAGACCGTAGTTGATCCTGCTTCCGGCCTTCTGATATTCAAAGCAAAGAGCCGTCATAACAGGCTGATATGCAAACTGGATCATATATATAAGCGCAAATACGGCAAATACAACCACCTTTATATCTTTTACAAAGAGGAGCACGACAGAGCCTATAAGTATCACGATAACAGAGATCATGATAAAGCGTCTGTTAGTAAGAGCACCCTTCTTATCTATTATGCCTGCGATAAAGGGCTGGAAAACAGCAGATACGATATTAGATAACGCCAGAAGGATACCGACCTCAGTATTGGAGAAACCCCTGTCCAGAAGAAATACGGCTGCACATGCATGGATAGTACAGAACGCCACAAAGTAAGTGGCATTCATGAGAGTATATCTTAATGTCCAAAGACCGCCTTTGCTATTCTCTTCCATCTGCTCTGTTACTCCTTCATAAATATCATACGAAAATTAAAACTCATGATCTCACACATGTTATCTGCTTCGGAACATTATATCCTACCAAGCGGCGACTACTGAAATAGACTTGCCTGATCTTCATTTGGCACCTCTTGTCATATCAAACTGTTTACTATCCCGATAAAGACTATCATGATCAATTGAATAGTACCATATACAGATAGCATCCGCCCACGGAGATAACATTACTCATGCTATGCATTATCATCGGATAGATAACACTTCTCGATCTGATAAAGGTATATCCGTAAAAGATACCCAATACAAAAGCATAACAAACCTGAAACCATGGGACCTGTAATGTGAATAAGTTAATATGTGCGATTCCGAATAGAGTAGCTGCGCTTATAACGGCTATGGCTCTGTCTCTTTTACTGTCAGGATCAAGCGTACTTAACATAACGGCTATAGGAAGCGATCTGAAAAGGATCTCTTCCGACGGCCCGGACAAAAGCAGCTGGAAAGCGAGTGTTCCTACTACATTAGTCGCCTTCAACTCATAATCATATGTGTTTATGGAATCGGTAAAAGAGCCGATGATATAGATGGCGAGATAATAAAGTGTCAAAGCAACACAGAAGATCACGGTGTATTTAATCCCCTTGTGATCCAATCGCGGACGAAGGTAAAAACCTTCTGTTTTCTTTAGCTTCCAAATGATAAAGATCAATGCCAAAGCACAGAGCATCTGTATTATGTGATGGACTGACACCCGCATGAACAGATCGTCTGGATCCAATGATGAATAATCAAGCTGCTTAGATATCAAGAACCCTAATCGGCTGGATAAAAACTGGACAGCAAACAAAGCCACGATTAAAACGGCTGCTATTACATATCCGGTATTTCGCCTTGATCCTGCTCCCATATGCTTTTGAAACTGTATACTTTACTAACCAATAACCCTAAGTGCAAATTAAGTTGCAATGTTCCTTAAAACTTACTTGCTTATCAACACAACTATTCATTGACGGGATGAAGTTCTAAGAGTCGCTTATAACCCTGATCGATCCTGCCTTTGGTCTCAGTAATCTTCTCTTCAAGGTGCTTTATCTTTTCATTCTGTTCATCCACTATGGCCTGCTTCTTAGAGATCATGGCATTATAACGCCTGCCGCCTAAGAAAAGTGCGAATACGATCACAACATATGCGACAGTAGTAAGGCTCAGGATAAATATGAGAGTTTCGTTAGAATTCTGATGGTCTTTCTCCCATGCTTCGTATTTGATCTTACGCTGCTCTTCCCTCTCAAGAGCTTCTTGATAATCATTATGGGTACTAAACGCATCAAGAAAATTCTCGTCTTCTGAGACTTCTGTCGTATATCGGCTGAGATCCTCTGCTTTGGAATACGGATTTCTCGTGACAAACTTAAAACCCAGAAATACTATCAACAAACAGATAATGTAGCAAAGGATCGTAAGGATGATTGCTTTCTTCGTACTGAACTTATCCGAAGCATAGATAAATACAGAGTCTCTTTCCTTGATCACTTCGTATAGGATGTGTTCTGATTTATCGTTCTCAGTCTTTTGGGCCTCAAGCTTAGACTTATCTTCGATGTATTCATGACCGGATTCAACAATATCCTTCATGACAGTAAAATACTCGCGGTCCTGAGGCTTAGACGATTCGATCGCTCTGTCGATCTTCTTATAGGCTGATCCATAGTTGATCTTTGTGTAAAGATCAAGATCACTTATGCAGTCGATCTTGGGTATATCCATCGCTATAAGTGCCTTGCCGCGAAGAGCTTCAAAGTTATCAGGCTCTTTCTCCAGCATAAAATCGTAAGCGTTTTCTGCCGAAGTGAACTCATCGTTCTTAAGAGCTTCTGAAGCTATGCTCAATACGCTTTCCTCACGGAAATAGTTATAGTCGAATGTTACACCGCAGAAAGGGCATTCATACATCTGACGTTCTGTATTTACATTGAGCTTTCCGCCGCAAGTCGGGCAGATATGACTATATACACTATCCATCTGTATATTCCCCTTATGTTCCTTACACCTCTGTCGTTATTCTCAGCAAATAAAGAAAACGATGACTAACTATCTTCAATTCGAATTATAACATACGGGGTTATAACCTAATAAAGTACCCCCTGAAGTCAACTTCAAGGGGTAACATCATTGTTTTTGACAGGCTTAAGCAAAATGAACCCCTGTCCGATTCTGAGGGGTATTGAACGACCATTTCTTATATACACATTATATATGAAACGGCTTGCAAATACAATGAAATGCAAACCGTCAGGAATCTTAGTAGTATGGAATATTTCGATTCGTTACAATCATTATAGCCTAAGTTCTTGCTTTACAGAATTTCCTCCAACAAAGTCTATTTTAATCTCACTTTTACCCAAAACCGTTATTCTCGTTATCAATTGTCTAATAAGAGCATCATCATAAGTATGCGGTTGATGTAATAAGATATGCAAAGTTCTATCTAACTCATTAAGACGATCCTCTGTCATTACGGAATTGCCGCCGGAATAGAGGAGTTTTTTCCTTTCAATCTCAGATTCAGCCAGTTGTGTTCTTAGTTCAACAAATCTGTCCTCATCAAAGTCATGTTCAAGATCCGTTGACAGAGTTTTCATCATAATCTCCGTTTCTGACTTCAAATCATTGATAGCCTCATCAAGCTCCATGATTCGTCTGGCGGTCTTATTTTCTTCCAATCCTGCATTTATGATTTCTCGTAATGAATCCAAGGATTCACTTACATCCAATGCATTTACTCTTATCGCATTCATGATAGCATCATGAATACTATTCTCAGGGATAGATACAGAGTTTGAACAGTATTTCTTTCCGTAATACACCCTTTTGCAGCATCTCCATACAGGTTTGGATTGTCCGTTATGCCCCCATATGCGTCTCCTATAATGTGATCCGCAATCTCCACAGAATAATAATTCAGACAAAGCATAACGCCCGTCAAATCTCCCATGTTCGGTTACTGTCACTTTTTCGACCTTTTTATCAAGATTAGCTCTTCTATGAAGCTCTTCCTGAACTCTTGCAAATGTGTTCTCATCAATAATGGCAGGATGATTGTTCTTAATGTAATATTGGCCGACTTCACCGTTATTAATTTTTTTCTTTTTTGAGATAGGATCAACGGTATAGGTCATATTAGTTATTACATCACCTTTATACTTAACATTCTTAAGTATGGATAATACAGATGCGCTTGACCAATGCTCATTACCAGCAGGGCTCAAAACTTGTCTACTCTCGAGTTCTTTACATATCTCTCTGCTACTTTTCCCAGAAAGAAAGTCTGCGTAGATACTCCTAATGACTTCAGCTTCGTCTTCTACAATCGTGGGCTGTCCGTCAGTTCCTTGGATATATCCAAGAAAGTTCTTACAACTAAAAGCCACTTTTCCTGATTTAATACTCTGTAGCTTTCCCCACTTTACATTTGCACTCAAACTTTCAGATTCACTTTGAGCAAGGGAACCGTGAAGGGATATCATAAAATCTGAGGACGGATCAATACTGTGAATATTCTGCTCCTCAAAATATACATCAACACCTATTTCTCTCAATTTCCTTGTGTAATTAAGTGTGTCGAGGTTATTTCTTGCAAATCTTGATACAGACTTAACAATGATCATATTAATTCTGCCTTGTCGGCAATGACGGATCATCTTTTTAAATTCTGTTCTATTCTTAGTGCTTGTTCCGGATATACCTTTATCAGCATAGATTCCTACCAACTCCCAACCAGGCTTTGACATTATCATATCTGTGTACTTACTCTTCTGATTCTCGTAGCTGTTAATCTGGTCTTTATTGTTAGTCGACACTCGACAATAAGCTGCAACATGTTTAATTGTCGATACATCTCCATCTTCAACAATTTGCTTCGTAGGAGCGATATACGATATTATCTTCTCTTCTGTCTGCATGGTGTTCCTTTCTGACATAACGGCATCCGTCTCGTAAAACAAGTGATACTGTATTATCTTCACCGAATTCGATCTTTGATCCAATCTCATTGATCGTCTTCAAGTATTGATCCTCATTATATTCATTCAGAGATGAAGCAATCTTCATCTTTACAAACCCGGTATTGGGAATATCCATATAGAGCATCTCACTCAATTCAAGTATTCGTTCTTTGATTGTGTTCTTATCAAAGGTTTGAGATGATATTTGCTCAATTATGTTTTTCTCAAGCGTTGCAGAGTTTATACTCTTCTGGATGTAGTCATTACTAGCCACATAGGGGATAGCAGTTAGTTCATACATGACATCTTTAAGCTGTTCGATCATATCAGAATCATTTATGTACACCGTCTTTTTGCAAACAGCCTCAGTACACTTCCAGTATTGTTTCTTGCGTTTTTTAACGTGAAATCTTTTCATTCGTGATCCACACACAGGGCATCTGACGCTAATCCTTAATCCAAGAATCTCTGCCTTATCAGGATTTGCAGGTGCCGTAGCCCGACCAGACTTTAACGAATTAGCTTTGTTAAAAGTATCTTCATCGATAATGCCTTCAAATAGTTCATCTCCAAGATAGCGTCTATCAGAAAGGATCCTTGCTATCTTCGGTTTGTTGATGACAATATCGTCAAAGTAAGGTTCCATAGCATCAGCAATCTGCTTAAGAGATTTCCCGGAAATGCACATTTCGTACATTTTCTTAACAAGTGTCGACTCATCAGGATCCACGACTACCACACCATGAATCAATGTGTACCCAACAGGACAAGTGCGTTTCATACATTTATCCTTTCTCTAAATCTAAGTCCACCAATCATTCGGAACAAAAGCATTCCATCGTCTTGAACAACTATCGCATCAACAGTATCCCTGATTACACTCTCGTCATATTGATTCAGACTTTTTTCAATCGTTTCCTTCAACAGCATCAAGGAATCTATGGATTCGTCGTTCTTATCAAATGCCAACAGTTTCTTTCTCTCAGACTTCAAACGTGACAAAGTATTCATTATCTCAAACTTTCCCTTAGCGAACTCTTCATCACTAATGACGTTCTTAACTCTGAGAGAAGCCAATCTATGATTACGATCAGTTGCAGCCTTGATTTCCACGTCAATATGATGAATCTCTTCTCTTCTATCTTCATTCATGGTAATAACCTGTTCAAGATAGTCGATCGTACGTCCGATCAAAACATCACAATTGTCAAACAACTTCTTTTGAAGTCTCTCGCAAGCCCTGCTCAGTTCATTTTCGTAAACAATATGCAAAGAACAATTGCTTCTTTTAGATACTGCATTCCTGCAGCACCAGAAATATCCTCTGTCGTTCTTCATCCGACGCATAGCACAATTACATTCAGGACATAAGAGTATGCCTTTAAATACTGAGTCTGTCTTTTTACCGCCCTTTGGACCTTTGGACTTTATCAAACGTTGAACAGCCTGAAACTCTTCCTTCGATATGATAGCCGGATTGCTATTCTCAACGTAGTATTGACCCTTCTCACCTTTGTTAAGCTTCAATTTAAACGGAAAAGTGTCCGTCGTATATTTCTTTTGAAGCCTTGCATCGCCCATATACCTTTCGTTGTTCAAAATATAGGCAATGGTTCTATTATGCCACCTGGGGAACCCGTGCTTTTTTAGAACGCCTTCCTCATTGAAAAAATCTGCTATCTGTTGCATACCGATTCCGGAGAGATACAAGTCAAACACTCTTTTTATTATCACTGCTTCTTCCTCAAAAATTTTGAGTTTGCCTTCTTCGAGTTTATATCCCAGAGGAGCTTTACAAGTATTAAATTCGCCTCGCTCCATTCTGGCTTGATAACTCCAACGCATATTCTCAGATATGTTTACCGATTCTTGTTGTGCTTGCATTCCAAAGAGAGAAACCATGAATTCGGAACTCATATTATCTGTGTCAATATTCTCTTTCTCGAAATAGCAGCTTACACCAATATTCTTAAGTTCTCGGATTGTGGCGAGAAGCTCTTCGTTGTTCCTTGCAAATCGAGATACAGACTTAGCAACAATACGGTTGATCTTACCATCTTTGCAATCTTTTATCATTCGGAGAAATTCGTCTCTCTTCTCCATGCAAGTTCCAGTAATACCTTCATCTGCATATATATCTACTAGGGTATAACCTTCATGATTCTTGGCATACTCACGAAAATACTTGAGCTGTGCGAGAAAGGAATGGATCTGATCATCCTTATCAGATGATACCCTGCAATAAGCACCAAATCTGTATTCCTTCTGTTCTTTATCTGT
Organism: Saccharofermentans sp.; assembly: GCA_024692235.1. Lineage (GTDB taxonomy): Bacteria > Bacillota > Clostridia > Saccharofermentanales > Saccharofermentanaceae > Saccharofermentans. The sequence goes on along the minus strand of JAILMW010000021.1, from coordinate 3,566 downwards.
GTGTCTTGATATATCTGTGATCTTCATATTCGTGGCCTCCAGTATTCTTGCGCGTCAAAACGCTTTGCAATCACTTCGATGATTCAAATCATTGGGATTCTTGATTCTAGGATTGTTGAAACGGATAAATGAATGATTCTTGAACGAATATGAATCAATTTACCGTTAGGATACCACAATAACGAGGTTTTAACCATAGAATCAGTACCTTATGTCTATCCCATAGTGCTTTCCTGTCATCTCAACCATTCTGTGAAACTCCTTATCAGAGATAAGCTCCAGTTCCAGTAGAGTCTTAAGCCAGGAAATACTTATATACAGATCACAAACGTTACTCAGCTTTAATTTATTTGCATTATCATTAGCCATGTTTGTCTCCTATAAGATGGACAAGCGGCTGCTTGTAATCACACAAACAGCCGCCATCCACATATGTTTCAGTTGTTGTTTGTTGTTTCTTCCTGCCCGTATTTATCGTCCACTCCCGGGCTTGAAGTCTTCCTTAAAGGATTTCTTCGGATTCTTTTCTCCCGGGGTTTGCATAACCCCTCATAGGACTCTCACCTCCGGTAGGATCTCTCCGGCCACATTCATCGGGTGCGACGGCTCACGGTTTCTCATTCCGCTTCAACGCTCAGCCTGTGACTATGCAGAAGTATCATTATTGCTGTCGTATGTCCTGGCCTCACCGTATATACCTTACGGTTTCTGTGGCTATGGCTTCACCCGAATGGATCGGCAGTTCCACATGTGGCTCTCTACGACAGGAACGTAAGAGAAAAGCTGCTATTCAGTTGTTAATGTCCATGAGAGGGATGAGAAAAAGTCCTCTCATAATCTTTGGGAACTTTCGAGGGGTAAAAAATGCGCTTTTCATGAAAATTCCTCCAAATAATTTCTAAGGATCCTCAAAATACGCTTCTTCCGTCTGTGAATATTAGACTGGTTTATACCCACCATCTCTGCGTATTCCTTTTCGGTATAGCCATCGTAAAAGAGCGCCTGAATGAGCTTTCTGTCTCTTGTACTCAACGTCTTCATAGCTTCTCCGATCATTTCAGCCAGATCATTATGGTCAGATGACTCTTCAAATCTCTTCTCACAGCTCTTTACGTAACTGTCGAGCTGCTCAAAGAACTCTTCTGTATCCTGAGCCATATATGCTGCAGTAACGTGATGTTTATAGAATCTGGCTGTCGCCTTCTTCGTATTCCACTCGTCGTGCATGTATTCCTTGTAAACTTCCTCAGTAACCTCTACCATCTCGTACTTTCTTGTGATCGTATTGAAAACAGATACTCTGTAGTTTTTCATGATTATTTCTCCTTAGAATTTGAAATGAATTAATGTGAAACCTTCAAAATCAAGGAGTTTCAGGGGTATCTGCAGATGTACTGTTGCCACTTGAGCATTTATAAAGTCCTTTCCGATCAACGGAGAGGACTTCCTGTTCGTGCAAAAGTAGGATCATAAAAAACGAGCCCTACAAATCAGTCGACACAACAGTTGTTGTATCGTTACTGACTTGCACGACTCGGGTAACACAGCTGCCTATGCAGCCATCTCCGTTATGATCTCTACAAGTTAGGAGTTATTTAGTTGTATTTATCACTTGCCTATTAATCGACAAATGGTGGGAGCATATCAATGCCCGGAAATGGTTTGGATTCTTTTGATCTGTAGAAGCGTCCAAGATCGATCCATGCTATCTGTCGGCACCGAGTACATTTAACTCTGAAATGACCGGAAGTGACATCGCTGTATACAAAGAATATCGGAACCATACAATGTGGACATCTCACTGGGCGATCTGTCATGGTTTCACTTTCCTTCTTAGACATTGCTTCCTTTTCTCTAAGCTCTTCCGAGAAGTACTTATCCATGTATTTATTCATAGACAATCACCTCATCTCCGTTAAAGGGGTAGGGCAGAGGTCGTATCTCAAAGAGATCCAACTCATTAAGTCTTGCCATCAACGCTGAAAAGGATACCTTCATTTCATCTGCGATCTGCTGCAACATCACTCTGTCATATCGACTGATAGTGCCGTTATCGTACTTAATGACTTTCTTTGATTTGAAAGCGTTCTCCAAATGCTTCATCAAAGTAAGCTTAGGGATAAGAATACATGCTGAGATTCGATTTGCCTGCATCTCATATATATTGAATAGATCCAGCATTTCCCTGCTGTTATTCAATTCCAGGTTATCAAAATCACGATTGAAGTATGCCTTCTCCTGATGATAGAGCCTGTTGGTTATAACATGACCGGCCTCATGACCAAGCACAAATCTTCTTTTGGTTTCGCTGTTCCTAGAGCAAAGATACTTATCAAGAACGATAGTATCTTTGGGGAACAGAACCTCACGGATCCTTCCCTTCCTGAATACTTTGAGCTTAGTAAATCCATCACTAACATATCCAAGGGTGTTAGAAGAGCATGCTATTGACTCATAGATGATCTGGCACTCCAGGAAGTTCAGTACGAAATCATCGATATCCACTGAGCTCATGATCTTCCCGTTATTCTTTTCCTTAAAATACCTGTCCAACATCTGAGCAATTACAAGTTCTATCTCTGCATTGTTCATCAACTTATTCTTCGACATCTATTATCTCCTTACGATCGAAAAACAATACCGTCATCTTCCGTTTTCTGGTTCGCTTCATCAAACTTCTGATATTGGTTAGGCCTCTTGTCCGTTTATTAGTTTCTTAACGAGAGAAATCGAAACTATACGAACGCTTGTTCTTTTTGTTGCTTGAATATTATCACGTATATATGCCGGCTTCAATACTTAAAAACATGCTAAAAATGTAACAATTCCCATGATCCGCTATTCTCTAGCAACACAGGAAATGTTACAAATTTACAGGTCTTAAATCTTCAGCACTGTCCCATTAATGGATATAGTCTTATGATATTTTTAGGGGATGTAGTGTGAATGCTATTGAAAAAGTTTACCAGGCGCTATCGAAATTGTTTACCATCAGCGCTACTGAAAAAGTTTACCACCTTGAAACATAAAAGTACATAAGCAACCCCGGCCGGGGTTGCTTATGTACTTGCGGCTTATTCGAGCGAAATCTCTTCTATCTCGCCCTTCAAGACACCAAGCTCATACTCTCTCATATCAAGAGCTCTCTCAACGAATCCGAGATATTCGTTAACTTCGTTGTACATATCGATAATTGTTTCTTTGTATAACTTGCAGTCTTTATCTAAGTATGGAAAGTTCATTTTCTTGCTCCTCTGTTCTTGCTTGCTGTAGCAGCGTATTCTTCTCTGTACGGATGTTCTGAATTCATATTGAGAACATGTGACTTGAACGTCAGTCTGCCAACCAATGCCGTTACCATCGTTGTATTCTCAAACATCGTAGTCCATTCGGAGAAACTGAGGTTTGTCGATACAATTACGCTTTGCCTTTCCGCTCTGTCGGATATAACCTTGAACAGTAACTCTGATTGGTGAAGGTTAAATGTCAGATAACTCAGTTCATCGATAATCAGAAGATCAGCAGATGCTATTTGCCGCTCCAACTTCATCAACGATTTGTTATCC
>JAILMW010000016.1 GCA_024692235.1 Saccharofermentans sp. | reverse complement strand
AAAAGCTTCGTCCTGATCCCGGGAAAAGCCTCATACTCCTTCCGGATACGTTTTACCATCTCATTGAAACTGTTCTCTTTGACAGTTACATCATAATTGCCTTCAATTGTCCCAAGCGTCAACGAACGTTGGATCCCGCAGCTGTCCTTAAGATATAAAAGCATTCGCTCCTTGGAAGCGTTCTTATTGTAGATTTTTATATACGAGTACCCTTCGTGATCTTCAGACGGATACTTAAGGATCTTAAGTTTCCTGTCGTATCCTAGTCTGACAAGTTCTTCATAGAATGAATCGATTCTTTCATTTGTATCAAGAGCCATGATATAGACTACTTTCTCATCTCCCGGGAAAGACCTCTTAATGTAATTTCTGTACGGAGAAGTTCTTAACGAACTTACAAGATCATTGTTAACTTTATCAGGAGTGTCGCGGTAATAGATAAGAAGCGTGTCGTCGATTATCACGTTGACATAAGGATACAAATTACGTGAATCAATGAGGTTAATCAGTTCTTCTGCAGTATCGGGAGAGATTACATAAACTTTAAGATATTCATTCTTACGAACGTCATACAAAGCCGCCCCGTCCATAACGATGATCGGGTATTTGAGACTGATATCAGAAAGAGGCTCAAGAACTGAAGCCGGTGTTCTCATAGTCGACAATGTAAAACGCATTCCGTCCTCGATCATTCTGTTAAGCTCAACTTTCGAGAAGGAACTTACTCTGTTATTCTTATCCACGAGGATGTCATCCACTCCGGAAACGAATAACGTATCCCTGTCCGGCTTGATACACAACCTCATATTATTAATGAACAGACCAATCAGTATTCCGATAACCGTATCAAGAAATCTGTTCCACACGAACAGATACGGATTAGCATCACCGATATGATTAATAACGATACTCAGAAAAACCACACAGGAGAAATACGAGGCCTGCTTTCTCTTTATCAGTACGGTCGAGTATATAATCAGCACCACGCCGGCAAATATACTGATAACATCAACAAAAACATTAATGATTCCTGTGGTTATAACCAGCGGGTAAACAAGAAGATATATCAATCCGAACAGTGCACCCACCACAGTACCGATCATTCGCTGCAGTGCATTAGTGATAGTATTGCTCCGGTACGTCTGTATGCACCACAATGCGGCCAGCTGCGAATAGAATACGATACCGCTGTCTCCTCGCAAAAGATTGATCACCATACATAAAGAGACCGCCAATGCGGATTTAAGGATCCTCATTCCTATTCCGGGGAACACATGATTATGTTCACTCTTTAAGGGATCAGCCATTCGTCACCAAGTATCTTTATTACGGCAGTATTGGCGTAAGTCAAAGGTTCATTATGTATAAAGAACACGATACCGTTAACCGGTGAATATAACGTCTCCAGAACATGTCCTTCGTAAGGATCGGTTATATTGGCAAGCGGCATACCCGCTCTTACTTTATCGCCAGCAATAACAAGCGGTTCATATAATCCGGATTTGGCAGTTCTTACCGAGATAAATTCCTTATCTATGACTGTTCGTATCTTCTTCTCGCCTATGGCACCGTACTTTATGATCCTGTTATTTGCAAGGAAATTCATTACGGATAATACAGCCTGTCCCGCACCTGATTTACTTATCTTGGAGGTCGTATCGGTATACAGCGAGAAAGCCATGGTATCCCATACCTGCCAGTTGTAATTCAGGGTAGCAGTATCGTACGGCCTTACCGTTCTTTCGACGATATACTTCAGGCCGAACTTCTCTGCTTCTTCCCTTTTCGAAAAGCCTTCCTTCATGTACCTGATGTGGGGCACAAAATCACCCGGCATGTAGAACGAAGCAAACTGAATTCCGTACTTGTAATCTTTTATCTCCCTGAACACTCCGTAGGCGATTCTTTGCGTCGTCTCGCCCAAATTGTATCCGGGGAACATTCTGTTGATGTCGGTATTGTCTATGGGCCAGAAGCGCTTCTGTATATTTACGGAATACGGGTTTATCGACGGGATGATAAGTATCTTATGTCCGGGATAGATTCGTCCCTCTTCCTCGAGCTGCTTCGTCTTCTTTACAAGCTGTGCGCAGCAGTATATCTGCTGAATCTCGTTGCCTCTTGAATTACCGACTATACATACTGATTTCTCTCCGTCTCCGAACTCGAATCCTGTCACACGAAAATCATCGCGGTACATTCCTTTTATCTTATAGATTGTTTTCCTGTTCATAGGATCACACCCCATCCCTTAGTATTCTTCCCATAAGCGATCCTTCATCAACGATAGGATAATCTCTTATCGTAAAGAGCATTCCGCTGATCGGTGCACGCACTTCATCAAGCACGCTTCCACACAACGGATCAACTATCTTACCGATCAGATCGCCTTGCTTAAGCCTTGCACCATGCTTTACTTCAGGTATGAACAGTCCGCTTGACGATGCGTTAAGAAAACATACATCATCCGGGTCTTTTGAGATCACGGGTTCTCTAACTTCCTTAATATCACCCGTCCAAATTCCCATCTCCTTCATAAGATTAAATATTCCGTCCACGATCTGGTCTCCGTACGCTTTGGTAAGCCTCATACCCACACCCATCTCCACTACGAGTACAGGTGTACCTATGCTGTTTAAGCTGTGCGCAAATGTCGCCTCAAGAACGGTGCTCGCACCATGGACCCATATGAAGTCGACATTGGCAAGCTTAGCGAGCGGAATCAGCGTATCGGCGTGTAACTCGTTTATCCTTATCTGCGGTATCTCAGTAAGATAGATGTTGCTGGCATGAATATCCAACACGCAGTCAGATCCCGCGACATCATTCATGATCCCTGCCGCCAGGTACTCGGTCATATTGCCGTCTATATTTCCCGGGAACAATCTGTTCATATCAAGATCAAACGCAGGAATACTCCTGGTGATCGAATCGATACCAAGAGGATTCATCGCGGGGTAAATATCTACTATCCCTTTAAGCTTATCCTTATCCTGTTCTATCCTTTGCTGCAGTTCGTAGCAGACATATTGTCCTTCGAGTTCATCGCCGTGTATGCCCGTTACTATACTTATTCTCTTTTGACCGCTGCCTATGCGGTTCTTCTTTATCATGAGTTTCTCATCAACAGGAAGTCCTACTGATGTTATGATCTCAATCATATACGCCTCCGTTAATAATACTTTTCGACGGTTACGCTTATCTGCTGCGTCTGCGATCCGCCGCCCCACATAACGCCCCTGTTTATCGCGCAGTCAAACGCATCTCTGCCCATACCGAGCTTGATGTATTCGTCCGTTATCTCGATATTGTGAGTCGGATCAAACGCAATGTAACTGCCGTTATACACTGCCTCCACCCAGGAGTGGCTCTCTCCCTCGCCCACAATCAAACCGCTTACATACCTTGCAGGAATTCCGAACATGCGAAGCAACGTTATAAATATGTGGGAGTAATCCTGGCACACTCCGCTTCCTTTTCGAAAAGCTTCCTCTGCACTTGTTTCCACCGACGTGCTCCCGGGCTCATAGCACATCCTGTCGAAAAGAAGATTCATGATACACATGCATTTATCCTTATCGGAAGCACAAGCTTCTACTTCAGTTTCAATCTCATAAGCATACTGCCGTAATGCTTCTCCCGGCACACACTTTCCGTGAGGATATTTGTACATGCCTACAGTACCCTGTTGAACGCCGCCGATGATATTGCCGGGTCTCGTCTCTACCAGCCCCTTTACGCTGTACTCAAATTCGGAATGAGACTTATCCTCGCTTCCGATGATCTGAAGATTACCGAACGAGTCGCTGCTTTTTGAATATTTCGCAGGAGGAGACAGGCTGATATCGTAAGAGATACTTCTCTGTCTGAAATCATTAGTAGGAATAGACTTCAATGTGAAATAACACTTATCAACCGGTTCAGAATAATTGATCTTCATTCGATATTCATAGTTTAAAAATGCCATTACCCTAACCTCTCCTCAAGAGTATTTCTGATCTCTTTAATAAAATCTTCACTATTAAGAACAGCTACATCTTCAAGTGTCGTAATGAGCGCGAGATCCTTAGTCATCTTTCCAGATTCGATCGTGCCTATGGTAGCCTTTTCAAGGTTATCGGCAAACTCGATAAGTTCAGGGATGTTATCCAGTTCTCCTCTTTTTCGAAGAGCACCTGACCATGCGAAGATAGTTGCTACCGAATTAGTGGATGTTTCCTCGCCATTAAGGTGCTTATAATAATGTCGCTGAACAGTTCCGTGAGCTGCTTCGTATTCATAAACTCCGCTTGGAGATACAAGGACCGATGTCATCATAGCAAGAGAGCCGAAGGCAGAGGAGAGCATATCGCTCATAACGTCGCCGTCATAGTTTTTGCACGCCCAGATAAATCCGCCTTCGGATTTCATGACACGTGCAACAGCGTCATCGATAAGAGTGTAGAAATACTCTATGCCGGCTTTCGTAAACCTGTCTTTGTATTCAGCCTCATAGATATCGTTAAAGATGTCCTTGAAGGTGTGATCGTATTTTTTGGAAATGGTATCCTTGGTAGCAAACCATAGTGTCTGTCTGGTATCGAGTGCATAATTGAAACAGCTTCTTGCAAAGCTTTCTATAGAAGATTTGACATTATGCATTCCCTGAACGATCCCTGCCGAATCAAACTTATGGACAAGTACGGATTCAGTCGAACCGTCTTCGGCAGTATATACCAATTCGACTTTTCCTGGCCCCGGGATCTTCATCTCGGAAGCTTTATATACATCACCGTAAGCGTGTCTTGCTATTGTGATCGGCGACTTCCAGTTCTTAACACATGGTTCTATTCCTTTGACAATAATAGGTGCTCTGAAGACTGTGCCGTCCAAGATCGCTCTGATGGTACCGTTAGGGCTTTTCCACATCTCCTTAAGATCATATTCCTCAACACGTGCAGCGTTTGGAGTGATAGTAGCGCACTTTACGGCGACACCATACTTTTGTGTTGCATATGCGGAATCATATGTAACTTTATCGTCAGTCTTATTTCTGTTCTCAAGTCCAAGATCATAGTATTCTGACTTAAGATCGACGAAAGGGAGGATCAGTTCATCCTTGATGATCTTCCAAAGGATCCTCGTCATTTCATCTCCATCCATTTCAACTAACGGTGTCTTCATCTTTATTTTAATCATGATTATGTCCTTCCTTTTGAGTTATATTGATGTGTGTTCTCCGACGTATTTATATGCCGGTCGGATTATCTTGTTGCCGTTCATCAGTTCTTCCAATCTGTGAGCACACCATCCGGGAGTTCTGGCTATCGCGAATATTGGAGTGAATAACTCCTCAGGTATTCCAAGCATGGTATAAACAAAGCCGCTATAGAAATCTACATTGGCACAGATATTCTTGTTGACCTTATGCTTTTCCATAATGAGTCTTTTCGCGATCTCTTCGACCTTGTTATAGAACTGGAATTCTTCTGAAAGTCCTTTCTCCTCTGCAAGTTTTTTTGCAAAGTCCTTGAGAATGACTTCTCTGGGATCTGAGAGAGTATAGACAGCATGCCCCATGCCGTATATCAGTCCAGATCTATCAAATGCTTCCTTATTCAGGATCTTCAGAAGATATTCCTCTATCTTTGAATCATCTTTGTAATCAGAAACATGTTCCTTCATATCCTTGAACATATTCATAACCTTAAGATTAGCTCCGCCGTGTCGGGGACCTTTCAATGAACCTATCGAAGCGGCTATTGATGAATATGTATCGGTTCCGGATGACGTGACGACATGAGTGGTAAATGTTGAATTATTACCTCCTCCGTGTTCTGCGTGAAGTATAAGCGCGATGCTTAATACTCTTGCTTCGAGGTCAGTATATTTTCCGTCTGGTCTGAGCATAAGCAGGATGTTTTCCGCCATCGAATGTCCGTCTTCAGGATTCCTGATAAGAAGTGTCCTGTCTTTTCGAAAATGACAATATGCCATGTAAGAATAAACGGCGATCAGTGGCAGCTTATTAATCAATACCAGCGACTGCCTGAGGACATTTTCTTCGGAAATATCATCCGGATCCGAGTCATATGTATAGAGTGTCAAAACACATCTTTGCAAAGCGTTCATGATGTTAGGATTTGAAGCTTTCATGATAACATCACGGATAAAACGGTTTTCCAGGTTCTGCATCTGCCACATTACACTCAGAAACAGTGAGAGTTCTTCGTCACTCGGAAGTTTTCCGAATAAGAGCAGATAGATGATCATCTCAAAGCAGTATCTGTTCTCGCCATATGTTCCGATAAGTTCAGAAACATCGTAACCCTGATAATAGAGTTTGCCCTCAGCCTGAAAAGTCTTACCATCAGAAACATAGGTGCCAAACACGTCCGATACTTCCGTTAATCCGGTCAGGACTCCTTTGCCGTTGGAATCTCTCAAACCTCGTTTTACATCATACTTATCGTATAATGCTTTATCGATCCTGTGATTCTTTAATAACTCCGTATTCAACAGTTCCACGTTTTTCAGGAGCTCATTGAAAGCCTTCTCGTCCAGATCTTCATTTATGAATGAATTATCGTTGTAATTTTTCAGCATTGATCCTTCCACACATTTCTCAAGCAATTATTGATTCGACGTTATATATCAATCCGTCATAATCAAGAGGATCTTCCTGTATCAGTGAACTTACGGCACTTAATGACTGCTCATTGTATTTCATGCCGCTTCTTAAGACCCTCGGGATCATTCTGCGAACTTCACGCTCGAGTCTTTTCTTCTCAAGTTCAAGCCTTGCATAAAGATCGATA
>JAILMW010000010.1 GCA_024692235.1 Saccharofermentans sp. | reverse complement strand
TTTTATGCTACAGATCCATCAATTGAATATGGTTCTGCTACTGTCTCCAAAATATATGAGTTCAAATTTTAGTGGCTTTTTGGTGGCTTAAAAAAATGAAATGCCCTGTTTTAGGGCATTTCCAGCGTTTTTTCATTATTCGAGTTCGATCGTTGCCGGGGGTTTGCCCGTGCAGTCGTACATGACTCTGTTTATTCCCTTTACTTCGTTTACGATCCTGCTCGTAACCTTGTTTATAAGGGACCAGGGAAGCTCTGCCGCTTCCGCCGTCATGAAGTCAGTTGTTGTTACTGCTCTTAAGACGCATGCGTAATCGTATGTTCTCTCGTCACCCATGCAGCCTACGGATCTCATGTTGGAGAGAGCTGCAAAGTACTGATTGGCTGTCTTGTCGAATCCTGCATTTGCCATCTCTTCTCTGAAGATAGCATCTGCATCCTGTACGAGCTTTACCTTCTCAGCAGTAACTTCACCGATGATACGAATAGCAAGTCCGGGACCGGGGAAAGGCTGACGGAATACAAGGTTCTCGGGGATACCGAGCTCGAGTCCTGCCTTACGAACCTCATCCTTGAAGAGGAGTCTTAAGGGCTCTATGATCTCCTTGAAGTCAACGCAGTCGGGAAGTCCTCCTACGTTATGGTGAGACTTGATAACGGCGCTCTTGCCAAGACCTGACTCGATAACATCGGGGTAGATAGTACCCTGTACGAGGAAGTCAACGGCACCGATCTTCTTAGCCTCTTCCTCGAATACGCGGATGAATTCCTCACCTATGATCTTTCTCTTCTTCTCGGGCTCTTCTACGCCTGCGAGCTTATCGTAGAATCTCTGCTGAGCATTGACTCTTATGAAGTTAAGGTCGTAATGTCCGTTGGGGCCGAATACTGCTTCTACCTCGTCACCCTCGTTCTTACGAAGAAGACCGTGGTCTACGAATACACATGTAAGCTGCTTACCTACTGCCTTGGAAAGAAGTACTGCAGCTACGGAAGAATCTACACCGCCTGAGAGAGCACAGAGGACCTTACCGGAACCTACCTTCTCTCTTATCTCCTTTATGGATGTCTCTACGAAGGAATCCATCTTCCAGTCGCAGTTGCACTTACATGCGATCTTGAGGAAGTTCTCGAGCATCTTGTTGCCTTCTGCCGTATGAGATACCTCGGGATGGAACTGTACGCAGTAAAGTCCTTTCGCTACATTCTCTGCTGCAGCTACGGGACATACGGGAGTCGTACCCGTGATAGTAAATCCGGGAGCGGGCTCTGCGATATATACAGTATGGCTCATCCAGCATACCGTCTTATCTGATACACCCTTAAAGAGTGTAGTGTTGTTATCTACATTTACTTCCGTGTGACCATATTCTCTTACGGGAGCCTTTGCTACCTTACCGCCGAGGAGGTAGTTCATGAGCTGAGCTCCATAGCAGATACCGAGTACTGGGATACCGAGCTCGAAGATCTCCTTATCACACTTGGGAGCGTCGTCGTCAGTAACGGTGCTGGGACCGCCTGTGAAGATGATTCCCTTGGGGTTCATCTCCTTTATCTTCTCGATGGGCATATTGTAGGGATGTACCTCACAATATACATTCAATTCTCTTACTCTTCTTGCGATGAGCTGGTTGTACTGACCTCCGAAGTCAAGTACAAGGATCATTTCCTTCTGCATTTATACTCCTCCTTCTGTGCTTTCCGCCGTCTCTTCTGTATTTTCCGTTGTTTCTTCAGTTGCTTCTGTCTCTTCGGGAGGTACTTCGCCTTCAGGTGTCTCACCTTCTGCTCCTGCCTCTCCTTCAGGGACTTCCTCTTCTTCTATCGTTCTCGGTATGGTAAATACCGCATTAACGAGTATCGTCTCTCCGTCAAGTCCGTATACGGCGACCGTATATGTGCCGCCCTCTGCAAACTGCTCCTCAGTAAGTTCTATCGTAAAGAACATGTCGTCACAGCTTCCTTCGGGGATACCTGCCGTACCGTTCAAAAGCTCCGGTTCTGCACCCTCCTGCTCCCTTAAAAGATCGTAGGAGAATTCCGTTCCTTCCTCGTAGAAGCCCCATGTGCTTACCCTAACCAGAAGCCCTGACTCATTACGCTCGAAAGCTAATTCGTACAGATCGTCACTTCCCGAGTATGTCACCGAGATACCGTCTTCAGAAGTCACGGAGAAGATACCCGTGACATCGCTGTACTGCTCCTCGGAGATAGAACCTTCCTCAAGAAGAGCCTGTGCTGCCGCTCTTATATATTCACCCCCGTCATTCTCGTAGATGATGCTGTCGGGACGATTAAGAAGAGCTGCTCCGTCGCTATCCTGATCGAAAGCTATAGTCTTGTTGCCATCTTCGTCTACAGTTACTATGAATCCTATAGTGAATTCACCGTTGCCGTCAAGATGGGCAGTAAGCTCATCGTATAGGACAGAAGGATCGAATACGGTCTCGTTGACAGCGGACAGTATGATCTCGGAATAGATTGCCACCATCGCTTCCGGGTCAGAATACATAGCTTCCGAAGCACCCCTGACATCGGGAGCAGTTCCGGTCAATGTCACCTGAACGGATGTATCGTCCAAGGCACATACCGTCAACTCATAATCGTAATCCGTGAAGACTGCGCTATAGAGCTCTGCTACCGAATCCGGGAAACCTTCCGGAACTGTATCCGTGATATCAGGATCAAAGATCGTTCCTTCAGGATCGGTATATAAAGATGAAGCGGAATCAAGATCTGCCTCCTTCAGGAAACCTATGAACTCTTCAGTAATGGCAGTAGCTTCCGCATCAGATATCGCCTTGACTTCGATTCCTTCTCCGACACTTAAGATAAATGTGGCAGTATCCATGGTGGAAGCAGCCTTTATAAGCCAGGAGTCGAATTCGAATACCAGATCCAGAGTGAGGACGACCTCCCTCCTTGAAGTAGAGGAAGATATGGCACTTACGAGCTCATCCTTGCTGTATCCGCCGGCAGCATCGGTATTCGTCACTACCGCCAGATCAGGCATCCTGAATGCCACATCGCATGAACCGGTACCGGTCTTCTCGGATCCTTCGATATTACGGATCTCATAAGTAGAAGATGCCATCACTGCATCGTATATCTCACGCTGCAAGGACGGCATCTCTATGGAACTTACGGCATTGTGGCCGGGTTCCATGTTCTTCGTCTGTGTATCGACGTCGAATGACATAACGGCGTCTGTATATGCGGTAACGACTTCCGTAATGGCAGTCTTTGTCTTACCGTCGAATAAGGAGCACCCTGTCATGAGCACCGACACCATTGCCGCAACTAATAATATACTTACAGCTCTGACGCCGCTTCTCATTCCTGACTTTACTCCTTAAGTAGCTTTCTCCCGTTATTATCTGTGAATGATCTCTTCTCTCTTGGGACCTGTGGATACGATAGAGATATGTACACCGATCTCCTTCTCGATGAAGAGAACATAATCCTGAGCTTCCTTGGGAAGCTTATTGAAGTCTGTGATACCTCTGATATCGGACTTCCATCCGGGAACTGTTACCCATACGGGCTTAGATCTGTCAAGCTTAGTAGGATTAGGGAAATCCTTTGTTACTTCGCCGTCGATCTCATATCCGATACATACGGGGATCTCGTCAAGGTAGCCGAGGCAGTCGATATTTGTAAGAGCGACTTCTGTAGCGCCCTGTACCTGACAGCCGTATCTTGTAGCAACTGCATCGAACCAGCCGACTCTTCTGGGACGGCCTGTAGTAGCACCGTACTCACCCTTGTCTCCGCCTCTGTCACGAAGCTCCTTAGCCTTCTCCTCGTCAAGGATCTCACTTACAAATGCACCTGCACCTACTGCAGAAGAGTAAGCCTTAACGACTGTAACGATATCCTTGATCTCGTAAGGAGGGATACCTGCGCCTACTGCACCGTAACCTGCAAGTGTTGAGGAAGAAGTAACCATGGGGTAGATACCATGGTCGGGATCCTTCATGGAACCGAGCTGACCTTCAAGGAGGATCTTCTTACCTGCCTTTATAGCATCGTGAAGGAAAGTCTGTGTATCTGCAACGAAAGGCTTGATGATCTCGGCATATTCGCAAAGCTCATTGAAGAGAGCATCTGCATCAAGTGCCTCCTTGTGGTAGAGGTGAACGATAAGAGCATTCTTGATTTCAAGAACTCTCTCGATCTTCTCCTTAAGAGCTTCCTTCTCGAAGAGCTCGCATACCTGGAAGCCGATCTTAGCGTACTTATCAGAATAGAAAGGAGCGATTCCGGACTTTGTGGAACCGAAAGCCTTACCGCCCAATCTCTCCTCCTCGAGCTGATCGAAGAGTACATGATAAGGCATGATGATCTGAGCTCTGTCAGATACGAGGATCTTAGGGTTCAATCCTCTCTCCTTCATCTCGTTATATTCTTTAATGAACTTTCTGATATCAAGAGCAACACCGTTACCGATGATATTAACGATATTCTCATGGCAAACACCTGACGGCATGAGGTGAAGTGCGAATCTTCCATGCTCGTTGATGATCGTATGTCCTGCGTTAGCTCCGCCCTGGAAACGGATAACGATATCTGATTCATTAGCGAGAAGGTCGGTTATCTTTCCTTTACCTTCGTCACCCCAGTTAGCTCCGACGATTGCTTTTACCATTTGGAATACCTCCTAAAATTACAACAAGACATTATATCATCTGTTCTTTGCCTGTTTCAATGTATTTTAATGCCGCTTCTCTTGCTTCTTTTGCTCCGAGGTCGTCTACGGGCTTCAAAAAATAGTCTTCCCCGTACTTTCTCTTAAGGGCAAGTTCCAGCAAAAGGTCCGTAACTTCGGGGTTCTTGGGAAGGAAGCTTCCGTGAGAGTACGTTCCGAAGGTATTTTTGTAGCGAACACCTTCCGTACCGTCCTTGCCGTTATTGCCGTGGCCCTTAACGACCTTCATGAAGGGCATGACGCCTTCTCCTAAGTACGTTCTGCCGCTATGGTTCTCAAATCCGACGCACGTTACGGAAGTCTTCTCGTCAAGATCGAAGTTATAGACGGTGTCGTTTATAAACCTCTCCTTCTCGCCTTCCGTGTAATAATCTATGGCACCCAGGCACTCTATTACCTTGCCGTCGTGCTCCTTATAGTACTTTCCGAGCATCTGATATCCGCCGCAGACCGTAAAAAATACGGTGCCGCTCTCTATCATGGACTTTATTACGGGACCTTTGACCTTAACAAGGTCGTCGCTCATTATATTCTGCTCGCTGTCCTGGCCGCCGCCTATAAAGCCTATATCGATGTCGCCTTCCTTAAGATCGTCGCCTACGGAGATGTTCTTTATCTCCACTTCGATATCACGAAGCTTGGAGCGGACCGCCAGCGCCAGAACGTTACCTCTGTCGCCGTAGAGGTTCAAAAGATCGGGATAGAAATGTCCGATAACTATCTTTTCCATGTCTTATGCCACCTACTTCCAGAAGTCCTTGATGCCGAATTCCTTGACGAGCATAGCTCTTAAGGCCAGCATCGAAGTGTAATTAGGCAGGATATATACGCATTTCCCCGAAGGACACTCTGAGAGAGCCTTATCGAAGATATCCTTCATATGAGTCTCGTCGCCCTTTTCCTTAACATTCCTGCCGCAGTATCTTACACGAAGGTTCATGTCAGCATATCTCTGGCCGCTGACATAGATATTCTCGGGAAGGTCCTCTGCCTTGCTCTCAAAGTCCACATCCCATATCCAGGATACATCCTTACCGTCTGCAAAGTTGCTGTTAAGAAGAAGATAAAGACATCCCGTATCCTTACTGTCTGCAACAAACTGCAGCGATCTGTCAAGTCCCGCGGGATTCTTTACAAGAAGGATACATACTTCCTTATCCTTTACCTTGAACTTCTCCATCCTTCCGAAGGCAGCCTTTACTTCAGAAGAAGCGTCACAAGCCTTCTCGAAATGCATCTCGCCTTCACCTTCGAGCTTCTCCGTAAGTACGGTAACTGCCGCGATACATCCCAAAGTATTGTAGATATTATGACTTCCGGGGATCTTAAGAGGAACTTCTAAGGTCTTATCTGACTTATTGTCCTTAATACTGAACTTATATCCTTCGAAAGCGGGATTTCCTTCTTCACCGTAGATGGCAGCAAATCTTGGTTCGGGGCTCTTCCTGCCGCATGAAGGACAGTAGAAATCTCCAAGATGTCCGTAAGTTCTTGCTTTATACTCGTATCTTACTTTGCACTCGGGGCAGAATACGGCATCAGCCGAAGGCGGTATTATGCCTTTCTTCGCGGGATGGTGCATTTCGTAAGAGATAAGAGCTTCCTTATCCATTCCGAAGAATATGCTTTTATCTTCCCTTCCGATGCCAAGAGAAGCTACAAGGGAATCGTCGCTGTTTATTACAAGTGTTGCCGAAGTACCGTCGATGCCGCCGGCTATAAGGTCTCTTGTGTGTGTAAGTTCTCCGTATCGGTCAAGCTGGTCCCTGAAGAGGTTAGTTACGACACAGACCTTGGGAGATAAGGGCTTTGCTATCTTGGCAAATGCCGCTTCATCAGTCTCAAGTACGTATATAAGACCCTTGCTGTCGCCCTTTGCTTTCTTTATCTCTTCCTTGCCGCAGATAAGAGTAGTTGCTATTCCTGATGCAAGATTTGCTCCGGAGATGTTATTTATAACGTCATAGCCGAGGGTATTTAACATATCGGATATCATGTGGGACGTAGTTGTCTTGCCGTTGGTACCCGTTATAGTAATTATGTTCTTGCCTGAAGCTTTGTACTTAATGATATCGGGAGATATCTTAAGTGCTATCTTACCGGGAAGGGTCGTAGCACCCTTACCCATCATCCTTAAAGTCTTTCTTATAATCACGGCTGAAGCCGCAGCGATCTTATTCCTCATCTTCTATAAGATAACCCGAGACAACAAGTCTCATAGTAGCCTCCCCTGAATAAGTGCAGGTAACAAGCGTGATCCTGGGAGTATCATAATACTCACCGGCGATCCTGGCTTCGAGGTCCTCCGGAGCGACTACTACGATGGAATCGATGCAGTATTCGTAAGTATTACCGTCGGTCGACATTATCCTTACTATATCTCCGGACTGAACTTCTCCCAATCTGTTGAACATGGATCCGTAATCCCTCATGTGGTGGCCTAAAATGGAACAGTTGCCTGTCTGGCCCGGAAGTACGGAACTTTCATAATGACCTGCTCCGTATCTCAAAGCTACGACGGTAGCTCCTTCCCATACGGGGATACTGAGGTCTATCGATTCTATCTCCAGGATACCTATACCTGTCAAAGTTACGCTTCCTTCGTAGGTAGCGAGCTCATCTTCGACGGACATCTCTCCGTCTCCGAAATAATCATATCCCTCTCCGTCTACTGCATTTGCATTGGGATCTACGACAAATGTCATCTCCGAAGGAACGACGGTCTCTCCTTCGCTCGTCTCTGATGTCGTCTGGGACATCTGGGACTCAAGCGCCGTAATACCCTCATTTACGGCCTTCTTTCTCATGGCATTTCTAATGGGATCCACCAGTAGAAAGCCTATTCCCACTACAAATAGAGCTATAGCAACGATAAGAAGAATGTTATTTGTCTTCTTTCTCTGCTTCTTCACTTTCTGCTTCTGTATTGAATCTCGCATCTGTATACTTTTCCCTTCCATGCAAAAATACATCGTTATTATAATTCAAAACTGTGATATTATGTATGTAATTTTCGCTTATTTACATGGGAGGGATTACCGGTGTCCGCTGATCTGTGGTCTGATGCTTTGAAGATATTATCTCTTGATTCAAGGATCGATAAGCTCTATTTTGACAAGATCCTGAGTAAGATGAAGCAAGTCAATTACGATGACTCCAATAATATCCTTATCCTCTCATGTCGCGACGAATACTCCATGTCGCTTGTCAAAGGCAAGGATCTCGGCAGCTACATAGAAAATGCCGTATACATGATCGCGGATGACCATATTTCGGTCAAATACATAATAGAAGGCGACAATAATGCCCTTAATTCCACCATGATAGGTGCCATCAAGGAGCAGAAGAAGAACAATGAGGATATAAATACCTCTTCTATCACGTCAGAATATACTTTCGAGAACTTTATAGTAGGTGACTGTAACCGTTTTGCACATGCTTCGGCAGTATCCGTAGCCAACAATCCCGGCAGCCGTCAGAGAAATCCCCTTTATCTGTGGGGTAATTCAGGTCTCGGTAAGACCCATCTCATGAAGGCCATAGGCTACAGCATAATAAATAACAATAGCGGCAAGAATGTTCTTTATACTACGTGCGAAGACTTCACAAACGCCTATGTCGCATGCATGAATAACAAGAATTACGAATCATTTCGCAATAAATACCGTAATGTCGACGTACTTCTTATAGACGATATCCAGTTCCTTATAGGTAAGGAAGGTACTCAGCTTGAGTTCTTCAATACTTTCGAGTCATTAATAAATTCCGGCAAGCAGATCGTAATAACGAGCGATAAGGCTCCTAAGAACCTTACGGAGCTTGATTCCAGGCTCACATCAAGGTTCCAGAACGGAATGACGATGGATATCCAGCCCCCTGACTTTGAGACAAGAAAGGCCATAATACTCAGTAAAATCGAGCATGACGGTCTTGATATATCCAATGAGATAGTCGATTACATCTGCGAGAATGTCACGAAGAACGTAAGAGAGCTCAATGGTGCCTACAATATCGTATCTGCTTTCTATGCCCTCGAGAACGGCAATCTTACGCTCGAATCCGTACAGTCCCGTCTGGCATCCATAATATCTCCCAATAAGAAGAAGATGCTTACTACCGAGATAATAATAGATGCCGTATCCAAGTATTATGACATCACTCCCGACAAGATGAAGTCTAAGCTTCGTAATGCCGAAGTAGTCAATGCCAGAAGCGTTGCCATGTATATCTGCAGGGATCTTCTCGATATGCAGTACGAGAAGATAGGTAATAATTTCGGAGGCAGGAAGCATACTACAGTTATGAACGCCTGCAGCCACGTAGAAGCTGACGATACTTTGATGCAGGACGTATCCAACATAAAGAACAGAATAACAGACTTATGAACAATTTCTGTTCATTTGTAGACAATATGCTGTAAGTTGGATGTTCACCGGATGTAGATAATAATCGGATGTTCATTACCGCATCTTTACTGACATCTTAATGAACGGTTATCGACATGTTACGGACACTGTCAAAGCGTTTTACCATAAGGCTTGGTGCCTATTTTGAACACTACCTTCATACCGTAATATAAATACTACGAAGACAGTTAAAAATGTAGTATAATATCTCTCGGAAAAACATCGACTGGAAAGGAAGAGATATAAATGAAATTCAACTGCAATAAGAGTGATCTTATAGACGCTATATCAATAGTACAGAAGGCAATAAAGACAAATTCCACAGTTCAGATCCTTGACGGTATCCTTATCCAGGCTGACGAGAACGGAGTTAAGCTTACAGGATACGATCTTGAGACAGGTATCGAAGCAGATCTTGTATCGGATGTTAAGGAGAACGGATCCGTAGTAGTTAATTCCAGATTCTTCGGTGAGATCGTAAAGAGACTTCCCGAGGAGATGACGACTATATCTTCTGATGACAGAAATCAGGTAACTATCCTTTCCGGTTCCGCTAATTCGGTTATCAAGGGTAATTCCGCAGAGTCTTATCCCAAGATCCCCATTATTGATAATAAGGACAGGATCACGGTATCTCAGAAGCTCCTTAAGAATATGATCAATCATACGATCTTCGCGGTATCCAAGGACGATACACGTCAGTCCCTTACAGGCTGCTGCCTTGAGAGCGACGGCAAGACTATCTCAATGGTCGCTATAGACGGCTTCAGAATGGCTCTTCGAAGAGAAGATGCAGGTTCCGACTTCCCTGTCATGAACTTCATCATCCCCGGTAAGGCTTTATCAGAGGCTTCCAAGATCTTCGACGGAGAGAATGACGATAATGAGGTTATAATCTATTCTTCCTCTAATCACCTTCTCTTTGACGTAGGACATGTACGTATCGTATCACGTCTTATCCAGGGTCCTTTTGTTAATTACAACTCAATTATCCAGAAGAACCCCAAGAGCATCATGACCGTTAACAGGAAGGATCTTCTTGATGCAGTAGACAGAGCAGCTCTTATCATCATGACAGACGAGAGAAGATGCCCCGTACAGCTTACGATGAGTGATGATACTACACTTATGGTATCCGCTAATACGGAGACAGGTACTCATAAGGAAGATATAGATGTAACTGTAGAAGGAGATACTGTAGATATCGACTTCAATTCCAGATATCTTATCGATGCTTTGAAGAATATCGAAGACGAGACAGTAAGGATCGAGTTCAACGGTTCTCAGGGTCCCTGTATCATCGTGCCTACAGAGGGTAATTCCTACGTATACCTTATCCTTCCTATCAGAAGATAATGTATATAAAGAAGATAAGTCTCACTAATTTCAGAAATTACGGAAGGATCGAACTTGATGTCGGTCCTTCCGTTAACATTATCTACGGGAATAATGCACAGGGTAAGACTAATCTTATAGAGGCTGTAAATGTATGTGCATGTATATCATCACACAGAACGTCTAAGGACAGAGATCTTATAAGGTTCGGTGAGAAGGAATATAAGACTGAACTTCTCTTACATGACGACGAATACGATACGGATACGTCGATATCGGCTTCTTTTTATACTGAAGAATCTGAATATAATCAGAATTCCACAGCAAAGCGTGAACTTAAGCACGACGGGATAGCCTTAGACAAGATATCCGATTATTTGGGCATCTGTAACACTGTTATATTTGCTCCCGAAGACTTAAACCTTGTAAAAGGAGCCCCTGCGTCAAGGCGTAAGTTCCTTAATATGCTGATAAGCAAGGTCTCCCCTTCCTACTACGATGCTTTGAACAGGACTAACAGGATAATCAATCAGAAGAATGCCAGCCTTAAGTCATTCAGAGGTGACATCAAGAAGGCTGATGATAATATATTGGACTTCTGGGACTTCTCTCTTGCGGATCTGTCAGCCGAGATGATCATGTACAGATACAGGTTTGCCGAGCTGTTATCACGTAAGGCATCTTCTCATCATTCGGTCATATCCGACGGTAAGGAAGTACTTCGTATATCTTATTCCACCGTTGGAGGCGCTGTAGAGCTCTTAGAACGCTCTTTCTCATCTGAGGAAGAACTACACATGTTTATCACGGGAACGCTTTCTGAGGCTATTTACGCGCGAATTAAGGGTATATTATCAGAGTACATATTATCTAAGCTCAAATCATCCCGCAAGAATGATGTTGAAAAGGGTATCTCATTGTCCGGTATACACAGGGATGATCTTGACATAAAGCTGGACGGTCTTTCAATGAAGAACTATTCCTCACAGGGCCAGCAAAGGTCAGCTGCATTGTCTCTTAAGCTCGCGGAACTGCAGATAATAAAGGACTTTACCGGTTCTGCTCCCATCCTTCTTCTTGATGACGTATTCTCGGAGCTCGACAGCGGAAGACGTGTATCACTTCTATCCGGAATGAAGGACGCTCAGATATTCATCACATGTACCGATCGCGAATATATCGAGGGTGAGCTTGCCAGGTTCCTTATGACCGATATAGATCCAGTATTCTTCCGTGTTACTTCAGGATCCTGCGTCCGGGAAGTGTAACTCTGTTCTTATATATATAATATATTTATTATAAATTAGCATATTATGTTATAATGTGTAGGTATGGGTATACCCTGAACAAGGATGACGGAGGTCATTTTATGTATGTTCATATCGGCGGCGAAGTAACTATCCCTGCTGACAGTATATGTGCATTATTAAGTCTTGAGACGGTCTCACCTTCACAGAAGACCGTAACGGATTTTATCAATGCCGAAGATGAGAATAACAGATTACAGTATCTTACTGACGAGATTCCGAGAACTGTTGTCGTCACCTTTGACAGAACTTACGTAAGCCCTTTATCTTCAGGCGTTTTGAGGAAAAGAGCCGAGTTCGGAAAGTATATCTGATACATGCATTTAACATTGTTAAATATGAATATTCATACGGTTATGTTAATTATTATTCAGAATAAGGAGTAAAGACGGACCATGAGTGATAATGAGAATGAGATCAAGGGCAATGCTACCGACGAAGTGGATATCTATTTCCAGCCTGTAGATAACGAAGACAGCGATGAGCTTCGTAACTTGGCTGAGAATCCCAGAGCTCTCACAGAGGACTTTAATGAGGATTCTCTTAAGGATATAGAAGCCGTTACCGCAGGTCAGGATGAGTTCGATACATCCAATGCAAGTGAGTATAGCGAAGACGATATTCAGGTCCTTGAAGGCCTTGAAGCCGTTCGTAAGCGTCCCGGAATGTATATAGGTGATACGACTCTTAGAGGTCTTCACCACCTCGTATATGAGATCGTAGCTAATTCCGTCGACGAGGCACTTGCAGGTCGATGCGATACTATCGATGTTAAGCTCAATAAGGACGGTTCCGTAACAGTAAAGGATAACGGATCAGGTATCCCCGTAGGTATTCATCCTAAGCAGGGTATTCCTACAGTAGAAGTCGTTCATACAGTACTTCACGCAGGCGGTAAGTTCGGCGGCGGAGCATATAGCGTATCAGGTGGTCTTCACGGCGTAGGTGCATCAGTCGTAAATGCCCTTTCTGACCGAATGACGGTACAGGTAAGGCGTGAAGGAAAGATCCATGAAATCAGTTTTGAGAAGGGTAAGACAGTAGCTCCTCTTAAGGTAGTAGGTGAGTGTGATCCTTCCGATACGGGTACGACAACAACATTCCTTCCCGACAATACCATCTTCCCTGATATCACATTCGATTTTGCATCCATGATCACAAGATACAGAGAGATGGCTTTCCTTAATAAGGAAGTTACTATCGATCTTACAGATGACAGAGGAGATGTTCCCGAGTCTAAGCACCTTCACTATGACGGTGGTATAATTTCCTTCGTAGAGTACCTTAATAAGCACAAAGAGCCTATTAATCCCGCTCCTATCTATTTTGCTACCAAGTCCGAAGATAAGGAATGCTTCGTAGAGATCGCCATGCAGTATAACGATTCTTATCAGGAGACTGTATACTGCTACGCTAATAATATCGCTACACCTGAGGGCGGTACTCACCTTACGGGATTCAGAGCAGCTCTTACAAGAGTAGTAAACGATTATGCTAAGAAGTATAAGTACTTAAAGGATAACGATCCTAAGCTTCAGGGTGACGATACAAGAGAAGGTCTTGCAGCTATTATCTCCGTTAAGCTTCCTGATCCTCAGTTCGAGGGACAGACAAAGTCAAAGCTCGGTAATGCAGAGATAAGACCTATGGTAGAGACAGCTGTAGCCGAGAAGTTCATGGTATATCTTGAAGAAAACCCTGATATGGCAAAGCTCATCATGGATAAGTGCTTATCTGCAAGCCGTGCAAGAGACGCAGCTAAGAAGGCTCGTGAGATGACAAGAAGAAAGACTGTATTCGAGTCTAACTCTCTTCCCGGTAAGCTCGCCGATTGTCAGTCCAATGAATCCGAGTTCTGTGAGATCTTCATCGTCGAGGGAGATTCCGCCGGCGGATCTGCTAAGCAGGGTCGTGAAAGAAAATATCAGGCTATTCTTCCTCTCTGGGGTAAGATGCTTAATGTTGAGAAGGCAAGGATCGATAAGGTTTATACAAATGAGAAGCTTCAGCCCGTAGTTATGGCTCTCGGTGCAGGTATCGGAGATGAATTCGATGAGACTAAGCTAAGATATCACAAGGTTATCATCATGGCCGATGCTGATGTCGACGGTTCTCATATCAGAACACTTCTTCTTACATTCTTCTTCAGATATCTTCGCCCTCTCGTAGACGGCGGATATGTATATATCGCTTGTCCTCCTTTGTTCAAGGTTTATAAGGGAGACGAAGAGTATTACGCTTACGATGAGAGTGAAGTAGAAGAGATAAAGGAGAAGACAGGATGGACTAATCCTCTTATCCAGCGATTCAAGGGTCTTGGTGAGATGAGTTCCGAACAGCTCTGGGAGACTACAATGAATCCTTCCACTCGTAAGCTTCTCAGAGTTACTCTTGAGGATGCTCAGGCAGCTGATGAGACATTCACACTTCTCATGGGTGATCAGGTAGATCCTCGTAAGCAGTTCATTCAGGAGAACGCTAAGCTGGCTAATATTGATACCTGATCTTAATTGTTCCACGTGGAACAATTAAGTAATCTGAGATTTCTATTTAAATACCGTTCAGATCAACTGGACGGTATTTTTATATTGTTCCACGTGGAACAATTGCCTCATTTTTGTAATTCTAATGAAATATAGATTCACAGATAGAATGCTAATATAGTTATATAATATTAAATAAGGAGATATTCGAATGGCACAGATAATCTCTGTAGTAAATCAAAAAGGTGGAGTAGGTAAGACAACTACAACTGTCAGTCTTGCTGCTTATATCGGTAGAAAACGTAGGAAAGTACTTCTGATCGACCTGGATCCTCAGGGTAATGCTACAAGCGGACTTGGAATCGATAAGGGGGAGATAGATAATTCAACTTACGATGTTATGGTCAATGAACTTCCGATAAAGGAAGCTATCTTTGAATCAAGTGCGAAGAATGTAGATATCTGTCCTACGAATATTAATCTTGCCGGCGCTGAGGTTGAATTGGTAGGTGCCATGTCGAGAGAACAGATCCTTAAGAGTGCGATCGAGGATGTAGCAGACGATTATGACTATATCTTTATCGATTGTCCTCCTTCACTTGGTATACTCACAATTAACGCATTAACTGCTTCAGATAACCTGATAATCCCCATTCAGGGTGAATATTATGCTCTTGAGGGACTATCTCAGCTTGTAGATACAGTTAATAAGATAAAGAGAAAACTCAATAAGAATATCAATATCCTTGGTGTAGTACTTACGATGTTCGATAAGAGAACACAGCTTACCAAGCAGGTAAAAGAAGAAGTAGAAAACTACTTCGGTGATAAGGTATTCAAGACAATTATCCCCAGAAACGTCAGATTGGCTGAAGCACCCAGCCATGGTCTTGCAATAAGCGATTACGACGCAAATTCCAAGGGTGGCAAGGCTTACGAGTCACTTGCCAATGAAGTATTGAAGAGAACGAAGTAATATCGAAGAAAGGAATAAAGTATGGCTACAGCTAAGAATTCCAGAGGTTTGGGTAAGGGTTTAGGTAAGAATACAAGCAAGGGTCTCGGTAAAGGACTGGATGCTCTCATCTCATCTGAAGGCATTCCCGAGGATACAAAAGACTCTGTAGTAGAACTTAAGATCAATGATATATCTCCTAATGAAGGACAGCCTAGAAAGGACTTTGCTGAGGATGCTCTTCAGGAATTGGCGGATTCTATTAAGGAAAATGGTGTTATTCAACCAATAATAGTACAGAAAAAGGGTTCAGGATACAGGATCGTAGCAGGTGAGAGAAGGTGGCGTGCTTCCCGTCTTGCAGGTCTTAAGGTGATTCCTGCTATCGTAAGAGAACTTACTGATCAGCAGACAATGGAGCAGGCTCTTATAGAGAATCTTCAGAGAGAAGATCTTAATCCTCTTGAAGAAGCTTATGCTATGCAGAATCTTCTTAAGACTCATAAGCTCAGCCAGGAGCAGCTTGCTAAGAGATTAGGTAAGCCCAGAGCTACGATCGCAAATACTGTAAGACTTATCAATATCGACGAGTCTTTACAGGATTTTATCCGTAACGGTGATCTGTCTGCTGGACATGCTAAGGCACTTTTGTCACTTAAGGACCCTGAGGATCAGAGAAAAGCTGCTGATGTCATTATCGCAAAGGATATGACCGTAAGACAGGCCGAAGAGTATGTTAAGAGATATATCTATCTTCTTGAGAATCCCGATGCCAATACCAAGCCTAAGAAGCAGGTAAATACGCAGTTCCAGTTAAGTACTAAGGAAGTTGAAGTAAAGCTTAAGAAGTCCCTTGGATCCAAGGTTAAGCTTAAAGTAGCGGATATGGAGACCGGTAGAGGTAAAATAGTCATAGACTATAAGAACTACGAGGATCTCGATAGGCTCTTAGAGGTTCTCGGTGGCTGATAACAGAGAAAACAATTTAACAAAAGGAATCATCTGTATATTGATCGCAGCTTTGGGATTCTCTCTGATGACTTTCTTTGTAAGGTTATCAGGTGATGTTCCTACTATGGAAAAGGCATTCTTCAGGAATGCCTTTGCTGCTGTTGTATCTTTTATCCTTCTTAAGAGAGAAGGGGAGAAGTTCCACGTAGAACGAAGAAATATACGAGATATCCTTTGCAGATGTGTATTCGGTACCGTAAGTCTAATAGCGAACTTCTATGCGATAGATAAGATAGGCATAGCAGATGCGAATATGCTTAACAAACTGTCGCCTTTCTTCGCTATATTATTGTCGATACCTATCCTTAAGGAGAGACCTCGTAAGGTAGATGTCCTTACGACCGCTATAGCGTTCCTGGGAGCTCTTCTGATAATAAGACCGGGTTACGGGTTAACTAACTCCTTCCCGGCCCTTATAGGCCTATCTGGAGGCTTTGGAGCGGGTCTTGCATATGTATATGTGAGAAAGCTTGGGAAGAACGGAGAGAAAACGCCTGTTATAGTGCTTTGCTTTTCACTGTTCTCATGTGTATTCTGCATTCCCTTTATGGTTACTTCCTTTGTAATGCTGTCCCTGAAGCAACTGTTATTTCTGATATTGGCAGGACTGTCTGCTACTGTAGGACAGTTCGGTATAACGACCGCATACAGATACGCTCCCGCCAAGGAGATATCCGTCTTTGATTACACTCAGGTAGTCTTTGCAGCACTTCTCGGGATCTTATTCCTGCATGAAGTGCCGGTGCTTTTGAGCGTAGCAGGGTATATGGTCATTATCGGAACTGCCGTATTCAGGTGGAGATATAACATTTATTTGGACAGAAAGCAGTAAAATTCATATTATTCTTGAAATGCTGACAAAAATACAGTACAATACTCGGGCACGATATGGAGATGTATCGAAGTGGTCATAACGAGGCGGTCTTGAAAACCGTTTGTCCGCAAGGGCACGTGGGTTCGAATCCCACCGTCTCCGCCAAATCTGAAATCCCGAAATGCCTGATATATAAGGCTTTCGGGATTTTTATTTGTCTGAATTATCGTGTTTGACGACAGTTTTGACGACAATTAGAATCATAAAGAATGGAATGAATGAACTGACCCGTTCAAAAATGATTCGATTTATAGTCTGAAAGCTACGTATTTTATTGTTTCTGATGGGATGGGACGAACAGTTTATAATTCGAGTCCCACCGGATACTCCAAGATTAATAACCCATACTGACAGTATAAAAACAACTATGCTGTTTGTATTAGCAGTGTGTTCATTTTTCTTAGTCGCGCTTATACAATCAAGACAACAAAGATCGTGTTTGTTTGAAAGGAAATGTGGTTATGGCTAAGAAAGTATTTGCGTGGATCGGCGTTGTTATCTTATCGCTCGTTGTACTTTATAATGCGTGTGTCATTTATAGCGTAATCGAGGATGAGAAGGAAAATGATCTTATCCCCATAGAGCAAATAACGGGAATCTATACCAAAGCTACGCTTAAGGCCGGATGTTATATAGATTACGGATTGAGAATTCCGCTTGACGATAATGGGGTGTGGTGTCATTGTATGTTGGTGGGACCTATTTCTGTACATGATCTTCGGATAATCGATGTATACGGAGATTACTGTACTGTCGTGTTCGGGTTTTCAGACTCTAGTTACGAATGCATTTGTACAGAGGATTATCCTTTGTCGAATCTCAACTATGACACAAGTAAAGTCTCAAAGGCGAATGACGGATTGAAGTTAGAACTGTACGGTTCGCGATATACACTTAATGAGACAACAGGGCCTTCTTCTTACTTATGTGTTATCGTTTTGTATTTATGTTTTGAGATCGGATCTTTAGCCGGAATAGTAATATTGGTGCGCAAAGTGATAAAACCGAGAAAGTGAGTATTCAACGGTTCGTATAGGACATACGATATGAGCTTAGCTTTATGAAGTGAATCTTATAGATAAACTTTCTTGTCGTACAAATCTTTCATAAACAGAGTGACTAATAGTGTAATCATTCAGTTTCCAAAGTTCTGAGCGATTCTGATGTTTATCAGGACCGCTCTTTCGGGTAGGAGGACCAAATCTCTTCTCCACCATATCGGACAATTCCTCAAATGATCTGTCAACATCAAAATCTTCTGCCTGATAACATTCGGCAGGTCTGAAGATCTCTATGAAATCAATTAGATCATCTCTGTAGTGTAGTCCTATCATCAACGGAATATCGCTTTGCAGTATATGACCGCTAAAGACGATATATCCGGGATTAATAACTCGATATGCAATGCCGGCCTCCTGTAGTCTCTCTTCGATATCATGAGCATCGGGAGTAACAGCTAATTCAGGAGAGTCGATGTAGAATGTCGGTTTGTCCGTAGTTTTATTCTTTTTGAATATCATTTCAACACTACCAATTCATAGCAAATCAGATCAAATATTCTCGACGAAGTTCTATGTCATTCAAGAGTATTTTAACATATGCTCCTGATGCGTTAAGATGAGAGGAAAGATGCGTAGGTTTTTGAAAGAAGGGAAAGATAATGAGAGAATTCTTTTCGTATTATGCCGTGTATGAGGGAGTTACTTACAGGGTTAAGAATTATCAGGACAGAGTCGAGCTTTTTGCGATCGAAGATAAAGAGCGCAAGGATGTTATCATGTCTGTGCCTAAGGACAAACTGGACGATAATTATTCGCTGATAAATGATGCGATCCTTAACGGGATCAGGTATGTCTTTTATGACATAGAGGACAAGCGGGTAACATACGGTACAGCATATAAGGACAGTCCGCTCCTTCAGAGAGACATTACTGATTTTGACCTGATATATCAGCGTGTATTAAGAGGCAAGAATGAGCCCGTTGAGAAGAGAGCTATCTATCCCGAGAACAGTGAAGCTTTGATAAAGGAGTTCTATCCTCAGGAGAGACCGGACGGAAGTGTTATGTTCAGCGTGGATTCAAAGAAGATCTCAGCTCAGGACCTTATTGATGTGATCAGAATTCTCTATAAGGGCAAGGTCAGAGAAGGGCGTAAAGATGTGACCACGGATGTGGTCATAAAGCACGTCAGTGTAGACGGTATTGAGTTACGCATTGTCGATGATCTTTGTTGGGAGATCACGGATATCTGTCCGGAGCAAAAGGGCAGAGGCGAGGATCTGATATTTGAGATCGTCGCGTATCTTAACGAGTATACTACCCGATATATTTCCTCATGAACTCTTCTATATGATCGAAAGGGATCACGTCGAGATTGTCATACAGATCCGTATGTACCGCTCCGGGAATGATCATGAGCTCCTTGTTATCTTTATACTTGCTGTCTTTGATCATATTCGCATACGCATCTTTGGAGAAATAACAGGAATGAGCTTTCTCTCCGTGGATCATGAGGACTGCACTTCTTATCTCATTTGAGTACTTTAAGATCGGCTGATTCATAAAAGACTGGCACCCCGTAACATTCCATCCTTCGTTGGAGTTAAGAGACCTTGCGTGATATGCTCTGCCTTTATAGTATTCACTGTAATCCTTTACGAAGAAAGGAGCGTCTTCAGGAACAGGAAGAGGTAAGCATCCGCCGGCTCTTTTATAAGAACCGTTCTTTATGTCTTCGAGGCGCTGTGCGGCCAGCATTTTCTTCTTCTCATAACGCTGCTCTTCAGAGTCTTCCTCATCGAAATATCCGTTGGCATTAACTCTGGTCATGTCATACATAGTAGATGTGACCGTAACCTTAATACGGGGATCTAATGCAGCTGCATTAAGAGCCATTCCGCCCCAGCCGCATATGCCGATGATACCGATCCTGTCAGGATCGACATTGCTTCTTAGCGAAAGGAAATCTACTGCCGCCATAAAGTCTTCTGTGTTGACGTCGGGAGAAGCCATATATCTCGGCTCGCCGCTGCTCTCCCCGGTAAAAGAAGAGTCAAAAGCTATCGTGATAAAGCCCCTCTCTGCCATAGTCTGAGCATAAAGACCCGAGCACTGTTCCTTAACTGCACCGAAGGGGCCGCTTACGGCGATCGCGGGATATTTTCCCTCTGATCCTTTGGGAACATACATATCTGCGACTAACGTTATTCCATATCGGTTTACAAAAGTTACTTTGCTGTGATCGACTTTCTCGCTCTTTGGAAATGTCTTATCCCACTCTGTTACCGTCTTAAGATCTTCTGCTTTCATAGTTATGGACCTCCGTGATTCTATGATGTTTCCATCTTTATTATCCCTTTAAGTTCAGTATAAGGTGTTGCTGTGAAGTGTGCTAATGAATAAAATGAATATCGTGATATGCCATATTGGAATATAACAGAAGGAGGGTGCAAAATGGAGATAAAGAACCTTCGTTACTTTCTTGCGGTTGCCGAAAAAGAGAATATGTCCCACGCTGCAGAGCTTATGCATGTTACTCAGCCTACCTTATCCAAAGCGCTTAAGGCTCTCGAAGACGAACTGGGAAAGAAGCTCTTTACCCGTCACAGTTTCTCGATCAAGCTGACCGATGAAGGCATGCTGCTTAAAGACCGTGCCGAAGACCTGGTCGCAATGGCAGATAAGATCGAGCAGGAGTTCATATCTCTTGATGACATAACCGGCGGAGATATCTATTTCGGCCTCGCAGAATCCTATCAGATTGCCATTCTTGCCCGCGAGATAAAGACGCTTAAGGACAGATATCCTTCCTTTACTTACCACATAACGAGCGGCGATACGGAGCAGGTAACGGAGAAGCTTGATAAAGGCATACTTGATTTCGGTGTGATATGCGAGCTTCCGAATAAGGAAAAGTATGAGTATCTTCCTTTTCCTTCGGCGGATCGTTGGGGAGCAGTTATGTTAAAGAGCGACCCTTTGGCAAAGAAAAAGAATATAAGGGTCTCTGACCTTATAGGAAAGCCTCTGTTCTGCTCTGAACAGAGCTGGAATATCGAGATCCCGGAATGGGCAGGCGAGCGCTTCTCCGAGCTTCACCTGGAAGGTTCATTCCGTTTGTCTTATAATGCCTCCATGTTCGCAAAAGAGGGGCTAGGTATCCTTCTGACATTCGAACACCTTATAGACTGTTCCGAAGAAAGCGATCTTGTGTTCCGTCCGCTTTATCCGAAGCAGGAAACAAAGCTGTATCTTATCTGGAACAGACGGCGTACCTTTACGCCTATAGCAGAGAAGTTCCTTGCACAGGTAAAGGAGACATTCTGATCGGTATAGAGGGTATGTTGAACGTACTTGCATGGTCATCGCATTCATTTATGTTATGATGTCTTTAAATGGGGGGATATAAAATGAGAGTTACAAATCTGATTTTGCATATTGTTACTGTGATCCTGATGTTACCGGATCTGCTATTTATAGGGATCAATACTCTGATGGGACTGGGATATCTTAGTGGTTATGAGCTTATAGTCGTCCCGGCGGTATGTCTGCTCTTTGGCGCTGCTTTCTTCTTTTCCACGATAGGAGGGCCGATACAATTTGCCACATATAAGAAAACGAAGCCCGGCGCATATATGAGAGGAGAGTTGATCACACACGGACTTTGTGCATTAAGCTATTTATTGGCGATCATATATTTGATCCGAATAGCACTTCATTCTTCCGTTACCGGCAGATCATTTGAATACATCATTAATATTGCGGGCTTTTTGGTGTGCCTTGTCGGAATAACAGTTACTGTTGTAGGCAGCAGGAGCAATAAGCGAGCTAATGTGATATCAAAAGCTCCGACTATCGCTCAGGGTATTCCGGGCGTATCACGCCCCAAATTCTGTCCTAACTGCGGCAGGCCTACAGGATCTACCGGAGATTTCTGCGGTGGTTGCGGATCCGGCTTGGTGCGATAGGTCAGATATAAGTATCATATAGTTTTGTTTTCCGTATACCGTTTCTTGCAGATACAGACAAGGATCAATAACACCATGCTGTTGATGGCGTGAAGCGTCAGGGAGATGTATAGCGGCCAATTCTTTACGTATGTCTTTTCTTTGATCATGATCGTATCTGCTT
Organism: Saccharofermentans sp.; assembly: GCA_024692235.1. GTDB lineage: Bacteria > Bacillota > Clostridia > Saccharofermentanales > Saccharofermentanaceae > Saccharofermentans. Next base: position 140,239 of record JAILMW010000010.1, on the reverse strand, counting down.
GAAAGACCCCACAATCTCCGGAATATCCTTCCTGTGTTCTTAATGATTCATAATCCCATGTTTGGTCACCCGAATAATACACATAGCAGATCCTGCCGCTCTCGATGTTATTTACGCTACTGTTATCAGACTGAATATAAAAGTCAAATTTCATGGCTGATCCTCTGCTGTCGACAAAGATCTTGTGGTAACCGTTGTCATAACCCTCATATATGAGACGTTCATTGTCATAAAGTGAATAAAAACCTTCCGGAATTGGATCCTCGATATTGCGTACGATCTTAGGGAAGAATATCAAAGAAGAGATCGCGAGAATTATGAATAAGATATGAGATATAACGATGTAATTTAAGATCCCTTCTTTGTGAGGGAAAGTATTCGGCAAAGATGCAAAAGTGCGATAGCTGTATATAGACATCACAAGAGGGATCAGGTCTATAAGCACGAATATGATCAACGCAAATATCACTATAAGAACAATAGGGATCATCAGACCACCTCCGGTCCTTAAAAGTGATAATTAATTGTGGCACCCAAGTGCCATACTGTGCCGTCTTCAGAATTACGAACAAGATCATCCAAAGTGATAAGGCCATTACATTCATCTATATCATCGACGTAGATAGCATATATGTCTTCAAAACTGTTAGCAAGAGCACCAAATGTCCCGATGCTCCTGCCGCATATAAAGTCTTCAAAGGTCATCTGTTCAGCTTCTGCCAGATGTTCCTTAAACTTCATATAAGATGCTTTGAAGTAATCTTCCTTGCTTACGAGCTTGAAGGTCTTGTTCCTGAGATCAACTGATATTCCCGGCTGCGTGTTCAGCCATTCATAGTCAGACGGTTCATTATTAGCGACCGCGTAATCGGCAACAGAACCTACAAAACCCGTGTCGTGACTATAGTAACGATCCTCGTTGATATAATTCTTTTCATCGATAGGCTTTGTACTTATCTGAAATATACGTGAATGCATATCTATATTCTCCTGAAATCATATTCCTCATCATATTAACATGAGAGAAATCTAATAGTTTTGCCTATTATGGGGTTTTTCGTGGTATATTGAAAAAAATTTTCTCGAACCACCCAATAATCCGCCTCGCTTATGCGTCTTATAAGTAGATGCGGAAATAAAGGAGGCAAAAATGGACAACAAGGAATTAGAAAAGATCTACAACGACACGTACCGTTCAGTGTACTGGACAGCGATGTCACTTCTCAAGGACGAGGAGGATGCACAGGACATTGTTCAGGAGACGTACGTAACTCTTATTGATTCCTACGACACCCTGAAGGACAGGGAAAAGGTAGCGGCATGGCTTAAGAAGATCGCTGCCAATAAGTGTCTTGACCGCTTAAGGAGGACTAAGACGGTCAATGCCGAGGATGATTTCTTCGAGAATGTAGAAGCACAGCCGGAGGACTTCCTGCCGGATTCAATACTGGAATCCGCCGAGAAGCGCAGGATAATCATGGATATCATCGATAATGCGCTGTCGGAAGATATCAGAAGGACTCTGATCCTGTACTACTACGATGAGATGACTACAAAGGAGATCGCTTCACTTCTAGGCATTCCTCAGGGTACTGTTCTCTGGCGTCTTAACTTTGCCAAGAAGAAGATCAAGAAGGAGGTCGAGAAGTATGAAGAAGAGAATAACGATAAGCTTTACGCAATGGCTGCAGTACCATTCCTGAGCAAGCTGTTTGCAAAAGAAGCCGAGCAGGTGCCGTTGAAGCCGATAGCAGCTCCACTTTTAACATTATCCGCATCTGCAGATGTCCCTGCTAAGGCAGCAGCAGCAAAAGCAGCATCTTCCGCTGCGACAAAAGGAATTGCGGGTCTGACATTAAATAAGATCATTATCGCAGTCGTAGCTTTCATTCTGGCGGTAGTAGCCGCTGTGGTTGTGATACCGAAGATAATAAATGACACCGAAGAGACCACAGAAGAGACGACTATCGCCGAGACGGAGGAGAGCGAGGATGCCGTTACAGACGGTACCTCTGACGATGCTTCTGATACAGAGCCTACAGAAGATCTTTCTGTGGTTCTTGTCGGAACTTGGGTGAGGACGAGCAGTTCTGATAATACAACCGAATATGTATTATTCGGCGATGACGGAACTCTGGAGATCCGAAAGATCGATGATAACGGTGTCGAGGTCGCTCGTACTTCCGGCAGTTATACCGTTGACGGTAATAATATGACCACGAGCCTTGCTGACGGTACTGTATTTGATACGATAACCGTTACTGTGGATGGTGATACGTTAACACTTGAGAGCCCTGACTATCCTGATGGAACACTGGTCTATACAAGGCAGGATGAGACTGTAGCAGATCAGTCCGCTTCTGCGGGAAATGCATCTGAGGATCCTGCTTCCGCTCTTATCGGTACCTGGATGGCTGAAGAACGTAACGATATAATCTATATTACATTCTCCGAAGACGGTACGGTGGAATATGTGATGTATACCCTTGCAGGTGTGGAGACAGATCGAATGACTGTCCTGTATACAGTCGACGGAGATGAAATGAACTGGTTCGATGAAGCAGGTAACAATTCAGTATTCTTAACTTACTCCTGTGACGGAGATACATTGAGCTTAACGCCCGTGGATTTCCCTGACGAACCTTTGGTATTGACCAGGTCGACCCCCTTTGAAACTGCGGATTATACTGTTGCCGATGTTGCCGGTACATGGGTCTCTTACGACAACAGTTACCTTGGTGACTCTGCAGAAGGTTACATCCCCATTGATCTGTATTGGGTATTCAATGAGGACGGTACAGTTAGTTACTATGGAATCGACAGTAACGGCGAAGAACACGATGTAATGTCAGGTACGTATACTGTCGCCGGTAACGAATTGACCATAACTACTTCTGCCGGCGAACCTACAATGCTCGTCATTCGTATCGACGGAGATACTATGACGATGGGAGGTCTGGGCCCCGCCGATACATATATGACTTTAACAAGACAGGCGTGACCGCCATGTGTGAATGAACGATTTGTAACAATGTTAACTTGATAGGAGATTATTAAAATGGCTAAGAAAAAAGAAATATTTGACGATATTGAAGAAGCAAGAGCATATCTTGAGGAAGCACCTGAGCTTCTTGAGAAGGCAAAGAAGGGGAAGAAGATAGCTAAGGTTCAGTTGTTCTTAATGTTCCTGGTACTTGCGGGTATCATCGGAGGCGCCGTACTCTTTACAACTCTTGACGGAGATGACAGCACGACAGCTATATTAAAGACATCGCTTCTTACGCTGCCTACGCTCCTCAGCTATGTTGCGATCATTATGAGTATCGTTGCTTACCATAAGGGCGGCGGATTCGGAAAGTATATGAAGACCTTTAAGGAGATCGCCAAGTGGGGCTGGCTTCTTATCCCTATCTTCCCAGCAGATCTTTGTGTAGCTCTTATGGCTATCGCATTCGGTCTTATGCTGATGCTTTATTTCCCGATCATCTTTATCTCTATGCATGTAAAGAGCATTAATAAGAATTCCGCTGCCGCAGAGGACTACATAAGAAGACATCAGGCAGTTGCTTTTGCATAATATATCAGGTGCTTATATCGTCTGATCTTCACCTTCCGTTCTTTGTGGACGGAAGGTGTTATTGTATCTACTCTATCGTATATCTCATATTCCTGTATTTTTGCTTTATTTCCTTAAAGCCTGCTTTCTCGTAGACAGAATAACCGTCATCAGTAGCCTTAAGATCGATCCTTCCAAGCCCCAGCTTCTTTGCGTGTTCTATAAGGTTATTTATAAGTGTGGAGCAAAGGCCTCTGCCGCGGTATTCAGGCTCAGTATAGACGCTTAATACATCTCCGTATAAGCCGCTTAAGAGGACTGAATTTGCCGGCATTTCGATGATGTGAAGGTATGCGACGGATACTATATGTCCCTTGTCTCTTGCTGTGAATGCTATAAGCTCTGTTCCGAGTTTTCTTCGAAAGTAGTCAGGGAGTTGCTTTTCCATGCCCAGCCTCTCTTCTTCCGATACACTTCCGAAATCAGCTTTCATATAATTTATTCGAAGTCTTATAAGTTCGTTTATGTCTTCCTTTGTAGCAATACCGTACTCGATCATATCTGCCTCTTATCTTTAATAGCGTTTCTTAAACGTCATTATAGCACTCGGGGAAGATGCGTTGAGAAGCTTTCAACTGTGCGTTGTTTGTAATTCTTCGGCGATAGCAATACGATAATGTTAAGTTGCATGCAGCGTACTTTATCAAAAGGAGTAACGCATATGGGAAAGACAATAGACAACAACATTAAGACATTCAGGAAGAATAAGGGCTTCACTCAGGAGGAACTTGCGGATCTTCTGAACGTGACACCGCAGGCTGTAAGCAAGTGGGAATCAGGTTCGGGACTTCCGGATACATCGATGCTCATACCGCTGGCGCAGGTCTTGGGTGTAAGCACGGATGCGCTCCTCGGATACGATGCCCTTTCCGAGAATGAAGAGATAATCGCAAGGGTCAGAGAGACTGTATCAGGTATGAACGGCAGCGGTGAAGGAAGCGCAGAGAATGCGCTTCGAATAAGTGAATATCTCTCGACGGAGACTACTCTTAATCCCGGGTGCTTTGAGATAATAAAGGACTATGCGGAGGCTGTTGCCGACTTAAGTATGTACGCTGATCCTGATCTCGAGAACTGTTTCCCGGATGATAAGGAGATGATTAATAAGCTCTACAAGGATGCCATAAGAAAGGGCGCATATCTCATAGGTCACTGTAATGATCGTGTCCTTATAGAAAAGACGCATTTTGCCGTCGCATGGATCTATATCCACATGAAGGATTTTGATAATGCGAGAGCTCATATCGACGTTCTGCCCAGCATCTCCACGGGAAGAGTCGCAGAGAAGCTCTCCATGGAACTGACGTTCTTCGAGAGCGGATTCGATAAAATGAAAGATGATATAGAAGACTTCTCGGTAATGCTCTTCGAGATGGTGGCAAGCTTCCTTAATACTATCGCACAGAATTACGGCTGGTGGGGTGACAGAGAAGAAGCGCTCGAAGTCATCTCCTGGTGCGAAGGCATTATCAGGGCATATGCATCAAGGAAAGAGACAATAGATATCGATCACTATATAAGGGTAAGAAGAAGTCTGGAATTTTTCAGGCTCGTAGCGATCAAGAGGTCCGGCGATGACGAAGGTGCCGTAAACCGTTATAACGAATTCAAGGAAGAGATCGAACGCGAGGACCTTACCGAGGAACAGAAAGAGACGATCATAAGGCTTCTTGATAACGATATTGCCCACTACGGCAAAAACTTGTGATATCAGTTCAGGCTGTCGTGAAGAATTCGCTTCGGTCTTTGCCTAACGGCATTCCGTCAGGCAAAGGCCGAACATTGCCGTTTGCCTGATACTCCAAGAAGATCTGTTATCTTCTGAAGGAAAGATACGAATTACATATATGACGATATCCTCATGAAGCTCAGAAGACATACTAACGAGAATAGGTTAAGGGACCGATCTTAGGAACGCCAATAGCCGAGCCACTTGAGTACATGTTGGATGTATTCGTCCCAGAAGTCCCAGTCGTGGAATCCTTCGCCTTCTTCGTAAGTGACATCGGCTCCGGCTTCCTGAAGTGCTTTTGCGATCGAACGGTTAGCATCAAGAAGGACATCCTGAAGTCCGCAAGCGATATAATATGACGGAAATTCCTTGCTCGGATCGTTCTTGATCTTTTCCATGAGATAACGCGGATTCCTGTCCGTATTCCTGGTCTGTTCCAGATCACCGAAGTTCCTTGCTTCACCGATGGTATTTCCCTGAGTATTGACCCAATCAGCCGGATATTCGTAGAACTGAAGTGCGCCCGACAGGATCGCAGCTTTGCTGAAGGTATCGCAGTACTTAAGTGAATTCCTGCATGTTCCGAAGCCACCCATGGAAAGTCCGGCAATGAATGTATCTTCTCGTTTATCAGACAGTGGGAACATCTTACGCGTAACTTCTACAAGTTCTCTTCCGACATATTCTCCGAAGTCTCCGAGGCAACCATCCTTAACAAGAATATCCATATAAAAAGAATTCTCACCCGATGGCATTACGACGGCAAGTCCGAATTCTTCTGCCCACTTGCGTATCCTTGTATAGCTGAGCCATCCGTTGTAATTATCCGTAAGTCCGTGAAGGAGATATAAAGTAGCGAAAGGTCCATTGTGATATTCGATAGGAAGGATCACATTGGCGCAGACATTTCTCTTTAAGGTTTCCGATTTAAAATCTATGCTTATAAGTGCCATAGGGGACCTCCAGGTAAGATGCAACTCTCTTAACCGTTAGCATAAAGTAATTATAGCATTAGAAGTCTGACTGACATAATCTTATGTTTATTCTTCGTTTGCAAAGATTCCCCGCATTAGTAAAACATATGAGTATAGACCGATATTTAAGAGGTAAGTATTAACGCAAGACGTTATCATCAGAAGAATGGGACTCTTATCGGAAGAGTGCAGAAGCAATATATGAATAACAACTCCTTTTCGCAGGAACTGTCGGATATATGTTTTAGCTTGCGTAACATTGTTACAGATATCGCAATGTTGCGGCTTTCTTTAGAATTGTTATAATACTGTGGAATCGATCAAAGGATCATGAAGGAGCAGTCAATGATTACAGTTCTGTTGACAGACGGCGAATTCACGGGGATGATTCGTTCCCTTCGCCAAAGAGAAGATATAAGGATCGTAGGATTCGTCTTCTCTTCTAATGCCGCACACAGGGTAATGCTGGATAGTTCTTATATTGCTCCGGCGTGGGACTCTCCCGAATATGTTCCTTTCCTTATAGATGTAATAAAGAATGAGGATGTTGATTATATATTCCCGGTCGTGACAAGAAGTCTTGAGCTTATGGCTTCCATCCAAGATGAGATAAGAAAGAAGACCGGTGCAGTTATCGTGACGCCTTCTTATGAGGCCGTAAGTATTGCCAATAACAAGGCAAAGCTTTATGAAGCTCTTAAAGATGACCCGTTAACAGCAGAATATATTACCGAATTCGAAGTAGCAGACTCCATAGGAAGCTTAAAGGATAAGATCAAGGCCCCCTGTGTCATTAAGCCTGCGGTAGGCGAGAACAGGGAAGGATTCTTCCGCGTCGTATCAGACGATATATGGCAGAAGGCATTTCTTGAGGGAAGAAGTGACGGCAAGGTATGTCCTTCTCTTCTTGATAAGATGGAGGGGGATCTGCATTTCGCTGAGCCAAGGCTTATAATGCCGTATCTTCCGGGGAAGGAATGGGATGCCGATCTTCTTATTATGGAAGGCAGGATAATATCAGCTACGATAAGGCAGAACCTTGATATGTTCGGAGGGCTGTCCGCATGTACGGTGACCTGCGATGAGCCTCGAATGTTGGAAGCATGCGGGAAGATAGTATCTTCTCTCGGCCTTAACGGTCTTTGCTGCATAAGCTTCAAGGAGACGGAAGAAGGCGATCTTAAGCTTCTTGAGATCAACCCCAGAGCGATGGGAAGTATCTTTGTCTCGGGATTGGGAGGCAATAACCTTCCTTTAAGATTGCTGTCGATATTATCAGGCGAAGATGACGACATGACATTCCGAATAACGCCTTCCGGGATCAGGGCCTCTCTTTATTACGATATTATCCGTATGACGGAGGAAGATGCCTGATGGATCTTACGTGGTATCCTTTAACACCCGCTGATATGCCGACATATAACAAGTACTATTCCATGGTCCAGACCAACATGACGGATCTGTCATTTCACTGCAGATTTGCCTGGGATAATGTATTCAAGGTGCAGTGGACTATAGTTGAAGACTGCCTTGTACAGATATCGGGCGGAGGAGACTATACTTCTCCCTTTATGCTGATGCCATTAGGAAGATTATCTCCCGAGAAGGTGGAGAAGATTATAAGAGCCGTAAAGCCTATATTCGATTCCAAAGGATGGAAGTTCAGGATACTTGCCATCGAAGATTCTCAGAAGCATATCTTCGAGCAGACGGGGATCCCTGCAAAGATCGACTACAGCGAAGATTCTTCCGACTATTTCTACGAGGCAGAGTCTTTAAGGACATTGGCGGGCAAGAAGTATTCCAAGAAGAGAAATCACTGGAGCAAATTCCTTCGTATGTATCCCGACTATGAATATGAGTCGTTGACTTCGGGTGTCTTCGACGAATGCTTAAAGCTCGTTCGTATCTGGGCTTCTGACAAGGGCGTTGATATCGCGGATACTTCTGACAGCGATTACTACATGATCAAGAGGATATTCGATAATTGGGATAAGCTCGATGCCAGAGGCGGTGCCATAAGGATAGACGGTCAGATAGCAGCTTTTTCCATCGGAAGTATCGGCAGGGAGGAAGTGGGATTTATCCATTTTGAGAAAGCCGATATACGTTACGAAGGGCTCTATGCGGCGATCAACAGGCTTGTCCTGGAGAAAGAATTCCCGAATATCCGCTATGTTAACCGCGAAGAAGATCTCGGTATCCCGGGTCTAAGGCAGTCGAAGGAATCTTACTTTCCTATATGCAAAGTAAAAAAGTGGAGATTTGTTCCGATCTGATGCGGGTAATGTCTTTGGCGGAAACTTGATATAATCATCTTTGGAGATCCCTGCGGGCATAGGGTGCCGCGGAAGACATAAAGGAGAATAGCATGCTTAGCAGATACGCTTCACAGATAGAGGGATTCATAGACTTGGCAGCCCAAGAAAGAGAAGATGCTGTCATGCCTTCAAGAGAGCAGTTTACAAGACTTCTTGCAGCTCCTTCCGGTACAAGGAAAGTTCCGGGTATCCCCGGGAGAATGGATGAGAACGGAGAATATATCTGCACTGGAGAAGAGGCGAAGACCGTCAGGGATTTTCTTAAGAAGATGTATAAGGTCGATTCCAAAGAGAGTCTTATCGGGTGTCAGAAAACAATGTTCAGGAACAGTGTCGAATACGAGCAGTTTATGACCTTCTGGAAGGAAGCACCGCTCTTTGATATCGATTCGTTAAACCCCGCGGGACGTGCCGGATTTGAGAAGATGAAGTCATTGGCTGAGCCTTTCTGTCCGCTCTTAGATGAGAAGGGATTTTACGCGTGGGATATAAGCGAATATATAAATATCTGCAGGATAGCACGTGCCTGCGGTATCGTTGATGCCAAGGAATTCGACGAGACAGTTGACCGCTTTGTCCGCAAGGCTCAGGTCTTCTATCATTCTTTCAGGGACTATGCTCTGTCATATCTTTGCGGAGCTATGTATTTCTCTTCCGGATTTGGTAATGAGGAGAGCATGGATCAGTTCTTCGAGATACAGAAGAATGTAATAAGTTTTCTCTTCTCCGATAACGGTGTCTGGAGCCGCTACGGCTGGTATGTTCCGGCAGAGCGTGAGTGGGTCCCGGTATATCCCGGTAATCCGGTATGCTTCGTAACGTTAAAGGCTCTCGAGAAGGGTGTTAAATACATGTATCGCGATACGCCTTCTGTCGATCGTCCCGACAGCGGTTGGAGATTTTTTCACGGAGACGAGTCGGATGAATATGCGAATGATCCAGCGAATATCAAGGTAGAGAATCTTAATGCCATATGTAATCTTCATCCGAGTATACTGGCATTCCTTGAAGCGCCGGCAGGCAGCGCATACGGCTGGAACGGCAAGGATTGGATCAGAGAGTGAACCGCTTTTCGAATAGAAAAGATACATAATGTCAGTGACGATCCTATCTTAAAGGCTAACGTCTGTTAACTTATCAAGTTTCTATGATATAATGTGGATATTGATGGGAGGGCGTTGCTATGAGATACAGAAAAACAGTGGCTTCTTTTATGGCTTTTGCTGTATTGGCCGGAACCGTATCCGTGAGCGGATGTAATAGGAATTCCAATGGTTCACACGGTGTGGTTTCCGCTGATTCTACCTGGTACAACATGGATAAAAAGACACTGGAGATCGATTACGATCCGGTTCAATTCGATTTTCTTGTTACATCGCCTATCGGCAGAGTCGGGGAATATGTTGCACTGGAATCCTCGGCTTTTTATGCGGATTTTGAGGTGACGCAATCCTTCGTGGATTATCATGCGGACTTTGTCGATATCTATGACATGAACGGTGATCATATCAATTCCATCGATGTTGTCGATCTGCTTTCCAATTCAGAGATAGTAGATGACTATGTTGAATTAATGTATGGCGCAGATGCAGATGAGATATCTTACGACAATGCCCTGTCGTCCTTCTGGTCAGGCGGATTATGTGTTGTAAACGATAAGATCAAGGTGGCTGTCACATTTGCAGGAAGGTCATACTCTTCCCAGGTGGAATATGCGGCGTATATAGATCCTGTTACGGCAGATGTTACGTATGAACTGGTTGAAGAAGATGCCAATGCCGGTATGGTAAATGAAGGAATAAGAAACTTCGGAGAATACAGAGTAGAATCACTTTACGATTATTCCGGCGGTTACGGTTATGAGAATGCGTCTTATGTGATAAATATCTACGATGATTCGGGTCTTGTAAGATCCGTGGATCTGTCTGAGAAGATGCCTGATGATAATATCCTTTTGCTTGATTCTATCATGCGTGTAGATGATAGTACTCTTCTGGTCAAATATTATCCGAGTTCAGGTTCTCTGGGTTACTTGACTATAGATATCGGGACGGGCGATGTTCATGTGGATGACAGCGGCGAATACGCTTGGCTTTCAGGCTACAACACTGAGGAAAGTACCTATTTTGATGGAGTTGGCAGTGTGATCCTTGATGACGAAGGTATCAAGACTATAAACTGCGAGACTATGACTTTGGACGAGGTATTCAGCTTTGATTCGTGCAACGTCAACAGAGGTGATATCCGCGGCTTAAGGATCGTAAGTTATTCCGAGGATGAGATCGTCATGGTAGGTTCTGTGTACAGAGGTAACCTGTTCAACAATACGATCAATGATTCTCAGCTCATTATCCTTAACAGAGCCGATTCCAATCCCAATGCAGGTAAGACGATCCTTACAGCTGCGACGGTAGGCGATATTGATTATGCGATGAGTGAAGCTGTCTGTCTATTCAATGAGACCAATCCCGATTATTTTATCCAATTCGATAACAGGTATAAGGCTGATAAGTATATTGATAATGCAAATGTCGACTTCAGTGACAGTGAAGCATATAGCCGTGCGTACGATGATGCAACGGTCGAACTATCCAATCAGCTGGCGGTAGATCTAATGGCAGGAGACGGACCTGATATCATCTTCGATACTGCGTCCTTGTCACAGCTTAATAATGCTGATTATCTCCTGGATATATCCGACAGGGTCAATACTGACGGTCTCTTCTCGAATATCATCGATGCTTCCAAGGTCGACGGTAAGCTGTATCAGTTGCCTCTGACATTCGGAGTTACCGGTATTGCCGTTCTTAATGAAAATGTAAGCGCAGGCCAGGTCGGATTTACTTATGAACAGTATGGTGAATTCGTAAGCACCGTATGTAACGGCAAAGATCCTCTTGCCATGGATCAGACCGACTTCTTTATTACCTGCATGGATACAATGTGGGATCAGTTCATTACGGAGGAAGGTAATATCGATTGTGATAATGAAGCGTTCAGGGCATTGGCAGAATATACGAACGAGAATGTATTCGCTCCTGTCGTGATCCGGGAGGAAGATACATATACGGTTGAATTCGGAACGACTGATACCATGTTGACGGACGGAGCCGTAAGGATCGATGCTTCTACATTCGATATGTATGTTGCTCTTCTGGGTAACCATGCAGACAGTTCGACCATACTCGGTATTCCTTCCATAGATGCGAGAGGACCTGTCGCCACGGTGACCGGCTCTGTTGCCATATCTGCCAAGACGACTGAAGTTGATGCCTGTATGAGCTTTGTTGAGACTTTGTTATCACCTGAAGTTCAGGAGTATTATGCATTGGCTTCCAAGGGGTGCCCCGTATCCGTAAGTGCATATGAGTCATTTGCTCAGGATATTATCGACGATTACAATGTAGCGATCGAACAGGTATCGAGATACATGTCACCCGGTGCCATGGCTGTATCGGGCCCTCATATGACAGCGATCGATTATTCCGTTATCGATAACTACGAGACGATGATCTTATCCTGTTCATCCGTCTTATCTACGGACACAGCGATCAAGGTCATAGTCAGAGAAGAGATGCCAGCTTATTTTTCGGGTCAGAAGACATTAGATGAGGTCATCTCCATAATCGAGAACAGAGTTCAGACATATCTTGACGAGCGCGGATGATATAATATTTCCGTACTTTTCACGGAGGATATAAGTCATGTGCCTTATTTGTGACAGGATAGAGATGATAAAAAACGGTACTAATCCGTACTTTGTAAGAGAACTAAAGACGGGTTATGTCGTCATCGGAGATAATCAGCATTTCTACGGATATACTCTTTTTCTCTATAAGGACCATCGTTATACGGAGTTATTTCAGATGGATATGGAAGAACGTATTACGTTCATGAAGGAGATGTCTATAGTAGCGGAAGCTGCTTCGAGAGCGTTCGAGCCTGAGAAGATGAACTACGAGCTTCTCGGTATGGGGGATGCTCACCTTCACTGGCACCTGTATCCCCGTCGTACCGGCGATATAGGTAACTACGGTAATAACGGCAAGGGCCCCGTGTGGTGGTATCCCATGGAGAAGATGTATTCGGACGAATGCCGCCCTTCCACGGAAGATCTTATCAGCATGAAGAATAAGCTTGGCGAGGAGCTGGACAGACTGATCGGAGGAAAAGCATAATGGCATCCTGGATGGTACATCTGAGAGTAGCTGACAGGCTTCTTATGACATGGGATGATCTTGATGAGACTGCATTTGTCATGGGCAATATCGCGCCTGATAGCGGCGTTCCCAACGAAGACTGGTCCTGCTACCATCCTCCAAAGGCAGTGTCGCATTTTAAGACCAGACCTGAAGATGAGACATTCTTCGATGTTGAAGTATTTTGCAGGAAGTACTTTAATGAGGATGTTATAAAGGATTATTCACGCAAGGAATATTCTTTCTTCCTAGGATACTATGTCCATCTCTTAACGGATATCAGGTGGACCAAGGGTATCTACACGGACCTTATAAAGTCTCATCCGAAAGAGTGTGCCGAGGATAAGAAAAAGCTTATCTGGACAGCAAAAGCAGACTGGTATGACCTGGACTTCTTATATCTTGAAGAGCATCCCGAGTTCAGGGCTTTTGGTATATACGAGAATGCCGTGAACTACGATAACGAATTCATGGATCTTTTCAGTATAGATGCATTCGAGAACAGAAGACAGTATATATGCTGCTTTTATAGAAGCGGTGATCACGGAGATCTTCACAGACAGTATCGTTATCTTAACAAGGAGCAGGCGGAGCAGTTTGTTCTTGAGACCTGTGAGGAGATCTTGAAGACGGAAGATAAGTACTATTTCCGTCAAGCTTGATACCCGGGATATCAAGTAGTATACTCCCCTTAGGTAGACAAAGACGTTTGCATTGATTTGCGGGCGTCTTTTTTGTTTGCCCGAATAATAAAGCGGTATGGGAAAGAACTTATGATTACTTTAAATGACTATCTTTATAACGGTGATACGGTACTTAAGATAATACAGAAGTATTCGCATGATCTTAAGGAATCTTCTGTTATTACAGGCAATAGTATAGATATGTTCCACAGTAACTTTCTGCTTCAACTGGAGGAGCTTTTGGAGCATAACGATTTCCTTACTTCGCAGTCACAGAGGATAAGGGAATTCTACAAATACATGACGACCGAGTATCCCTTTCTCGCATTTACATTCAAGGGAAGGATCAAGTCTCTTATAAGAGCAGAAGAGAAGTTCAACGGATATATCGTGGATAAAGTCTGTAATCACTATATAAAGACGGGAACCTATCCCGATGCCGTGGAGATCAAGAAGAGCATCAAGTGCTTCAGGGATCTTATCGCATACAGGATAGTGATATCGATGCCGTCGTGCCATATACGTCCCGGGGATGATAAGGAAGAGCTGGAGCTTAAGTATCTTTATGAGATCGCAGCCACATTGCCCGGATTTCTCGAGCAGAGAGGATTTGATCCCGAGATAGGAGATCAGGACGAGAGATATATGTCGCATCGTCTTCCCGAGAAGGTCAGACCATATTTCAGAGATTATATAGAGCATCCTAATCCCAACGGATACAGGTCACTTCATATCACTTTCTACGATAACCTTGCAAGAAGCCATATAGAGGTTCAGCTTCGTACCAAGGCGATGGATGATTATGCCGAGATCGGACCTGCCAATCACCCGGTATATGAGAAGAGTCAAAATGACGAGAGAACAAGAAAGGACCTGATCCCCGAAGGTGAGTGCAGCTACTTCGATGAAGCTTATAAGAGGGTATCAGATCTTTTGGATCTTGATCTGGCATCTGTCGATGTCAATATGTTCGGTGCGATGGATAATAATCTCATTAACGACGGATGCGGACTTTTCAGAGGAAGGCTGATCCTTCCTTATGAGCATCTGTCGAGATTTCAAAATGATATTATCGACTGATAGAATATATCCGTGACCGTCATTAAGATATTCGGAGGATGCCGCCATGAAGCTTCTTGTATTAAGCGCTGTTTTAAAGCAAAGACATATCGATAAGATCAAGGCGGAGTTCCCCGAGATGCAGGATTATAACCTCATCGCATTATTCCCCATAGGATATATCGAAGAGGGTTCCGTTCCTTCCAAGTCGCATACCGAATTCAGGTCCGACGAAGAGATGATAAGCGTATATTGATCCTTTTTCTGCTTATAAATTCTAAGATGCGTGTCGCTTCCTATGAGAGCGGCACGTATCTTTGTCTTCTGATATATCCCGATGCTGACGTTCGGATCTGTTCTTTTGTGAATATATTCTTATATCGTTCACGGTTTGTTGATAAGTGAACTGAGGAAACTGTCATTATCCTTTGATATAATATGCGTATTAAGAAACTTATCAGTATGACTCATCAGGAGCCTGTCGGAGAGTTTATGAGTATACAGGACGATGTATTCAAAAAGATAGCCGAAGCTCTGCTCGTGGATTATTCCAGCGTGTATTACGTTAACGCGGTCACAAATGAATATTACTGGTACTCCGTTAATCCCGAATTCCACTCTCTTAGCCTGGAACAGGGCGGAGATGACTTCTTTAAGAATATCGTCAGTGACTGTAAGAAAGTCATATACAAAGAGGATCAGCGCATATTCCTGAAGGATCTGCAGAAGGATAGACTCCTGAATGACATGAAGAAGGGCAGCATGCAGAGCATCGACTACCGTCTGATGATCGGAGGAAAGCCCGTGTGGCATTCACTTCGCATGATCCGCGGACTGGACGATAATGCCGATTACTTTATCCTCGGTGTCATAAATATCGACGAGGAATACCACAGAAGGGAATCCGAGAGGGAAACCGCCAGGCAGAAGGAAGTATACAACCAGATAACCGACAGCCTTGCTGCTCAGTACGATACGCTGTACTATATCGATCTTGAAACGAATAAATATACCGAGATCACTTCTAACAGCGGATCTGAGAAAATGAACATCCCCGTCACAGGTAATGATTTCTTCGCCGAGTTCAGGAGAAGAAGTAAGAAATATGTACATCCCGAGGATCGGGAGAATCTCATAGAGCATCATCACAAAGATGTTATCCTCGATATCCTGAAGAACAGGAATTCCTATTCATTTGAATACCGTCTGGTAGTGGATGGTCATGTAAAGTATGTACGGCATACCGAAATGCTGTCCGGCGACAGAAAGCACCTTCTGGTCTGTATGGAGAGCATTGATGACGAGGTCGAGGCTCGCAGGAAAAACAAGGATAAGGGACCGAGCGGCGATACCTATGCGCAGATAGCCGAGAGTCTGGCAGCTCATTATGACATGATCTACTATGTGGATGCAGGCAGTGATTACTATACCGAGTATTCTACACATAAGCTGTACGGAGAGCTGGAGATACAAGAAGAAGGCGAGGACTTCTTCGGTACTGCCGACAGAAATGCAGACAGGTTAATACATCCTGAAGACAGGTCCCGTATCAAGCTGTTCCTTGACAAAGATAAGTTCATTACGGGACTTGAGAACAGCAGACAGCTGATGGAGGATTACCGTATGGTCGTAGGCGGTCAGACTCACCATACGAGGATGACCATAAGATGGTCTTCTGACAGGACACATTTTATCATCTGTATCGAGAATCGAGATAAGGATGTAAAGGAAGAGCAGGAGCGTCTTCTGATGCTTGCCAGAGCTAACGAGGCAGCTCGTCGCGACAGCCTTACCGGAGCAGGCAATATCACCGCTTATCACGAAGCGGAGAATGCTATCCAGACAGAGATCGAAGATGGCATAAGAGATGCTTATGCCATGGTCATCTGTGATATAAATGAGCTCAAATACATAAACGATACACAGGGGCATAAGGCCGGCGACGACCATATCAATACTGCATTTAAGGTGATCTGCAGGATATTCTCCCACAGCCCTGTCTTCAGGATAGGAGGAGATGAGTTCTGTGTTATCCTCAAGGATGATGACTATGAGTATCGCAATGTGCTGATGGAACGCCTGAAGACATTGTCCGAGGAGAATATGAGACTGGATCAGGGTCCTGTTATTGCAGCAGGACTTGCCGAGTATAGTGCGGAGGAAGGCGAGACAGCAGAAGACCTGTTCAGAAGAGCAGATGATCTTATGTATCAGGACAAAGCTCGCCTTAAGAGTCTTAAGTTCCTGCGCGAGAGCTATACTTCCGATCCGAATGGTAATATCAAGCTCATTACGGAAGACAGAAGAACTCTTCTCGATGCTCTTTTCCGCTCTTATGAAGTAGTCTCCGAAGAGGCTTATGTATATGTCTGCGACATGAAGTTCGATTATTCCAAGTGGTCCAAGACAGCAGTGGATAAATACGGATTGCCTTCGGAATATATGTACGGTGCAGGTGATATATGGGAGGAATTCATCCATCCCGATGATCGTGATGATTATCGTAAGGGTATAGCCGATATCTTCTCCGGTAGCGCATCAGGTCACAATATGCAGTACCGCGCCAGAAAGCCGGACGGTGAGTACGATGTATGTACCTGTAAGGGCATCGTATTAAGGGATAACTTCGGCGACCCGGATTACTTTGTCGGTACCATAAGGAGCAACAATTCCCAGGGACATGTGGATACTCTGACGGGGCTTCGTAATCAGTACGGATTCTTCGAGGATCTTGAGAGCTTTATTAAGAGACAGGTATCAAGGTTCATATTCATCGTTGGTATAAGCAAGTTCTCGGAGATCAACGAAGTATACGGATATCATTTCGGTAACCGTGTATTACAGCTCTTCGGAAGAAAGATGTTGGATTACTCCGGCAAATACGGAAGCTGTTACAGGCTGGACGGAACGAAGTTTGCCATCATCTCCGCAGAAGCTTCCCCTGAGGCAGCGGAAGAATCTTATACACGGTTCAGGACATTCTTCCGTGAATCTTTCCAGGTCGACGGCAGGAAGATCCTTCTCGAGGTCAATTGCGGTGCGTTGCAGCTCGACCGCTTTGAGCTCGATTTCCAGACCGTATATGCTTGTCTGAACTTTGCTTATGTGGAGTCTAAGTCCCGCCATCAGGGTGATATGGTCCTCTTCCACAATGACCTTAACGAGGATAACAGGGAGAGGATAGAGAAGCTTCATGCGATCCGTGCTTCCATAATGCACGGTTACAGGGGATTCTACCTTCTCTACCAGCCTGTCGTAGATGCCAAGACCGAGAAGCTCATAGGAGCCGAGGCGCTCCTTCGCTGGAAGAACGATAAGTACGGCATGGTGCCGCCCGATCAGTTCATTCCGCTTCTGGAGTCCGACCCGCTGTTCCCGGAGCTCGGCGAATGGATCATAAGGGAGGCTCTTATCGTGGCAAAGCGGATCTTAAAGAAGAATCCCGACTTTGTCATCAATATCAATCTGTCTTATACACAGCTCGAAAAGCTGGACTTTGTAGATATGGTATTCCGTGTCCTCGACGACATAGGATACCCGCCTGAGCACATATGCTTCGAAGTCACGGAGAGATGCAGGCTCCTTGATATCGACCTTCTGAAGAATGTCATAGCAAGCCTTAAGTCCAGAGGTATCCTTGTAGCGCTTGATGATTTCGGTACGGGATTCTCTTCTATCGGCATCGTAAAGGAGCTTCCTTTTGACATCATAAAGATAGACAGAGGCTTTGTAATGCGTATAGAAGAGGACGAAGTGGAGAGGGAGCTTATTAAGTATTTCGCGGGCTTCGCATCTTTGTTCGGTGCCAAGGTATGCGTAGAAGGAATAGAGTCGGAAGGCATGAGGGATATCCTTCAGAAGTATCATGTCGAGAGCTTCCAGGGATACTACTATGCTAAGCCGCTACAGGCCGAAGAGATAGTCAAATGGGAGAACAAGTCTTCAAGATAAAAGGCTCTTTCCGGTAAGAATCGTCATTTTGTCAAATCTTATGGTCCCTCGATATTTTTATATATAGGGGGACTGTTTTTTTATGCTGATTGGAGTTATAGTTTGCTATGGAAGATTTTTGAAAGTATGTAATAAAGAAACGGGTTTATAAAGATAAGGGGTTACAACAGATGAAGAAGACCGGGAATGCCGGAAGCAGGAATACCGGCATTGCAAGGACGGGAGTAAGGTCGGTAGGACCTTATTCGAATGATTACACGAGAAGTCAGGTTCAAGAACCTGCGCCCGCGTACAGCGGAAGTTACACTTCTTACAGGAGCAGAGTAAGACAAAAGAGGCAGAAGAAGCTTAAAAAGCTTGCCGTTATCGCTGCTGCCGCGGTCCTGGTCGTTACCTTTATAGTCCTTCTTGCGGCAGGCGTGTTCCAGAAGCGTTATGAAGTCACCCTTGCCGACGGCAGCGTGGTCAAGATGACTCGTAAGGAACTTATAGCTGACCTGACGGTGGATGTATTCCCCGAAGGCATAATCATCAACGGAATCAATGTAAGCGGCATGACCAAGGATGAGGCTCTGGCAGCCATCAAGGCCAATCAGCCCGAGCGTCCTCTTGAGATCAATGTCACTTTGACTCTCGACGGACAAGAGTATCCCGTGGATCTCAGTTCCCTCCCCATAGAAGTCAACGACGTTGAAGTCGTAGATAAAGCATTTAAGAGCCTGATCCCCACGGGTGAGGAGACTCCTGAGGAGCTTGTTGCCATGTTCGTGGCCAGGGAGGCACTTAAGGATACTCCCGCTACCTATCAGACGGCATATACTCCCAATACGGAAGACATATCAACGCAGGTCCACGGAGTCCTGGATGCATTAGACCGCGAGGCGGTAGATGCTGTCATCACGGGATTTAATGTTCAGACATGTCAGTTCGAATATACCGATTCCCAGTCGGGCTACGATATCGATATCGATACCGCCGTAAGTGACGTTAAGGCACTTCTTGACGGCGGAACATATGTCGGAACCGTAGCGGTCAATGCGGATATCACAGAGCCGTCTCTCACATCTTCCATGATCCAGAACGAGTTCGGTCTCATATCTTCCACGTCATCTTCGACCAGTACATCCAATGCCAGCCGAGCTAATAATGTAGCTACCGCTGCTTCCTCCATCAACGGACTGATCATCCCTGCGGGAGGATCCTTCTCCTTCAACGGTACAGTCGGAGAGAGAACGGCCGCCAACGGATATCAGGAGGCAGGCGTCATCATTGACGGTGCTACGGAGCAGGGCTTTGGCGGCGGTGTTTGCCAGGTAAGCACTATGGTATACGAGTCCGCCGTTAAGGCAGATCTTCAGATCAACGAGAGACATCCGCACCAGTGGCCTGCCAAGTATGCAGATGACGGTTGCGATGCTGCTGTCGACTGGGGTTCTCAGGATCTGAGATTCACCAATACCAGCGGCTATCCTATCGTGATCAGCGCATATCATGACAGTTCCGCCATGAGGATCACCGTTGCCATCTACGGCCACAAGCTCGATAACGGTGAGTACATAACATTCACAGGCGACAGTGTGGATACAGTCGAGTATCAGACTACGTATGTCCAGAATACGGAGATGCATGTCGGTGAGACCAATACGACCAGAACAGGTCATAATGCCAAGACCGCTACTTCCTATAAGGTCAGATACGATGCTAACGGCAATGAGATCTCCAGAGAGACATTCACGACTTATTACAATGTCATCAACGAGGAGATCGAGGTCGGTACTTTACAGGATGACGGTACACAGGCGTCCTTCGATCCGACCACCGGAAGCGTGACCGTATCAGAGACTACCGAATCGACCGATTATTATATTGAAGAGGATCCTTCGGGCGAATGGGAATGGGAAGAAGATGAATACACCGATGACGAATGGGATGAGTCGTGTGAGTATACTGACGATACCTGACATCAATAAATGTCATTGCTAAGGTCCTGATCCTTATTAATCGAATCTTAAGATAATGTCTTTCCAAACTTCATAAACGCTGTGTTGCAAGGTGCTAACATTACGTGAACCTTATAAGGAGAACGTACCATGCAATACACTAATAAGTCTGTAAGAGTTTTCTTTGCCATCGTTATAACCGCTTCGGTCATAGTCGAAGGATGTATCATCGCGGGAGGTCCCGGGTGGCTCTATCTTCTCATGATGTGGATACCTGCCGTCGCTGCGATCGTTGCAGTTCCCAAGAATAAAGGCGTTTTGGGGCGTCTTGGCATAAGAAGGAGTAAGATCGGATATATTCTTCAGGGCATACTGTTCCCCTTTATCTATCTTCTCGTGCCTTATGTTATTTACTGGATGATTCATCCTGATAACTTTGCATATAGCGGTGTATCTCCCATAGTTATCGTTAAGGATCTTGCCCTGCCTCTTATAAGCGGTATATTCACTAATCTTCTCTCCGCAGCAGGAGAAGAGATAGGCTGGAGAGGCTTTATGTTCCCGGCTCTTCTTCAGAGGACAGGCCTTAAGAAGACCCTTTTTGCTTCGGGTCTTATATGGGCTTTGTGGCATGTTCCCGTATTGGTCGCAGGGGATTACATGACAGGTGCTCCCATATGGTATAAGATCCCGGCATTTATCCTTTGTATCGTACCTGTCGGGATCATCTCGGGCGTTCTTGCATATAAGTCGAAGAGCATCTGGCCTTCTACATTTCTTCATGCAGCACATAATCACTTCGACCAGGGTATATTCGGTATCCTTACCGCAGGTGAAGATAAGATGTTATATGTCAGCGAGACGGGTATCCTGACAATCGTATGCGCATGGATCTTGGCGGCGGTGATGCTCGCATCCGTCTTCCGCGGGAAGAGCAGGGAAACTTCCTGAGTTTTCTTCTCTTTGTCTTGTTCGTTCGTGCTATAATCAGCCTGTCAGCACTGATACAGGGGATCTATAAAGATGAGAGAGCTTACGCCTGCTCAAAGGGGCATGGCCGAACTACAGGGATTCTATAAGGATACTGCCATAACTACGCTTTGCGGAGTCGTCCTCTTCGACGCTCTTTTGGAGCGGGAGGCCTTCCATAAAGCGTTCGCCTATGTGCTCTCAGATAACGAAGCGTTTTCTCTTGTATTTACCCAAAAGGACAGAAGAATATATCAGTATATAAAGGATATGAAGGCGGAAGTTGCCTTCAAGTCCTTTTCTTCTTTGAAAGAAGCCAGGGACTACTGTGTAAAGGACGGGCAGATCCCCTTTGAGATCAACGGGGAGAGGATGTACAGGGCACTGCATTTCGAGGCGGAAGGCAGGACGGGATTATTGCTCTCCGCAAGCCACATGATAACAGACGCCTGGGGCTACACGCTCTTTGCAAGGCAGGTATACGAGGCATATGTTGCCATATCTTCGGGAGAAGCTCCCGAGAGAAGCGAAGGTAAGTATTCAGACTATATAACGAAGACAGAAGAATATATGTCGTCCGCTTCCTACGGGGAGGATCTTAAGTTCTGGAAGGAGCGTTACTTCAAGGGGATCGAGAGCAGTACCATGGGAAGGGATACCGGCAAGGGCGCTTCATCCGTAAGGTATTCCGAGCTTTTGTCCGGGGAGCTCTCGGCTTCGATCAACAGGTTCGTCCTGGAGAACAGGATATCTCCGGCTACCGTCTTCGAGAGCCTGATGCTCCTTTATCTTTCACGTACGAACAGGGATTCCAAGCGTTTGACCATAGGAGTTCCCATATCGGGAAGGGCCCGAGCTGTCGAGAAGAAGACGGCGGGCTGCTTTATGTCCACAATTCCTCTTACGGCAGAGGTAGGAGAAGACGATACGCTTCGCGAGGTGTGTGCACGTGTATATGCTACCCACAGAGAGCTTTATCGTCACAGGAAACTTCCTTATTCCGACATAGCCCGTGTCATCCGTGACGCTTCGGGGTATTCGGGAAGGATCTACGATGTGATGGTGAACTGCCATAACTCCCGAACCATGATCCCTGCAGAGACCGAGTGGCTCTCTAACGGTTCTTCGGAAGTGCCCTTCGCGCTTATAGTGGACGATCGCGACGACAGCGCATATTACAGGCTTACTGTGGAATACCGCACGGGATGCTTCGACGGCGAAGATGAGATAAGACTTATAGTAAAGCGCCTTCAGTATATCCTGGAGCAGCTGGTATCTTGTCCCGATACCCCGGTCAGGGAACTGTCCGTATTGCCTTCCGAAGAGAAGGAGCTCCTTGAAGGATTTAACGATACCTTAAGAGATATCGAGGATATAAGGGTAGAAGAGGCCTTCAGAAGATATGCTTCTTCTCATGCGGGAGATATCGCACTTTTTTTCCACGGGATGTCATACACATACAAGATGCTGGACGATATGTCTGATAATATGGCGTCATTTCTTCTGGAGGAGGGTCTTCAAAGAGGCGATATCGTTCCTATAGTTTCCGTAAGAGATCCGCTTCTTATAGTTGCCATGCTGGCTGTATTGAAGGCAGGCGGAGCATATATGCCCGTATCTCCCGACTATCCTCTTCAAAGGATAGGGCAGATGGTATCTTCGGTATCTTCCAAGATCGCGCTTACATTGGGATATGACGGGGATCTTAACGAATTCGGCGTCAGATCATATGATATGAAGGATATAGCGGCAAAGCCTTCTTCCTGTGCGGTCCCGCCCTTATCTTCCGCTGAAGATATCTGCTATATGGTGTTTACTTCCGGATCCACGGGACAGCCTAAGCCCACTGCCGTTACCCACCATAATGTAATGAACTACTGCGCCCGTAACGACCTTAATGTAGCGGGCGGGATAATAAAGGATAAGAATACTATAGTGTCCGTCACCAATATAGTATTCGATATCTTCGTGACGGAGAGCATATTGTCGCTTCTTAACGGCATAAGGATCGTCCTTGCAGACGATGACGAGGCTCTCTACGGAGAGAAGCTTGCTTCCCTTATAAGGGAGCAGGGCGCGGATGTGCTCCAGACTACTCCCACCAAGATGAGAAGCTTTCTTATCGGAGGCAAAAGGGATCTTCTTCGCGGCATAAAGAAGCTGATCCTTGGAGGAGAGGAACTTACTTCTTCGCTCCTTTCCGATCTTCGGTCTATAACAGATGCCGATATATACAACATCTACGGCCCTGCCGAGACTACGGTATGGTCTTCTTACAAGTTTATTGACAGTACAGAGATCTCCATAGGACGCCCCATTGCCAATACAAGGATAAGCATAGTCGGTGAGGATATGTCTCTTAGGCCCGTGGGGATAGAAGGAGAGATCGTCATTTCCGGTGACGGCGTCGGAGTCGGATACCCGGGCCATCAGAAGATCACTTCCGAGAGGTTCTTGGAAGATCCCAAGGGAGGCAAGATGTATCGCACGGGCGACATGGGATATATAAGACCTGACGGCGATATTATCTTCTGCGGAAGGCGGGACAACCAGATAAAGCTTAGAGGACTTCGTATAGAGATCGGTGAGATAGAGTGTAAGATGACTTCCATGGAAGGTGTTGACCTGGCAGCAGTTAAGTGCATAAAGGATAAGCTTGAGACACCGCGTCTTGCCGCGTACTATACTTCTTCTTCTTTGGTCAGCGAAAGGGAGATGAGGGCATATCTTCAGGAGTCGCTACCTTCCTATATGGTCCCCCACAGGATAATAAAAGTCGATACCATGCCTATGACCGGAAGCGGAAAGATCGACCGCAAGGCTCTGCCGGACGTGTCTTTCGACACTTTCTCGGGAAGGTCTGTTACACCTCCTTCAAGCGATGACGAAAGGATATTGTGTCAGGTACTCTCCTCTGTTCTAAAGCTTCCTGCAGTGGGCATAGATGATGACTTCTTCGAGCTTGGCGGAGACAGCTTAAGTGCCATGGAATTCGTATCTTTTGCAGCAGATGCGGGTATTTCCGTAGACGTCAGGGATATATATACATTAAGGACTATAAGAGCTCTGGCTTTATCTGCTTCTTCCAAAGAAGAGGATCACGGCATTATATATCCCGCAGAAAGGACACCTTCAGACATCTCTTTCTTTAAGAGGATATCGTCCCTTATCTTAAAGACATACGATGTAAGGGTCGAAGGCCTGGAGAATATAAAGGAAGGCAGTAAGTATATCTTCTGTCCTAATCACGAGAGCATGGCAGATCCCCTGTTCGTATGGACTTCTCTGTCGGATAGGATAGATATTAAGGATGCATGTACTATTGCTGCCAAGGAGTTCATGGAAGATATCGCCACCGGAAGGATATTTAATGTAACGGGAGGGATCCCCGTTGACAGGACAGGAGATGCCGCTCCTGCCATAGACATGGCGATAAGAGCTCTTAAGGGAGATATGAGATATCTTCTTATCCATCCGGAAGGTACCAGGACAAGGAACGGAAGGCTGGGAGAGTTCAAAAGAGGAGCCGCTTATATTGCCCGTAAGACAGGTGTGGAGATCGTACCTGTGTGCATAAGGGGAGCAGGAGTAATATTCCCCATAGGAAGTAAGTATCCCCGTAGATATGACCGTAAGAATATGAGAAAGTATCAGCTTACAATAAGGTTCGGTTCACCTCTTATATGTGACGGAAAGTCTGACGAAGAGATCACAAAGGCAATAAAGAAACGCATCACGGACATGATGTGATGCGCTTTATCGGTTGCCCTTATCCTTATGCGAGGGTCGAATCGATCTGATGCTGGCTTCTAAGCCTTATCTTGATAGTCAGGAGCACTCCTGCAAGAAGCATTACCGATATGGCGATACATCCGTTAGCGACTGATCCTGCCGCAAATTCCACTGCCGCCGCGATAATGCAGAACAATGCCACGACGCCGGTGCTTATGAATGCCATCTTATTGTCTCTCATATTGTCTGCCTCCTTATTCCTTATGGTTCCATCTTACAGCGGCGGATTTAAATGGCGATAAACCGTGGGTTAAGAAACTTGTGAGAAGTTATAAAGATTTGATTAAGTTGGTCCCCAATTTATTGACGCCCCGATTCCCACGAGTATAATTGCATTTGTGTGATGATTGAAAGATCATATAAGGGAGATGAATATGAAGAACATGAAGTTTAAGCTTATGGCAGCGATCCTCTGCCTTGCAGTCGGATCCGCATTTACAGGTTGTAATGCTTCTTCTGTCGATAATACCGATGGAGCGTCGACAACGACCTCTGCCACAACTACAACCGAAGCAACAACAACTACTGAGGAAGAGACTACTACTACCGAAGCGGAGACTGAGGCTGACGAGTCCGCGACAGAAGAGGATTCCACATTCCAGTATCCTGAAGTTTCTTCTGCCGACGACTTCGAGAACGAGGAAGTAGCCGCATTCGCGCAGGACTGTCTTGACCGTGATATAGCTGTCTATGCGGTAGATGCGGAGCAGTTCGATATATCCGTAGATCCCGCTACTTATGTCGAGGGATTCTCGGGAATGGGCGGCAACATGGATCTGGAGTCTTCCGATGAGGATTCAGATACTGAAGAGGTCAACTATGTGCTCGTACAGTGTGCGCAGTTCACTTCTTATGAAGATGCTCTCGTATATGTCGAAGAGATGATGGAAATGACATCCGACGATGAGATCATGTTCGAGACAGAAGAGACTGAAGACGGTTTTACATTCTTTACCGAGATCAACGATGAGACCGGTTCAGAGACCATCGAGGGTTCCATATCACCCGACGGCGTATTCTATGTAGAGGTTATCATCTCCGGTTCTTAACAGATACGGAGCGATAATATATTATTCAGCGCTCTGATAGAGCGCTTCAACAGGAAAAGGAGACAGGAAATGAAAAACACAAAGTTAAAGATGATGGCAGTAGCACTTTGCCTTACAGTAGGTCTTGCATTCGCAGGCTGTAGCTCTGAGACATCCGAGACAACAAAGGAGAAGGAAGAGACAACTACAACAACTACTGAGGAGACAACGACTACAGAGGAAGAGACTACTACTACCGAAGAGGAGACTGAAGAGACAGAGGATACAGAAGAGACAGAGGATACAGAAGAGACTCTTTCTTCTGAAGAGATCCAGGCTCAGATCGATGAGATCGTAGCTTCCTTCGAGAATGAGACTGTTGCTGCTTATGCACGCGATTGCATGGAGCGTGGAATCGGCGTTTACGCTATCACACCCGATATGCTTACGGACGGTAGTTTAAATCCCGATGACTTCGTTGAAGGTTTCTTCGGTATGGGCGGAGACTTGGACTTTTCTGCAGAGGCTGACGATGAGGGCGATTCGGATGTTGATGTATCCGATACGAACTTCACTATTGTAGAGTGCATCGCTTTCTCATCTTACGACGTAGCAGTAGCTTATGTCGATGAGGCTCTTCCCGAGCTCGTAGGTGAAGAGGGTGTAGAGCTCGATGTAGAGGAGACAGATGAGGGATATACATTCTCCGGTGAGGTAGAGGAGAACGGCGCTACATCTACTGTCAACGGCGTTGTTACACCTGACGGAGTATTCTATCTTGAGGTCGTAACAGCAGCTTGATCTTCGGATAATAACTTAAGATAAAGTCTATAAGGGTCCCGCTTCGTTTATGGAAGCGGGATCTTTTATGTGTGCGGAATGTTTTGAGACTTTTTGACACAAAACCATACAAAAACACCTTGTTTTTGTATTAGTTTGTGTATAAAAAGGTCAAGGTTAAGGCAACGTTAAGGTTGAGCCGACTTGTTATTAATGTTAGCCCTCTATACTAAGCTCATAAAACAAAAACAAATGTGAGTGAGGGACAAAGTTATGGCAATCTCAATGTTAACAGGAAGCATCATCCAGATAGCGATCTTCTCGATAATTCCTTTGATCTGGTGGCTTATTACGGCAAGGAAGAAGATGAGCTTCTTCTCATGGCTCGGACTTAAGAAGATCGATAAGGAAAACAGAGGTAAGACGGCTCTTTGGACAATAGTTACGGCAGCGCTTTTCCTTGTATTATCAGTATTCATCCTTTCTTCGCTTAAGGGCGTCGAGATGGCAACATCTGAGTTTGCAGGTCTCGGGATCAAGGCGATTCCTACAGTTCTTATCTATGCTATCTGTAAGACAGCTCTTGCAGAGGAGATCGTATTCAGAGGATTCCTCGGAAAGAGGATCTCGAATAAGTTCGGCTTTGCAGCAGGCAATCTTATCCAGGCGGTTATCTTCGGACTTATGCACGGCGTAATGTTCTTCTCTGCCGTAGATCCTCTTAAGGCAACGCTTATCACTGTATTTACAGGTGCTATCGGATGGGTAATGGGCTTTGTTAACGAGAAGATCTCAGGCGGATCAATTATTCCTTCCTGGACGATCCACGCTTGTGCAAATATCTTCTCCGGCCTTTGCGCAGCATTCGCACTCTTTGCTTGATAAACCAAATCCGAGCGGAATATCAGAAATGCCCGTGAAGTGTTATCCTTCACGGGCATTTCCAAAGGTATTGGATAAGAAGTTATTGTTTACTTTAAGGACACCTTCATGTCGATGTCGTTATCTGAAGTGATATTGTAATCACCCTTGAATCCTTCGAACTCGATATAGCCCTCGCCGTCGGTAACAAGAGTGATATCAGTCTCCCACTCGCCGTGAATGAGGCTCATGAGCTTCTCATAGGAAGGCTTGGTGGAATTATCCGCATGAACTAATCCGGAAGGAGCATGAAGCCAGCAATCGTCAGTGTAGTCCCAGGTGGTGATGGCCTGAACATTCTTATCCTCAAAGAGGATAGTGTACATATTGGCGATCTCTCTTGCCTGACGCTCTTCGCCCTCGGGCGTAGAAGGCCACTCGTCTACCTGCCAGTCGTTAAGATCAACGATATGAGCGGGCATTATATCTCCGGATATAAGTGTGTTCTCTGTGAAGTGGATAGGAAGGCCGAATCTTCCGAATCTCTCAAGTACGTCGTAGAGCTTGTCGTCGCCCCAGTATCCCTGATGCTGATGAGACTGGATACCAATGGCTGAAGGTACGACGCCTGCATCAAGAAGGCGGTCAAGAAGCTCCTCGTAAGCCTTGCTTGTATTAAAGTCATTTATAAGAAGAGTGGCATCGGGATTCATCTGACGTGCTTCGTCGAAGACAGCCTTAACAAGTCCCACCTGACCCTTGGCATTACAGATCCTTGTGATCGCATTATCGTACTTATCGAATACGGGCATTATTACTACTTCATTAATAACATCCCACATATCGATCTTGCCCTTGAAGGCGGTAACGTCTCTGTCGATCCTCTCAAGCTGCTTCTTAAGGATAGTCTCGTTGTCGTACTTTAAGAGCCAGTCGGCGCAGCCTGTGTGCCAGCAAAGAGGATGACCCTTGACGACCTTATCGTGAGCGATGAGCCACTCGGCTGCCTTCATTCTGGATTCCTGTGCGGGATTGCCTTCGGTAGGCTCGTATCCGCCCCAGTAGAAGGGAAGTGTTCCGAAGTTGAAAAGCTTTGCCCACTTCTCCATTCTCTCTTTGCTTCTTGCTCTGATATTCTCGTCGGGAGCAGCAAACATAGCTACCGCGTCGAAAGCCCCGCATCCGAAGAGGAATTCGGAGGATATCTGCTTAACGCGTACCTTAACACCTGTTGCTATGCTGCCGTCAGGTCTTGTGATCAGTACACGCTTCTTGGCTTTTCTGTGTGAAAGGTCGTTCATATTGTCCCTCCGATGCTCGTTTTGAGCTTATTGTAGCAGAGAAGAGGGAGCATTCATTGGACATATCATCCTATAAAAGTTATATTAATAGACAAATAGTTCTATTTTTGTCGAGTGATGAGGAGTATGGATAGGTTAGGTGATTTTGTCACGGGGCGTAAGCAGGTCTATGAGGAAGGCAGAGTAAGGCTGTCTCCCGCTTATGTCGTCCCCTTGAGCTTTCTTTTTGTAATTATATTGGGAACGATACTTCTGATGCTTCCTTTCGCTTCGGCTTCAGGCGAGATGACGGATCCCGTTACGGCGCTTTTTACGGCGACTACGTCGACTTGCGTTACGGGTCTTGTTGTAGAGGATACATATGCTTACTGGTCTCTTGCGGGGCAGATAATAATACTTATCCTTATACAGCTCGGCGGTCTGGGTATCATTTCGTTCACGTCCATGGTGCTCTTAGCTTCTCATAAGAAGTTCTCTTTGCAGGATCGAAAGCTCCTTATAGACGCCATGAACCTTGATATGGGTCACGGACTTCTCTCATTCCTTGTAAAGGTATTTAAATGGACTTTTATCGTAGAGGGCTTAGGTGCCTGTCTTTATTCTATAGAATTCATCCCCAGATACGGTGTGGTGAAGGGTATATGGTATTCGGTATTCACCGCGATATCCGCCTTCTGTAATGCCGGTATAGACATACTGGGTCCTGATTCGCTTATAAGCTTCAATAAGGATTCAGGCGTTCTTTTTATTACCATGTTCCTCATCATCATGGGAGGTCTCGGCTACGTCGTATGGTTCGATGTATCCCGCGCAGTAAAACTCGGAATAAAGAACCGTTATACACCCATGCAGACCATAAAGAGGTTCGGAGTACATACGAAGCTCGTTCTTTTCCTTACATTTGTCCTTATCGCAGTCGGTATGCTTATAGTATTCCCGGCGGAATATAATAATCCCGGAACCATGGCGGATATGGGTCTTAAGGATAAGATCGTTAACAGCCTGTTCCAGTCAGTCACGTTCAGGACAGCAGGATTTGCCGCAGTCCCTCAGCAGGAATTGAATTCCGTATCAGTCCTTATAGGTTATGTCCTGATGCTTATCGGAGGATCCCCCATAGGTACTGCGGGCGGTGTTAAGACAGTTACTTTCTTTATCGTAGTTATGAATGTCGTAGTCTTCATGAGAGGTCAGAAGGAAGCTATAGTATTTAAGTCCAGGATCACAGAGGAGCTTATGCGTAAGGCGGCAGCTATCCTTACTGTAAGTGTCGCCGTTGCATTCACGGGTACGCTCTTTATCCTTCTTACAAATAACGTCAACATGGAGGATT
Source organism: Saccharofermentans sp. (assembly GCA_024692235.1). Lineage (GTDB taxonomy): Bacteria > Bacillota > Clostridia > Saccharofermentanales > Saccharofermentanaceae > Saccharofermentans. Next base: position 109,700 of record JAILMW010000010.1, on the reverse strand, counting down.
CACTCTTTGAGGTCATAAGCGCAGTAGCTACGGTAGGATTATCCAGAGCCGTCACTCCGACGCTTAACGTATTCGGAAGGATAGTCATTATCTGTGTAATGTACTTAGGAAGGATCGGTCCTATCTCGCTCGTATTGTTCTTCGCGGGCAAGAAGTCCGGCAAGGACAGGATCGAATATGCGGAAGGCAAATTCTACGTAGGTTAAGGAGAGATATCATATGAGCATTTCAATCGCAGTATTAGGACTTGGAAAGTACGGCAGGAGCCTTGCAGAGAGCATGTATGCATTAGGCGCGGACGTCATGGTAGTAGATGCCAACGAGAACCTTATAAACGACTTCTCGTCGAAGTCCACGGTGGCTATATGCGCGGACCTCGGTAACGAGGAGGAAGTAAAGGAGCTGGGCCTTGGCAACATGGATATCGTATGTACGGCCATGGGTTCCAATCTGGCGGCATCTATCCTCTCCGTATCTATAGCAAAAGATCAGGGCGTTCCCTACGTTATTGCTAAGTCCGGCTCTCCCAGAATGGCTTCTATCTTAAAGAAGGTCGGCGTAGATAAGGTAGTAGATCCCGAGAACGAGAACGGTCAGAGATCCGCAAGGATACTGGCGTCATCCTCTGTTCTTGATTTCTTCGACGTAGACGGCAACCTTTGCATGGTGGAGATAAAACCCAAGAAGAAGTGGCTTAACAAGAGCCTTGCGGAACTTGATATCCGTAAGGAAAACAACATCAACGTTGTAGGCATGAAGAGCAAGAGCGACAAGTGGTCCTTCGCGGATCCCCATCGTCCTATAACGGAATCAACGACTCTTCTTGTAGTAATGGAGAAGAAGGCACTAAAGGACTTCCAGTAATGGCTATATGGTCGGCAGCGTTCGATTGACGCCCGTTACCGTGGATGCTAAAATACACATAAGAAAGCACAGTCTGCAAAGACGGTTGCCTTCTAAAGGTTATAGTTAAATAAACCTCACCTTAGATGGCAGTCCTGGGTGAGGTTTTTATTTGCGCTTATATCTGTCATCCAGAAAGGCAAATAGTTTCAATAACAGAGCTACGACACCGATCAGTAAACTTGAGGATGGCGATAACAAGAGATAATGTCTCATATGCAGTCATATCAACAGCCCTCCTTTCCCAGACTCTCCCGAAGGATGTAAGTTAAGTACTCGGAAGGCAACCGCCCATTAAGCAGGCTGTGCCTCAGATATGATATCGCTGCTGAACGTATGTTTGCAACAAGCTTATGTTATTCTTTTCCTTATGCCCTCTCGCTCATTGCTATCCGTACTCTGTCATTGATTATCGCGATTACTTCATCCAGTGTTTTGTCACCCGCATAATAAGCCTGCATCTCTTCGTATATAATAAGTTCGATATCGGAGTCTGATGCCATGATGTGATCTATGGAGGCGGCGGCATCCTCAAGTATTTCGACTTCTTCAAGTTCGATAACGGGCACATCATGAATTCCCATATTTTCATAGTATTCTCTTTTCTCTGTGTTATAACGATCCACGAAGTCTACCGCTACCATATCGAACGCACTCCTGTTTATCGGAAAGTATCTTCCGGGATCCCAACGGATATCTTCGGGTAAACACTCCAGTTTTTGGATATCGGTATTACAGAGCAAACATATAAATCTCCATGCTCCTTCGGGACATGAGCAGCCTTGCGTGATAGAAGCACCCGTACAGATGTTTGCTGCTAATCCTCTTCCATCAGGAGAAGGATATCCGACAATCCTTGCCTCACCGACTGGGATATGATTACTGTTCAGGTAATCTATCCACTGTCCATGACTCGTTATATTGGTGGAGTATTGAGATGTTGACGTGAGGTATGTATCCAGATCCGAATTGGATATATTAACGGATGTATATTCAGCGATATTTCTGAAGTATTCGTTATCAAGATCGATCGTATCGCTTGTCAGATATAGATCCAGGCTGTTCTGAAGGCATATATCCATGAACTGACTCTGATTCATTCCGAGGATATTGGTTCCATTGCAATAGCCGTATGTAAAGTCATAATAGTCATCGAATGTCATGCCGTAACCGTTATAGTCATACGATCTTTGATCTACTGTTATCCCGCAGATCGTATAGTACAGCGGGAAACAGAATAATCCGTCATTGGTCTTACATGCAGATACGATGTTGTCAAATACACTGTTACTCAGATCGCTGGCATTATAAAGTTCGGTCAGATCATACATACAGTTTTTATTGTTGAGCTGAGAATACCAGGATGCGTAAAAGACTACATCGGGACAGTCTCCTGCAATAAGATCCACCATCATCTGATTGCCACTATCTGCCATATAGTAATAAGCAGTTTCGTATGTGAAAGAATCAGAATCGGTATAGTAGCTGTCAGACAGATCATCATACTTGTAAGGAACCATCCTGACGAAATAGTCGTCGTCGGTTCTGTTGAACAGATAGATAGCATCATAGACGGAGGGATCAGTTCCATCGGTTGTAATAACGATCTTCCCCGCGTTAGGATTCTGATCTGCTAATGAAGCTTTATATACGGTGAATCCACTATTGAATCTATTAATACAAAAGACTATCTGATCGTTACTTGCTTCGGCGATGTTGCATGTATATCGACCATTGGGAGCTAACAGATTTAGATTTATATCGATATTCTCGGTCTTGGTAATGAGCTCGATCTCCTTGGTGTCCGGATTCATTTTGACGAGCTCAGTTAGGGAAAGGAAATAAACCGCCCCGTCAAAACCTGTTATAGCTCTATTTCTTTCTCTGACATTTTGATAGATATATGGATATATCCATTCATAAGCAGGATCATCTGCTTCTATCTTGTTAAGAGACTGAGATTCAAGATCAAAGCTCCAGATCGAATAGTTGGAATAATCTCCGAACAATACTTCGTGATCGCTTATTGCTAAGGCTATAGTGGTATATAGCGGAATATCACGTCTGGTCTCATTTTCGGTTGAATATACTTCTGCTATGTCACTATTGGGATCTATGATCAGGAACTTCAGCGGATATCCCACACTGATCCCTACCAGGTATTCTCCGCATCTATATATATAGTTTGTGAAGTACCAATCCCAATTCTCGGAAGTCTCGCAAGAGTGCTCCAGAGTAATGTTTCCCGATCGGATATCAATATCATATATTTTGATATGGTTGTCTACGTTGCTTTGACGTACCATTTTTACTCTATTATCTTCGACATACATATCTCCGAATATACTGCTGTAATTCTTTACATTTCCTTCTTCGGGAAAACAGGTATTGAACGAAGAGATCAGATCTATACTTGATACCTTTTCTCCGGATTCGGAATACAGAGCCAGATCGTAGATCTGCTCGCTTTGGTATTCTCCATAGAATCCCTGTATGCGATATATATAACCTTCATCTGTCTTTCCGATGACATCCTGGAATACTGAAGGGCATGAAATGTCCTCGTAGTCTCTGGCGCATTCTACGCTCTCGCATTCATACCAAGGGGTATCCGCAGAGATAGTCTCGCCTTCACCGGAAGATTTCGGCTTGAACAAAGTACATCCCACGGCTGCAGAAAGAATAAAAGATATCGCCAGCGTGGCAGCGATACTTTTGCGAGTTCCGCGCATGATGCTTTCTATCCTTCTCTTGATGAATAACTTGTTCCTGTTACTCATTGTTGTAGTTATATTCATGAGCGGTTCATCTTCCGAGATATTCTTGAAGAAATGAAGAAGCGTCTCACTGTACGTTGTCCTGTGTTCTGTTCCGAGTAATCTCAATACTTGCTCATCAACAGATAACTCCCTGTCTTCGCGCATAACCTTGCGTGCATACCATACCAGAGGGTCAAACCAGAAGGTGCAGACGATGATGTATTCGGCAAGGAGCCATAAGTTATCTTTCTGCTTTTTGTGACAGTATTCATGGCAGACTGCGAATTTGTAATCTTCCGAATCTTCTTTTATGTTTCTGTTCATGTAGATACAGTTCCCAAGAAGGAAAGGTGACGTTGTGATCGGAGTCTTGTAGACTTTCAGATTTCCGTATGAAGATCTTCCGCAGAAGCTTCTGCTCAAACGTATCCTGTGTAAGAATATTATGTTATTGGTAAGAACAAAAAGGGCAACAAGGATGGTGCCGCATAGCCATACAAAGCTTCCTGCAGTCTTCATATCGATCTTAACAGTCGATATACTCCCGTTTGTAGAATCGGAAGGAGATGATGTTCTGTTTGGGGAGGCAGAAGGGACCTCTGAATGTGAGATCTCTGCTGTCGGTTCATCTGCTGCTTCTATGAGCAGGGTATCTTCCTGTGATATAGGGTGACAGTTGCTATAGGTGTTACCTAAGATTATATCTTCTTCAATCAGGTGATCGTTTACATAAGGAGCTATACTCTTTTCCAGCTTTCGCGGGATCCTGATTGTGATCGCCTGAAATGCAAACACTGAGATCAGCAAGTATATCGGGATAGCTAACCACATAGAATAACGGGCACGTGGGGATATCCTGCCTTCCGACAGTTTTCTTAGTAATAAGATCAAGACTATGAGAATGTTTAAGATGATGAAGATCTTCATAGCAGGTCATCTCCTTTATGAATCTTCCTTGATGATCCTCCTGATCTCCTCAAGGTCTTCCGCGGATAATTCTTCCTGTTCAACGAGATTACTTATGAGAAGACCGACTTTTCCGTTATAGAACTTGTCGAGGAAGGATCTGGTCTCCTGAAGCTCTGCGCTTTCTCTGCTTATCTTCGGGTAATACTTTTTAGAATTGCCGTCTTGCCTGTGGCGCAAGATCCCTTTATTTTCCATTCTGTTAAGAAGGGTAATAACGGTGGATTTGGCCCATCCGTCGGTTGATTCGGTCTCACGGTATATCTCCATCGTGGTAAGAGGGCCTTTATCCCATACAAGTTCCATTATCTTCCATTCTGTATCAGTTAACTTGAGCATAATGAATCCCCTCACACATGCTGATGATCACTCGTATAGGTCGACGCTTGTCGACCTCATATAACTGAAATATACGTCCAAGGTCGACATCTGTCAACCTTTATATCTCATTGCAGAGTGTTGTTGATGGTAATGAAACCGGATGGTATAATATCCATAAGAAAGCACAGTCTGCAAAGACGGTTGCCTTCTGAGTGAAGATTTATGTTACCTCACCTTAGATGGCGGTCTATGGGTGAGGTTTTCATTTACGTCTATACCTGGAGTCCAGATACGTAAATAGTTTCAATAACAGGGTAACGGAAGCGATCGGTAGACCGACTATAGCGATAACCAGAGACAAGATCTCATAATCTGTCATATCAACAGCCCTCCTTTCCCAGACTCTCCCGAAGGATGTAAGTAAAGTACTCGGAAGGCAACCGCCCATTAAGCAGGCTGTGCCTCAGATAGTATAACACAAAATAAAACAAATGTTTGTGTGATTCTATGGTGTACCAATAATATTCCCTGAATGTTGATTAACAATGTTAAAGCCCCTGAAACCGTAAGGCTTCAAGGGCTTTTGTTGTTTTATTGATATCGGGATCCTTACTTAACGATCCTTACTCTGAGAACACCGTCGATCTTGGAGATCTCGTCGATGATGGACTTATCTGCCTTACCGTCGATATCGATGATCGTGTAAGCGTAGTCGCCTCTGGACTTGCTGAGCATCTCGGGAACGTTGATGGAGAGCTTAGCAAAAGCGCCTGTGAACTGAGTGAGCATGTTAGGGATGTTCTTGTGGCAAACCGTAACACGGGACTCGTACTGAGGCAAGCCTGCGTCGCATCTGGGGTAGTTAACGGAGTTGATGATGTTACCGTTCTCTACGAAGTCGCGGATCTGCTTAACAGCCATGATAGCGCAGTTATCTTCAGACTCAGCTGTGGAAGCACCGAGGTGAGGAGTAACGATGATGTTCTCCTTGCCTACTACAGTGGGGTTAGCGAAGTCTGTAACGTACTTAGCTACGTGACCCTCTGCAACAGCCTTTACCATAGCAGCCTCGTCAACAAGGATATCTCTTGCGAAGTTAAGGAAGATAACGCCCTTCTTCATCTTGGAGATAGCCTCTGCATCTACCATACCCTTTGTAGAATCAAGAAGAGGTACGTGGATCGTGATGTAGTCACAGTCTGTGTAGATGTCGTTTACGTTAGTGATGTGCTTAACTGCTCTGCTGATGTTCCATGCTGCGTCTACGGAAACATAAGGATCGAAGCCGTATACTTCCATGCCGAGGCCTACAGCTGCGTTAGCAACCTGAGCACCGATAGCGCCGAGACCGATAACACCGAGCTTCTTGCCCTTGATCTCAGAACCTGCGAAAGCCTTCTTAGCCTTCTCTGCTGTCTTGCCGATAGCCTCGTCAGCCTTGTTCTCCTCGCACCAGTTAGCACCGCCGATGATGCCTCTTGAACCGTAGATAAGAGCTGCGATAACGAGCTCCTTAACGCCGTTAGCGTTAGCACCGGGAGTATTGAATACTACGACACCCTCGGAAGCGTACTTATCGAGAGGGATGTTGTTAACACCTGCACCTGCTCTTGCAACTGCGATAGTATCCTTGGAGAGCTCAAGCTCGTGCATTGCAGCACTTCTTACGAGGATAGCATCTGCTTCGTTTGTATTCTCGGTGATCGTATAGTTATCGCCAAAGAGGTCTGTACCGCACTTGGCGATGGGATTAAGGCAATTGATCTTGTACATTATGCGTTCTCCTCCTCATACTTCTTAAGGAAATCTACGAGAGCCTTAACACCCTCGATAGGCATTGCATTGTAGATGGAAGCACGAAGACCGCCGACGCTCTTGTGGCCCTTAAGGTTATCAAAACCTGCTGCCTTGGTAGCTGCAACAACTGCAGCATCCTTATCTGCGTCACCTGTAACGAAAGGCACGTTCATAAGAGAACGGAACTCCTTCTCGACAGTACCGTGGAACAACTTGCTGTTGTCAAGGAAGTCGTAAAGGATAGCTGCCTTCTCTTCGTTGATCTTATTCATTGCCTCGAGGCCGCCGATGGACTTAAGGTACTTAAATACCTTACCGCAAACGTAGATAGCCCAGCAGTTGGGTGTGTTGTACATGGAACCTGCATTTGCATGTGTGTCATATCTCATGTATACGGGAGTATTCTCTGCGATATCCTCGCGGATGAGATCCTCACGGATGATAACGATAGAAAGACCTGCAGGACCGACATTCTTCTGAACACCGCCGAAGATCACGCCGTAATCGGATACGTTGCAGGGCTTGCTTAAGAACATGGAAGACTGATCTGCAACAAGGATCTTACCCTTTGTGTTGGGAAGAGTCTGGAATGTTGTACCGTGGATAGTCTCGTTCTCACAGATATATACATAGTCGGCATCGTCATCGATGGCAAGATCTGAGCAATCAGGGATATAACTGAAGTTCTTGTCTGCGGAAGTAGCTACGATGTTCACCTTACCGAACTTCTTAGCTTCTGTTGCAGCCTTCTTCGACCATGCACCCGTAACGATGTAATCTGCAACACCATTCTTCATAAGGTTCATGGGAATCATCGAGAACTGAAGTGTAGCACCACCCTGGATGAAGAGTACCTTGTAATTATCGGGGATACTCATAAGCTCGCGAAGATCCGCTTCAGCTTCATCAGCGATCTGCTGGAAAACCTTGGATCTGTGTGACATCTCCATTACGCTCATTCCGCTGCCCTTATAATCGAGAAGCTCTGCCTGGATCTCCTCAAGTACGGGGAGCGGCATTGTAGCAGGACCTGCTGAAAAGTTGTAAACTCTAGCCATTTGACTGACCTCCATATCTTTAAATACATATTGAATGCATAAACTTCCCCAATTATACAGTCATAAACCACGTTCTTCAATGTGTTGCCGGCATAAGAAAAGCCGACAGAACGGGTCTGTCGGCTGTGAAAGCTGATTTATTAGACTAATGAAAATCAAATCATCTGCTCGGGGTGGAAAACCTTGTCGAATTCCTCTGCTGTCATGAAGCCGAGCTTTACGCAAGCCTCCTTAAGGGAGATATTTTCCTCGAAAGCAAGATGTGATGTCTTAGCCGCATTCTCGTAACCGATATAGGGGTTAAGAGCGGTAACGAGCATAAGCGAGTTATGGAGGTTATCGTGCATCTTCTTCTTGTCAGCCTTGATGCCTACTGCGCATCTGTCGTTGAAGGATACGATAGCTTCGGCAAGAAGCCTTGTGGACTGAAGGAAGTTATAAGCGATAACGGGCATGAATACGTTAAGCTCGAAGTTACCCTGGGATGCTGCCATTCCGATAGCGGCGTCATTACCCATGACCTGTACTGCTACCATCGTAACAGCCTCGCACTGAGTGGGGTTGACCTTACCGGGCATGATGGAAGAACCGGGCTCGTTAGCGGGGATAGTGATCTCGCCGAGACCTACTCTGGGGCCTGATGCGAGCCACCTTACGTCGTTTGCTATCTTCATCATGTCAGCTGCCATTGCCTTGACCGCGCCGTGAGCAAATACGATCTCGTCCTTGCTCGTAAGAGCGTGGAACTTATTAGCTGCAGTAACGAACTTCTTGCCGGAAAGTGCGGAGATCTCCTCAGCTACCTTGGTGTCGAAGCCCTTGGGAGCATTAAGTCCCGTACCTACTGCAGTACCGCCCAATGCAAGCTCTCTTAAAGGCTCTAAAGCGATTCTGATAAGCTCGATATCTCTCTCAAGAGATGCTCTCCAGCCGGAGATCTCCTGTGAGAAGCTGATCGGTACAGCGTCCTGGAGGTGTGTCCTTCCGCTCTTAACGATGCCCTCATTCTCTGCCTCGAGCTTCTTGAATGTCTCGATAAGGATCTTAGCTGCGGGAATGAGCTTATCCTCGAGAGCGATAACTGCGGAGATATGCATTGCAGTCGGGAACGTATCGTTACTTGACTGGCTCATGTTGATATCGTCGTTGGGATGGCAGATCTTGGAACCTGCGATCTCGTTAGCTCTGTTGGCGATTACTTCGTTGGCATTCATGTTGGACTGTGTGCCTGAACCTGTCTGCCATACTACAAGAGGGAAGTGATCGTTCAGAGATCCGCTTATTACCTCGTCACAAGCCTTGGAGATGGCATCGAGCTTCTCAGCTGTCATCTTCTCCGGCTTTAAGCTGTTATTTGCCTTAGCTGCAGCCTTCTTAAGTATTCCGAAAGCGTGTGTGATCTCTCTGGGCATCGTCTCGATGCCTACGCCGATCTGGAAATTCTCGTGGCTTCTCTCGGTCTGGGCTGCCCAGTACTTATCTGCGGGTACCTTTACTTCACCGAGTGAATCGTGTTCTATACGGTATTCCATTGATGTATACCTCCATGTGGGAAAATGTCCCTATAATGATACCATATCGGGAACCGAATTACAGGACACATATAATTCATATACCCTTAATATCCTTAATCTTCGCGGATGCTATAATGACCGTAAATCAGCTGACCTATTGGAGATTAGACTATGATCGAAGCAGATAAGCTCACAATGATCTACGGAAACGGCCATAAGGCTACCGATGAGGTCTCTTTTAAGATCGATAAGGGAGAGATAGTGGGATTCGCAGGTCCTAACGGCGCCGGCAAGACCACGGTCATCAAGATGCTTACGGGTATCTTAAAGCCTACGTCAGGACGCGTGACCGTAAACGGGTACGATATCGTCAAAGACCCTTATGAAGCCAAGATGTCTTTTGCTTATATAGCGGATAACCCCGACATCCTTATACAGCTCACGGGTCTTGAATATATCAATTTCATCGCGGATATGTATGAAGTGTCGGAAGAAGACCGTAAAAAGCGCATCGGGACCATGGCGGAGAGATTCGGCATGACGGATGCTCTTAATACCCAGATGAGGGAATATTCCCACGGCATGAGGCAGAAGCTGATGGTAATAGCCGCGCTCGTCCATGATCCCGGAGCGTGGATATTGGACGAACCCATGACGGGACTTGATCCGTCCGCAGCGTATGAACTTAAGCAGATGATGAGAGAACATGCAAAAGCCGGCAATGCTGTACTGTTCTCCACGCACGTTCTGGAAGTTGCCGAGCAGCTCTGCGACAGGATAATCATCATAAACAAAGGCAAGATAGTAAGCTCGGGTACTCTTGATGAACTTAAATCGAAGCATCCGGGTCGTACGCTGGAAGAGATATTCGTAGATCTTACGGGGCGCCCATGAGAAGGTCATATACTCTGTACAAGGCATTTGCTTCCAATCTGGAGATGCCTAAGCCCGACGGCGATAAGAAGAAGCGGAACTATACCGTATTCGGTATGGTGGCTTTCTTCGGAATAATGGTGCCTGTGTCTGTTCTTGTGGGCTATATGACATATGCACTGACAGAGCTCCTTTACAGATTCGGCGGCAATACTTATGCTCTCCTGTCGGAGCTTCATATAATATCCGCTTTCGCCATGATATTCGGCCTTCCTCTGATGTTTTCCGTGCTTTTCTTCGCGTCGGATCTTTCGTTCCTGACGGCGCTTCCCATAGAAGCACACGAACTTTATAATGCAAGGCTCTTCCATACATTTAAGGCAGAGAATGTCATGACGTCGAATGTGCTTTTCGCCATGTATATCGGGTATTTTGTCTCAAGTTTTAAACATGCGGGGGCATCTGCATTTCACCCTGTGGGGCTCTTAGGAGCCGTGACGGGCTTTCTCGGGTCTCTCTTTATACCTCTCGTGTATTGCTCGATGCTCGCCATGATCCTTATGTTCTTCCTTAAGAAGGTCAACAGGACGGATCTTTATTATCTTACTTCCGCCGTATTATTCGTATTCTTTACGGTGATGTTCCTTATGTCCTTTAAGGACTACGGTAAGATAAGCACCGAGTACTATATCGAGTCCCTGGTAGAAGGGGATAATTCCTTTATCTCGCTTTGTAATATCATCTTCCCGACGAATATGTTCTCCATAAATGCCGTCGGTAAGCATAACGTCATGTCGCTTATCTATACATTGGTATTTGAAGTTGTCACTTATCTTCTTTCTGTAGGTCTTGCAAGAGCAGTCTACAAAGAAGGTCTTTATGCGGCTGCCGCAAGTGTCAGGGGAAGAGCGGGGCAGATATCTTCGGGCAAGGTCAGGAAGACCGGTATCTTCAAGGCGCTTCTTTCTAAGGAATATAAGGTCCTGATGAGGACATCAACATACAGGATGAACTGCGTATTCGCAAATCTGCTGTGGCCTGCGATCGCCGCTTCACTCCTTATATCTTCCCGTGATAACGAGATAATAGGAAAGATAAGATCTATGTTGTCTTCAGGAGATAAGAAGAGCATAGTGATCGCCTTTATAGTCGTAGCGGGAATATCCTTCATCGCATCGGGACTTAATTCCATAGCATCGACTTCCTTTACCCGTGAAGGCGTCCATATCGATATCCTTAAGTATCTCCCGGCACCTCTTGATAAGCAGATAAGAGCCAAGGGCCTTATAGCGATATTATTTACTTATATACCTCTTGGCGTATCTCTTATTCCCGTTGCGGTAATGTTCGGGGTACCGCATCTTATTCTTCCTATGCTTATAGCATCGCTTCTTTGTGTTATCACTGCGACTGCCATAGGAGTTGCGATGGATTCCATATCGCCTTATACGGTATGGTCGGATGAGCTAAGTGCATTAAGAGGCAATCTCAACTGCTTTTTTAACCTTGCTGCGGAGCTTATCATCGCAGGCCTTACGGGACTTATCTCCTACGGCCTCTTCATTCTGACTTCAAGCGATGTCATTACTGTTACGGTAAGTATGGTGGTGCTTATCCTTATGGCGGCAACCGGGGTTATCCGAGGCTTTAAGACTGCTCGAAAGAATATAGCGGAGTCGTGACCTTAGTAATATAAAAGCGGCAGCTCCCTCGTCAGGGAACCGCCGCCACGGTAGGAACATTCTCAGCAAGTGCCGCGAACGACCTTTGACTGAGCTTTATTATTTGCCATGAGCACTGTCGCGATAATGATCACGATAAGATATGCTATGACTGCTACAAGGGATGCTTCTATTCCGAAGTCGCCTCCCGTAAGGAGCAATGAATTTGACTTAAGGATATATGTAAATACACTGTCTTCACATGCTCTTGTATCCGTATGAAGGAGCCCCAGGATGACGATATTCCATGCGGCATGCACGAGAGCGTTATTCCAGAAGCTGCCGCTTTGGATCTCGATAAGGGAGAACATTACGCCTACGAGAGTTCCTGCTGCCATGAGAAGAGCGATGCTTATTAGATCTAAGGATCTTCCCATGATGTGTACTGCTCCGAAAGCGACAGATGGGATAAGGACAGCGGCCTTGGTATTCCATTCCTTCTCGATGGTGCCCATGATAGCTCCCCTGAATACAAGTTCCTCGGAGATTCCTGCTGCAAGACCTCTGAAGAGGATGCCGTATGCGGCTACGGGGATGACGGACGAGTTGGCGCACATGGTCCAGGTTCCGTCTGAAAACTGGTAGAATGCCGTTACCGCCAAAGGAAGGATAAGGGCTGCCGCCAGCCAGTATAGTTTTATCCCGGGCTTAACGATCCTGAAGGTCTTAAGATCGTACTTAAAGGCCTTTTGACCTATAAGCTTTATTCCTATAAAGGATATAAGAGGGTAAAGAACTGACGCGACTGCCGTTCCTATGATCTCTGATACCCCAAGCCCTGTAAGGAGCTCTGAAGCGATCGTTCCAAGAAGATTTGCGGCTACCGCCACGGCCATTGCCGCTATACACATTCCTATTGTCTTTAGTACTCTTTTAAACATATATACTCATCTCTTTTCTGGATTTTTGGCAAAGTTAAGGCGGCACCGCCTACAAAGACCGTGCCGCCTCTATAGAAGGGTTATGAATTATGCGCCTCTTACCGTAAGATCACCGCTTACCGTATTAACGGTAAATCTTGCTCCGTCGCTTACGTTGTTGCAGCTTATGTTCTGATCTCCGCTTACGGAATCAAAGCCGATGTTGTAATCTCCGACTACGATCGCTTCTATGTCACCTGAAGTCGTATCGATAGATGTATTGTCGGAAGCATAATTAACAAGATTTATATCGCCGCTAATGGTATTGATGTCAGTTGCAGCTACTGTAATGTCGGTAAGATCTACGCCTCCGCTTGTGGTGTCGATGACAAGAGAACCGGTAAGTTCGCTGTCGCTTATATATACGTCACCGCTTACCGTATTGATGGTAGCGGAGATACCGTTGATGCTGATCTCATTAAGGTTACCGCTTGTTGTATTGATCTTTACATTGCCTGTAGCTTCTGACTTACATGTGATCTCGCCGCTTACCGTATCGATCGAGATGTCCTCGAAGATATATCCTTCTGGGATAATGACATCGCTACTGACACCTTCGATCTTAAGATTCTTATATTCATCTTCGGGAAGGTATATGATCGTATCGTGGGATTCTGTGGAAGAAGGTTCCGTGATACCGGGGATACCGATGTTGATCCAGTCCCACCAGTGCTTGGAATTCTGATATGTGAGAGTCAATGTATCGTTATCTACCTTCAGTTCATGGATGAGATTCTCGCTGTCCCAGTACTCTACCTTCACCGTATCGTCTTCGGAGATAACGAACTTTATGTCGTGTGATACCTCTTCGATATGAAGATTCTCGAAGCTGTCGGTAACAGTGACATTGATCTTCTCATAAGATCCCGAATCACCCATACCGTTCCTCTTTGCCATTCCGAATGCTATTCCGGTCACGATGATGCCTGCGCCGAGGCAGATGCCTCCTGCTATAAGAAATGCTTTGGTAAACTTGTTCATTTTATGTTCCTGCCTTTCGAATCAATATTTCCTTTTCACTTTATTTATTCTTTCTTTTAACAAACTGCTTCTTGATCCATTTGAAGAACCTGCCGCACAGCTCTATGAGCCAGAGCACCAGTGACTTGCAGGGAAGGAAGAGGAGTGCGCCTAAGCCAATGAGGATAAGAGCTGCTCCGAACTTTGCAAGTGCAATGATGCCGTCTCCTGCGATGATCCCCACAAGACCTGCGATAAGAGCTGCAAGTCCGCCTGCTATGAAGGAGAACACTACTGCGATGACCACCAGTATCAGTGAGAAGATGACGCATACTACTGAAAAGGCGATCGAGAAGAGTGCGATCAGGAGCGGGATCCACAAGGGAGCTCCGAGGATGAGAAGTACGATCTCCCATGCCTTCATCTCTCTTTTTGGCTTTACGGTTGCGGATACAAGCTTGGGAAGCGGTGTATCCATCAGGATCTGCTCTGCTACTTCGTCTGCCGTTCCTACTGCATTGATAGCTTGTTCTTCGGTAAGTCCGTCATCTATCCTGTCGTCAAGAGCTTCCATATAGAATTCAAGGGCTTTATCGATATCTTCTTCAGATAAGCCCAGAAGCTTTTCCTTGATCTCGTCTAAATATTCCTGTCTGTTCATTACTGTTCCTCCCGTGCGACATATTCGTATATGTCCATGATCTCTTTCCATTCAGTCTTGAAATCTTCTATTCGCTGCTTACCGTTCTTGGTAATGCTGTAGTACTTCCTAAGTCTTCCGTTATACTCTTCCGACCTGACTGTGAGGCAACCGGCTTCCTCAAGTCTTTTAAGTATCGGGTACAAGGTGGACTCTGAAATGGAAAGATAAGGCTTGATGTCCTTGATTATCTTGTAGCCGTAAGAATCGTCATTCTTGATGGCCGCCAGTACCAGGATCTCAAGCAATCCTCTTTTGAGCTGTACATCCATTTGTCATACCTCCTGTATGGATATACTATGCCACACGAGGTATATCGCGTCAAGGGGTATTTGTTAACAAAATATGTCACTTGAGAGATCCCCCAAACCCCTATGTTTATTAGGTCGCGCGGGCGTTAAAGATAATTACCGTCAATCTTAATCTTTTCTTTAACCTGCTTTGACCGATTTTTAAAGAACCGTGAGTAAGATATAGGTACAAGCGAATAAGAGATGTGAAGATTATCGGAAAACAAAGGATAGATATTGAAGGTTGAAGGCTCCGGGAGCAAAAATGCCCCGGGGCCGTACTTATGCTATAATCCTGTGGTGCGTTACGGCGCAAGGAGATAGCAGTTATGGAAGAAAAGCTTTTAAAGACATATAAGCTGATCGCGCTTCAGTTGATACTCGGGATCATCTGTCTTGTATCCGTAAGGCTCATAAGTTTTCTGATATCCGATTCCATGATCATAAGGCGTGTTGCTGAGATATCATTTCCCGTGGCGATCTTCCTGGTGAATACTGTCACATCATATGTTATCCATTCCATGAGAGATAAGGATGCCAACTTCAAGATGATAAGCGTCATGTGTTTCTTTGCCGGAGTATTCGAGCTTATAAGGGCACTGACATCCGCCTTCGGCATGATAACTGTTCCGGGATGTATAGCAATGGCTTTTACCGCAGTGTATGTGATCGGCTTTGCCACTCTCATGATAAAGCAATTCATGACGGGAGAGGCGCTTATGTTAAAGAAGTGGATAAGGTTCAGGAAGGCCTTTACCATAACGACCTCGGTCCTTGTCATATCCGTGATCCTTACAAAGATCCCCAAGATCGATATGTTCGCTTTTATTTTCTTTGTCCTTGCCATCGTGGTCATGTACATTCTGGCAATAAGGTTTACTCTTCTTGTGAAGAGATCGGCAGGTGCAGTTAAGTGAAGAAGAGCATTAAGATCACCCTCGCGGCATTGGCGGCAGCTGCCTTCTTGGCAGCATCTTCTGCGGCGCTATTCTACTTCGGAATACTTCATATCAATAACCCCAAGTCCCCCGTAAGAGGCGTAGATGTCTCTTCCTACCAGGGAGATATCAACTGGCAGGAACTGTCTTCGCAGGACATAGACTTTGCATATATAAAAGCTACGGAAGGGTCTTCCTTTGTAGACGAGCATTTCGCATATAATTGGGAAGAAGCTTCGAAATGCAGTATCAGGGTAGGTGCATACCATTTCTTCAGCTTTGAATCAGAGGGAAGGACACAGGCGGAATCTTTCTGCAACACGGTAACACCGGCAGATGACATGTTGCCTCCCGTTATCGACGTTGAGTTCTACGGAAGCTTCACTTCAGCTGACGACATCGATGTCTATACCGTAAGAAATGAACTTCGAACCATGGTGGATATCCTTACGGAAGAATACGGCATGAAGCCCGTAATATACGTAAGCAAGGACACATACGAAAGTATAGTTCACGGGTATTTTGACGATTGCGATCTGTGGTATCGAAGCGTTTATTCGAGTGTTCCCGAAGACGTTGACTGGACCTTATGGCAGTTCTCCAACAGACATCGTCTTGACGGCTATAACGGCGAAGAGAGATATATCGACATGAATGTATTTTACGGTACCGAAGAGGAATTCGAAGCCTATCCCGGATAAGGTATGCTGCCCTATGTTTTTAAAACAATAAACGAATAGGGAAATAACAAATTATAAGAAGCCGTGTTATTAGGCGGGTGCTATCATTCGGGTAGATAAAAGTACAGGATAAGGAGCGGCTTTATGGGACAGAATGTATTGATCACAGGTGCAGGAAAGGCCGTTCTTAATATGGCTACCATGAATCTCGTAAATACCTTTAAGGACGATAAGTCCATTAATTTCTTCTGCGTTCATCCCGGATGGATAAGAACTGACGGAAGGGAAGATAATCCCGCTCCTTTGTCTTCCTACGAAGCAGCGGAGATCTTAAGGCTGCTGTTCGAGAAAAGAAGAGAGGACCGTGAAGGTCATCGCTTCATTACAAACGAGGACGAGGATTATCCTTTCTGATATAATCAGCTTGTTACATCGCAAAGATAAAAACGCAACGTGCATCGCAAGATGTGCCAGAGCCGGTAGGTAGCCCGGCCGTCCTGATGTATCAGGGTAAGTAACCTGCCCCTCCGGGTTGTCCGTTCTTTGCTCATCAATTCTTAAAGGAGGGATTGTCATGGGCAAAGTAAGCCTGGTTCTGACAGTGTATTTTGAGGAGCCCTTTTGGGTAGGAGTATTCGAGTGTACTTACCTGGGGAAGACATCCGCGACGCGAGTTACGTTCGGAGCGGAACCCAAGGACAACGAAGTATACGAATTCTTCCTTAAACACTTTACGGAACTTCGATTCAGCCCCGCTGTGGCAGCTGCCGTAAGCAAGACGGTAAGTAACCCCAAGCGTATGCAAAGGGAAGCTAAGAAGCAGACATCGGCCCGAGGTATCGGTACGAAGTCTCAGCAGGCGTTAAAGCTTTGGCAGGAGCAGAACAAACTGGAACGTAAGACTTTGAGCCGCGAACAAAAAGAGGCTGAGAAAGCGCGAAAGTTCGAACTGAAACAGCAAAAGAAAAGCGAGAAGCACAGAGGTCATTAGACTTCTGTGCTCTTTCTTTACTTTAAGATCATGTATCGTGCGATCATCAAGATCCACAGATGGAGCGGGTAGATCACGTAGAACAGGTATTTGGTAAACTTTGTATTCTTTCCTCTTTCTCCGTTATACAGGAGTATGAAGAATATGACAGTTATCATTGCCCATTCGTTGTCAAAGCATAAGTGAGTGTAAAGCGATGTTCCCGAACCCGAATATGAGATAAGCGCAAGAGCTGACAGGACAAGACTCCATATGCCTGTTCCGACGCACTGCAAAGGTTTGCTGTTGTGGAAGAACCAGAAGATAAATGCCGGCGGTACCAGGTAGAATCCGCCTTCGTAAATACTTTATCCGGCTTCGTGTGTGATAGAAACCTTCTACCATCAGATACAGGAAAAGAGGGGAAACAAATCTGGTGATGACAGGGATCCACTGAGGCCATAAGGGGCAGCCGAGTCTGGTGTGAGCGGGAACATTAAGTTCCGAACAGATATGATCCGGTAACATAAATATCAGTGCAGTAAGTTTTAATCTGTACGAATCGATGCCTTTTGAGACATTCATCTTAAGATCCTCCTTATTATGGAAACGATGATACAGAAGGAGCGCACTTAATGTTTGAAGATAAGATTAAGATTTACTTAATAATGACGCGATACCGAATGTAAATTGCTATTGCACCGCAGAAGTCGATAGTGTATCTTCTTATGGAAAATCAAATATACACACGGGAGCTTTAAGAAAGGCTGAGAGGAAGGTGTGCCCTTCGACCGTTAACCTGATTTGGGTAATGCCAACGTAGGGACGCTAGTATCATATAGTGTTTTGGTCGGAAGTTGCTTGATTCAGGCAGCTTCCTTTTTTACGTGTATTCGAAAGGAGTCGTTTATGAAACGATACAATATCTTACGAATGGTGGTAATGGCTATGCTTATTGCAGTCGGAGTCGTTATCTCACCTCTTCTTCGAGTCGAGGGAATGTGCCCCATGGCTCATCTTATCAACATCACCGCAGCAGTACTCTTAGGACCTGTCGATGCATTTATCGTGGCAGTCCTTATCGGCATCATCAGGATGTGCGGAATGGGTATACCGCCTCTTGCATTAACAGGTGCCGTATTCGGAGCGACATTGTCAGGCATCCTCTACAAAGTATCCAAGGGCAAGATCTGGGCAGCAGTATTAGGCGAGATCATAGGCACGGGCATCATAGGTGCTATCGTATCTTATCCTGTCATGACTTATATCTGCGGAAGAGAAGGTCTTACATGGCTCTTCTACGTTCCTTCTTTTACATGCGGAACTCTTATCGGAGGAAGTATCGCGGCTGTTCTTCTTTACAGACTTCAGCATATCGGAGTCTTAAGTAAGATGCAGATGAAGCTTAAGGAAGGCGGCAAAGTATGGCACAGAAAAGCTCAGGAAAAGACCATCTGATCCACTGTATAACTAACCCCATCTCAATGAACCAGTGCGCCAATGCGATACTGGCATTGGGAGCAAAGCCTATAATGGCGGAGCACCCCGAAGAAGTAGCTGAGATAACAAGGACGGCATCCGCACTTCTTCTTAATCTTGGCAACATATCCGATGTTCGTATGGCTTCCATGAAGATATCTTTGAAGGAAGCAAACGTTAACGATATCCCGGTTATCTTAGATGCCGTGGGAGTATCCTGTTCAAGCTTAAGAAGAAAGTTCGTAAGAGAGCTCCTTAGCGAAGGAAAGTTCTTCGTTATCAAAGGAAACTACTCTGAGATCCTTGCCATATATGACGATAACTATACAGGCATCGGAGTAGATGCTGAAGAAGGTCTTAAGGACGATCTTATATCAAGAGCGGTGTTAAGTGTATCCGGGCACATCAATGCCATCGCCGTGGCTACGGGAGAAGTCGATCTTATATCTGACGGCAATACCGTAAATAAAGTAACCGGAGGCTGTAAGCAGATGTCTTCGGTAACCGGCACGGGTTGTATGGCAGGAGCTGTTATCGCGACTTATGCCGCTAAGGAAAGAAGCTTAGAAAGCGTAATTGACGCTTGCACTTTCTTTAAGAAGTGCGGCCTCAGATCCAAGACCGACAAAGGAAACGGAACATATATGGTAAACCTCATTGATAACTTAGGAGAACCGAATGGAATTTGATACCACACTATACTTTATTACCGACAGTACGACCTTTGAAGAAGACGAATTCTTAAGACGAGTAAGGTCTGCATTAGAAGGCGGAGTAACGATACTTCAGCTTCGAGAGAAGAACAGGACTACAAGAGATTATATAGATCTTGCAGTTAAAGTCCATGAGATAACAAAAGAATATAATGTGCCTCTTATAATCGACGACAGAGTGGATGTAATGCTGGCAACGGGTGCCGAAGGCGTGCATGTCGGAGCGGAAGATATGCCGGTTGGTACTGCCCGTAAGCTCATAGGCAAAGACAAGATCTTAGGTGCTACCGCAAAGACCGTAGAAGCTGCCCGAAAGGCATACGAAGACGGAGCCGATTACCTTGGAGTAGGAGCTATCTATCCTACGACTACCAAGGTCAAGACAGTACTTACTTCAACGGATACTTTAAGAGATATAACAGAGGCTGTCCCTATTCCCGTTAATGCCATCGGAGGTCTTAACAAGGATAATCTTGATGTCCTTAAGGGAATAGATATAAAAGGTGTATGTGCGGTATCTGCGATCATGAAGGCAGACTCTCCGAAGAAAGCCGCAGAAGAGCTTAATGAAGCTTTCGGGAGGATACGCGCATGAGAAAAGTCCTGACTATCGCGGGAAGCGACTGCTCGGGAGGCGCAGGCATCCAGGCAGATCTTAAGACGATGCTGGCAAACGGCGTATACGGAATGTCGGTCATCACTTCTCTTACTGCGCAGAATACGACGGGAGTAATGGCCATAAGTAATGTCGAACCGATGTTTTTATTGCAGCAGTTAGATGCAGTGTTCAGTGATATAACTCCCGATGCCGTAAAGATCGGAATGGTACCGAGCGAAGAGCTTATCGAAGTAATAGCAGACAGACTTAAGTTCTACGGGATAAAGAATGTAGTTGCAGACCCCGTTATGGTTGCAACAAGCGGCGCCGATCTTTCTAACCGCAAGAGCGTTAGAGCTCTTGTACGAGAGATCCTTCCCGTATCGACCGTAGTTACTCCCAATATCCCCGAAGCGGAGGTCCTTGCGGATATAAAGATATTCTCCCGCGAGGATATGAGAGAAGCGGCAAAAAGGATATATGCGCAGTGCGGCTGTTCGGTCCTTATAAAGGGCGGTCACAGGGACTTGGACAGCGACGATCTTTTATACCACCAAGGTGAGTTCTATAACCTTGAAGAGAGACGTATAGATAACCCTAATACACACGGAACGGGATGTACTTTATCAAGTGCCATCGCATGTAATCTTGCCAAGGGCATGACACTTCCCGAGAGCGTAAGAAGAGCAAAGAAATATATAACCGGAGCTATCGGTGCAGGCCTTGATATAGGAAAGGGAAGAGGCCCGTTGGATCACGGATATGACATTAAGACAGAGTATAAGCATTAAGGAGAAAGATAATGGAAAGAACATATAAGACACAGATGGAAGCGGCAAGGAAAGGGATAATTACTCCTGAGATGAAGATCGTCGCCAAGAAGGAATACAGGACAGAAGAAGAGATAAGAGAATGGGTAGCTAAGGGACAGGTATCTATCTGTGCCAACAAGAACCATAAGTGCATAGATCCCGAAGGCGTGGGATCTATGCTCAGGACCAAGATAAATGTCAATCTCGGAGTATCAAGAGACTGCAAGGATTACGATATCGAGATGAAGAAAGTTCAGGCAGCAGTCGACATGGGCGCTGAAGCCATAATGGACCTCTCATCTCACGGAGATACAATCCCCTTCAGACGTAAGCTCACATCGGAATGCAAGGCCATGATCGGCACCGTTCCCGTATACGATTCCGTTATCCACTACCAGAGAGACTTGGCTACATTGACTGCAAAAGATCTTATCGACGTAGTAAGGCTTCATGCAGAAGACGGAGTTGATTTTGTTACTCTTCACTGCGGTATCACAAGACATACCATAGATCAGATAAAGAAGCATAAGAGGAAGATGAATATCGTCTCAAGAGGCGGCTCTCTTATCTTCGCCTGGATGTGCATGACAGGTAACGAGAATCCTTTCTACGAGTATTACGATGAGATCCTTGATATCTGCAGAGAATACGACGTTACCATATCCCTTGGAGATGCGTGTCGCCCGGGATGTCTTGCGGATGCTTCCGACGTGTGTCAGATCGAGGAGCTTGTAAGGCTCGGAGAACTTACAAAAAGAGCCTGGGAGAAGGATGTTCAGGTAATGGTGGAAGGCCCCGGTCACATGCCCATGGACCAGATTGAAGCTAACATGAAGATCCAGCAGAGCATCTGCATGGGTGCGCCTTTCTATGTACTCGGACCCCTTGTCACCGATATCGCTCCCGGGTACGATCACATCACGTCTGCCATAGGAGGCGCCATCGCGGCTTCCGCAGGTGCAGCTTTCCTTTGCTATGTTACTCCCGCCGAGCATCTTGCTCTTCCGAATGTAGATGACGTAAAGCAGGGAATAATCGCATCCAAGATAGCGGCACATGCTGCCGATATTGCCAAGAAGATCCCCCATGCCATGGATATCGATAACAAGATGGCAGATGCCAGAAGGACCTTTGATTGGGATACGCAGTGGGAATGCTCCATCGACCCTGAGACAGCAAAAGCCATCCGTGATTCAAGAGCTCCCGAGCACGACGATACATGTTCCATGTGCGGTAAGTTCTGCGCAGTAAGGAGCATGAACAAAGCTCTGGCAGGTGAGTATATCGATATCTTATAATCGGGGTATGCATCTTTATCACTACTTCGACAAAAGGTCGGGCCCCTTCAGGAGCCTTACGTCACTTCCGGAAGAGGAAGCCTCATCTCTCTTTATCAAGATGAGAGATGAGCGTTCCGCTTCTTTCGGTGCGCAAAGATCTGACGATTATCTTACAAGGAGAAGAAGATGCGAAGAGATCGTTCGATCCGAGTTTATAAAGAAGGGCGGTAAGCCGCAGATTGCATCTCCCCATTACCTTACGGTGGAACATTGTCCCTGGCTCTCTTCCTGGTACGAACAAAGCGACTTTATAAAGATCTCTGCGGAGGATATAGATACATCTCTTATCTCCTTTACATACGGAGATTCCATGCCTGCCTTCAGTCCTCTTGTAACAGACGGCAAGGAGTATCGAAGGAAGGTCTATACCTACGAAGAGATACTTAAGATCATCGATAAGTACGGCCTTCCGCAGGCGTGGAATGCTGAAGGGAAGCTTGGTCCCGAGAGATATATAGAAGCTCATCTCTGGAGTGACGATCCTGTAAGAAAATACCTGACTTCAGTCATTTGATAGAACCTTGTCCGTAAACTATAATCCCTGTATGGGCACTTCTTCGTCTCCTTTAACACTTACAAAGTGGGTATATTCGAATCTTTGTACCGTAGCTGTTGCAGTCGCGGCTTTTATATACGCGTCTCATTCGGGTGCGGTAATCTGGTCTGCTCTGACGCTGGTCCTTATCACGGCATTTCTCCTTACGGATAAGGAAGATATTTCGCATAAAGTGCTTTCGATACTTCTTGCAGTTTCCGCCTTAGGTGTAGCTCTTATGACAGGCTATTGGTGGAGTGCATTTTTCTTTACGGTGCCGGCTCTTCTTCTGGACAAACCCTCCTTTGCTGCTCGAAATGCAGCCGCTTTTCTTCTTGCGGCAGTTACTTTCGTATGGGGGATCTCAAGAGACAGCATAAGCAGGAAGAACGTTGTCCTTTTTGCGATGATACTGATCCTTTATTACTGCTTCTGGATATTGACGGCATTCTTCATGAAGAAGTACGAAGAGAAGATGGAAGAGCTTGACCGTGTCGTTAAGATATCTACTCTGGACAGTTTAAGCGAGAGGAGCCTTCGAGAGGAACTTGCCAAGCGCAAGGCGCTGGACGAAGCTAACGCAAGGCTTATGGAGAGGGAGAGGATCAGCAGGGATATCCATAATTCCGTAGGCCATACTCTCTCTGCGGCAACGGTAACTCTCGATGCCGCGCAGCTTATCGTAGATAAGGATACCAAGCTTGCGGCAAAGAAGATGGGGCAGGCAAATGTCAGAGTACACGAGGCAATAGATTCAATAAGAAGCGCCGTCCGTACACTGGATTCGGAAGACGATACTCTTCTTATATCGGACTATGTCGCATCTCTTTTGGAGTCCGTCTCTAACTTCAAGATGGATACGGACATAAAGGTGCACCATAACCTCATGCAGATCGAAGATAAGGGGAAGATATATATCGGTACGG
Organism: Saccharofermentans sp.; assembly: GCA_024692235.1. GTDB lineage: Bacteria > Bacillota > Clostridia > Saccharofermentanales > Saccharofermentanaceae > Saccharofermentans. The sequence goes on along the minus strand of JAILMW010000010.1, from coordinate 85,927 downwards.
CGGCTTTCTTAAGCGGTGCCTTAAACGAGCTTCTTACAAACGGGATCAGGCACGGCGGCGCGGATGTTTTTGTGGTAGTCTTGAGCCTGGACAGCAATAACATCTCCCTGAAGGTTCAGGATAACGGTACCGGATGGGGAGATATATCCTACGAAGAGAAGCAGATGAAGCTGCAGGAAGGATATGGTCTTCGAAAGCTTAGAGATCACGCAAGATCCTTAGGCGGTGAGATGGAGATAGAAGGAAGTGACGGCTTTGTCGTAAGTATAAGCTTGCCGCGCTTAACGAGGGAGGAAGAAGATGGCTAAGGTATTCATGGCAGATGACGAGCCTCTCCTTATGGAGAGCCTTGAGATAATACTCACATACTCGGGAGGCCACCTGATCTCAGGTACTTCCGGTAACGGCGTAGAAGCGTTAGAGAAGCTCTCCCTGATGAACGAAGAAGATCTTCCCGATGTCATGCTCGCAGATCTTAATATGCCGCAGATGGGCGGGATAGAACTTATAAGGGAAGTTCATGAGAGATATCCCAAGATAAAGATAGTCGTCCTTACTACTTTCTACGATGAGAAGAATATCTCTCAGGCAATAGCGGGAGGTGCTACGGGATATATCCTTAAGGATTCCGGCAAGGAAGCCATATTGGATGCGATCGACAGAGCCTTAAAGGGGCAAAGTGTCCTTGACGGCAAGGTCATGGAGAAGATAACCAAGATGATGGCGGGAGCTGCAGACGAAGAGAATAAGAGATCCCCATCCGGAGATATCTTCGAGGGCAAGGACTTAACTGACAGAGAGAAAGAGATCTGCCGCCTAATAGCAGAAGGCTGCACCAATTCCCAGATAGCATCGATCCTCTTTATATCGGAGGGTACGGTCAAGAACTATATGTCCTCTATCTACGATAAGTTCGATATACATGACAGAGCTAAGCTTGCCCTGATGCTCAAAGGCTGATATTACTCGGGTCACATCTTAAGTCGTGACCGCAGTCACTTATATAATCTTTCTCCAAAACGTATTATCGTGGCATAAGTTTGTGGAGGATAAAGAAGTGAAGAAGAGATATCTGATCTTATGCATAGCTTTGTGGATCGGTGTATTAGGGATAGTACCGCTTAATCTTTTTCTTATCTCAATGAGTGATATCGTTATATATCTTGCGGTAGCGGCGGTCATTACAGGTCTTATCGCTTTTATCTTAAGAGCGAATTCAAGAAGAGTTGGAAAGATAGTAATGTCGGTCTTATCGATCCTGGTTATCGCGGCTTTTGTAATGTGCGGATACGTCTGTAATCCATATTGGAATTCCACTTTCAGACACTCCGATCCCGTTCCTGCTTCTTTAGCTTACGATGAAGTTATGACATCGAAGGAAGCAATGGAAGATCTGGAATATGCGGTAAAGTACTTAAAGAAACTTCACCCCGCATGTTACGGCGGACTTCCTGCCGATATCGAGCAGAGATATTCGGAAGTAAAGGCCAAGATAAGCTCCTGTGACAACATTACGGTAAACGAGCTCTCAAGAGATATCGAGAGCATCTTCTCTTTGCTTCATGACGCACACACATGCGCATCGATAAATGACATCAACGACAGGTATATTAAGTACGCGTATGAGTGGGACGGAGAAGGATATTCGATAACTGCCGTAAACGGCATCTCTATAGCTGATCTTCTTATCCGGAACAGCGATATCTACAGCTTTGAATGCGAGAGTTGGGAGCTCAAGGATCTTTCAAATGACATAATATCCGTGTCAGGTCTTGATTATCTGGGATTTGATATCAATGAAGGTATTACCTATACTCTCACGAACGAAGAGGGAGAGACAAAGGAAGTTGTCTGCCGCGATGAAGAATATCTGACGGTTCCCGAGTATTATGCCTATAACGATATCGAGCAGGATACAGAGGATGAGGAAGCATTTGTTGATTATGAGATAGACGAGGAGCACAGCCTGGCGATATTGAATCTTTACGAATGCAACTTCAACGACGAGTATAAACAGGTCGTACACGATATGTTTACCGAAGTCAAAGAGAAGAATATTCAAAACGTTGCAGTCGACGTGAGGCATAACGGAGGCGGAAACGATGCAGTCGTCACATGGTTCTTCAGATATCTTGATATAGACGAATACAGGGTAAGTACATGTGAATGGAGACTGGGGCCATTCATGATAGACTGCGGAGACGGTATATATCAGAACGAGAGGATAGAAGATCTTACATTCAGAGGCAATCTCTATGTTCTGTCTACGGCCAATTCCTTCTCTTCGGCAATGGAATTTGCAGAGTTCGTAAGAGATAATGACCTGGGAACCATAATCGGAGAAGCTCCGGGTAATGATCCCGACAGCTACGGAGATGTAGCATACTTCTCGCTTCCTAATTCTCATATCTTTATGCAGATATCAACCAAGAATTGGGTAAGGGCGGATAGGAATGCGCCCGAAGGTCTTATAATCCCGGATATCGAGTGCGATATCACGCACTACGAAGATTCAAGAGAAGCACTTTATAATGCAATAAGTGAGGACAGATAATGAGTAGTAAGAGAGCTAAATTGTCGCCGCTTCCTTATATTAGTCACAATAAGAGAAGAACAGGCGCACTGGTCATCAGCCTTTCCGTATTCGCGATGATGATCTATACCCTGGGGTATCTCCTGGGATGTGTAATAGAACCCTTTGAGACTAATATGTACGGGGCATTTGCGAAGAAAACGCTATTCTGTGAACGGGTGGATCCGGGAGAATATGAGACCACGGAAGAATGGAACGAATTGATCACGCCTCTTCTGGAAGAGCAAAGGGACAGAGCAAGAGAAGATCTTGGAACAGATGAGGTATATGTAATAAGAGCCGGTAGCGTTAAGATCAATACGATATTCGGAGAAGCATATACTCAGGTATTCTATTTTGATAACGAAGAGGATATGGAGCATTATGCCGAACATATGGGAGCACATCTTGTAAGCGGCAGGATGCCGGAGAATCCGGGTGAGATCGTCGTAGATACCATGGCTTATAAGAATGCGGGAGAAGATATCTTAAAAACTCTGGGAGACGGTCACACGATAGTAGGTCAGGTAGAGTGCCCATACTATATCCTGTTCGGTTATCCCTATGGAATAGAAAACAACCTGGATATTCTGGTCCTTCACGACGATCAGGACGCCGATATAGTCCAAAAGCTGGAAGACAAGGGCTGGGATCTGGCATTTTATAACGATTACGAGTCGGAATCAGAGATGTACCGTGAGATGATCGAACAGCTGGAAGATATAAAGATGTTAGTAACCGCAATATCGGGATGCCTTCTCGGGATCTGTGTGCTTGTCGTATTGTCGATACATATAAGGGACAGACATGAGGAATGGTGCCTCTTTAATTCCATCGGATTCTCATCATTTGATATATATATCCTGGCGGTGAAGGAGATCCTGATATGCTTCGGAGCAGCGATCCTCCTGGGGGGTATACTATCTGCTCTGGCAGTAACGGGACTTAATACATTCATGATAGATCCTATGGGACTTTATGTGCACCTTATAAGGCCGGGGGATGCGCAGAAGGTCATACTGATGCTGATCGCCATATTCGGTCTTTGTCAGATACCGCTGTTCCTGCAGATAAGAACCATAAATACAGTCGATCAGATCGAATAAGAGGGGGAGATGAGATATATGTTTGAACTTAAGAATGCAACGATGATATACGATATGGATAAGGAAGAGAAGGCTTATGCCATGAAGGGCATAGATCTTACCTTTCCCGATAAGGGTCTTGTGGGAATAATAGGTCCTTCGGGTTCGGGAAAATCCACCATGATGTATACGATGTCCACACTAAAGAAGCTTACCAAGGGAGATATCTTCTATAACGGCGAGTCTTTGAACGGAATTAGCGAGAAAAGGCGTCAGGAACTTCGAAGAAACGAGTTCGGATTCGTATTCCAGCGCCATTACCTTGTCTCTTACATGACTGCTACTGAGAATGCGATCCTTGCGGCATCCTGCTCTCCTTCGGAGGCGAGGAAGAAGGCCGAGAAGAATCTTATTGACATCGGCCTTAAGAAGAACGAACTCTCCAAGACACCGAGTAAGCTCTCGGGCGGACAGAGGCAGCGAGTAGCTATCGCCAGAGCCATGATGAATGATCCCAAGGTCCTCTTCGCGGACGAGCCTACGGCTTCTCTTGACCATGAGAATGCCTTCCTCGTAATGGACAGATTGAAAGAATATTCCAAGGACAGACTTGTCATTGTAATAACTCACGACCACAGCATAATCAAGAATGCTGATATGACCGTGGAGATCTGGGACGGAAGCATCTCCAACGTGACAACAAAGGGAGGAGAGTCATGAGACCTTTTGCACCGCTCTCCTATATAAAGAGCAACAGAGCAAGATCCGCGGTCCTTGCCGCTATGCTGGGATTTACGGCGATCTGCTTTCTTGCGGGAATGTATATCGAACATCAGTTGACGGTATATGAACTGTCCTACGATAAGCCTTCCGATTACCTCATGGTATATGCAGGATCCAACAGCATGGAGATCCAGTATGAGCTTAGTGACTTCGGAGAAGTCTGCGAAGATTACGCTCCCGATAAGGCTGACACGGTAATGGGTATATGCAGGACCGGTATATCCTACAAGACCATAATGGGATACGATAACTCTACTAACACGATATTGTTCAGGAAGGTAGAAGATTTTGATGAATTTAATCGCGTCATGAACGACATCCCTGACGATGTAGTCTTAAGTGACGGGGAGATCATGTTGTCACGAACCCTTGCGGATAACTGGGGAGTGAAGGAAGGAGATGTCCTTGAATATTCGGAGGACTGGGACAAGGCATATTTCGGCAGTCCCGTTACAATCAAGGCGATAGTCGATGTTCCGGGTATGGTCCTATACGGCGTATCAAGTGAAGTCGGCGGTGATACCATACTGTTCCTTCGAAGCGAGCCTGATAACGTACCCGGATACGATAAGGAGACGATAAACGACGATCTCGAGAGTATTGTGGCTAAGATCAACGCTGACTTCCCTGATCTTAAGGTTCAGACCAACTATTCTTGGATGTCTGAGATAAGAAGTCAGCTTTCCATGTTCACGTATATCCTGATAGCCATCTCCGTGATAATAGGAATTGTACTGGCAGTTACGGTCAATGCGGCTTTCTCCGCGGCTTACGAGAAGCGTAAGTACGAATTCTCTATCTATAAGGCGATCGGCTTCTCCGGGGGGCAGATATTCGGTAAGGTGGCAGGAGAAGTCATGCTCTTAGATCTTTTTGGCCTTATAGCAGGAGGGATCACATGTCTTATGGTGATCCTTATAGCGAACTATATCTTAAGACCCGAAGGCATATATTTTTTCAAGGTTTCCGTTAACGGCATCCTTGCTACCATCGGCTGCAACCTTATGGTAGTTATTCCTACGATCCTTCTTAATATGAAAAGAGTAAGGCGATACGACGTTACGGTTTACTGATATTTTACACACATACCCCTTTAGCGTGGTAAAATCTTTAATGTAGGATCAAGCGAAAGGAGTATGGCTGTTATGAAGGTTCCCAAGTCAAAGAAGAAGTTTATCACGATCATGAGGGTGATGACCGTATGCATCATCGTATGGCTTTTGGCATGGATAGCGGCATCGGTACTGTATTCATCCGTTGTCCCCGCTATAGCAGGAGCGATAACATCGTGTTTGTTTGCGATCATACTGGCTGAGTTCTACTATTCCGGAGTAGAGTTCGTATGCCCGGACTGTAATATCGGATTCGTTCCCAAGAGAGCGGATCTCATGAAGAATGTCCATGTAAAAAGAGGAAGGAAGTTCACATGCCCCTCATGCGGCAAGGAAGTAGTTGCCATAGAATCCTTCAGAGGAGATATGGACGACTAAAGCAAAACGAAAAGGATCACTAAGCGGCGGGATACACCCGCCGTTTAATCTGCAGGAGCTTTTGATGAAGAGTAAAAAGGTTCTTTTTCTGACCGTCTTGATCACCGTTGTCTTTGCGATTATGACTATGCTTAATGTCAAGTCGAGCAGCAGGAAGATCACGGCTAACAGAAATACCCAATGCGATATAACAGCACATATTGATAAGCCTGAAGGAATAACGTTATTCAAGACCGAGGACGCGGAACTTGTCATTCCTGATAAGACCGAGATACACATCACTTTCATCCACCTGGACGGATATGTTGGTGTCGACAGAGCCGATATTGAGATAAGTGATGAAATCAGAGAGCATTATTCCGAACACCCTCTTTACCCATTGGCTGAAGCAACTGAATCTGACCTTGAAGATCTGCTGTTCTTGCGTCGTATCAATGTCGAAGATATCGATTCTGAAGAAGTGATGAAGATCTATAACAAAATGCAGGATAAGCACGATAATTACGATACCAACATCACTGTCGTTGCGGCGATCTCATCCTTGCTCTATCTGTGTCCGGTGACCCTGTACACTGTAAGAAAGATAAAGAAAGGTCGTTACGGTGTGGGATTGGCGCTGGTCCCCATGTTGTTCCTTTTTATAGGGCTGGCTGCATTTGAACTGTTGTTCAGGTTGTTTGTCGGATAGGCCAAAAGGCAGGGGATATAAATCGATTACTTAACACTCGTAATATCTAACGAATAATTGACACTTTTTGCATATATCTATATAATCCCAACGATTTTTGTAACGGGAGTGTATTTATATGTCATTCAAGAAACTATTCAGAATTTCAAGTGTCTTATTGATCGCGATCTTCTTTGTTGGCGCTCTTCCCTGGAGGGAGCTTAGAGCAGATGCCAACATCCATGGTGACTACAGTTGTGATCGTTTATCGGTAACATACGATCAGACAACTGCATGGGACCTTAATACACAGGGCGAATTCGTAGTAACAAACGTATCCGAAGAAATGGTAGAAGGTTGGACATTGCAGTTCGAATTTGCAGCAGATCTTACTATCACTAACTTGTGGAATGGTCAGGACTTAAGAAATGAGACAACTCCTGCCAATGTCCTCATAATCGGAAACGAAGCATACAACGGAACGATAGCTCCGGGACAGTCCGTCTCATTCGGTCTCATAATGACCGGTTACGAGTTTGCTCCCGTAGCACCTCTTAATGCTACATTGCCTGTAGCCGCAGAGCCTGTTCCCGAAGAGATCCCCGCGGAGCCTGAGGTGATCCCTGCAGTCGATCCTTCTACCTGTGTTATCTTCGCAGGAAGCGATGTAACGATCAGCGGATGGAGAACAACTATCGAAGGTAATGTCTATGCAGGTAACAGCTTTAACTTCCAGGGTTCTGAGTTAAGTGTAGCAGGCACCGTAAACTCTGAAGGTACAGTAACGATCACAGGTTACTCTTCCGTAGTGTCTGGAACACAGGAAGGTGCTGCTCATGTAGATATGCCAAACTTAAGCGAAGAGATCCTCTCAAGATCTAACGAACTTACAGTATTGGATAGCCTTTCCGATGCACCTGTAAACGGATATTACTATTCAGCAGATAACATCAGCATTAACGCTCAGACACTTGAAGGCGAAGCAGTGATCGTATCTGAAGGTGATATCGAGGTTAATGTAGATACGATCTCAGGAGAGAACAATATCACTCTCTATTCCGTTAACGGTAATATCACTATCAACTGTAATCAGGCTGTCTTAAGCGGAACAGTATATGCTCCTAACGGAAGAGTTACATTGAATACAAATGAGATCACTGTAGTAGGTAAGATCCTTTCAAACGAATTGGTGTTCAACGGTTCTGTTCTTACAGTAACCAATGATTCTGAGGATATCCCTGAGATAACACCTGAACCTACAGTAACTGTAGAGCCCACTGCCACAGTAACCCCTGTACCCACAGAGGAACCTGCGGCTACTCCTACTGTAACAGTTACACCTACCGTGGCTCCCACAGCGACACCTACTGTCACAGTAACACCTGTACCCACAGAAGAACCTACAGCTACTCCTACCCCTACACCCGTGGAGGAAGAGGAGCCTGATCCTACACCTACTCCTGAGCCTATCGATGAGACTTTGGATAGTGATTTAGATGATATTCCTGACTATTTGGAGATTGAGATAGGAACCAACCCTAACGATCCCGATACAGACGGAGACGGCTTAGACGACTATCTTGAGATCATGGTAGGTTACGATCCTACGATTCAGGATACAAACGGTAACGGAATCCTTGACGGTGAAGAGGATCTGGATAACGACGGTGTATGCAATGTAAATGAACTTAGTCTTGAGACTGATCTCTTCTCTGACGATACAGATGAAGACAGACTTAAGGATGGCGAAGAACTCTATACATACGGAACGGATCCCAAGAATCCCGATACCGATGGTGACGGTATCCTTGACGGAGATGAGATCGCAATCGGTAAGGATCCCTTAGATCCTTCTGATGCAACTATCAGAATAGAGCAGACCAAGATAGAGGAGATTACAAACGAAGAAGATCCTGCTATTACATCTGTTGAAGTTACAATGAGTCTTGCCGACTCTATCGAAAGCTCTCTTACGATCAGGGACATGTACAACGTAGATTTCTATACAACTGCAGTAGCAGGAAGAATAGGCAGTCCTATCTCCTTTGAATGTGCAGAAGACTTTGATACAGCAACAGTAGTTATTCACTATAGTGAAGCAGCTCTCGGGGATACAGCCGAATCCGACCTTGGAATCCTTTGGTACTATGAAGAAAATGGAATCTTTGTTGAGCAAGAACAGGCAATTCTTGATTCTTCTAATAACAAGATAACGGTTGAACTTGAACACTTTAGTGAGTATGTTTTGGTTGACATGTCACGCTGGATGAGTGGTATGCCTACGGTATACACACCCGAGGAAATAGGCTATACGTCTGCTGGTAGGAACAGTGTCGACATTCAAATTCGCACGAGTACCTGCTATATGCAGTCCACTTATAGTCCTTATAGTACTTTTTTTGTAGATATAAGCGATGAGGAACTAGAACTCGTGCGCGAATATTTGGAAGAGATATATGGTTATCTTCACGAAGGTGATACCTGCCATTTTCAAATTTCTGGCCGCCAGTTCCGATTGTTCTTGTTGCCAGAATATGCGTATTCTGAATCCGGTTTACCTGACGAAGTAGTCAACAATCTGTATGAACCTAATGGTATAGATCTTAGAGAGGAAACTCCTGATAGGATAGATGTTTATTGTGAGGGAGATGTTGTGTGGATAGATCTTTCAGTTAATCCTGTCTCCAACCAGTCATGGCTATCTTACAGTAGCGGTTGGAACAATATTGGTGTTGATGGTTGGTATATTTTTAACGGTACAGGTACACCTCAATTATGCTTTGCGTCTCTATATATCCATAATGATAATGATGCATATTTGGAAGAGTTACAGAGCTTTCTTGAAAGAGAAGATTATACATGGACAGATAATGACGAAGATGGTCTCCCTGATGTTCTTGAGAGAGAGGGAATGATGGGACTTAATGGTCAGGTGTATTATTCCGATCCTGAACTTCAAGACACAGATGGAGATGGCATTATTGATAGCGATGAGATTGGAGAGATGTACTGCATCAGAAGACTTAGCCAAAACTCTGTAGAGATCAATGGAACGATTCGCTCTTTGACTGAACTGCAATATTACGGCTATTCTTTCTTAGAGCGTTATATTCCTGCTAATGCAGGTGAAGTATGTTTTGTGTTTGACGTCGAATCTATTGCTGATGATCCTGACTCAGATGATGATGGTCTTAATGATATTGAAGACGATAAAAAGACTACGACAAATCCTCATATGAATTACATATTCTATGCTAATGGGCAAGTGAGTGACGGACCGTTACATAGGATTGGCTTTGATATTAACTTTGAGAATGAAGCCAATTTCAGAGCTTGTTGGTTTGAAGTACATAATCGCGATTACGAAATATACAATGTAGATTCTATTGCGTACTTTATTGAAAAGTGGGACGGAATGGGGTTTAACGAAGATGGAACGCAATGTATCATCGATGAAGTTTATATCATCTCTCACGGCACTACACATTGCAACTGTAACAGCACAATAGATTTTAGCCCTAATGCGAGTATAGATAACGCTACAGTAGCGAGTTTGACTCCTAAGCGCATAGGATCTCTGTATTTAATGTGTTGCTTTGGCGCGAAAGAATTTGATGGTTGTATAAGTTTGGCGCAAGAATTCATTAATCGATTTCAAATTGATGAAGTTTATGGATGCGACAGTGTTACAGTTGCTAGAATATTTATGACCGATTCTGATTTGTCTTTTGCACAGAATATCGAAAATTTCTTTATAAGTTGGAATTTAGCATATAGTTCAACATTCTCGGATGGAAACTGGACGTTGAGAGCATATACATCTGATCCTAATGCTAATGGTTATTATCGCTATTACAAGGAAAATGGAGAAACATGTGTTGAGTTAAGAAGACAGTTGGAATGGTATATAACGAATTAATGTCTTCCAAGATGCATCCATGCGTCCTATCGATCGTTGATATTGCTCAATGAACCACAAACAGATTAAACACAAGATCGGCTATCATTTAATGGTAGCCGATCTTATTATGCGAGGGCTTGCCTGATTTTCTATTTATATAATTGTTCTCCCACAGGCGAATTGACGTATGGAAGAAAAATGATCAATATGCGGATAGTGTATATGCCGGCACGCTTGAAGGAATGATAAATCTCAGTTATTCCAGTACGGATTTTTCGTGGGGAAACCGGATGCTTATTGCGAACACCGATGATCCCAATGCAAATGGTTTTTGTGCTACTATTCTATATATCCTATCGTGTGTGCGGAGAACTGACATGGACAATATGAGGAACAGAAGTACTGCGGTTTTTATCTTTTGGTTGGCAAGCGTAATTGCTTTGCTGATCATAAATTTGTATAACCTTTCTTCTATCAACTCGGCTATAGATATTTATACTCCGATAGAAGTAGAGCGAAGTGCGTTAACCGAACCTGAATCTGATGAAGTTGTTACTCCTCAAGGTGAATATATCGGTGAAAACGTCTTCGATCTGGAACAATATCGAGAACTTGCTTTACGCAAAAAGACTGTTTCTGAATACTGGATGATGGGTGTTTGCGTGTATTGTGCTTTGTTTACCACGATATATATAGTTGCAAAAGGTAAACGTGAAAAGCATATCCGGCTTTATATGCTTTTAGTTTTGGTTAACATCGTATCGGTGTTTTTCATGCCGTCGATGAACCCGATTCTAAGATGATTTATCAGTAGATTATCTGCCTAGTGATCCACAAACAGATTAAATACTTGATCGGCTATCATTTAATGGTAGCCGATCTTGTTGTTAGAGGGTTTGCTTGACTTTCTTTTTATATTATTTTATTGTTCTCCCACAGGAGAAATGACGTATGGAAGAAAATAAGATGGGCGTAATGCCCGTGAAGAAACTATTGTTGTCGATGTCCCTTCCCATGATGGCATCGATGCTCGTACAGGCACTTTACAACATTGTTGACAGTATATTCGTAGCAAGAGTATCGGAGAGCGCAGTTACTGCCGTAACTCTCGTATTCCCCATGCAAAACCTTATGATCGCCCTCGGTATGGGCGCAGGCGTAGGTGTTAACGCACTTTTGTCCAAGGGACTTGGCGAGAAGAACTATAAGCATTCGGATAATGCGGCTAACACGGGACTTTTCCTTACCGCATTTCACTATGTATTGTTCCTGCTTATAGGATTTTTCGGATCTGCGGTATTTATCAATTCCCAGACATCCGATCCCGTTATCGCCAAGTATGCGATCTCTTATCTGAGGATAATATCCTTCATGTCCTTCGGCTGTTTCTTCCAGGTAATGTTGGAGAGACTTTTGCAGTCTACGGGCAGGACGCACCTGAGTATGATCTCTCAGATGAGCGGTGCGATCATCAACATCATCTTAGATCCCATCATGATCTTCGGTCTCTTCGGATTCCCCAGGATGGAGGTAGCAGGTGCTGCTCTCGCCACATGTATCGGACAGATCTGCGCTGCTTGCATCGGTACATTCCTTAACATTAAGTACAATCACGATATCCACCTCTCATTCAAGAAGATCTTAAGACCTGACGGAGAGACGGTTAAGAGCATATACTTTATCGGCGTTCCTTCGATGCTCATGATGGCTATCGGCTCTCTCATGACTTACTTCATGAACCTTATTACCGGAATGTTCTCCTCTACGGCACAGGCCGTGTTCGGCGTATACTTCAGGCTCCAGAGCTTCTTCTTCATGCCTGTCTTCGGTCTTAACAACGGACTTATCCCCGTTCTTGCATATAACTACGGCGCCAAGAATAAGAACAGGATACTGGAGGCTTTGAAGTTCTCCGTTATGCTGGCCTCCGGGATAATGCTCATGGGAACTGTTACTTTCGCTGCTATCCCGGGTCTTCTTCTTAATATATTCAAGGCTTCGGATGACATGCTCTCTATCGGTATCCCCGCACTTCGTATCATCGGACTTCACTACCCTCTGGCAGCTATCGCCATTGTGTTGGGTTCCGTATTCCAGGCATTTGCCAAGAGCTACTACTCTTTCTTCGTGTCTATCGCAAGACAGCTTGTAGTTCTTATCCCCGTAGCATATCTTCTTGCTCTTACGGGCAATATCAATAACGTGTGGTGGTCTTTCCCCATAGCGGAGATCGTATCCTTATCGGTAACTGTGGTATTCTTTAAGAGAGTTAAAAAGCAGGTAATAGACCCGCTTTAACAGGAGAAGAACATGATCAACATAGGATGTCACTTAAGCAGTTCAGGCGGATTCCTCGCCATGGGTAAGCATGCTACTGAGCTCGGAGCCGATACTTTCGCTTTCTTTACGCGTAACCCCAGAGGAGGAAGCGCTAAGGAGATAGACCCCGAAGATGCCAAGTCTCTCGTGGAATACATGGAGAAGGAGCATTTCGGAAAGCTTGTTGCACACGCTCCCTATACGATGAATGTATGTGCGGCAAAGCCCGATATAAGGGAATTCTCCCGCAATGTACTCAAGGACGACATAAAGAGGATGGAGTATGTTCCCGGCAACTACTATAACTTCCATCCCGGATCTCATGTAGGGCAGGGCGCGGAGGAAGCTATCCCCATGATAGCGGATGCTCTTAACGACGCGATGTTCGAAGAGCAGAAGACGATAGTGCTCCTTGAGACCATGGCCGGCAAGGGCTCTGAGGTAGGAAGGAACTTCGAAGAGCTTAAGGCGATAATAGACATGGTAGAGCTTAAGGATAAGATCGGCGTGTGCTTCGATACGTGCCACACATGGGACGGCGGCTACGATGTCGTAGGCAATATCGATGCGGTCCTCGAGAAGTTCGATAAGGTAATAGGCCTCGATAAGCTCTACGCACTTCACTTAAATGACAGCAAGAACCCCATGGATTCCCATAAGGACAGACACGAGAAGATAGGAGAAGGTCTTATAGGTTCGGAGGGTATCCGCAAGGTGATCACGCATCCTCTTCTTCAGGGAAAGCCTTTTATCCTCGAGACTCCTAATGAGGACGAGGGCTATAAGGCTGAGATCGCTCTTATAAGATCCTGGATGGTCTAAACGAAGATAAAAGCCGTATCCCAGCCGGGTACGTGAGGTAAGTGGCGCATGTAGACTTTGTAGTCACTTCGTATCTTCAATACTTCCAAAGGCAGATCAAAGATATCTTCGCTCCTGTGGTAGCACGCGATGTGCATCACGGGGCGATATTTCTTTATGGACTCTTTGGCGCCGAGGATAGCCTTATGCTCGTTGCCTTCCACGTCGAACTTGATAAAGTTCGCTTTCTGTCCCTGAAGGATATCGTCAACGGTGGTGCTCATTATGTCACCGCCTTCTTTGGCTTCGTGAACGCCCCTGCCTTTACTTATATCGATATGGGTAGTGCCTGAAGTATCAGAGATAAGTGCGTTGATGTACGAAATGCCTTCTATGTGGGAAGTATTCTCCTTAAGCTTTCTGAAATTCCTCTTATCGGGCTCTACCGCATAGATCTTGTTTATGGTAGGGCAAAGCGAGGTGTATTTAAGTACCGTGTCGCCGTTATATGCACCAAGATCTACGAAAGTAGCTTCTTCCGGAAGGCTTATAAGGGAGTTTTCTTCCTCTTGTGTCGTCTCGCACTCCTTAAGCGGCGCGATGCTTCCCGTAAGCTTATTTGTAACAGTGTTAACCATGGTCCTGACCGACAGATCGTCCTCCAAAAGGGCGGTCACGCGGGTGATCTCTGGCTTATGTTCCTCGTAGAAAGCCTTATCGAAGATATTCTTGCCGTAGACCGGTACATCGGGGGCGTAGAACTCACACTGCGAGGCTATCTTATCAACGTTAGTAAGGACCTCGGATCTTGAAGAGCCGAAGCACATAAGGACGATCAGGTCGTCCCCGAGCCTTTCCCTGCAGCTCTCGAAGCTTTCCACCTTAAATCCCTTAAAAGACCTGTCTCTTACAAAACCGCTGCTGGCAAATACGCCCTGTACCTTGCTCAGGGTACCGTCTGCTTCAAGCTTAGCCATGATCTTATCGGCTCCGTCTCCCGTGCCGTAAAGGGCGATGGGCTTCTTAGTTTCTTTTATGTAACGCCACAAGTCTTCCATAAGGATAAGTTTATCACAGGTGTATAATTATTCGTATTGGAGGTAAGGTGAATGATCAAGATTGAAAACCTTTCACATTCATTCGGTAAGAATGTTGTCCTCGAAGACGTAAATATGGAAGCCAAGGACTCTTCCATCTTAGGTCTTGTAGGAATAAACGGCGCCGGTAAATCAACACTTCTGCGTCTTATATCAGGGGTGTATGTTCCTCAGAAGGGAACAGTAACTTATGACGATAAGAGTCCTCTTGAAGCGGAGACGAGAAGGGATATCTTCCTTCTCCCGGACGATCCGTACTATACGAATTCAACGACGTGTAATGAACTCTTCTCCATGTACAGGAACTTTTATCCTGATATAGACAGGGATACTTTCGTGGAGATCACGGATCACTTCAGACTCCCCAAGAATAAGCCGATCAAGAGCTTTTCCAAGGGCATGAGAAGGCAGTCATTCGTAGCTTTGGCATTCGCGGTATCACCTAAGTATCTGCTTCTTGATGAGGCATTTGACGGTCTTGATCCTCTGGCTCGTATGATGTTCAAGGAGAAGCTCAAGAAGCTCATAAATGATAAGGGAAGTACGGTAATAATCTCCAGTCACGCTTTAAAGGAGCTGGAAGACTTCTGCGATTCATATGTCATGATCGACAGCAAGCACATCATGAGCTCGGGTTCGATGCTGGAAAAGAGCATGGATCTTTGCAAATTCCAGATGGCGTTTACCAAGGAGATAAACGAGATGATGTTCTCATCTCTTCCCGTGAAGTCCTTAAAGATCGTGGGAAGGTTCGCTACCATCGTTCTGGAGGGTAACGAATACGATATGCGGGCAAAGCTGGAGGCTATGTCTCCCGCAGTAATAGACAGGCTCGAAGTCAATTTTGAGGAAGCATTTATCGGTGATATCGATAAGAGGATAAGGGGAGGTGAGAGCAATGGCTGAGTATCTTATCTATCATATGAAGAAGACAGTAGTAAGATTCGTTGTCATGGCCCTCTTGCTCGTTATGCTGGTCAACTCTACTGTTGTCACGGTATACAGTTATATGGCAGGTGATCGTATCAATGTGTCGACAGCCATGTTTACGGTGTTCGGCATCGTCGCTCCTGCGATAGTAACTGCTCTTGAGTTCTCGCAGTTCATGAACAGACGTAATCTCGATACATGGTTCTCGCTCCCGATAAGCAGGAAGGACCTGTTCACGGTTCATTTTGTAAACGGTGCGATACAGCTTACCGCATCGGTCCTTCTGGGTGCTATACTCGCTGTCTTTAAAATAAGTCGACATCCCGAGCTGGATCTTAAGAAGTCGGTGCTTTACTTCTTCCTGATGATCGGTGTGATGCTTCTTATATATATGCTCTATACATTCCTGTTCGTATCTGCGAATAATGTCTTTGACGGATGTGTATTCATGACGGGATCTATCTTTATCCCGTTGTCCGTATTTACCATATTCCGCAATTTCTATATCGCTTTCAAAGCAAAGCAGAGCATGTTCGGCGGTTACGATATGCTGTCTAAAATCCCGTTCGACGGAGCCGGAATCTTCTCTGTCATCACTCAGCTGGGTGCCAGATACGAGATGCTTATCGAGCCGGAAAGAAAAAGTGAAATGATCAGTTCGGTCTATTATGACATGCCCCCCAAGATCCCCGAGATCAGCATTCCTCAGGCATCTTTATGGACTGCTGTCTGTATAGCTGCTCTTGCAGGTGCCTTCTACGTGTTTACGACTAAGAAGACGGAGTCTGTCAGCGGTATCTCCGAGTCCTGGTTCGGATACAGGATACTGATCCCTCTTTGTGCAGGGGCGATGCTTAATACCACTGCAATGACTGCAAGTGCTATCCGTGAAGAGAACATCCTTAGCATCGGATTGTCGATCGTCGGATTGATCCCCGCATTCATCGGTGTATTTGTGGCCTATATCATCTTCAGGCGAGGCGTCAAGTTCAAGATCTCCGATCTTATCTCTTCCGGCGCGATAATTGCATTCTATGTGATAAGCCTTTTGATCTTCAGGGCCGTACTGGGTTGAAGACTTGAGTTGATGATATAATTACTTCTGCATGGGGGCGTAGCTCACCTGGGAGAGCGTTGCATTCGCATTGCAGAGGTAGTGGGTTCAAGTCCCATCGTCTCCACCAGTATTGTTGATGTTACCCCCATTTTTTGGACCGTAAGGTACAATAAATGGGGCAACTTCAAAGTTCCGGTTCTTTCGGACGAAGTCGCTTTGAGAACTGCGGATCATTTTGAGGGGGAAGTGAGAATATCGACCGGTATGGGTGATCCGCCGGATCTGAGGATGTTATGACGATATTGAATTATTTGTTTTTGTTACTTATCGAGCCCATAAAGCTCATGATAGAAGTAATCTATTTCCATGCTTATAAGATCACGGGTAATTGCGCCCTGGCCATAGTATTCCTAAGCCTTGCCGTTAATCTTCTGGTACTGCCTTTATATAACCGTGCCGATGACCTCCAGCTCAAGGCTAAGGCTAAGGAGGATGAGGTGCGTCCGATGGCAGCTCATATCAAGAAGGTCTTCAAGGGTGACGAGAAGGTCATGATGCTCCAGGCTTTCTATCGTGAGATGGGATACAGTCCGATCAATACATTAAAGAGCGCCGTATCACTTATACTTCAGATACCGTTCTTCATGGCTGCGTATTA
Source organism: Saccharofermentans sp. (assembly GCA_024692235.1). Lineage (GTDB taxonomy): Bacteria > Bacillota > Clostridia > Saccharofermentanales > Saccharofermentanaceae > Saccharofermentans. The sequence continues at coordinate 68,567 of JAILMW010000010.1, read as the reverse complement.
TTTTCTGTCTGAGCTTAAGATGCTTCACGGGATATCGATGGGGCCTATAGCGGATCTCGGAAAGCCGGATGCCCTTTTAACTTTTGGGAACATGAATATTAACCTTCTTCCGATCCTTATGACGGGTATAAATGTTATATCGAGTTTTATTTATGCCGGTAAGCAGTCTGTTAAGGATAAGCTTAAGTTGATCGGAATGGCGCTCGTGTTCCTGGTCCTTCTTTACGGTTCGCCTTCGGGATTGGTATTCTATTGGACTCTTAACAATGTATTCTCGCTTGTAAAGAACATCATCCTGTGCATTCGCAAGAGATCGCCTGAAGATACTGTCAAGAATACGAATAAGCCTGATAAGATCACGAATGCAATATTTCTCATATCATGCGGAATATTGGCGATCCTTACCGGATTGATGATCCCCGCGGATGTTGTTTCTCAAAATCCGGCTGAACTTATCAATTCATATGGAACGGATCTTCACAGCCCGGTTCTTTATCTTGTCAGCAGCGTAATGATCGCTGTCGGGACTTTCCTTATCTGGATACCGTTGTTCTACTACCTTCTTAAGGAGAAGGCGAAGAAGATCATTTCCGTGATACTTGCTACTATGGCAGCTGTGGGAGCCATTAACTACTATGTGTTTAATAAGAACTTCGGATTTCTGACCAAGAAGATAATCTACGAGCAGAAGATGGAGTTTTCCGTGAAGGATATGATCCTGAACCTGCTGGCAGATCTGGTGCTGGCAGGATTAGTCGTATTCGTCTGTATCCGTAAGAAGAAACTAGTAAGGAACGGTGTTGCTATCCTTCTTGCAGGTGTTATCTTTCTTGCTTCGCTTCCCTGCATAGCTACAGCGGTATTCTCGGCAGGTTATAACCATTCCTATCATAACAGCCCCGAAGACATAAAGATCTCTATGACTACCGAAGGACAGAATGTAGTGGTCATAATGATGGATCGAATGATAAGTGCATACATACCCTATATATTCAACGAGCGTCCCGATGTGGCTGCTCAGTTTGACGGATTTACCTATTATCCCAATACGATATCATTCGGTCAGTATACTAACTTCGGTTCGCCTGCTCTCTACGGAGGGTATGAGTATACACCGGCTGCAATTAATGCCCGTTCCGATGAGATGCTCGTGGATAAGCACAATGAGTCGCTTTGTGTAATGCCCCAGATATTCTCCGATAACGGATGGAACGTGACTGTAGGAGATCCTTCATATGCCAACTATAACTGGATCCCCGATGTCAGCATCTATGACTACAATGAGAATATCAAAGCATATCAGATGGCAGGAGTATTAAACTCCAGAAGTCAGATCCTTGTTGACTGCGGAGAGGATTTTGAGACACGCTTGAACAGAAATCTCTTTTGTTACGGTGTAATGAAGATCCTGCCTTATGTACTCCAGCCTATGGCTTATTCGGAGGGGGCATACGGTTATATGAACTTTGCTTATGACGGTTATGTCGATGCTTCCTATCAAGGTAATTCGCTTCATACTCAGAGCGGATATATGGAGAGCTTCATTCAGGAGAAGACGGTACTTGATAATCTGGATGATATGCTCGAGATCACATCCGATCCGACGAACTGCTTCTTTATGTTAGCTAACGGCACGACACATGAGCCTACGCTCCTTACCGAACCGGATTATACTCCGGCAGTATTTGTCGACAACACTGAATATGATAACGCGCATGAAGACCGTTTTACCGTTAACGGTGTGACGATGCACATGGATACGAGTTACCTTACATATGCGGCTTATGAATGCAATATGGCTGCATGCATTGCACTTGGCGAGTGGTTCGATTATCTCAGAGAGAACGGACTTTATGATAATACCCGTATCATCATCGTGTCAGACCATGGTGACGAAAGACTTACACAGTTTGATGACCTGTTGGTGGAAGATCTCCGGTTCAACGCTCAGTCAGTTAACCCGATCCTGATGGTCAAGGATTTTGGAAGCATGGGATTTACCGTATCAGACGTGTTTATGACCAATGCGGATACTCCGTTAATTGCATTTGAAGGACTGGTAGAAGATCCTGTCAATCCGTTCACCGGCAACCCGATGACCGGAACAGACAAGACTGAAGATCAGTTAATATACATCTCTGACAATCTGAATACATTGGAAAACAGCGGCACGCAGTTTGAAGACCCTGACGGATACTGGCTAACGGTACATGATGACATCAGAGATGACGATAACTGGGCTTTATATGACGGAGCCCCATACTGATAAGACTGATGTTACCCCTGTTCCCAAGACCGTAAGGTACAATAAGCGGGGGTACTCTTATGAAGTCTGGATCCTTCTTTGATGTTCTGCCTCGAGAACCGCATAACTGAAAAGTCCGACCCCCCATCTGGCGTTGGGATGGTAATTGTTTAACATATAACGCTTCATTCCCTTCTCCTCTATGACTGAGTCGATGATCGGATTGGGGTCCACGCAGATATATCCTTCTTCTTCACACCATTCTGCAAGGGCGTCTGTATATGTAAGTCTGCGTGCCCGGATATCTTCCGGAAAGTCGTAGAAGATCCACGGAGTTATGAAGTAGAACTTAGCATTCGGCGAGTTTTCCTTGAGATGATCTGCAAGGATCTTAAGATTGCCGGTATATTCCTCGGCGGTGGAGGCACCGAGCCCCTGATCCGAGAACAATACATCGTTGATGCCTATGGCTATGACATATACGTCGGAGGCAGGGATGTCTTCCATGGCGTCAACAAGGGACTGCGAGGTCCAACCGCCGCATGAGAGGCCGGATATATGCCCTTTTATATACTTATCCAGATGGTGGTGCCAGGAGACTCCCCTTGTCAAGGTCCCTGCGGTAATGCTGTCTCCCAGGAAACAGAATGACTTACCGCTTGCCATGTCATCGAACAGTTCGCTGTCCTTGAGATCATCGTTCATTCGGCCGTAGAAAAAGCAGGGAGGATTTAATGTAATGAACAGGAGGACGATCGCCATAAGAAGGCCGATGATATATACGGGAGTCAGCTTACTGAACCCGGTTTTGACGTGCTTTTGAGCTTTATGGTCCATCTTCTGCCCCCTTTGATAGTTATGATCTTCAGAATAATTACTTTATCGTATTTGTTGAACAAATTGTCAATTGTTATATTAAAGCTATAGTGATATTCATATTAGCATGAGTAAAACAAGTAAGAATATTGAGATGACCACGGGTAATCTCTGGATCAATATATTAAAGTTCGCGCTCCCTCTGGCGCTTACGGGTATCCTTCAGCAGTTATTCAATGCCGCAGATACCGCGATAGTAGGTAATTTTACGGGTGAGATGGGATCCATGGCACAGGCTGCCGTAGGTGCTAATACATCCCTTGTATCTATAACCGTCAATCTCTTTATAGGATTTGCTCTGGGAGCCAATGTAGTCATCGCCAACTCCATAGGGCGTAAGGACGATAAGAGTGCATCCAAGGCTGTGCATACATCTATCGTATTTGCGATTCTTGCGGGTATCGTTATGGCGATCATCGCTCAGTTTGTAGCAGGCTTTGTCTTCAGGCTTATGGATGTTCCGGAAGATGTAATACCTCTTGCCACTACTTACTTCAGGATATATATGGGCGGACTTCCCGTAATAATCCTCTATAACTTCGAAGCTGCGATCTTCAGAGGTACGGGCAATACCAGGACACCTCTTGCGGCCCTTGCCGTATCGGGTGTTCTTAACGTTCTCCTTAATCTCTTCTTCGTTTGTGTTCTTCACATGACCGTAGAAGGTGTCGCCATAGCAACTGTAGCTTCCAATGCCGTAAGTTCGGTCATCCTCTTTATCCGACTTATGAAGAATGACGGAGTTGTTAAGGTAGAGCCCCGAAGGCTTGGTATCGACACGCAGATATTAAAGAAGATAATGCGTATAGGTATCCCTGCGGGGCTTCAGTCTACAGTATTCGGCGTAGCCAATATAATAATCCAGTCGGCTATCAACAGCCTGGGTACTACAGTCATGGCAGCGTCTGCCGCTGCATTTAATATCGAGCTCTTTGCTTATTCCGTACTTAACAGCTTCAGCCAGGCATGTACTACATTCGTCGGGCAGAACTTCGGTGCGGGCAAGATAGACAGATGCAAGAAGTCTCTTCTTCTGTGCTTCACAGAAGGTATAATCGCCATGGCTTTATCGATCGTAATTATCCTTGCATTCGGCCGCGATATCCTCTATCTCTTCAATAAGGATCCGGAGATAATAGAGACCGGATATATAAGACTTATGGTCATATTCTCGGCTTATACATTCACATTGTCCTATGAGCTTATGTCAGGTTATTTAAGAGGATTTGGAATATCTCTTGTTCCTTCGATCCTTACCATGATCGGAATATGCGGCACCAGGATCACATGGATCGCCACGGTCTTTAAGACTCATAAGTCATTAGGCTACATAATGGCAGCTTATCCCGTGAGCCTTTCTACTACTGCGTTCCTGATCCTTATCGCTCTTCTTATAATAAAGCCTTCGAAGAAATATCAGATCAAGCCGGAATCAGGCAAGTAAAGCGGCAGTCTCGAATCAGTTAATTATACCAACAGTATAAAAATATCTGTCTTATTTGTATCGGTAGTGTATTCAAAGATCCTTTTCGATGTTCTACAATGATGTCATAAGAGCAAACACACGGGGAGGACATCTTATGAAGACAGATCTCGGTGATAATATCCGCAAACTGCGTAAGGAAAGAGGCCTTACTCAGGAGCAGCTGGCTGAAGTATTCGGCGTTACCGTAGGTGCCGTGCATAAGTGGGAAGCGGGGATATCGAGTCCGGATATAACACTAATCATGGATATAGCGGATTTTTTCGACCTGTCAGTCGATGTCCTCCTGGGATTCGAGCTTCGTGATAACAGAATGACCGAGCTTTCCGGGCGATTAAAGCAGCTAAGGGCTTCTCAGGATGAGGAAGCCGTTCGCGAAGCCGAGAAGGCACTGAAGAAATATCCCAACTCCTTTGAAGTAGTACACGAGAGCGCCAATATCTACAGCGCCTTCGGAATGGTCGGCAAGGTAGATAAGAAGCTTTTATCAAGAGCCATGGAACTGTACGATCAGGCAATAAAGCTCCTGCCGCAGAGCACGGACCATAAGGTGGATGAATCGGTGATCTACGGCGAGATAGCTACTATACATATGGCACTTGGACATATAGATAAGGCAATAGACCTTTTGAAGGAATATAACTCCGGCGGAAAATACGACAATAAGATCGGATATCTTCTTGCCATGCAGAACAGTAAGGAGGGAGATATATTTCTCTCTTATTCCATCCTTAACGAGATAGACAGGAAGTTCCATACTGTTATAGGTAAGGCATTTCTTCTTATAAGAAGCGGTGCTTACGAAGATGCGATAGACCTCTTAAGATGGGGCATCGAATCTGATCTTATATTCAGAAGTGACGATAAGATCAATTTCCTTGATAAACTTCACTGCTATTACTTAGTAGGTATCTCCCTGGCACAGTTAAAGCTCAAGGATAAAGATAGCGCAAGAAAGACACTTATCAGTGCCGTAGAGCTGGCGGAAAGATTCGATAAAGATCCGGACTACGACGGAAGTAACCTGAGGTTCGTATCCATAGATGCCAGCCGAAAAGCTATAGATGCCACGGGGCAGACTGCCGTGGAGTGCATAGATAATCTTCTGCTCCGGATAAAAGATCCCGAACTTACTAAGCTTAAAGAAAGTATATCCAAGTAAAGGAGAGTTCCCATGAGAAAGAATAATATCAAGGCGGAGCCGGTATCCCGGTTCTACCGTAGTAATCACTGCGCCTTTTTTACGGGCATTATCGCATCGATCCTCACTGCCGGAATAGGTCTTATCGCTTCCCTTCTTATAAAGGGATTTACCGATTCGATCTCGGGCGTGGAAGGTGCCATGACTTGGGAAGAACTCATGGCAGCATGCGGTCTCTTCCTTGTATTCACTTTCGCGGTATTTATCCTCCGCTATACTTCGGAACCGGCCTTTATAAAGAAGGCCCTGATGCAGTATAAGGAGTTCTCCTTTGGCAGGCTTACATCTAAAGGCATAGCATCCTTTAAGGATGAGAATACTTCTTCTTATCTCTCTGCTCTTACCAATGACTGCACTTCTATAGAGAATGACTATCTCTCGCAGATCTTTGCCATAGTGACAAAGACGGTGACTTTCGTCGGGGCGCTCGTTCTTATGCTGATATCTTCGCCTCTTCTTACGGGTGTAGTGATCCTTCTTATGCTCTTTCCCGTTCTTGTATCGGCTCTTACGGGAAGGAAGATACAAAGTGCGCAGAAGGTCGTATCTGACAGGAATGCTGATCTTACTTCATCTCTTACGGACTGCCTCGGAGGATTTCAGGTAATAAAGAGCTTCAAGGCCGAAGAGGAAGTGCAGAAGATGTTCTCGGAGCAGAACCGTAAGCTAGAAGATTCCAAGTATACTCTTCGTAAGCTCAGTATCTTTGTAGGGTCTCTTGGCATGGTATCGGGCCTTATCGCGCAGCTTGGCGTATTCGTAGTCGGTGCATACCTGGCTTCTACGGGAAGAGATCTTACTGCAGGAACGGTAATAATGTTCATAAACCTCATGAACTTTCTTATCCAGCCCGTATCTGAGCTTCCTGCTCTTATAGCAAGAAAGAAGGCGGCGGATGTCCTTATAGATAAGCTCTCTTCGATGCTTAGTGAAGGCAACGTGAAGGAAGGCGGAGCAGAAGTAACATCCCTCTCTCAAGGCATCCGCTTAGAGAACGTATCTTTTTCCTACGACGGCGAAAGGGAAGTGCTGCACGACATCACTACAGAATTCGTCCCCGGGAAGTCCTATGCGATAGTAGGAGGAAGCGGCAGCGGTAAGTCTACTCTCTTAAGCCTCCTTATGGCTTCCGACGATTCCTATAAGGGGCAGATAAAGATAGACGGCAACGAGATGAGAGACATATCTTCCGAGTCTCTTTACGACCTTCTTACGGTAATTCACCAGAACGTATTTGTTTTCAATTCATCTGTAAGAGATAACGTTACAATGTTCCGTGACTTCGATGATGCCAGGGTATCTGACGCGCTTTGCAGGGCACACCTTAATGAGCTTATAAAAGAGCGCGGAGAGGACTATCTATGCGGAGAAAACGGCAAGGGATTATCGGGAGGAGAGAAGCAGCGTATATCTATCGCCAGAAGCCTTCTTAAGGATTCTTCCGTACTTCTTGCAGACGAAGTGACATCAGCTCTTGATGCCAAGACTTCTCACGAAGTCATTAACGAGATCCTGGATCTTACTGACATGACAAGGATAGTAGTAACGCATGATCTTGAAGAGGATGTCCTCAGAAGATATGACGAGATAATCGTCATGAAGGACGGACGCATAGAAGAGAAGGGCGACTTCAGAACTCTTATGGATAATAACGGATACTTTAAGGCACTCTTTACTGTCGCGTGACAGTTCCTCTTGAGCCGTCCACAGTAACTACATCTCCTGTCTTAAGAACAGTAGTGGCATTACCGCATCCTACGACCGCAGGGATACCGAATTCACGGGCTACGATAGCAGCATGGGATAAGGGAGCTCCGATATCCGTGACGACAGCAGATACCTTGGGAAAGACAAGAGTCCATCCGATATTGGTCGCCGTCGTTACCAGGATATCACCCTGCTGAACCTGATCGATCTCATCTATGCTTTCGATCACTCTGACTGTTCCCGTTACCTGACCTGCGGCTCCCGGGAAACCTTTAACATCAGATGTTGAAGATATATCCGAACGCTCCATATCTTCGCAGAAGAAGTCGGATCTTCTGTTCTCATCTTCCATCCACTTATCAGGCTCGAACCTTCCTAAGATGACATTAGGGAAAGAAGGATATTTAAGATAATCCGCGTAGGTTGCCTTGCGCGCAGGGATATATTCGAGAGAGTTTCTCTTTCCCTGAAGAAGGTCGAACATCTCCGTGTAACTTAAGTAGAAGATATCATCTCCCGTGCCGCACAGATCTCCTGACTTGCGGATATATTCTCGGAATACGCTGAATATGACAACACCCTTGGATCTGATCTCTTCCCTGAAGTCGTTGGCGTGGGCGAAGTTCTTGAGTTCCTTATCGATCCACGTAGCCTTTGAAGGATACTTTTCCTTAAATTCGGCAAGAGCTTCTTCGAATTTCCTATGCTCATTTTCCTGCATCTTATGAAGGTTCATGCCGCTCGCCTTATGCTCCTCTATAAGGTTCCCCGGGAAGGTCGGATCTTCGTAGGGACGGGGAGCCATAAGCTCCATCTCGTCAGCGGATCTGTGACCGCATATGCGGATATATTCTTCCTTGCTTAGAGTGCCTGCTATAACATCTTCTATAAGGAGCAAAGGTTTCATGGAATCAAGTATCCCGACGCATCCTCCGCAGAGACGGTTCGACATCTCTTCGCCCGCGATCTTAGTTATCTTTCCGCGCGTCATGAAGAGAGGCACCATTGCAGTTCCCGAGGCAGCCATAATGGAGGAGAGCCCGTCATTAAGATAAGGCTGCAGCCTGTTATTCCAGTAAGCATACAGTTCTTTGCTGCTTCCTATGAGCTTTATTTCTTCTATAAGACCTCTTGAGATATCCGCCAGGTCTTCTACCATCTGAAGTTTCTGCTTCTTGGTGAGCTTAGACTTTTCCTTAGGGAAGACAAGAGTCTTTACTTTCTTAAGGAACGTCTTCTTGTCAAAAGGGGAGATAGGGATATGCGTTCCCTCGGGTACATTACCTACCAGATCCTTAAGTGATTCATATGCTTTTTCTTCAGTCTTGCCGAAAGCGACAAAAGCAGAGCACATGACGGATATGTTCATGTAGGGCTGACCGCAGATATTATCGAGCCAGTCGGGGAGCCCTAAGACATCGTTTATCTTCTCCAGGACGCTGAATGTCATGGGGGATACGGGCTTCATGAAGATCTCGCCTACGTTGGTCCTTGTAAGCAGTTTATAGCCTGACATGCTTCCGTTGACGCGATATGTTGAAGAGTCGAGTCTTCGAAGAGTCGTTATGGGACGAGATTGAAGGATATATACTTTACTTTCCGATACCGCCCACTCGATATCCATAGGTACGCCGTAGGAGAGCCTTATCTTCCTGCAGGACTTCCACAAAGATTTAGAATACTTGGAGAACTCTGCATTGCCTTCATAGCGATACTTAATGGAATCTATGCCGAATACTTCCGCATTCTCCGCGCCTGACACCAGCTTCTCGCCCTCGCCTCTTACGTAATTACCGACCATCTTATCGTTTCTTCCGGTAAGAGGATCGGATGTAAATAACACCCCTGCAAACTGCGGCTTAACGAACCTCTGGATAACGACGGCAATGCCCTGATCTTCTTCTCCAAAGCTCTCGGTATATCCCTTTACTCTCGCTACATCCTTGGAAGATATGACCTTCTTTACGGCACCCGGGATATTCTTGATATCAACATCCGTTATAGTCTCATACTGTCCTGCAAAAGATGCATTCTCTCCGTCCTCGTTTATGGCAGAAGATCTTACCGCATATGTAAAAGCGGGATCTATTGAAGGGAGGAGACAGTCAAGCTCCGATGCTGCCTCAGCTAAGATCTCGCCTTCCTTAAATGCATCGCAGATAATAACGTATCCTTCCGGCACGTTAAGCTTCATGTCGGTGAGCATATGAGACAGGGATCGCGCCTTGCCGCCGACTCTGTTCATCTTATCCTGCGGGATAGAACCAAGGTCGTATATATACTTCATATCATTCACCCAGAAGAAGATCGACACGCATGTCGATATACTTTCGAAGCTCGTCTTCGTTATCAAGGTCGATGCCGAAGTCTCTCTTAATATCTTCCTTTCTGAAGATAATTAGCTGCATCATGGTGGATAATTCATATGCTATGAGCTTACATTCCTCTTCAGTCTTTCTTCCCGCATAGTGCTTCATGACATAAGGATAGGAGAAAGATTCCTGCGAGAGGTCGCGCTTAAAAAGAACAAAATTCGTTATCGCCTTTGTAAAATTAAAATGCTTTACAAGGCAGTCGACCACAACGAAATGCATCCTCTTCAGAAGATCTTTGGGAGTAAGATCTTCCTTTAATATTGCTTCTACGTCGGCATTCTTAAGGTAGTCGTTATAGATCTTCGCGAAAGTAAGATATATAAGATCTTCTCTTGAGCCGAAGCAGTAATTTATCATGGCAGGCTGCACTCCCGCGGCCTTGGCGATCTCCCTTGAAGTGACCTTCATGGGATCATCGTTATTCTCCATGAGCATTGCAGATGCTTCAAGAAGCTTGTCTTTGGTTATCTTTAATTTCTCTTCCTTATTCATGTGAGGGCCTCATTTATTGAACGTGTTTAATAACAAGATATCACAGGAGTCGTTGCCTGACAAGATATAGAGCAAAGCCCCATAAACTCTAGAATCTACCGACAGTAGATAGTATCCCAAGTATCGTTATGTTACGGTTAACAATGTAAAACACGAGTAAATCGGGGGACGGATATGAGCAGTATCTTAAAGAAGACGGCGGCTGTTATGTTGTCCACGGCAATGCTTATGGCAACAGCATGCAATAAGGCACCGGGGAAATATGAGATCGAAGATATCACTTTGGGCGATAACAGGACCTGGATAAACGAAGACCCTTATTACGAAGATCTTGTTAAGACTCTTAACCTTCAGTCGTATAACACGTCATCCTGCAGAGGATGCTATCTTGTAGCAACAGACGAAGATGTACTTTTCTTATATTGCGAAGATTCTTATGAGATCGACGGTACGACTTCGGTCAGTCAGTATACGACATACGATATCGCATCTTCTTCCAAGACATTTACGGCGGTTGCTACCTTAAAGCTTATAGAGCAGGGAAAGCTCAGCCTTGACGATACTCTTGATAAGTTCTTCCCCGAATATCAGGCAGGTGCAAACGTTACTATATATAACCTCCTGCATATGCAGTCGGGCATCCCGGATTATCTGAACGATCCTGATACCTTCTGGAGTCTTGAAGGTGACCACTGGGAGGCCAAGGAGGATTTCTTCCAAGATCGTATCTCGGACGAAGAATTCATAGAGGCTCTGTGCGGTAACGAGCTGCTCTTTGAGCCCGGTTCCATGATGCAGTACTGCAATACCAACTACCATCTTCTTGCCATGATCGTAGAGATCGCATCGGGCATTAGATTTGACGAATATCTTCAGGAGAATATATTTACTCCCTGCGGCATGACTCATACTACATCCATGGTCGCAGGTAATGAGACGAGTGTCCCTGTCAGCTTCACGACAGCTTACGATGCGGGAATGGTCGATGGATTCGGACATTCGATGCAGCCGAATCAGGAAAGAGGCGACGGCGGTATACATACATGTGCCGCAGATCTTCTTGCTTTCGACAGAGCGCTTTTCGGAGGGGAGCTCCTTAATAAGGATTCCTTGGAGATACTTACTGCTTTCGACATGGGTTATGCATGCGGTCTTATGCCTTATGGCGGTAACGGATATCAGCACGACGGGCATGCATTCGCTTACAGCACGAGCAATAAGATAGTACCTACGGAAGACTACGGCTACGTATACGTAATAATTCTTGAGCATAACTGATAAAGCCCCAAAGATCTGTCTGATCCTGCCATCAACATCCTCTATGTCTGATCAATGCTATAATCTTAGGAGGACTAAGGTTAGGAGCATGAGTTTATATGGAAGCATTTCCCGATTTTATGAAGGCGTCTTTTAATCACATAGACAGCTCGCAGCAGAATACGCCTGATATCGACGGATATTACTACGAAGGTAAGGACGGAAGTCAGATCTGTTTCTGGACTTACTTCTCAGACAGAGAATCGAAAGAGAATGTACACGAATTCGATGAATATGTCCTCTGCGTAGAAGGTGAATATGTCGAAATAATCGGTGGCGTGGAGCATGTGCTGCATAAAGGAGATGAGCTTCTTATCCCTAAGGGAGTACCCCATCACGGAAGAGTTACCCGTGGAACAAGGACGATACATGCCTTCGGAGGAAAGAGGATAACTGCATGAGTAATCCCTGGGAAGAGATAAGACTGGATGACTACGAGAATCACATGAGCCTGGGATCCGTAGCTCAGCTTCAGGCCATGAATAAGATAATGAAGGATCAGTTCGGGGACTATCCCGTGACGTCGGCTATGGTACTTGGCGTAGCGGGCGGCAACGGCCTTGAGCACGTAAGGACCGATAAATACGATAAGGTCTACGGTGTTGATATCAACTGTGATTACCTGAAGGCGGCTGTGGAGAGATACCCGAACTTAAAGGGCATACTTAAGTGCATTAAGGCAGACATGATTAACGAAGCGGATAAGCTTCCGGGAGCAGATCTCGTCATAGCGAATCTTCTTATCGAATACATAGGCTACGATGCTTTCAAGAAGGTAATAAGCCGTGTATCACCCGAGTATGTATCCTGTGTTATCCAGATCAATACGGATGAAGCATCCTGGGTATCTGATTCGCCCTATCTTCATGCATTTGACAGGCTCGATGAAGTTCATCATCAGATGAGCAGGGAGGATCTTACTTCCGCAATGGATGAGATAGGATATACTCTTATTTCAGAAGACCTCATATCGCTGCCCAACGGCAAGGCACTACAGAGAACGGATTTTAAGAAGAGAATATGAGCAGACGTAATAATCGTAAGACAGAAGCTAAGAATAAAAAGACCGGTAAATGGAGTTCCATTGACGGTCTGCTTATCTTTGCCTCGATATGCCTCGGTCTCGGAGGTCTTATATATATAAGCGTTGCATCGGACAACAAAGAGGCTTTGATCGGTCTTGCCATATTTTTGTCGGGCGGTCTTCTGCTGGTCCCTGAAGCGATCATGGTCATTCGAAGAGACTGTAAAGAGAGAAAGTATTCTCATACTGCCAATTCTCTTATAATGAGTAAAGCTCTGACTAAGATCACAAACGTGGAGCCATACAGGAAGAAGCTCATATGGGGCGTCCTTCGAGAGGGATTTTTTAATTCAGCGGCATTTATCGCTATATATACGTATGCTATTGTCAGTAATTTTCTTGCATCTGAACATGCCTTGATGTCGCGCGATCGCGGTAAAGGTGCTTTCTTTATGGTCATCCTTGCATTTCTGTTCTTTCCTCTCTTTACTTATAGCGGAGGATTCACCCTTGTAAGACTTATAAGAGCCATCAAGGGAGATTACATATTATGTAAAGGGCACATTTATCTTGCTGACGGCTTTGAACATAAACTGATCGTCAGCTACGATAAGGGCCAGACGTCTTTTGATTACTGCAGAGGAATAGGAATTAAGGCTTCAGACCTTATCGGTAAGGAAGGTGTAATCGCATTCTTCCACGATGAGATCTTCGTTATGAAAGAAATCGACACGTAGAACAAATGTTCTTGACTCCTGCGGGCCGAAATGATTAAATGGAATAGTACGGATCCGGTATTACTATTTATCTGCGGAGGCTTATATGAATAGCGTTTATGAGAAGTGTCCCGTATTAGAGAACGACAGATTCCTTCTGAGATTTATTGAAGAGAACGATATAGAAGATCTTCTCTCTGTATATAGCGATAAGAATGCACTTCCTTTCTTTAACAGCGATAACTGTGACGGGGATAATTTCTACTATCCTACCATCGAGAGGATGAAGGAAGCTTATGACTTCTGGACATACTCATATCGCGAGAAGTGGTTTGTCAGGTGGTCGATAATCGACAAGGAGACGAACAAAGCGATCGGTACAATAGAGCTCTTCAAGAGGATATCTGATGACGAGACTGACGGTATGGGAACCCTTCGACTGGATGTTAGAAGCGACTATGAGAAGGAAGAGAGCCTTAAGAGTATCCTTGGACTTATTGTTCCTGATGCCTACGATCTCTTCGATACGGATACGATCCTTACCAAGGTTCCCATCTACGCTATAGAGCGTATGGCAGCCGCTGAGAGTCTGGGCTTTACAAAGAGAGATATCATCCTGTTCGGTGACGACGGCGAAGCATATACAGGCTATTGGACCTTAAAGAGAACATGAAGTATGTTAATTCCACATACTGTGCCGTAGAGAATGCAGGTCACAACCTACAGATCGAACAGCCTGAGATATTCGAGAATATCTTAACTTCTTGGCTTTAAGAGGGATCTTTATCAGCCGCGGTCTTTTACCATAACGTCGTAACAGAGATGGTCACCATTGGGTGTATCGATCACGTGGTATTCGGTCTCTTTGTATCCGCGCTTTAAGTAGATCCTCTTAGCGGGAAGGGAAGCATCCAGCTCTATCTTGTCGAAGCATCTGAATATCGTATCTTCCGCCATATCCATAAGTGCTCGTCCGAATCCTCTGCCCTGATATTCGGGAAGGACGAAGAGACGATTTATATGGTTCTCGGAGATCGTGACAGTACCTGTTGATCTACCTTCGTACTTCAGCAGATAGACAAAACCTGATGAGATATCAGCTGAGATCTTCTCGTCAGAATGGTGGGCGCTGAAGAAATCGACTGCGCCTTGCGGGTAGTACTTAGGGTATACAGCTCTGATCGTAGTCTGAGTAATATTCTGAACTGCAGCCATATCGCATACAGATGCTTTTGTTATCTCGAAGTTCTTATTGTCCATAGATGTATTTTACCATTGGTGATTGACAATCATCAGCATCAGTTGTAGCCTGTTAGAAAATCACTACGGAGGAAACCACGTGCATAATATCATGTCTTATACAACTGATATTAAGACTACAGGCGTCATTTCAAGACGTTATTATATGCGCGTGCCAATATAACTTCGGATAAATAGTGATACATATCTTGTTATTTCAATACCGTTTATCCGAACTCTACGGATAGACGGTATTTTTGTTAGGAGGAAAGCATGGGAGAAGTACATCTTGTAAAAGCGACGGCCAAAGATCTATATGAGCTTCACAGACTTCAGGTGGAAGCCTTTACGCCCTTATATGAGAAATATCACGACGACGATATGTCCCCTGCCAAGGAGAGCATCGACAGAGTATCGTGGAAACTTAATACTTGTCCCAACAGTTATTTCTACTATGTCACAGACGGTGAGGATAAGGTTGGAGTTATAAGGATCGTAAGGGATTACTCTTCTCCTGATGATTCGATCATGCATATAAGTCCGCTTTTCATAAGACCGGAGTTCCAGGATCAGGGATACGGCGGTGCGGCGATAAAGGAAGCTCTTAAGCTCTGGAACGGTACTAAGACATGGCGTCTTGCGACTATAAAAGAAGAAGAGAAGAATTGTCATCTCTATGAGAAATGCGGCTTCACAAGAAGAGGCAAGGAAGAAAGATTTAATGACTACATGACTCTTGTTTACTACGAGAAGAATGTCGATATAAAGGAGAAAGAATATGCTTAAGTACAGACGTCTTGAGAAGAATGATATCGATCAGTTTATCGACATAAGGATAGGACAGCTTCGTGAAGAAGGTGCAACGGAAGATATCGATCTTAAGCCTTATCTTCGTGATTATTACAGCAGGCATATGAAGGACGGAACTTTTGTATCCTGGCTCGCCGTAGATGACGGCAAGATAGTAGGAACCAGCGGTATGTCCTTCGTAGAGAAGCCTCCTTACTTCTCATGTCCTACGGGACGCATCGGGCTCCTTTCGAGCATGTTTACGGATAAGGACTACAGAAGAAGAGGTATCGCAAAGGAACTTCTCGGCAGAGTCGTAGCAGATGCAAAAGAATACGGCTGCGGCTGTGTACAGATAACGGCATCCGATATGGGCGTACTGCTCTACACAGACTTCGGCTTCAAGAAGAACGGAAACTTTATGCAATATAACTTTTGACGGGAGAATATATATGGAACAGGAACAAAAGAAGATATCGGCTCTACCGAACTACGATAATTGTCTCGTTAATCTGGCAAATTCGGTACTTAGTAAGTTCGGTGCAAAGACTATACATGATACTCTTCCCATGGCAGATGAGCTGCTTGCATCCGACTACAAGAATGTTGTAGTTCTCGTTCTGGATGCGATGGGTGTTTCTATTCTGGAGAAGCATCTTGATAAGGAAGGATTCTTCCGTTCACATGTGGTGGGAAGTTACGATTCCGTATTCCCGCCTACGACGGTCGCTGCCACCACTTCTCTTATGAGCGGACTGTACCCCAATGAGCATGGATGGCTCGGATGGGATATATACTATCCGAAGCTTGAGAAGAATGTTACCGTCTTCAGGAATATCGAGCAGAAGACAGAAAGGCAAGATGCGAAGCCTGAACTTGGTGCTGACGGCAGATCGGTCTGGACAAAGGATTCCCTTGATCCTGATAAGCCTGCCGCGGATTACCATGTAGGATTTAGATATACGCCCTATAAAAATATCGTGGATGCGATAAATGAGGCAGGAGGAAGAGCATATTTTTCCATGCCTTTCATGCCGCCTTTTCCTCAGGATCTTGAAGCGATATTATCCCGTGTGAAAAGCCTCTGCGATGAGCCCGAAAGGAAGTTCATATATGCATACTGGAGCGAGCCCGATTCGACCATGCATCGCACGGGTACCGTAAGTTCCGAGACACACGAGATGGTGACTTCGCTCGAGAAAAGGATCGAAGAATTCGCATCGGATCTTAAGGATACTCTCCTTCTCATAACCGCAGATCACAGTCACGTAGACTGCGATAATATCTGTCTTCTTGATCACCCTGAAGTAACGGACTGTCTCGTACGACTTCCTTCACTTGAGCCGAGGGTCATGAGCTTCTTCGTTAAGGTAGATAAGAAGGCGGATTTCCCCGAGATATTTACGAAGAATTTCGGTGACGGTTTTCTGATTCTTACGGGAGATGAAGCTGTCAGCATGGATGTGTTCGGAATAGGAGAAGATCGCGAAGACCTGCGCGGGATGCTCGGAGACTATGTTGTATTCTCGACCTCACCAAAGGCCATATTCAATACTCATATCGAGGCGCAGGAGATGCCCGGAGGACATGCGGGCCTTACGGCAGAAGAGCGAATTATCCCGCTGATCGCGGTAAAGATCGACTGAATAATATTACTGATGAACGGAGATAATAAATATGCTTTTTGAAACAACTGAATTTACATTAAAGGATGGCAGGACGGCACTTCTTTTGAACCCCGAAGAGGAACATGCTCAGGGACTTCTCGATTACCTCGTAAAGTCCGCGGAAGAGACTGACTTTCTCCTTCGCTATCCCGAAGAATGCGGAAGGTATACACTCGAAGGGGAGAAGAAGCTCCTGGAGAACATGAAGGGATCGCCTAATGATCTTTTCTTAACATGCACTGTTGACGGCAAGGTGGCGGGCAACTGTCACCTCATGATGAACGGTAAGATGAAGATAAGGCACAGGGCAAATGTCGCCATCGCTCTTCTTAAGGAATACTGGGGCTTAGGTATCGGTACGAAGATGTTCGAAGCGATGCTCGATGCTGCCAGGGCCAACCCCGATCTTATGCAGGTGGAGCTCGAAGTCGTTGAAGGTAATGACCGCGCTATGGCTCTTTATAAGAAGATGGGATTTGAAGTATACGGAGTTCGTCCGAATGCGATAAAGCTCAAGGACGGAACTCTCCTTTATGAGTCGCTGATGATGAGAAAACTGTAATCTGTGAAGATCCGGGCTTCTGTCCGGATCTTTAACATTGTTACAAATATATATGTAATGAACTTTTCTTCTTACGATAAAACTATATTAGTGCCAAAGCATATCCGATTGTTATGCTCCGATAATGATGGTATCATCTGTAACCGATTTAAGATTCGGAGTATAGAAAATGGAAAAGAAAAGTATAAAGGAAAGGTTCGATCTTAAGAGGATCGGCATAAGTTTTGCGGGCGTTACGGGAATGGGATTCTTTGTCTCTATCCTTATTTTATGCAATCTCGGAACGGATCCCTGTACCTTCATGAACAGGTCCATCTGTGCCAGGATAGGCATGACCTTCGGCAACTGGCAGCTCATCGTCAATATCGTCATGTTCGCCATAGTGCTGATCTTCAAGAGGAGCCTTATAGGATTCGGTACTCTCTTTAATATGGTCCTCGTAGGATACTATGTCGATTTCTGGACCTGGGTGTGGGGCAAGACCCTTCCCGAGTCTTTGTTCACGGAGCCTCTGTCCCGCTGGATAATATTTCTTATATCCCTTATATTCTTCATGTTCTGCGCTGCAGTATATATCAATGCGGATACAGGCGTGGCACCCTATGACGGTGTCCCGATCATCCTCGCGGAGAAGATAACGGGAAAGTTCCCCAAGGTCCCCAAGACACTTATCAGGATCTGCTGGGACGGCGCGGCGATAGTTGCAGGTATAATATTCGGAGGGGTACCCGTAATAGGAATAGTCCTCATGGCACTTTTCTTAGGGCCTCTTATAACCATGGTAGGCAAGATGATAAAGCCTGCTTCTTAAGGAGAATAAAGTGATAAAGGCAGTTATCTTCGATCTTGACGGAACAATAACGGATACAGAGCAGTTCTACCGCCTGGCATGGCCCGAGGCATTGGGCAGGTTCGGCTATAAGTGCGACCCTGATGTGGCACTGGAGTTAAGGTCCCTGGGACGTCCTTTTGCCCCTTTAAAGTTCAAGGAGTGGTACGGAGAGGACTTCGACTACGATAAGGTTCGAGCAGTTCGCAAGGAGATAATAGAAGAATATTTAAAGCCCGGGATCCCGCTTAAGCCCGGAGCGGAAGAGATCTTATCCTGGCTCAGGGCGAAAGGCATCACCGTAGCTCTTGCTACCGCCAACGACCTTCCGAGGACTGAGAGGTATCTTGGAAGGATCGGTCTTCTTGATGCATTCGATAAGATAATATGCGCCGATATGGTCAATCAGGGGAAACCCGCTCCCGACATATACGCCTATGCCTGCGAGGCTTTAGGACTTGATCCCACGGAAGTATTCGCCGTAGAGGATTCTCCTAACGGCGTAAAGAGCGCATATGGCGCAGGTTGCAATGTCATTATGATCCCGGATCTTACCGAACCGGATGAGGAACTCGGGAAACTTCTCTACGCGAGACTTGATTCTCTTGTGGATATAAAACGATTATTTTGAGAATTTAATAATTTTTTTGTGCAATCTCGCTAAATTTTATAACACAAATGCTTCTTACGCTGATATAATTGAAAGGTAAGTTTTTGAATTGGACCGGTCAGTAGCATGCGTGGGCTTCCCAGGAGAGATCGCTTATCTGCAATAATCAACTTTTCTGTAGTCTTGATGGTAATAACAGGTGTCATAGTCCTCTTCCTGAGGAAAGTCGGAGACGGCAAGAGTCTTACGACGGTAGGCGCTAAGAACATCAAGTACTTTACGACGCAGTCCAATCTCCTGTGCGGTTTTGTATCAGCCTATTATCTTGTCTTAAGATTCGGGAAAAAGAGACAGCTTACGGATGCCTTCGTATTCTTAAAGCTCGCATGTACCGCTACCATATCCATAACATTCCTTGTAACGGCATTCGTCCTGGCACCTCACTACGGCTATCTTAAGCTCTACAGAGGTCAGGGATTCCTGTTCCATCTTATAGTTCCTTTGCTTGTCATATTGGATTTCTGCCTTCTTGATACCAAGAATGTCAGGATGAAGATGAGATATACATGGATGTCGATATTCCCGACTCTTATCTACGGAATGGGATATATATGGAATCTCAAGCGTAACGGTATGGGAGATACTTTCCCGGATCCTCACGATTTCTATAAGTTCACGACATACGGCTATAACATCGGAATGCTGGTATTTGCATGTATCCTGATCGCTGCCTTTATGATGGCGTGCCTCTTCAGGCACCTTAATATCAGGAGCAATATCCGCAACCGTATCTGAGAGAGTTGGAGAACTGTATTGGATAATCTAATAATACTGTCAACGAGAAGTGATGAAGAAAGATATATCATCGAACAGTGGAAGGACAGTTCTGAGTATTGCGATCTTGTAGACAAGAACAGGCTGACTTTGTAAACTGACAGGGGCATCTGTTTATCGACACCTGTCTGGACGATATCAATGGCGAGGAGTTTGTAAAGCATCTGACCGATTACTACAAGGGATTTGGTATCGATTACGGTAAATACACGTCTTATTGCATCAGCTTTCGTGATCTTGAATTCCTGAAATCCTTCTTAAGAGAAACGAAGTTCACAGATGGGTGCATGTTAGATAACGATTTTGAGATGGTCGTGGACTATAAGCAACTGTTCACTGCAGAAGGATTTTTGACCACTATACCATGGGTCTTGAAGAGCTGGAAGCATACCGTGCGGATAAGTCTGGAGAAGAGACTTAAGGCATGCTATGAGCGAGAACGCATTGTATTCTCCGGACAGCGGCAGTGTTATACTCCAAGCGGGGCTGTAATAAGATTAGGGATGGATAGACATACGAAAAGATTCTAAGTATCATTTAATCAACCGACATAGCTGAAACACCAACAATAGAAAAGTACGAAGGCAAATAAACTTCCGGTTCGTCCTATAACCCACGGGCGTGAACACTCAAATGTATTGTAATTCTCTTTTTTATAATTTTTAAACATATAACATATCATGTATATGCTAACTGCGCAGATTGCTGACATTATAATATGGCGCGCCATCGGGGTTATGTTTCTCATGATTACCATCATATTAACTCCGTTATACATCTGCCCCGTTATATTCTTGATGATACCGCCATTGAGCAGATACACGGATGATCCGGTTATGTCGGAAGAAAGAATCACAAATCCTTCTAAGGCAATACTAAGGATAATGAGTATCTGGTTTGAGCGGAAAAAAGGGATAAGAAAACAGAGCGAAAGGACAAGAGGTATGAGCCACTGCGTGTGCCATTCGACAAAGACTGTAAATGCTGCATAAACGATAAAAATCGTAAACATAGATTTGAACAACATTTCTTTTTTGTTATCCACATCCGGATGGTGAAAAAACGTTGCAATACATACCAAGATGTACAACACGACAAATACAGCTATATTATCGCCTATTCGCGTCCCATCAAGACGTTCGATAAATGGTTCATTCGTAGCAGCCAGGTATACTGAGTTTTTTTCAAATATTAAAGAAGAGAGGATAGTACACGACAGAGCGATCACTATGTTGACCAAGAGTTCACGTATTTTCTTATTAGCAAGCAGGATAAGCGGAATAAAGATCATCAGCGGCAAAAGTTTCATGGCTATAGCTACTGACATAAATAGAGAGAAGACAGTGTACTTCTTCCTGTAGTAGAACGGTAATGCTGCTAATATCACTACGACATAAAAAATGTCCACAGCGCCAAATGCAACTGAGTAGAACAAAATAAACGATGAAGAGAGAAAGAGCATCCTGACATTGATCAGATATCTCTTGTCCATATCGCATTCCCGGGAGATGTATTTTATCATCCCTGCTGATATCAATACCAGTACTGCGACAACAAAGGTAAGATACATAGAAACAGTCTGGATCTCATATGGGGAAATCATATCACCGTCGAAAAAAGGGAACAAAGGAAGCATGGTGATTGCTATTGGCAATATGATAAAGAATTTGTAATTATACGTGAATAATGCTCGTAGGCTTTGATGATTTAACTCTGCAAGAAATGATTCTTCGATATAATCTGAAAAATGTCCCTTCGCAAAAGATTCAATCATCCTAAAAGCCGTCTTTCCTATAGTAAACAGATCATACTCCTGACTTACCACGAGGATCGACAATGAAAACATCATGCCTATGATGATTCCGTCTACAAGGACCGAATCTCCAATTTTACTTTGGTTCGAAGTTACCACAAACAATATAACGAGAGCTGAAATCAAAAGATACATTCCGGCGAATACGAATTTGTTATCTGATGAACCTCGAAGTCCGCTGATTCTATAGCAGAAATATCCTTCATCGTTGATTTTTATTCCGGGAGCAATCATCGAATCATCTGCGCCGGAGCCTCTAAAAATGAATCGTACAGTATATTCACTTCCCTTATTTACCTTGATATATCCGAATGAATATGAAGTATCAAATACTGATGATACTTCCTTGCTGATAATAATATTCCCATTTGAGTCAACCAGTTCAACTGTGCCATCGATCTTGATAACATTATTGGACTCCATTGGATCCAATTCAATTCCCAGAAAACAGATTCGATCAAACTCCATTTCAAATGTGTTCTCGAAAGTTCTTTCATTATTCAATTGGACGATTTTATTTGCATCAGCGTTATAAGTTTTAGGGATTGAAAAAATACTGAGTTTTGGCAAAAAAGAAATTGCAAAAAAGAATCCTGCTATCAAGACAAGAATAGTAATTACAAGTAGTTTAAATTGTTTTTTTTCAGTTTCGGTATATTTCATGAAGATTTAAATTGTACCCTGCGCTATAGGAACGAGTCGGTGTCATCAGACTTTGGCTACTACGAGCTTTGCATTGTCCACCGCTGAAATCTACGCTTTAAATTTTATAATACATACTATGCTGTTGCAAGTGTACCTGCTATTTCTTTTACCTGAATAACCTCTAGATATCTCCTGTCTGACATCCCCCCTTATAAAGCCTAAACTTGTGGAAGATGCAAGACAAAGAGGCATGTTCTGAGCGGGAACTCTGTGTATCCCGGAAACAGAAGCAGTGTTATTATCCAAGCAGGGGGCTGTAATAAGATTAGGGATGGATAGACATATGAAAAGATTCTAAGTATTGTTCCGGTCTTGTCTATTACCATGGGACTTGTATCGTGTATCCCCGGATTAAATGACCGCATCAGGGTCGAAGATCAGCTGAGTAAGCTTACCAACATCGAAGGCTATATCTGGAACAACGAAGACGAAGAGTACGAAGCGATGGTCAATTCGATCCTGTATATGGTAAGCGACACAGGTCTTCAGGGAGGCTGGATAGTAGCTACCGACGACGTTATCATCTTCGCAACAGGAAACGTGCTCCTGGATAACGACGGCAATGTGATAGACTCTTATTCGCAAAAGGTGCGGGAGATATCCATTCCAATATCGTCGATATCTTAAAGTATGACAGAGCTTTGTTCGGAGGTTATCTCCTGAAGGATGAGTCGCTTGAGACTTTGCTTACACTTGAAGGATTCTATGCATGCGGATTTGAGGTGAGAGAAGATATGGTGCGCCACGGAGGAGATACTCCGGGATTTACGTGCGGCCACTACATCCTTGAGTGTAACTGACAGCGCCTCTATGCTGTCGGCTGGTCACACCAGGGAGATCGCGGAGGTATATTAAATCTTCTCGAGCATCAGTTTAACCCCGAACCGGAGAGCAACAGGAACATATATATCATTGTCGGAACATCTGTTGCAGTTATCGGAGCTGCTGCTTGCGTTATAGTCTTTGCAAAGAAAAAGAAGAGCAAAACGAGTGAGGCTTAACCCCACTTATATACTCTTCCGTCTTTATATACCTGTGTTATGAATCTGTCTGCTTCGCCGCAGAGTTCCTCTATAAGATCCGTATCTATGTTGTGACCGCAGTTGGAGTAGATCACGAGCTTACAGTGAGATAAAGCCTTTGCGGTCCTGAGCATCAGCTCGGGTGTGCTTAAGGGGTCGTCGATGCCGCCTAAGATAAGGGTAGGCGTCTTGATCGTACCCAGCATTTCGATAAGCTTCTCCTCTGTCTTGTACTTAAGAAGAGGACGGCCGTAGTCGATGGCTTTCTCCCTGGGGTCAGGCTGTGCGTTATGTGAGATATGCTCCTCGCGGACATCTCTTCTTTGCTGCCTTCTGTCGTCGTTATCTATGGGCGGATCCATGGGAGGCGGCTCCTTAATTATCCCCGACAGTACCATCTGTCTCACGGACATAGCGCCTTCCTTAAGGCTGTGAGGGCCGGGTACGCATGCTACAAATCCCGTGACTCTGTCAGGGTGGTTAAGCACCAGATGCCAGCCTACACCCGCACCGTGAGAAGCACCCATGTAGATGAACTTATCTATATTAAGCTTATCTGCGACTCTTACCACATCGTCGGAGAAGACGTCGTACCAGCGATCGCCGTAATCTTCTTCGATATAGGAAGAAGGGTAGAAGCCTCGAAGTGTGATGCAGTATACGTGATAGCCCATGGTGGCAAGATGCTGCTGCATACCTACGGGATAGAATCCCACCTGCGCCGAAATGATATACTTGTCACCCTCGCCGAATTCTTCTACAAAGAGATCTATATCGGGAGCGACGTTTATCTTATGTGTGCTGTTCATATGTATCCCTCATCTTTGTTGATATATAGATTGTAGCATTAGTTTCCCTGAAGGTATTGCGCGAGATCAAGATGTATGATTAAATCAACTCGTGAAACCTTTCTTTGATATTTGATCATCAGCATCATCTCCTGTTGTGATCGCTCTTTTGCGATACGGATCTTTGAGGATGATGTTTTCTCTTTTTAATCGACATTATTTATTGGGCCGGGATCACTTTGTCCCGGTAACGGAGTT
Source organism: Saccharofermentans sp. (assembly GCA_024692235.1). Taxonomy (GTDB): domain Bacteria; phylum Bacillota; class Clostridia; order Saccharofermentanales; family Saccharofermentanaceae; genus Saccharofermentans. The sequence goes on along the minus strand of JAILMW010000010.1, from coordinate 44,015 downwards.
TTGCATTTTATGGAAATAAGACACGCATATAGAGATAATAAGGAACTTAGAGATTCCTTTAATGAGCTAGCCGATAAAGTATTCGGATTGAACTTCGAAGGCTGGTACCAAAACGGCTTCTGGAAGGATGCTTACGACCCTTATTCCGTTATAGAAGACGGTAAGGTCGTATCTAACATATCGGTCAACAGATGTGACATGAACTATAAGGGGAAGATAGTTCATCTTATCCAGTTAGGTACCGTCATGACCGATCCTGACTACAGGGGCAAAGGCTATGCCCGCCTCCTTATGGAAAGGGTCATGGAAGATATTAAAGATGCAGACGGTATCTACCTTTACGGTAACGATTCCGTAGTGGGATTCTATCCTAAGTTCGGCTTTGCTGAGAGTAAGGAATACTGCTTCTCAAAGGGCGTTACGATCGACGTGGAAAAATCTGCAAAAGAAGTATCCATGGCTGATAAAAGCGAATGGGATAAGATGGCAGATATCCTCTCGAATACTACGCAAAATGCAGATTTGTATATGGTTAATAACACGGGACTTTATATGTTCTATCTCTCGCAGTTTATGAGGGAGAATACATTCTATATCCCGGATCTTGATACATATGCTATAGCCGAGATCGAGGATCATGAACTTATACTTCATGCTGTTATCGGAGAGGGTGATATCGATAAAGTCATCTCTTCCTTCGGTAAAGAGATAAAGCATGTTCAGTTGGGCTTTACGCCTAAGGACATGACATCTTTTACTAAGAATGAAGTAGTAGAAGAGGATTCTCATTTCTTCGTTAAGGGAAAGTTCTTCGAAGAGAATAAAGATGCCGCATTTATGTTCCAGCCTATAACGCACGCATAAAGGAGGAACTTACATGAACTATCTTGTCGAAGGATTACAGGGAAGCGGCAAGAGTACTCTCGTAGGAAAGCTTCAGGAGAAGTACCCGGGATACACTGTGTATCGTGAAGGCGACTACTCTCCTATCGAGCTTGCCTGGTGCGCTCTTGTCAGCAAAGAAAAGTACGAAGAGATCTTAGATAAGTACAGTGACTTGAAGCCTCAGATAGAGGAAAAAAGTCACGAAGAAAACGGCAATGTTATCGTCTGCTATACCAAGGTTCAGACTGACAGACATGAGTTCTATCAGGACTTGGAGCAGTATGAGATCTATAACGGAAGAAAGTCTTTGGATGAGTTCAGAAGCATCGTTCTTAACAGGTACAAAAGATGGGAAGGAGACGATTCGATCTTCGAATGTTCTCTCTTTCAAAATACCGTCGAGGACATGATCTTGTACCGCAATAGGACAGACGAAGAGATCTTCGATCTTTATAAGGATATAGCTAAGACTTTGGAAGGAAAGAAGATCCGTATCGCATACCTTAAAGCTGAAGACATCAAGGCCAATATCGATGTGATAAGAAAGGAAAGATCAGACGATAAGGGCAACGAATTGTGGTTTCCTCTTATGCTCCGGTTCTTCAATGATTCGCCTTATGCCAAAGCGAATAATGTATCCGGAGAGAAGGCCCTGATCGATCACTTAAAGCACAGACAGGAGCTGGAGATAAGACTTTGCGAAGAGCTCTTTCCGGATAAGCATACGATCTTACTATCCAAAGGATACGATGAGATAACGATCTGATAAGGAGAAAGATTTGGACATATTAGAAAAGGCAAAGGAAATATTCGGATTAGAAGGATCTGAACTGAAGCCGATCGCCGAACACGAGGGCGGAAGAAATCGTGTTTTCGTGTGCAGCAAGGACGGCGAGAAGAAGTACGTTCTTCGTATATCTGAACTTAGCGACAGGTCTATGGAAGACTACCTTGCGGAGGCGGAATACATCCGTTTCCTTGCTGAGAACGGCGCTTCTGTAGCAGATGTAATACCGTCTCCAAGCGGAGCTCTTGTCGAAAGGATAGGAGACACATTTGTATGCCTTTTTGAACATGCAAAAGGAATGCTAATGTTCGATAACGGATACAGGTATAGAGAAGGTGCGCCTCTCGAAGAATACTTCTATAACGTAGGCAAGACCATAGGCAGGATACATAAGCTGTCGAAGGAGTACGAGCCTTCTCATAAACGTATGTCGTATTTCGATAAGTACAACATGGAATACATCGAACAGCTTATCCCGGATACTTACGGCGAGCTTAAGAAAGCTATCGCAAAACGTATAGAAGAGTTTCGTAAGCTTCCCGTAAACGACGATGTGTTCGGCATGGTGCATTTCGATTACTGTGACGGCAATTACCATGTGGATATGAGTAGCGGCGACATAACTGTATTCGACTTCGATAACTGCATCTTCTGTTGGTATGTGTTCGATCTGGCGCACACTTGGACGCACGGTATAGGGTGGTGTCAATTCGAGCCTGATCCGAAGAAAAGAGTCGCCTTTATGGAGCACTATTTCGATACTGTTCTTGAAGGCTACAGAAGCGAGACGGATGTGTCCGAAGATATGCTCTCAAAACTGCAGCTCTTTATCGACATGACGCTTATCGAGAGTATCGTAGACGAGTTCGAATGCGCATCTCGCGAAGGAGAAGAAGTAGACGAAGAAGACATCGGGCAAGCAGCCTTTTGTCTTGTAAACGACATCCCTCTTCTGGGGATCGGAGGTTACTGACATGAACATTACAACAAGACAGTTTTCTGTCTACAGAGATATGGATATCCTGTGGGATTTCTTTACGGAGATCTACGACAGAGATAAGGGTGATATAGGTGCTCCGTTCTTCGAGTATGCGATGTCGAGTTCGTGGATGGATACATCCTATTCGTTTCTCGACAGGCTCTGGTTCGACGGTGATAAGGTAGTGGCATTCGTGTTCTACGAATCACCGGTGACGGATATACATTTCAGAGTGCGCCCGGGATACGAATTCCTGGCGGACGAGCTTATCGACTATGCCATAACAACGATGCCGCACTTCGAAGATAAGCAGCAGTTTATCCTCTTTGACGGTCAGGAGTTCCTTAAGGAGGCGGCAGCCAAGAGAGGGTATAAGATGGTGTTCGAGTACGAGGATAAGGTCTTCGACTTCAAGGACGAACTGCACTACGAGCTTCCCGAAGGTTACCACTTTGTAGATGAGAAGGATCTGGATATCGTTAAGATCTCGAAGCTCTGCTGGTACGGCTTCGGTCACGGCGATAAGGGCGAGTTCAAGGACTGGGATAAGTACGACGATTCTCTTGAGTGGACTCCTGCCAAATCCCACAAGAGCGGCTATGCCGGTCTTATGTCTCCTCCGCCTCATTCTACGCACCAATACGACGTAATAATCGCTGACGAGAATGAAGAGTATGTATGTTATTCGGGAATGTGGTGGGTGCCTGAGAATCACCTGGCATATATGGAGCCTTTGTGCACACATCCCGACCATCGTCGTAAGGGACTTGCGGCAGCGGCTCTTACAGCACACTACAGACGATTTAAGAAGATGGGTGCAACACACATGACAGGCGGCGGAGATCCGTTCTACGAGAAGATAGGCTACGGCAAGGGCCCTCACTGGACTATCTGGAACAAAGAAGCTTAAGGATGCAGTTTCCTCCAATGGTATAATCTATGTATCGTTTTATCGGAGGGATAGTATGGACAACTGGGTTCAGGAACGTCAGCTTCAGGTTCATCTTGTATCTGCCGCAGGACTTGTCTATAAAGGCGATAAGGTCTTGCTTATCCGCTCTGCCAAGAGGGGATGGGAATTCCCGGGCGGCGTTGTCGAGCAGGGCGAGGAGATAATAGATGCACTTAAGCGTGAGATCTTGGAGGAAAGCGGTATAAACGCAGAACCAAAGAGATTTGGCGGTTGCTGCCAGAGAGTAAATTCCAGACCGGGATATGGTCCGCTAGAAGGATTGACGATCCCTTCTACAGTTAACTTGACTTTCATATGCGAGTATGTAGGTGGCGAGCCGAAGTGTTCTGATGAGAGCCTCGAGACAGGCTGGTTTACGCCGGAAGAAGCATTGGAACTCATAACGGATGTACACTTGAAGAAAGCACTTGAAAACATGTTGGATCCTGAGAGAAAACAGCATTTCGCTACCTTCAGGAAAGAGGAAGATGAAGTGAAATTTATAAGTGATATAAGTTTGTGAGGATAGTATGGCAGATTTTACCGTAGATCAGATGCAGGAGATGCAGCAAAAACTTCAGGAGAAGTATAAGGATAAGTGGGAGCAGATAGGTCCCGAGACTGGTAAGAATAAGCTTCTCTGGATGGTGAGCGAGATCGGTGAAGTAATCGATATAGTTAAGAAGAACGGCGGCGCAAAAGCATCGACGGACATCGATATAAGAAAAGATCTTATAGAGGAGATGGCAGACGTTCTTATGTACTACAACGATGTCATGCTCTGCTACGGTATTACATCCGATGAACTTAAGGATGCATACGAGAAGAAGTTCGAGAAGAATATGACGAGGTGGTGACTTATGATCATTACTGTAAATCTTTACTACACGGGAACAAACGGCAGTGCGAAGAAGTTCGCACAGGAGATGGAGAGCAGCGGTACGGCTGATAAGATCCGTGCGGAAAAAGGTAACCTCAGATACGAGTATTTCTTCCCCATGAACGATCCCGAGACAGTACTTCTTATAGATTCCTGGGAGAGTCAGGAGGCGATCGATATTCACCATGCATCCCCCATGATGCAGACTATCGCATCTCTTAGAGAGAAGTACGATCTACACATGAGAGTGGAAAGGTTCGTCTCTGACGAAGACTATTCCGAGGACAAGGACAGCGGCTTTATCAGGAACTGATCTCATCTCCTACAGACAGGAGAATATAAATGCAGATCGCGAATAACATAATCAAAGAACACTTGAAGAATGTGTACTTCTTATGCGGAGGTGCATACGGCGGCAAGACCACTATGGCTAAGCTGCTTGAAGAAAGACACGGATTCATCAGATACCGACAGGGTGACCACGAGGACGAATATGCCTTGATCGCCAATCCCAAAGAGCAACCTGCTATGGGGCTCGACAGAAGTTCGGACTGGCACGGCTATTTTGCCCGGCCTCCTCGTGAGTATGCGGATTGGATGAGAGCCTCACTTTGGGAAGAAGCGGAATTTACGATAGCGGATCTTCTTTCTATCCCTAAGGATAAGAAGGTGATCGTAGACGGCATAATCCCCGTAGAACTTCTAAAGGAGATAAGTGACTACGACCATGTGTTCCTTCTTTTTGCTCCGGACGATATGAAGAGAAAGCATTATTTCGACCGCGCAGATAAGGATGAGGTCTATCGATTCATACTTTCTTTCCCTGACGGAGAGGAGCTTCTTAAGAACGTAAATGAAGCGCTTAATATCGACAACGAGCTCGAAAGGCAGACGTTTATAAACAGCGGCTTCAAGTATAAGGAGAGGTCGGAGGACGACACCGTGGAAGGCACTTTACACATTATCGAAGAGCATTTCAGGTTGGCCTTATAAGGAGAATTAGCGGTGTTCGATAAATCGATATCTGCTGTGATAGAGTGTATGATATTGCAAGATAGTTAATAGGGTGAGGACATAAAATGAATATTCTTTTTGTTGCACTCGGCGGTGCGCTTGGAGCGGTAGCAAGATACGCGATAAGTCTTATTCCGGTGAAAACACAGTTCCCGGTATTGACTCTGGTAACGAACATCCTTGGTGCGATCCTGATAGGATTTATCGTAGGTCTGACGGATAAGAAAGGCAATGTATCGCCTAATACGGTCCTTTTCTGGAAGACCGGTGTATGCGGTGGATTTACGACCTTTTCCACGTTTTCACTTGAGGCATACGATCTGTTTGAGAAGAAGGCATATTTACTCGGCGGAGCATATGTGACGTTGAGTGTTACCTGTTGTATTTTCGGAATACTTTTGGGCAAAAGGCTGACAGCGGTTATCGGGTGATAGAAGATGCACGAGGTGTTGTGAGGAATTTTATGAAGGTGCATTTCGGGCAAAAAGAAGATATAGATCAGTGGATGAAGCTGGTAACAAAAGTCAGCGATAACTTCCCCGGACTTGAGACAGAAGAAGCTCTTGAAGAGCATAGGAAAACTGTCTTGAAGTTCATGGGGAAAGAGCAGGCTTTGTGCATCAAAGAAGTAGACAAGATCGTCGGTGTATTACTGTTCTCAAGAGGACATAACATGATCTGCTGCCTGGCGGTAGATCCCGACTACAGAAGAGCAGGTATAGCATCGGCGATGTTGGATAAAGCCCTATCCGAACTGGATAGAACAAGAGACATCACGGTAACTACTTTCCGTGAAAACGATGCAAAAGGAACGGCGCCTCGAGCACTCTACAAGAAGTTCGGATTTGTTGAAGGTGAGCTCGTCATGGAATTCGGATATCCTAATCAGGTGTTTATTCTCCCGTCTAAAGCTTAAGTGTCCCATTAATCGCACCACCTAAAAAGTACAATTTTACTAGAAAAGTATGCTTTGGAAATGTGCGGTGGAATAGTGATAAATGTCTGAACGAGGAAGTATTATACCTAACGGTGTTGTTCTTAAAGAACATGAAATGGCTACGGTTGTTTTACTCACAGAGTTAGGATGTAATGTTGAGTTGATACCTAAATCTAATCTACAAGGAGTGCGTACTCCAGATGTTAGGATTGAAGGTTTGCTTTGGGAAATTAAGTCTCCCAAAGGAGAAGGCAAGTCGCTTATGAAGAATACCGTTCAGAAAGCTTGCAGGCAATCGTGTAACGTTATTGTGGATCTGCGAAGAGTAAAGAGATACCAAGAAAAATGCTTGTCAGAACTCAATAGAGAATTTGAGTATTCTCGTTCGCTGAAAAGGCTTAAGATCATCACCAAAAACGGGTCTATAATTGACTTGGTCAAGAATTGAGAATATAATATTCACGAAGGAACAGGACCGGCAGTGGATATATGCTGGACACCGTTCCTTCTTTTTTGTCCTGAAATGAGAGAAGAACATATGAATAAGAAGATAATATTACTTAACGGACCTTCCAGCAGTGGAAAGTCCTCTTTGTCCAAAGCGCTGCAAGAGCTTATCGCAGATAAGAGATCGGAAGCCTACGAGATCGTTTCTATAGATGACTTTATGAAGGTATCTACTTCAGAGACTATCTACGAGGACGATGTGTATGAGATCTCAGGAGAGATGTGCGAGAAGATACGTGAGCTCTATAACTGTGGTAAAGGCGTCATTATAGATCACGTTATAACAAGCGAAAGGATATACGATCAGCTTATGGATCTTATGGCGCCCGATAAGGTGGATACGGTACATATCGTGTGCTCTCTTGATGTGCTGTTAAAGAGAGAAAAAGAGCGCGGCGACAGATGCGTCGGATCTGCCGAGAGTTCTTATACGTACCTTTATCCGAAGGACGGATATGATGCGGAAGTAAATACCGGTGTTATGTCTTCCGAGGAAGCTGCTTCGAAGATATATTCAGAGTTGTTCTGAAGTGCATTTCGTGAGGTTGACACATAAGTTCCGTTAATGTTAGTCTACGGGAAATCAACAGGAGGAGTTCATCTATGAAGCGCCTTATGGCAGTCGGTTCATACGTACATGGAATGGCAGTGGTGATGCACGGCCCCGTTTGCGTATGTGAAAAATGACTTCCGAGAGATGAACCGATGAATTAGTTTAATATCACCTGTCTCTTCGGAGGCAGGTGTTTTTGTTAGGAGGAAAGTATGTTAACGTTAAGACCATTCAAGACATGTGACGCAGAGAATATCGTTTCCTGGTTCGACGATGAGACTGTATTTCGAATGTGGGGCGGCGAGCTTATCGGCGCATATCCCATTTCTTCCAAAGACGTGGTCGACATGTATCTTGGAAAGAACGGGATGTGCTCGGAGGAAGATAACTTCTATCCCTTTACCGCTACTGAAGACGGCGTTCCCGTAGGTCACCTCATAATCAGATATTTAGACAAAGATCGGAAGTTCCTGCGCCTCGGGTGGGTCATTGTAGACGGCAGCAAAAGAGGGAAAGGATATGGCAAGAAGCTTATTCAGCTTGGTACAAAGTATGCTTTCGAAATGCTGGGCGCAGACAAAGTATGCCTCGGTGTATTTGAGAACAACCCCGCAGCATACCATTGCTATAAGGCAGCGGGATTCGGCAAACCTTCTACCCGCGAAGATTCCTACATGGATGTGGACGGAGAGAAGTGGAAGGTAATAGAACTTGAGATAACAAAGGAGAATTACTATGGAACATAAAGGAACCGTAAGGATAGAGACAGACAGATTGGTGCTTAGAAGATTTGCTCCGGACGATGCGGAAGCGATCTTCAATAACTGGGCTTCAGACGATGAAGTAACTAAGTTCCTTACCTGGCCCACACATTCCAATATCGACGTTACCAAGTACGTATTGAATCTGTGGGTGACAGACTATACCAAGGAAGATAACTACCAGTGGGGCATCACTGTAAAGGAGAACGGTGATGAGGTCATAGGCTCTATCGCAGCAGTCGATGTGAACGACAGCACAGGCAAGATCCATATCGGCTATTGCATCAGCAGAAAGTGGTGGCATCAGGGTATAACGAGTGAAGCCTTAAAAGCTCTTATATCGTTCTTCTTCAACGAGGTTAAGGCAAACAGGATAGAAGCAAGATTCGATCCGAGAAACCCCAACTCCGGTAAGGTAATGGCTAAGTGCGGACTTAAGTACGAAGGAACACTTCGTCAGAACGATCGCAATAATCAGGGTATCTGCGACGAAGTGATCTACGGACTTCTTCGTAGTGAATGGGAGTAAAAGGAGCTGTTTTCTTATGAGATACTACAGGATACACACAGCGGATATTGCATATATGACCAAGCGCCCCAGAGGTATCTTTACTACCGTGGGAAAGCTTGTGGACAGCAAGATCCTGACCGAAGATGAGGAGAAGGAATATTGCCGCAACAAAGAGTACTTTGAAGAGGTGCTTCCCGTGCCTCCTTTCTATCAGGATAACAATCCCGACGGAGCCATAACTTGGTTCAAGGACACGCCCGAAGGAGACGGTATCTGGAAGCAGATGACCTTCTATCGTGATATGTGCAGCAAGTATAACGTTAAGCTGTATATATCAGAATGCGATGGCGTTCCGGGAGAGATCATCTACGAGGATGAATTCCAGATCGCGGTCAAGGGCGATGCGGGAGAGGTTAAGATAACAACAAGAGAATTGGAATAGGTATTCTGACAGTATGTGCCGTATTGCAGGAAAGAGAGAAAAAGGAATAACAATGAACGACGAGAGATTTATAAAGAGAACTTACGAGCTGGCGATAAGTGCAGGTAAGAAAGGACACGATACATTCGGAGCCATATTGGTACGTGACGGCAAGATCCTGGAAGAAGCTGAAAATACTGCTGACTTTGAGAAGAGGGTCTTCGGCCACGCAGAATTCAATCTCGTGCATAAGTGCGCAGACTACACTGACGACATACTGGAGACATCTACGCTTTATACCAGCTGTGCTCCCTGTGAGAGATGTCTTGGTGCCATCGCATCCCTGGGGATAAAGAAGGTGGTATGCGGAGTATCCTATAAGGAGTTCAGTAAGCTTACTCCTTTCGACTACGTGCCCGTAGACAGGGAAGGACTTCTGTCTCGGCTCGGTATCGAAATGTCGCTTGCGGAAGGTATCCTCGAAGAAGAAGGGATGCATGTCTTTGAGTGGTGGGGAGGCGAACACCGTCCCCTTGAGGAGCTTATTGCCGAGATGGAAGAAGTTCGCGCTTCCGTTAAGGACTGACAATAAAGCGGGAGGCTTCGGCTTCCCGTGCTTTATATAAGTACTTTATCCCCGAATGTGAAGGACGTATCGTTGATATCTTACGGGGTGTTGTGTATATTTGAGATGATAGTGATTTTTGAGCGGATAAGGATTTGATGATATATGGATAAGAAAAGAACGTTTGGCCTTTTGACTCGAAGATACACCATGTGGTATCTGGTGTTTTTCTGTGTATGTATCGTTCCTTTTCTTTGTGCCAGAGGGTATAGCTTTTTCGGTCCCGGAGACGGACTTAATCAGCAATTGAATTTCTTTTATTACTTCGGAGTCTGGGTAAAGAAGATAGCTGCGGGGCTATTTACAGGACATAAGTTTGAACTTCCGATGTGGGATATGAGCATCGGAATGGGTGACGATCCGATAATTGCATTCCTTTTCGGTAATGATCAGGATCCGATCTCGATCGTATCTGCATTTATCCCGGTAAGATATGCAGAGGCAGCATTCGACATACTTATCGCCGTAAAGATCTATCTTGCGGGATTATCTTATTCCGCGTTTGCGTATCATAAAGGAAGAAGTATTGACAGCATAGTGGCAGGATCTATGGTCTATTGCTTCTCTGCCGTTATGTATATCGTTTTTATTCAGGCGGGATTTATCGCCATATTTTTTGCTTTCCCTCTGATCTTTATCGGTGTTGAAAGAATGTGGAACGGTAAGGGCCATTTTATCTATGTAGCTTCGCTGGCCTATGCGATGATGGTCTCTTATTACTTTACTTTTATGGTCGCCATACTGATCGTCATCTACTGCGTCATCAGATTCTTCACGGAAGAGGGCAGGAGCGTAAAGAAGTTGGTGACACTGCTGACAAGGTTTTTGGTGTTCTCGATAATCGCTGTCGGAATAAGTATGTTCTTTGAATTTCCCGTTATGATGAACATCTCTCAATCCGGCAGGATGAACAGAACTTTCGACATACCCCTGTTTTCTTTGAATTACCTGTCTCTTATGGTATCTCATGCTTTCTCATGCGTTTATCTGGGAGGCGATGCAATATTCGGCATCTCTGCGGTAGTTGTTATTTGCCTTCTTTGTCTTTGGGAAAAGAAAGATAACAAGCGTATAAAATTGTTATTTGCGTTATACACGGTCTCTTTTGTGTTCCCTGTCTTTGGCGCGATCTTTCATCTGATGCTGTATTCTACCTTAAGATATATATTCGGCTACGATCTGTTGTTGGCTTATATAGTTACCTGCACTTTCGAAGATCTTCCGGCTGTTAGCAGGAAGAAACGCTATATACTGCTTTTGGGTGCACTTATCTATGCTCCGCTCGCAATAGTGCTCGGGGGAAGAGCGGGAGCGTTATCTGCCGTTTCTCTCATTGTTACTGTGATCGCATACGTTATCATCGTATCTTTGATCGAGAAGAAGAAGCTCAAGTCAAGCCGTTGGTTTATGGTCCCGGTGATGGTCTCATGCATCCTGGTAAGTGCCTTCAGTTTTGGCGACAGCAGCGTCTTTACGATGCTCAAAGCGGGTTCTGCTTACAAAATGAATTACGAACTTCTGGAGAGAGCCGATCTTGATAAGGATGAGATGAAGAATGTAAGGTATTCCGTGATCTACAGGGTAGTCCACGATGCTCCTACCAATGTATCTATGCAGTATGGTATCAACGGCTACGATTATTACTCAAGCAGTTGTAATCCATATCTTACCGAGTATTATACCGAGATGGGTGTAATCAGTTCGGCGACGGGCTTTGAACTTACCGGTTATCGCGGAAGGCCCTATCTGGATCTCACGAGTGCTACGCGTTATGTTCTCAGGCAGAACGATAAAGATACGTGTATTGCTGCTCCTTACGGATATGAACTTATATCTTCAGATGGCGATCTTGAGACATATCGAAGCTCCGGTGATGTTTCCATGGTGTATTTCTGCGACGATGTTGTAAGCCGCGAATATTATATGGAGTGCACGCCGATAGATCGAGAGGAGATCGTGATGAGATCCGTCGTCCTGGAAGGTGCCGAAGGAGGATCCGAAGCGGAAGATATTACGGCAGGGCACAGCGCGTGCGATCTTTCAGTGACCGCTTCAGGTGACATCTCGTATACGGGAAACGATATAACGGTCGGCCCGGAAGGAGGCTATCTGGAGTTATCCTTCGATGAGATAACGGATCGCGAGCTGTCATTAGCTCTTGACGGTCTGATCGGCGATCGCGATGCTACGGAGTTTTTTATTATCGCAGTGGCGAAATGCTATCAGGATACTGTCGTCACATCCGATTACTATACGGGATTCCCTCCCAAGAACACATATTATTGCGGCAAGGACGATCTCCTGTTCGATCTCGGATTTGCCGAGGATCCTATAGATACCGTGAGGATCTATTTTATTACTCCCGGAAGATATACGATAAATGACATCAATGTCTATACCAGGTCAGAAGAGCAACTGGACTCGGCAATATCTTCCTTCTACGAGCATGCTGATATGGATTCCGTGGAATATTCATACGATGGTAATCATCTAAATGCACAGGTAGTATCCGATAAGGATCAGTATCTGTTCTTTTCCGTTCCTTATTCCGAGGGTTGGCATGCGACCGTAGACGGAAAGGATGTTGATATCCTGAGAGCTAATACGGCCTTTATGGCTATACCGATATCACAGGGTGCGCATACGGTCGAATTATCGTATACTACTCCCTATCTGTTACACGGAGCATGCATATCCGCCGTATCGATCGTCTTATATGCGGGTATCCTTGTGGCAGAGCATAGGAAAAAGGTGGTAAGAAAAGGCAGATAAAGCCTTGCTTCAATCAAAATAAAAGATCTCCTCGAACTTCTTATCCAGAGCGATACAGATTATGAGTGCCAGCTTGGCGGTGGGGTTGAACTGTCCGGTCTCTATGGAACTTATGGTATTTCTGGACACACCGATCATGTCGGCGAGCTGCTGCTGCGACAGTCCCGCTTCATTACGGATCTCTTTGAGATGATTTCTTAAGATGAGTTCGTTATCCATATACGTGTGACACCGCAAATGATACGCCGAATATTACCATAAGGAAAGAAGCGATAAATCCTATTGCGAACAAACAGGCTAAGACCAGCGTCCAGAACCTCCTGTTGAGCTTATACTCAAAAAGGAACAGTACGCTTATCCCTGCAGCTATGGGACAGATGACCTTGATAAGATCGTCTCCTGCCAGAAAGTAGTTGTAGAGGAGAATGAGGAAGTTAACGAAGCCCATGGCGATAAGACCTGCCTTAGCGGCCTTCATGCTGTTATACTTCTTCATCTCGTCTCCGTGCCTGTTCTCTGATCTGCTGGCGGACAGTATCTTTTCCTTATCCATAGAGGGCTCCTTATCTCTTTACTCCGAATGTTTCCGGCGTTACCGAATACGGTTCATTATACGCGAGATCAAAGCATACCGTAACTTCAAAATCATCAAGGTTATATACGCAGGACCATTCTGTTCCAAGTACTCCGGGATCAGCATTCTCATCGTCGGATGCATCTGCCATGAAGCTCATGGTCTCCTCTTCGGAAGCGATTCCGAAGCAGCCGTTCCAGTCGACCATAAGAGCATCGTATCTCCTGCATTCTCCGCCCTGAATATAATCAGTATCTTCTGGGTCACCCATGACGAAGTTGGTAACGGCAGGGGGATCGGTAAGTACCATCTCTCCGCCCAGCCACTCTACGACAACATGTGCTCCGCTCCTGTCGGTTATATAAAGGTGGAAGGCACTGTCTATCATGGAGTGCATGTCATACGAATCAAGAAGAGCAACAGCTTCATCCACGCTGCCGCATGTATCGAGGATGGCTCTTATGGCAACTGTCATCATTATGTCGGGCTTGCCGTTATCCTGGTGGATCTCGTTCTGATCCAGCATCAGGATCGATACACCGACTCCGGCTTCGTTCATCCCGTCTACGGTCATGTAGGGGAATGCCAGTGCGGACATGCGCCCTAAGGGTGAAGTCATGGAGATATCACCGTCATCGCCGCCGACATTTATGTACTGTGTATCGACCATTCCTATGGATGCATATCCGTCTTCGGGATCTGTATAGATCATTACGCAGTCAGTCTCGTAGAAGTCATAATTCCTGCCCATAAGATGCTTGCCTTCGGGAGTCGTAATGCTAAGGGCGGCACATCCGAATGAGTCAAGTCCTGACGATATGGGAAGTCCGTAGTAAAGATTGTCTTCTGCCCAGGAGAAGAGCTGCTTCTCGCTTGATACATCTGATGCAAGGAGCTCATCGAGCTTATAGTCGGCCGTATATCTTAATGTGTATACGCCGTCCTTATATTCCTTGAGGGAAGCGATGGTGGAGATCTTCTTCCTCTGAGATATAAGACAGACGGAAAGGCCCATTAGAACCAGCGCCAGAACACCCAATACTATCTTACGGGGGCTGAACTTGAATGTGAGCAGAGTGATCGTAAGTATTACCGCACCAATGACCGTAAGCACTGTACCTATGGCCTTGATGAGCGGGAAGTTGGCGGAGGATACGACGATACATTTATAGTGCGACGTCATATCTTCGATCTCCTGTTTGCCCTCATCCGATACGGCATATTCCATATATCCTATATAAGAAGGGTCGGCATCTTCATAAGAAAGAGCACTTTCGTATGTCATCTCATTTGTATCGAATATGCCTTGAAGTATTTCCTGTCGCTGATCATCAGGGCACTCGACGACTTCTACCATCACTCGGGTATTACCGTCCTTATCTTCGTACGACAGTCCGGATACCGCAGAATATGCTTCGTTGAAGTTTGATCCTTCCAGAGGGATCACCATGCCGCACTCTTCTCCGTCGACATCCTTATATACCCATGCTGCGGAAAGATCGCTGCTTATAGGCCAGATCGATCCGGGATCAAGGCTTATGGAACCGTATGCTCCGGGCTTAAAGGAATCGGGATCGAAAGGATTTAAGAGCATGTAGTCATTATCGAGCGTATATATCCATGAATCTCCGTAGACCCACATGAATATGCCGACTCCCGTCATGATCACAGCCAGTACGAGGATGATCTTTTTTAACATTGTTACGCACACCTCTTGCCAAGTTTACTTTGCAATGCGATTATTACATATGCCAAGTTTACTTGTCAACGAACTTGATAATGAAGACTGATATGCTTAAAGTTATTACATGACGAATAAGAGGGAAGAACATGAACAGAAAGCAAAGACAGTACAGAAGAGCAGTAGCTGAAGGCGAGATGCATAAGCCCTCGAGAAGGCCCGCTATACCTTCTCCCAAGGTCTTCCGCATGAAGACCGATTATAAGCGAAATAAAAAAGTGTCTCCGGAAGAATGAGACTGATATGGGAAGGTGCCTATACGAAAGATAACGAAGAACTTGAGATAGACGAGAGAAGTGTACTGCAGCTGTCTTTTGAAGATGAGTTCAATAAGATCCCGCGCCTCTTCCGCTTTACGGAGCTCAAGAAGAAGATACTGAAGTGGTTCACCATAATATGGCTGGCAATGGATATCATCTTCGGCGTTTACTTCAGCTTTGTAAGAGAACGTGATCCGGATAAGACATTTGTACCGGATGCCTACAGATCGATCGCGATAAATACCGATCTCACGAATATAGTGGTAGCGGTCATCTTCAATGTTATCCTTGTGGTGGCGTTGCTTTGGATCGTCATCGGACTGGCCTTTGAGAAGAGAGCCTTCGTCAAGGCAGGCAAGATCGCCGCGAAGCACGAGGAGTGGGAACGTGAACGCAACGAGAAGGAACGTCAGCGGATCAGAGCGCAGTATAAGGATCTGATGTAGGATATATTCCCCTCTTTGCTCCGATATGAGATAATCTCATATGGAATAAGGGGGGTATTATCTATGAGAAAGAGTATATTTACACGTGCATTGGCAGGGTTATTTGCGGCTCTGATCGTCGTGGCATTCCTTGTGCCGTCTCGTGATGCAAGAGCGGCAGGCACACCGATCGATGAGATAGAGACATATTCCCTGACGGTAGCGCTGAACGATGACGGTTCCATGAACGTGAGCTATCTCATTACATGGAAAGTATTGGATGACAAGAAGGAAGGTCCGCTCACATGGGTGAAGATAGGAGTTCCTGACGGAGACGTAGACAATATAAGAGCTACTAGTGACAACATCAGGAAGGCCAAGTTCTACCGTGAGGGCAGGGATACTTTTGTAAGGATCGACTTTAAGGATGAATACCATGCGGGAGATGAGGTTACATTCAGCTTCTCATGTGTCATGTACAATCGGTGGACGACTAGCGGGAATACGGTAACCTATTCCTTTACCCCCGGATGGTTCGATGAGATCGCAGTAGATAACTATGTTATCAAGTGGAAGGCAGATAAGGTCAATTCTGTCAGTCCCACAAGAGGTGATTCAGGGGGATTTTTTGTCTGGACCGGAGCCCTGGAGCCCGGCAATAAGGTTACTGTCAATGTAGTCTATGACAGGACTGATTATAACTTTAAAAGACACAACGTTGTAAGGTGGGATCTGGAACTGCTGGGTGAGTTAATCAAGCCGTTTGCGATCCTGATCGTTAGTGTCGCGTATATAGTTATCAGGATCATGCTGGGCGACAAATACGGCGATCACAACGGAAGGTATCGCGGAGGACATTTCCACGGAGGCGGATGTGCCTGTGCATGCGCATGTGCGTGTGCCTGCGCAGGAGGAGGCAGAGCCGGATGCTCTGCCAAAGACTTATACGGTACCAAGCTTGAATCGGCAAGAGTAAGGGCAAGACTTAGGGAGGAGCTGAAGAAAGATGCTGAATCAGAAGCTTTATGAACTTAAGAACTGGAAGGGAGTCCTGCATACAACGTGGAATCCTAACGGCCCCGGTGTTATAAGGATACACCTGATCCCGCCTAAGTTCGTGCCTTTCAAGACAGTAGAGACCATGGTCATAATAAACGGTCAGGATATCCTTCCGATAAACGAGTCCTGGGCGATCTTGCTGTCGGAATACATAAAGAATGTTAATGAATTCGGCGACAAGCCCATGAGCGACGAGGATCTTGACGGTATCCTCTCGTCTACTTTTGCAGGGGTCAAGAAGGTCTTCCCACGAGTATCAGATGATGTCTTAAGGGAAGATCTTGACTGCATGATCGGCATCTTCGAAGCTATCGCCAGAGGTGAGGTTGTCGAATCGGACCGCAAGCCCATAACCATAGGAGAATATGCGCCTTACATGACTGCTCCTCACAGGATGGACCTTATGGTGTCCGCCATGACTAAGGATGGCAAGTGGCACTGTAATCAGAAGTGCCTTCACTGCTATGCTGCAGATCAGAAGCTGTCTGACGAGAAGGAGCTTTCTACCGACGATTGGAAGAAGATAATCGTTATCTTGCAGAAAGCGAAGATATCTCAGCTTACGTTTACAGGCGGCGAGCCTACCATGAGGGAGGATCTTCCCGAGCTCATAAAGAGTGCCAGATGGTTCGTAACGCGCCTTAATACCAACGGAGTCAACATGACCCCCGAGCTTTGCTCGAAGCTTAGAGAAGCAGATCTCGACAGTGTGCAGATCACTTTCTACTCTTCAGATGCCGACATCCACAACAAGCTCGTAGGTGCTCCTAATTACGACAAGACGGTAGAAGGAATTAAGAATACTATCGCAGCGGGTCTTAACATGAGTGTCAATACGCCTCTTTGTACTCTTAACAGGGATTACAAGAAGACACTTGAGTTCCTGCATGACTTAGGTGTTATCTATGTTACCTGCTCAGGTCTTATCTTAACGGGAAATGCAACGGAAGACGCATCCGTTGAGACTCAGCTTAATAGCGAAGAGATATATGAAGTTCTTAAGGAAGCCGTGGAATATGCTTATGCCAACGATATGGAGATCAGCTTCACATCCCCGGGGTGGATCGAAGAAGATAAGCTTAAGGAGATGGGAGTCAACATTCCTTCCTGCGGAGCGTGCCTGAGCAATATGGCAGTAACGCCTTCGGGTAATGTCGTACCCTGCCAGAGTTGGCTGTTTGAAGAACCACTGGGCAATGTCCTGAAGGATAACTGGAAGTCGATATGGAATTCGGATAGCTGCAAAAATGTGCGCGGTATATCCGCTAAGATGGATCAGAAGTGTCAGCTTCGTACTAAGGGCGAAGAGAAGAACTGCTACTGATCACTTTGCGATGGTATCGAGATATTCGTTTATCTCATCTAGGTCAAAGGAAGAGATGAGCTTTCGATCTTCACTGTCAAGGATACGGTAGTGAGCGGAGACGAGGTTCTGCTGAACGCGGTAACCGTTCCTGTTGGTTATCTCTTTCCACCATACTCTCCCGCCCATTGTGGAAGGGTAGTTTACTTCGATGTCTTCGAAAGCCAACGCGGACACGACTCCGACGGGGTCGCCGCCGAATGAATTCTGAAGGATAGTACTTGACTGGAAGATGGTGATAAGAGCAACAGCCTCTGTCCAACCGATGGAACGGCGCCCCTTCTCGCTCTCTACGAGAGTCTTCTTGGAGATGCCGAGGATCACGGCCATCTTATCCTGAGTAAGACCGTATTCGGTTCTGACAAGTTTGAGCTTGCTGTTAACTTCTGCTATGAATTCTTCTCTAGTCATATATAACCCTGCTTTCTGGGTGTAATTTTACACCACAGCTTGAGAGATTTCAATGTGTTACAATACTTTCGGAAATGAAGTTAAGGAGGACTTAACATGAATATACCGGGCGATCCCGTAATGCTCTTAAGCTTTGTTAATACGCAGCTTCGTGACAATTACCCTTCTCTTGACGAATTCTGCTCCTCTTACGGCGTGGATAAGTCTCAGATCGAAGAGAAGCTTCAAAAGCTTGATTATATGTACGATAAAGACAAGAACCGCTTCGTATGAGGCGGCTCTTTTTGTGTTGAACAACATCTGATATGCGTTTATAATCTTAGCGGCTAATAAATATATATTTATATAGGAGATTCACTATGAGACAGAAACCTGTAGTTTTGATGGTATTGGACGGCTACGGTATTTCCGATAAGACAGAGGGAAATGCTATCGCCATGGCAAAGACTCCCGTTATGGACAAGCTTATGAAGGAGTGCCCTTATAAGCTTGGCGCTGCTTCCGGACTTGCAGTAGGACTTCCCGACGGACAGATGGGTAACTCCGAAGTCGGTCACATGAACATCGGTTCCGGAAGGATCATCTACCAGGATCTGACTCTCATCACAAAATATATCGAGGACGGCGTATTCTTCAAGAACGAAGAGTTCCTTCGCGCTATCGAGAACTGCAAGAAGAACAACTCCGATCTTCACATCTGGGGTCTTCTCTCAGACGGCGGCGTTCACAGCCACATCACACACCTCTATGCGATCATTGAGATGTGCAAGAAGGAAGGACTTGAGAATGTTTATGTTCATCCCTTCTTCGACGGACGTGACACACCCCCGGCATCCGGTAAGGATTACCTCCAGCAGCTCGTTGACAAGATGAACGAGATCGGCTGCGGTAAGGTAGCTTCAATGTCCGGCCGTTACTACGCAATGGACAGAGATAACAACTGGGATCGTATCCAGAAGGCTTACGATGCACTTGTACTCGGTGAGGGCGTTAAGGCTACAGATTGCATCGAGGCTATGCAGAAGTCTTACGATGACGGCGTAACGGATGAGTTCGTTCTTCCTACAGTCATCACTAACGAGGACGGCACACCCGTATCCGTTGTTAAGCCTAATGATTCCGTTATCTTCTTCAACTTCCGTCCCGACCGTGCTCGTGAGATCACCAAGGCATTCTGCTTTGCTGATTCCGATATCGCTGCAGCTGAGGGCGATGCAGCAGATCCCAAGTGCATCAAGTTCCTTAAGAGAGCTAACGGCTTCATGCCCCTTACATATGTATGCTTCAAGGATTACGACGAGACTATCCCCAACAAGTTCGTCGCATTCAAGAAGGAAGAGATCACAAATACATTCGGTGAGTATCTCGCAGCTAACGGCCTGAAGCAGCTTCGTCTTGCTGAGACAGAGAAGTATGCTCACGTTACATTCTTCTTCAACGGCGGTATCGAGGAGCCCAACAAGGACGAGGATCGTACACTTGTTAACTCCCCTAAGGTTGCTACATACGACCTTCAGCCTGAGATGAGCGCTCCCGAAGTATCCGAGAAGCTCGACGCAGCTATCACATCCGGCGAGTATGATGTTATCATCATCAACTTCGCTAACCCTGACATGGTAGGTCATACAGGTGTTATCGAGGCAGCAGTTGCAGCAGTTGAGAGGATCGACCAGTGCGTAGGCGCTGCAGTTGAGGCAGTCAAGAAGATGGACGGCGTTCTCTTCATCTGTGCCGACCACGGTAATGCAGAGCAGATGATCAACTACGAGACAAAGGCACCTCACACGGCTCATACAACAAATCCCGTACCCTTCATTCTCTATAACTACGATGAGGCTTACACACTTAAGGAAGGCGGAAGACTTTGCGATATCGCTCCTACGCTCCTTGAGATCATGGGACTTGAAAAGCCCGCTGAGATGACAGGTGAGTCACTTCTTATCAAGAAGTAATATCTGTTATTAACTTAATAAGATCACACAGGCGGCACACTCATTGCAGGGTGTGCCGCTTTTGTATGCCTTATATAAACTTCGAGTGATCAAAAGAAGGGTGAAGGCGCTGGCGAGGCAGGGCAGATCAAGTGCTGCTTGCCACTATTATTGCGCTCTCCCGGCGGATCTTTTTCCGGGGATATCCGGATGTCTCCGCACCTGTCTGCCATTTGCTTAATTGGGAGACGAGGGTGGAGACAAAACGGGCAAAATTGACGGGATATTTCTCCACTGATGTCTCCCATTTTCAAAAAACGGAGACGCGAGTGGAGAGCAGGATACTTCACCCGAGTCTTCATGGTGCGGTATACTTAACAGGTAATCAACCGATCGGAGGATCATCAATATGAGTAAAGTAACAGCATTTATAACTGACGGCACCGAAGAGTCCGAGTGCCTTATAGCAGTAGATCTTTTAAGAAGAGCAGGCATCGAGACTGAGCTCGTATCCTGCAACGGTACAAGAGAGATAACATCATCTCATAACATAAGGATAATTACGGATAAGACATTCGAAGAAGCTTCCTTTGAAGATTCGGACATGCTCTTTATCCCGGGAGGAATGCCCGGAGTAACTAATCTTACTTCTCACGAGGGACTGGCCAAGGTTCTTAAGGCTCAGGCAGCGGCAGATAAGTATATCGCGGCTGTATGCGCCGGTCCTTCCGTATTAGGCGGATTGGGACTTCTTGAAGGCAAGAAGTCCACATGCTTCCCCGGCTGGGAAGACAAGCTCACCGGAGCTGAATATACGGGCGCCGGCGTGACCGTCGACGGCAAGATCTTAACAGGAAGGGGCCTGGGCTTCTCCATTGATCTCGCGCTCAAGATGATCGAAGTTCTTGAAGGTGAAGATAAGGCACTTGATATCAAGGGCAGGATCCAGCACCCCGAGACGATCTGAGTACACCCGGTAGTACATCTTTTGGGCTGAAAGATGTACACGTGTATGGGAAAACAACCCCAAGTACACCATTAAGTACGTCTTTCGCGCAGAAAAGCGTACAGTCGGGTGTACATTGAACCAATAAGATAAAATTATCCCGTTCTGCGGAGTGCGGAACGGGATATCTGTTTATTCGGGTCTTGCACCTTCCGGGATGTTCGGAGGTCTCTTGGTGGGGACGTTAAGTCCTACCGCCTTGACTACAATAGGGGATATAAACAGTGATATCACATAGCCTATTATCGCCGTGGGAAGAAGAAGCTTGAGCCAGGATCCCAGGAACATGGGAATAAGAGGAGGAGCAACTTCAGGAGGCATGTGAGCTCTTGCCTGAAGGATGTTAATAAAGCACACGGGTGCGCTTACAAGGATCGCACATGCCATGGAGACCGGAAGGCTGTTAAGAAGATGGAACTTCAATGACGGAGGCGTGGCGCCTGCCTTGGACGCTAACTGATGTCCCCATCTGCCCATCGGCAGGATAAGGGTAAAGATCACGCCGAATGCTATGGATTCCAAGATGTTGCTTATATACATGACGGCTGCAGGCGGCGAAGATGCCAGTTCCTGAGGGTTCATTCCGAGCCTTACCAGAAATGCCGCTATAAGTCCCATTGCAGCAGACATGACGACAGCCATTATAAGACCGACTAATCGTTCTTTCTTCTTCATAATATTCCCTCCCGATATCCGATACACACCTTAAAAGTAACATAGGAGAGCTGTCACGGGCAATATTGGTATATAACCATTATGTTAAGCTATTGTGACGTAGGACTAAATGATCCTTACACCGCCGACGCTTCTAATGCTCATGACAGAGCAGGAGCCGTCTCCGAAGACTTTGTCCATGGTGCTTCTGTAACGCTCCACATTATCGTCTTTAACGAAGGCCTGGATCGTTCCCGCGAAGCCGCCGCCGTGTACTCTGGACACTTCGTCTTCGCCTAAGATGATATCGCTTATACAAAGCGCCAGAGCTATGCCCTGTGAGGTTACGTCCGAATTGCTGTAGACGTTCTGAAGATATTTGAAGGATGAATCCGAAGATTTCCTGAAGATCTTAAGGAATGTATTGAAGTCGCCAAGCTGCAATGCTTCCGCTTCGCTCTTGGCGCGCTTGGTCTCCTGCTCGAAATGCAGTGCACGCAGGACAGCGCGATCTCCGGTCTCTGCCCTTAAGGAAGCGACGTTATCTAAGATCTCCTGCAAAGATACGTCACGAAGCTTGTCCTTTCCTAAGAAGTTGGCAACGCGGGTCATCTCGGAAGGGATTGCCGCATAGTCAGGGGTAAGGTCCGCATGAGAACCCTTGGTGTCGGTTATACATAAGCGATACCCGTAAGAGGACAGATCCAGAGGGATCTTTATGACCTTGGGAGCAGAAGGGTCCTTAAAGTCGATATAGACGGTGCCGCCGACGGAACAGGCCATCTGGTCCATAAGGCCGCAGGGTTTGCCGAAGTATATATTCTCCGCCTTCTGAGATGCGATGGCTGCATCTTCCGGAGTTATCTTCATGTCGTTATAAAGGCCTGAGAGGATCGTGGCGATAAGGACCTCGAAGGAAGCGGAGGAGGAAAGACCTGCTCCGATAAGTACGTCACTTGTTATATAGGCATCAAAGCCGCCGATCTTATATCCCATCTCCTTGACAGAAGCCGTCGTTCCTCTTACAAGAGCAAGAGAGGTGCCGTGCTCGGAATCTCTTGGGGCGAGGTCGTCCGCAAGGACGTTAAGTTCGCCGAATCCTTCTGCGAGGATTCGGATCTTATTGTCGGAACGGGGCCTTACTACGGCTATGGAGTCTTTGTTGACGGAAGCAGCCAGGACCTCGCCTTTCTGGTGGTCGGTATGGTTGCCGCCGATCTCCGTTCTTCCGGGGGCGCTGTAGATCTGAA
This sequence comes from Saccharofermentans sp., assembly GCA_024692235.1. Taxonomy (GTDB): domain Bacteria; phylum Bacillota; class Clostridia; order Saccharofermentanales; family Saccharofermentanaceae; genus Saccharofermentans. The sequence continues at coordinate 20,757 of JAILMW010000010.1, read as the reverse complement.
AGTCCTGTGAGCCTGTAAACCCGACAAAAGATGCAACCGCTTTCTCGTAGCGAAGTTTCTGCTTCGCCGCTTCTTCCTTGGTGCAGTAGATAGACGTAAGATCGATAGTGCCGAGATCGGGCATAAGGGCTGTCCTCCAACAAGTTAGGATATTTTTATAGTAACACGTCAGTATGCCTTTACACAGTGCAATTCTGATCAAAATGCACAAGTCGATATATGTATTTTTGTGTATTAATTTTTGCCACTGTGGAAACCCAAGCTGATATGATGTAACTAAGGAAACTACAAGTATGTCGACGGTTTCTCGGAGAAGAGGATTACAGACCATACCCCGCAAATGGATAAGAAGACGGGGAAGCACGTTAGGTTATGGAGGTGCATTATGGCAAAGGCGGCAGACAGAGAGAAGTTGAGAAAAGATATCATTCTCAGTACTATCGAGGTTTTCAACGACAGAGGAGTCATATTTACTATGTCGGATGTAGCAACGAACATCCACATCAGTAAGAAGACGATCTACAAGGAGTTCGACAGCAAGGAGGAACTTCTTGATACTGTTGTTGACTATATCTTCGACAACATCAAAGCAAAAGAAGACGAGATCATGCATGACAAGTCCTTGAGCACGGTAGACAGGCTCCGTCTCATCCTGGGAGCTATGCCGGAGAACTACAGGGATATCGATTTCCAGAATGTCTATCCTTTCCTGGAGAAGTTCCCGGAAGTATCGAGGAAGATGCAGTATCGTCTCGCAACAGGTTGGGAGAACACGATCTCGCTTATCGAGCAGGGTAAGAAGGAAGGCGTTATCAGGAAGAATATCGATATCAGGTTCGTAAAGGTAATGCTGGAAGCTTCCATCGAGAAGGTACTATCTGATGATATGCTCTCGAGGACGGGGATCAATTACGTGGATGCATTGAACCAGATCGTCGATATCCTGATCGACGGAATGATCATAAAGTAATACCACACTTTTAAACCTCTTATAGGCAAGGAGGTCCATATGGACAAGTCCAAAGTCATCTTTGGCAACGAGATCCCTTCTTCTGCGGTAAACAAGGCAGAGAAGAGTAAGAGCAACTATACCCGAAAATACGGTGATGACAGCAACAGAAAGTATTCTGCCGTTGTCAGGGAGAATAAGGTATTGGGGGATATCCTCGGTGTCAGCGACATAAGAGTAGGCGAAGACGAAGACGGCAGATGCGAAGGCTTTGATGTCGATAAGGGCATTATTGTCGGCAACATCAGGATGGGGTTCGGTCATTACCGGATCTCCATGGCGATGGCATCTGCCGCCCATTCCATGGGCTATAAGCCTTACTGGATGGATCTTAATTCTTATAAGGACACAACCTGTACCAAGGTCATCTCTGCACAAAATGACCTTTATTCCATGGGTTCAAGGATCTCTCAGAAAGATCCCATATTTAACAAGTGTTACTGGGAGCCTCTTAACTACGAGGGCTTTAAGAAGCTGACCTATAATTCCTGTGATCAGAAGAATGCGGAGCTTATGGCACCTGTATTTTCCTGCGTTCCCAAGGAGATACCGGTCATCGCGACTCACGTGTGGCCCGCTCAGGCTGCACTTCATGCGGGCATGAAGAAGGTCGTTAATGCGATCCCGGATAACTGGCCCATGGCCCTACACTTAGCTGAGGGAAGTATCCATACGATACAGACTCACTATGCATATCAGGGTTATCGTACACTGAAGGGAATGGCAGGCAGGAAGGTATTAAGTCCCATGCCTCAGGATTCCCTTATCTACACAGGCCACTATGTTGACCATGAGCTTGTGACAAATATCGAAGAAGACTGCATGAGAAGGATGGCGCGCAAGGATACCGGCGAGCCCATGAGATTCCTTCTCACGATAGGAGGCGCCGGAGCTCAGAAGGAGATCTTCGCGGAGATAATTAACAAACTCCTCCCTAAGATCAGAGAGAAAAAGGCGGCTCTTTATATAAATATCGGTGACTATTTTAATGTCTGGGAAGATCTTAAGAAGATGTGTCCCGGTGTTCAGGAAGTAACGGAACTTCATATAGACGACTGGGCGGATACACTGCATTTCGCGAGGGAGAAGCTTACGGGAAAGGTCGAAGGCATTCACCTTTTCTGTCACAAGGATATATTTCAGGCGGTATATGCCACAAATCTTCTTATGAGGTCCTGCGATGTTCTTGTGACGAAGCCGTCGGAGCTGTCTTTCTATCCCGTTCCCAAGCTGTTTATAAAGAGGATAGGCGGCCACGAGATGTGGGGTGCCATCCATTCGGCGCACATGGGGGACGGTACCATAGAGTGCGAAGACATACCTCACACGCTTCAGATGACGGAGCTTTTCTTAGAGGACGACGTCACTTTGAAGGATATGTGCGAGAATATTATCAGGAATAAGCAAAGCGGTATATATAACGGTGCTTATGAGGCGGTGAAGATCGCCATGGGCATCAGATAAGGAGGGACGTGCGATGAGTACTAAGAAAGGTCTCACGGGCTTAGAGAAGTTTGCTTACGGTATAGGTGCCGTAGGTAAGGACATGGTCTATATGCTGTCGGCTTCCTACGTCCTTTACTATTTCCAGGATATTATGGGAGTCAGTGCCATTGCCATGGGTATCATCCTTCTTATAGCGAGAGTATTCGATGCATTTAACGACCCCGTAATGGGCGTTGTCGTAGCTAAGACCAAGACCCGCTGGGGCAAGTTCAGACCCTGGCTTCTTATAGGTACAGTAACTAATGCGGTAGTTCTTATCTTAATGTTCTCGGCGCCCCCTTCGTTGGATGCAAAAGGGCTTGTAGCATATGCGGCTGTTACTTACATCCTCTGGGGCATTACCTACACCATGATGGATATCCCTTACTGGTCCATGATCCCCGCATTCACGGAAGGCGGTAAGGAGAGAGAAGGTCTGTCCGCTCTGGCAAGATCCTGCGCGGGTGTCGGCTCTGCTATAGTTACTATCCTTACTGTCATGTGCGTAGCGGCTCTGGGTAATTCGCTTGCAGGAAAAAATGCAGATAATAAGACATGTACATTTACGTCTCAGGATAAGTCCATGAGCTCCTGTGTGGTCCTTCTGGACGAGGACGGCAATGCTACTTCCACCATGAAGTCATATGACAGCGAGCATACGGATATGGAAGTGACGGTCACGGGTACCGATAAGATGTTCGATGGTGTGGAAGTACAGGAGGGTGACAGGGTCATCGGCAATGTCCTTAATGTAAGCTCCGACAATGCCAAGGTCAGTGCCGTGGTAGGAAGCGATATATTCGGTGAGATAAAGGCGAAGTACGCGGATCACGGAACCGCTTCCCCCAATGCGGTCATAGTCTTCTATGTGGAGCAGGATGCTTACGACAGGATGACCGCAGCAGATACCCTTACCGGAACGGTCAATATGGAATCCACCCTTGAAGTCGAGCGAGTAGGCTTTAAGTACTTTACGATCATCGTAGGAGTGCTCTTCGTAGTCTTCACCGCGATTACATGTATCTTTATCAAGGAGAAGTCTTCCGTGGACATGAGGACCGCATCCGTAGGTCAGATGTTCAAGGCGCTTATCCAGAACGATCAGGCTATGACCATAGTTATCACGATAGTTCTTATAAACACGGCTACATACATCACGTCGAACCTTCTTATCTACTTTTTTAAGTACGATCTGGCGGGCAGTAACTGGCAGGGGAATTATACCCTTTTTAATACATTTGCGGGCGGCATACAGATATTTGCCATGATGCTTTTCTTCCCGCTTCTTCGAAAGGCATTTAACACCCTGAAGATCTTCTACATAGGAGTCTTCTCTGCTATCGCAGGATACGTGATACTTCTTGTAATGGCTCTTATGGGAACAAAAAGTGTATTCCCTTTCTTCGTACCCGGATTCTTCATAATGGGCGCGGTGGGAATATTAAATGTCATAGTTACGATCTTCCTTGCAAATACCGTTGACTACGGCGAACTTAAGAACAGAAGAAGAGACGAGTCGGTCATCTTCTCCATGCAGACCTTCGTCGTTAAGCTGGCTTCAGGTATCGCGGCTCTCGTAGCTTCCGTCTGCCTTGCGGTATTTGACATACAGGCCGACTCTTCGGGAGCGCAGACAGCTTCGATGCTTATAAAGAGCCTTCAGGACATAGCATCAGGCGCGGATACTGCTCTTGATTCCTCTTCCGTTATCGGACTTAGACTGGTCATGACGCTGGCACCTATGGTAGTACTCGTTATAGCGTTGTTTATATTCAGATCGAAGTATATCCTTACAGATAAGAAACTCGAGGAGATCACTTCCGAGCTTAAGTCGAGGAGCTGATATGATACGCATCATTGAAGAAGATAAGCCTTTATTCGTCCTTGATACGGACAATACCACATATGCCTTTAAGGTAATGCCGACGGGGCATCTCGAGCACTTATACTACGGCAGGAAGATCCATATGGATTCTTCCGACGGCATAGAGGAGCCTAAGGGATACCCCGCAGGTAATACCGCTATCCCCGATAAGGATACGAACAGCATAACGCTTGAAGACCTTCGCCTGGAGATGAGTTCGTACGGCAAGGGCGATGTAAGGGAAGCTTTTATCGAGCTGCGAAATGCAGACGGAAGCTCCACTTCCGATTTCAGATACGACTCTTACGGGCAGAGTAAGGGCACGGCGACTCCTGAGGATAAGGACAGTGACGAGGAAGTCCTTCCCAAGTCATACGGAGAAGAAGCCGAGATCTTAACGATAAAGCTTAAGGATAGCGACAACAGCCTTGAGCTGGATCTGATATATACGGTATATCCTTCCTGCGATGTTATAACACGCTATGCGGTCCTTGAGAATAGCGGCGAAGGAGACATTACCATAGAGAAGATCATGAGCACTCAGATAGACTTCGATCCCGGAGACTATACATTCTCGACATTCACCGGAGCATGGGCCCGCGAGATGAAGAAGACAGACCTTCCCGTAAGCGGAGCAAGGCTTGTTAATTCGTCCTTCACCGGCACTTCCTCCAACAGGGCCAATCCCTTTGTAATGGTATCAAAGAAAGGCTGCATGGAGGACTTCGGCGAAGTATATGCCTTCAACCTCGTATATAGCGGCAACCACTACGAATCTATAGAGAAGAGTTCACACGGCAAGGTGAGATTCTTATCGGGTATCAACCCCACCGGGTTCACATGGAGATTACAGAAAGGAGAGTCCTTCGCCAGCCCCGAAGCAGTCATGACTTATTCATGTTCGGGATATAACGGAATGAGCGGAAAGATGCACGACTTCGTGTCGAAGCATATCCTGCGCGGCCCGTGGAAGGACAGACTTCGGCCCGTCCTCTTAAACTCCTGGGAAGCAGCTTACTTTAATATCAGCGAGAGCAGACTTCTTCGTCTTGCGAGAAAGGCAAAGAGCGTAGGAATAGAGCTCTTTGTTATGGACGACGGCTGGTTCGGAGAAAGAAACGATGACTCAAAGTCCTTAGGCGACTGGTACCCTAACCCGAAGAAGCTTCCTCACGGCATCAAGGGCCTTTGCGACAAGATAAGAGCTCTGGGCCTGCAGTTCGGGATCTGGGTAGAGCCAGAGATGGTCAATGAGAACTCCGATCTTTACAGAGCTCATCCCGACTGGGCGATCAAGATCTCTGGGAAGAGCCACTCTCCCGCGAGAAATCAGATGATCCTGGATCTTACAAGATCTGAAGTTCAGGACTACATTATAGAAGCCATGAGGAAGGTATTCTCTTCCGCGGATATATCCTATGTTAAGTGGGACATGAACCGTATCTTTACCGACGTATTCTCCGAGGGTCTTCCCAAGGACAGACAGGGCGAAGTATTCCATAGATATGTTCTTGGCCTTTACCGCATAATGAGAGCTCTTACAAGGGAATTTCCCGAGATACTCTTCGAGGGATGTGCGTCCGGCGGCAACAGGTTCGACTTAGGTATACTCTCATTCTTCCCGCAGATATGGGCAAGTGACGATACGGATGCGGTGGCAAGAGCCGAGATACAGACGGGCTACAGCTACGGATATCCCATGAGGTGCGTTACTGCGCATGTATCGGATGTCCCTAATCATCAGACATTAAGAAGGACTCCCATAGAGACAAGGTTCAATGTGGCTTCCTTCGGAGTATTGGGATACGAATGCAATCTCTGCGACATGAAGAAGGAAGATATAAATGCCATAAGAGAGCAGATATCTTTCTATAAGGCGCACAGGGAGACCTTGCAGCGCGGAAGATTCTACAGGCAGGATAAAGGAGACGGAGAAGACCACGGTATGGGCCTTCTTGAACCGTCTCCCTGTAATTCGATCTCATGGACAACGGTATCCGAAGACAAGAAGAATGCCGTTACCATGACGCTGCAGATATTAACTCACCCTAACTGTAAGTGGAGAGTTATTAATCCCAAGGGTCTTAAGGAGGATATGAAGTATAAGTTCAAAGGAAGGGTGCTTGACTTCGATATCCGTAACTTCGGAGGGCTTGTTAACTTTATATCCCCGGTACACGTTAAGCCTGACGGCACTATCCACGGCATACTCTCAAGATTCATAAAGATGCATGCCGAGGAAGAGGAGCACGTCATGTACGGTGATGCCATGATGTATGCAGGTGTTCACCTTAAGAATTCCTTCGCGGGATGCGGATACGACGATAAGACTATCGCCTACTATCCTGACTTCGGGTCAAGGATCTATACCGTCGATCAGACCTCTGAACCGCCCCACTCTACGAGTGTATAACCGGATCTTTTCACACCGGAGGGGAAGACGAGCTCATGTCCGTCTTCGGTCTGCAGACCAACTTGCCATTTGTCTGTTGTGAGCATGAGCCGAGGATCGCGGCCATAAGCAGTATTGCTGTTGCTGTCTTAAGAGTTTTCATATTCTAACCTCCGTTTGGTCTTATCCCTGTGCCTATACTGACGCAGAAGATAATGGGAGGTTTCAGCGCAATTATCCTTGCTTCGTTTTTGCCGTGATACCCTTATAGAGCTTAGGGTGGAAGAGGATAAGGATAGGGAACAGCTCAAGCCTTCCTGCCAGCATATCGAGCATCAGGACATACTTGGAGAAGCCGCTGAAGAATCCGTAGTTACATGTAGGGCCTACCTTGGCGAGGCCGGGACCTATGTTATTAAGTGTTGCAAGTACTGCGGTATATGTCGTTACTAAGTCGTGCCCGTCAAGCGCCAGTAAGAACATGGAGCCCATAAGGACAGAGAAGAATGTAATAAGGTATACGTTTATGGATCTTACTACATCGTGTTCTACCGGCCTTGAATCGATGGTTATCTTACGAACTACCTTAGGGTGGATATAAGAAGCGAATTCCTTTCGGATAGACTTAAGAAGTACCATAAAGCGGGATACCTTAACGCCGCCTCCGGTGCTTCCCGCGCAGGCGCCGACGGTCATAAGAAGGATAAGAGTGAGCTTACTTAATGTGGGCCACGTATCAAAGTCGGTGGAGCCGAATCCCGTAGAAGATACGAGGGATGCCACCTGGAAGAAGGAATGGGTAAGAGCTTCTCCCGCTGTATCATACATACGCATAACATTAAGGAAGATAATACCGGTAGCGATAGCTATAAGTATCAGGTAGTGACGCACTTCCTCGAAGCCGAAGACCTTCTTGAACTGACGAAGGAGAACATAGTAGTAAGCATTGAAGTTAACGCCGAAGAGCACCATGAAGATCGCCGCTACCCACTGTATATATGCGGAGTAGGAAGCAAAGCTGTCGTTCTTTATGCCGAATCCTCCCGTACCTGCAGTACCGAAGGAGAGGGTAGATGCCTCAAATAAGGTCATGCCGCCTGCCATGAGGAGGATGATCTCGATTACCGTCATTACGAGATAGATAAGATATAAGATCCTGGCCGTGTGCTTTATCTTGGGAACGAGCTTACCTACGGAAGGTCCGGGGCTCTCTGCTCTCATGAGGTTGATGTTGGAGCCGCCGCTCATGGGGATGACTGCAAGAAGGAATACCAGGACTCCCATGCCTCCCAGCCAGTGAGTAAAGGATCTCCAGAACAGTGCCGTGTGTGACAAATGCTCGACCTCAGATAAGATGGATGCTCCCGTTGTGGTAAAGCCGGATACGGTCTCGAAGAGAGCATCCGTGAATGACGGGATCTCTCCGGATATGACGAAGGGAAGGCATCCGCCAAGACTCATGACGATCCATGACAGGGACGTTGCCACACATCCTTCTTTCAGGTAGATGACAGTATCCTTAGGCTTAAAGAACGAGCCTATCGTTCCTGTTACCATGAGAGCCAATGCGATAAAGAGGTAGATGATACCTACTTCCTCGCGATAGATAAAAGCCACGATACAAGGGAGCAGCAGGAAAGCGCCTTCGATTCGAAGGACCTGTGCCAGTGTGTATCTTATCATCGGTATATTCATCGGCAGCTTTTCCGCTTTCTTTACTTAAGTATATTGGTGATATCGGTAAATCCGAGGTGCGTTGTAACGACCATAACGCTGTCTCCTACGGAGATCTTGTCGTTACCTGTGGGGATTATGAGCTTACCTTCGTGGATTATGAAGGATATAAGGAGGTTATCCTTGAGCTTTAATTCGCGAAGCTCTTTGCCCGTAAGATCGGATTCTTTTGTGACATTGAATTCGATAGCCTCGGCCCTGGAGTTGAACATATGATACAAAGTCTCGATATTGCTGTCCTTTGCAGCCGACCTTGCTCTTACATAAGCGATTATGGCTTCGGAGGTAACGTATCTGGGGTAGACTACGCTTCCGAGATCCAGCTTATCTATGACTTCCGAGAAGCCCGAACGGTTGATCTTTGTGATGAGCTTAGCGTCCGAAATGCTCTTTACGTGAAGCGAGAGCATGACATTCTCTTCGTCTATACCAGTAAGAGGTACAAAGGATTCGCATCCTAATACTCCTTCTTCCTTGAGAAGAGCGGGATCTGTTCCGTCTCCGTTAATAATGAGAGCCTTGGGAAGAAGCTCCACCAGTTCTTCGCATCTGGCCCTGGAGCGCTCTATTATCTTAACTTCGATGCCGTTCCTTATAAGCTGGTCGGCAAGGTAGTATGCGGCACGTCCGCCGCCTATTATCATGGTATTCTTGACCTGCTTGGTATCAAATCCGATAAGGTTAAGGAAATAAGTCGCAGCCTTGTGAGTTGCCACGAAGGATATGTTGTCGCCCGCCTTGAGAACGAAGTCGCCTCGGGGGATCGTTACGCTGCCGTCTCGTTCTACCGCGCAGATAAGTATGTCGTTAGTAAGATTCTTACCTAAGTCGTAGATAGCCATACCGTCGATCTTATTGCCCCGGGGGATCTTGAACTTAACGATCTCGGCCTGACCGTGGGCAAATGAGTTGATCTCAAGAGCCGTAGGAAGATATAATAGTCTTGCCATCTCCTTGGCGGACTCCAGCTCGGGATTGATGATCATGGCAAGACCTAACTTCTCGCGAAGGTAATTGACTTCCTTGCTGTAATCGGGAGTTCTTACCCTGGCGATGGAAGCGCAGTTACTGAACTGACTTGCGATGGTACAGCAAAGGAGATTAAGTTCGTCCGAATCCGTAACGGCGATAATAAGGTCCGCATCGTTGATCCCCGCTTCCGACTGAGTCGTATAGCTGGCACCGTTGCCGACGCATCCCATGATGTCGTAATTGCTGCTTATCTCTCTGACTTTATAAGCATCCTGATCGACGATGGTAATGTCGTGACCTTCCTGGCTTAACTGTTCTACCAGTGTGCGACCGACCTTTCCGGCCCCCACAATTATGATCCTCAATCCGGAAGAGGACTGACCTTTGACCTTCATGATCCCTCCATGTTCTGCCCTGTCAGGCAGCAGATACGTATATACACGCGCATTTAATAATATACAACAGGACAATCATTTCTTCCACTTTGCAAGGTTTCTTAGGATATGTCAAAAAGCCTTTAGGATAGTTCAAAAAGCGTTCATATTTTACTCACAAGTGTGTAACGGAATGCTTTTTCCGAGTTCATACGCCCCCATTATCCTATAGATATGAGTGAAGCATAGATGGGAGGCGGACGATATGAAGAAGTACACTATTTACGAATCAGTCTCAGCGGGTCTACTTGTTGTTTCCATTATAATCTCCGGGGCTAAGATGTCCGGCAGAGAGTCCCTTCTGGACGTTCGTGAGCAGGCTTCTTCTACGGATGCTCCTGTGGCGCTTCACATCGACACACAATCATTGATCTCTTCTGAGCCGAGCGCATCGGTCGAAAATTCCAGTGCTACAGAGCTTCTGGAAAAGAGTACCTCCGATGAGACAGCGGTGGAAGAGACGGAACCTGAGATCGTCGAAATCGAGGAAGAGGCGCAGGATGAGGCCGAACCCGCTGAGTACACGGTTCAGGAGACGGCAGCTGCGGAAGCAGAGCAGGTTATGGATGAAAGTGTTCGGGAGTCCGAGGAAACGACTTCTGAGGAGGGTAGTATCCCTGCAGAGCCTTCAGAGACAACAGTCAGCGTTGAGACCGTTGCAGTTGAAGAGACTGTAGAGGAACAGGTCGTTCCCGAAGAGACACCGGCTCCCGAGCCCGCAGCTCCTTCTATCAATTATCCTCCCGAAGGGACAGTAGAGTATGAACTCTTTATCCTCATCAACAATGAGAGAGCGGCTCACGGACTTGCACCCCTGAGCTGGAGCGGTTCCCTTGCGGATTGTGCATATATCAGAGCTTCTGAAGCAGTCGATTGCTTCTCCCACACAAGACCTGACGGTTCTGACTGGTATACAGTCAATCCTTCCATTATGTACGGTGAGAACCTTGCAACAGGTCAGGAGACTGCACAGCAGGTATTTAATGAATGGATGGCATCTCCCGGGCACAGAGATAATATCTTAGGTCCGTATAGCACATACGGATCAGCAAGAGTCGGCAATACCTGGGCTCAGGAATTCGGTTATTGATCGATTGTTCAGAAGAAAAGAATGTTATGTCAGTATAGGTATCTGTCATCTTGAGGCAGATACCTATATAATTTTGTATATAAGGATGAACCCCCACAGGAAGGTATATATTTATGGAGACTTTGGTAAGAGGTTTTTACACGGGTGAGCGCGCGCTTTTTTATGCGTCTGACTTAAGGATAGAGGAGGCGATCTTCGACGACGGCGAATCACCCCTCAAGCACAGCAGCAATATTGAATTGATAAACACTTCATTCAAATGGAAGTATCCCCTCTGGTATTCAAATAACATAAAGCTTAAGGACTGCCGCATGTTCGAGACGGCAAGGGCGGGCATATGGTATACGAACGATCTTACGATGGAGAACGTGATGATCGAAGCCCCCAAGGCTTTCAGGCGTTGTAACAATGTTACGCTTAAAAACGTCAACTTCTACGATGCGGCCGAGACTCTCTGGTCCTGCAGTAATGTCGTCATGAAGAACGTCACTGCAAAAGGCGATTACTTTGCCATGAACAGCAGCAATATGACGATCGATAATATGGAGCTTGTCGGTAACTACGGCTTTGACGGCTGCAGCGATATCGTGATCACGAACTCGAAGATGCTCACCAAGGATGCCTTCTGGAACTGCAGGAATATAACCGTTAAGGATTCATATATCTGCGGCGAATACTTAGGCTGGAATTCCGAGAACCTGGTATTCGAGAACTGCACCATCGAGAGCCTTCAGGGAATGTGCTACGTAAAGAGCCTTGTCATGAAGGACTGTAAGCTTATAAATACTACGCTGTCTTTTGAATATTCCGATGCGGATGCTAAGATACGGGGCCATATAGATAGCGTAAAGAACCCTTCTTCGGGTAAGATAGAGGCGGACTCCATAGGAGAGATAATAATGGAAGAGGACAGGGTCGATATAAATGCGACCCGTATAATAACGAAAGGCTGAGATGAAGTACGATTTTGACAAGGTGATCGACAGGACAGGCACGGAGAGCTATAAGTGGGAGGCTGCCAAGGGCATGCTCCCGATGTGGGTCGCCGATATGGATATAGAGACATTCCCGGGTATCAGGAATGCCATAGAGAAGCGTGCCGCCCACGGGATCTACGGCTATAGCGAATATTCAAAAGAGTGGAGCGACGCCTATATCTACTGGTGGGAGACAAGGCACGGCTTTAATATTCAAAAGGACTGGCTCGTCTTCGTGACCGGCGTGGTGCCTGCCATATCATCCGCGGTAAGAAAGCTTACGACTCCCGGAGAGAACGTACTTATCCAGACGCCCGTGTATCCCGTATTCTTTAATTCCATCCTGAATAACGGCAGGAAGGTCGTGGAGAATAAGCTTCTCTACAATAAAGAGAAGAATGAATACAGTATCGATTGGGACGATCTTGTGGCTAAGCTTCGAGATCCCCAGACGACCTTAATGGTCTTCTGTAATCCCCAGAATCCTTCGGGCAATATCTGGGATAAGGATACGCTTACAAGGATAGGAGAGCTCTGTAAGAAGTTCCATGTAAGAGTAGTAGCAGATGAGATCCACTGTGATATCACTGCTCCCGGGAAGGAATATATCCCTTTCGCTTCCGTATCAGAGACTAACAGGGAAATAAGCGTTACATGCATAGCTCCCACGAAGACATTTAATATCGCAGGTCTTCAGACGGCAGCCATGGTGATCCCCGATCCCGACCTTCGTCACAAGATGTGGAGAGCCGTTAATACGGATGAAGTGGGAGAAGGCAACTGCTTTGCTTCCGTAGCGGTAAGGGCCGCATATACGAAGCAGGGCGGAGAGTGGCTGGATCAGCTCCGCAAGTATCTTTGGGAGAACAGGAAGATCGCAGAGGAGTATATAAAGAACAATATCCATTCTCTTAAGACCATCCCGTCGGATGCGTCCTATCTTATGTGGGTAGACTGCTCGGAGATAACAAACGACAGCGACAGGTTCGTTGAACACCTGGAGAAGAGCGCGGGCCTTATGCTCAATTCGGGTAAGCATTTCGGAGGTAACGGAGAGAAGTTTGTAAGGATCAATCTCGCGTGTCCGAGATCTCTTCTTGAGGAAGGCCTTAACAGATTAAGTAACGGAACTAAGATATACCATGAATAATAACAGGAAAGACTTCTATTCGAAGCTTATAAGGCTTATTCTGCCCATGACGCTTCAAAACTTCATGTTCGCGCTGATACCGGTGTCGGACACCCTTATGCTGGTCACCTTGGATCAGGATCAGATGAGTGCGGTGTCCCTCGCCTCTCAGGCGATGTTCGTCCTTAACATGTTCCTCTATGCCCTTATCAGCGGCATGAGCATGTTCGCTGCCCAGTACTGGGGTAAGAAGGATATAAAGTCCATAGAGAAGATCTTAGGCTACACTCTCAGGATAACTCTTCCGATGGTATTGATATTTGCCGCCATGGCACTCTTCTGCCCCTTAGGAATAATGCGCGTCTTTACCGACGTACCCTCCATTATCGATTACGGTATGGGTTATTTAAGGTTCGTGGCATTTGCATATATCCTGGACGGTCTGGCGCAGGTCCTGGCATCGATCTTAAAGAATGTGGAGCTTGTTAAGGAAAGTACCATTATAAGTATCGTCATGGTTGTTACCAACATAGGTCTTAATGCGGTATTTATCTTCGGACTTCTTGGAGCTCCCGCACTTGGCGCCAGAGGTGCGGCTCTTGCTACTACAATAGCTTCTGCCGTCGGATTCATTGGAGCTCTCATCGTACTTCGCGCAAAGAGCAAGGTGAAGATCGACATTAAGCTCATATTCAGTACGGATATGGAGCTTCGCCGTGACTTCAGTAAATACTCCGGACCTCTTCTTGCAAATAACCTCTTCTGGGGCCTTGGCTTTACCATGATCTCCGTTATCATCGGTCACTTAGGAGGTGATGCGGTAGCAGCTAATGCTGTGGCAGCTCAGGTCAAGGATCTCGTATCCTGCTTCTGCTTCGCATTAGCGGCAGGCGGATCTATCGTCGTAGGTAACGAGCTTGGTGCAGGTAATCTTGAGAGGGCAAGAGATTACGGTGACAGGCTCTTTAAGATCTCCGTTATAAGCGGCCTTATCTTAGGTGCCATAACGGCAGCTCTTACTCCCGTGATCCTTGCTATGGTGGATCTTACGCCGGTGGCAGAGAACTTACTTATGTGGATGCTTTTTATGTGCCTTTACTACATCATGGGAAGATCTATTAATTCCGTCGTTATAAGCGGCATCTTCGCCGCAGGAGGAGATACCAAGTTCGGCATGATCTGCGATACCGTCACCATGTGGTGCTTCATAGTTCCCATAGGAGCTCTTCTTGCTTTCGTTATAAAGATCCCGGTAGTGTGGGTATGCTTCTTCCTCTATCTTGATGAGATGGTAAAGATCCCCGTCGTCTACAGGCACTATAAGAAGTACCTCTGGGTAAAGAACCTTGTAGATAAGGAAACTGTAGCCGAAGCATAACAATATGATTGCAACATACCCCCAGGGGGTATATAATCCTCTCGAAAGGCTTATGTTCGGGAGGATTTATTTGTGTCCGGAGAAAATAAAGGAAAATGCCCCTGCTGCGACAGATCTAAGCACAGGAGCGAAGACGAGAAGAAGGAGCTGATGAAGCGCCTTAACAGGATCGAAGGACAGATAAGAGGCATCAAGGGAATGCTGGAAGAAGACGCATACTGTATCGACATCATAAATCAGGTGTCGGCAGCAGGATGCGCCCTGGACAGCTTTACCAAGGTGCTCCTTGCTACTCACATCAAGACCTGCGTCGCAGAAGACGTGAAGGACGGAAGCGAAGAGAAGCTGGACGAACTTGTTAAGACCCTTCAGAAACTGATGAGATGAAGCAGTATAACGTAACAGGAATGAGCTGTGCCGCATGTCAGGCACGTGTGGAAAAGGCAGTCGGTGAAGTACCGGGTGTAACTTCCTGCAGTGTAAGTCTTCTTACCAACTCCATGGGAGTAGAGGGCGAAGCTGCTGAGGAGGAGATCATCAAGGCTGTGGAAAATGCAGGCTACGGTGCATCCGTAAAAGGAAAGACCAACGATCAGAAGATAGACATAAAGGCAGAGAAAGATTCACTTGAAGATAAGGAGACACCTAAGCTTAAGAAGAGGCTTATAACGTCCCTTGTATTCCTCCTGATCCTCATGTATTTCTCCATGGGTCACATGATGCTGAACCTTCCGCTCCCTTCTTTCTTCGAAGGCAATCACATCGCTATCGGAATGGTGCAGATGATCTTATCTGCCGTCGTAATGATGATTAACAGGAAGTTCTTCATTAGCGGCGGCAAGAGCCTTATGCATAAGGCTCCCAATATGGATACGCTTATCGCCATGGGCTCGGGAACTGCATTTATCTACTCCACGATAATGCTCTTTGCAATGACTGCAGAAGGCGCAGATAAGCACGCTCTCATGATGGAATTCTACTTCGAATCAGCAGCCATGATCTTAACTCTTATCACTGTCGGAAAGACATTGGAATCTTACTCCAAAGGTAAGACCACGGATGCTTTAAAGAGCCTTATAAAGCTCTCTCCCGATACGGCTAATGTCATTAGAGACGGTCAGGAGATGACAGTTAATACTGAAGAAGTAGAAGCGGGAGATATCTTTGTCGTAAGACCCGGTGAGAATATACCCGTAGACGGTATCGTTATTGAAGGAAATACTTCCGTTAACGAAGCAGCTCTTACCGGTGAGAGTATGCCCGTAGATAAGAAGGAAGGCGATGAGATAACATCCGCCACCATCAACTTAACCGGCTTTATTAAGTGCAAGGCAACGAGAGTCGGAGAAGATACTACTCTTGC
Organism: Saccharofermentans sp.; assembly: GCA_024692235.1. Taxonomy (GTDB): domain Bacteria; phylum Bacillota; class Clostridia; order Saccharofermentanales; family Saccharofermentanaceae; genus Saccharofermentans. The sequence goes on along the minus strand of JAILMW010000010.1, from coordinate 4,930 downwards.
GAAGATCATCAAGACAATATCGGATGCAGCCGCTACAAAGGCACCTGTTGCAAAGCTTGCTGACAGGATATCCGCGGTATTTGTTCCTGCGGTAATCGCTATCGCGGTAGTAACAACGTTGATCTGGCTGCTCGTCGGACGAGAAGTGGGGTTCGCACTTGCAAGAGGTATCTGCGTACTCGTTGTGTCCTGCCCTTGTGCTTTGGGTCTTGCTACTCCTGTAGCCATAATGGTAGGTAACGGAGTAGGTGCCAAGAACGGCATCCTCTTTAAGACAGCGGAAGCTCTTCAGGAGACAGGTAACATCAAGATCATCGCATTGGATAAGACAGGTACCATCACCAAGGGTGAGCCTGTTGTTACTGATATCACAGGCGACGAAGAAGAGATCTTAAAGATCGCAGGTGCATTGGAGTCTAAGTCAGAGCATCCCATCGCCAAAGCCATAATGAGATATGTCGAAGAGAAGGGAATAACCTACCCTGAACTTACAGACTTTGAGAACATAGTCGGAGAAGGCATAAAGGGCAAGATCGACGGACAGGATGTATATGCCGGTAAGGTTAAGCGCAATACTCCTGAGACGGAGAAGTTTGCTAAGGAAGGTAAGACGGTAATAACCATCCGCAAGGGCGATAAAGAGATCGGCGCTATAGCCGTTGCCGATACCATAAAGGAAGACAGCATTGAAGCAATAAAGCAACTTAAAGCACTTGGTCTTTATACCATTATGGTAACGGGTGACAATAAAATGGCGGCGGAATACATAGCGAAGATAGCAGGTGTCGACGAAGTGGTCGCTAACGTTCTTCCTGACGGCAAGGATGAGATCATAAGAAAGCTTCAGGAGCACGGCAAGACTGCGATGGTAGGAGACGGCATCAACGATGCTCCCGCTCTGACAAGAGCAGATATCGGTATTGCCATCGGAGCAGGTACGGATGTTGCCATCGATGCCGCCGATGTAGTGCTTACGAAGAGCAGCCTTAAGGATGTATGCGCAGCTATAAGGATAAGCAGAAGGACATATACGAACATAATCGAGAACCTCTTCTGGGCGCTTTTTTATAACGTGCTTCTTATTCCCGTGGCGGCAGGAGCGTATGTAAATGCTTTCGGAATTACGATGAGGCCGGAGTTCGGTGCTGCGGCGATGAGCATTTCGAGCTTCTTTGTCGTAATGAATGCCTTAAGACTTAATCTTATAAAGGTACACGACTCTTCGCACGATAAGTGCAGAGGAGAAGTAATAGATCAAAGGCTTATCGAAGATAAGGAAGGAGACAATAATATGACTGTTACTATCAAGGTTGAAGGCATGATGTGCGGACACTGCGAGGCAAGAGTAAAGAAGGCCGTCGAGGCGCTTGAAGGAGTTACATCTGCGAAGGCGGATCACGAGGCAGGAACCGTTGTTATCGAAGCTGCAAAGGAGATCTCCGAGGAAGTCCTTAAGAAGGCTATAGAAGATCAGGACTATACTTTCTGCGGTGTGGTAAGATAACTTCCATGGAAAGCAAGATAAATGTAGTACTATTCGAGCCCGAGATCCCTCAGAATACGGGCAACATAATGAGGACATGCGTAGCCGCGAACTGCGAGCTTCACATTATTAAGCCTCTGGGATTCGATATAGATAATCCCAAGTTCAAGCGCGCTACCACGAACCACATCACGTGGGCAGACTATGTGCTCTACGAGAGCTTCGACGACTTTGCAAGCAAGAACCCGGGCGAGTACTACTTCATGACCAGATACGGCAAGGTACCGCCTTCCGATATCGACTTCAAGGCAGCAGAAGGCCCCATCTACCTTATCTTCGGTAAGGAGAGTACGGGTGTTCCCTACGATATCTTGAAGGCGCATATAGACAGGTGTTTCAGGATCCCCATGGCGGGAGACTGCAGAAGCCTTAACTTAAGTAATGCCGCTGCTATTGCCATCTACGAATGCGAGAGGCAGCTGGGCTATCCGGGACTCTCCCTTACTGAAGTTCAGAAGGGCGAGGATTTCTTAGAGTCTTACGACGCGACCCTCGGGAGATAAGATATGCCCTTAGTTCGTATCGACATGGTAAAGGGCAAGAGCCCCGAGTATAAGAAGACTGTCCTCGACGTAGTTCACGAAGGCCTTATCGAAGCTTTCGGTATAGAAGACTGGGACAGATTTCAAAGGATAGTGGAGATCCCCAAGGAAGACTTTGAGATACCTGAAGGCAAGACGGATAATTTCATGATCATCGAGCTTACGATATTCCCCGGGAGGACAAGAGATCAGAAGAAAGAAGCTATCTCTAAGATTACGGCGGACCTTAATACAAAGCTTGGTATCGCGCCTTCTGATGTCTTTATTATCTTCAACGAGCCTCCCCTGGAAAACTGGGGAATGGCAGGTCAGCAGAAAGGCTGATCAGAGCCACTTCTTGATCTTAAAGAAGATAAGACAGCCGAAGAAGATAATTACCGACAGAGCTATAACTATCGGATATGCGATAGGAGACTGAAGCTCGGGCATATGTACGAAGTTCATACCGTACCATCCCGTGATGAGAGTCAGCGGCATGAAGATACTTGTAACTACCGTAAGGATCGTCATTATCCTGTTCTGCCTGATGTCGATCTGTGCCTGATTAAGGTCTCTTATCTGGGCCGTGTGGTCGGCAAGGGAAGAGGTCATGTCATGTAAAGTCTGAACTCTCTGGAAGACAAGGTGGAAATATCTCTCGTTATTCTCCTTGAAGAATTCATTCTCGTTTTCTTCAAGTTCCTGGCTTAAGTCCAGAAGCTGTGCATAGTGCATACGAAGATCGCGAAGCTCACTTCTGATGTCTGCCAGCTCTCTCATAGATGCTGTGGTCTCTTCGTCCAGGATATCCTGCTCTATTCTATCGAGCTTCACATCGTACTGCTCTACGATCTTATAGTCCCTGTGGATGATGCTCTCGAGGAAATCGTAGAGGAATCTCTCGAGGCAGGGATTGATATATTTCTTAGTTCTTGCGATATTCTCGACGATCCTTGCGGCAAATCCCTCATCGTCAATGAAGACTACGCCCTTCTCGTCGAGAGCGAAAGCGAAGTTGTGTTTGGGGCCTGAGATATTCTTGCGGCTGGGGATGGAGAATGTGCCCGTAAGAGAGTCGATATTGACCTCGGCATGTGTATCGGTTATCTCGTCCAGATTGATATCCCACTCTATACCCATCTTGAACTTCTTATTGGTCTTGATCCACTCATCCGATCCGATGACCGCAATATACTGGAAATCTATCTTATCGAAATCCTTGACTTCGAATTTCTCGATCCTCTCGCCGATCTTGTAGTACATATCTGACATACCCTCCCACCATTAGAATACAATCTATTTTACTGTAAAAAGCTCGTGCAACACTGCAGGCTGATATTAAGAAGTCTTGCGTGCTCGGGAGGAGATAACCTTGATCGCTTTGTTCAGGATAAGATCCAGCGGCCAGGAAAGTGCGACTGTCGTTGCCAGCACGCATATAAAGCGAAGTATGTCTGATTTGATGCCATCGTACAAAAATAAGACGAATGAATTGATCAGATACAAAGGCAGCGACAATCTGCTGAAGAACAGAAGAGGTTTGCTGCTTAATATCTTTGCATAAAACGATCTGTCGTAAAGTGCGATACAAAGAAGAAGGACTCCGGAGAAGAGAGCAGTCAGAAGAGGAAATTGCCATCCGACAAGGATATACTTCTCGTGATCTAACATGTTGATCACATCGCCTGAGCTTAATACGATCATCAGGAAAAGAGATGTGATAATGGTATTTCCGAGAAGGGACATATTCGAGATCGCCTTATAGAGCTTCTTGTCTTTTCTTATAAATCTGAACATGTAAGCGACACTGATACCTACCATAAACTGATAGAGCCTGTTATCAAAAGGTATGGATAATCGGATATACGAAAGTCTTACAACAGTAGCGGCAATAATAAAGACAAGAGATCTTACAAGATCGTTCTGAAGAGGTTTTACTCTGTCTGATATACGGATAAATACCGTCATGATAACAGGGGCTATAAGAAGTGTCCTTACAAGTGCATGGATATACCACAGGTGTTCGTAGAAGTTAGTAAAGTACAAGTTGGGGATCCAGAGGATCTTGGGGATTATCCTGTATCCCGTAAGGATAAAGACGAAGAGCAATACGATGTAGTAAGTCGGCAGGAGTCTTAATGCTCTGTTGCCGTAAAATCTCAATATGTTCTTAGGAGAGAGGAACTTGCGCTCGTAATCTTCGGCAAAGGGATTTATAAACAGAAATCCCGATATCGTAAAGAAGATGGCATTAGAAACTCCGCCCTGATTCAAGATATTATTGTGGGATAAGATAACGAGCAGTATTGCTATACCGCGCAGTCCGTCTATCTGCAAACATCTCTTCTTGCCTTCCAAATCCATGTCCCCCTTAGAAGGTCATTATATCAGATGAGGTCCCCACATAAATACAGCATACTCAGATCTCGCCTTTGTCCTCGAGATATCTCCAGAATGCGTTAAGACCTGAAGTAAGGTCATTATATGTAGCATCGAAATTATCCGTATACCAGGGATCGGCAACATCTCTGCCACGGCCCGCACCGGAAACAAAATCCAGCATCTTATAGATCTTGTCGCTTCTTCCTCCGGCGATCCTTTGCATATTCCTTATATTGGCCGAATCCATACCTATAAGATAATCGAAATGCTCGTAGTCGGACATCGTCATCTGGCGGGCACGGTGGGGAACAAGAGGTATCCCGACTTCGCGCAGCTTGCCGACTGTGCCGTAATGAGGTGTATTGCCGATCTCTTCTCTGCTTGTTGCAGCAGAATCTATCTCAAACTGATCAGCCACTCCTCGCTGATTTACCATATAGGTGAACATACTCTCTGCCATGGTGGACCTGCAGATGTTGCCGTG
>JAILMW010000031.1 GCA_024692235.1 Saccharofermentans sp. | reverse complement strand
AGAACTTCAGGATTATTCCTTTGAGATCATTCCTGTTGGTTCTGAAGAGCCTGTATATGCAAGTACAGGAACAGAGGAGATAGAGGAAAACGGAGTAGTAGGAACACTTGATCCTACACTCCTCATGAACGGATTCTACAGGATCGTCTTAAGAGCAAATGCTGAAGACGGTTATGTTGAAGACTCCATAATCGTTCTTGTAACAGGACAGGCTAAGATAGGTAACTTCTCTATATCTTTCATTGATATGTCGCTACCTGTATCAGGACTTCCTGTTGAAGTCTACAGGACATACGATAGTAGGAGAAGGACTGTAGACGGTGACTTCGGCTACGGTTGGGACATGACTATAGGTGGCCCATCTATCTCTGTAAGCCAGAATCTTGCTATGGGCTGGGGTTATGAGAGCAGGACGACTTATATGTTACCTCTTAACTATTGGAAGGAGGACCATCCCCATGAGATATATGTAGACTGGGGTAACGGAAGTTCGGAGACCTTCTCATTGAGTCTCTCTTCCGATGGATGGCTCGATGTTCCACTTGGAACGATAGATGTAAGCTTTACCAATACAAACGGTACGGCTACATTAACGTGCCTCGATAACGCTGAAGGACTCAGCTACGATCCGTCAACTGGAACACTTCTTAATGGTGATTTCTCTATGTGGGAGCCCAAGAACTTCATGCTTACAAGATACGACGGCATAAAGTTCTACTTCAATATCGATACAGGCCTTTATAAGGTTGAAGACTCCTATGGAAGGACTATTGAGATAACAGACAGCGGTATCATATATTCTGAAGGCGGTAATATATCATTCAACAGGGATGAGAATGGCAGGATCACTTCCATTACAGACGGACTTGGTAACGAAGTATCTTATACCTACGATGAGGCAGGAAATCTCATTTCTGTTAACGATACTGCAGGCTACAATACATCGTTCTCTTACGACGACAGCCACTATCTTACTGATATCACTGCAGACAACGGTGTAACTGTCGCAAGAAACGAGTATGACGAAGACGGAAGACTCGTAGCTACTATAGATGCTGACGGAAACAGGATCGAGTTCCAGCACGATCTTGATTCCAGAATGGAAGTTACTACCGACAGACTTGGCTACAGCACCGTCTATTACTACGATGAGAATGGTAATGTCACTAGTGTCACAGACGCTCTCGGTAGAACTACGACATATACATACGACAGTAATAACAACAAGACATCTGAGACCAGACCTGACGGTACAACATTCTCCTATTCTTACGATGAGAATGGTAGTCTCCTGACATCAAGTGATTCTTCTGGTGTTGCAGAGGAGATAGTTTATAACTCAGCATGTCAAGTGACAAGTATTTCATATTACGGTTGTCCTGAATATTCTTATCAGTATGATGATATGGGAAGGATATCTGAATTAACTGATAGCCTAGGTAATGTACAATGCTTTATGTATAATGCCGATGGCGGTATCACTAGTGTAACGGACAGTTTGGGTACTATTCTAAATATGTCTTATGATGATTCAGGAAATATAGCATCTACTACGGATGCATTGGGTAACGTAGTGAATTACAGCTATGATTCTCAAGGTCGAATGATAAGTAGAAATATCACTTATCAAGGGGTATCTTATACTGATACATATAGTTATGATTCGGCTGGAAATATTACGAGTGTTACATACGCCGACGGAACAACTGAATCTTTTTCCTATAATCAGAATGGTAATCTTACAACTCGAACCGATGAGTTTGGGAATGTATTTGATTATTCTTACGATACCTATGGTAACCTCACTTGTATCTCCTATCCGGACGGTACTTCCGAGAGATTCACATATGACCTTGAAGGCAGAAACCTTACTGCAACAGACAGAATGGGCAGGACTGCCACATTCACATATGATGCTGTAGGAAACTGCATTGGAAAATCATATGCTAACGGAGCTACAGAGAGTTATTCATATGATTCATGTAATCGTATAACGTCATCAACCAATGTATTTGGTGGAACTACTACTTATGGTTACGACTACCTTGGAAGAAATACTTCTGTTACTGATCCTGCAGGTAATACGACAACATATACCTATAACGATAGGGGTAATGTTTCTTCGGTTACTGATGCAGCCGGGAATGTATATACGTATACTTATGATAATTTGGGTAACCAAACATCTGTTACACGTCCTAACGGAAGTACATTATTCACTACATACGATGTAAGAGGTCGCATGACGTCTCAAAGTGATGCCTATGGTAATACTACGAGCTATTCTTATGATTGTCTGGATAGGCTGATTGGTGTTACAGATGCCTTAGGTAATGTGTGGAGCTATTCTTATGATGAGTTTGGTAATCTTTTGTCAGTTACCGACAGTAGAGGTTATGTTACGACATACACTTATAATATCAACGGACAAAACACATCCATCTCCAACGCAGCTGGTAATACTGCTACAACGTCTTACGACTCCTATGGTCGAGTAGTATCTTCAACTGACTTTGCAGGCGTAGAGACTACTTATACCTACGACGATATGGATAGGATCGCTACAACGACAACAAATGGAGAAGTAACGACTTATACCTACAGTTCAGTCGGTAACCTTATTAGTGTTAACGATCCTACAGGTACAGTCTTCTACACATATAACGTTGACGGTTATATGAGTAGCGTCACTAACGCTAATGGTGAAGTTATATTCTATACCTATAACGACGCAGGACTAGTAGCTTCCATAACCATAGATGAAGAGACTATCGACTATGGCTACGACAATATGGGAAGACTGATAACTGTTACCGATTCTGAAGGGACGACTACTTATACCTACGATTCAATTGGTAACAGGGAATCTACAGAATATCCTAACGGTCTTACTACAACATATGACTACAACGACATAAATGTCCTTGTAAGTCAGGTAACAACTAACGAGGACGGAGAAGTTCTTCAGAGCTTCGAGTACACGATAGGAGATAACGGTGAGAGGCTTACATGTACTGAGCTTAACCGTACAGTAGCTTACGAGTACGATGAACTCGAGCGTCTTGTATCTGAGACAGTAACTGTTGGTGATGAAGTATCCGTTACTACATATGCATACGACTCCAATTCAAACAGAGTCTCTATGGACAGGGATGGAGAAGTAACAGTATATGAGTATAACGAGCTTAATCAGCTCGTGAGTGCAGGAGATATCGACTATACCTGGGACAACGCAGGTAACCTCGTATCGCAGTCCAGTAACGGAACGATCGTGGCTTCTTATACTTACGACTGTCACAACAGGATGGTAACAGCTACTGTAAACACATCTACCGGAACTCTTGAGCAGTCTTATACCTACGATTACTTAGGTAACAGGACATCAAAGACAACTGATGGTGTTACTACAGAGCTTACGATTGACTTGTCTACAGGTTATAGTCAGATCCTTAAGGCAACGACAGACGATGAAGTTATCTATTACACCAGAGGGTTCGAACTCATCGCAAGAAGAGATGGATCTGATGCTTCCTACTATATCTACGATGGAGGAATGTCAGTAAGAGCACTCTCCGATGAGACAGGTGCAATAACAGACACCTATGTCTTTGATGCATTCGGTAATGAGACAGGAAGAACAGGTGACTCTGAGAACAACTATGGATTCCAGGGAGAGCAGAAGGACGAGACAGGTCTTTATTACTTAAGAGCCAGATATATGGATCCTTCAACAGGATCTTTCACCTCTATGGATACATATCAGGGAACTCTTGATGATCCGATGAGTCTTCACAAGTACATGTTTGCTAACTCAAATCCTGTTAAGTATTGTGATCCGAGTGGGCATAATGGCGAACTACTTGCTCGACAGGCTGTGTCCATGGATATTATGAATATTTTGTCGGATGCATTAGATGCTACGTTATTATTGTGTGTAGGGATTGCTTATGCTAGATTTGCAATGGAATTGTCTTCCGATAATGCGGTGAGATATAATTTGTTGAATACGTATAAGATAACAATCGCAGGAGGTGTAGCTACTGATAGAGCGTATATACAATATACGTTAAAGCAAATTACAGAATCGTTAAATGATGCTTTTGCTGCTTCTGTGTCTATTTCCAAAAGCGAAAATATGGGAAATTATGAAGTGTATATGTTACATGCTAACGAACTGTATTTAGAGGAAAATGATTTGGATCCAGTTGAGGTGGATATTTTTGAAACTATATTGTATGTTGGAAGATCCAAAAGCTACGTGAAGTACCGAAAATCATATCATAAGAGAACTAAAAAGTGGGTTGATGCTGAACAGGCGTACATAATTAAGGTTCCATCTCTTGAGGCTAGCCGAATACTTGAACAAACTTTGATGGCGTATCATCATACGAAAAATGCCTTAAATAGATGTAATGGTATTGCCGTAAGTAAAGTAGGGAAGTTTAAACCGTATTATGAAGGGTACTCGACACAACTTATGTCATATTATGAGAATCAGCAGGAAGAAGTAATGTTAGAAGCTAAAGAAATTGCTCAGATGTTAGGCGATCCTACATCGTGGTATTAAGATGGAGGTGTTATATGGGATCTTGGGGCGTTAACATTTTACAAAATGATGTAAGTCGTGATACCAAAGAGTTTTACATAAATAGTCTTAAAAGTGGTAAAGACGATGAGCAGGCTTACTTAGATACTGTTAGTGAGTTTGCTGATTACACTCAATGTGCAGATGATGCCGTCGATTTTTGGCTAGCTTTGTCTTCTGTTATGTATGATTACGGGCGGCTGATTGATGAGGTGAAATACAAAGCTCTTGCTTTGATAGGAAGTTCAGAAGATATCGAACGCTGGAATGAGAAAGATCAAATCAGGAGATTGGTAGTACTCGATGAATTAAAGGATAAATTAAACAGTCCGCAACCAGTGCGTAGAAAAGTTACTGTATATAAACGAAATATACCCGAAATTAAGCCTAATGATGTCTTTTATTTCAAATTAGAAGGCGATATGCCTATATATGTATTAATCCTTGTTGATTCATGGATTAATTATGATTTTAGGGTTGAAGGGCTAGGTGATGAACATCCTTTAGTTTGCTTTAAATTTTGTGAGAAGCTTCCTAATAGCTTGGAAAATATAGATTCCATGGATTTTGCTTGTTTGGACAGTAGATTCAGCAAAAGTAGTTTTATTGATTCAGAAAAGAGAGTGTTAATAGAACCTTCGGGATTTAAGAAATTTAAAAGCAGACTGGAGTATCTTGGGAATTATAACTTTATTCGGCCTAAGGAAAATGAATTGTATCAGGTTAATAAAGATGCGATAGCAAATTGCGAAATCCTGTCTATGGAATGGGGATATTTAGAAAGCGATATCAAGAAGATACTAAAGTATTATCCATTATCTCATAGATGGATTAGCCGATAATTGGTGTGTAAACATTCATACCGTATCCTTTCTGGCGATTGGTAAAAGGGATTATTCTTATGTTTGTAGTGGGGAATCGTGATTTGAGTTAAAATCTTAAAAGCGAGAAGATTCTTGATGTATGAGTCTGATGAGATAAATCGATTAATAGTGAGATTAGAAAAATGGCAGATAACAGACCTATAGGCGTATTTGATTCAGGTATCGGAGGACTTACCGTTCTTCGCGAGATCATCGCCCGTCTTCCTTCAGAGAGCACCGTCTATTACGGTGACGACGGAAGAGCACCTTACGGAAGCAAGTCCCACGATACTATCGTGGAATATTCCTTACAGGACATGATGTTCCTTGAGAGCAAGGACGTTAAGATGATCGTCATCGCATGTAATACGGCAAGTACCCATGCGATAGATGCATTAAGAAAGCACTCCAAGGTACCTGTAGTAGAGGTGGTATACCCCGGAGCCAAGGCCGCCGTTAAAGCTACACGTAACGGTAAGATAGGAATCATCGCTACTAATGCCACTGTATCCTCCGGCCTTTATGAGAAGGCGGTAAAGGAGGAAGGCAGATCTGTCTCAGATCTTCAGATAATACAGCAGGCATGTCCTCTCTTTGTATCACTGGCGGAAGAAGGCTGGTGGGACGATGAGATCGCACACCTTACGGCAGAACGCTATCTTGCTCCCATAAAGGAGTTTGGCGTAGATACTCTTGTTCTTGCCTGCACTCACTATCCTCTTCTTGCAAAGACGATAGGAGACGTGATGGGAGAAGGGGTGACTCTTATAAACTCCGGCATAAGCGTAGCTTCCGTAGTAGAAGATTATCTGAGAGAACATTCTATGCTCTCTGACGGCACTTCCGTTACAAGGGAGTTCTTTACAAGCGACGATGCACATCGTTTCGAGAGCGTAGCAGCACCTTTCCTCGGAAGAGGACTTCCTAAGGGTACGCGAAAGGTTACGGTAGACCGTTTTGACGTAGCGGAGTATCTCGGATGAGACGTAATATCGAGATAACGACTTCTGCCTACGATGCGCCTTATCTTACTTCCTGTATCTACGAAGATAACTCCGATGTCATGAAGATAAAGTGGAAGCAGAAGCACGAAGGCGACAGGAGCGAGACTGTCTACGACCTTTCCATGGATAAAGCGTCGGGAGTTGCCACCATAAAGCGCACGGGTGAGATAAGAAGCGTTTTGAAGTTCGATACCGCCGGGAAGACCATTGGAGTATTTACTACTCCTTACGGAGAGATAACTATATCGGTGGAGACACATTATATAAATATGCCTTCGGTCTTGTCAGAAGTATTCGAGATATCGTATGATATATGCCACGACAAGGATCAGAAGGAGAGGAATCTGTTCTCGGTAAAGTTTGTGCGATAGCGTGCTTACGACCTTTTACGGCATTTACCGAAATATTTTTCCTAATTCTTCAAAAAGCTATTGCAAAAGCTCAGATCCTAATGTACAATCTTTAAGCGTTATGCGAAGAAAAGCTTAATTCCTACAGTAAATGGAGGTGGAAATATATGGCACATCCTAAGAGAAAGTGGTCAAAGGCAAGAACTTCCCGTCACAGGAGCGCTTGGAAGCTTGAGATGCCCGGCTTTGTTGAGTGCCCGCAGTGTCATTCCAAGATGCTTCGCCGCAAGGTTTGCAAGAACTGCGGTTATCTTGATGGCAAGCAGGTCATAGCGATCGGCGAAGAAGCCTGATCTACATAACTTTATAAGTTAGCAACAAGGCGGTGTTAGATTCTGGCACCGCCTTTTATTGTTTCTACTAATCATCATAAAAGACAGGAGCCTTCTATGAGCAAACCGGTTGTAGCGATCGTCGGACGTCCCAATGTGGGCAAATCCTCACTGTTCAACACTCTTTACGGAGAGCGTATATCCATAGTTCATGACACTCCGGGTGTTACAAGGGACAGGATATATGCAACGGCTGTGTGGAGAGAAAGAGAATTCACAATGATAGACACGGGCGGTATCGAACCCGAGAGCTCGGATGTCATCCTGCAGGGTATGAGACTTCAGGCGGAGATCGCCATGGAGACTGCGGATGTCATCCTTTTTATGTGTGATCTTAAGTCGGGACTTACGGCATCCGACGAGGAGATAGCCGTAATGCTGCGCAAGTCAAAAAAGCCCATCGTAGTCTGCGTCAATAAGTGCGACTTCGTAGGAGAGCCCCCCGCAGAGATGTATGAGTTCTATAACCTCGGACTAGGGGAGGTGATCCCCATCTCCGCTTCCCACAGGCTCGGTATAGGTGAGCTCCTGGATGCTCTCTTCGAGAATTTCCCTCCGGTAGAGGAAGACGGCGAGGAAGACGGCAGGATCAGAGTATCTCTCATAGGAAGGCCTAATGCAGGTAAGTCTTCTCTTACCAACAGGATGACAGGCGATAACAGGGCTATCGTATCCGATATCGCGGGCACCACGAGAGATGCGATCGACTCCGAAGTCGAGAATGAATACGGCAAGTTCACCATCGTAGATACGGCCGGCATGAGAAAGAAGAGCCGTATCGAGGATGTTATAGAGAAATATTCCATGGTAAGAGCGTTATCCGCCATCGATCATGCGACCGTCTGCGTTATCCTTATCGATGCTACGGTAGGTATAACGGAGCAGGATACGAGAGTAGCGGGTCTTGCACACGATAACGGCAAGGCATGTATATTCGCTATCAACAAGTGGGATCTTGTGGATAAGACCACGGGCACTTTGGAGCAGATGACAAAGGCAGTTAAGGAGAGATTCTCCTTCATGGACTATGCACCCGTTATCTTCATATCGGCTAAGACAGGTCAGAGAGTAGATAAGCTCTGGCAGACTATCGTTGCCGTACACGAGCAGGCGGGAAGAAGGCTCAAGACGGGTGTGTTCAACGATATGCTCAATGAGGCTACTGCCATCGTTCCCACTCCTCAGGATAAGGGCCGTCATTTAAAGATCTATTACGGAACCCAGATCGCTACCAATCCTCCTACGTTTGCACTGTTTGTCAACGATAAGGAACTGTCCCATTTCTCCTACGAGAGGTATCTGGAGAATCAGATCAGGAAGAACTTCGGTTTTGAGGGAACTCCCATAAGGATATTTCTGCGTAATAAGAAAGGCGAAGAAACTTGATATTTTGTGTAATATGTCGAGTAATAATTGACCTTTATTAGTAGGAAAATAGATAAGGATTTTTATAAGAATTAAGGAGTATTCTATGGCTAAGATTGAGAATATGCGCAACATCGCGATCATCGCACACGTCGACCACGGTAAGACGACTATCGTCGATTCCATGCTCAAGCAGGCAGGTATCTACCGTGAGAACGAGCAGATCGTAGAGCAGGTAATGGACAGTAATGATCTCGAGAGAGAAAGAGGTATCACTATCCTTGCCAAGAATACTGCCATTCAGTATAAGGATATAAGGATCAACGTCGTAGATACTCCCGGACACGCTGACTTCGGCGGTGAGGTAGAGCGAGTACTTAAGATGGTAGACGCAGTCCTTCTCGTTGTTGATTCCTTCGACGGTCCCATGCCTCAGACGAGATTCGTTCTTCGTAAGGCACTTGAGATGGGTCTTAAGCCTATCGTTTGTATCAACAAGATCGATCGTCCCGACGGACGTCCCAATCAGGTCGTAGACATGGTGCTCGATCTCTTCATAGAGCTCGGAGCAGATGACGACCAGCTCGAATTCCCTATCATATACACATCAGGTAAGATGGGTATCGCTACTACGGATCTTAAGGAGTACGAGGAAGGCAAGGAGCTCGACTTCCAGCCTCTTCTCGATGCGGTAGTAGAAAATACTCCCTGCCCCGAGGGTGATACGGAGGCTCCTTTGCAGCTCCTCGTATCCAATATCGATTCCGACCCCTATATCGGAAGGATCGCCATCGGACGTGTAGAGAGAGGTACTATCTCTCAGAATCAGAATGTATGCGTTGTTACATATAATGAAGACGGCAGGACTAACTCCAGGATCGTTAAGCTCTTAAGATTCAACGGTCTCGGACGTCAGGAGATCGATTCCGCTTCCGTAGGTGAGATCGTATGTGTAGCAGGTATCCCCGAGATCAACATCGGTGATACTATCTGTGATGCTTCTACTCCCGAAGCACTGCCTTTCGTAAATATCGATGAGCCTACTATCGCCATGACATTCTCCGTTAACGACAGCCCTTTCGCAGGACAGGAAGGTAAGTTCGTTACATCAAGACACTTAAGAGACAGGCTCTTCAAGGAAGTGGAGACAAACGTTTCCATGCGCGTTGAGGAGACTGATACTACAGAGGCATTCGTAGTAAAGGGCAGAGGTGAGCTTCATCTCTCCATCCTCATAGAGACCATGAGAAGAGAAGGATATGAGTTCCAGGTAGGTAAGCCTCAGGTCATCATGAAGGAAATCGACGGAGTCACATGTGAGCCTGTCGAGGACCTTATCATCGATGTTCCCGAAGACTTCGTAGGACCTGTAATGGAGAAGCTCGGAAGACGTAAGGCAGAGCTTCTTAACATGCTCCCTCCCGACAAGGGATATTCCCGTCTTGAGTTCCGTATCCCCTCCAGAGGACTTATCGGATACAGGACCGAGTTTTTGACCGACACTAAGGGCAATGGTATAATGAACAGCGTAATCAGTGGCTTTGAGCCCTATGCCGGCGAGATCGAGACAAGAACTCACGGCGTACTCGTAGCATTCGAGAGCGGTGATGCCATGACATACGGCCTGTTCAATGCACAGGACAGAGGAGCGCTTCTTATCGGTGCGGGAACTCCGGTCTACGAAGGTATGATAGTCGGTATCAATCCCAAGCCTGAAGATATAACTGTTAACGTCTGCAAGAAGAAGCATGTAACCAACATGCGTGCAGCAGGTTCCGATGACGCTATGCGTCTTACACCTCCTTTGAACTACAGCCTTGAGCAGTGCCTTGAGATCGTTGAGGACGATGAGCTCTGTGAGGTTACTCCCAAGAGCATCCGCCTCAGGAAGAAGATCCTCAACACGGATCTTCGTATGAAGGATCGTGCCAAGAAGAAGTAATCCGGCACGTCCTTAAGGGATTTGAAAGGATCATATGCTGTCAAAGAAAGTCAGGATCGCTCTGAGGATACTCGCAGTATTGCTGCTTTTGAGCTTTTTTGTTGTAAGCGGCGTTCTGTTCGGTTATAACTACGTCATCGCGCAGGAGAAGAGATTTGAGGCTCTCGAGCAGAGCATCGCCGACGGTTCCTTCGTCATCAACGAGGATACCGAAGGTGCGGTCCCTCTTGTCATCAAGCAGGGTGACATGACATCCGATATCGCGGACAATCTCTTTGAGCTTGGGCTTATAGACAATACTCTCGTATTCTCTCTTATGAGTAAGATCAACGGATTTGACGGCGCTTATATGGCTGGTACTCACTACCTGATCCCCGGTCTTACATATGACGAGATCATGTATCTTCTTACCCAGAAGGCCAGCAGCGTATATGTTACTTTCCCTGAGGGAATCACTTATGAGGAGATCAAGGTAAGGCTTCATGAAGCAGGCCTGACTTTTGACGATGAGGAGATGGACAGGTGTATGGATTCTCCTAATCTCTTCGTCGATTACAGATTCGTATCTCAGATCAACCTGACGGAGGATCGTGATCACGTCCTGTCAGGATATCTCTTTCCTGATACGTACGAATTCGATATCAACGCCAGTCCCGAGACGATAATCAATACATTCCTCAATAATACCAATGCCAAGTTCTACGACGAGTACTATGAGCGTGCAGAGGCTATAGGAATGACACTTGATGAAGTCATTACATTGGCTTCGATCATACAGACCGAGACGAGCCGTTCCATGGATATGATGTATATCTCGGCGGTATTCCATAACCGTCTTGCGTCAGAAGACGAGAGCTTCCACTATCTCGGTTCCGATGCCACGGTCAATTATATTCGTCAGATGAACGGAGAGGATCCCCGTATGGTCCTTACTGCAGAAGATCTGCAGCTTGATAATCCTTATAATACATTTATGTACCCGGGACTTCCTCCGGGACCTATCTGTATGCCGGGCCTTGATGCCATTCAGGCAGCATTATATCCCGAACCCAACTGTAACTATTTCTATTTCTGTGCTACCGGTGACGGCGGAACGGCTTATGCCGTTACGGAGGCCGAGCATCAGGCTAATGTTGCCATGTATCAGGACGCCTGGGCGCAGATCGATGCAGGAGTAGTCGAGACCGAGCCTTCCTCAGAAGAGCAGGAAGAGGCTCCCGTAGAAGGCTGATATATGTTCATACCTGAAGTATTGAGCCCCGCAGGGGATATGGATAAGATGAAGACTGCTATCGCCTATGGTGCAGATGCAGTCTATATGTCCGGAAAGAGCTTCGGACTTCGTACCTTTTCCGGAAATTTCGAGCACGATGACATGAAGGAAGCGATAGCATATGCGCACGAAAGAGGCGTAAAGTGCTACGTTACCATGAATATCCTTGCCTTAGAGGACGATATCAGGAAGGTAGATAACGAGATCGACTATGTGGCGCACGAAGCTAAGGCTGACGCGGTATTGATCTCAGATCCTGGTATCTTCATGAGAGCAAAGAAGGTCGCACCCGACCTGGAACTTCATATATCCACGCAGGCGAGTGTAACTAACTCCGAAGCTTGCCGTTTCTGGTACGAGCAGGGTGCAAAGAGGATAGTACTTGCAAGAGAATGTTCTCTCAAGCAGATAAGGAGCATAAGAGAGAATATCCCCGAAGACCTGGAGCTCGAGGCATTTATTCACGGTGCCATGTGCATGTCCTATTCCGGAAGATGTATCCTCTCTAACTATTTCACGGGAAGAAGAGCCAACGGCGGTGCCTGCGCACAACCCTGCAGATGGGGTTATTATCTTTCCGAAGAGAAAAGGCCCGAAGACAGGCTCCCTATAGAGCAGGACGAGCACGGAACTTATATCCTGAGCAGCAACGATATCTGCATGATCGAGCATGTTCCCGAGATGGTAAAGGCCGGAATAAACAGCTTTAAGATCGAAGGCAGGATCAAGGGCGCATATTATGCCGCAGCTACGACTAAGGTATATAGAGAGGCCGTAGACCTCTATCTTAAGGACCCCGAAGGTTACAAGACGGACTCTAAGTGGCTCGAGCTCTTAGATAAGGTCGTCCACAGGGATTATGCTACGGGATTCTTCTTCGATAACCCCATAGACAATGCTCAGATAGGGTCTGAAAGGACTTATAACAAACCCGCATTCGTAGTAGGTGTAGTTGAAGGCTACGACGAAGAGAAGGGGATGTATATCGTAAGCCAGAGAAATAAGCTCTACAGGGGAGATATTCTCAATGTATTGAAGCCCGAAGGCTGGGAAGAGCCGATCGTTGCATCTGAGATCTACGATATTGACATGAATCCTCTGGAGTCTGTTCCTCATCCTCAGATGAAGTTTCTTATGAAGCCGGAGAGGAAGATAGATCTTCCTCCGAGGACATTCCTGAGCCGCGACGGCGATAAGGACGAGGGAATACTTCCTAATTCTTAATCCTTTTTATTTGAAAGTGCTTTCTTATCGGTCTCAGGTTGCTTCATGAAGTTGCCGAGTATCCTTGAGAAGAATTCCATGAATTTCTTGTCCAGACCGAATACCTTTACAACGTCGATGATGATGATCATGACAGTAGGTCCCAGGAGGAATCCGATAGGTCCCCATACATATACTCCGATAGCCATACCCAGGAGCATGAGAAGAGGGTGAAGGTGAAGCGACTTTCCGAGTATCGGAGGTTCTGCGAGCCTTCTTACTACAGTCATGACAACCATGGCGACAACGAGGATGACCACGCTTCTGTAATTGCCGTGAAGTGCACAGTAGATCATAACGGGGATCATGGTGGCACTGATGCCGAGTACGGGCATGAAGTCGATGACACCCGTTAGAAGAGCCAGGATGACTGCGTAGTCAACGCCTGCCAGATGGAAAGCAAACCATGCCTCTGCCGTTGTCATGAGAAGGAGCAGGATATATCCGCCCAGAGCTCTGAAGAGAGTCACCGAAAGATCGTTGATAAGTGACAATGCCTTGATCTTGAATGCTCTGTTAGGAACGTTCTTCATGTAGAAACGAAGTACGCGGTAACCGTCGTTTATGAAGTAGTATCCGCTCAAGATAACGCAGATTATAACAAAAACCCAGTAGGGGATACTGCTTACCGTGTTAAGGACTGAAGATAGGAATGCCGATATCAGGGCGGGGATCGCCGACATGCTGTCCTGCCATACGGAAGCGATATTGCTCTTGATGGATGCGATCATGTCAGGTGTCAGGAATCCGCCGTTCTCCGCGGACATCCTGGACATGAGATCACTTCCGAGCTCCATCGGGTCGATGTTCTCGGCAAGGTGAGATACGGTATTAAGAGCCCTGCTCATCTGCGCAAGAAGTGTAGCAATGCCCCATACGCAGACTATGGCAATGAATACGAGAAGGATAACGTAGACTACGATAGCGGTTCTCTTTCTGACCAAAGCCCTGGGCTTATTGCCCTTATAGGATCTGGCGACGGGATCTGCCAGTGCGATACTTGTCTTGGAAAGAAGAAATCCGATAAGGAAAGGAACCAGTACGGATACCAGCTTCGCGGAGAAGATCAGCACCACGACTGCGATCGCTGACATAAGTATATATTTGGTCATAGCCACAACGGCGGCTTTGTCTTTGGCGTATCTTTCGTTGTCCATCAGATGTGAACTCCTTTTATTATCATTATCCATAGCGCGGCAAGTATTATGCCTGCCGTGATAACAGTTAAGTTCAGTCCCTTGTCAAAGGCGGGAATGACCTTGTCGTATATACCTTCCTCTTCTTCATCGGAGAATGCATCGCGGAAGCTGTTGAGGCTTCTCATGAAGAACGATATCAGTATCACGCCGATAAAAAGAGCGGGAAGGGACGAATAGAAGAAAGTGGAATCGATATCGGAATAGGTCTGTACCTTAAGGATGTCGATCTTGGTAAGTGCATTACCGAAAAGAAATACCGACAGTCTCGAAGACACCAGTGCAAGGAAGGGACAGAAGATATTACCTGTCTTTGTCCTTAAAAAGCAGCACCAAAGTCCGGTGACAAATAAAGAACCTGCAGCCAGGAAGTCCATGGAATAGAGCATGTAGGCGCATGAGATGATGATATATCCGACAAAGCGTTCCCTGCTCCTGAACCTGGACCAAAGAAGACCGAAGAAGAAGACCGAAGCGCCTGCAGCGGGAACTACGGTATCCGCCAATATTGACAGAACCATGCCGGTCTTGCTCTCAGTGCCGCCGTGATAGAAGAATGCGGGGAATATGACGGAGGATCCGAGTCTTAATACGATCCATGAAGTAAAGTTATATATGGATGTCGTGACCATCATAAGTGGGATCCCCGAACAAGCTGCCAGAAGAAGCGATCCTGCTCCGGTATTTCTGCCTATCACCTGATCCGTGATGCCCGAAGAGAGTACGAATCCGGGGAGAAGAAGAACGCAGAGCGTCATCAGTACCGACAGGAATGTATATCCTATGAGCGATGTCGGAGGAAAGGGACAAGCCTTACTGTTAGCGAGGATCCTTATGCCGTAGAAGACAGCCGTCAGGACGGACATGACCATCAGAGGGTAGCTCCAGTTGGTAACGGAGGGCCTGCTGAATTGATACCGTATTATGGAACCTATAGGGGGAGTATTGTTGTTCGACATATCAGAAATAGACTCCCATGGCGGCGAATACACCGAAGAGCTGAGCGTGCCATACGGGTTCTAATGCGATGAATACGCCTGCACCAAGAGCGAGGAACGGTCCGAAAGCAAGATAATCGGGATCGTCAGCGAAATGAATATTTGCCTTCTTCTTGGCAAGTTCCCTTCTGGCAGCAACAGGGTCAGAGCTCTCTCTTATCATTTTATTCTCTCTTGCGATCCTTACTCTCTTACGGATAAAGAGAGGGATGGCAAAAAGGCCTCCGAGGATTATGCCTACATAGAGAGTTACTACAAGGCCGTAGCAGCCGCAGAGCATGCCGCACGCGCCAAGGAGCTTCATATCTCCCATGCCCATACCTTCCTTGCCGAGGAAAGTCTCGGATAAGAATCCTATGAGCCACAATACGCCGAATCCTACGACACCTGCGATAACGTGATTGAGCAAAGGCACGTACCAGGCAGCGTAAGGCGAGTGCCAGGGGCTTTTTACGAGACAATCGGCAATGGTAGATCCGATACCTATGACACAAAGTGCGATAGAGAACTCGTCGGGGATGATCCTGTTAAGTCTGTCGGACATTGCTACCATGATGATTACAGGCCATGCGAGAAGTACCGCGATAAGCCTGTAGGGATTGGAGCCGTCCAGGAAGAAACCGTTGTCGCAGATTATTGCTGCGGAATATGCGATTGCAAGAAGAGCTGCGGATATCAAGCCGTGAGGGATGAACTTCATCCTCTTTGAGAGCCTGAAATCGGGAGCCTTGGGATCATAATCATAATCCTGGAGCCATTTCTCCGGGAGTTTCTTAAAAACGTAAGTCAGTCCGGCGCCTAAGAGTGCACCGGCAACTATGGCGATCAATGCCCAAGTTATCTTATCCATATTTTCTCCGCATCACTTCTATTATATTAATAAGATCAAATAAATAGTAATATAAAGATTGCCGATTATCAACCGTACAGACATGCTTCAATTGTAACGTTTGAAAATTGACCGTTACATCAAAAAACTGTTAAAATTAGATGTATTTTAAGAGGAGGGAGCGCCTTTTAGGGGCGTCACGTAAACATTATGGCAAAGACTGTAACCGCTAAGATGCTAGAAGCACAGATGCAGGCCCATGTAAGGGCAGAGACAGGTCTTTCGCTCGAGAATGCTACTGCTAGTGATTATTGGACAGCACTTTCAAAGAGCGTAGTGGAGCTCATCTCAGACAATTTCCAGGACACAAGGGAAGCGTATTCCAAGGTAAGACAGGCGCATTACCTGTCCGCTGAGTTTCTAGAGGGCAGATCGCTCCTTAATAACCTTGTTAACCTCGGTATCTACGATCAGGCTAAGGAGGCACTTGCTTCTTTCGGTTATGACATCACCGACATCCTTGAGGAGGAGACGGATCCTGCTCTCGGTAACGGTGGTCTCGGAAGACTTGCCGCATGCTTCCTTGATTCATGCGCAACACTGAACCTTCCCGTTAACGGCTACGGTATCCTTTACAGATACGGTCTTTTTCGTCAGGCTATCGAGAACGGTTTCCAGAAGGAGTATCCCGATTCCTGGATGGAGAGAGGTTATCCTTTCACACTTGCAAGATACGACGAGAAGGTAAAGGTCCACTACAACGATATCGATGTATGGGCTATCCCTTTTGATCTTCCTATCACAGGTTACGGCACGAAGAATATCAATCTCTTAAGACTTTGGAAGGCTGAACCCGCGCAGGAGTTCGATTTCAATCTCTTCAACTCACAGAGATTTGATGACGCCGTTATCGAGAGAAACAGAGTAAATGATATCTGGAGAGTCCTTTATCCCAACGACACATCTTACGACGGTAAGGTGCTCCGTGTAAGACAGCAGTATTTCTTCACATCCGCTTCTTTGCAGGATATCGTAAGGAAGTATAAGGCTGTTCACGGCGACGACATGAAGGATTTTGCAAAGTACAATGCGATCCAGCTTAACGATACGCATCCCGTTATCGGTATCCCCGAGCTCATGAGGATCCTCGTTGACGAGAACGGCGTTAAGTGGGAAGACGCATGGGAGATCGTAAAGGATACTTTCGCTTATACCAACCACACGATCATGGCAGAGGCTCTCGAGAAGTGGGATATCTCCATCTTCAGATTCCTCTTCCCCAGGATCTTCGAGATCGTCGAGGGCATCAACAACCAGTTCAGAGCTCAGATGTACGAAGCAGGTCTTTATTCCGAGCTTATCGACAAGATGAGCCCCTTATCGGACGGCAAGGTGCAGATGGCATGGCTTGCTATCTACGGTTCCAGATCCGTAAACGGTGTTGCCGCGCTTCATACCGAGATCTTAAAGAACGAGACCCTCAAGGACTGGTATAAGATCTATCCTGAGAAGTTCTCCAATAAGACGAACGGTGTTACTCCCAGAAGATGGCTCCGTACATGTAATCCCGAGCTTGCGGCTCTCATCACTGAGCTCCTCGGCAACGATTCCTGGGTAACCGACCTTGATCAGCTCAAGCAGCTCGAGAAGTACAAGGACGACAAGGCTGTCATGAAGAAGCTTCTTGCCATCAAGAAGAGCAACAAGCAGCGTCTTGCCGATCACCTTAAGAAGACGCACGATATCGACCTTAATGTCGATTCCGTATTTGATGTACAGATCAAGAGACTTCACGAGTATAAGAGACAGCTTCTTAATGCTCTTTACGCTCTTAATCTCTACGACAGGATCAAGGAGAATCCGAAGCTTGACCTTCCTCCCGTTACGATCCTCTTCGGTGCTAAGGCTGCTCCCGGTTACTTCAGGGCTAAGGCCATCATCAAGTTTATCAACGAGATCGCCAAGATGATCGACAACGATCCCGACATGAAGGGAAGGCTCAAGGTCGTATTCGTAGAGAACTACAATGTAAGTAAGGGTGAGAAGATGTTCCCGGCAGCTGACGTATCAGAGCAGATATCTACTGCGGGTCTTGAGGCATCAGGTACAGGTAACATGAAGTTCATGATGAACGGTGCCGTTACTCTCGGTACATTGGACGGTGCTAACGTTGAGATCGCAGAGGCTGTAGGTAACGATAATATCTATATCTTCGGTTGCCGTTCACAGGATATGGCAGCTACTAAGGCTTACTACAATCCTCAGTGGCAGTATGAGAATATCCCGGGCATCAAGAAGGCTCTGGACAGACTTGTAGACGGTACGTTCAACGACGAGGGAACGGGAATGTTCCACGACCTTTATAACGGTATCCTCTACGGTACTAACTGGCAGCCCGGTGATCCTTACTATGTACTCGGCGACTTCGACGACTACAGAAAGACAAGAGATCGTCTCTACACAGACTATAAGGATGAGATGAAGTGGGCACAGATGTGCTGGATCAACATCTGCAATTCCGGTAAGTTCTCCTCAGACAGGACTATCACCGAATATGCGGATGAGATCTGGAAGGTAAAGGCCTGCAAGATCTGATCAGGAACGATCGATACTTCAAGGAGGGATGTGGCAACGCATCCCTCTTTTTTATATAATGAACACCGGAACCAAGGAGGGAATGATACATGACGGAAGGCGATCTTTGCGCATCTTGCGGAGGCAGGCTCATAAGTATCGATGAAGACCTGTTCAGATGTG
The DNA here is from genome assembly GCA_024692235.1 of Saccharofermentans sp. Lineage (GTDB taxonomy): Bacteria > Bacillota > Clostridia > Saccharofermentanales > Saccharofermentanaceae > Saccharofermentans. The sequence goes on along the minus strand of JAILMW010000031.1, from coordinate 20,264 downwards.
AATTCTGCGGTAAGTTATATAGTGATGAGAAGGAATGCTCAGATATTGAAGCAGTAAGGAAACTCTGGGCAAAAGGCAATAGGGATATAGCGCGTACTCTCATGAAGGATGCGCTGTCTTCCAACCCTGATGATCCCGCATATATACTGGAATCACTGCACATCGATCTTGATTCGGACTCGGTATCAGATTACCTTGAGCAGAATATGAGATCCGACAGTGCTCTTGACCGATTGGTCTCCAAGGCTCAATTCGTTTCCTTGGGAAAGTCTCGTAAGCGCGAGAATAATGACATTGCCCATGATCTTGAGCATTATGTAGACCTTAGAAGGAAGATCAACGGTATCGAGAGTCAGAACGAGCATCTTACCAAGATCGCGGAGGACAGAAAGAATACTCCAAAGAAGTCGTTCAGCGAGAGGATGAAAGCTCTTAAGGACATATTGGCACAGAATATCTTCGGGGTCATCTTTGCCTTTTGCGTGGGATGTGCGATGGTGTGCCTTGTAACTTTGAATTCGGGTGGCAGCGGCATTGTATTGGCCCCTGTCGGCGGTATATTCGGCATTGTCTTTTATGTTCTGTATTGTTATGAAGCTGTCGATGACGCAAAGAAGACTCTTAATGAATCGTTCGAACAGAACAGGAAGGATGTAGCGTCACTTCCGGAGATCAAGGCCGAAGCAAATGCGCTGTTTGCATCCTTTAAGGAGCATGAGAAAGAAATAAGGGAAAGAGTGGAAAGCTGATATGGTAAGAGAATATTCATGCCCCTCGTGTGCCGGAAATCTGAGCCTTATCGAAGGAAAGAAGATATATAGATGCGACTATTGCGGAAAGCTCTATACGGACGAGCTCGAGATGATCGATCTTAAGCGAATAGAGGATCTTAGAAAGGACAGCAAGAACGGTCTTGCTACGTTGTATCTGGACGAGATGCTGAACGCGGAACCCGGCAACTATCTCTGCCTGTGGGAGAAGCTCAATTGCTCCCTGACGCCTAATATGGTATCCGAACATCTTATGAAGACCCACGGAGATATGACAAAGCTCATGTCATTTCAAAAGTCTGCAGCGTATGTCCGCTTCAGTGAGGCTCTTCCCGAAGATAAGAAGAAATATACCGACGATATCTCCAAGTATATCTCCGTTGCCAGAAGATCCGGTAACATTCAAAGATCCGACATTACGCCCCGCGAAGTCAGAAGATCTTACGGTATGAGCGCGAGTGAGAAGCAGGATCTTAGCACGAAGAACAACACTATCCGTGTCGCAGCTATATTGGCAGCGATCGCCATCGGATGTATCTGCCGTTCCTCGCTGGTACTGGTGATATGTCTTGCCGTAGCGGTCGTATCCCTGATCCTGTACGAAAGGCATCAGGCTAAGGCGTATAGTGCGTATTATGAAGATATCAACGAAAAAGCGGCACAGAGAGCAGAGAACGATCTTCAGGTACACGAAGAGACCGTAAAGGAACTCTCTGACCTTAGAAGTGAGATGCGATCTCTCCTGGGTGAGATAAGAAAGAGCGAAGAGGAGATGCTGGATCTTATATCTCGATGATATTGACTTCGGGGGTAGCCTTAAGTCTCATGGGAAGCCTGACACAGCCGATTCCCTTGGAGATGAATAAGGTTATGCCGTTGATCTTATATTCGCCCGCGATTATGTCTAGCTTAGGGAGAGCGTCTTTTCTAAGGCTTGTAAATTCTATCTTAAAAGGTGTTCTTATCTGACCTCCGTGGATATGTCCGGAGATCATGTAATCAACCTTGGTGCAGTCGGTTATATGAAGTATCTGATCCGGATTATGTGCTATAACGATATTCTTCGTGCAAGTATCCGGTACCGTAGGAGGCTCATACCATACTCTGTGCTTTCTTCCCGAATCGTTGATGCCGCTCAATGCGATATCAGTGCCGTCCCTTAAGGACTTAAGTATCGTGTAACCGTTTGATATGTTATGAAAGGAGCATTCGCTTATGGCCTTGGCGGGGATCTTCACGTCGTGGTTGCCCGTAACGCCTTCGAAAGGTATACCAAGCTCCTTACATACATTCGCGATATAAGTTAGATATTCCGCTCCCACTTTGTACTTCTTGGGGTTATTTATTATATCTCCGCCGAATACTACTGCGCTTAAGCCTTTGCCCGCGGCTTCTTCTCTTATTATCGCTTCTACTTTCTCCTTGGGGATAAAGCAGAATTCCGCATGAAGGTCGCTGAAGAATAAAAGCCTTACGTCGGGGCTTCCTTCCTTTGCGGAAGAAGAGAGCATTTCGCGCGTGATATTAAGTTTATGCGGCTCTATAAGGGACAGGACAAGAAGAACAAGTCCCGTAAGTATAATGGCAGATATAAGGGCTATAACGGCAATATCCATAAAAGGTCCTTTCGGAGTCATATTATAATAAAAGTATTATATTTATTATATAGCTTTTGACGCGTGCTGTGTTATAATCAACCCATATTATCCATTTGCTCTGATCAAGGAGGTCATTATGCCAAAGACAGAAATCAAGTTTGAGATAGTCAAGACGATCGGTGTTCTCGCTACGAACAAGTCCGGCTGGAACAGAGAAGCCAATATCGTTAAGTGGAATGACGGTAAGCCTAAGCTCGATATCCGTGATTGGGGCCCTGACCACGAGAAGGTAGGCAAGGGAATCTCCTTGAGCAGTGAGGAAGTTGCAGTTCTTAAGGAGCTCCTTGAAGATTACGATCCTTTTGAGACTGAGGCATAAGATAAATTGAGAAGCGAAGAGCGTGCGGGTGTTATCGCAGCCATACTTCTCTTTACGTGGGGAACTCTGGTTACAGAGCCCTTACATATTTTTACGAACCTGATATTCTCCCTTCTGGAGAAGGGGGCAGGTAAGATATCCCTTGCTTCTGATACCAAGATCGGTGCCGTCGTCATAGTGGTGGCGGCAGCTCTGATATCTTTGGGGCTCATGCTCCTGTCCAGGACCGAAGCCGTGACCTACATGCCTTGTGCCTTCGTTCTTATAACGACGGCGGGCTATGTGATCAGGTGTGTAACCAACAGACATTATGTCATATCTTCGACCATCGCCATCTCTTTGGCATTGGCGGCGATCGGAATAGTGTACATTCTAAGGCTTCAGAAGGTGGTCCTGTGGATAGCCGATATCTATATACTGTCTGTCGGATGCCATATACTTACAGGTTCGTTCTTTATCCCCCTTAAGGGTAAGTTCGGGATTCTGGATAAGATCCTTTATATAACTTCAAGACAGCACGGTAATCTTATGCGTGCATTCGACGGTACGCTTCATCTCCCGGCTGCGGTCTGGGGGATATTCTTCAGCATCCTTCTGATGCTCCCTACGGCTTACTACGCATTCTCACGTAAGAAAGGATAACCCATATGTCCGACGATGCTATGCAGATCGGGTTGTTCGATAACGATCCCGTGAAGGTGGAATACGATGAACTGGTCAAGGTGATGAACTATCACTGCGACAGATACTATAACGACGACGAACCCGAGATATCCGATTTTGAATACGATCAGATGAACTTAAGGCTCAAGCAGATCGAGAAGGAGCACCCCGAGTTCGTAAGAGAGGATTCTCCCTCAAAAAGAGTAGGTTGGAAGGCCGAGAAGGGTATCCTTGTAAAGCATAACGTTCCCATGTTAAGCCTGCTGGATGTTTTCTCCAGGGAAGAGGTGGAGGATTTTGTCAACTCTACCATAGAGCAGTTGGGAGAAGGGACGGAGTTTCTTGTAGAGACTAAGATAGACGGCCTCTCCATGGCACTTCGCTACGAGAACGGTAAGCTTACTACCGCCGTTACAAGAGGTGACGGTATAAACGAAGGCGAAGACGTTACCAAGAATGCCATGGTAATAAAGGATGTCGTTAAGACCATGCCGGACCCCATCGAGTATATCGAGATACGCGGTGAGGTCTATATGACAAGGGAGGCCTTCGCCAAGGTAAATGAAGAGGCTGAGGAGGAAGGCAGCAAGACCTTTGCCAACCCTCGAAATTGTGCCGCAGGAACACTTCGCCAGATAGATACGAGGATAACCAAGAAGAGAGACCTGTCTCTTTTTATCTTTAATATCCAGGAGACAAGAGGAAAGACTTTTGCCACTCACTCTGACGGCTATGAGTTCTTAAAGAAGAACGGAGTAAAGGTAATAGACCTCTACTATAAGTGTAAGACGGCAGATGAGGTATGGGATGCCATACAGAAGATCGGACAGGCAAGAGGAGATCTTGCTTACGATATAGACGGTGCCGTAGTTAAGCTTAATTCAATAGCCGACAGAGAGAAACTCGGCAACACGATAAAGTTCCCCAGATGGGCTATCGCATATAAGTATCCGCCTGAGGAGAAGGAGACGAAGCTTCTTGAAGTTGAGGTGGATACCGGAAGGACAGGAAGAGTTACTCCCGTAGCGATCTTCGAGCCAATATCTTTGTGCGGTACTACCGTTACAAGGGCAACGCTTCACAATCAGGGCTTTATAGATGATCTGGAGCTCGGTATCGGTGATACTATCGTCGTATATAAGTCCGGCGAGATAATACCCAAGATCAAGTGCGTAAATAAGGATAAGAGACCTTCTGACTGGAAGCCTTATAAGATCCCGGATTCTTGTCCCGTATGCGGACATAAGCTTGTAAGAGAAGAGGACGCGGCTGACTATAAGTGCGTCAATCCCTCTTGCCCCGGAACGCTTGTACACAGGATCTGTAATTTTGTCGCAAGAGATTCCATGAACATAAAGGGGTTCGGTATCGAGTATGTTAAGGATCTTATAGCGGGCGGCTTCGTTAAGGATATCGCTGATATCTTCTCTCTTAAGGACAGAAGGGATGAGCTTGTGGAAGCAAAGGTATTCGGCCTTGAGAAGAATACGGATAAGCTTTTGGGCGCCATAGAGGATGCTAAGGCCAATGCTCCTGCGGACAAGGTACTCGCAGGCCTCGGTATACCTAATGTAGGTAAGGCTACTTCAAGAGATCTTATGGATCATTTCGGTTCCATAGATTCCCTTATGGAGGCATCTGTTGATGACCTCGTGAAGGTAGATTCTATAGGTGATATCTCTGCTGTAGGCATAGCAGGCTTCTTCTCAGACGAAGATAATGCAGCTCTATTAAGAAGGCTCAAGGATGCAGGGGTTCAGTTCGAAGCGGAGAAGATCGAGAAGGGAAGTGCTCTTGAAGGTCTTTCCATATGTATTACGGGTACGCTTCCTACATTGTCCCGTAACGAGGCGGCAGATCTCATCATTGCTAACGGAGGAAAGGTAGTCGGATCCGTATCCAAGAAGACTTCCTATCTACTGGAAGGCGAGGCAGCCGGCAGCAAGGCTGTAAAGGCCAAGGAGCTCGGAATCCCCTCCATAAGTGAAGAAGATCTTATGAATATGATAAACTCATAAGGGAAGGGAGGAGAAGGATATGAGCGATTCAGCCAAGAAGTCCCAGATCAGGGAAGTCATCAGGTCGAGAAGGGCACTTATAGGTCCCGAGCAAGCAGCAGGGTATGACAAGGTGCTGTCTGAGCAGTTTATATCCGTCAAGGATAAGGATCTCAGAAGCCTTATCTCTTCTGCGTCCTGCGTGGCCCTCTACAAGGCCGTAAGAGGCGAGCTTCCCTGTGACGGTATAGCCAAGTTCTTCATGGATAATAACAGGACCGTATGCTATCCGAAGGTAAAGGGAGACCAGATGGAATTCTACGAGATCACAGATCCCGATTCCCAGTTCACGGAAGGTGCATACGGTATCCCTGAGCCCAAGAACGGCCTTCGTAAGATCTACCCGGGAGATATCGATCTCATGATCGTTCCTGCAGTAGCATATAGCGAGGACGGCTCGAGACTCGGTCAGGGAGGCGGTTACTACGATCGCTGGCTCTGTAAGGCAGATTCGGAGGGTAAGGCGCCCTATACGGTCGGTGTCTGCTACGATTTCCAGATATATTCCGCTCTTCCCGTGCAGAAGCATGATTATGCTGTTGACTGTATCATGGCGGTATATACGGAGGATCAGGAATGAAATACTTTATCGCCAATCTCTCCGTGCACACGATAGTGGCTCTGGTGCTGATAATACTGTGCGTCATATGCTCCAACAGGAATAAGAGGGGTAAGACACGTAATCCCGTGGCTTATTTCCTACCACTATTATTCTGTGCGGCAGCAGTTGCTTATACGGCGTATTTTACGGCTCCGAGGCTCCTTGCCATAGCTTCCGTAAAGAGCGATAACTACTATTCATATACCGGCACTCTGGAAGATGTCTCAGTCTTCAATAATGCTCTTACCGTAGACGGCGAGAGGTATTACATCAATCCTTTGAGGGATATCCCGGAAGAGGGCGCTAACGTCAAGATAAGATATACCAGATACGGACATTATGCGGTGGAGGTCGTCGTGACCGAAGAAGTCGATGTGGATAACTCCATAAGTGAGGAAAAGCAGACCTCTATAACTTCTACCGAAGAAGAGTAAAATTTCTTTGACTGTCAATGATAGCCTTACACTCTCTGTTTTGTAAAACAGGGAGTGTTCTTTATTGCGCATAAGATCCTTCGGATGGTAGATATTGATATACAGAACAAGAGAGAATGGAGGCTATATCGAGATGAATCGAAGGAGCAGCAGGGAGCTTACCGATACCGAGACCGGCATTTATGTGGTATGCGACGATGAGTTTCTCTTAAAGACGCTCAACGGGATGCTCAAGAGGAAAGGCATAATCGGCGTGACAGATGCCGAAGGCAAGGTGCATTACGTCGTAGACGCCAGGAGAAATCCCGGATACGCAGCAAGGCATATACACGACATAATAGAGGAGATAAGAGAAGAGGGGCAACCCGGGGAGAATGTATTACCGGGGGGAGTAAACGAAGGTGCACTTGCCTCTACAGTAGAGGATGTCTTAAGGGAACATCACTTCGAACCGTCCCTTCTGGGGACCAGGGCGATATTTATCCTTGTAACGAAGATCGCCCTGCGTGAGAGTACGGGCCATTTGAGCCCCAAGGTATTATTCGACTATGCGGCGGATTCTCTGGAGATCAACTATAACCATGTAGAGAGGAATATCCGATATGCGATATATAAGAGCAACTTCAAGGAAAAGAAGATGAAGAGCATATCGGTCATAAGATTTCTGGCCACGGAGGTCAGGAAGAGAAGCGGGCTCGTAACGGCATAAAAAACAGGCTGTCCGAAGACAGCCTGTAATTAAATGCTATTCAACAAGATCAAATTACTTCTTCTTGCTGTTAACGATATCCTTGAGCTCCTTACCAGCCTTGAAAGCGGGAGCCTTGGATGCAGCGATCTTGATCGACTTACCTGTGCTGGGGTTACGACCTGTGCGAGCTGCTCTCTCCTTAACAGAGAATGTACCAAAGCCAACAAGAACAACCTTCTCATCGTTCTTGAGAGCTTCCTCGATGGACTCGATTGTAGCCTTGAGAGCTGTCTCAGCGTCCTTCTTGGAGATTTCAGCCTTAGCTGCGATTGCATCAATAAGATCTGTTTTATTCATGTTATAGCCTCCTTGTACCTACGTTTATAGGCAATTTGCACAGTTATTATGTACTGAAAACCGCATGGTGTCAAGCCGTTTTGTCATTTTGATAGCGCAAAATGACTGATCTTTATAAGTTTTCGGAGTTTCTATGACAAAATTATCTCTATAGTGTATGCTATAGGCGTCCGACGGAGAACGGCGGGCATATTATTATCAGTGGAGGAAGAGTACTGTGGAGATTACAAAAGATACTATCATCGGTGACGTTGTTGCAGCAGATCAGGGTGTTGCACCTATCCTTATGAATTCCGGTCTTCACTGTCTCGGTTGCGTTATGGCAACAGGCGAGACTATTGAAGAAGCATGCTATGTACACGGTATGGACTGTGATGCACTTATCGCAGAGCTCAACGAGTATTTTAAGGCAAAAGAGGCCTGATCAATAACTGATCAAAAAGTTGCTTTCATCACGATGTGGAACGTCGTACCTGAGCCCAGTCGGCTCTCTACGGTGATATCCGCATCGTGATGTTCTATTATGGTCTTTACTATGGACAGACCAAGTCCTGTACCCTTTATGTTCTGACCGGAGTTCTTCGCGCGGTAGAAGCGGTCGAAGACTTTGGCTATCTCTTCCTTGGGAATACCGATACCGTTATCGGCTATCTCTATATGGATCCTTTGCTCGGACACGGGCTTATCAGCATCGCTCCTCCAGGCTCTGACCTTTATGAGGGCTTCATCGTAAGTATAATTGATGGCATTAGATATAAGATTCTCGAAGACTCGGCTTATCTTCTTGGGATCTGCCTTTACTATGAGGAAATCGTCTTCGGGAAGTTCCAGCGTGAGCTTCTTGGATGTGCCGTGAAGGTCGCCTTCGTAGAGCATATAAAGCTCATCTAAGAGCTCTGCCATGGATACGTCAGTAAAGCTGAACTCGTTGGTGTTGGACTCCATCCTGGTAAGCTCGACGATATCGGCGACGATACGCTCCATCTGCTGAGATCTCTTTATTATATTCGTAAGATAGTTATCTATCTGCTCGTCCTTCATATTCTTCCTGGCTGTAGATAAGAGCTCCGCGTAGCCCCTTATGGCGGTAACGGGAGTCCTTAAGTCATGGGACACGTTGGAAAGGACGTTCTTACGTGCTTCTTCGTTCTCAAGGAGCTTCTTGTTGGTGTTATAAAGATCCCTGTTGATCTCCGATATATGAAGAGTCTTCTCCTTGACGAGGTAGCGAAGTCTCTCTGACGTCTTCGCGAGCACCTTATACTGATGTACATATAAGAAGAAGAAATATACCGATATGACGGAGATCGCAATAGCGAAGAACATGGAATAGAAGGGTATATTGTATTTGGTAGTCGGATCTTCATGCATGTAAACGAACATGAAAAGGAAAGTAGCGGAAGCAACAAGACCGAAGGTGCTGGCTTTCTCTTTAAGGTAGAAGAACAGTATCTTTAAAGCCATGATCGCTGACAGTACAAATGTATATATATAAGGGAAAGCGATGTGCCTTGAGTCGGACCATACCGTATTATCGATAAGAGGTACAGCGCCGAGACCGAGACCTATGGCGATGATAAGAAGAGAATCCCATCTGAAGAAAGGATGCTTCCTGTTGAACTCGGAGTCTGAGAAAAGAGACGATACGAAGGAGTAAGCCGTAGCAGCCATAATGACTACGAGCGCATAGCACGCCTTCGTCCTGGTGACGGAATATGTGATGACATATCTCTCGTGTAATGTAAGATACGTTAGGAATGCGAGCTCGTATATGAGAAGTATTCCGAACTTGTGAAGACCTGCGGTGGTACGGGTTATGATAAAGCCGCCGAGAGTAAAGAATACCGTCAGGGTGATAAGGATGGCGAACCATACCGAGGATATGACGATAGCCTTTGTATCTGTCGTCTTGAGCGAAATGGCGGGTGCCGACAGTATACCGGGAGCATATGTGCCTTCCTGGCAAGTGACTACTATAACGACTTCCGCATATCCGTACTGATCTGCGTGGATAGGGATACTGTAGTAACCGCAGGAGAAGTCAAGCTTAGTCTCGGAGGCTGTATCTCCAAGTTCACCTTCATACATACCGTTACAGAATACCCTGGCCTCACCGTGGATATCGGGAATGCTCAGGTAAGCGGTGGAGATGTTGTTATTGAACTTGAACTTATTAAGATAAGCGACACAGTAGTCGTAATGACCTGCGTGAGGTCCTCTTCCACCGTTAAATCTGATAAGGGTAGGGAACTCGCCGGCATTGTAGATGATCGAACCCGGACCTAAGTCATTCCAGCCTGATCTGCTGCTTATGCTGACGTTCTCGAAGTGAGCATATGTGGGAAAATAGGAATACTTAAAGGAATGTATCTCCAAGGCACCGGGGTGGATATTGGGGACTACGATCCAGTGATCGTCGAAGAAGAGGGTGCTCGAGTCCTCAAACTGATCCGTGATGGAATAAGTATGCTCAGAGTTGGAGTAGGGGACGCCCGAATCATTCCTGTTATTTGTAAGATGCATTATCTGCGAGGTAAGGATAAAGGTCAGCAAGAATACCAGAACGGTCATGAGCTGTCTCGTGACTGAATCGTTCTCGAGCTTTAATGAAGTTTTGGTGTTTCCTGATGCCATCTTGAGTTTCCTTGTCCTTTTAACAGATACGCCCGACGAGCGCATGTCTCATCGGGCGTAATTTTACTTAATTAAGCGACTATAATCAATACTCACCGTGCATGCTGTTCTTTACGGGCGGGTAAGCGAAGGAGTATCCGATACCCCACTCAGTCTTAACGAATGTGATCTCAGGTGCGATCTTCTCCATTTTCTTACGAAGGTAGGAGATGTTTACCATTACAAGGTGGTTGTCGCAAGCGGAGTCATCGCCCCATACATGGGAGTAGATCCTTGCGAAAGGAACGATAACGTTGGGAGTCTCTGCAAGGAGTCTTAAGATATCGAACTCACGGTTCGTAAGGTGAACGGGGTTGTCCTTGAGTGTTACCTCACGAGTCTTGATATTGATCTTAAGAGGCGGGAATTCCATAAGGAAACCCTCGCTCTTCATGTTACGTCTGATGTGTGCGTTGATACGAAGGCTTAACTCGGGAAGAGAGTAGGGCTTTGTGATGTAGTCATCGGCACCTACCTTAAATCCTTGTATCCTGTCCTCTACCTGCTCTCTGGCGGTAAGGAAGATGATGGGAGCTCCTGAATATACTGCAATTCTGGGAGGGAGCTCGAAAGCGCTTCCGTCGGGAAGCATTACGTCCAATACTATGCAATCGAAGTTATGAAGCTGAACCTTTTCCATTGTCTGAGCGATGTTCGTAGCGGTCACTACCTCGTAACCCTCGCTCTCAAGAAAGGCACGGTTGATCTCGAGAATGTCGGTATCGTCATCAACGAGAAGAATCTTATGCTGAGCCATCGGTCCGTTCCTCCTTTAATCATTTCTTATATATTTGATATTTCGCTTTAATTATAATCGGATTAAACAAAATTACAACACAGTTAACAAAAAGTTTATATATTCGCAAATGCATGAACGAATGTTTGCGGGTATCCTCTGAAGGTGCTAGAATAAGGGCGTTTCGAGAAAGGAAGGATATGGGAAGGACCGTATTTCACATAGACCAGAACTGCTATTTTGCCTCGGTTGAGATGATCTCTCATCCGGAGTATAAAAACGTGCCCATGGCAGTCGCCGGAGACGAGGAGAAGAGGCACGGCATCATCCTTGCCAAGAACGAACTTGCCTCCAAGGCGGGAGTAAAGACTGCCGAAGCCATATGGGAAGCTAAGAGAAAGTGTCCTGATCTTATCACCATACCTTCCCACTACGATCTTTATGTTAGTATCTCAAAGAAACTCAAGGCGATGTACACGGAGTATACGGATCTGGTGGAGTCCTTCGGAATAGACGAATGCTGGCTGGACGTGACCGACTACTGCAAGGGCAAGGATCCTGTCATGGTAGCTGACGAGATAAGAGCCAGAGTAAGAAATGAGTTCAGCCTTACGTGCTCTGTCGGAGTCAGCTTCAATAAGGTGTTTGCCAAGCTCGGATCCGATTACAAAAAGCCGGACGCCACTACATACATATCGGAAGATAACTATAAAGATATAGTATGGCCGCTTCCGGTATCGGACCTTCTCTTTGCGGGGAAGAAGTCTGCCTCAAGGCTTTCCGAGATCAACGTCAGGACCATAGGTGATCTTGCAAATGCCGATAAGGACTATATCTCGGATTACCTCGGTAAGGCAGGGGTAATGCTGTGGCAGTACGCTAACGGCAATGACGACAGTCCCGTGGCAAGGGCAGACTACGAGAGAGAATTAAAGTCTATAAATAACTCTACGACGACTCCCGAGGATATGGTGACGCCCGAGCAGGTATACGGTACGCTTCACGGTCTTTGTTCCGGCACTGCGGCAAGGCTTAGAAGAAGAGGTCTTGAGGCAGGCGGCATCGCACTATATGTAAGGGATCGTGACCTTAATAAGTACGAACATCAGAAGGGACTTCTTATTCCTACGGACAGTGCCAAAGATCTCTTTGAAGCGGCAAGGGTGCTTTTCGACGAGTCCTACGACTGGCATGCGCCAATAAGGAGTATCGGCATAAAATGCAGTAAGCTCACCAAGGCGGGAAGCGGAAGTCAGATCTCCCTATTTGAAGTGCAGGAAGAGACGCAACGAAGCAGGAAGATAAACGATGCCATAGATAAGATCAATTCCCGTTACGGCAGCGGCACTGTCAAGAACCTTGCAGAGCTTGGCGGAATGGCCGACTATGACAGGGATCCTCTCAGGAAAGAGGGCGGGACTTTAAGATGAGATATAACGACGCGAATACATACTTTAAGGAAAGATTCGGACACAAGATGTATAAGGCTGCAATAAGCTTGGATGTTACATGTCCCAACAGAGACGGCACAAAGGGAACAGGAGGCTGTGCATTCTGTTCGGCAGGAGGTTCCGGTGAGTTTGCTTCGGATAAGAAAAAGTCTGTCACGGAACAGATAGATGAAGCCGTAATAAGACTTTCCGGGAAAGTTAAAGGAGAGACGGGATATATCGCGTATTTTCAGAGCTTTACGGGAACTTACTGTGATCCTTTGTATCTCAGAAAAAGCCTGGAAGAAGCTTCTTCTCATCCCAAGGTGGAAGCACTTGCCATAGGTACGAGGCCGGATTGTCTTCCGGAAGACATCCTGGAAGTATTAAAGGATATCTCTAAGAAGATCCCTCTCATGGTGGAACTGGGGCTTCAGACTTCTGACGACAGGACGGCAAAAAGCTTTGGCAGGGGCTATGAGACATGTGAATATATAAAAGCCGTAAGCGACCTTAAGAAGGCCGGCTGCGAAGTTATAACTCACATCATATTCGGTCTTCCGGGTGAGACATTAGATGAGATGATGTCATCTGTCAGGACCGCGGTAGAAGCCGGAACTGACGGGATAAAGTTCACATGCCTTTACATCCTCAAGGGGACACGCTATGAGAAAGAGTGGGAAGAAGGCAGGATTGAAGTACTGTCCATGGAGGAGTATTTTGATATTGTAGAGCAGGCGATCGATATGCTTCCTTCGCATGTCGTAGTCCACAGGCTGACAGGCGACGGACCCAAGAGCCTTCTTCTGGCTCCCATGTGGACTGCCAACAAAAGGAATGTAGTTAATTATATAAATAAGAGGTTCTCCTGATATGAAGAGATATATCCTTGATTATATGAATAAGGTACAGGGTTTTATTGACCTTGATATGAAGGAGGCTTCCAAGGATAAGATATCGGAAGTCCTTAAAGAGTTCGAGATCAAGATATCCTACTTTCAGCACGAAAGGCTGATTCACCTTATAGTTACTGTGCTCTTTGCTATCTTAGAGGTCATCTCCATCGCTCTGATCCTGACGACGCCTTCTGTTCCCGCCATTATCTTAAGCGCACTTTTCCTGGTACTTGTAGTTCCTTATGTTATGCACTACTACTTCCTGGAGAACAGCGTGCAGCATATGTATAAGATGAGAGATCAAATCTTAGAGGCTATCCGAGAGAAGCGATCTTGAAAGCCTTGAGATCGTAGTCCTTAAGAGATGCCGCTGCTTTGTCTATATAGACGGAAGCGTAGTGGCAGTATTCGTCATATTCGGATATATCGGTAGTGAAGAATACTTCAACAGGGATACCTTTTCCCTCGTTGTTCTTGCCTGTTCTTACGACAATGGAAAGCTCCTTATTGACGTGCTCGTCTGCCTTTATCTTGTCGATAAGTTCATTCCTGAAGCGTGTGAGGTTAGTGCCGTTATCTTCATTTATCACGGAAGAAGGATCTATGGCGAGAGTGAAGGACACCTGACGCTTATGCTCATTTATGGTCTTATGCCAGTTCTTAAAAGGCGTCGAAAGGAAAGTATACGCGGGGACGGTGGTGACCGTGTTGTCGAAGGAAGTTACCTTGACCGAGATAAGAGCTATGTCCGTGACGGTACCTTCAACTCCTGCTGAAGGTATGCTGATCCAGTCGCCGATCTGAAGAAGATTCTCCGATGTGATCTGGATTCCCGCAACAAGGCCCAAGAGCGCGTCCTTAAATACGATAGAAAGTATGGCGGTAAAAGTACCGATACCGGATATAAGAACAAGCGGACTTTGACCTATAAGAATAGCAAGCACTACTATGCCGAACACGAAGAGGATAAGTGACTTTAATATCTGAAGAGGTCCCTTAAGAGGTCTTCTCTTGGCGATCCTCTTGGTAGCATAAAAGTCTGATGCAATATCTATGGCAGAAGCTACGATGATCATAAGAGTTACGATCATTCCGAATAAGGAGACCTTATCTACGAGAGCCTTGGATGATCTGAAGTGTTCACCAAAATACGAAAGGAAAAAGAAGAAGGTGAATACAAAAGCCTTATACGGCATCTTGCGCTTAATGCTGAAGCCTGCTATCTTCTTAATGGCCTGTGATCTGGAATGCTTCTCCTGGGCACCTGCTATCGCAGAGACTGCCACGAATATTATAAAAGCTGCTACTACTGATAAAACGAGATAGATAACTGCGGAGAGGATCGCACTCTTGAATCCTCCTCCCGTGATCTCGAGGATCCATTCATCCAATACGTCCAACATGTGTGACCTCCATAGGCGATAATCCGCACAACATATATATTTTAACACGCGCGCAAGCCTCTTGAACAGTCGCAAAAATGCACAAGAGATCCGGGGGCTAATTGGGCTTTACGCGATGTTGTCATCTACCTGTAACATGATATGATTAAAGTAGCTCCAGGGAATACTGAAGACATAAAGTATTCGGACACGGAGAACCGCCTGAATCGTAGCAACGAAGGGCACAGGGAAGAACCAAAGGCTTGCACGTTTGTTGCAGATCTACTGATAGCCGGAGGCGAAGCCGAAGAAACGAATCGGAAGTCGACGGGATGTCTGACCGAAGAGGATACGAAGCAGTTGTTGTAGACGGTGAGGGAAATACGAGCACAGCGATTGAAGGAACGGGTGACCGTTTACAAGTCGCAGATTGTAACAGACAAGTGATTCGGAATACTGATCCGCGTGCTGGTGAGATGTCACCGCCGACAGGAAGGTAACGAGGCTCGACGGATGTTACATCGGTTCGTGCAAACCGAGTAGCCGGTATTGTTTACGTCAGAGATACTTCAGGGTATCGGCGGTAAACGGAAAGTAATCTAGAATATGCGGTGAATGGGAGACATGAGTTGCACGGTGTGAGATTTGAGTCGCAGCAGTCACGTAGTCGTTGCGATAACACATTAAAAGCTCGTGGAGTTGAAAGGGTGACGTAGTACGAAGACTTAGAGAAGGTTCGCTGGAGCTGTTCTTAATAAGACCCGTCGGCAAAGATCGGCGGGTCTTTGTATTGTACGATAATAAAAGAGGAAGGATCTTATTCCTTCCTCGACATCTCAGCTATATAGGGGAGATTACGCCCGATCTCATTGTTGTCCAACCCGTATCCTATAAGCCAGCGATCGTCTATCTCGAAGCCGTAATACTTAACGGGGATAGTCATGAGAAGACGGTTAGGGTTAAGCAGCATCGTACAGAGCGTTATATCCTTAGGTCTCTTGCTCTCAAGACATGAAGAGAGATATGCCGTAGTAAGTCCTGTCCTTATAACATCCTCGACGATAATAACGTGCTTATCAGTTATATCCACATCGATATCCTTGGTGATGCGAACGACACCCGTCTTGGATGTGGTATCGGGGATGTTGCCGAAGCCGATCATGTCTATCTTAACGGGAAGATCTATGGCGCGGGTCAGATCGGAGAAGAAATAAAGTGATCCCTTGATAACTCCTATGACTACGACTTCTTCGCCCTTAAAATCTTCTGTGATCTGTTTGCCTAATTCTGCAACTCTGCTTCTTATAACGTCCTGATCGTAAACGATCTTATTGATCGACAAAGATCCGTCCAATACTTCTTCCATTCAGGATCAACCTCCGAATTGCTTAAATCTCTCTGCAAGAGCAAGGAAATCCTTCTTGTAGACTATCCTGACATTAGTGCCGGGATAAAGCTCCATTACCATCCTTGCTTTCTTATTCTTCTTGGTGACGTATTTCTGCTCCATCGTCGTAAGCTCGAGATAGATATCGAACTTTGGAAGATAGAAGTCAGGGGAGAATGCCATCTTGATGTTGCCCTCTGAATCCCACTCGATGGGGAATGTCTTAGGTTCGTACATCCACTCTATGTTGTACATATCGAGGATCCTGGCGAACTCCTCCTCCGTAGGATTCTTAAATACGACGGTGGAAGTCTGGTGATCTATGGAATTATTGCTCTCTGTCTCTCGGGAGATCTTGAGCCTTAAGTCGTGCTTGGTGGCAAGCGCTATGACCGCATCGGCACATTCCTCCACCGACATCCTGTCTGTGGATAGGGTCATGTCATAAAGATCCGGGGACGCAAGATCCTGATCGTAGAGAATACTTACGAATCTCTTATGCTTACGGTCTCCGATCGCAATAGAGGATTCTGCTTCCTCTTCGTCTATGTTGTATCTCCTGGTGAGTCTGTCGATCCTTGTCTTCTCGTCGGCATAAACTCGGATATTGATCGCCTTGGGATCATCCTTGAATATGACACAG
Organism: Saccharofermentans sp.; assembly: GCA_024692235.1. Lineage (GTDB taxonomy): Bacteria > Bacillota > Clostridia > Saccharofermentanales > Saccharofermentanaceae > Saccharofermentans. The sequence goes on along the minus strand of JAILMW010000031.1, from coordinate 3,567 downwards.
CCGCCGAGACCTACGATTATCAGATTATCTCTCTCTGCCGCAAAGGCTCTGAGTCTCTCTATCAATATATCTTTATAAGTCTTGTCGGAACCGGGGAGGGTATTGAGGAAATACTTGGCACTCTCGTTAAGCCTTTCCTTGACATCCTCGGGAAGATCCGTGAAGAAATTCTCCAGGGCGCAGGATCGGGTTATCATGTCGCATTGAAGCTTGTTCTTGAGTTGTTCCGCCAGTTCCTCTCCGAGACTTCCGTTCTGTCTCGAAATGGTGATTATCGCCATAAAATACACCATACCTTTCAATATATAAATTATACCATTAAAAGCATATAATTATGACATGAAGAGTATTGTGATATATTTCTCATACAGCGGTAATACCAAAGAGCTTGCAAAGGTTGCGGCAGAGCGCACACATAGCGATATATGCGAGCTTATATCCCCGGAGCCGCTGCCGGAGGACCTTCAGGTATTACACGACAATGTAGTAGATTCCAAGCTATATCCTGATAAGAGAAGAGAGCCTCTTCCTCTACCTTTTGATCCGGCCCGATATGCAGTCTTTATCATCGGTTCACCGCTTTGGTTAGGGACATATCCCGACTTTTTCATCTCATATCTTCAGAGTATTGACTGGCGAGGTAGGAAAGTATTCCCGTTTGTCTCCTTCGGAGGGACCAAAGGTAACTACTTCGAGAAGCTCAAGGAGATATGCAAGGGAGCTTCAGTAGATCAGCCTCTTGAGATGCATAGTAGCAGGATTCCCGGAGAAGCAGAAGAATTCGAGCTTTGGCTGGATCGGATAAACAAATTTACCTGGAATATAAAATAAGTGTTGACACGGACCACCTGTGCAAGTATAATCATTTTCGCGTGAGACGCCGACTTAGCTCAGTTGGTAGAGCAGCTGATTTGTAATCAGCAGGTCGCGAGTTCGAGTCTCGCAATCGGCTCCAAGCTAAAACCCCGTAACCACAGTGGTTGCGGGGTTTCTTGTTGCTTAGAGAATTTTCCGAAATTGGTGTTTTAGCACCGTTTTGGTGTTTATTTGGTGTTTATACGCTATATTGCTTCATGATAAACTCCTCAAATTGAGCTCTCTTTATCTTCCTGTGACCACCTATCCAAAGGACAAATGGGCAGTCCTTATCATTGGTTAGTTCTCTGATCTTACTTCTTCCTATTCCAAAAAGTTCTGCGGCTTCTTCAACACTCAAAAGTTTCTTTTCATTGAGAATAGAAAGATCTACTTTCTCGATTTCTGCTTTTTTCTGTCCTCTTAAGTGTTCGATAAGGTATGATGCACAAGCATCTTCCTTGAGAATAGGGGTTTTGTTTTCTTCAACCATAAGGGTAATGTTATTCTTTTTGTTGTTTTTATCCATGCTATCACCTCCGTTTTTTACATTCAGCCCATCTTTAATCCTAGGGCTTCTTTCTTTTCTGCCAGTTCTTTAAATTCCTTCTTATCCATACCTTTGAATCGAGTTGGTGTATCGGATACGGTAGAAGGATTCGTCAGATTTCCAATATCCGCAGCAAGACGAAGACCGCCAAGTCCAATGCCAAGAGAAGTGCCGGGGTCAAAAAATGTCGAGACATCTTTTGGAGCTGAGCATCCATCTGTGTTTGTAAATCCTTCTGAGCCGAAGCATATTGCTCGTTCAGCTTCCCAGCCTGTTCCTGTAGCTTCTTCGTCCAGGATTCTTCTCGGCTCATCATCTCGTCCTTCCATGAGTGTTCCTTCGAGCTTATTCGATCCGACTGAGTCCTGTGTTGGTACGACAGTTCCTTCATAAGAGCTTCCATCTGCTCCCCGGTAACCGTGTGATCGTTCATCTCTATCAGCAATGCTATCGACCTTAGAAGAGCCATCCAGTTCTCTTCCGTTATCGCGACGCATGCTGTCGGCTTTGCTGCCAATCCCAGATTGTTCTCCGCTATCTTCTTGATATCCGATAAGTTCTGCTCTGATCCTGAATTCATTTTCCATCATCTCCTTTAAGAATTTATTCTCGTGCAGTTTGTCATCTCTGCACTTTTTACCTTCCGGTGTTGTGTAAGTAATGTTCTTTCTTGTATCCGTCCAAGTGATCTGATATCCCTTGTCTTCCATGATCCGTCGGAAATCTTTCTTCGTTCTGGCTTTCTTCATGGCATCTTCTATCTGTACTACGAGATTGATCTTCCAGCTCTGCCCCTTTACGGCGGATCTGTATTCGCGTGTTCTGATGCGTTCTGTCTTAGATGCTGCTGAAGGCTTTACTACGGAAAGTCCATACTTCATGCAGATCTGATCAGACGTCTCACGCCATCTGAGGATGTCATTCTTATCCGAGTGATACTTCTTACCGTCTTTGAAACTTACGCTGTTGAAGAGGATATGAGAGTGGATATGTTCCCGATCGACATGGGTACCGACTACTATCTCGTATCCCGGGAACTGTTTCTCAGCGAATTCAACAGCTACTTTGTGTGCAAGCTCAGGTGTTATATCTTCATCAGGGGAGAAGGACTGACATAAGTGGTAGTACATTCTTCCGTCAGTCTTATGAAAGTAATTCTTTGTAAGCATCATGTTTGTAAAGGCAGTCTGTGCAGGACAATTGATACCGGTAACGAGCTTCATGCCTTCATAAGATGTCTTAGCTTCCTTCTCTACGTAATCTATAACCTTGCTCATGTCACCTGAGGACTTGTTGCTTCCGTTGTTTAAGAGGTTAACAGTTGCCATTATCGCCACCTCTTTCTGTCCAGAAGTTCGATGATCGACTTGCCTATGGATTGATATTCGGTCAGGAATTCATCAAGACCAATCACGTTTACCTGACCTGAATTAGCAAGTCTTGCCAGCTGATTTATGTTATTACCGAGAGCTCTATGCTGACGGTTAAGTTCTTCAAGACCTTCGACAACGAAGATCTGCTTGCCGATCCCGCAGTATGTTAAGTAGTCAGTAAGTGACAACTTTACGGAATCTGCCTTGTTCTTCAGCATCTGAAGTTCATCTTCCGAGATGCGGATATGAATGTCTTTTGTCTTTATCTTTTCTCTTGTCATGACTTATTTCTCCTTATATGTTTTTGCACTGCGTGGAAAGCAAGCACCGCGTTCGTGTACACCCGAACGCTACTTGTCGGGCAAGAGCCCGAACCCACTGTGACGAACAGTGACGAAGTGACGATATTTTCTATAGGGGGGGAAACAGGACTAAAGTCGTCACTTTTTCCTATACCCATAAAAAGTCGTCATGTCATCACACATCGTCACTCGTCATCTACTATCTCGTATGGGAGATCATCTTCTGTGAACTCGGAAGGATCCTTTATAGAATTAAGATCTATGATCTCGAAGTGCATTCCGTCGTTCTTCTTGGTCTTAACGAATAAGATTCCCATCTTCTCAAGATCACGTTTTCGGTTCTGAAGTTTTCCGCTGATCGATTGTGGCTTCTTCGATGCATTGATCCTGTTACAGAATTCCTGTGCTGTTCCGAAGAATTCACCATGTTCCTTTATGTACTCGAGTGCCTTACGAAGATCAGGATCGGACTTGAATACATTCTCGA
>JAILMW010000014.1 GCA_024692235.1 Saccharofermentans sp. | reverse complement strand
CGTTCTTGTAACTGGACAGGCTAAGATCGGTAACTTCTCTATATCTTTCCTTGATATGTCACTTCCTGTATCAGGACTTCCCGTAGAGGTATACAGGACATACGACAGCAGGAGAAGAACTGTAGACGGTGACTTCGGCTATGGTTGGGAAATGACCATAGGCGGCCCTTCTATCTCTGTAAGCCAGAATCTTGCTATGGGATGGGGGTACGAGAGCAGGACAACTTATATGTTGCCTCTTAACTATTGGAAGGAAGACCATCCCCATGAGATATATGTGGACTGGGGTAACGGTAGTTCAGAGACCTTCTCACTGAGTCTCTCTTCCGACGGATGGCTCGAAACTCCTCTTGGAACGATAGATGTAAGCTTTACCAATACAAACGGTACGGCTACGTTAACGTGCCTCGATAATGCGGAAGGTCTTAGTTACGATCCTGCAGCGGGTACACTCCTTAACGAAGATTTCTCTATGTGGGAACCCAAGAACTTCATGCTCACCAGATACGACGGCATAAAGTTCTACTTCAATATCGATACAGGCCTTTATAAGGTTGAAGACTCCTATGGAAGGACTGTTGAGATAACAGACAGCGGTATCACTTATTCAGAAGGCGGCATGATCTCCTTTAATAGAGACGATAACGGCAGGATCACATCCATCTCTGATGGTCTCGGAAATGAAGTTACTTATACATACGATGATGCAGGAAATCTCATCTCGGTTAACGATACAGCTAATTACACGACATCCTTCGCATACGATGACAGTCACTATCTGACCGATATCACGGCAGATAACGGTGTAACGGTAGCAAGAAACGAATATGACGATGACGGAAGACTTGTAGCTACAATAGACGCTGACGGTAACAGGATTGAGTTCCAGCATGATCTTGATCAGAGAATGGAAGTTACAACTGACAGACTCGGCTATAGTACTGTCTATTACTATGATGAGAACGGTAATGTCACTAGTGTCACTGATGCTCTTGGCAGAACAACAACTTATACATACGACAGTAACAACAACAAGACATCTGAGACCAGACCTGATGGAACTACGTTCTCATATTCATACGATGAAAACGGTAATCTTCTGACAGCTAATGACGGAAATGGCAGAACTATTTCTTCAACATATGGCTCTCATGGTGAGCTTCTTACCATGTCCGCAATGGGAAATACAGAGCTGTCTATGGTCTACGATGAGCATGGTAACCTTATAACGGCAACTGATTCTTCCGGGAATACACAGGACTATGGCTACGATAACTCGGGTAATCTTACCAGTGTATCCGACAGCTTAGGCTCTCTCATGAACATGTCCTATGATGGTGATGGTAATGTTACGTCGATCACGAATGCCGACGGACAGGTAACTAACTTCTCATATGACAGTGAGGGAAGACTGACAAGCAGGACTATAACGTATCAGGGAACAACACTTACCGATACATATTCCTACGATGCAGCTGACAGAGTAACGGGAATCACTTACTCTAACGGTAATACCGTATCTTATACGTATAACCAGGCAGGAGATGTCACATCTTCGACTGACTGTCAGGGAAGGACAATTAACTATTCCTACGATCTGTACGGTAATCTTACCTGTATATCATATCCCGACGGTACATCCGAGAGATTTACTTACGATCTTGAGGGCAGAAATCTTACAGCAACTGACAGAATGGGCAGAACTGCCACATTCACATACGATGCTGTAGGTAACTGCACAGGTAAGACATATGCTAACGGTGCAACAGAATCTTATACTTACGATTCTTGTGACAGAGTTATCAGTGCGACCAATGTTTTGGGTGGTACGACAACATATGGATACGACTATCTCGGAAGGAATACTTCTGTTACAGATCCTGACGGTAATACGACTACTTACACATATAACGACAGGGGTAATGTATCTTCCGTAACGGATGCTCTTGGAAATACCTATAGCTTTACTTACGACAATATGGGCAACCAGACATCTGTCACATATCCTAACGGAAGTACATACAATTCAACGTACGACGTAAGGGGACGCATGACGTCTCAGAGTGACGCTTACGGTAATACAACAACGTATTCCTACGATGAGATGGATAGGCTCACAAACGTAACAGATGCGCTCGGAAATACATGGAGCTACGAGTACGATTCTATTGGTAACCTTACTTCCGTAACTGACAGCATGGGATATGTAACAACATATTCTTACGATACATATGGTCAGCTCACATCTGTTACCAATGCAGCAGGTAATACTGCTACAACATCTTACGACAGTTATGGAAGAGTCGTATCCTCAACTGACTTTGCCGGTGTAGAGACTACTTATACCTATGACGATATGGACAGGATCGCTTCTACGACAACTGATGGAGAGATAACTACTTATACCTATAGTTCTGTCGGTAATCTTATAAGCGTCAATGATCCTACGGGTACTGTGTTCTACACATATAACGCAGACGGTTATATGACCAGCGTTACTAACACTAATGGAGAAGTCATCTTCTACACATATAACGACGCAGGTCTTGTAGCTTCTATGACCATAGACGAAGAAACGATCGACTATGGTTATGACGATATGGGAAGACTTATATCCGTAACGGATTCTGAAGGAACTACCAGCTATACTTACGATGCAGTCGGTAACAGAGCAACAACAGAATACCCTAACGGATTAACAACAACATACGAATATAACGAGAATAACGTCCTTATAAGTCAGGTAACAACAAACGAAGACGGAGATATTTTACAGAGCTTCGAATACACGATCGGAGATAATAACGAGAGACTTACATGTACTGAGATCGGAAGAACAGTATCTTACGAGTACGATGAACTCGAGAGACTTATTTCAGAGACAGTTACAGTCGGAGATGAAGTATCTGTTACGACATATTCCTACGACTCTAATTCCAACAGAGTCTCAATGGACAGGGACGGAGAAGTAACAGTCTATGAGTATAACGAGCTTGGTCAGCTTGTAAGTGCAGGCGATATCGAATACACCTGGGATAACGCGGGTAATCTTGTAAGCCAGTCTAATAACGGAACGATCGTTGCTTCCTATACTTACGACTGCCAAAACAGGATGTTAACAGCATCTGTTAACACATCTTCCGGAACGCTCGAGCAATCTTATACTTACGATTACCTCGGTAACAGAACAAGTAAGACGACTGACGGAGTAACTGTTGAATATACGACTGACCTTTCTTCCGGTTACAGTCAGATCCTTAAGGAGACAACGGACTCTGATGTTATCTACTACACACGAGGCTTTGAGCTAATCTCAAGAAGAGCAGACGATGCTGCTTACTACATCTATGACGGCGGAATGTCTGTAAGAGCTCTTTCTGATGAAGATGGAACAATAACTGATACTTATGTCTTTGATGCCTTTGGTAACGAGACCGCAAGGACAGGTGATTCAGAAAACTCCTACGGCTTCCAGGGAGAGCAGAAGGATGAGACAGGGCTTTATTACTTAAGGGCCAGATATATGGATCCTTCTACAGGTACATTTACCACAATGGATACATATGCAGGAAGACTCTCTGATCCTATGAGTCTTCACAAGTACATGTTTGCTAACTCTAATCCTGTCAAGTATTGTGATCCGAGTGGTCATTTTTCGATGGTTGATATGGATCTTGCAATGGCAATTGATAAAGTTCTTGAAGCTGGCTGTTTCAGTGGAGCTTTTTATTGTTTGGATGCCAACATTACTGATCCTGAGCATCAAAACCACAATTTAATGGGATACTTTGGCGCTATTATGCGTGGTGTTCTTTTTGCTGTTGTAGCTATTGCTGCCGCTTCTAATCCTTTAGCTGTATTAATCCTTATTATGTTGGGAGCTGCAGGATTTGCGGTTAAAGGTATATATGATATGACTAATGGTCATCCTATATATGGTGGATTGGAACTGGCTTTTGGAATTATTCTCTCTATCATGGGAATACGTTGGTTTAAGGCTACTTGTGCTGCAGCAAAGATTGAATATGCACAACGTTGGGGGTTAGACTATGACCGCTTTGTAGACTTTGAATCGTTGCCTCAACATGTCCAAGAATCATATCAAGCATATGAGGAAGCTGGTTGGAGAAATCATTCTGGACAGACTCCTGGTACAAGAGCAGGTGGAGCTTGGTCTAACAGAGATGGACAACTGCCAAGTTTTGATAGTGAAGGAAATAGAATTACTTACAGAGAGTTTGATGTGAATAATTATGATGGTTTTTCACGAGATGGAGAGCGATTTGTTGTTGGTAGTGATGGTTCTGTCTGGTATACTGATAGCCATTATGGTCAAGGAATAAGTGCATATTGGTATGGTGATTTTGTTTTAGTTGGAGGTTGATATGAGGATCATTGCGATTGATTCCGTTGAGTATAATAAATTGTGTGATTTGATAGAGCAGAGGATGGGGTTCAATCCCAATAGAGCAAATTGGCTTGATTTGCCGTGGAATCATGTGATTTATAAGCACTATGAAAATGGTAGTTGGAATACTAATCAGGAATCTTTAGTTAATTCGATTTTCAAGAGAATTTCATCGAATTTGTTATATGCAATTGACTGGCAACATGATTTTTTTGAGTTTTTGCCTGATGAAGACCTTGGTCATAATTATACTATATTTGATTCTGAACGTTGTTGTAATGTATTTTTCCCGTCATATTATCCCAATGGTGATTTTTACTTCTTCTTTGATGCAAATTATGATTTTGGATTATTTGGTAATCCATTTACAAGAGAGTTTAAAGTCTATGGGGAAAAACTAATTCTTGAATTTGATTCCTATCAGCAGGAATTAGGTATCGTCAGAACGAAATATGTGAGAAGATAATATCAGAATGGATTAAGAATATTCCGGAGTGTCTTTATGATTCTCGAGTAGAGTGTAGTGATCAAGCACCTTTGTAACACTACCACCTGATATATACTAAGTTAATCTCTTTTCCAATGAAGTTTGGTGTTTATCTGACATATGACATTCGGATAAATGGTATTATGTTTCCTTTCATCCGAATGTTATATATGTTCCTTCAGGAACTGTTGTAGTCTGTTCTGTCGTGGTAGTTGGAGGCGTGGGCGTTGTTGCCTGTGATGTCTCCGAGCCTTCGGCAGATTCCGTAGCGGATGTCTCCGTTGTGGTAGTTGCTACCGTCTCGGCAACTCTCGGAGTAGGTGTAGGACCGCCTGTCAGGTAAGCTGCGAGCCTTGCGTAGATAAGGAATGCGTCGTCTACATGAAGGTGTCCTGCATAAACGCTGGAACCTGCGGGAACGGATGCACCGAATGTAACAAGGATATACTCGTGACCGTCGATCGATGCAAAGCTTGCAAGGCACTGTCCTGCTTCTGTAGTAAAACCTGTCTTACCCCCGAGAAGTGTAGCTCCGCCTGCGTCGGGGCTTCCGAATGTCTGATGGAAAGAGTTATACATTGTAATGCCGTCAGGATGCTGATCGGTAGAGGAAGATGTATATTCGGAAGTTGTGATAAGAGTCCTGAACATCTCGTTTTTAAGTCCGTACTGCAGAAGGATGGCCATGTCGTGAACAGTAGAATAGTGTTCAGGATCGTGCTCGCCCGTACAGTTCATGAAGTGGGTATTGGTCATTCCCAGTTCAGCTGCCTTGTCGTTCATCATCTGAACGAATCCTTCCTCAGATCCTCCTACGTTATTAGCAAGTGCGAGACAGCATTCAGCGCCGGATCGGAGCATCGTTCCATATAGAAGATCTCTGAAGGATACTGATTCCATGTTCTCGAAGCCTGCGGTAGAAAGGTCCCTTGTGAAGAGATAATCATAGATAGAAGAAGGCATGGTGTATCTTGCATCTATATCATCTATGTTCTCGAGAGCAACGATAATCGTCATCATCTTGGTAACTGATGCGGGATATCCCTGGACGTCTTCGTTCAATCCCTTGATAACGGTACCGTCTTCAGCATCGATCACGATAGCGTTAGTACTGTAGATACCTTCAAAGAGATCAAGATCGATCTGAGTCTGTGTAGGGATCGTCTCTTCTTCGGATACTTCGGTGACCTCGGAATTCTTGGGTGATTTACCGGCCTTGGGATCCTTACCGGATACGGCATTTTTGACGGCTACAATTATTATGATGATGATAAGGATGACCATAATAAGAGTAAGTATTCCGACCGGATTGATCTTAACTTTCTTTTTCCTTGCCTGACCGCTTCCTTGAGGGCGGTTTAAAGGTCTTCCTGAAGGCATCTTGCCATTCATGTCGGAAGAAGGCTTCTTCATAGGCCTGTTGCCGTTATGAGGCGCGGGCTTTCCATTCTGATGGACATTGGGCTTTCCCTGTGCGGGGTGGGGCATATGTCCGGTTTGCTTGTTGTAATTATTGTTCGATTTCATGAAATCATTATAACAATAATCATTTTCATGTTAAGAATCTGTAATACGTTTTGGTGAATTACCTCCAAAATATACCCTATATATAGTGGTCTTTGTACAGATGTCACCAAAATATGACAAGTTTAAAAATTAGTTTGCAAAAGACTTTAGAACCGTTGTAAAATACTTAAGCCGTAGAAATGATAGTTGATTTTCGAAAGAGAGGTAATTCATATTTTACGACATAAGATAATTTCTTTTATTGTTACATGCAGCCTCGTTATTACCATGGTTGCAGCTCCCGTAAATGCATTAGGATTTGAAAACGAGACACAGCAGGAACGTTTTACTCGCTATGAGTATATGTGGAATAACGCTACTGACAGTGAGAGATTCTTTATGGATACGGCAGTTAAGGCTCACGCATGCGGACTTTCCACTGAAGATTTTAAGTTCTTTGCAAGAGTAGTAGAAGGCGAAGGTAAGGATTCTGATACCGATATCACCGATAAGGTCCTTATCGCAGTAACAGTTCTTAACAGAGTACATTGTTCTTCATGGCCTACGACTACTGTTATCTCGACTCTTAAGCGTCCCGGACAGTTCCTTGTCGTGGACAGAGAGACCGGTGAATGTAACTGTGCAAGATCACTTGATTCCGAGTGGGCTATCGTTATCGCTTACAGACTTGTCGCTGAGAATGCTATAGACAGACATATGGTCTACTATAACTCATTAGGATTTACCGGTTATTCGAGACAATTTGCCGATTATGCTTACTTCGGCGGAAATTATTTCTCTTGCTGCACATGTAAGAATGATTGCGAGTACTGCAGTGAGCTCGATCCCGATTGGTGCCAGGATGACGTAGTGATGCTTGATGATTCCTACCTGATGCTTAGACCTGAAGGTGTAGGACCTAACTATTTCTGATCTTGATTCGGAACAATAAAGACAGCGGCTGATGTTCAGTCGCTGTTTTTGCGTGTGGAAATATAACTTTATTGTTCAAATGGATATTTGTAATGTTACATGATCCGAAGATAAGACTTGCTTTTATACATTGCTTCACTGTTGTTCTGTATAATGAACTAAAACGCTAAAAGGGGAATCGTATGAGTACTTTATATCTTGAATGTAATAGCGGAATAAGCGGCGATATGTTCGTTGCAGCTCTTCTGGACCTCGGTGCAGACAGAGCCTCTCTTGATAAAGCTCTTAAGAGCCTCCCGGTATCGGGATTTGAGATCAAGATATCGGATGTATTTAAGTCCGGGATAAAGGCTTGTGATTTTGATGTTATCCTTGATAAAGAACATGAGAATCACGATCACGATATGGAGTATCTTCACGGTCACGATCATGAGCACGGACATTCACACTCCTATGACGACGAGCATCATCACCATCATCATGAACACAGCACTCCTTCGGGGATCAAGCATATAATCTCTCATGCGGATATGACGACCTCTGCTAAGAATATTGCCTATAAGATCCTTGATATCATTGCCGATGCCGAGTCCAAGGCTCACGGTATACCGTTGGAGGAAGTTCACTTTCATGAAGTAGGTGCAGTGGATTCCATTGTTGATATCGTATCTGCAGCAGTTCTTTTTGACAGTCTCGATGCAGATGAAGTCATTATCCCTTCTCTTACGGAAGGTACAGGTACAGTGAGATGTCAGCACGGAATATTGAATGTTCCTGTTCCTGCTGTAGTAAATATCGTTCAGGCTAATAAGCTTAATCTCAAGATAGGGAACGTAAAGGGGGAATTGGTAACGCCCACCGGTGCCGCCATCGCTGCTGCCATCCGTACGTCATCCAAGCTTCCTTCCGATTTTACTGTGGATCGCATCGGAATAGGCGCAGGTAAGAGAGAATACGAGATACCTTCCATGCTTCGCGTGATGGAGATAACTCCTTCTTCAGACAGCGACAGGGATGTTGTTATTAAGCTGGAGACTGATATCGACGATTGTCCTTCGGAAGAGTTGGGATATGTTATGGATCTTTTGTATAAAGCAGGTGCAAGAGAAGTGCATTTCGTTCCCGTCTTCATGAAGAAGTCACGTCCGGGGTACGAGCTTGCAGTCATATGTACAGCGGACAAGAGGGAAGAACTTGAAGGCATCATATTTAAGAATACGACTACTATCGGTATCAGAAGATGTGAGATGGAGCGTACCGTTCTTAAAAGATACGAGGATGTCGTTACGACGGAATACGGTACGGTCAAGATGAAGACTGTGGTCCTTCCCGACGGCAGTGTCCGCAGATATCCCGAATTTGAGAGCCTTAAGGAGATAAGTGAGAAGACGGGTATCTCCTTACCGGATCTTCGCTATAAGATAAACGGTTGCTTTTAAACGCCATATTTATTAAGATAGGAGAGCAATTGTTTATTTGGAGGTAACCACCTATGTATGACCATATCAAGGCCGAAGATCCCGAGATCTACTCAGCTATTTGCCAGGAGCTTGGCAGACAGAGAGACAAGATCGAGCTTATCGCATCAGAGAATATCGTAACAGAAGCAGTTCTTGAGGCTGCAGGTTCTGTTCTTACTAATAAGTACGCTGAAGGATATCCCGGAAAGAGATATTACGGTGGTTGTGAGTATGTTGATATCGTTGAGCAGCTCGCTATCGACAGATTGAAGCAGCTTTTCGGTGCTAAGTACGCTAATGTTCAGCCTCACTCCGGTGCACAGGCTAATACAGCTGTTTACTTCGCTATCCTTGAGCCCGGTGATACGATCCTCGGTATGGATCTTTCCCACGGCGGTCATCTTACACACGGTATGAAGCTCAATGTATCCGGTAGGACATATCATTCCGAGTTCTATCAGGTAGATGAGAAGACAAGCCTTATCGATTATGAGGCAGTAAGAGCTAAGGCTCTTGAGTGCAAGCCTAAGGTAATCGTTGCAGGTGCTTCTGCTTATCCCAGGATCATCGACTTCAAGAAGTTCCGTGAGATCGCAGACGAGGTTGGTGCTTATCTCTTCGTAGATATGGCTCACATTGCAGGACTTGTTGCTGCAGGCCTTCATCCCAATCCCGTACCTTATGCTCACATCACAACAACTACTACTCATAAGACACTTCGCGGACCTCGTGGCGGTGTTATCATGACAAATGATGAGGAGCTTGCTAAGAAGATCAATTCTTCCGTATTCCCCGGACAGCAGGGCGGACCTCTTATGCACATCATCGCAGCTAAGGCTGTTGCATTTAAGGAAGCTCTTTCTCCCGAGTTCAGAGACTATGCTAATGGCATCGTAAAGAACGCTAAGGTCCTTTCCGAGGAACTTCTTAAGAGAAATGTTAACCTTGTATCAGGCGGTACTGATAACCACCTCATGCTTATCGACCTTAGAGGAACAGGCATCACAGGTAAGGAGCTTCAGCTTCGTCTTGATGATTGCAATATCACAGCTAACAAGAATACTATTCCTTTTGATCCCGAGAAGCCTTTCGTAACATCCGGTGTACGTATCGGTACTGCTGCTGTTACAGCAAGAGGCATGAAGGAAGAGGATATGGTCGAGATCGCCGATCTTATCTCTATCTGCATCTTCGATTATGAGAATAAGAAGCAGGAAGTTATCGATCGTGTAGCTAAGCTTACGGCTAAGTATCCTATCTATCCTGACCTTAAGTAATGGAAGGTTTTGAAGAAAATAATTTAAGACAGCCTTTGGCATATCGTATGGCTCCGAGAGATCTCGATGAGTATATCGGACAGGAGCACATAATCGGTAAAGGAAAAATGTTAAGAAGGATGATTGAGGCAGACAGACTGTCCTCAGTCATCCTTTTTGGCCCTCCGGGAACCGGTAAGACTGCTCTTGCAAGGATAATTGCCAACAGGACTTCGTCTAAGTTCTCGCGACTTAATGCCGTTACGGCAGGTGTCGGCGATATCAAGAATGTTATCGCTGATGCTACGAATCCTTTTACTTCTGAAGGGAAGAGGACGGTGCTTTTTATAGATGAGATCCATCGCTTTAATAAACTTCAGCAGGATGCTCTTCTTCCTTATGTAGAGGACGGTACCGTTATCCTTGTGGGTGCTACTACCGAGAATCCTTTCTTTGAGGTCAATAAGGCTCTTGTATCACGTTCTACCGTATTGCAGCTTAAATCCCTTACGGAAGAGAATATTGTTACTATCTTAAAGAACGCCATCTCTGATAAGGAAAGAGGTTACGGCAATATCTCAGTCGTTGTATCTGACGATACACTGAAGAAGATAGCTATCCTCTCCGGCGGTGATGCGCGAAATGCTCTTAAGGCATTTGAACTTGCAGTCATAACAACATCTCCCGATAAGGAGGGCAATATCGTCATTACTGACGAAGTAGTTAGCGACTGCATGCAGAATAAGGTGGTACTGTTCGATAAGGATGGCGAGAGTCACTACGACAACATAAGTGCCATGATCAAGTCTATGAGAGGTTCTGATCCTGATGCAGCCGTGTTGTACCTGGCACGAGCTCTCGCAGGCGGTGAGGATATTGAATTCCTGGCGCGCCGCATCATGATCTGCGCTGCGGAGGACGTGGGACTGGCTAATCCTAATGCATTACTAGTTGCCGTAGCAGCTTATCAGACTGCGATGGCAGTGGGTATGCCCGAAGCTCGGATACCACTTGCAGAAGCCTGCATATTAGTAGCTTCTTCTCCCAAGTCCAATGCTTCTTATCTTGCAGTAGATGCAGCTTTGGCAGATGTACGTAACGGAGATACGGGACATGTCCCTATGCATCTTAGGAATGCACCTGTTGAAGGAATGGCTGAGCTTGGTTATAAAGTAGGTTATAAGTACCCTCACGACTTCCCCGGACATATAGTCAAGCAACAGTATATGACCGATGCTACGCTTGGCAAGACCTACTATGATCCTACCGATATCGGCTATGAGAAGAAGATATCAGAGTACTTGGATTACGTTAAGAAGAATACCGAAAAGGACTGATCCGGTTTCAGTGACTGCTATATATCGCAGTGTTAAACTGAATATACAAAGAGGCACTATCGGTAGACGGTGCCCTCGGATATTTGCTTAAACCGCTCTCATCCAGCTGTGACAGGGCGGTTTTACTTTGTCGATATTTGTCGTAATTTTTGTGTTTTTTTGTCCCAATAATCTTTCTCGGCTTGATAGAATCCTCATGTATTGTTTGATGAAAGGAAATTCTGATCATGGCAAGATTACCAGTTCCTCGCGAATATATCCTGGCGACGCTTAAATATATAGATAACAGACTTATGCAGATACCGCACTGTAATCTTGTTGTACATAGTGGTCATAAGCGTATCAGGATAAAGGATCCTTGCCATGAATACGCTGTGGATTCTCTTAACGGTAAACGTTATATGAAATATCTGTATGAACGTCGAAAGTTAACTGAAATCAGAAAGAGTCTAACTGATTTCTGGAAAAAGAATTATAAAGAACGTATATGTACCGGTAATGTATCGGTCAATTCGGATGTAGATCTGAAGGTGCGTGATCTCTCGGAAAAAATGGATGAGTGTAATAATCCTTATGAGAATAACGAACTTTTATATCACAATGGAATACAATTCAGATCCAGAATCGAGATGTGTATCGCTGAGACTCTTGATCAGTTAGGCCTTGAGTACGTATATGAACCGGAGATCATGTTAAGTTACAAGAGATTATCGCCTGACTTTATCGTTAAAGTTCCGGTGTTTGGATGTTGCATCATCCTCGAATATATGGGATTGCTCGATGATAATACCTATGTGGAGTCGGCTAAGAATAAGATTGGGATATACATGAAGAACGGATTTTTCCCGGGAACCAATCTGATTATTCTTGGTGGCAACAAGAATTCGGCACCGTCATTTGATGCGATCTACAATAGTATAGTTACATCTCTTGCAAATCTGTGCGCTATATATGTAAGAGTCCGAGATTGAGTCACCTTTGACGACTGATAGGTGACTGGTTTGGGGATTAATCGAAAACAAGTCACTTTTTGTTGATCAAAGGTGACTCGTTTTATGACTTTGATCACAGTCCGTAGATAATCGGCTTTTTGTTTTTGAAGTAGCAGGCTTCCTTGATTCCGCAGGACTTTGCGAATTCAACGAATTCTTCTTTCTTTCTTCCGAGATTCTCACTGACGTGCGCATCCGAAGCGAAGGTAATGAGCTTTCCGCCCATGGATACATATCTCTTTAAGACTTCAGGGTCAGGCATGAGTCCTCGTCTTATAGAGGTTGCAGTATTGATCTCAAGAGCTTTTTCTTTTGCGATGATGACTTCAAAGAGTCTGTCGAATTCCTTAGGACAATCTGCATAATAAGCGATCCTGTTTTCTTCGCTGTCATATTTACTGCAGTAGTCGTAATGGGCGATGACTGTGTAGTTGTTGCACTTTTCAGCCATCTCGGCAACAACGCCCATATATTCCTTGTGTCTTAAGTTCGCAGGGATCTTGTAGGCATCCTTACTGTAGAACAGGTCAACGCCTCTGAAGAGGTGATTACTTAAGACTACGGTGTCGAAATCGTACTTAGCTGCGATCTCGTCAATTACCGATGCTGTATGCGTCTGATAGCCGAATTCGATACCCATAAGAAGGGTAATGTCATTATACTCGGTTTTCCATTCCTTAAAATCCTTGGCATAAGAGTCGATATCGAAGGTCTGTATATTGTCGTTCGGATCCGGGTTGTCGTATTCGTAGTGTTCAGTTACTGCTACGACGTCTATGTTCTGTGCCTTGGCAGCCGATACGAGTTCGTCTATCGTCTGCTTAGCATCAGGTGAATAGTGGCATGTATGATTATGTGTATCAGTAAACATATTTATCCTCATTGTTGTTAGAATTTTCTTTTAATAATGTTATCATAAGTGAGAAATAATTAATTCGAGGTGATCGATTTATGTCAGAAAAAAAGACTAAGAAGAGTAAGGTATCAGACGAACTCTTTGCCGAGTTCCCCAATCTTTATAAAGAAATCAACAATGACGATCTTGAAGCTTGCATGAACTATGCCGAGGAGTACAAGGCTTTCCTTGATATCTCTAAGACGGAAAGAGAGTTTGTTGAGAATGCCATCGAGGCAGCAACAGATCTCGGATTTGTTGATATCGAATCCAAGAAGACCTTAAAGACAGGCGATAAGGTATATGCTTCTATTAAGGATAAGGGACTTGTACTTGCAGTTATCGGTAAGAAGCCCGTATCAGAAGGTATCAATATCTTAGGTGCGCATATCGATTCTCCAAGGCTTGATCTTAAGCCCAATCCCGTATATGAGGATGCTGAGGCAGCTTACTTCAAGACTCACTACTACGGCGGTATCAAGAAGTATCAGTGGACGACCATCCCTCTTGCTATCCACGGTGTTATCTTCACTAAGGACGGTGTTAAGCACAAGATCACGATAGGTGAGAAGGATGAGGATCCTATCTTCTATATCACTGATCTTCTTCCTCATTTGGGTAACGAGCAGATGAAGAAGAACGCTTCAGAGTTCATCTCAGGTGAGGATCTTAATGTCGTTATCGGCGGCATGCCCTTAAAGGATGCAGAGAAGGAGCCCTATAAGGCATATGTCCTTAAATATTTGAACGATAACTACGGTATCGTGGAGAAGGATTTTGTAACAGGTGAGATCGAGATCGTTCCCGCAATGAAGGCGAGAGATCTGGGCTTTGACAGAGCATTTATAGCTGCATACGGACACGACGATAAGGTATGTGCTTATCCGGCACTTACTGCTCTTCTTACACAGGAGAGACCTTCTAAGACTTGTGTTACCATGCTTACCGATAAGGAAGAGATCGGATCTTATGCTAATTCCGGTGCACAGTCCGTTCTTTACGAGAACTTCCTTATGGAGCTTCTTGCAAAGACAGAGAAGGGTGCATTCGATCTTCTTGCTTATCGAAAGGCTATAGCCGCATCCAAGATGCTCTCTACCGATGTAAGTAATGCATATGATCCCAAGTACGGTTCTGTATCAGATCCCAGGAACTCCGCTTATATGTCCAGAGGAATCAAGCTCGAGAAGTATGTAGGAGCAAGAGGTAAGTCCGGTACTAACGAAGCTACAGGTGACTTCGTAGCAGAGATCGTATCCGTATTCGATAAGAATTCCATCCCCTGGCAGACAGGCGAGCTTGGTAAGGTAGATGCAGGCGGCGGCGGAACTATCTCCGCTTATATGGCTAAGCACGGTATGAACGTCATCGATGCAGGCGTACCCGTATGGTCAATGCATGCGCCTTATGAGGTCATCTCCAAGATAGATCTTTACTATACTTATCTGGCATATAAGGCATTTATCGAGAATATCTGATGGATAAAAGCAGATACAGACCTCAAGAGAAAAAGACTGCAATCAAGAACAGCGTAGGACGGATCCTTTTGGCCGTCCTTCTGCTGCTTATTCAGTTCTTTTGGGTTTGGGTGCTTGTAACAAAACTTACCGAGCAATATCCGGTGATCAATATCGTTATAAGTGTCTTTGCGGTCATATTGGTCATTGCGATCAATGAGAACGAGAAGATAATGTCTCTTAAGGCACCTACGATGATACTGATCATGATGGCTCCCGTTATAGGAGTATTGTTCTTCCTGTTATCGGAAGCGATGTCCAATACCATCATGATGAAGCGCCGTTTCGAGAATAACAGGCTTCTGACTGACAGTTATATCGTTCCCGATAAAGATATCATCTCATCTGTGCCTGTCCCGACTTACGCCCGTGATTTTTCTTATATCCAGGATCACTGCAGATATCCCGTGTATAAGGATAATGAGGTCACTTATCATGCAGATACGACTAAGGCACTGGAAAGTCAGATAGAGGAGATATCAAAGGCAGAATCGTTTATCTTCATGGAATACCATGCGATAGAGGATCAGAAGTCTTTTGAAGGGCTTAAGTCTGCTTTGTTTGAACGTGCGGCCGCAGGTGTTGAAGTAAGGATCTTATATGATGATCTGGGCAGCTTTGTCTTTATCAATCATGACTTCATAAAGAGGATGGAGGCTCACGGTATCAAGTGCAGAGCATTTAATCCCATAATGCCGTTCTTCAATCTCTTTATCAATAACAGGGATCACAGGAAGATCACCGTTATCGACGGTAAGGTCGCATTTACCGGCGGATATAATATCGCAGACGAGTACTTTAATATCACGCATCCCTATGGTGAGTGGAAAGATGCAGGTATCATGATCAGGGGATCTGCAGTAAGATCTCTTACGGCTATGTTCCTTGAGATGTGGAATTCCATATCTCTCAAAGATGTTGACCATTCGGTTGAAAGATTCTTCTCTTATGACGGTTCCGATATCAAGGCTCAGGGTTATATAGCCCCTTTTGCGGACAGTCCGTTGGATGATGAGCCGACAGGAGAAAATGTATATATCAACGTGATCAATTCCGCTGTAGATCATGTGTGGTTCATCACACCATATCTCATTATCTCCGATGAGCTTAAGAGAGCTTTGCAGATCGCGGCTAAGAGGGGCGTGGATGTAAGGATCATAACTCCCGGTAAGCCTGACAAAAAGATGATATATCAGGCTACAAGATCTTATTATTCGGAACTTATAGCATCAGGTGTTAAGATATATGAGTTTACTCCCGGTTTTTGCCATGCAAAGCTCTGTGTGGCAGATGATGTTCTGGCCGTAGTAGGAACGATCAATCTGGATTTCAGGAGCCTTTATCATCATTTTGAGAATGCTGTCCTGATGTACGACGTTCCTGCAATAGCAGATATAAAGAAGGATTTTGAGGTCACTATGGCAAGGTCCGAGGATGTTACTTCAAGATATAATGTAAGACAGAAAGGGATCATAAGAGTGGTGCAGTCCTTATTAAGACTTGTTGCGCCGCTTTTCTAGGAGGGTATATGAGAACAAGATACTATAACGCACTTATATTGACGGGCGAAAGCAAAGATGTGAGAGAAGGCGAGATGTGGGTCACAGATGACAGGATAGAAGCTGTTGTCTTTGACGGAAGAAAGAGCGAAGAGCTTTTCGATGCAGAATACGACTGCGGCGGAGATCTTCTTATGCCGTCACTTAAAGATGCGCACACGCATACCGCCATGACTTTCTCCAGGTCTCTTGCAGATGAGTTCGAGCTTAATGAATGGCTTTTCAAGGCGATATTCCCCAGGGAAGCAAAGCTTACGGCGGAGCACGTATACTGGTTTACGCTTCTTGGCTTTGCAGAGAACATAATGAGCGGTACTACAGCATGCTTTGATATGTATATGTTCCCTGAAAGTGTTGCCAAGGCTGCTGTAGAAAGCGGCATTAGAAATGTATTCTGCGGCTCTCCCAATGACTTCGGCGGAATGGATCTTATCGAGGAGAGGTATCTTAAGTTCAACGAATACGATCCCCTCGTATCTTATAAGATGGGATTTCATGCCGAATATACGACCAATAAGGACAATCTTAAGATAATAAGCGATCTTGCTCATAAGTATAAGGCTCCTGTCTACACTCATATCTCCGAGACAAGATCAGAGGTCGACGGATGTATCGAGAGATACGGCAAGACTCCCGCAGTAGTATTAGATGAGATGGGTATGTTCGATTTCGGCGGAGGCGGATTTCACTGTGTGCATTTCACCGATGAAGATATAGAGGTATTCAAGAAGAGAGGACTTTATACAGTATTTAACGCATGTTCCAACTTAAAGCTCTCTTCAGGCATTGCTCCCGTTAAGAAGTATATCGACGCAGGTCTTAAGATCGCCATCGGAACTGACGGCGCCGGAAGCAATAACTCACTTGATATGTTCCGTGAGATGTACCTTGATGCCGTCCTCTCCAATGTAAGAGATGATAAGAACGGTCTTATTGATCCTTTTGAGATCCTTAAGGCAGGATACAGCGGCGGTGCGCACTGTATGGGACTTACAGATTCCGATATCCTTGCAGCAGGCAAAAATGCGGACTTCATACTTCTTGATATGCACCATCCCAATATGAATCCAAGAAATAATATCGTAAGCAATATCGTATATGCCGCTTCTCCAGTCAATGTCCTTATGACGGTATGTGCCGGCAAGGTCCTTTACCATAAGGGTGAACTTACCACCATCGATATTAAAGAAGTCAATAAGATGTGTAACCGCCTCGTGGAGGATCTTATCTGATGCTCAAAGGCGTAATGAAATATGTAAAGGGATACTCTGTCCAGAGTATCTTAAGTCCGCTCTTTAAGCTCCTGGAGGCAGTCTTTGAACTGATAGTACCGCTTGTTATAAAGGATCTTATCGATCTGGGTATCAAGGGCAATGATCCGCAGATCATAAAGAGCAAGACGATACTTCTTGTTATATTTGCGACAGTAGGTGTAGTATGCGCTATTTGTGCGCAGTATTTTGCCGCTGCAGCTGCTGCAGGTATCTCTTCTGACGTAAGGAGAGATCTGTTCCGCAAGATAATGCATCTGTCCGTAGCGGATTATGAGAAGATAGGTTCTTCCAATATCGTTACGGGACTGACTTCAGACGTCAATCAGATCCAGAGTGGTATCAATCTGGTATTAAGGCTTCTTCTAAGGTCTCCTTTTATCGTATTCGGTGCTGTCATAATGGCATTTACCGTATCCGTGAGGATGGCTCTTATATTCGTTATCGTAGTCGCGATATTAGGTGTATTCGTAGCCTTCAATATGAGAAGTGCGATCCCTGCTTATAAGGAGACAAGGAAAGGCTTGGACAGCCTTGTAGATGCTACGGGAAACGGACTGTCGGGCGTCAAGGTAATAAGAGGTTTCAACAGGTCAGCTGATGACTATAAGGGCTTTAAGGAGAGAAGTTCTGCTCTTAATCTTCTTCAGAAGAAGGCGGCTTTTATATCTGCTTACCTTAATCCCGTGACATTTCTTATAATCAACCTTGCAGTTTGCTTTCTTATCGCAAGGGGAGCCATACATGTTGAGACAGGAGATCTTACACAAGGTCAGGTCGTGGCCCTTTATACATATATGTCGATGATAATAGTCGAGCTTATAAAGCTTGCTAATCTTATTGTTACGGTAAGCCGTGCCGTTGCCTGTACTGTAAGGGTCAAGGATCTTCTTACTCATGTTGACGAGAAGATATCCGATGCAGTTACAATAGATGCTCCTCACGAGGCTCATTCACTTGAGTTCAGAGATGTATCCTTCAGTTACCCCGATTCTTCCGAAGAGACACTTACAGATATCTCTTTTAAGGTAGATGAAGGTGAGAGGATAGGTGTCATAGGTATCACAGGTTCAGGTAAATCCACCGTAGCACAACTCGCGTCAGGTCTTTATGCTCCGGATAAGGGTGAGATATTAATAGACGGCAAGTCAGTAGAACATATCTCCAGAGACAGCCTTTATAAGGCTATGTCCCTTTGTGTTCAGAAGGCAAGGATGTTCACGGGTTCCATCAAGTACAATATCTCTCTTGACCGTGAAGATATAACATCCGAGCAGATAGATGAAGCGATAGTAAATTCATGTACCGATGATGTTATCGCCAGGAAGAGCGAAGGTTCTGATTTTGAGGTCAAGGCTAACGGCGCAGGTCTGTCGGGCGGACAGAAGCAGAGGATCGGTATCGCCAGGGCACTTGCAGGCGTACCGGGACTTCTTATCTTTGATGATTCGACATCAGCTCTTGATGCCGCTACGGAAAGAAGGCTTCTTAAGAATCTGTCATCACTTAAGAACTCACCGACGATGATCTTCGTATCCCAGAAGATAAAGACTGTCATGGATCTTGATAAGATCCTCCTCATAGAAGACGGCAGGATATCGGCTTTTGCTCCCCATGAAGAACTCCTTAAGATATCGGAGAACTACAGGAAGCTCTGTGCTCTCCAGAATGAGGAGGCGGGCGTATGAGAAAGTTTGATATGAAGCTTATAAGGCGCTTTGGCGGATTCCTCAAGGGTTCAGGCAATAAGATAATGATCTCGATAATTACCGCCGTATTGTCTTCGGGAATAGGTATCGTGCTGCCGTTTCTATTCGGTAAGGCTATCGATACAATAAGTGACAACGGCATTGACTATGACCTTCTGGGAAGATATATAGTCGCCATGATCGTACTTATAGTGATATCTTCCGTCTTCCAGCTCTTCATGAACAGGACTAACAATAAGATAGCTTATGACGTTACAGAGAAGATAAGAAATGAAGCTTACGGCAAGGTTAGAAAGCTTCCCATAGCTTATATAGACAATACTTCTGCAGGAACTATCCAGAGCATGGTAATAAGTGACTGTGAGACCATAGGAGACGGTCTTGTCATGTTTATGAACCAGTTCTTTACGGGAATAACGGCAATTGTATTTACTCTTGCCATCATGTTGTTCTCGGACTGGAAGATATCTCTCTTTGTTCTTGTATTTACGCCTGTATCCTTCCTGGTATCATATTTTATCGCGTCGAGGTCTTTCTCATCCTTCAAGGCGCAGTCTGAGATAAGGGGCAGACAGACTTCCTTTATCTCAGAGGGAACCGGTAACTTCAGGATAATTCATCTTTTTAATATCAACGAAATGATATGCTCTGAGTTCGACCGTATAAACGAGGACTACAAGAGGACTTCAAGAAAGGCGACTTTCTTATCTTCCATAACGAACCCTTCTACGAGATTCGTTAATGCCCTTATATATGCGGGAGTTGCCTTTATAGGCGCAGGTCATGTTATGAGCGGGATCATAACCGTAGGTGTACTTACGTCACTTCTTGCTTACTCCAAGCAGTTCATGCAGCCTTTTAATGATCTGTCATCCGTCTATACGGAACTTTCCGATTCCATGGCTTGTCTTACGAGGATATTCTCATATCTTGATGAGGCAGAGCTTGATGATGATCTTTCTTCCGAAGATATAAATGACGATACTACATGGGACAGGGAAGGTGACTTCGAGATCGAATTCAGGGATGTATCCTTCTCTTATGTCAAGGATCAGCCGGTCATCAAGAATGTATCATTTAAGATAATGCCCGGTTCATCCTGTGCGATCGTAGGACCTACGGGGTGCGGTAAGACGACTCTTATCAATCTTCTTTTGAGGTTCTATGAACCTGATTCAGGTGAGATCTTAGTTAACGGAACGCCTATCTCACAAGTACCCAGAAATACTTTAAGAAAGTATCTCGGTGTAGTTACTCAGGATACCTGGTTCAGGAATTCCGACATCATGGAGAATATCAAGTTCGGAAGACCTCTTCTTACTGATGAGGATGCAATAAAGACTGCCAAGGTATCAGGTGCCGATTCGTTCATAAGAAAGCTTCCCGATAAGTATCACGAGAAGATAGTATCTTCAAGAGACGATATCTCCGAAGGTCAGAGGCAGCTTTTAAGTATCACGAGAGCAATGGCGTCAGATCCCTGTATCCTTATCCTCGATGAGGCTACTTCTTCGGTAGATATCCTTACCGAAGTTAAGATACAGAAAGCGGTCAAGGACCTTCTTAAGGGAAGGACAAGTCTTATAATCGCACACAGGCTCTCGACCATCGTTGATGCCGACATGATAGTCGTCATGGAAGACGGTAAGGTCAGCGAGATCGGTAAGCACGAAGACATGATAAACAGCGGCGGCTTTTACAGTAAGCTATATAAGTCGTATACTGAGTAGAGTTTTTGCGGAGGCATAAGAAATAAAATGAATAATATAAAGCTTATAAGATTCAAAGACTATGCAAAGGGCAAAAGAGTTGCCGTTATAGGTATCGGTATATCTAACAGACCTCTTATCAAATGGCTTAATGCAATAGGTATGGATATAGTCGCATGCGATAAGTTAAGTGAAGACGATCCCGCTATTACAGCTGTCAAAGAGGAGTTTAACTCTGAGAATATAAAGGTCAGATGGTCCCTTGGAGAAGGATATCTCGATCCTTTGAAGAATGAGAAGTTCAGTTTCGTATTCAAGACTCCTAAGATGAGAGTAGAGACACCCGAGCTTCAGGAAGCAGTCAGGAAGGGTGCTGTCTTAACATCGGAGATGGAGCTCTTTATCGATCTTTGTCCCGCTACCGTATTCGGTATCACGGGATCTGACGGTAAGACCACTACTACTACGCTCGTATCAGAGATCTTAAAGCATGCCGGTTATAAGGTATGGCTCGGCGGTAATATCGGAACGCCTCTCCTCGATAAGGTCGATGAGATGACAGAGGAGGATATGGTAGTACTTGAGCTTTCTTCATTCCAGCTCCTTAACATGAAGCAGAGCGTAGATGTTGCTATCGTTACAAACGTTACTCCGAACCATCTTGATTTCCACAAGGATTACGATGAATATATATCTTCCAAGACTAATATCTTCAAGTATCAGAGTGCATCCGGTAAAGTAGTCCTTAACGGCAAGTGCGACATCACATTTGACATGAGGAAGATCGCGGGAGGCAGGATCTCTTACTTTGCTCTTAACAGGGAAGATACTATAAGAGCGGGCGAAGATGCTCTTAATCACAGGATCTATACCAAGGACGGAAGGATCTTCTACGAGAATGACGGTAAGATCACCGATATCATGG
Organism: Saccharofermentans sp.; assembly: GCA_024692235.1. Taxonomy (GTDB): domain Bacteria; phylum Bacillota; class Clostridia; order Saccharofermentanales; family Saccharofermentanaceae; genus Saccharofermentans. Next base: position 14,198 of record JAILMW010000014.1, on the reverse strand, counting down.
CCGAGGACGATATCTTTATCCCCGGTAAGCATAACGTAGAGAACTTCCTTGCGGCTATAGGCGCCGTCCACGGATTTGTGAGCACAGAGGATATAGTGGCAGTAGCTAAGGAATTCACGGGTGTTGCGCACAGGATCGAGTTCATAAGAGAGCTTGACGGCGTTAAGTTCTATAACTCGTCTATCGATACTTCTCCTAACAGGACCATCAATACGATGAACGCCCTTGAAGGAAGAGGCATGCACGGTGTTCTTATCGCAGGAGGCGCGGACAAGAAGTGCAACTACGAAGGTCTCGGAGATGCTATCCTCAAGGTATGTGACAGGATAATACTTTACGGTTCCAATGCCGATCTTGTGGAAGATATAATCGCCAAGGAAGCAAACGGAAGGGAGTATAACCTTATCAAGTTACCTTCCAAAGACGGCGACGTATATGAATTCGAGAGCACAAGACAGGCAGTCGTTGATTCATACATAAATGCCATTAATAAGGCTCGCGAGCTTGCAAGACCCGGTGATATCATCATCATGTCCAATGTGGGCACTTCTTACGATCACTTCAGGCACTTTGAGCACAGAGGTGATATGTTCAAGAAGCTTGTAAACGAACTTTAACATAGATTTTGTCGTTTTACTTATAAAATATATAATTGAATAAGAATATATTGAGGGAGTAAGACTCAAATGGAAAACAGATCTGTCAATCGGTCAGACATGCTCAACAGGATCGTCAGGGCCGTTATATTGATAGTTGTCTCGTTGCTGTTGTCTGTAATGGCAGTGTCCTTCGCGGTCCACCATATGCGCTTGAAGTTCGAGGATGAGTTCAAGCAGATATCAGACAATAAGATGCAGCAGACATGCGATATCGTTAAGCTGATGTTAAACGGAGATGAGATCATCGCAGATCCCGCAGTAGCTGCGCAGAAGTATACGGAGGTCTTAGACCTTGCTCTTACTGATACTTCCACGCATAGTTTTACTAATGAGAGCTATGCTCTGTTCCTCTACTCCGACGGACAGCTTACTCTCCTTATGAGCCACGGAACTGATAATGCGGAGAAGTTTGCTGTCGCCAACAGGGATATCTCCGATTGGCTCTCTGCCGACAATTCCGCTGCCGTTATCGAGGGCAAGGCTACCGAGAGTATACTTGTCCCCGTTGCCGACAGCTCGGGAAGGTGCGTCGGTGTCTTCGAGTATAAGTGTGATTTTAAGCCTCTTAATGATCTCGGTTCCAAGGTCGAGAAGAGGATCCTTATTGCCGTTATCGTCTCGGTAGCTGCAGGTATCATTATCTTCGGTATCCAGTCAGTGATCCCTAAGCTGATGTCCAAGTCAGGAAAGGGAGGACAGAGATTATGAGTCGTGTATCAGAGATAAAGAAGCTTAAGGAAAGACGTACCATTGCAGCTACTATAGGTTACTGCTTCGTCATAGTCCTTGTTGTCCTGTATGTCATGAGTAATCAGCTTACCGGAACATATACAGTCGTCCTCGAGAGCGAGAGGGCGGAGGCCATGCAGTCGCTTGCAGTAGCTACTTCCGTGGCATTAGGTCACAGCGATATCCATGAGGGAATGACTTTCCCCATGACTATACCCGAATATGCAAAGGAAAAGCCTTATATATACGATATCTATACTAAGGCAGGTAATTCCTTTATCCGTCTTTACACATCCGCAGATGTCGATACTTCAGAGACATACTGTCTTGATGGTGTAGGCGATGAATACAATAACTGCTTCGAGCTTCAGGATGAGGCCTTTACAAAGAGAACAGAAGACGGTGTTCAGTACGTATGTGCCATCGCACCCATCATTTCGCAGGAGAATACGGTAGCAGGTATTCTTGAAGTAAGGATGCCTTATGAGGATTATTCCTCTACCGTTAACGGTATGTCCTTAAGCTGGGTAATGACGATCTTCTCCATCGCTGTTGCAATGGCGATAATCGTGTTCGAGCTTAACCTCTTCGTATCGACCCTTTCGAGAGGTATGGCAGGTAACGTTCCTGTCCTTATCATCTACGGCGATTCCGCGGTAAGGTTCCTTTCGTTCTTTGCTGCATTAGGGTCCATAATGACGCCGGTTATAATCGCGGATGTCATCAAGAATCAGTTTAGCAGCCTTGATAAGATCTTCGTTCAGCTTCTTATAGCACTCGGACTTCTTCTTTATACCGCAGGATTCTTCGGCTTCACCGGTATCCGTAAGCAGATCAAGTTCAAGCTTACGGGCAGGATCGGTCTTATAGTAATGACTGTTGCAGGCTACCTCTTAAGCCTTATCTCGGGTGTTACAGGAAATGCGATCGTTATGCTCATACTTCTTATGCCTACGGCTTTCTGCTACGGCATGGTCTTCGATTCACTTCGTGATTACAGGATCAATGCAGGTAAGCTCGGCTACGATAAGTTCGATGACAGAACGATCCATAATATCCAGAATACAGGTTATTTCCTCGGTGTATCCGTAGGTGCGGTTATAGCAGGTATCTGCTACGAGAGATTCGGTATCCTCGTAGTTAATGTCATCTGCGGTGCGGCTTTGATCCTTACAAGCCTCGGCATCATCTTCTTCATGAAGGATAATAATCCCGTCAAGGAATCCTATATGCCTCTTAATAAGTGGCTGGAGCTCCTGTCCAATAAATACACCGGACGTTTCCTGACATCGACTTTCTTCATGCTCGGTGCCATCGTATCCTTCCTTCTGGGATTCATACCTAACTACCTTGCTACAGTCGGTATCTCTCTTGCAACATCTTCTTTCTATTATCTTATTACCGCATTCAGCGCATGCTTTATCGGTTCCATAATTAAGGGAAGATACGGCCACATACTGACATCCAAGGTAAGAGTTATCATCTCATCCGCCTGCCTTGTGATAGGTCTTCTTGTCTTTGCTCTTGTTCCTACGGCTAAGATACTTCTTATCACTGTGGCGCTTCTGGGAATAAGCCTCGGTATACATGATTTCTATTATCTTTACGTGCTGTTCCTTCTTGCGAACGGCAGAGTAAAAGCAAACCTTCGTAAGGCTTCCGAGATGTCTTTCTTCGCAGGACTTCTTGCAGGTGTACCCGTATTTGCTCTGGCACTTATTATCGATGTAAGGATAGTATTTGTAGCAGCAGTCGTTATCCTTTGTATCTGCGCTTTCATGTATCCCGTATCTTCTTTCTCTAACGATGTAGACGATAAGGATCCTACACTTCGAAAGGATAAGAAGAATATAAAGAAGAAGCCCGCTGCTTCTGCTGCACCTCAGACTGAGAGTGCTCCCGCACCTTCAATGCCTGACCTTTATGCAGTGCCCGAAGGCTATGAGGAGGCTCTCGGACAGTATCAGCAGGCTCTTGAGCAGCCTATGCCCGATGACTACGGATATGAAGCTGACCCGAACGGCGGCGCTTACTACGATCCTTATCAGGGAGGTAATGACAATGGATATGTGGAATGAGAAACTGACCAGAGAGAACTTCCCTGATTTCTACCAGAGTACCGTAGAGATGGTATATGCTTCTGTCTTCGATATCACAAAGGAGACTACAAGAGCCGAGCAGGCTATAGTTAAGGCATACCTTGAGACATACCAGCAAAGAAGCGTAATAAAAGGCGAAGATGTCGTATATGCTTTCGGTGATATTCTTCTTCGAAATGCAAATGAGATCGTAGAGAAATATCCTCTTCCCGAGAACGTTAACTTTGCTCCCAGGACTCTCGATGAATATACACGTAACTTCATGCTTGAGAAGATACTTGTGAAGATCGACTCCACAGGTTACAAAGTCGCTGAATTTATATCTTCAGACTCCAAGAAGGCTAAGCCTTCAAGATCCGTTCAAAAGATAATGGATCTTGTTCCGGTCACTCCACTTCTCGGTATTCAGCTGGTTGTATTGGCGCTCCTTATATGGGCGGTAAGCTTTGCTGCAGTAACAGTTCCTTATAAGAGTAAGGAACTTGTGGATGCGCAGGAGATATATGAGAGCGTACCTTTACAGAAGAAATATGTTACGCTTCTTCCTTACTATCCTTTAGGTATAGAATTCGAAGAGCCTGAACCTGCTGAAGGTGAAGCAGTAGAAGGAGAGGGTGAGGAGGCTGCTCCTACAGAATCGACTGCACTCGGACCGGTTATCCCTACCGAGGAAGAGACAGAGCCCTCGGCTACAAGAGGTTGATATCTTAAGCGTCGGGACTTCTTCCCGACGTTTTATTATTCTAATATTTATATGGAAAAGGAATATAACATGTCTAAGTTCTTATGTGTATTAGCAGGATATGACTACAATACAGGATCTAAGCTTCAGGGTATACAGGATCATCTTTATGAGAAAGGTTTTGACGGTGTGCAGACAAAGGATATTCCTATGCATATCACACTCGGAACTTATGAGGTGACGAAGGAAGAAGAACTTAAGGAGAGGCTTATAAAGATAGGCGATTCTCTCGAGCCTTTTGATGTTGAATTCAGCCATGTCGGTCTCTTCAGACATCCTGATAACGATGTTCTTTTTATTACACCTGAAGTAAGCAGAGATATGCTATCTCTTAAGGACAGGTTCCTTGACAGCTATGATCAGTTCGGATGGACTCAGCATACGACAATGCTTATAGATAACAAAGAGATAATAAAGAATGCTCTTGATGAGGTATTGGATACTTTCCAACCTATAAAGGGAAAGATCAATGTACTTCATCTCTACGAATTCTTTCCTGCAAGGCACATAATATCTGTTCGTCTCGGAAAGCCGGAACTTAAGACGATAGATGCTACATATGATATGCTTTCTTCATTTGAAGCAGGGCATTTTGATCTTGATCGCTGGAAAGAATATATAGATGCTTCTGTCCCGGGGGCAAAGGATATATGCCTGAATGATATGAAGCATTATTTGGATGCTTCTGTATCGTGGGACGATAATATACTTCCGGTATTGGAAAATGTATGGAAAGATACTGCAGCATGTAAAAGAGCTATACATTCATACCATCAGGTAACTGACGGTCTTAATGAGAAGATATATAAGAGATTCGGAAGAAATGTCGATGCGGATGTCTACCTTTATCTTGGCCTTTGTAACGGTGCTGGCTGGGTAACTGATATCAATGATAAGACAACCGTGCTCCTTGGTATAGAGAAGATCCTTGAGCTTGACTGGTGCGACGAAGATTCCATGAACGGTCTTATCATCCATGAGCTGGGTCACGTATATCACTCAGAGTACGGAGATCTTTACACTGAGCCTAAGTCTCAGGTACAAAGGTTTATCCGTCAGATCTTTACTGAAGGCGTAGCGATGGTCTTCGAGCAGGAGATAGTGGGCGATCCCGAATACTTTCATCAGGACAGAGCGGGCTGGAAGAAGTGGTGTGACGATAATCACGACAGGCTCAAGAAGTCCTTCGCAGAAGATCTTCCCACGATGACAGTAGATGATCAGAGATATTTCGGTGACTGGGTGAACTTCGAAGGACATATCGACACCGGTTATTATCTCGGAGCCTCATTCGTAAGATACCTTATGCAGGATGCTTCCTTTGACGAGATCATATCATACAGTATTGACAGGATCTGCGACGAATACAGCAGGTGGATGCAGGAATGAAGGTTATCATCCTAAACGGGCCTATGGGAGTGGGTAAGACGACAGTCGGTAATCTTATTGCTGACAGGATCAAGGGTACCGCTTATATTGACGGTGACTGGTGCATGGATCTGCATCCTTTCGTAGGTAACAGCGAGACCAGAACTATGGCTGTCGATAATATCCTTCATATGCTTGGGAACTACAGAGACTGTTCTTCATGCAATATGGCTGTAGTCTCATGGCTTATAGATGACGACAAGGTAATTGGACAACTTATACAGGAAATAAGAGATCTTGATATGGAACCTTCCGTATTTACACTCGTATGCTCGGAAGAGCAGCTTCGAAAGCAGTGGGAAGAAGATAAGATTTGTCCCTGGAGGACAGAAGAATGGCTCTCCGTAAGTCTCAGATCCCTTGATGATTTCAGATCAAAAGATAACGTTATAGACACCACCTGCATGGAAACCGAGGAGGTTGCAGATCTTATACTAAAGTCGCTCTAAGCCTTGCAACACAACGATTTGAGTGGATACTTTGTTTATCAAACCAACACATTTTTGCCGATCTTTTGCCCCTCCAATCCCCAAAACGCCTCATTTTCTTCGTGTAGTATCTGACACATGTCAAATTTGATATGAAAAAAAGAAATGCAGTAGGTGTTTATGTTAGAAAGAAAAACGATCCTGACTAATACGGTAACGACTTTGATGTGTATAGTAGTATCGATCTCAAATATGTACAGTCCCGTCCTTCAGCAGGATTCGATAAGTGAAGAGCCTGAGACAAAGACTTGTTATGAGATAGCAGATATAAGCAGTCTTATCCCTTGTAATCATACTCCGGCTCCTGAAGTCGAGATCAATCCCATAGATACGGATGTAATTATCTCCAAGGATGCTACAAGGATCTATTACAACAGTAAGCTCATCGATCCGAGATCTGATGAGACTGAAGTTCAGGAAGATGAAGTATCAGAGGCAGAACCAACTCCCGAAGAGCAGGGACAGATGATCGCTGATATCGCGGAGAGCATGGTCGGCACACCTTATCAGTATGCCGGTGCAAGTGAATCCGCTGTAGATTGTTCAGGACTTGTAGTATATTGCTACGCACAGATGGGAATAGATCTTCCTCATTCTTCCTATTCACTTTGTAATGTAGGTGAGGAAGTCAGCGTAGAAGATATCCGCCCCGGCGATATCATCTGCTGGGATAATCAGGGCGGATCTTGTGGCCATGTAGGCATATATATAGGTGACGGCATGATGGTAGATGCCAGAGGCGAGAACGAAGGTGTTATCTACGGTTCTCTTGATCTTCACCCCATTCTTACAGTCAGAAGGATCTTTAACTGATCTTACTTAACTTCATTCTCGGAGTTGCCCTTGCTCTCGATATCTATAAGGTTCTGAACCGTTGTAGATGCGATATTGGCAAGGGCTTCTCTCGTTAAGAAAGCCTGGTGAGAAGTAACTATTACATTAGGCATTGATATAAGTCTGCTTAATGTATCGTCGTCAATGATCTTTCCGGACTGATCTTCGTAGAAATATCCTGCTTCCTCTTCGTATACATCAAGGCATGCTCCGCCGATCTTACGTTCGCGGATACCGAGAAGCAGTGCCTCGGCATCTATAAGAGCACCACGGGAAGTATTTATGATGACAACGCCTTCCTTGACTCTGTTTATGGTTCCTCTGTTGAACATATGAAGAGTTTCTTCCGTGAGAGGGCAGTGGAAGGATATGATATCAGCTTCCTTGTAGATCTCTTCAAGAGATCTGTAATCTATTCCGGAATCGGCGGCAGGGAACTTATCGTAAGCTATGACCTTCATTCCGAATCCTTTACAGATATCGATAAATACGCGGCCGATCTTACCGGTACCGATAACACCGACAGTCTTGCCGTGAAGGTCGAATCCGGTAAGTCCGTTGAGCGAAAAGTTAAAGTCACGAGTCCTTATATATGCCTTATGTATCTTGCGGTTCAATGTCTGAAGGAGCGCCATGGCATGCTCCGCAACGGCATAAGGAGAGTAGGCGGGAACACGAACTACCTTGATGCCTTTCGTGGCGGCATACTTATAGTCCACATTATTAAATCCTGCGCATCTTAAGGCAATGACCTTAATTCCGTATTCTGCGAGAGTATCTATAACTTTACTGTTAACGTCATCGTTAACGAATACACATACGGCGTCGCAGCCTTGTGCAAGGATACAGTCATCTTCGCATATCCTTGTATCGTAAAAGACCGTTTCTATGCCTGCATCTTGCAAAGCAGGTTCGAATACTTCTCTGTCGTAGGGCTTAGTGTCAAAAAATGCAAGTCTCATATGTGGTCCTCCTGAATATATTAATCGGGCTTAAATCCTGCCAGAGGATTGGAATCTATTGCCTTTTGAAGCTGTTCGTCATCTACATGCGTATATATCTGAGTGGTAGACACGCTCTGATGTCCAAGTATCTGCTGAAGGTTTCTTATATCAACATGTCCGTATTTATACATAAGTGTAGCAGCGGTATGGCGAAGTTTATGTACTGAATAAACTTTAGTGTCAATTCCTGCCTGAGCCATAAGCCTTTTAATGGATATCTGTATCATGTCATCAGAGATTCTTGTGCCTCTCTTGGATACAAATAAAGCTTTACTGTGAGAAGGCTTGATCTTTATATTAGATCTGACTCTCATCCAGTCTTTTATAGCATCAAGACATGCCTTATTAAGGTATATCGTTCTTTCTTTATTACCTTTACCTATAACAGTCAGAACAGTATCGTGGATGTCGTCTATATCGATCCCTCGAAGCTCACTTAATCTCATGCCGCAGTTAAGAAACAACGTAAGCATGCAGTAATCTCTCTCATTAGATTCAGTAGGAGCATCGAAAGCAGTCTGCAAAAGCTCAGTGCTCTGCTCAAGAGTTAAGTACTTGGGATTACGCTTACCGATCTTAGGGGTCTCCAGATCATAAGCGGGATTAGAATCGATAAGGTGTTTCTTGCTGTGACAATACTTAAAGAAGCTCTTTAAGGAAGCTATCCTTCTTGCTCTTGATGAGTTAGAGAGCTGCTTTTCTCTGTTAAGCCAGATAAGAAATACGAGAAGATCGTCCGTAGATACGCGCCCTATATCCTTAACGGTGATATCAGAGATATCGATCTGATCTATAGGAGTGTCCTTAGGGACCTTGCCGTGGTCTCTTTTCCAGAATCGGAAGAAGCATATGATGTCGTACTTATATTCCGTTACGGTAAGCTCTGCACGGCCTAATACGGCCAGCATATAATTGGAATATTGGTCCAGAACGGGGAATACTTCAGTCATCTTTATGCCTCTTTGTTAATTTGTCTATATTTTAGCATATTAGGAACTTATATTTTTGTAATAATAGGGTTGCTCATAAAAAGTCGTTGTGTTAGTATTGTACACACGAGAAAAACAAATGTCCGTCACAGAAAGACATTGAGGTGGCGGTTGGAACAGGAGAATTACAATGGAAAAGAAGATCAGAGCCGGTGTTATCGGTGCAACAGGATATGTGGGACAGAGATTTATCTCACTTCTTGAGAACCACCCTTGGTTTGAGTGTGTAGCGGTATGCGCATCTCCCAAGTCTGCCGGTAAGACTTACGAAGAAGCATGCGGTGACAGATGGAAGATCGACGCACCCATGCCCGAATATGTTAAGAAGATGATCGTATACAGTTCAGACGATATCGAGAACTTCTGCGAGCAGGTAGACTTTACTTTCTGCGCAGTAGACATGAAGAAGGATGAGATCAGAGCTCTTGAGGAGAGGATCGCAAAGACAGAGACACCCGTTGTCTCCAACAACTCCGCTCACAGATGGACTGAGGATGTTCCCATGATCATCCCTGAGATCAATGCAGACCACGCAGAGCTTATCGAAGCACAGAGGAAGAGACTCGGAACAAAGAGAGGTTTTATCGCAGTTAAGCCTAACTGCTCCATCCAGAGCTACGTTCCCGCTCTTACACCTTTCCTTAAGAACGGTATCAAGCAGATAAGTGTATGCACATATCAGGCTATCTCCGGTGCAGGTAAGACATTCAAGGATTGGCCCGAGATGGTAGGTAACCTTATCCCTTATATCGGCGGTGAGGAAGAGAAGTCCGAGAAGGAGCCCCTGAAGGTATGGGGTCAGTTCGCAGGTGACCATATCGAGCTTGCTAAGAATCCTGTTATCTCCGCTCAGTGCTACAGAGTTGCTGTTCAGGAAGGACATACTGCTGCAGTAAGCGTATCTTTCGAGAACAAGCCTTCTATGGATGAGATGATCAAGGCTTGGAAGGAATACGAAGGTGAGGCACAGCGTCTTGAGCTTCCTTCTGCTCCCAAGCATTTCCTTCAGTACATTGAAGATGACAACCGACCTCAGCCTGCACTCGATGCATACTACGAGAACGGTATGGGCGTATCAGTAGCAAGACTTAGAGAAGATAATATCTTCGACTATAAGTTCACATGCCTTTCGCACAATACTCTTCGTGGTGCAGCAGGCGGCGGAATGCTTACAGCCGAGCTCCTTGCAAAGAAGGGTTACATCGCTCCCAAGGCATAAGAGTAAAAAGACACATAATAAAACAGTCTCGAGATGCTTTCTCGGGACTGTTTTTGTATATAATCATTATGTTCATACAAGGAGGCAGGGAAGTGTTCAGGATCAGATATCTTATCAGCTACAATGATGTTAAAGAGTATCTCGCTACAGGTGATGGTCTGTACGGATATCTCTGGTTTGAGACAGAAGGAGAGATTATTGGAAATGACCCTATGTATTGGCCGCTTCCTTTGGATTTCCTTGATGAAGAAATAATCGGGTGGATGTATTCACTGGATCGTGTCGCCGGTTTAGCTGAAGGTGAGTCGAAAAAGTGTTTCTTTTGTACTCCCAACAGATTGAATCTTATCTTTAAGAATACTGACGGATCGCATATGGAGATCACATACACGCGCGATGACGAGCCTGTATGGACTAAGGCTTTTGACAGATCTCAGATCCTGGATGAAATAGAAAAGTTCGATCGTTATATGAAATCGGGTTTTTCCTATGTTAAAGAGAATGAATGAATAAAGGCGTCGGATCCGACGCCTTTACTGTTATCTCTTAAGTTCGGGATGTTCTTTGTAGAACGCAGCTTTGTCTTCGTACATCCGCTCGTCTGCATGCTTTAGATCATCCGTGATATTAGATGAATCCTTGCTGTAGGAGTAACCCAGGGCAAAAGAGACGTTATCGTAATTCTTTGAGAGCTCCTTTACCTTGGCGCACTTAGTCTTGATATCTTCTTCTGTAGTTTCCGTAAGGATGATCATGAACTCATCGCCGCCTGCTCTGAAGATAACATCGCCTATGAATGCGTTCTGAAGCACGATAGCACCATTCTTAAGGAGCAGATCTCCTGCGGCATGTCCTTCGTTATCGTTGACTCTTTTAAGACCGTTAAGATCTGCAAATACAACACCTATATCCTTAACGAGCTCTGCGCCTTCCTTTCTCATGCTGTCGACCTTGTTGTTCATCTCGTTTCTGTTAAGGACTCCGGTCAACATATCCATGGTACTTAAGACGCGAAGCTTATCCAGTAGCATGAAGTTATCGAGTTCAGATGCGATGAAGAATATGGTAAGTTCGATTACTTCCTTGATCTTGACCGTATTCTCGGTATCGAAATTACTTGCCCAGATATAGCCTAATATCTCATCGTTGCTCTTAAGTGGGAAGGGAACTATACTGTCGACTCCGGCATTTTGAAGGGATGCATACCAATCGGGATTCTTTTTATGGACATATTCCATGTCCTGATCGTTCTTTACGATAAGGCCGTTGCTGCCGCCGATCATATCGTTCCATATCTCGGTTATGTCGTAGAAGTTCTCGTCGACAACTTCTTCCATGCTGGGAAGATTGGATGTCTCTTTTATTGCTTCGCAAAGAACACTGCATTCTCTCTTATGTTCGTCGGTAAGAAGGATTACACAGGATTCGGCATCGCAGATCTTCCTTATGTCGGATATGACGTCGCCCATTGTAGCTTGGAAATCTTTGGTTCCTCTAAGCTTAATACATGTGTTAAGGACAGATGTAGCCGTAGAGGATGAGATGTTGCTCATCTGTTCGGCATCAGCCTCTTTGGTAAGTACCTGTGTATATGTGCAGTAGTGAATATCGCCTTCGCTTCCTAAGGGGAGCATAGTAATATCGAACCAGAAATCGTATCTCTCGGGATGGACGAAAGTATGCATGGGCTGCTTTAATACTGCGGCTCTGAAGCAGAAGTATTCAAAATTCAGATCCTTAGGGAAGTAATTCTGATAAAGACTGTTGGGAACGAACTTCGATGTGAGCATGGCGGGAGCATTCTCGTCGACTATCTCGATGGAATCGATATAGGCTTTATTGCCGGTAACGATCCTAATGTCTCCGTAGGACTTTCCATCCTTTGATTCAACGGAAATAACACAAGTCATGGGATCGATCTTATTAGCGAATTCGTTAAAGTCAATACCAGCCTCCCGAATATAAAAAGAATCTGATAACTTGATTCTAGCACAGCCTAAGGACACTGATGTAAAGTCTTTATTAATTGTGTGTCAGAGTTATCAAGATTTTTGTATAGACATGCTTCTATGTAATGCTTAAAATATTCTGGTTTTTGTAATCTAGAGGTAACAAACGGGGGTTATCGTTATGGCTAACAGATTCAGCCGCAGGCTGCAATTAATTACTATTTTGCTTATTATCTCATCCTTTATAGGAGCTCTTCCATGGCGAGAGATAAGAGCCGACATGAATACTCATGGTGAGTACGATGCATATCCGCTCAGTATCACATACGATCAAGCAGCGACATGGGATAACAGTACTCAGGGTGAATTCACACTTACTAATGTATCTGAGTTTGAGATAACGACATGGACACTTGAAGTAGATTACTTCGAGGATGTCACGCTCGCTAATATCTGGAATGCAACAGACATCACTACCGAAGAAGACGAGAATCTTCACATAACAGGTAGTGTATCTATTCCTGCAGGTGAGAGCTATTCCTTCGGTCTTATCGCTACGGCAGAAGAGAATGCTCCCGTTGCTCCCATAGATGTTAATACAATATCTTTCATCTCAGTAGATCCTAATGAGGCAACTGCTGAAGAAACAACAGAAGAAACTCAGGTCACGGAGACAGAAGAGACTGTTGAGACAGCACCGGAGGCTACTCCTGAAGCTGCACCTGAAGTACCTCAGGAGCAGGTAGTATTCCCGTATGCTATCTTTGCAGGAAGTCCTGACGAAGATTTCTCCTTCTACGGCTGGAAGTCCGAGATAACAGGCGATATCTATACAAGCGGTAATGTATGGTACCAGGGATCCGAGCTCTACATGAACGGTTATATCAGGGCCGGCGGTTCAGTAACTACAAGCAGCTGGATGACTGAGGTTACAGGTATCGAGGAGAATACTGCTATCCTTGAGATGCCTGACTGGTCCGAGAGCATCCTTGCAAAGGCAGAGATACTTCCCGCTATAGATCCTCAGGCATTGGTATCTCAGGATCAGGTAGTAGCAAACGGTTACTACTATACTGAAGATTCCATCACTATCGAAGGCACAAACTTCACAGGTGATGTTGTTATCGTTGCAAAAGGTGATATCACATATAACGTAGATACACTAAACGCAGACGAAGAAGTGACGGGAAGAGTCCTTCTCTATTCTCAGGAAGGTAATATTACAATCAACGGTTCCCAGATCAATATCCGGGGAGTACTTTATGCTCCTCAGGGTAAGGTTGAGATCAACGCCTACGATACAACATTGAACGGTAGGATCGTATCAAACTGCTTCTCATATAACGGATCCATCCTTAATGTGACTGCAGCACCCTCGGATCTTGAGCTCGTATTCGAACTTCCCGATGTAGATGTAAGGGCTCTTCAGAGTCAGGCATATATTGGCCAGACTGCATCTTATGAGATCACAATCCCTGAAGATAACGTATATGAGATTCTTTACAGACTTAACGGAGAGGGAGTAGAGGTAACTATCCCTGAAGATCCCAATGCTCCGATTATTTATTCATTCGTTCCTGAAGAAGAGGGTGAGTATACCTTCGAGGCATATGTTTCCCTCCCTTATGGTGAGTTTGTTCTGGACAGTGACACTGTAACAGTCACACCTGAGCCTACGGCGACACCTACGCCGGAGCCTACAGCTACGCCCGTACCTACAAGTACGCCTACGCCCACACCTGACCCTACGGCTACTCCTACACCCGTACCTACGAGCACTCCGACACCTACACCGGAGCCTACAGCTACGCCTGTACCCACAAGTACGCCTACGCCCACACCTGAGCCCACGGCAACTCCTACACCTGAACCTACGGATATTCCTTTGCCGAGTCCTGTTCCCACAGAAACGCCTGCTGAGGAACCTGATCCTTATGCTCTTTTCTCAGAGGGTGATGTCTTTGTATGTCACTATAGAAATCCATTCGATAGTGATAATTGGATAACTTCCGGAAGTCTTAGTATTTACGAGGACAGTATTCCTATGCTCATAGACGG
>JAILMW010000028.1 GCA_024692235.1 Saccharofermentans sp. | reverse complement strand
TCACGATTGATCTTATCCAGTACATACTTAACCCGTTTACGGGATTCACATTCTCGATCGAAGAGATCACATCCGACGGAAGCCCTTATTTCAGACTCGTCCCCCTCGCAGGACAGGCATATCACAGGATCGTATGCTACGGGATCTTCCTCGTATCGATCGCCATCGTATTTGTCAAGGCTGTCCGTACGGCAAAGATCTATGCCGAGAAATACTGGGTAATGTTCGCCGCTCTGGTCGTTACCGGCTTCGTTGAGTCCTACTACATTTTATCCAGAGCCCCTCTTGATATGTCCATGATCGGATTTGCTCTGATCGGACTTCTGGTCTACTTCTTCGCACTCAACTACAGACCGATGAGAGTCCTCGACCGTCTGCTCGCAGGTATCGCATCCGAGACATCCGATGCACTGTTCTTCTTCGACAAGAACGGCAGATGCATCTGGACCAACGAACCCGCCAAGTCACTCGTCGGCATATCCAAGAACGATTATGACGATGTCAAACTGAACCTGAAATTTCTGTTCGGCGATCTTGACTTCAACAGCACCGGCTGGTGCAAGAAGCATACCCTCGGAACCGGAGACGAGGCTCAGTACACATACCTTGAGATGAGAAGTCTTTATGATGAGAAGGAGAATCTCACGGGATCGTATCTGACTGTCCGTGACATAACCGAGGAACAGCTCGCCATGAAGCGTGAGATGTACAACTCCACGCACGACTCGCTCACCGGCTTCTACACCAAGGAGTACCTTTTCGAGAATATATCAAGAAGGCTCCATCAGGACCGCGAGACCGAGTACATGATAGGCTACATGGAGATATCCAACCTTAACCTCCTTAACGATGTATTCGGATATGAATTCGCAAAGCTGACGATCAGGAAGACCGCAGAACTCATTCAGAACAACGTAAGCAGCAAGACCTTGTACGGAAGATTGTCCGATAACGCTTTCGGTATCCTTATAGACAAGGAAGACTTCTTAAGCAAGCCTTCTAGCGAGAACATGTCCAACTTCACCGTAAGCGGAGACTATCTTGAGCACCGCGTTCAGATCAAGTACGGCATCTACGAATTCTCAGATGATGAGACCGTTGATATCCCCCTGTTCTTCGACAGCGCACGTCTTGCTACCACAAGGCTCAAGGACAGCTACAAAGATTGCATAGTCTACTACGACGACAAGCTACGCAACGAGATCATACATAACCAGCTCATATCAAACCAGGTAAGAGGTGCCATCTCAGACAAGCAGATACGCCCCTACCTGCAGCCTATAGTAAACGGGCAGGGACTGCTTGCAGGTGCGGAAGCTCTAGTAAGGTGGATACACCCCGAGGAAGGCTTCATGAACCCCGGAGCCTTCATCCCCATTTTCGAGCGTAACGGCCTTATTTCCGAAGTAGACAAGTACATGTGGAGGTGTGCGTGCGAGATACTTTCCGACTGGAAGTCACGCGGTATCGAAGCATTCATCTCCATCAACATCTCACCAAAAGACTTTTACTATATGGATGTAGTCTCGGTACTTACAGATCTTACGAACGAGTATAAGGTCGATCCCGTAAAGCTTCGTGTGGAGATAACCGAGACCGTAATGGCGGCTGATTCTATCGATATGCTTACGATCATCAACGACTTAAGATCAAGAGGATTCATAGTCGAGATGGACGACTTCGGAAGCGGATATTCATCGCTCAATCTCCTCAAGGACATGAACATCGACCTTATCAAGATCGACATGCAGTTCCTCAAGGATTCAGAGCGCAACATGAAGGTCAACACGATCATCAAGAACATAATCAACATGGCTGAGGAACTCGGCATAGATACACTTACCGAAGGCGTTGAGACAGCCAAGCAGTTCGAGAACCTGTTCTCAATGGGATGCAAACTCTATCAGGGTTATTACTTCTCGAAGCCTGTTCCGCGCGATCAGTTCGAAGATCAGTGGTTCGACTGATAAGCCTTCCAATCAGGCATTAAGAACAGGCCTTATCCATTCCCATCTTCTCAAGGAATTCAGCGGCATCGTCGATCTCTTCGTCGGTATCGCTTCCGATATCTACATTTACCGGAGGTCTCTTGAACAGGATATCGTACATAACGGGAACGATATAAAGTGTCATGAGAGTCGCATAGAGAAGACCGCCTGCAATAACTATCGACATGCCCTTACCGAGCTGTGAAGCCATACCTGATCCGAAGATCATCATGGACATAGCGAGGATAGTCGTAAGTGCAGTCATAAGGATAGGTCTCATACGTGTCATACCGGTCGCAACGAGGGCGTCGTGTCTCTCAAGTCCGCCTATTCTCAACTGGTTCGCGTAGTCAACGAATACGATACCGTTATTAACGACCGTACCCATGAGGATAACGAATCCGAGCATGGACAGCATTGACAGGGGCTCACCTGCTACTACAAGTCCCAACATACCGCCAGTGAAGGCAAGAGGGATGGTAAACAGGATTATGAAAGGCGAGAGCAAACTCTGGAACTGAGCTACCATTACAAGGTATATGAACAGGAGAGCAAGAGCTGCCATCTCCACCATCTGAACTACCATCTCCATAACCTGGCTTGACTCACCGCCGACCTCGATGGAATAACCGTCGGGTAAAGTCTTGGCATATTCCTTGATCTTGGGATCTAACTCTCTTGAGATAAGAGTAGTGTTGTAGCCTTCTACTGTCTCACCTGATACCGTTACGTAGTGAACGAGATTCTCTCGTCTTACGGCGTCGGAAGATACAGTCTCTACAATTTCCGCAAATTCGGATAACGTATGGATATTATCCTCTTCCTCTTCTTCAGTCTCCTCCTCGACGACCTCTCCCTCTTCAGTATCTTCTTCTTCATCCTCTTCTGATGAAAGATCGAAAGAACCGCCGGTCATGGACATATCCTGATCTGCCATGGGATCCTCTACTACGAATTCGATATCAAGGAGAGATTCTCTTGTAAGGACATCAGTATTATCCACGATGGCAACATCCATCTGTATACCGTCCACCGTGATTGTAGCAGCGGTAACGGAGTCGGATGTATGAGATGCGATCTCCATATAGATCTGAGCTACAGTAAGACCGTACTTCATGGCCTCATCCCTGTCGATAATTATCTGAAGGGTAGGAGTACCTTCGGTAAAGCTGTCGGTAACATTGATCAGACCATCCTGTCCCTGGAAGAGCTGAGATACATCCGCACTTATCTCACGAAGCTTCTCGTAATCATCACCGTAGATATTGACCGAGTATCCGGAAGATCCCATAAGAGCACCCATATTGCCCATGGAGTCCATCGATACCTCGATCTCACAAGGAGAAGAAGCTGTAGCTGACTCAATATTCTTTACGATATTATCAAGTTCAGCCTTAGAGATACCTTCCTCGGCAAGTACATAGCATGAATATGAACCGTATGAATCGGAAGAAGATCCGCCTGTGAAGAGACTTCCCGTGCTTCCTGAATCAAGGATACCGATATCTTCTATTCCTTCTACCGTAAGAAGCATATCGACAACATCGTCGACAGCCTGATAGGATTCCTGTCTTGTCATCTCCTCGGGAGTCGTGATATCGATGTTGATCTGGTTGGATGTTATCTCAGGGATATATACGATACCTGTCGTGAAGACGGCATATACGGAAATACCCAGAAGAGCGATCGATACTGCAAGGGGTACGACCTTGAACCTGAGGCACCATTGAAGCGTCTTACCGTATACGTTAAGCACCTTATCGAAAAGCTTATGTCCCTTAGGCTCTGCCTTACGAAGGAGAGTACTGCAGGATGCGGGTACCACCGTAAGAGCCATGATAAGTGAAGCGATAAGACAATAACCGATGGATAATGCCAGAGGATAAAGAAGAGTCTTTACCGTTCCGCTTGCAAATACCGCGGGGAAGAATACGCAGATAGTAGTAAGAGTCGACGCGATGATGGAACCTCTTACCTGCTTTGCACCCTGAACTGCGGCTCTGGGCGCGGGAAGACCTCTGTGCCTTAATCGGAATATATTCTCCATTACAACGACCGAGTTATCTACCAGCATTCCTATACCAAGCGACAGACCCGAGAGAGTCATTACGTTAAGCTCAAGATCGGTAAAGTACATAAGTACAAGAGCAAGAAGAACAGACAGAGGGATACTGATCGCAACAACGATCGTAGGCTTAACATCCTTAAGGAAAAGAGCGAGGATAACGATAGCAAGGATCGCACCGATAGCCATGCTCTGGAATACGCTTCCTACGATCATGTTGATATATACGCCCTGGTCTACAAGATTGACCGTATGCATTCCGGGATACTGAGCACACAACTCATCAAAAGCCTTATTACAGTCTCTTGATACCGCATTGGTTCCGACTGAAGAAGACTTATATACACAGAGGATGATGCCGTCAGAACCGTTAAGGTTGGTATATCCCTGCTCTGAGTTATCGATGACCGTAATATCCGCAATATCTTCAAGTCTTATCGTTCCGATTATCTCGTTATCGATAAGTAAAGTTGAAGCGATCTCATCCGAGCTGTCATACTCCTCACCGACCTTAAGAAGCCAGGATTCGTCATTCTCATCGTCGATATAACCTACGGGCATTGCAAAGTTCTGTGCGTAAATTATCTGTGACAGAGTCGATGCGGATATAAGCTGATCGATATTGGCATTCTCAAGAGCCTGCTCTCTTGCATCGTCATACTGAGCCTGAGCCTGATCAAGTGCAGCCCTGGCATCGGAAAGACGAACTGCTGCAGTAGAGAAACCGACTGCGGCATCGAGCTGAGCCTGTGTAAGACCGCTTGCGGCTGCCTCAAGACCGTCTAACATCTGAGGGATCGAAGATAAGGATTCGCTTAATGTCGCAAGCTGTGCATCGGTATTACCGAGACTTGCCGACATACTGCCTAAGGCATCGATGGACCTTACTCTCTCGATAATGCTGCTTGCCTGTGCAACAGCGGATGCAATGTCTCTGGTGGACACTACAAGGTTGGAGAAAGAGGAACCGTCAACACCTGAAGATAATGCCTCAAGATTTGCGCTTATCGTATCGATATCGGCCTGAAGTGCTGCTATGGAAGCAGCATCCGCTCCGGAATACTGGAGAGTAGCTGCAGTCAAAGCGGCCGAAGCCTCATCGTAAGCTGCCTGTGCGGCGGCATATTCATCGGAAGCGACACCATACTGTGCGGCTGCCTGATCTCTTGAATCGGAAGCAGCCTGAACCCCCGTCAGAAGAGCCTGATATTCAGGGGAGTTAAAATCCGTGGAAGGATCGTTATTGGCAGCTTCAAGAGCTGCAGATATCTCATCGTAAGAAGCCTGTGCATCAGCAAGAGCAGCAGCCATCTGATCCTGAGCATCGGCAGCAGCATTAAGATCCGCTGCGGCCTGATCGGCAGTAGCCTGAAGACCTGCAAGTGTCGCATCCGCATTCTGGCTTAAAGTGTTAAGGCCGTCTCTGATCTCCGTAAGACGGGACCTTATATTGCTGATGTTATTTCTGATACCGTCCGCTATAGCGGGTGCCTGAGCATCAAGCTGAGAGAAGACCGCCGAAGACATCGTGCCTCCGAAGCTCGACTGGGCATCGTCCAGCTGCGCCTGAGCTTCTTCAAGCTGCTCATTGGCATCGTCGAGCATCTCCTGAGCATCTGCCAGTCTTTCATTTGTCTCCATAAGTATCCTGTCGTTTACTTCATCGATCTTATCCTGATTTAGCTCGACCTGAATACTCTGCTCAACAAGACCTACGGTAGTGATGCTCGCTACTCCGTCTACTCTTGATATATATGGGATAACATCATTATTAACAAAATCCGTAAGCTGATAGATATCATAGCCGTCCACTTCTACGGCAACATACATTGTCGCGAGCATATCGAGGCTGATCTCCATTATGCTGGGAGTGCCTGCATCTTCGGGAAGAACTCCCTGCAGCTGATTGATCGCACCCGATACCTTAACGATAGCGGAATTCATGTCCGTACCGTCGGCAAATTCGAGCTGTACCATGGAGTAATTCTCGGAACTTGTAGAAGAGACATTCTCTACACCGCTTATGGTACCGAGAGAACTCTCTATGGGGATAGTGACCTGGGCCTCGACCTTATCCGGGCTGGCTCCGGGATATGTTGTTACGACAATAAGGTATGGAAGGTTCATCTCCGGCAGCAGATCCATTGTCAGATGCGACAATGAAACAAATCCCAGAGCAATTATCGCTATCACGGCAACAAGCACCGTGAAAGGCTTCTTAACACTAAACCTTTCCATTCAATTCCCCCCTGATATAAAAGCAAGATAAATCTTAATTGCAGGTAGGACACAATTCAACTATTAAAGGCACAAATACCTAGATTTTGCCCAAAATGAACAAACAAATTAATGCTATCAAAAGCCGCTTGTCCGACTACGACAACAAAATAGTTATAGTATCGTACTTTCTCTTATCCTGCTCCTTACCATAGTTAACGAGCACTATCGTCAGTAGCATCATTTTACTACAGCTTTGCCTTGGAGGTAGAAACGGTGTGAGTCCTATTTGTGATATTATTGTAAATGGAGGATAGACAGATGAAGAAGACACTGACAGCAACAGTGGCATTACTGGTCGTTATAGCGGCCATATCGGGGTGTTCGTCAACAGTGAAGCCCCACATAACCATCAGTACTTCCGAGAGCGAAGAGATCCCTTCGGATACCGAAGCTCCCGAGACTGAGCCGTTGCTCCCTGTCATCCCCTCCATAGACGAAGACAATACCCCTTACGTAAACGATCTTCCTCAGGTGCAGTTTTCCGCAGAAGATCTGCCTTCCGGCTTTATCGCCAACGACAACATCTGGGTAGACGTATCCTCAGTCGAACGAGAGTCGCAGACTTGTGTCTTCTACGTTCCCAAGCTCCGTGACGGAAGCGAGGATGCTGATTCCTGCAATGCGCGTATCTCCGACTTTATCTCGGGCTTGATGTCAGACGAGCGCTGTACCGGCGCGGACTTTATATATTTCGCAGTTAACGACCACATCTTCTCGGTGCTTATAATGGCGCACCTGGATTCAGGCGACGACGTCTATATGTGCGTTACCTACAATACAGAGGAAAGTCTTTGCCTTACTAACGAAGACATAATGGCTTTCGCGGGTCTTGATGAGGATACCCTGTACGGTGCGGCAGCAGGAGCCGTAAGAAACGTACTTATCTCAAGAGCTCCCGCAGGAGAGACTCCTTTTACTGACACGGGGCTTAACCCTGATTCGACCCTGGGCCGTGCCGCGGATTCCTCCGAAGATGTGCGAAATGCATACGATGCTTCTTTTGCCGACACCACACTTAATACGGAGATGCCGATGTTCTTAAACGACTCGGGAGAGATATGCTTCCTCTCCGACATAGTCTCACCCGAAGGACCCGCATACCATACGGAAGCTTACTCCGTATCCGGTACATCCTACAGAGGCTCCACCGTCAACGGCATAGCGGGAAGCGCTTCCCTTCTGGACATCAATTCGGACGGTATAAAGGAATATATAGAGAGAACATCCGACGGGACGGCAGTAATATTCAGGATAACGGAAGGAAGCAAGGAAGAGATACTTACCGCAGGATCTTCCTCCCTTCGAATGACTTCCGCCTACTTCTTCGAAGAGAGCGGATTTGAGAGCAGACCGGTACTTCGCGTCAAGAT
This sequence comes from Saccharofermentans sp., assembly GCA_024692235.1. GTDB lineage: Bacteria > Bacillota > Clostridia > Saccharofermentanales > Saccharofermentanaceae > Saccharofermentans. Next base: position 60,983 of record JAILMW010000028.1, on the reverse strand, counting down.
CCCTGCTGAAGAAGGTTCCCTCTCATATGAGCTCATCCTGGTATCTCCCGACTACGAGGAAGTTACAAGGCACACTGTCACATGGACAGATGCCAATTCCGACGGCGCCATAACAGAAGAGGACAGCTTCCTCCTTGACGGATCGCTGTCCTCATATTCCGAATGGTATGACCTTACGGGAATAGTCTGATTAGATATCAGCCCTCTTCTACTATCACTCCGTCGCTGTCGTCACTGATCCTTGCGGCATTCTTCTTGGATATCGCGCTGAATACGATAAGGAATACTCCGAATACCAATAACACACCAAGTATGAGAAGTGCTATACCTGTCTGCTTGAAAACATAATTCGCGAAGAGCTTACCGAGTTCCTTCTCGTCAACTTCGTTGAATGCGATCGTCAGCAATCCTCCGATACCTGCTATTCCGATACCGTTAAGGACTTCGCAGACTACAAGTGCGATACCGGTATTTCTTACAGGAGCGAACTTATCCTTACTTATAACGAACATGACCACGATAAAGACGGCACTTAAGATGACCGTTATTCCCATATATACCGCAAAGCCTTTGTTGAAGTTCTCCTTGAACTCAAAGAATCCGCTTTCCTCAAGTTCATCAGCGGCCTCCTCTACGGAATCGCAGACAACATCGTAGAATTCATCCTTGAACTGCGCACGCTCTGCGGGAGTAGCATATTCATAGAAGAGATCCTCGAGATACTCATCATAAAGATCGTCAAGAGCCTCCTCGTCGATCTCCGTATCACCGCTCTCTATTACATCCATCAGCTCATTTACGCAGAAATGCGCATAATCCGTAAAAAAGTCTTTGTCCAGTTCATCCTTGAGGATAGGATCCTCTGTGATCTCCTCGATCTCCGCATCTTCCATAAGGATATCGATAAACTCATCGCTGGTAAGCAATGTTCTCCAGCTCTTTGTGTCGAAGAATGTTGCCCTTAAAGCCACACCGATACTCGCAAGTCCCAATGTGACAGTAAGAAATATCGTTATAAACACTCTGGCGACAACTACGCCTGTCGAATCTTTCTTCATTTAACATACCTTCCTTTTTAAGACCATTAATGGGATTATACATAAAAATTCTTTTATGCGCATCATCTGTGGCATAAGCCCTTATCTTTTCAGTCAAACAAAGATCCCGAAAGCCTCATATCCTAAGGCTCCCGGGATCAGATCTTCCAATCTGTCTTCTCTTTATTATCTTACCGTAGAATAAGTGATCAGATAATAATCTCCTGACTGGGATACTCCTACGGTAGCCGTGCCCGAAGAAACTGCCGTAAGCGTCGTATCAGCTGCGGCCTGATCGGGTGTCAATGCATAATAAGCGCGAAGATCATCAAGACTTAACGACCAGTATGTATCAAGGTCTATCTCGTAGATCGTAAATTCTATTGTAAGCGTACCGTCGGTATTATTCGTCACCGAATCGACGATACCTATCCTGTTACATCCTTCTCCGTCAGCTGCCTCATACCAGATCTTTCCGTCTTCATAGTACGGTCCTGCAGGCTGATCGCCGTAAGCAGACGGAGGTGCGGAGAGCGAATTAAGATCGTCCTCTGTAAGAAGAAGGCCGAAGTATCTCGCAGCGACAGTCTGAGCAGCTTCTAAGGAAAACACTTCATAAGTGATATCGCCTTTTGTCTCAAAGCTTATCTGGCTATAAGCATTAAGTTTTATATTTGCATGGATAAAGTCCAGGATCTGCTCTGTACTTGCACTGTCCCTGTCGTAATCGTAGAAGAACTGCTCAACAAAGTTAGTGATGAACGTATTGGCATAAAGCTGAGAATCAGAAGTCATGTCAACGCTCTCGGGAGCAATATCCAAAGTATCTTCCGCGCTCACGGAAGTCTCCGATGAAGACTCTGAAGAAGTCTCCTCCGACGTTGTTACCGTTGTCTCTTCAGTCGTCGTCTCCTCGCTTTTTATTTCGCTGGCCTTCGTAGTTTTTTCTGTTGTCTCCTCAGTGGAATTACAGCCTGCGAATGAACCGAGTGCAAGCGCGGCACAAAGACCGAGTGATATCAACTTTGTTCTCTTCATATATGTTCTCATCTCCTGACATATATTATCGATAAATAATACCGTCTTTGATTATAGACTTTCACAAGGGCATTTTACATACAGAAAGCTCAACTCGATAAGATATCTTACAGAGACCATTATGAAATATCGTAATTGTCGTCAAAATTGTCGTCAAATACGCTGTTTCAGACAAAATAAAAGAAGCACCACATCTGTGATGCTTCTTTTATTTGGCGGAGAAGGAGGGATTCGAACCCTCGAAACCCTTTTGGGGTTTATACGATTTCCAGTCGTACGCGCTCGACCAGGCTACGCGACTTCTCCTTGATCGATATACATCTCGTGCTAAGATGCTGAATAATTTTACTTTCTTTGTCCTGTTTTGTCAATAATATGCTATAATCCGTTTGAATAAACTTTCCTTAACAAGGGGAATATCTTATGAATAAAGTGTTTTCAAGGTTTTCTGCCGTCATCTGTACCCTGGCTCTGGCCTTATCTCTTGTAGCTTGTACCGAGAATGCAGATGCTTCCGCAGCAGCTACCAATCCGGATTATACGACATTGAATACAAAGATCTACGAATATCAGAACAGCTTCGGCGATTTCATGAACGACGAATCCAACAACGTCTACTTCAAGACATCCGAAGGATCCACTCCCGGAGGAAATTACTGCACGGCGAGCTTCCTGGAGTCCGAGGACGGAACTTTCAAGAAGTGTTCACTTGAAGTTACAAGGGGCGATCTCGTGGAGTGCGACGAGTATTTCCTTATAGATGAATCCACCGTATTTATCGCAAGAGCTCCCATAAGCGGTAATGATTCCGTATATATTGAGAAGTATGTGATAATAAGCGGTACTCTCTATCAGATCAACGATGAGCTTCAGACTGTAGAACCTGTCTCCAGGCCTGACGCCTTGGATCTGTATCTGTCATTCTCAGAACTTAAGAGTCTTTACGGCAACTTCGACGAATGACATTCAAAGAAGGTTTTAAAGACGGACTGGCTATCGGATTAGGATACTTATCAGTATCCTTTTCTTTTGGCATACTTGCGGTATCCTCGGGTCTTACCTGGTGGCAGGCAGTTCTGATATCGATCACTTGCCTTACTTCGGCAGGACAGGTCGCAGGGGTCGAGATCATGGTGGCATCAGGCGGCTTTGTGGAAATGGCCGTAGCTCAGCTGATAATTAATCTTCGTTACTCCCTGATGAGCATTTCGCTGTCTCAGAAAGCGGATAAGACCCTGAATACTCCTTCAAGGCTCGTTACTTCATTCTTCATTACAGACGAGATCTTCGGCGTATCTTCGGGCAAGGACAGACCTGTCGGTCGCAGTTATATGCTGGGCCTGGCGATACTTCCTACCCTCGGATGGTCTCTTGGAACACTCCTCGGGGCAGTATGCGGCAATATCCTTCCCTCTATCGTGACGGAATCTCTGGCGATCGGTATCTACGGAATGTTCGTAGCCATAGTTATTCCCGCATCCCGTAAGGAGGCTAATATCGCGATCGTATCCTTCATATCAGTGGTACTGTCCGCAGTCTTCTATTTTACGCCTCCGCTTAAGGAGCACATATCGGGAGGTTTCACGATAATCATCTGCGCGGTAATAGCGGCTCTTATCGGAGTATTCGCGTTGCCGACAAAGGAGGAAGCTTATGGACAATGATAAGTTCTTCCCCCTCCTTATCGTGATGGCAGTCTCCACATATCTTATAAGAGCATTGCCCTTCACCTTGTTCCAGGGCAAGATAAAAAGCAAGCGCGTGCAGGCTTTCTTTGACTATATTCCATATTCCGTACTCTCTGCCATGACATTCCCTGCTATCCTTTTCTCTACGGGCTCCGTCCTTGCTGCAGGAGCCGGATTCACAGTAGCACTTTTCCTCGCCTGGAAAGGCAAGAGTCTTCTTACGGTTGCCATAGGAACATGCCTTATGACTTTCATCGTGAGCTTTCTTCTCACTCTTGTCTGATATATAAGGTTTATGGTATACTTCTGTGGCATTAAGATGCCTTCATAGCTCAGTAGGTAGAGCGCATCCATGGTAAGGATGAGGTCACCGGTTCGATCCCGGTTGAAGGCTCCAGATGAATATGACCCGTCGCATTGTCTGACGGGTCATTTCTTTTTCTTCTTTCTTCCCTGTCCCATTCCTTCCGGGATCGGATTGACGGGAACTACTATGAACTTGTCGTTATGAAGCTTACGGCTCATCTCTTCATCAAGCTCGAATATCTTATCAAGTTCCTCTGCGGTAACATCCGGCATGAAGTGCCTCCTCTTCCTCTTGCCGTACATACGGTAGTTGTATTCCTTCCAAAGGATAAGAAGAAGCACCTCCAGAAGTATTACGACGGACATTATGGAGAAGTACTCCTCCGTCTGATGGATGGAATCGATGGTGTATACCCAGAACTCCTTAACGGGTCTTCCTATATAATCCAGGAACATTCCCTGAACCATGAAAAGCCAGTATATGACGATATATATCCAGGAAGCGACTGTAAGGATCACTTCGATCACGCGCTTCCATAAGACCTGCTTGTTCTCATATTCGATATGCCTCTCGATCTTGTAGTCGATAGCCGGGCGGTCTTCGCTTCCGTCAATAAGAGGTATGGAAAAGCTCGGATCTATGAGACCTTCGTTATCTCCTACCGTCAGTCCGGAAGCCGCCTGCTGAAGTCTTAAGATTCTTATCTCTTCCGTCGTCAGCTCTTTCTCTGAGGATCTTACGGGTATCTCTTCCTCAGCAGCGACCACGCCGCCGTTCTCGGCTATCTGAGCTTCCTTGGCAAGCTGCGTGATCCCTCGGTCAGGGGACTTCCATGTAGCGAGCTTCTTATTGGGAAGGATAGCTCTTATGACGGCAGCCAGAGCTATAAAGACATTTACGTACCAGTAAAAGAGGGGGTACCAGATAACGGACCAGGCATTTTTAAGGACATCCCTGTCGTACTTGGACTCCAGGAACATAGCTACAAAGAACTGGAAAAGGCATATAAACGACAGGAACTGACTCTTCCAGATATAGTCGGTAAATACGGTCTTGCCTGCGATCTCCATGCAGATAAGAATAACGGTAAATACAAGCCAGCAGACAGACCACAGGAAGGATAAGACCTGCTCGAAGTAGATGGGAGTCATGCGGCGTCTTCGCCAGCTCTTAAAGATGTCCCAGTGTCTGAAGATGACCTCAAGGCCCCCCTCTGACCAGCGCTTTCTCTGTCTCCAGAGTCCCTTTACGGTCTCGGGTACCAGCATCCAGCAAAGAGCCCTGGGTTCGTATCTTATGTCCCAGAACTTCTTTTCGAGCTTCCAGGTAACGGCTATATCCTCGGTCATCATGTCGCGGTCCCAGAAGCCGCAATCAACAAGCGCTCTCTTCCTGTACGCTACGCACACGCCCGACACTGTCATTACCTTGCCGAGCACCCTCTGAGTACGCTTTATCAGGCTTATTATGCTGGCATATTCACACAGTTGGAGCTTTCCTAAGAGCGAGCCTCTGTTCCTTACCCTGGGGTTGCCTGTGACGGCACCGACCCTCTCTCCGTTATTCTCGTTTACGAAATGCGATACCAGATACCTTATGGCATTCTTATCAAGATACGAGTCCGCATCTACACCCACCAGGATCTCGCCCTTGGATGCGATAAGGCCCAAGTACAAAGCATTCGCCTTACCGCAGTTGGGCTTTAGATCTATTCCTCTTACAATAGGATACTTGGCAGTCAGGTTCTTTATTACTTCCGCGGTATCATCCGAACTTCCGTCGTTTATTATGATGATCTCGTAATTGGGGTAATTAAGCTCCGCCATCTGCTCTATTACGGGATACAGTATACTGCTCTCGTTATGCGCCGGCATAAGGATCGATACAAAGGGCATCTTCTCCATAGGGAGTGCCCCCTTGCGCTCGTTGGAAAAATAAAAGAGCAAGGCACCGAACACCCACAGCATTGCCATGACAGCCGGATACCAGAAAACAAATTGCTCCATTATTCTAAACGGCACTTATGATCCCCTCTTACTGCATATGCAGACTTTCATCTTTCATGACGAAAGGTATTTACCTCTGTCGCCTGTCAGCCGGATCACTCGAAGATAACAAGGCTTAAGCAGGTAAAAGGCGCTTGCTGTAACTTAAGTTTCTACCTTAATCTTAGCAAGCTCTGATTATGCATCTATTGAGGGTTTATGAAGTATTCGTTAAATGCTGTTACAACACTCCCAGCATCTGAGCAGGATTCTCAGATGCCTTGACCTTGTCGAAAGCTTTGACTATTACACCCTTCTCGTCTATAAGATAAGTCGTTCTTACGACACCCATGGACACCTTTCCGTAGTTCTTCTTCTCCTTCCATACGTCATATGCCTTTATGACTTCCAGTTCGGTATCAGAAAGCAGAGTGAAAGGAAGTCCGTACTTCTCTTCAAACTTCTTATGTGAGGCGACGGAGTCTTTACTCACGCCCAGTATGACTGCTCCCTTCTCCCTGAACTGAGGAATCAGCTCAGCAAATGAACATGCCTGCTTGGTGCAGCCTGAAGTATTGTCCTTGGGATAGAAATACAATATTACCTTCTGTCCCTTATAGTCATTAAGTGAATGTTCCTTGCCGTTCTGATCCGGAAGAGTGAATCCCGGAGCCTTTGTTCCTTCTGCAAGCATATCGTGAGCCTCCTTATTTTCCTTATAAGTAAAGAGCCGCTTCTTACGAAACGGCTCTTCGGATCTTCTGTCTCAGTATCGACTGATCTTAGGGCTTGGGATAACCGAGAGCCTTGATCATTGCATCGATATTCTCTGTATACTTATCCTTATCGCTTGTAACTACAACGATGATGATCGTATCATCTGCCCAGTAGATACCGCCGTGGATATCGTCATCAAAGAAATCATCGGAATCAGACTCACCGCTGAATGTGATGTAGCCATATCCGCCCTTCTCGTTGAAAACAGCCTTATGTCTGCCCTTGAATTCCTTATCGTCAAGCATATCCTGGAAATTATCGTAGGCATCCTCGAACTTATCGAGAGCATCATCAGCATCATCATACTGATACATCTCTACAAAGTAATCGTGATCATAGTAGTAGATGTCCGTATAATCATCACTATCATACTCGGAATAATCATCGTCATCGATATCAAATGATTCCTCGAGAGCGTCCTTAAAATCATTCTTCTTAACGGGCTCGATCTTCTTAGCGCAGCCGGCAAAAGACAATGCCATAGAACCGAGAAGTACTACAGATACGATGCTTCTAACAAATTTCTTCATCAACATACCCTTCCTTTATCAAATACTCCGTACAAAATCGTACGTTTTTATTATACAGAAAAACCAGTCAAATACAACTCAAAGCGCACTTAATCTTATATATTCGCAGGCTGCGAGGGCTGCAGTGGCTCCGTCTGCGGCCGCTGTAGTCAACTGGCGAACCTTCTTGTCCCTGCAATCGCCTGCAGTAAAGATGCCTTCCTTATCCGTATGGCAGTCTTCACCGGCAGCAACATAACCGTCCTTTAAAGCTACGGTATCCTTGAATTCTTCGTTCCTGGGGATCTGACCTATAGCCACGAACAGACCGTCAAGCTCTACCTCCTTAACGGTGCCGTCTGCCTTATTGGTAACTTCAATACCCGTAAGGCGGCCGTCAGACTTAAGTGCTGACACTACATAAGGAGTAAGTCTCTCGACATTGGACTTGGAAAAGAGCGTGTCCACAAGGTTCTTCTCTGCCCTGAATTCGTCTCTTCTGTGGATGATATAGACTTTGGAACAGATATCCGCCAGGTATATGGCATCTTCTACGGCAGTATTGCCGCCTCCGAATACCGCTACGGTCTTTCCCTTATAGAAGGCTCCGTCGCATGTTGCACAGTAAGATATTCCTCTTCCCGTAAGCTTTTCTTCGCCGTCCAATCCCATGGGACGATTTTTGGCACCCGTGGCAATGATGACCGCTTTACACGTAGCGGAAGTGCCGTAGCCGCCCTTTAATGTGAAAGTATTGTCGCCGTTACGCTCGATGGATACGATCTTATCGAACTCCAAGGCTGCGCCCAGGGCCGTAGCCTGCTCGTAAAGCTTGGTGGCAAACTCATATCCCGAGATATTCATAAGTCCCGGATAATTCTCGATCTCCGGAGTGTTTATTATCTGTCCGCCGTAAGCTTCCGCTTCATAGATGACCGTGTCCATGCCGGCTCTTCTGCAGTAGATAGCTGCCGTAAGTCCTGCTGTTCCTGCTCCGATGATCGCGATGTCTGCCACATTCGCCTCCTTAATTCTCGGGTTCTACGTACTGCATCATCTTCTCGTGGATATCGGGAAAAGATCTCTTAAGAGACATTATCTTCCCTTCCCTGTCAATAAAGCAGTGTTCGCTCTGCCCCGTGCATCTTACCTCTCCTGTTACGCTGTCCGTGATCGTATACTCGATATAAAGACGTATACCCGTATACTTTACGAACCTGAGATTTATTACAACAGTATCATAGAACTTCGCCATTGTCTTGTATTTTGCGGATACTCCAACGACGGGGCTTATGATACCGATCTCTTCCATGTGCTTATATCCGAGGCCTATCTTCTCGAATATATCGACTCTTGCTTCTTCGAACCACCTTATGTAGTTCGAGTGATGTACCACGCTCATCTGATCCGTCTCGTAGTACTGTACCGTGTGCTTATAAGGTTCAACGTCCTTCATCTTATTCTCCTTTACTGCCCCAGCAGGTTAGCCAGGGGTTCTACTATGGATGCCAGGTCATTAATGGCCTGATTAAGTCTCTCAAAATCAACATTATTGAAGTTATTCATGGCATCGCCGACATTCTGCGTATTCTCCGTTACAAGCTGATCGACGTTAGCGATCATGTCATCTATGCCGGATAATGAATTATTTGCCGACTGAACAAAAGTCTGAGTCTGCTGTACGGCAGTCTTAGTCTGCTTGACCATGTCCTGGATGTTGTTAAGAGTAGTAAATACTTTGGGGACCAGGATAAGGAGCGCTATTGCCACCGCCGCAAACATCGATACCGTCGCTATCGCCGTTATCTTCTGTCCTCTGGCATCTTCTTTCTGGCTCTTAACGAGCTCGACCAGAAGGTCGTGATCGTTCATCTCCTGAAGCTTAGCTATATCGATCTCTTTCATAGTACCCCTCCGTATCTTATCAGTTCATCTTGCCGAACTTCTTCATGCATTCGACATATTCCGCTACGCATACGGGATTATCAAGGTCATCCTTATCAAGTCCCTGGTAAGCGCAAAGCTCATCCCAGAGAAGACTGCTTCCCTCTACCGTATAAAAGCCGCTTGCGATATCAACCGTCACGATAATATCCGTAACATCTTTAAAGACTTCATCCTTACTCTCGTAAAGTGTTACTCCCGGACCTTCATTTAATATCTTGAATATCTTGGGATCGGGCTCCGTATCTTCGGGGAGCTTACATCTCTGATGAGAGTTCATCATTATCGACATGGCATACTGACCTGCCTTTACGGGATCTTGGATCTCCACTGTCTTATACTTCTTTAAGATGTACCTTGCAACCTCGATGCCGCTTCTCCTGTTGGGCTTAAGCTTCGGAGAATATTCCTGCCATAACTTCACCCACTCCTTGAACTGCTCTTCTGTAGGCTGTTCTAATATCACTTGCTGCTTGCCTCCGTATTCTTATTTATAAATTCGGTTATATCTTCAAAATACTGTCCTCTTACGGGCTCATTTTGTATCTCGTGCCTGTAGTGACCGTAGTTTTTTACTATGACCTTACGGCTACTATCCTCAGAGAACTTTTCTGCCACCTGCTGCGCTCCCTTGCCGTATCCCGCTACAGGGTCATCCTCGCCGTAAGTAAGCATACAGGGAGCCTTGGAAGCCCTCGCATATGCCTCCTGCGACTGCATCCTGTCGACAAGGGTAAAAAGGTCCAGGAATCCCTTACAGGTAAAGAGGAATCCAGCTAACGGGTCCTTACAATACTTCCGGACTTCCGCCTCATCCGAAGTGACCCAGTCAAAGGGAGTCTTGGGAGAATCTATCTTTTTGTTATACTGCCCGAAAGCAATGGCATTTAATATCTTCCCGGGCTTTCTTTTCATGCCGAAGAGCGAGAAGAACCTTGCAAGGACGATACCTACCTTCGCCAGAGGTTCGTATCCCATAGTGGAAGCAAAGACAAAAGCATCGAACTCACCTTGGTATTCGGGGGTAATGTAGATATTACGCGCTACAAAAGAACCCATGGAATGCCCGTAGAGCACATAGGGAAGATCGTCTCCGAAACGTTTCTTTACTGTCTCATGAAGGTGCATTTCGTCCTTAAGGATACAAAGAGCCGAGTCTTTACTGTCTCCGAAATACCCCAAAGGCATGTCCTTATCTTCGTTAAGACCGTAAGTGGCGCCGTGTCCCAACATGTCCATGCCGCACACATGCCAGCCTTCTTTGTTAAGGTGGTCGACAAGCTCTTCATATCTTCCGAAGTAGTCGGCCATACCGTGGCATATCTGGAATACGCCTTTAACGGGAGCTGATGTAGCAGGACATATAAATGCCGCTATCTTATTGCCGCTTCCGACGGAAGCGTCGAATGTTATCTTCTCGGCATTCATATAAAGTTACCTTCTTCTTCCGGTCCTTCCTCTTAAAAGAAGGAGCCTGAAAAGCGTAAGTGCGGAAGATGCAAGAGCTACCGCATATGTATCGCCTGCGGCTCTTAAGATCTTATAGGTCTGCTTTATCTGGTCGTCACCTACCCAGCCGTATTCCTTCATGTCCTTATACGCTCTGCGGCTCGCATCACGCTCGACAGGAAGCATTACAAGGTAAAAAAGGAAAGTAATAAGATATACGGCAATACCTAAGTTACAGATAAAGAATCCGATATTACCCATATTCTCTGCGATATAGCTCAGGAAAAGACCTCCCATTACGATGTAGACTCCCGCCATGGAACTTATACCTGCTATAGGTGCCAGAAGCTGTCTGAATCTGTAGATCGGCATATTAACGTGGTCCTGCACCGCATGACCGCATTCGTGCGCCGCGATAGCAACGGCCGTGATAGAATCCTTGTTGTAAGTAGTATCAGAGAGATATATCTTACCTTCCTTAGGGGAATAGCAGTCAGTAAGCTCACCGGGCTTATGCTCGATGGTTATCCCGTATATCTCATGGGCCGAGAGCATCTCCTGAACGACCTGATTGGCGGTCTTACCGCTAGCGGCACGCACCTCTGAACCTTTCTTTGCTTTGGACTTTAAAGCTGTCTGAACAGCCATGCTCCATACCATTACGACTAATGCGAGGATGTAGTAGATGGGACTGTCAAATAAATACATATGCTCATAACCTTCTTCTTTTAATATCTACCAAGATGGTAGCATTTTGGAACGTAACAATCAACGCAGGTATGAGGCAAAGAAATACCCCCGCACTTCATTTAAAGTGCGAGGGTATCTAATAAGTATCAGTTTACTTAAGTTAAGACTTATCAGCCTGCAAGAACGATCTTGGAGAACTCGTCAGCCTTAAGGGAAGCACCGCCTACAAGTCCGCCGTTGATGTCAGGCTGTGAGAAGAGGCCTGCAGCAGATGTGGACTTAACGGATCCGCCGTACTGAATTGTAAGAGCGTCAGCGATAGCATCGTTATAGAGCTCGCGAGCTGTATCTCTTATGAGCTTACAGATCTCCTGAGCCTGCTCGTCTGTAGCAACTTCGCCTGTACCGATAGCCCAGATAGGCTCGTAAGCGATAGTGATCTGGCACATCTTGTCAGCGGGAACATTCTTAAGAGCAGCTACGATCTGACCCTTGATGAAGTCCTTATGAACGTTAGCCTTTCTCTGCTCAAGTGTCTCACCGCAGCAGATGATGGGCTTAAGGCCGTACTTAAGTGCAGCATGTACCTTCTTGTTAACTGTCTCGTCTGTCTCAGCGAAGTACTCTCTTCTCTCGGAGTGACCGATGATGACATATGTAACACCCATCTTAGCGAGCCAGAGGGGAGAGATCTCACCTGTGAAAGCACCCTTCTCCTCGAAGTGGCAGTTCTCAGCTGCGATCTTGATGTTGGAGTAAGCAGCTGCCTCAAGAGCTGCGGAAAGAGCCGTGAAAGGAACACCGAGAGCGATCTTAGCCTTAGCGTCCTTAACGAGGGGCTTAAGCTCATTGATGAGCTTAGCAGCGTCAGCGGGAACACCGCAGTTCATCTTCCAGTTACCTGCTGCGAATGTTCTGCCGTTCTCCTTGTCGAGGAGGCAATCGATACCGGGAAGTACCTTACCCTCGATGAACTCGAGAGAAGCACCACCGCCTGTGGAGATGTGAGATACCTTATCTGCGAAGCCGAGCTTCTCGATAGCAGCAGCAGAGTCACCGCCGCCGATGATGGATACTGCGCTGGACTCAGCGATAGCAGCTGCAAGAGCCTTTGTACCTACAGCGAACTTCTCGAACTCGAATACGCCGGCAGGACCATTCCAGATAACTGTCTTTGCAGCCTTGATCTCAGCAGAGAACTTCTCGATAGTCTTAGGTCCGATATCAAGACCCTCCCAACCGTCGGGGATCTCCATTGTAGGAACGATCTGGCTGTTAGCGTCTGCTGCGAAAGCATCAGCAACAACAGTATCCTCGGGAAGAAGGAGCTTAACGCCCTTCTCTTCTGCCTTAGCGAGGAGCTCCTTAGCAAGCTCAACCTTGTCAGCCTCGAAGAGGGAGTTACCGATCTTACCGCCCTGAGCAGCGATAAATGTATAAGCCATACCACCACCGATGATGATAGTGTCAGCCTTCTCCATGAGGTTTGTGATTACACCGATCTTATCGGATACCTTAGCACCACCGAGGATAGCAACGAAAGGTCTCTGAGGGTTAGAAAGTGCACCGCCGATGAAGTCGATCTCCTTCTGGATAAGATATCCGGAAGCAGAAGGAAGGAAGTTAGCAAGACCTGCTGTTGAAGCGTGTGCTCTGTGAGCTGTACCGAATGCATCATTTACATAGAGGTCAGCCATGGAAGCGAGCTCAGCTGCGAACTTAGGATCGTTCTTTGTCTCTTCCTTGTGGAATCTTACGTTCTCGAGCATAAGGATCTCGCCGTCCTTAAGAGCAGCTGCCTTAGCCTTAGCGTCTTCACCGATAACGTCAGCTGCAAGAGTAACGGGCTTACCGATAAGCTCAGCAAGTCTCTCAGCTGCGGGCTTCATGGAGAACTTAGCCTCAGGACCGTTCTTCGGACGTCCGAGGTGAGAAACGAGGATAACCTTCGCATTGTTGTCTACAAGATACTTGATTGTGGGAAGAGCTCCCTTGATACGCTTGTCGTCTGTGATCTTTGTGCCTGTCTCCTTGTCGAGGGGTACATTGAAGTCAACTCTGACGATGACTCTCTTACCGGCTACGTCAAGATCTTCTACATTCTTCTTAAGATACTGTGCCATTGTCGTCACACTCCTGATTAATATTTTCATGCACCCGAAGGCGCTAAAGAACCAAATAAGATTATATAATGTTTAGAAACGAGATAAAAGTGTCAATTCCTGCCCAAGAGCTTCACGACCTGCTGTACTTTGTAGACTTTCTGACCTTCTACATGGAAGCGGAAGAGCTCTCCGTCCCTGCTGTAGATCTCAAAATACTTGCCGTATCTTGAGACCAATCCCTTCATACTCGCGATCTCAAATATCTGCCTTACGGGTTTGCTCACACCCTCCAAAGTCCTGTTTTTGTACTTCGGAAGAGGTTTGCCCTTCTTATAGGGGATACCCAGCTGACTGTCACAATCCGTTCCTTCGTAGATGACTTCCGTGGAATTGATAGTCACTTTGCCGCTTCCTGTCTTGGCAAATGTAAAAGGATCGAAGACCTTGAACAGATCCGCCTCAAGTTCCATATGAAAATCACCTTTACCGAGTTCCTCGGCAACAAGCTCCTTCTCCCACGTGGTCCATTGCCTGAGATCTTCAAAGGACTTATCCTCTTTTGTCGCACCTTCAAGAAGGCCTGTGGGAAGATATCTTACCGTGTTGCCGCACTTGCTGCAGCGAAGCTTATCTCCGCCTTCGCCCTTTACCCACTGCATGGAGAATTCCTCTTTGCACTTGGGACAGACGTATGCCACGTTCTCCAGGCCTTTCGCGAGGTTAGAGCCTTTGTACCTGATCTTGTTTTCTCTTGCAAAGTCGTTCTCGTCGTAATTAATGCCTTCCAGGATATACTGATGTATCTCTTCGGCACTCATGTTCTTTACATCCTCGCCCTTAAGCTTACGTACGAACTCCGCGGTGATCTTGCCTCTTCTTATATTTTTGCTCCACCTGGGCATAGTAAGATATGCGCCGTGGATATGAGCTATATAGATAGCAGCCCCTGCCTTCTTTGCCATCTTGGCAACACCGTCATCGAAAGTAATGGTACTTCCGTCAACGCTTCTTGTTGCCTCAGGGTAGATAAAGAGGACACCCTTACGCTTCATGACCTTCATCATGGCCTTAACGGATACGGTATCTACGACAAACTGCTTCTTGGGAATGGCACCGCCGAGCTTGAACCAGGTTCCCCAGGGCTCCTTTCTGAATACGAATTCACCCGTTACGAAGTTACCGGGGCGTCCTCTTGTAAGCATGCTGGTAACTACAGGATCCAGGTATGATTCATGGTTGGATATAACTATGATCGGGCCCTCTTCCTTAAGATAATCGGGATCGGGCTTGACCTTGATATTAGTAACGGCTGCGATGAGCTTTACGATAAGATTCTCTCCCACCCAGTGGTAGTACCAGTTACTGGGTTCGCATCCGATATCGTAATCCTTCTCCTTCTTCGAAGGCTTATTTTCCTTAGATAATGTAAGTTCGTCAGACATATGACGTCCCCTTTTCTTTTTTGCATGGTTATTATAGCACCACGCAAAAACAGCCGCGACTTAAGTCACGGCTGTCTTAGTATTCGTGTTGTGTCTTCAGATCACTTCTTAGCCTTCTTAGCTTCGAGTGCCTTCTCTGTAGGTCTTACGAGAACAAGGCAGAGGATCAATGCTACGATGTAAAGTGCGATCGTGAAGTAAAGAACGTTCTGATATCCGACGGGATTGATCATGATAGGCTTACCTGCTGCATCGACACCGTGCTCGATGGACTCACCTGAGTGATTAACGATATATGTAGCAACCTGATTACCCGTAAGTCCTGCGAAAGCCCACGCGGAAAGCGTGATACCGTGGATAGCGGAGATGGAACCCATTCCGTAGTGATCGGAAAGGAGTGTGGGAACGTTGGAGAATCCTCCGCCGTAACCTGCGTTTACGATGAAGATAAGTGCAAGTACGAGGAAGATAAGAAGTCCGTTGCCCTCGCCTTTCTTGATACCCTGTGTGAGCATTACAAGAAGAGTAAATGCGATGGAAAGGATGAAGATCAGCTTATAGATAGTATTTCTGTCCTTCATCGTATCAGCCCATGCGGAGAATCCGAGACGGCCGCCTGCGTTGAATACTGCGGAGATCGTGGAGATGATACCTGCAAATGCTGCAAGACCGATACACTTTACGATCATCTTCTCCTGAGAGATAAGTGCGAGACCGCATGTGATATTGATGTAGAACATTACCCAGATACCGATGTAGTTGGTGATGGGCTTTGTCTTGAGAGTAGCGATGATGGAAGGCTTCTCTCCCTTGCCCTGAGGCTCGACCCAGCCTGCGGGCTTAGCAAGAAGAAGGTGACCTACGAACATCATTACGAAGTAAACACCTGCAAGGATGAAGAACATCTTGTAGATACCTGTCTCACCGAGACCCTCGAGCATGCCCTGCATGATAGGAGAAGCGATAGCCTTAGCAGCACCGAATCCTGCAACTGCAAGACCTGTGGCAAGACCCTTTCTGTCCTGGAACCAGAGCATAAGTGTCTTAACGGGTGAGAGATAACCTGTACCGAGACCGATACCCATTATGAAGCCGTAGCTTAAGTAGATACCGACAAGTGCGAGGGGGCTGTGCTGATGAGCACCTCCGTACCAGATGAAGAATCCTGTTCCTGCCATACCTGCAGCGAAGCAGATAGTAGCGATAAGGGAAGACTTGTGGATGTCCTTCTCTACGATGTTGCCGAGGAAAGCCGCGGACATACCGAGGAAGAAGATGGCAAAGCTGAATGCCCACTCCGTAGCGCCCTTAGAAAATCCGATGTAATCAGCGATCTCCTGGCTGAATATTGACCAGCAGTATACAGTACCGATACTGCAGTGAAGAAGCAATGCGGGGATAGCAGCGCGGATCCATTTATTCGCACGCCAGCCGCTCTGTGCAGCAGATGATGCTCCCATGAGATACCCTCCTTACTTTGATTAGCGAAATAATAAAAAATCAGAAGAATGATATATCAATCGACTATATATTTCAATAAAAATGTGTTTTTTGAGGGTGTTCTGGAACAAAAACGTAATAAAGACCGCACTTTCCAAACAGAAAGCGCGGTCTTATACACGATTATCTCTTTATGCTCTTATGCGGGCTCTTCTTCCTTGGGAGCTTCCGCCGTGACAACGGGTCCGCCGTTTCTTATAACGATCTGACCGTCCTCTACGTCCACCTTGGCGATATTGCCGGAAGATACCACTCCGTCAAGGATGGCTTCGGACAGGCTGTCCTCTACCATGGACTGGATGACTCTCCTTAAAGGCCTTGCGCCGTACTGAGGATCGTATCCTTCCTTGGCAAGAAGTTCCTTGGCCTCCTGAGTAAGTTCGATCTCGATACCGATGTCGCTGACTCTCTTGCCGACGGATCTGGTAAGAAGATCTACGATCTTGATAAGAGAATCCCTGCCGAGCATGCGGAAGAAGATGATCTCGTCCACACGGTTGATGAACTCGGGGGAGAATGCCTTCTTAAGTTCATCCAATACAACGTCCTTGGCTTCGCTGTAGGACTTGCCGCCGTAAAGGCCCTCGCGGCTTGCCTCGTCCTCGTCGTGCTCATCGGAAGCGGATGCGAATCCGATCTTCCTTCCCGCTGCGGATGTAAGCATCCTTGCGCCGATGTTGGAAGTCATGATGATGATCGTATTCTTGAAGTCTACGACCCTGCCCTTACCGTCCGTAAGCCTTCCGTCGTCCAATACCTGGAGCATGGAGTTGAAGATCTCGGGATGAGCTTTCTCGATCTCATCGAAGAGTACGACTGAATAAGGATGTCTTCTTACCTTCTCCGTAAGCTGACCGCCTTCGTCGTAGCCTACATATCCCGGAGGAGAACCGATGAGCTTACTTACGTCATGCTTCTCCATATATTCGGACATATCGATACGTACAAGAGCGTTCTCATCTCCGAACATGACCTCGGCAAGGGCCTTGGCAAGCTCTGTCTTACCTACACCTGTAGTACCGAGGAAGATGAAGCTTCCTGAAGGCTTAGTGGGATCTTTAAGGCCGAGCCTTGATCTTCTTATAGCCTTGGCGATGGCGGTAACTGCCTCATCCTGACCTATGACTCTCTTCTTAAGTTCGTCCTCAAGACCCTTGAGCCTCTCGGCATCGCTCTCTGTGATCTTTGCTACGGGGATACCGGACCACTTGGAAAGTACGTCTGCGATATCGTCAACAGTAAGAGTACCCGTGAAGCCCTCAGCATCGGGAGCAGTCTTCTCCTTGATTCCGGAAAGCCTGTCTTCAAGCTTACATGCCTCCTGCTTAAGGCTTGCGGCCTTCTCGAACTCAAGTGCTTCGGCAGCCTTTGCCTTCTCTTCCTCGATCTCCTTAAGTCTTGCCTCTATCTTTCTCTTCTCGTTATCGTCCGCGAAGTTGATCCTCTTCCTTGCTGCGGCCTCATCTATAAGGTCGATAGCCTTATCGGGAAGAAATCTGTCTGATACATATCTTGAAGAGAGCATTACTGCCTGCTCGATAGCTTCGTCAGTGATGCGGATCTTGTGGTGATCCTCGTACTTGGGACGAAGACCTTTAAGGATCTGGATAGCCTCGGATGTGGAAGGCTCATCTACGATGACCTTCTGGAAACGTCTCTCAAGAGCGGAATCCTTCTCGATATACTTACTGTACTCGTCCATCGTAGTAGCGCCGATGATCTGAAGCTCGTTCTTGGTAAGCATGGGCTTCATGATGTTGGCTGCATCAAGAGAACCTTCTCCGCCGCCGGCACCGATAAGTGTATGGATCTCATCGATAAAGAGGATGATGTTAGGATCTGATGTTGCTTCCGTAAGAACGTTCTTGATCCTTTCCTCGAAGTCACCTCTGTACTTGGAACCTGCGACCATGGAACCCATGTCGATGCTGTATACGGACTTGCCCTGAAGGATATCGGGAACATCACCGGTGGAGATCTTCAAGGCAAGGCCTTCGGCAATAGCAGTCTTACCGACACCGGGATCACCTACCAGGCAGGGATTGTTCTTCGTCCTTCTTGCAAGTATCTGCATGACACGATTGATCTCTTCTTCTCTTCCGATGACGGGATCGATCTTACCGTCTGCAGCTCTCTGAGTAAGGTTCTTACCGAACTCGTCAAGAGTCTTATGGCCGCCCTTCTTGTTCTTCTCGCGCTTTGAGTTCCTGCCGGAGGGACCTCCGAGCTCGGGACCTGCTTCATTGAAGTTACCTCCGATGTCCCCTCTTGCGCCTCTGGAATTAAACTCCGCTCCAAGGTCATCTATGATGCCGTTTATATCGGCACCGGCCTTTATAAGGAGTGCATTTGCCGTCATGGCCCTGCTGTTGGCAAGTACAAAGAGCAGATGCTCGGGAGCAATGACTCCCTGCATGCCGACTCTCCTTGAGATATCGGCGGCATCGTTAAAGAGCCTCTTTGTCTCGAGCCTTAACATGCGAAGGCTCTCTTCTATCTCATAGTCATTGACGGGAGCTTCGATCACCATGTCGTCTGCCGAGATGAGCTCGCAGATGCTCTCCATCGTTACTCCGTTCCTTGAAAGTATCTCCTTGGCGGGGCTGTCAACAGCAGCTATAGCCGCCAGTACGGGCTCCGTCGAGATCATGCGTCCGCCCTGTGAATCGGCGAAACGCTTCGAGAAGACTATTACCTGTGTTGTCTCTTGTGTAAGTTTCATATCATCATCCCCTCTCGTTATCCTTCTTCAATGCCTTTCGTATCTTATCGGCACGTATGCCTGCCGAAGCAGCATTCTTTCTTCCTCTTGAATCCACTGCAGTATAGTCACGTCTTACCTTATGCGTCAGCATATTGATAGTATCCCAGTCGAGATCCACTTCGCTCTCCTTGATGTTATCAAGACCGAACCTCAGCCATCCTAACAGGTTTAATACCTCAGTTGCCTCGATCCTTCTGGCGTATCTTAAAAGCGCGTAGGATCTGTAGAACTGGTCCTCTACGATAAGAGTCTTTTTCTTGTATATGTTGGTCCTGCAGGACCTTTCAAGCTTTACCGCATCCGCGATGACCTTCTGCGCTCTTTTTACCATGTCGCTTTCGCTGACACCGAGCGTTGCTATGCTCTTTATCTCGAACATGCCTGCTTCCTTATTGCCGTCGCTTTGAAGAATGGGCCTTATCTGCCAGTCGTACTTCTCTGCTCTCTTGCTTAAGATCGCCAGCGCACCTGCCGTCTTCTCGATACCGGGAAGAGATACCAGGAAGCTTATGGAAAGTCCCGTTCCGACATATCTTATGTCGGACGTAAGGAAGCCGAGCTTATCGGAATATGCTATCTCCATCTCCTTCTCGAAATTCTCCGCTACCTCCTCGGCGGACTTGTAAGCACTTAAGATATCGTCACCGGATACAAAGGAGACTATGCTTATATGTTCCTTATCTCCCAGGAGCACTCCGAGACCTTCTTTCTTACCAAGAAGGAAAGCCGTCTTCTGCTCGGAGTTCAGGAAATTGTACTTACAGTAGTATTGATCGAAAACATCTTCCTTTGCAGTGTCGTCCATCTCATCGCAGCGAATGAAATTAAATCCCATATTGCCGCCGGCCTGCCTTATCATTCCCATGGCATTTTCCCTGTCGGCGTCACTCATCTTGGCCGGGAATGAGAATCCCTTGATGTTACGAACGATGGTAACCTTGGAGGACAGTACTACATCGGTATCCTTACCGGGTCTTTCATACCACATATCAGTTGTCCCACTTTCTGCTCTTTAATTCGTCGCGAAGTCTCACGGCAAGATCGTAATCCTCGTTCTTAGCTGCCAGCATCATGGCCTCCTTAAGGTCATCGTCTGACACGGTTCCGAGATCCGCCTTCTTGATCTTCTCCAGAAGATCTGCCTTGGAAGCCTTAGGAGCTTCCTTCTTCTCAGGCTTAGGAGAGATCTCATCACTTTTTACCTTATCGGGAGCAGAAGCTTCCGGCTTGACCTTCTCCGTCACTAAATCTTCTATGACCGCTCCGGTTCCGGGCTTTCTTCCTTTATACTCACTGGCACCCTGTCTTTTAAGGATATCCTTA
Source organism: Saccharofermentans sp. (assembly GCA_024692235.1). Classification (GTDB taxonomy): domain Bacteria; phylum Bacillota; class Clostridia; order Saccharofermentanales; family Saccharofermentanaceae; genus Saccharofermentans. Next base: position 40,425 of record JAILMW010000028.1, on the reverse strand, counting down.
AGGATAGTCTCGTTAAATGTGTTGTAGCACTCGATACATCCCACGGTTCCGTTTGTCTCTACATCGCGAAGGGTGGTCTTGCACCTCGGACATCTTATCTGGGTATTTGCGTTTGCAAAGTCCAGATCGTTACTTGCCGACATCAGAGCGTTAGAGAGCTCTCCCAATATGGAGAAAGGCTGACCTAACATCGCCGTTCCTCTGAAGGGATCTTCGACATTTAAGTCCCTGGCGCATTTCTCACAGAGAAGGACGCCGTTATATCTTATTATCTTGTTGCCTATAGGGGCTCCGCATCTTTCACATCTCATATTCTTCTTATCTCCTTATCTGTCGAGCATCAGCCCGAGCATTGCATTCTTGAATATATCTGCCCTTACTACCGATCTTACATCCGTATCCACCTTGGCAAGAGCCCTGTCAGATACGGCGGACATAACGCATTTACCTTCCCTGGCGTTAATGGCACCGCAGGCTATGCAATTCTCAAGAAGGGTCTTGGCCTGCTGCTGAGTAAGATCCGTGCCGACGGAATCAAGTACGCCCTTGAGGTAATCGCTGGAAGTCAGGTGCTGGACTCTTGTAATAGTTATCTGTCCGCCACCGCCTCTCCGGCTCTCGACGATGTAACCGTTACCCGCCTTAAATCTGGTGGAAAGTACGTACGTTATCTGGGAAGGTACGCAATTAGCTTTCTCGGCGAGAGAACTTCTGCTTATAGTCGCGCTTCCGTCATTCTCATCGAGCATCTCTTTGATCATCATCTCTATGACGTCGACTAGTCTTGCCACTTGATATACCCCTCCTTTGACTTTGACTTTCTTTGACTAAGATTATTATCTTACTGCCCTCTTCGTTTGTCAACAAGTTTTTTGACTTTTCTTGACTTTGTTTTTGACAAAAGAAAACGGACTCCCGTTAAGGTGTCCGTTAAAGGTTCAATATCTTATCTCGTATCCCCTTCATTGTGATGTTGCACAGCTTGCTCATAAGGATTCCTATGACAAAGGTCACGATCAGGATGATCAGTATACCCGAGATAAGTCCGATATAATTCTCGTCTCTTATCATGGACAACCAGTCAAACATATAAAACCTGTCCCTGGCATATCGATTATCATGGAGCAGGTAGATCATGAATGTTGAAGAAGATATTGAATTGACCAGCGCAGAAGGCGTGCACTTGATCCTTTTGAAGGCTTCAAAAAGACTGAGGCTTATAACGATACACGGAAGTGAGCACTCAAGGTAGCCCTCTATATCACGGTTATAAAACGGCTGCTCTGTCGCAATGGCAGCATTCATATTTGCGGAAGCATAAATATGATATGACACTCCCATAAGTATGAGCGAACATATTATCAGAACAAAAAGCCAGATACCCTTTAACTTCTTTAAAGGATTGTAGAGCTTTATATATCCTCCCAGCATATAAGAGAAGATGCCCATGGCGATAGTTGTCAATCCGACTACAGACATGGCATTTCTGATCCATGCTATGGAGATCGCGGCAAAAAGCACTATCAGGAAGATCCTGAACTTATCCCTGCCTGCATCGACCAGATATCTGTTAAGACCGATCCACGCGGCAAAGATTATCACGATGTAATAACCCGGGAACCACCAATCCTCGTTAAATGCACGAAGATTGAGCACATTATATACAGGTTGGAAATAAAGATGAACGGCGCCTGCAAGCATGAACACCACAGTAGCGAAGAACATTTCCGACAGTATCTTCACCGTGTGCTTGGCCATATCGATCTTCTTATCTATCAGAAAGTATCCGCTGAGCATCACGAACAGGATATTGCCGATCTTGCCAAAGGAACGCGCAAAATCGACGATCATCAGCCTGTCATAGACCTCGTACCCCTCAAAGATATCGGATTGAGACAATTGAGGCTCGATACTGTGAACAAATATATGGTGAATGATAATAAGGACCATAGCCAGGATCCTTATCATCTCAAAGTTGGTCTGTCTCTTATTCCCCATTGCCGCAGTACCGTTCAATATTATTTATGGTAGAGCTTCTTTGTCTCGTAAGTAGGCTCACAAGTGATATTGATACCAAGCTTATGCATCATGTTCATGTCTACATTGGAGAGCATCGTTGTGGAATGAGCATCAGAATGCTTGAGCTTACTTATCTGCTGCATCGCAAGTTCCGCTACGGGGTTGGTCTGAGCGGAGATCGTAAGAGCGATCAATGTCTCATCAGTATGAAGCCTCGGGTTATGGTTACCCATGTGATTGACCTTAAGATCCTGGATAGGCTCGATTACGTTAGGAGAGATCAAAGGCATCTCGTGGTCGATACCCGCAAGCACCTTAAGAGCATTAAGAAGAGCTGCAGAAGCGGGACCTAAAAGATCCGTTGTCTTACCTGTTACTATCTGTCCGTCGGGAAGTTCGAGAGCAACGGAAGGAGCACCTGTCTGGTCTGCTCTTACAAGGGCAGCACTTATGCACTTCCTGTCGGACACTTCGATCCCGGACTTATTGAGGAGCAGCTCCAGCTTATTGACGTCGCTTCCGTCGGAGATGCCCTGCCTTACGTTGCACTTGGCTTCGTAATAACGTCTTATTATCTCCTGCTTGCTTGCTTCGCAGCAAGCCTCGTCGTCAGTGATGGCAAAGCCTGCCATATTTACGCCCATATCCGTGGGGCTCTTATAGGGAGACTCTCCGTAGATCTTATCGAAGATGGCATTTACAACGGGGAAGATCTCTACATCTCTGTTGTAGTTAACTGTTGTCTCGCCGTAAGCTTCGAGGTGGAACGGATCGATCATATTAACATCATTAAGATCCGCAGTTGCAGCCTCATATGCGATATTAACGGGATGCTTCAGAGGAATGCTCCAGATAGGGAAGGTCTCGAACTTGGCATATCCTGCCTTTATTCCTCTCTTATTCTCATGGTAGAGCTGAGAAAGACATGTAGCCATCTTTCCTGATCCGGGACCCGGAGCCGTAACGACAACAAGAGATCTTGTAGTCTCGATATAGTCGTTTTTACCGTATCCGTCATCACTTACGATAAGAGGGATATTGGAAGGATAGCCTTCGATGGGATAGTGCTTATATACCTTAACGCCAAGCTGGCGAAGTCTCTGTTCGAACTTCTCTGCGAGAGCCTGACCCTTGAACTGGGTAATGCAAACGCTTCCTACGTAAAGACCGATCTCGGTGAAGGCATCGATGAGCCTTAATACATCCTGATCATATGTAATACCGAGATCGCCTCTTCTCTTGCTCTTCTCAATGGCATCCGCATTGATAACGATAACGATCTCAGCGTCGGACTTAAGTTGCATCAGCATCTTGACCTTGCTGTCGGGTTCAAAACCGGGAAGTACTCTTGAAGCATGGTAATCGTCGAAGAGCTTGCCTCCGAACTCCAGGTAGAGCTTACCGCCGAACTGTCCGATCCTGTCCCTGATCTTCTGGGACTGGAGCTGTGCATATTTCTCGCTGCTGAATCCAACTTTATACATAATGTCTTTCACCTCTTTCGGCTACATATTGTATCAAACGAATCTTATTCTTTGTGTTACAAATCACGCCTTGGAAGGTGTCATGACCAAAACTTTTCTGTCTGATCCCAAAGTGTCGGTATCAAGGGTACTTCCCGTTTTTTCTATGGGGAGATCGACGAGCTTTAAGAAGTCATCCACGGTACCGATAACATCGTAGCCGAAAGTATCGCCCCTGTAGTGCATGGGGATCACGACCTGAGGCTCGATCATCTTTATCATCTCCCAGGCAACATCAGGCTCTACCGTATAGAACCCTCCGACGGGTATAAGGAGCACAGTGCAACCCTTGAGCTTTTCAAGCTCGTCTTCTTCGGGGATACATCCGATGTCGCCCATATGAACGACCTTAGTATCCTTATACGAGATGACGCTTATATTATTCTTACCTCTTAATGCACCTTCCTTATCATCATGGAAAGTATCGATGATCGTAAGATCAAAAGGAGTATCTACTCTTACATCCGAGAGCTTGACCTCTTCAAGCCCGTAATGATCTCCGTGCTGGTGAGAACATATCACCTGGTTGGCTTTCTCATCAAGGTCCTTAAGTCCCGGGACGGACCCCGGCATATAAGGATCTGTTATAAGAGAAAATGAATCCTGGGTTATCTTGAAGCACGAATGACCTCTGTATTCGATCAACATATCTTATTCCTCCGCAACACACATACTATCTTGATTATACATTAAGAGGACGTCGGTTTCTTAAAGGATCAGATATTTCTCAGCACTCTCATGACGCCGTCATTATCGTTATCGAATTCGGTAACGTATCTGGCAGCTCTCTTTATATCATCGTGAGCATTCTTCATGGCATAGCTCTGTCCGCACTCTAAGATCATGGACATGTCGTTCAGGTAATCACCGAAGGCCATGCACTCCTCTTTATCAAGACCGTACTTAAGCCTTATCTTGCCTATGGCTTCACCTTTGCCTATGCTGTCATTTGCTACATCGATCCAGCGGTCTCCGGAAAGAAGCGGTGATATGCCGCAAGGCAGCTTAGGCATGGAATTATATGCTTTCTCAGCATCCCTTCCCGCGAAGAAGACCGCTATCTTCAGAAAACGGTCCTTATGAACGTATTCGTGAAGGTCCTCTACGAACTTGAGGCGCGCATAGTATTTCGCTGACTCCGTCATAGCTTCCTTTGATGCTTCTGCTATATACGCAGACTCAACTCCGCACATGATGGGTATAGCTCCCGGAAGGTCCAATATCACATTCAAGGTCTCTTCTACCGCATCGGGGTCCATGCTGTTCTCGTATATGACTTCGTCCCTGTTATATACGATGGCGCCGTTCTCGGCTACGAACAGAGCATAGTCCTTCAGGTCGTCAAACTGCCTTTCGAGGGTATAGTATTGTCTTCCGCTTGCAAGGACGGTCCTTATCTCTTTATGTTCCTTTACCCAATCCGCAAAATCAGAAGGGGCACGCTTTTGACTGTCCAAGAGCGTGCCGTCCATATCGAGTGCTACCAGCTTTATCAAAATCCTCTCTCCTTAAGTCCGCTTACTATCTTTACATAGGTCTCACGGACATCGAAGCCGTCTATGTTCTCTCTCATAAGATCGATCACGTCACCGTGAGTTATGCCTCTTTTCTTATTGGGCTTTATAACTTCGAAGTTCTCGCCCCATTTCATAGAAGGCAATGATACCAGACCGTCGTTGACACCGTCAAAGTGTTTTACGAGATGGTACGAAAGGTTCAGGGGAAATCTTCCTCCCGAAGCCTTCACGGAAGTAGAACCTACGCTCTGATAATAGACCCCGGGGACATTGGGACAACGCTCATTAAAAGCCTTGCAGGAAGTATCTGTAAGGTCTGATACAGCCGCAAGAAAGTCAGGCTTCTTGTCACCCACTCTGGTGAGGACCGCATTGTACTTGGATGCTATTGAATTACGAAGACTGTCGGAAGCCTTTGTCAGGAGATAGTCTGCAAACTGGCATCCGAAATGAGGTGTGTTGACAGTAGTAAGAGAAGCTACATAAGGGGCTGCACCGCATAAAGTAATTGCCGCTCTTGAATCAAGTCCTCCCTTGGAGTGAGCGATGATATTGACCTTCTCACAGCCGCTTCTCTCCACTATCTCCTTTATCTTTGCTGCCAGCTGCTTTCCGCACTCGTCTACGGAAGCTGCCGACTCCTGATCGCCATAGTAGATGGTAGCTCCGTTCTCTTCAAGATCGGACGGGATCCTTCCCCAGTAGTTAAAGAAGTCGGAATCCCTGAAGAATACGCCGTGCACCATGAGGATCGGATACTTGGTCTGACATATCTTATCTGCTACTCTGCCCTTATTAAGGATATATCTGGCATTCTCATCTCTATACTCACGGAAAGTGATCCTGATTATATATCCCAGCACTATAAGGTGAGCTACGGGGATCATGCCACAGAGGATCCCTATGAGCCTCCACTTAAATCCCAGCTGTTTTGACCTTACATAGACGGTAATGATACCGCTCCAGAAGATGATGTTGCCCGCAATGACCGCGATGATAACTTCCCTTGCAACGATATCGGAAGAGATGCCATCATTCATATATGCATATATGAGATACGATACGAGAGCCGCCGCATCTATAACGCACGTGATCAGGAATTCTATAAGGAGTGCTACGCCTCTTTGAAGTCTTCTTATCCTTTTATCCTCGATCTTCTTAAAGGAGGGAAATATCACGCAAAGAACGAAAGGCAGAAACCCTATTAGCGCTGCAGGAACTGCCGCCTCGTCCATTCCCGCAAAGTATGTGATAACGGCAATGTTCGAATAAAGTATAAAGACTATAAGCGACAGAAGCATGTCAATTCTCCGCGCCTAATATCTTCCGGGCATTGGCGATCCTGTCCTTCGTCGGAGGATCGATGCCCTCAAGCTCATACGGGATATTCAAGGTATGCCATTTATGCACGCCGAGCGTATGGTATGGAAGCACTTCGACTTTCTTAACGGTCTTGAGCGTATCGATGAACTCGCGAAGCTTTATAAGATATTCGTCGTAGTCATTTCTCTCGGGAACGAGAACGTGTCTGATCCACATGGAAACACCCATATCGGACATCTCCTTCGCCATGGCGAGGATATTCTTGTTGGAAGTCTTGGTGAGGATCTTATGACCTTCGTCATCGATATGCTTGATATCCAGCATAACAAGATCCGTATACTTCATAAGTTCGATGAACTTGGAGTGGAAAGGCTCGGATTCCGTATAAGGGTTACCGCTTGTATCAAGGCATGTGTTGATCCCCATGACCTTAGCCTTGCGGAAGAGCTCGATAAGGAAATCGATCTGGAGCAAAGGCTCGCCTCCGCTTACGGTGATACCGCCGTCCTCTCCCCAGTATGCCTTATAGCGCATAGCCTTCTCGAGAAGTTCGTCAGTCGTGTATTCAGTTCCGTCGTGCATCTTCCATGTATCGGGGTTGTGGCAGAACTGGCATCTCATGGCGCAGCCGCTAAGAAAGATGATATATCTTACTCCGGGACCGTCTACCGATCCGAAGCTCTCTAATGAATGAACATAACCCTTAGTCATATCTGTCTCCGTTCTTCCGTTTATAACTTCTATTATCTTACACGGAATATATGATTATTCAACCCGACCGTTTGCGGGCAAAGCAACAGCCGCCCCCGAAGGGACGGCTGTCATTGAACTTAAGTCTTATTAATCAGAATTACATTCTGTCGTGGCAAGTTCTTGCGATAACGTCGAGCTGCTGCTCCTTTGTAAGGTCGATGAACTTAACAGCATATCCGGATACACGGATAGTGAAGTTAGCATACTCTTCCTTCTCGGGATGCTCCATAGCGTCGATGAGCTTCTCTGTACCGAATACGTTTACATTGAGGTGGTGTGCACCCTGAGAGAAGTATCCGTCCATTACGCTTACAAGGTTCTTGACCTGCTCATCCTCAGTATGTCCGATAGCACCGGGGTTGATAGTCTGAGTATTGGAGATACCGTCGAGAGCCCAAACGTAAGGGATCTTAGCAACAGAGTTAAGGGAAGCAACAAGACCGTTCTTCTCTGCGCCGTATGCAGGGTTAGCACCGGGAGAAAGAGGCTCGCCTGCCTTACGTCCGTCAGGAAGAGCACCTGTCTTCTTACCGTAAACAACGTTGGATGTGATGGTAAGGATAGATGTTGTAGGCTCAGCGTTTCTGTATGTGTGATGCTTCTTAACCTTCTTGATGAATGTGTCAAGGAGCCATACACCGATCTCGTCAGCTCTGTCGTCGTCGTTACCGTATCTGGGGAAGTCACCCTCGATCTCGTAATCAACTACGAGGCCGTTCTCATCACGTACTGTCTTGACCTTAGCGTACTTGATAGCGGAAAGGGAGTCGATAACGTGGGAGAAACCTGCGATACCTGTAGCGAATGTACGACGTACATCTGTATCGATAAGAGCAAGCTCAGCTGCCTCATAGTAGTACTTGTCGTGCATGTACTGGATGAGGTTAAGGCAGTTAACATAGAGGTCAACGAGCCAGTCGAGCATTACATCATACTTCTTGATGACTTCATCGTAGTCAAGATACTCGGATGTGATAGGTGCATAAGCGGGAGCAACCTGATTCTTCTCGAGCTCGTCAACACCACCGTTGATAGCATAGAGCAAGCACTTAGCAAGGTTAGCACGTGCACCGAAGAACTGCATCTCCTTACCTGTCTGTGTAGCAGATACGCAGCAGCAGATGGAGTAGTCGTCACCCCAAACAGGTCTCATTACATCGTCGTTCTCGTACTGTACGGAAGATGTAAGAATAGAGATATGAGCTGCATACTTCCTGAAGTTTGTAGGAAGTCTCTTGCTGTAAAGAACAGTAAGGTTAGGCTCGGGTGCGGGACCCATGTTCTCAAGAGTATGAAGGAAACGATAGTCGTTCTTTGTAACCATGGAACGTCCGTCGGAACCAAGTCCGCCGACTTCGAGTGTAGCCCATACGGGGTCACCGGAGAAGAGCTCGTTGTAAGAAGGGATACGAGCGAACTTAACCATACGGAGCTTCATTACGAAATGGTCGATGAGCTCCTGAGCTTCCTTCTCTGTAAGGGAACCGTTCTTAAGGTCTCTGTTGATATAGATATCAAGGAATGTAGATACACGACCAACGGACATAGCAGCACCGTTCTGTGTCTTGATAGCTGCAAGGTATCCGAAGTAGAGCCACTGTACTGCTTCCTTAGCGTTCTTAGCAGGAGCGGAGATGTCGTAGCCGTAAGACTGAGCCATGACCTTCATCTGCTTCAATGCCTTGATCTGCATTGCAAGCTCTTCTCTCTGACGGATGATCTCGTCGAGCATTGTGCCGTCACCGCAGTTAGCAAGATCCTGCTGCTTCTTCTCGATAAGGAAATCGATACCGTAAAGAGCAACTCTTCTGTAGTCACCTACGATACGTCCACGACCATATGTGTCGGGAAGTCCTGTAAGGATGTGTGAGTGACGAGCAGCCTTGATCTCAGGTGTGTAAACAGAGAAAACTGCGTCAGAGTGTGTTGTGTGATATTCGGTAAAGATCTTGTGAAGCTCGGGAGAAGGTGTGTATCCGTATGTCTCGCAGGACTGCTCAGCCATTCTGATACCGCCGAAAGGCATGAAAGCTCTCTTAAGAGGCTTATCTGTCTGAAGGCCTACGATCTTCTCAAGTGTCTTATCCTCCTCATAGAGATAACCGGGAGCATGAGATGTGATAGTGGAAACGATCTCTGTATCCATGTCGAGAACGCCACCCTTTGCTCTAGCCTCCTTGAAGAGATCCTGAAGTCTGCCCCAGAGCTTGTCTGTAGCCTCAGTTGTTCCTTCGAGGAATGACTCGTCACCCTCATACTCAGTATAGTTGTTCTGGATGAAGTCGCGTACGTTTACTTCTTCCTTCCAGAGACGGCCCTGAAACGAACCCCACTGCTCATAATCTTTCATAGCATTTATTTCCTTTCTGATTTAATAAGACTTTTTAGGTACTGATAATATAGCAAAATGAAAATCATATTACAAGACCAAATTGTAATGATTCTAAAAAAGGCAATAAAAAGTTAACACTTTCGAACCTGCCTTTATCCTTCCACTCCTTCAGGAGGAGGCGGAGCAGGCACGTGCATCTGACAAGGCAGGCCGCTGTCGGGCGTAAGGGGCGAACCTTCTACGAAATATTCCGATATGACATGACCTTCGGCATAGCACTGTTCCGTAGGAGCTCTTCCCGATTCAAGGCATACATCAAGTCTTACGATGGTATCGGGCTTGGGGAATCCGATACTGGGACAGCTGCCGTGGATCCTGCTCATGACGTAATACCAGATGTCGATGGCATTATTCCTGTCGCATGACGGGATGACCGTCTGACGGAGCCTGTTATCGTAACCGTACCATACTGCCGCGCAGTAATAAGGTGTATATCCGCAGAACCACTTGTCGAGGTTATCGTCGGTAGTACCGGTCTTGCCTGCCGTTCCTATATATTCTCCTGCATCGTTGTTGATGATATATGCATGTCCGGCAGCCGTACCGTCCGTTATAACACCTTCGAGCATATCGCTCATAAGGAAACACGTCTCCGTAGAGAATACCCTCTGCGATGCGGGGTTGCTCTGAAGGACTACATTACCTGAACTGTCCAGGACCTGGGTATATGCGTAAGGTTCGGTATAAATACCGCCCGATGCCAGAGTATTATACGCACCGCACATCTGAAGAGGCGTAATACCGGTAGTAAAAGCACCTACAGCCTGAGCGGGGTATGCTCCCTCTTCTAGCTTATCTATGCCCATCTGAGCCAGGAACCACAGAGCGTTATCACCGCCGACCCACTGATCCCATGTCATAACGGCGATGGTATTCTTGGATTTCTCGACAGCGCGCCTTATGGTCATCCATCCCGCATAGGAACGGTCGGAGTTCAAGGGCCATGCCCTGTTCGGATCATTGGGATCGTAGTGTACTTCTCCGTCATATACATATGTAGACGGAACGATATTATTCAGCTCGATGGCGGGAGCATAGTCGATCAGAGGCTTTATTGATGAACCCGTAGAACGGTATGCGTCAGTACCGCGATCCAGGACCAGGTTACCGGGCTTTCTTCCGAATCCGCCCTGTATCGCACAGATGGCGCCGCTTTGGACATTTATGACTACCATACCGCCCGTCGGCTTCTCCGGATAGTCTGCCAATATGGACGGATCCTTCTGGAAAAGATCCCTGTTCATGAACGCTTCATCCACGACCGACTGTACCACAGGCTCCATGGTAGTAAAGATATGGTATCCGCGGTTATATACGATGGTCGTTGCAAGAGAAACGGAAATACCTCTCTTGGTCGCAAGGTCATTAACTACCGTCCTTACGGCATACTCCGCAAAATAAGAATTGATCTGTGTCGCAGAAGAAGTAGTCTTGTTGACAAACACGAGCTCGGTATTAAGAGCATCCTGATATTCCTCGTCGGTGATATATCCGAGCTCATTCATCTTTCCCAGAACGATACGCATACGGCGAAGTGCATTTCGCCTTCCCGATTCTCTTAAAGGATTGTAATAAGAAGGGCTCTTGGGAAGGCCTGCCAGGAACGCACACTCCGCGAGATTAAGTTCCGATGCATTCTTTCCGAAATAATTCTGAGCAGCTGCCTGAACTCCGACATAGTTGTTGCCCATGGGGGCGAGGTTCAGGTAGAGCTCCATTATCTCATCTTTACTGAGTTCCTGCTCAAGAGCCATGGCTGCGAACCACTCCTGTACCTTACGGGAAGTAGAATGCTGGTCCTGACCCGATATGAGCTTTACAGTCTGCTGTGTTATGGTAGATCCGCCGTAAGTAGCGGTACCTCCGTTGGCAACAGCGGAGAGCACGGCACTTCCGATCCTTCGCATATCGATACCGGAATGCTCGTAGTAACGCTCATCCTCGATGCTTATTATCGCCTCGTCGATATATGTATCCTTAACTGCCGTAATGGGAATATAGATCCTGTCTACACTCTCGTTACCCGTAAGTCTTGCGATCTCATTGCCGTCTATGTCATATACGAAAGAAGTCTGCACTTCTTCCGTCTGTGTCAGATCTGACAGGGAAAGAGGACGTGTCGTAGATACGTAGCCCAGGAGCATGCCTGCACCGAATCCTCCGAAAGCGAATACAGCACAAAGTACCAGTACTATACCTATCTTTACTACATCCGATATAAATGAGATCAGCTCTCGGAACCAACTCCTGTTGAAGCCGGATCTTGTGGGCTTACCCTTGAGAGTACTTCGAAGTTCGTCGGCAAGAGCACTGTCCTCCGGAGCGACCGGAGCGGAATTACGAACTGGTTCTTCGTATCCTCGCATATATATCTCCCTTCTTTCTACTAAATCAATATTCTACCACTTTTAGTGCTACAATCACATTATGGATTTGACAGCAGACGTAAACATCAAGGATATGGGCTCCGACGGGGAAGGCATAGGTACTCTCCCCTCAGGAAAGACGGTCTTCGTTCCGGGTGCGCTCCCGGGCGAAGTCTGCCGTATAGAGATAATAAACGAGAAGGCTAAGTTTTGTGAGGGAAAGCTGAAGGAGATACTTACCGCCTCGCCCGACAGGACGGGGATGTACGAGGACACCCCTCCGGGAGCAGGTCTTGCCCACCTCTCCTATGAAGCACAGCTCAGGTACAAGGAACAGAAAGTAAGATCCTGCCTTCAAAGGCTGGGCAGACAGGAAGAAGGTCTCCTCACAAAGATAGTAAAGCCGACCTTTCCCTCCGAGAAAGTATGGAACTACAGAAACCACATGCAGTATAAGATCCGTGACAATGAGATCTGTCTTACGGCATCCTCTTCGGACGAACTTATACCTGCAGGAGATTCTCCTCTTGAATATATGGTATTTAATAATATAAGAGAGACTCTCAAAGAAGTATTCGGGCATGCTCCCACTACACTCTTTTGCGGTCTCGTCCTTCGAGGCTCCGAGAGGACAAAGCAGGTGCTTATAGAGTTTGTAAGCGACTCTCCTGCCCCTCACGAGACTGTGCTTAGGGACGTTACGCAGTACTTAGATGCAACGGACCTTCGAAAGCGGCTGACAGATACATGTCCCTATGAGATAAAGGGCATCCTTCTAAGGATAAGCAGCACCTCCGTAAGTAAGAGAGTAAGATCCGGCAAGAGATTCACTATAGCGGGAGAAGACTTCTATGAAGAAGAGCTTTGCGGCTGCAACTTCAGGATAAAAGCAGGCGCCTTCTTCCAGGTAAATATCCCTCAGGCAGAGCACCTATACCGCTTCGCAGCAGAGGACTTAAAAAACGAGAAGGTCATCTGGGACGTATATTGCGGCACGGGTTCCATAGGACTGTCAGTCACCTCCGGGGAACAGACCCTTATAGGTATAGAGAGCGTACAGGAAGCAGTTAACTCCGCTAAGACAAATGCATCCCTCTCCGGAAGGGACGACGCAAAGTTCATATGCCGTCCTGCAGAGAGGATGGATCTTAATAAGGACGATCTCCCCCGCCCTGATGCGGTAATAGTAGATCCTCCGCGAAAGGGGATGGACCCGAAGTTCGTAAAAACACTCCTGGATCTCTCCCCGAAGAAGATCTCATACGTATCCTGCGATCCTGCCACCATGGCAAGAGATATCAGGACACTCACAGAAGGCGGCTACCGTCTCAGCTCGGTTCAGCCCGTAGACATGTTCCCGAATACACCTCATGTAGAGACAGTATGTCTTTTGTCCAAACTTTCATAAGCTCTTAAAGACAGAAGACCTCGATTTGACGGTTTTTCTCAACTCTTAAGCATCGGCAGTAACAATGCTAGAATAGACCTGTAAGATCACTTGCCGGAGGTTCATATGCAGTCATTAGACACAATTCAGCCAAAACCCGAAAGAATATTCGGCATGGATTTTGCGCGTTGTATTTGCACGATCATTATCGTTTTGTTTCATTATGCGTGCCATACCGCAAGTGAGCACAAACTCTTTTTTCAATTGCCCAGCGGTAATTACGGAAGTCTGGCGGTAACAATCTTTTTCGTCCTGTCAGGCGCATCGCTTTTCCATAATTATCCGGATGTCTCTTCGATTAAAGTATTCTGGTTTAAGAGATGGAAATCGATCTTTCCGATGTTTTATCTTTGCTTTTTGTTTTACTTTTTACAAAATGTATTTCAAACGCATATGTTGTTTTATGGTCCTTCACCATTAACACTGGTTTTAACTCTGTTGGGCGTAGACGGGTATTTTTATTATCGAATACCCAATTATTGTGAAGTCGGTGAGTGGTTTCTGGGAGCTATAATATTTCTGTATTTGTTATATCCCTTTATGATAAAGATAATGAAGAAAAGTCGTTTTCTGATTCCATTCATTCTCACTGCAGGGTATTTTGCAGTTTTGTGTCTCAATGTATTCACAATCGACAGTTTTCGCAATCTGATCACCTGCGCTGCGAGCTTTTATATAGGGATCCTGTTCATGAAACATCGTAAACTGTTTTTTGAAAACACAATCTTTATATCTATATCTTCAGTTATTGCCGTTGTATTGTTGTTCGTTCCTGTCCAAATCTTGCACACATTCAAAATCTCTGAGCAAGTCCACGGTATTTTCGCTTTTTTGTTGCTTGTGTCTGTGGGAGAACGCATTAAAACATTCAAGGTGAGCACACTCGTAAAGCGGTTCAGTAAAATAAGTTTCCCGGTATTCCTCTTTCAGCATAAAGTCATAGTTAATGTTCTTGGGGTATATAATCCTTTAGATGTCGCGGGCGAGCTGCTTATGATCACAGTCGCGTTCTTCCTGATAATTATCTTCTCAAAAGTTCTTGCTGTCGTTAACGACGCGCTGATAAAAAGCAAATTCTTTGTCTCTCTTGAACAGCGGATCACACATGATGCATAAACTGATAGCCGGGGGTTCTGCGAACAAGCAAGGGCATAATATAGTAAACTTATAAAGCGACGCAGGAGGTTCATATGCAGTTCGGAATGCCTACCCTTATCGAGAATAAGACGCTTGAAGAGAATATCGCTCTTTGTAAGGAACTGGGGCTTAACTTTATCGAGCTCAACATGAACTTCCCCGAGTATCAGACGGACAGGCTTGAAGATACGGCAAAGCTCATCTCTGTGGCAGAGGAAGCGGGTATCTACTACACGATCCACTTAGACGAGAATCTTAATATCGCCGACTTTAATCACCTGGTCACCGACGCTTATCTGGAGACAGTAAGAAGGACTGTCGAAGTTACTAAGGCACTCCTTCCCCTTCGTGATAAGTTCGGTGATAAAAGTCAGCCTCTTACGATAAACATGCATATGCATCACGGCATCTACATTACTCTTCCCGATCGCAAGGTACAGATGTACGACCGCGACTTTGATACTTACATGAAGGCTGTTGAAGCATTTCGCTCAAAGTGCGAAGAATGGATCGCCGGCTCCGATATAAAGATAGTAATAGAGAATACCGACGGCTTCAGGGGATATGAGAAGAAAGCGATAGGATATCTTCTTCAAAGTCCCGTATTCGGACTTACGTGGGACATAGGACACTCCAAGGCCATAGGCGAGACCGACGTTCCCTTTATCCTCGAGCATAAAGAACATCTTTGCCATATGCACGTCCACGACGGAACTGAAGTCCCTCCAAAGAATCACCTCGCATTAGGAGACGGGGACATAGATCTTAAGGACAGGCTCAGGACTGCGAAATGCACCAACTGCAGATGCGTCCTTGAGACCAAGACAATAGAAGCTTTAAGAAGATCCGTTAAGGTCCTTCCCTCTCTTATTTAACATCCCTCTTGGTGATCACAACTGAAGTTGCCGTAAGAAGCACAGCTATCACTGCAACACACAGGAGCAAGATCTTATATCCAAGCAATCGGTCGTCCAGTTCATAATATGCGAGAGTAGGTCCCTCAAGGAAAAGCAATGAGCCTAAAAAGATCTTATCGCCAAACGGAACCTCTGTCATGAATCTTGAACAAAACGAGATCGTCACAGGTGCAAACAACAATACGAGAGGAACATATATATTGCGCGTCAACATATATATTGTATAGAAGACCGCCATATAGGCCGCTAATATAATAAACCACATAAAGATCCCGAAATAATTAAACTTGCCTTCGCAAAAGACTACCTTGTAGCCGAATGCAAGATTCATGACGGTAACGCCTAACAGCTTAGATAAAGTAAAGAAGAGCCCGACAAAGCACAGTGTAATATACTCGGCGAACACTACCTTGATCCTGTTTCTGTATATGGTACACATATTCTCGAACGCTTTGTCACGCTTTCCGTCCGTAAAAAAGAACGCAGCGTAGACAAAAGTTGCGATGAATATATCAACAGTAGCCATATAAGATGCCAGGATTTCGCTCTCACTATCATAAGAATATCTCTCCATAAAGTACCCGAGAGTATTGCCGGATCCGGTATATGTAACACCTATCGAAGCAAACATTCCGGACAAGGTAAGCGTAAACATACAGAAGTGAAATGCAGCTACTATGAACAGTCGCTTATCTTTTAATACCCTGAACAGATCAGTCATCAACAGCTGTATCATGATTCCCGCCTCCTTATCACATTACGTCTCTTCTTCTGTTGACAACTATTGTCAATGTCATAAACAGTGCTATATATATCAGCATTCGACATATCGTGACCGGGACATTGCATTGTATCGAAGTCACCACATATTCTGTCGACGCTGAATCGAACCTGGGCATCATATCGTTAAATACAACATAGTTTGCTAACGAACTTACAGGAAGTGACGTTTCCTTAACGCCCGCAAAATGAAGGAGTAGCAACTCCGTTGAAGAGAGTGAATGAGAAAGAAATCCGCATGAACCGAGCATTCCGATAACACATCCCCATATGCGGCTGTATGTAAGTTCCGTGACGAAGATAACAAATACTGACCTGCAGCAGGAAGATAAAAACAGCAGCAGGATCGTTTGTAACATCGTCGACAGGTCGTTTACCAGGATCACCGTATTATTTGGAATACAATAGATCAACAAACCGCCTGCCATTGATATCGTTACTCCTATGGCATTAAGTATCAACGTGAATATTATCGCCGAAGCCAAATACGACGGATCTTTGACCTGAAAAGAAATATTCCTTGCAAAGCCGGTCGCAGATGAATTGCCATACCATGTAGATACTACGACCGGGATATAACAGAGATAAAACTCTGTAAATGCCCACAAAGCATAAGATAAGCTCATCGTAAGGCCGGTATCTCTGAGAATAACGACATTTACAAAATTGGCAACAAACCAGATACCCAGTGATATCAGGAAAACAGGAAGATTTTTACTATGCAGATATGCATATGTTCGGGACTTAAGAAAATCTCTCACTTCTTCTCTTCTCCGGTCCTGCCGATAGAATCCCTGTCGGTTATATCGATATAGTATTCTTCAAGCGATCTGTGCTTGGTCTCAACCAGGCTGATATCGACATTATTCCTTGCCATCTCGAGAACGATCTTTCCGCAATCATTTACTCGTTCAAAGATATGGATCGTTCTCTTATCTATATTCTGATAATCTCTGATACCCATATTCTCGAGAACTATATTGGCCTTGCTTATGTCATCTGTCCTCAGTTCGAGAAGCTGGATGCATTTTTCCAGCAGTTCTTCATGCGTGAATTCCGCGATGAGTCTTCCTTCATTTATCACACCATATCTTGTAGCTATCTTGGAGAGTTCTTCCAGGATATGACTGGAGATTATTATCGTGATATTCTGTTCCTTGGCAAGCTTCTCAATAAGCTCTCTCATCTCTATTATTCCCTGAGGATCAAGTCCGTTTATGGGCTCGTCAAGAAGGAGAAGATCCGGATGACTTACAAGAGTAAGTGCTATTCCGAGCCTCTGCTTCATTCCGAGAGAATACTTCTTGACGGGACGCTTACCGGCAGAGGTAAGTCCGACATAATCGATGAGTTCTCTCAGGTAATCGGGATCGTTAAGTCCCAGCGCAAGCGCTTTGACCTTCAGATTATCATAGGCTGACATATTACCGAACAGGCCCGGATTCTCTATGAGGACTCCGATCCTGTCACGGACTGAAGCAGTCTTCCTGCCGCTCATTCCGAATATCGTATAATCACCTTCCGTGGGATTGGCAAGACCTGCAAGCATCTTAAGAAGCGTGGTCTTACCTGCTCCGTTTCGTCCGATAAGTCCGTATATCTCACCTTTTTTGAGATTGATGTTAACGTGATCTACCGCAACAAAATTCTTATATTTCTTGGTGATATCCTTTGTCTGAAGCAAAAACTCTTCGCTCATAAAATGATCTACTCCCCCGAATAAACACACTCACACTCTACAATTATATTCATAAAAGGAAACCAGTCAATTGACGAATTCCAGATCATTACCCTGTGGAATACTAGTAGAAAATACGCGAAAAGCAAGAACCCCGCCTTATCGGCAGGGTTCCCGTGATCGTTAACATGCGTGATCAGAGTTCTATCTGACCGTCTTCAATACCCTCGGCAAAGGGACCCGGGATTATCATTCCGTCCCTCTTCTTGCCCTGAAGGTCAGTGTCGAAGACGATAGCCGATCCGTCGGGAGATTCGAATCTCTGCTCAGGCTCGAAAGCACATCCCAGAACATCACTGTCGATAAGCTCGGTGCAGTATGTCTTCATGATGTCGTAAGCATTAGTCTCAAGGATGAACTTACCGTCTTCGTCCTTATACCTTACATATACTTCGTCAGTATCGTTCAGGAAATAATCTTTCTCGTGCTTACATACGGTAGCTCCGTTAAAGTAAGCATTACCTGCGAGCCATACGGGAAGATGACCGAAATGGAACTGAGCAAGTCTTCCCATATCGGGTTCACGATCCATCATAAAGTGTGAGATCCACTCATCATATGAGGGGAAGATATCAAAGTGTCCCGTTCCTGCTACTTCGAAGTCAAAATCCTTGGCAGTCCTTGCCTTGTCGGTAACGGGATAGAGCTGGATCATTATATTGTTATAGATCCTGTCATCACCGTGAAGGATAGTCATGAAGCCTGCAACCTCGGTCCTGTGCCTTATATGGTAAGGAGTATATCTGGGCTCTCTTGTGCCGTTGACCATGCTGTCTACACCGGAATTAAGGTATGTAATGGAACCTGCCATGAAGTTATGTACGAAAGCGATACCTTCACTGGGGATAACCGCACTTACCTTGGAGAGCATTAGATTATTATCGATAAGCGTAGGGCCGTGGCTTACCTCGATAAATACGTCATTACTCCACATAGCACCTTCTGCCGGCTCTACACCGTCGGGCCTCATGTTATCGTGAAGGATATTCTGAGAGATCCTGGTGCCCTGTGCCTGCCAGTCACACCATACGCCCATGATGCAGTTATGGATATGGTTCCTTCTGATGGTCACATCGATAGCCGCATGGATCTTGATACCTGCCGTCTCTGCTCCGCCTAACTGCTGGGAATTACATACATTATGGATATGGCAATCCTCGATAGTTGAGAATACGGCGCCCATCCTTCCTACGATACCTGTCTGCTCACAGTGATGGACATGGCATCTTCTTACGATATGGTGACCGATATTCTCCTTGAGCCATCCGTGGTACTGACCTCTGCAGACTGCATCTCTTTCCATCTGCGTAGGGCTCTTAACATGCTTGGTATAGAAGTACATGTCGTTCTCGGGATCTTTATACTTACCAAGTGAGATACCGCAGCACTTACTGCCCCAGATCTCGCAGTCCTCGATTATCCAGCCCTTACTCCAGTGAGGACCGATCATACCGTCCTGATAAGCTGCGGGAGGAGCCCACGTGGTAGCTGCCTTATTGATATTAAACCCGCTTACGGTTATATAGTCGATGCCGTTCTCTTCAGGCATGAAGCAGTTCCTTCTAACTAAGATCTCTACCTTCTCGGAATTAGGATCCTTTCCCTTGAAGTTAGCATAGAAGATCGTCCTTCCGTCCTTCTGCTCGCTGAACCACTTGAACTTTGATCCTTCGGGATCCCATGAGTCGGGTGCGATATCGCCCTTGATACACTCATCAAGAGTAACGGTCTCGTACATCATCTTATCGTTAAGAAAGACCGCACCGGTATGTCTTACGGTAGGAGCAAAATACCAGTCGCCGCACACATATGTAGTATACGGATTATATTCGCCGAATATCCTGTTATCTACGCTTGCGGTCCATACGTCACCTTCGTACTTCTCCCAATTTTTGAGATCTTCCGCACCTGTTATAACGGCTCCTGAGGGTACTTCGGAACGGTATGTGATACGTGCATTCTCTTCACCTTTATTCTTGGGGATAACGTGTTCTCTGTATATACCGGGAGCAACTACTACTTCGTCTCCCGGAAGCGCCTTGAAAGCGGCATCGTTTATATAGCGGTAAGGGGTCTCTTTACTTCCGTTTCCGCCGGGGGCTGCGTTACTGTCAACATAATAGATCATGGGGAAAACTCCTTTCGTGAGGTCCTATCTCGTATATTAGCAAATGCGTTTTTACGGTAGTAGGCGAAATGCTATAATTTACATATATTTTGCAAGGAGCTCGGAGTTATGAAGATCAAAAGGACAAATAAGTCGTATAGCGAGGTAATAAATCTTCCAAAAGGACAGCACAAGCTTCCCGTTAAGCCTAATTTCTTCATGAAGAAGCTCATGAACGTCTTGGGCAGCAAAGAACTTAAGGACGTAGGCTTCTCTTATTCCGAAGTCGATATGGATAAAGCGGGCGACGGTCCCTGGCTTATCCTCATGAACCACTCGAGCTTCATAGACTTATCCATAGCATCCAAGATCTTATATCCGAGGCCATATAACATCGTCTGTACCTCGGACGGCTTCATAGGCAAAGAATGGCTTATGAGGAGCATAGGATGTATCCCCACGCAGAAGTTCGTCACGGACTTGAAGCTCATATCGGATATGCAGTATGCAACAGCACACGGCTCCTCCATCCTCCTTTATCCTGAGGCAAGTTACTCCTTTGACGGTACGGCTACCAAGCTTCCCAGAAGGATGGGCGTCCTTTTTAAGAAGCTGGGCGTCCCCGTAGTCATGATCACCACCTACGGTGCTTTCGCGAGGGACCCTCTTTACAACAATCTTCAAAAGAGAAACGTTAAGGTAACGGCACAGATAAAGTGCATCGTATCCAAAGAGGATTACAAGACCAAGTCCACAAGAGAGATCGACGCCATATTGGACGAGGCTTTCGATTTTGATTACTTCAAGTGGCAGAAAGACAATAACGTCATAGTAAACGAGCCTTTCAGAGCAGACGGCCTTCACAGGATCCTATATAAGTGCCCGGCATGTAAAGAAGAAGGACAGACCGAGGGCAAGGGCATAACTCTTACCTGCAAGGCCTGCGGCAAGGTATGGGAGATGGATGAACTGGGGCAGATGCATGCCAAGGATGGCGAGACGGAATACTCTCATATCCCCGACTGGTACAAGTGGGAGAGAGAATGTGTCAAAGAAGAAGTCATCGAAGGCACATACTCTCTGGATGCCGACGTCGAGATCGGCATGATCGTAGACTTTAAGTCAGTCTACATGGTCGGCTCGGGACATCTTCACCACGATGTCAAAGGCTTCACGCTCAAAGGATGCGAAGGTCAGCTCGACTACAGCCAGGGTCCTCTTACCTGCTACAGCCTCTATGCGGACTACTACTGGTATGAGATAGGCGACATAATCTGCATCGGAGACAAGGAATGTCTTTACTACTGCTTCGTTAGGCCTGGCGTCAATGTAGCCAAGGCAAGGATAGCCACTGAGGAGATCTTCAAGCACATCAAGGAACAGCGCAAGACCGAAGAGAAATAATGTGATATAGTATTGAGGCATTTCCTACCAACGAAGTGGAGTATATATGATCTGTAATAATATCTTAGAGGCGATCGGTAACACGCCGGTCATCCGCCTCAATCACATGACGGGACCTGACGACGCGGAGGTCCTGGTAAAGTACGAAGGACTAAATATCGGCGGTTCCGTTAAGACTAGGACTGCTCTTCGCATGATCGAAGCTGCAGAGAAGGAAGGCAAGCTGAAGCCCGGCTCCGTTATAGTTGAACCTACAAGCGGCAATCAGGGTATCGGCCTTGCTCTCGTAGGCGCAGTCAAAGGATATAAGGTGATAATAATCATGCCTGATTCCGTAAGCGCGGAGAGGCGTCTTCTTATCCGCCAGTACGGAGCAGAATTAAAGCTTATTCACGACAACGACAACATAGGCGAATGTATCGACAGATGTATCGAGGAAGCCAAGAGGATGGCAAAAGAAGATCCCAATGTCTTCATGCCCGATCAGTTCTCCAATCCCGAGAATATATGCGCACATACCGAAGGCACCGCGCTTGAGATCTTAGAGCAGGTAGACGGACCCTTAAACGGCTTCTGCTCAGGCATCGGTACAGGCGGAACCATCACCGGTATCGGCAAGGTCCTGAAGGAGAAGAACCCCGACATCCTCATCTGGGCAGCCGAGCCGGAACATGCGGCTATCCTCTCCGGAGGTTCCATCGGATCTCATCTTCAGATGGGCATCGGCGACGGCCTTATACCTCCGATCTTAGACAGAGACATCATCTCGGATATCGAGATCGTAACTGACGAAGAAGCCATACAGACGACCCTGGACCTTGGCAAGAAGGAAGGTATCCTCTGCGGTATCTCAAGCGGCACCAATGTCTGCGTCGCACTTCGTATGGCAAAGCTCTTAGGCAAGGGCAAAAGAGTTATCACCATCCTTCCGGACACGGGCGAGAGATACTTCAGCACAGAGCTCTTCGAGAGATGATCAAAGGCGACCGTAAGGCCGCCTTTTCTATTTCAGTCTAATAGATTTTTACGCTGATCGTTAATGATATCGTTCGGAGATTTCCGATTGTAGGGCGTCGACGTCAGGTTCATCTTACGATATTGAAGCATCGCATCCGCCTCGGTACCGCCATGCACCGCTCTGTACTTATCGACAAAATCCTTCTCATCCTTACGCATATCAGGCAAGCACCCTGTTGACGGGATCAAATCCCGCTGTCTTTTTAAACTTCATGTTACACTCGAACTGCGACAGAGCATCCGAAGGATCTACCATGGCAAGGTTCAAGGACATAAGCTTCTCTCTTGTAAACTTAACGGAAAGGAGAGTAAGTTCTTCCTCATATCCCGTAGCAGTATTAAGGATATTATCTACCGCATGCACGATAACGGTGTCTACGGGAAGGAGTGCGAACGCATCTCTTGCGATCCTGATCGTGGTGCTTGATACATAATCCTGCATAAGGTCGTAGTATGCGGTCTTGGAGAGTTCCTTCTCGGAGATATCACCGTTAGCTTTAAGTGTCATCTCGATCTTGGGAACAACGTCGTCGGACTTGATCGCGAACTCTATCTCAAGAAGCTTCGGATCATCAGTTCCCACCTGGAAATTGCTTCCGAATTCAAGAAGGTCATCGAAAGGCTTCACTTCGTCGATAATGGTAAAGTAGCTGTCGATATCGCCCTTTAAGACTTCGTCGGAGAACTCCTTGAGTTCGAGCCACTCCTTGTATTCGTCACTCCCCTTCACGATATTCGTGGGAACTTCACCTTTATTCAATGCATTCCAGTCGATCTGTCCGTCACTATGCTTATGTACGGACTTGATGGCAGTAACGTATGCCTCGTACTCTTCGACCTGCTGCTTATTAGCTTCGATCTGAGCATTATCTGCTGCATTGGAAGAAGTCTTCTTCTCTTCCTTCTGATCCTTATCTGTCTTCTTGCCCGTGATCTTGTCCTTGAGACCGCCTGCAAGTTTCTTAACGTTAGTCTGCTTTGTATAGTAGACTCCGGTGCCCGGAATACCGATGGTCGTCCTGGCGCGTCCGGTAGTACTGATGCTCTGTCTTATACCCTTCTTTCCGAAGCTTGCGCTTATTCCGGACTTACTGAGGTTGAGTCTGACACCGGGAAGTATCGTGATGCTCTTTCTGAAATTAAGACCCATATGAAGACCTCCGTTAAAAAAACGTTTACTTTATTGTACTACAGTTGTTAATGAAATTGATTTGTTCTCGCAATAATAAATGTTTATTATTAGAATTACTTATTATTATTTTCCGAAGGAGAGGAAACCATGAAGGACACAGGTCACAAAATCTACATTTCAAAGGAGATGCTCCGTGACTATGCGACCATGGATAAGCGTTGGACCGATATCACACTGATCCCGTTCAGCAAGGTTACTCCTGATGATATCGAGTGCCAAGAATACTACAGGATGGACCTGGAAGATATAAGGGAAGTCCTCCTTAACTGCCGCTCCCAAAAGATGAGCGCCGTCTCCTTCTTCCTCGAATGGTGGGAACCGCTCCTTGTACATCTCTATGACTACCTGGAATTATCGGAACTGTTCGGGCCGAATCCCGGCAATATCAAGAACATGAGGATGATAGGTCTTCCCATATCTGACGGCGATCTTTTCAAGTGGATAATAAGACACATATTCGACAAGTACGAACAGTTCACCTTAAGCATGATAAGCGTAAGTCTTGAGGACTATCTCGATATAGAGCAGCTTCTTGATCAGATCGCCTGGCACTACGAGGACGAAGACAGCGAGGAAGTGATCCCCGGAAGATATATCGACCTTATAAAGCACGACTTCATCATGGAATTCGATAACGATCTGATCCTCAAGGACGCAGATGTCGTGACCCGCGCAGCCTTCAAGGAATTCACCGATCATCTCGCTTTCAAGGGAGACTTCGATGCTCTGAGGATCAAGGGTTATGCCTCTTACGGCGGCTCTTCCCTTTACCCTTGCGACTATGCCGTAGCAGCGGAATGCATGGAGAAGCTGTGGCGCGAAGGAAGCTTCGGATATGCAGCCAACACTTTGGGATATATATATTACTACGGAAGGTTAGGTGACGGTGTTCCCGACTATGAGAAGGCCTTCTTCTACTTCTCAATAGGATCGACTTACGGTATCACAGAATCCTCATATAAGCTGGCGGATATGTTCCTCAAGGGACTGTACGTCAAGAGAAACCTGCCCCTGGCGGCATCGATCATCGAGCGTCTCTACGGAGAGGAACGTTATCGATTCGAGCAGGGAGAGTTTGACGGGAAGTTCGCGGATGTCGCCATAAGGATGGGAGATCTGCAGCTTCAGAACAACGACCCGCTCCTTCGTGAATTGATGAAGCTTCGGGCTTACAGGTTCTACCTTCAGGCGGAGTTCGCCCTGACTCTGAGGATGCAGTCGGTAAGGAATTCCTTCGATAAGGGGATCCTCGAGAATCTCCGCTTTAAGATGGATAATATAGCGGATTCCCTTCCCCACAAGAGGAAGACTCATACGGATACATTGCCTACTCCTCTTCTTGAGTTCGTGGCAAGTCATGCATACTGCCTTTACGAGCTTAAGCTCAAAACCTTGAAGAACAACAGGATAAAGATGCATATAACAAGGATGTCCAGGAGCGACGACAACGATCTTGGCATGACACTTCTGTGCTATCCCTACTTTGACTGTTGCGACCTTACGGACGAAGTGATCATCACGGCGAAGGACGTATATGATTCAGCGCCCGTCACAGGCGGTACGATCACCTTCGACTCTGTTAATACTGCAGCCGACAACGCCAACGGCGTTGAAGAGATTATATTTACATTGAACGGAAAGACCGTCGCGGTCATAAGCGCCGATTCCTACATCATCAGCAGACCCCGACTGTGATCTTTTCCGTCCCCCGAGAGGAGGTGGGATCATGATGAACTGTCTTGGTCTTTCATGCATGCGCGTTGTTCTTGCCCTGAGCGTCAACGGCAACAAAGAAGAGGTAGCTAAGCAACTGAATATTACCCCGGATCACGTCAGCAAGGAAGTAAGGATCTTCGAGAACCGTATCGGGGTCACTGTCTTCGAGAAGAACGGGAACAGACTTGATCTGACCGCCGACGGATCCAGGATCATCCTCCTCCACATTGCCTACGACAGGCAACTTCATATGCTCATCGAATCGCGAAACCGTGATCAACTTCGCATAGGCTTCTCCAACAGTACACTCGCCTGTGCCTTTCTCCATCCGATCACTTCATACCTTAATACTCACCCGCCTTGCAAGCCCGCACCTAATGTATATCCGTACGAGGAACTGACGAATCAGTTATCCCTGGGACTTATAGATATCGCGGTGACATCCGCAAGCGAGATGATGGTGGCGGGACAGACATATCGCTACAGCGGAGAATATGAACTTAATATGCTCACCATGAAGAATGATCCCGTGTGCGTCTCCGAGAGCTTCATAACTCCGTCCATGGCAGGACTTAAGCCTCTTATCACCTCCGAAGACCTTTATAAAGAGGTGATCGCCAACAAGATAAACTACGATAATATTTCCGTCGGGTATGTTAATGATATGTTATGGGTCCTTGCCTTGACATATACAGGTCACGGATGCGGGATAATTCCATACATCCCTCAGCGATCCTACGATGTACTGCCGTTTACGGCCATGCCTTTTTACCCTGCACTGAGAGCAGGATTTACCATCAGCGTAAGAAAAGACACCGATGCCTTGGCAAGAGCAGAGCCGTTCATCAAGATGCTCACGGATGAACCTTCACATTATCATATGATATTTAAGTAAGAGAGCGCTTTGCTTATACCGTCCTCGTGAAGCGAAGCCGTCACATGATCGGCTGCATTCCTGGCATCTTCCGAACCGTTACCCATGGCGACTGCAAAGCCTGATGCACGGAACATATCAAGATCGTTTACGCTGTCTCCGAAGGCGACGGAATCCTTGACGTCGATACCAAGAAGATCACAGGCGTGGATAAGCCCGGTTCCTTTGTTGTATCCGCGAGGGACCATCTCCACTACGGCGCTGTTATGTACGATCATATCGTAGTAGCCGGAGAGTATGTCAAAACATTCCTTTGTCTCACAGCCGTCGGTCGCGCAGGAGAGCTTACTCATAGACCACTTGCCCCAGAGAGAATCAATGGGCTTTCTCCTGTCCTTAAGTTCGCTGAAGAGCTTCTTTCCGTACGGATCGTGACCGAACTCGGATTCTTCCATATAGAGATATTCCTTACCTTCCAATATGGGACGGAAGCCGTATCTTCGCACTGTCTCTACGGTCCTCATCGCAAGTTCGGCAGGGATATCTTCGGAAAACACTGTCTCGCCGTTCATTTCGATCATCGTTCCGCAGCCTGAGACGATACCGTCAAAGCCTATCCCCAAAAGGTCCTCATTCTGTATATAGCCTCTGGTCCTGCCTGAGCAGATAAATGCCTTGTTGCCGTTAGCTCTTGCCTGCGCTATTGCCTTTCGCGTACTTTCCGGGATGGTGTTATGGCGATCCCATATAGTTCCGTCTATATCAAAAAATAAAGCTTTCATCTGTAATACACCGCACCGTCTTCATATATGCGAAGATCCTGCGGAAAACCTTTCTCGTTCCATTCTTCATCAGTAAGGAAGAAATCCTCCTTATCCTTTATGGGAATACCGATATCAACGGCTTTCACCGCCTTTACGTACTCCCCTCCGAGAGCTTTTATAAGCCCTCTTTTGTGAGAGCCGACAGATACCGTAAGGTCAGATACCACCGCCAGGTTCGTCTCACCGGTATCACCGTTAAGACCGCTGTTGATATCCGCGCTTATGACACGCGCTCCCAAAGAATTAATGTGCTCTATGGCTTCTTTATAAAGCCCCTTAGCATCACCCTTAAATCCCGTACCGAGAAGACAGTCTACTACAGTATCGGGCTTCCTCTCTCTTGCCTTCTCGAAAGGCAACACTTTAACACCTGCTTCTTCTGCCTTCTCCTTGTAGTAAGAAGCATCCTCGGAATAGTGATCCGAGACGGTAACTACGGCAGGTACATTACCGCCGGAAGCCATTATAAGGGCAAGTGCAAATCCGTCTCCGCCGTTATTGCCGCTTCCCACATAGATATCCGTATTGCCCTCTATAGAGGATACATCGTATATTCCCTGTGCCGCTCTTCTCATAAGTTCGAGCGAAGGAATGCCGCCTCTTATCGCGGCGGCATCACTTTGTCTCATATTATCAACTGATATGACATCAATCATTATTCAGATACTCCTCCGATACCTTAAGGGTGCCGGCACCGATCTTGATCATTATATCCTTCAAAGGCATCGCCTTACCGAACAGATAGCCCTGAAGTCTCTCGCATCCTACTTCCTTCAGATACTCAGCTTCCTCCAATGTCTCTACACCTTCCGTAAGAGTCCTCATGCCCAGATCATTTGCCAAGTTGACTACATTCTTCAATACCGCCATGGACTTCTCCTTGTTCTTCTCGAAGCTCGACAGGAATACCATGTCGATCTTCATGACGTCAAAGCTGAAATCCTTAAGGACATTAAGAGAGGAATATCCCGAACCGAAATCATCGAGCCAGAGCGGATAGCCCAGCTTACGAAGTCTGTCCAGATCATCCTGAAGGGTATCTATATACTCCGACAGGGCGCTCTCGGTAACCTCTACATGGAGCATGTTACGGGGGATATTATACTTCTGTACGCAGCTCTCGATAAGATCCACTACATCGGTAAGCTCGAAGTCGAGCCTTGAGAAGTTCAGGGATACGGGAACTGCAGGACGCTTGGAAGCTATGAGGCTGTGTATATCACGGCATACCGTATCGATAACGATCATGTCGACCTTATGTACCTGCCTGTACTCCTCGAGGATAGGAATAAACAATCCGGGAGAAAGGAATCCGTATGTGGGATCCTCCCACTTTACCAGTGCTTCGTAGCCGCAAAGCTTCCTGTTCTTGGCCCATACGACAGGCTGATAATGAACCTTAATATGACCGCTGTCCAGTGCCTGGTCTACGTTATTGACGATATACTGCTTCATCTTGAACTCTTCGCTCAACTTGGTATCGTATACGCAGTAATCCTGATCGAACTTCTTCTTGATGCTCTCACAGGCATATCGTGCATTATCAGAAGCAATATGGGGATCGCACGTCCTGTTATGAGGGATATAGCCGCCAGCCTTAAGTCCGATCTGAAGCTCTGGGTCAAAATCGAAGATCAGGGCTCTTAAGGATTCGAGCCTGTCCATCATATTCTTTCTCTCGGTAAGGATTACGAAGTGATCGTCTCCCTGTCTAGCTATAAGCGCTTCGGGGAACTCATCCGTCATTACCAGCGCGATCTTCTTAAGGAATGCATTACCCGATTCGAATCCGTACTTCTCGTTTACGGCCTTGAAGTTCTCTATATCAAGGAAGAGGAATATCAGACTTCCGGGATTCGTATCTTTATCATTCAATATCTCTGCCGCACGTACACGGAAGAAATTCATGTTGGCAACTCCGGTCATCTCATCGATCATGGCGGCTTTCTTTATCCTGGAAGTCGCTTCCTCGACACTTTCATCCTTCTCGGCTTCTACTCTCTTCTGGTAGAAGTTACTTATGCTGGTCACAAGGACCGATATCCACAATATAAGGAAATTGGTCTTCATGGCATAGGACGTCTCGCCATACTGACGTATGAGGATATAGAATGCCGCAAAGGACACCGACAGCATACAGAAAGAGACGATGGGCTTCCACACGAGAAGACAAACTACAAAGAGCACCATCGTTATAAAGGTGAATATCTGCTCACCCTTGGCATAATCCGAATAGGAGATAAATATACCGAACAGGATACATACACAACAGAACAGCCACAACGTAGTAGAATGCCTGTTCTTATTGCGTTTTACCTTACCTTGAAGATACTTGTCGGCATATACGAGGGCCATACAGCCTGATGAGAAGAGAGCTATATACGAGAGAAAATGGGTGATGACCCAAGTAGACGTCTTTACAAACTCGGGGGTAAACATCAAGCGATACATAAGGCTGATGATCATCCAGCCTTCCAGGATAACAATAATGACAGACATATATATGCTCGCTCTGGCATTACTGTCTTCAAAATATCGTTCGACATAGTCGCTGGTCTTATCCAATCCCAGCCAACGCTTGATCCTGTCTTTCATAACACCCTATAATTGACTTATTCGCTCGCTTGACGCTCGTCCCAGAGGATGACTTCACCGGAAGGATCCCTTCTGGTTCTCCTCATGTCAATTATACGCTGATTTGACGATCCGCGGTACTTCAAACACAAATTCTTTAAAGATAATTCAAATCTTCCGTCGACCATTACGTCAATAAGGTCGAGGATGTCAGATGTGTATTCACAATTGGGGTGGACACCGGGGGCTGTGAGCTCGTCATGGTACCTGTAACCCGTAAATACCCACAGATCCTTCTCGGGGAACCTCCTTTTAAACTCCTGAAGGAAAGGCAGGAGCACCTTCTGGTTCTCGGGTTCAAAGGGCTCGCCGCCCAAAACAGTAAGCCCTCTTATGTAAGAGGGCTTAAGCAGTTCGAATATCTCTTGCTGCGTGTCCTCGGTGAATTCCCTGCCGTATTTAAAATTCCATGTCTCCGGCTGAAAGCACCCTTCGCAGCGGTTTCTGCATCCCGATACGAAAAGGCTCACTCTGACACCGATACCGTCAGCTATATCACATTCCTTTATCGCACAGTAATACATTAATATCCTCCGTCGTCTGATTTATAAGATCAAAGATGGAGTACGCGTTCCTTGATCTCCTGTGTACGGCCCTGATTCCAGAACTGTGTTCCGATATAGCCGCATGTCCTTCTTGCTACATTGAGCTTATTCTCGTCGTCGTTGCCGCAGTTGGGGCAGACCCATGTAAGCTTGTGGTCTCGCTCCTCGATCTTGATCTCACCGTCATAACCGCATACCTGGCAGTAATCTGACTTTGTATTGAGCTCGGCATACATGATGTTATCGTAGATATACTTCATAACATCCATTACGGCATCGATATTGTTCTGCATGTCGGGTACTTCGATGTAGCTTATGGCTCCGCCGGGAGAAAGTCTCTGGAACTTGGACTCCAATGAGAGCTTCTTAAATGCATCGATCTTCTCAGTAACATGAACATGGTAGCTGTTAGTGATGTAGTTCCTGTCGGTAACGCCCTTGATGATGCCGAACCTTCTCTGAAGGCACTTAGCGAACTTATAAGTCGTAGACTCGAGAGGTGTTCCGTAGATGGAATAGTCGATATTCTCTTCTTCCTTCCACTTAGCACAAGCGGCATTCAAGGCCTCCATTACCTTAAGACCGAACTCCTCGCCTTCCTTCTCGGTAAGCTTCTTGCCCGTTACTTCATATACGCACTCCCAAAGGCCTGCATAACCCAGGGAAATGGTGGAATAACCGCCGTAGAGAAGCTTAGTTATGGGCTCACCCTTCTTAAGTCTTGCCAGTGCACCATACTGCCAGAGGATGGGAGCTGCATCTGAAAGAGTACCTGCAAGTCTGTCGTGACGGCAGCGAAGTGCCTTGTGGCAGAGCTCGAGCCTTTCTTCCAATACCTTCCAGAACTTCTCTTCGTCCCTTGTCTCGCTGCATGCCGTGCAGGCTACGTCTACGAGGTTAAGTGTAACGACACCCTGGTTGAACCTTCCGTAGTACTTGGGCTGGTTATTCTCATCAACGTATGTTGTAAGGAAAGATCTGCAACCCATGCATGTATAGCAGTTACCGTTACCGTTCTTATCCACCTTGAGCTGGAGCATTACCTTCTCGGAGATATAGTCGGGAACCATTCTCTTAGCAGTACATCTTGCTGCAAGTCTCGTAAGGTGATAGTAAGGAGAATCCTCATGGATATTATCTTCTTCAAGAACATAGATGAGCTTGGGGAATGCGGGTGTTACATATACACCGGACTCGTTCTTTACGCCCTGGATCCTCTGTGTGAGGACTTCCTCTATGATCATGGCAAGATCCTTCTTGAGCTGAGGATCCTTTGCCTCGTTAAGATACATGAATACGGTTACGAAAGGAGCCTGACCATTTGTAGTAAGGAGCGTAACTACCTGATACTGGATAGTCTGTACGCCTCTTGAGATCTCTTCGCGAAGTCTCTTCTCAACGAGAGCATCCTTCTGCTCATCGGTAAGAGTAGCGCCAATCTCCTCAGTCTCCTGGTCAACGAGCTTCCTGATCTTCTCTCTCGATACCTGTACGAAAGGTGCAAGATGAGTAAGAGAGATGGACTGACCGCCGTACTGGTTGGAAGCAACCTGAGCGATGATCTGTGTTGCGATATTACAAGCCGTGGAGAAGCTGTGGGGCTTCTCGATCATGGTACCGGAGATAACGGTACCGTTCTGGAGCATATCCTCGAGGTTTACGAGGTCGCAGTTATGCATATGCTGAGCAAAATAATCCGAATCGTGGAAGTGGATGATGCCCTGATTGTGAGCATCTACGATATCCTGGGGAAGGAGGAGCCTTTGAGTTATATCCTTACTTACCTCGCCTGCCATATAGTCACGCTGAACGCTGTTGACGGTGGGATTCTTGTTGGAATTCTCCTGCTTGAGCTCCTCGTTATTGCACTCGATGAGTGTAAGGATGCTGTCGTCTGTCGTATTGGAACGACGGACAAGGCTTCTCGTATAGCGATATGTGATGTAGAGCTTAGCTACCTCATATGCGCCGTGAGACATGATCTGCTTCTCGACAAGATCCTGGATCTCCTCTACGGAAAGAGCACGATTTACCTTCTCGCACTGCTTCTGAACGGAGTCGGCGATACGCATGATCTGAGTGGGAGTCATCCTCTCACTTTCCTTGGCAGCGTTATTCGCCTTTGTGACAGCATTAACGATCTTAGTTATGTCAAAATCTACCTCTGTCTTGTTCCTCTTGATGATCTTCATGATTACACCTTGCCCCTCGAATTTGATTAAAAGTTACGTTGCTATTGTAACAATGTTACACTGCCTTGTGTGTTACAATTTTCAAATTTTCATGATTACTGATAGCTTCTTCATTCTAGCCATATATAGTGGTGAAGTCAACAACAAACCCCTATATATTGTGTTACATTCTCATATCAACCGCGAAAGCCCTGATATATAAGGCTTTGCGGAATGCCCCCTTCCGGAGGCGTCAAAAGAGCCGGATGACCTCCGGCTCTCATGTCGTTCTCAGGTTAAACTTTTTGATATCAGCCTTTGTAGTCGTACGGTATCTTGGAGAAGTATGCCTCCGCAAAAGGAGCCTCTGCACGGAGCATGAATTCCATGGTCCTGACTTCCTTCATGTACGGCTTGATCTTCTCTGCCATCTGCTGGAAGAGTTCCCTTGAACCTTCCTTGGGACAATCTACGACGCACGCATAACCCTTTACCATTTCCTTTATGGTGGCGATATAGCCGAGAGCCTTGATCGAAGGCTCATCCTGAGCGAACTCGACCAGCGCCTTGCGGATGGCATCAGTCTCCTCATTCTTGGGAGGAACACCGATGGCTATACGCTGCTTGCCGGACTTACGCGCGGGATCGAGCGGAGTTACCAGGCCCGCGATATTATTTACTACCTCACGGGGGAAATTGATAGTAAGAGGTCCGCTGGGATTAAGGACGAAGTCCGGTCCCTCGGACTGTGTATTCTTAGCGAGTTCCTTGAAGCCGAGCATCGCTACGGAAGGCTTACCTTCCTTCTCGAAGAGCTCCTTCCAGGAAGACAATGCCGCGATATCCGTGAAGATAGGCACCATAGGAAGCTTGTCATCGGGAGACCTCTTGAGAGTGACGAGCTTGATTATGGGTTTACCGCCGTCGGGAGAAGGCTGTGCCGGATGGATGGGCACGATGAACTTTCCCTCGGAGATATTCTTGATAAGAAGGCGCATATACTGCTTATCCTTCATATAGTTCTTGTATTCCAGAGACAGACCAAGGAGATAGGGATTCTCTACGGGAGCCTTGTTATCGTCCTTGTTCACGGGCTTAACGCAAGTAACGACCGAGTAGAAGGGAACAGCCTCTTCAGGTACCGTTCCTTCCTCGATACCGTCATCGAATCTTACGATGAGCCTTCCGACCTGAGACTTGATCTCATCGACCTTCTCGTCGGACTCGTTCTCTATGCCCTCGACCTTACCTTCCAGCACAGTTCCGTTAGGACGGTACACGTATACCTTGTCGTCTGTCTTGATCAGGCCGTGGACGGAACCCTTGAGTCCGTATGCTCCGTCAGCGTCTTCGGCAGATGTGACCATAAGGAAGAATCTCCTTATGACCATCTTCTTCTGCGCGCCGGCTTCGTTCCTTTCGAGGGTCTGGCGTCTTATCCTTTCCTCTTCGTTCTTCTTCTCTTCTTCCTTCTGCTGTTCCTGCTCGAATTCCGCTTCTTCTATTGCGGACATTACGAATGCGTCAAGGTCTTCTCCCTGAAGCAGGGTAGCATCCTTTATCTCTTCATTATCGTTGTCTTTATTATTCTTCTTACCGAACAATCCCATTATCCTGTTCCTCGTTTCAGTTTATAGCCTTACGATTATAGCATTAAACCCGAGCTTCGAGATAGTCTATTGCTTTAATATATCCGTCAAGACCCTTGCCGATGATCCTCTCGCAAGCATAGTAGGACACGTATGAGATCTGCCTGAAGGCTTCTCTCTCGTCCACCTTTGAGATATGTACCTCTACCGTAGGGATCTGAACCGCCTTCAGGGCATCAAGCAGAGCTACCGAAGTATGGGTATATGCACCGGGGTTGATAACGATGCCGTCTACTTTGTCGAAGTAAGCCTGCTGTATCATATCCACAAGATCGCCCTCGTGATTGCTCTGACTGCATGTAACGTCGATACCCTTCTCGGAGCAATGATCTTCTATCTTTGCCACCAGATCTTTATATGTGGTCTTTCCGTAGATCTCGGGTTCTCTTATGCCAAGCATATTGAGGTTAGGTCCGTTAAGCACCAGTATCTTCATAAAAAATCCTCCGAATACAGTCTGTCCAGAGATGTCTCCAGTAATTCCGCCTTGTCCTTGCAGGAAGGTATATCGAGGACAATATCGCACCAGCTCTCGTAGTTCGCCCTTCTCTGCTCGTAGAGGTTGCTCACACCCTCTCTTGCGGTGATGGGACGATCTTCTCCGGCAAGAACTTCCAGCGGCCTTTTAAGGTAGATCACGCGGGAATTGCACTTAACAAAGAAACGGTTGATATCCCTTGTCACGATGCCTCCGCCGCAGGATATGACCTTACCGCTACGAGGAAGTATCTCTGCCGCCAGAGCGCTCTCTTTTGAACGAAAGGCATCCTCGCCCTCGTTTGCGATACACTCGGAAGGCTTGATACCGTACTTTTCAAGAAAGGCTACATCAAGATCTATGAACTCCTTGCCCGTAGCACGTGCGATCGCCTTGCCGAGAGTCGTCTTACCGCATCCCGGCATACCTATAAGCGTGATATTCTTCATCATCTTCTCAAGGGATATGACGATAGATCTTGTCTTCTGCGCCTCCTCACGGGCATCATCCGCATGTTCTGCTCCCCTGAAATAAAGTGAAGCCTTATATGCCTGCGCTACAAGCATGGTAAGTCCTCCTGCGGTCTTAAGACCTAACGCTTGCGCCTTCTGCATGAGCCTTGTAGCCGAAGGATTGTAGATAAGGTCCGCGAATGCTTCCGCGGAAGGGAACCTCGAGAGATCGATGACCTCGCCTTCTACTTCAGGATACATACCTACCGGAGTACAATTGACGATCACCTGTGCATCAGAGCAGATATCGTATACGTTCTCGTAATTGATATCCTCCCTCCTGCTGCAGAAAGTGACGGACGAAGCACCCATCTTAATAAGTGCATACTCGACGGCACCTGCCGCACCGCCGTGACCTAAGACGAGGCACTTCCTGCCTTCTGCTTCTATAGAGGCAGATTTAAGCATGTATGTAAATCCGTATACATCGGTGTTATAACCGTATGTCTTTCCGTCAGGACCGAATACCACGGTATTTACCGCACCCGTAGCGGATGCTTCCTCAGATAAGACATCGCATCTTATGTATGCTTCTTTCTTATATGGGATAGTCACGTTAAATCCGCCGTACACCTTACACCTGAAAAGTTCGTCCAGCTCGTCAGGTTCTCTCTCTATGATCCCGTATGTATAGCGATCCGTGAGCATATGGTGTATCTCGGGTGAATACGTATGCGGGAGCTTCTGTCCGAGGACACCGAAGAGCTTCTTGTCTTCGTGGCGTCTCGTAAGCTCGAATATCTTGTCGTAGAGCTCCCTTATATAAGGCTTTGATTCGGCGCCTGCCGAATCTTCCAGGGAATCGAGCTTATCGGCTTCCCTGGCAACATCGTAGATGGGCCTTCCCACGAGACGCTTCTCCTCACCGATACGCCTTGCTACATCCATCCTCTTCTCTATAGCCTTGAGGATCGTCTTATCGGCAGCATCTATTTCTTTGCGAAGTTCGTCCAGAGACATCACATCCCCCTTTCTTCGGCGAGGATCCTGTCGTAGATCGCGATAGCCGAAGCTGCTTCTATTACCGGTACGGCCCTGGGTACGATGCACGGATCGTGCCTTCCTGAGATCTCAAGGGTCGTATCTTCCTTATTCTCTATATCCACCGTCTTCTGCTCGCGGCCTATTGAAGGCGTGGGCTTCAGGCAACAGTCGAAGACTATCGGTGCACATTCCCCACCGACACTTATACCGCCTAAGATACCGCCGCTCCTGTTGGATGCGAGGGTGACCTTATCTCCGTCATATGTAAAGGGATCATTGTTCTCGGAACCTTTAAGGAGTGCCGCACCGAATCCGTTGCCGAACTCTATTCCCTTTACGGCGGGAACTGCATATATTATCTGAGCTATCTTGCCCTCAAGACCGTCGAATATAGGACCGCCTACACCTGCAGGCATTCCGTATACCACCGTCTCGATGATGCCTCCGACGGAATCAAGCGACATCCTTGCTTCTTCGATCTTCTCCTTCATCTTCTCTCCGGAAGCATCGCTTATAACCGGGAATTCCTTGGAAGATACCGATGAGAGCGATGACTTGAATCCTTCGTCAAGGGGAGCATGGTCGAAGTAACTGTCGTCAGGTATTCCTGCGATACTCTTAACATGAGAGAAGATCCTGATGCCTCTTTTCTCCAGCTGCTGGATAGCGATAGAACCGGCGATACATAAAGGAGCCGTCATCCTTCCCGAGAAGATACCGCCTCCGCTCTTGGATGCCTTGTCGCCGTACTTGATCTTAGCGGTGAAGTCTGCATGCGAAGGCCTGGGCTTGTTCATTATCGAAGCGTAGTCCTTAGGCTTCGTATTGGAATTTACGATATATCCGTGAAGCCTTCCGTCAGGAGAAGTCTCGAATATGACCTCATCCTTTTCCTTTCGCGGAGTGGACCACTTATTCTGTCCCGGAGCTCTTCTCTTCATAAGAGCTGCCGTCTTCTCCTCATCGGGGACAACACCCTCGGGAAGTCCTTCGATAAGGACTCCTATCGTAGGGCTGTGAGACTCGCCGTAGACCTCAAGGTTCAAAACGTCGCCTCTGTATATGCTTCTCATGCTCATGGAATTAATTCCCTTCTTATTATCTCCTGAAATTCAGGGAAAGATTTATCAAGACATTTGATGTCATCTATATCTATATCGATCTTAAGTATCACTGCGATAAGGATAGCGCACATAGCCATCCTGTGATCATTGTAGGACAAAAGCTTAACAGGTGTCGCAGGCGAAGATGAAGAAGCCCTATATACGGTAAGAGTATCTTCCGTCTCCTCTGTACGAACACCTATGGCAGAGAGCTGCTCCCTTACTGCCGTTACCCTGTCTGACTCCTTGATGCGAAGCCTTCCTATACCCGTAAGCGTAAGCTCATCGAAAAGAAACGGAGCTACAGTAGCCATATAAGGCGCGATGTCAGGAGTATCGCTGCAGTCCCATGAACCTGACTTATTATCATCAGAGAACTTCAGGAAATCCACTATGGCCTTATCGCCCTGCTTAGAAGACGGATCGAGCCCTTCTACCTTTATATCGCTGAACTTTGCAAGGCACAGAAGGAATGCACCGTTGCTCCAGTCGCCCTCTACCGTAAAATCGCCCGAGACATCGCCATGGTAGCCTCCGAGCGAAGGATAGAAGGTATCGCCTTCTCTTGATACGGGAGCGGAATACTTGGTAAGGGCATCGACGGTAAGGTCTATATATCTTGCAGACTTGATCCCTCCCGTTACTTCAATGCTGCTCTTATCGGAGAACAGAGGAAGCGCCATGAGAAGACCTGATATATACTGGCTCGATACACTGCCGTCGATCCTGTATTCACCTGATGTCATGGACCCTGTTACGATGATGCTCCTTGAAGATCCGTCCTTCGTGACATTAATACCGTGCGGAGCAAGAGCATCGGCAAGTTCCCTGACCGGTCTGTCGAATAATCTGCCTTCCGTAGTAAAGACGATCTTCGATGCGATCTCGGATCCTTCCCTTAAAAGAAACGCCGCCGCCACGGGGATCATGAAGCGAAGTGTAGAACCGCTCTCGCCGCAGGGAAGTATTACTTCATCCCCGGGCTTTGCATCACGAAGCGAACGAAGACAAGCTCTGGTAGCACGGATATCGTTATTGTCCGAAGGATCCGCTTCGATATGAGATGTATCGCCGCACAGGAACCTTACGATCAGCTCCCTGTGATATACCGACTTGGAAGGCGGAGCAGAGACGGTAAAATCAAGATTCCTGTTCTTAGCGGATAAGATCATAGAGCCTTGCCCTTTCCTATGAACGACTCGAATTCTTCCGCAGTCATCTTCTTTATCTCTGCATGACCTATCTTGTTAACGAGTATAACGGAGATATTATCTCCTCTCTTCTTCTTGTCATTAAGTACGCCGTCAGAAGCTTCCTTTGCAGTGATGTCATCACTTACGGGAAGACCGTATGCCTTGATAAGATCTCTCATCTTAGAAGCTTCTTCTGAAGGCAATGTGCCTGCTTTCTCACAGGCATCGATCATTATTCCCATGCCCTTTGCAACACATACGCCGTGTGCAAGGGAGAAGTTACTGTTACGTTCTATGACATGACCTACGGTATGGCCGTAGTTAAGAGTCTGGCGAAGACCGTTATCGAGTGTATCCTCTGTTATGACACTTACCTTATCTGATACGTTCATGGACACGATCTTCTCAAGAAGAGCATCGTCTTCTCTTATCTTGTCCACCTTGCCTTCAGCCGCGATCTCGGAAAGCAGGTCATAAAGCTCCGTATCCATTATGAAGGCATGCTTTAATATCTCTCCGAATCCTTCGGTAAAGAGGTCGTCCGGAAGCGTCTTCAAGCAGTCGGTATCCTCTATTACCATGGCTGGCTGCCAGAATGCTCCGGCAAGGTTCTTTCCTTCCTTGAGGTCGATTCCGGTCTTTCCTCCTATTGCCGCATCTACCATGGCAAGGAGGGATGTAGGCACCTGGAATACCTTGATACCTCTAAGGAAAGTCGCTGCGGCAAATCCTCCCATATCGGTAACGACACCGCCGCCCAATGCTACTACGGCATCGGTCCTTGTGAACTTATTCTCTGCCATCACACCCCACATGGCTGCGACAGAATCGATATTCTTAGACTTCTCTCCTGCTTCAAAGACATATTCGCAGACCTCGATCTTGGAGATCTCTATGCCCTTCTTTACTGTCTCCAGATAGAGCGGAGCGACATTGGAATCACTCACGATAAGTACCTTCTGAACTTCGGGAGCAGTCCTTAAGATAAGGCTTCCCACCTGCGTTAATGCACGAGCTCCTATTATCACTTTATAAGGATTGGGCTTTGTTCCTACGAATATACCTTTCACTTTCCGTCTACCTGTTCCTTTCGCTCCTTACCTTCCTGTAAGAGCTTAACGAGTCCTTCGTGATCGTCTCTTTCCATAGCGTCACGATATTTTTTAAGTTCCTCTATGAGATAGTCGATCTCGAATATGAGGTTATCCTTATTCTCCAGGAAGAGCTGTGTCCACATCTCGGGGTTGAGCCAGGCAACACGAGTCATATCCTTATAGGAACCTGCCGAGAAGCCCTTATGGTTCAATGCGTTGGGGCTCTTTATGTATGCGTTGGATACAAGGTGTGCCATCTGGGATGTGAATGCGATCATCCTGTCATGTTCGTCGGGATGCGCGAGACAGAATGTTCCGAACCTGCAGGGAGCAAGAAGAGTCTTTATCCTGTCTATGAGGTGCATATCGTCGAACCTGTCGGGGCAGACTACCATGGGCGCTCCCTCGTACATATTTGCACGTGCATAGCTCATTCCGGAGAACTTGGTACCTGCCATGGGATGGCAGCCTACGAACTCGAATCCGCACTCATGAGCGATCCTGAATCCTTCCCTGCAGACCCACCTCTTGGTTCCGCATGCATCGATGACCACGCCGTTCTTATTGAACTTATCCTTATGCTCTTCCATCCAGTTGATGGTGGCTTCAGGATACAAGCTAATGATCACGATATCGCACGAAGGCAGATTCTCGTCTGTGAGCTTATCGTCGATGATGCCCTGCATCTTTGCCATATCGGCAGTTGTCTCCGTACGGTTCCATCCGTATACCGTATGGCCTTCCTCGTTCTCCTTATATGCCTTTGCAAAGGATGCTCCGATAAGACCTAATCCTACTATTCCGACTATCATTTATGTCACTTCCTAATACTTGGTATTGTCCTTAAAAGATCAGATGATGCTTCTTGCCTTTTCTATAGCTTCCATCACGCCGACGAACTGATCGGGAGTAAGCTGCTGAGCAGCATCTGACAATGCCTTCTTGGGGCAGTTATGGACCTCGATCTCAAGTGCATCCGCACCGGATACGATAGCTGCCATGGACATGGGCTTTAT
>JAILMW010000015.1 GCA_024692235.1 Saccharofermentans sp. | reverse complement strand
TCGAGGAAATAAAAAGACGCCGCACGTTCGCGATAATATCGCACCCGGACGCAGGTAAGACAACCATTACCGAGAAACTCCTCCTTTACGGCGGAGCCATCCACCAGGCAG
Organism: Saccharofermentans sp.; assembly: GCA_024692235.1. Lineage (GTDB taxonomy): Bacteria > Bacillota > Clostridia > Saccharofermentanales > Saccharofermentanaceae > Saccharofermentans. Next base: position 43,504 of record JAILMW010000015.1, on the reverse strand, counting down.
GTTCCGTCAAGGCCAGAAAGGCTGCGCGCCATGCAACATCCGACTGGATGGAGATCGAAAAGAAGCGTGGTATCTCGGTAACTTCATCAGTAATGCAGTTCGAATATGACGGCTGCCACATCAACATCCTCGATACCCCCGGACACCAGGACTTCTCCGAGGATACATACCGTACGCTCTGCGCTGCTGACGCCGCGGTCATGGTCCTCGACGGTGCAAAAGGTGTCGAGGCCCAGACAATTAAGCTTTTCCAGGTCTGCCGCAGAAGAGGCATTCCGATCTTCACCTTCGTTAACAAGATGGACCGTGCTGCAAAGAACCCGTTCGACCTCATGGACGAGCTCGAAAAGGTCTTGGGCATCCGTTCATGCCCCGTCAACTGGCCGATCGGCACAGACGGCGATTTCGAGGGTGTTTACGAGAGAGCTACACAGAGCGTCCTCGTCTTCGACAAGGAAAACAACGACCACGGTGCATCCATGGTTACCGAGAAGGTCTCAGGAATCGACGATCCCGCGCTCGACAAGATGCTCATGCCCGGTCATCTCGAGGTATTGAGAAACGACATCGAACTTCTCGATATGGCAGGCGACGAGCTCGACATGGACAAGGTTCTTCACGGGCAGCTGACACCCGTATTCTTCGGTTCAGCCATCACCAACTTCGGCGTTGAGCCTTTCCTCAAGCACTTCCTGAAGATGGCACCTTCACCGGCTTCACATCACTCGACTGACGGCACCATCGAACCGGAAGAGGAAATGTTCTCCGGCTTCGTATTCAAGATCCAGGCAAACATGGATCCTTCACACCGCGACAGAATGGCTTTCATCCGCATCTGCTCCGGCCAGTATGAGAAGAACATGTCCGTTAATCTCATGAGGACCGGAAAGAAGATCACTCTCGCGCAGCCCCAGCAGTTTATGGCGCAGGACCGTGCCATCACCGAGGAGGCTTATGCAGGTGACATCATCGGTATTTTCGATCCGGGCAACTTCCGTATCGGCGATACCATAATCTCATCCAACCGCAAGTTCGAGTTCGATCCGATCCCTGTATTCTCGCCCGAGAACTTCGCACGCGTCGAGCCTAAGGATTCCATGAAGAGAAAGCAGTTCCTCAAGGGAATCGAGCAGCTTTCGCAGGAAGGCGCAGTTCAGCTCTTCAAGCAGCCTAACATCGGTACCGAGACCTACATCATGGGCGTTGTCGGTATCCTCCAGTTTGACGTTCTGGAGTACCGTCTCTCATCCGAGTACGGCGTTGAGATCGTCCGCACTTCCCTTCCCTACCGTCTCGCTCGCTGGGTTAAGTCCGAGAAGGAGGATTTCGATCCGAAAATAATGACGCTTACCTCAACCTCAATGCTGGTCCTTGACCGTGATGAGGAGCCGGTCGTTCTTTTCGAATCCGAGTGGGCAGTCGACTGGGCTGTCGATCACAATGAGAATCTCGGACTCACTTTCGAGACGATCCACGGCGGAGACTGATAATTTCGTAACATTGTTACAAAGGACAGAAAAAGGGCCGGTCTTAAGCAAAAGACCGGCCCCATATTTTTTGCCTGAAATGCCTTATTTTATTAGATCGTGACTTCCAGAGCCGAAGTCTTGTAAAGCTCCTTGGTCCTCTCGTCAGGCTGACCGAATCCGGCATAGATCTTTATCTTTCCTTCCGGTGTAACTTTGTTACCTTCATCGTCAAAAACCTTAAGAGAATCGGAATCTATGTGAAGGATCACGTCTTCAGACTGCCCTTTTTCGAGCTCGACCCTCTTGAAACCGACAAGCTTAAAATTTCTGACCTCGTTCTTATCCTCAGGTGCTTTAGCATAGATCTGAACTACTTCACCGGTCTTGATGGCGCCCTCGTTCTTAACGCTTACAGTGATATCAAATCCGTTTTCGCGCGCTGAAGCTGAGCTGTCGGAAACTGCGATGTTCCCGATCGTGACCTTTCCGTAAGTAAGACCGTATCCGAAAGGATAGAGCGGCTCATGTTCGGTGTATTTATATGTTCTGTTCTTCATCGAGTAGTCTTCAAAATCAGGAAGATCATCAACGCTCCTGCAGATGGTTACGGGGAGCTTGCCTGAAGGATTGACCTTTCCGAAGATGATGTCGCCGATCGAAAGGCCGCCTCTTGCTCCGGGATACCACGCCTGAAGGATAGCGGATGCTTCTTCGGAGAACGGAGTAAGATCCATGGCAGAACCCGTCATAACGACAGTAATAAAGGGTTTCCCTGAGTTTTTAACTGCTTCTATGAGCTTGAGCTGAGGCTTGGGGAACGAGAGATCGTTCTTGTCACCTGATGCATACTGGTTGCCCTGGTCTCCCTCTTCACCTTCAAGAGTCTCGTTGAGACCGATGCAGAGGATGACGAGATCTGATCTGCTCATGACAGCCTTGGCTTCTGCTATTGTGTTATAGTCACGTGAAAGCGGATCCGGTTTGGTGTTGCTCAGATCGCATCCCTCAGAATAGAGGATCCTGACATTGCTGCCGGCAGCTCTTCTGATTCCCTCTATGGCCGTGATATATTCGGAAGATGTTCCGTAGTAGTTGCCCATAAGCGGACGTCTTGCATCCGCATTAGGACCGATGACTGAGATGACCTTCGTCTTGCCGGCGTCAAGCGGCAGGATGCCGTCGTTCTTGAGCATAACTACAGCTTCATCGGATGCTCTCTTAGAGAGCGCGATGTTCTCTTCTGTCTCGACATCAAGATATGTGAGTCCGTCGTATTCAGTCTTATCGAAAAGACCAAGAAGGAATCTTGTAGTAAAGAGCCTTACCGCTGATTCCCTGATCTGTGCTTCAGTAACAAGTCCTTTGTTGTAGGCTTTCATCAGATGCGCATATGTACAGCCGCAGTTGAGATCGCACCCTTTCTTCAGCGCAAGCGCTGCGCTCTCTTCGGAATTCTTCGTTACTTTGTGATGCTCATGGAAGTCCCTTATGGCCCAGCAGTCTGAAACGAAATGTCCTTCAAATCCCCATTCGTCCCTTACGATGTCTTTGATGAACGAATGTCCGCAGCAGGGTTCTCCGTTTACGCGGTTATAAGCACCCATGACCGATTCAACACCTGCTTCTTTAACACAAGCTTCAAATGCAGGCAGATAAGTTTCTCTCAGATCTTTCTTGGATGGTTCGACATCAAACTCGTGTCTCTTTGCTTCAGGACCTGAATGTACGACGAAATGCTTTGCGCATGCCGCAGCCTTCATGTATTCTCCTTCACCCTGAAGACCCTTGATAAACGGGATCGCGAGCCTTGATATAAGATACGGATCCTCTCCGTATGTCTCCTGGCCTCTGCCCCACCTGGGATCTCTGAACACGTTTACGTTAGGTGACCAGAATGTCAGTCCTTTATATATATCGCGGTCGCCCATATTTGCGGAAATCTCATTATATTTTGCGCGTCCCTCGGTAGCTATGGTCTCGCCGATCTTTCCAAGCAGTTCCTGATCAAATGTTGCTCCCAGAGCGATCGACTGAGGAAAGCTCGTTGCGGTGCCTGCTCTTGCGACTCCGTGAAGAGCTTCATTCCACCAGTTGTACTCCGGAACTCCCAGCCTTTCGATGGCCGGAGCATCAAATCTAAGCTGTGAAGCGGCTTCTTCGACCGTCATCTTGCTGACGAGTTCTTCTGCTCTTTCTCTTGCTTTATTTCTGTCCATAACGCCACCTCTAAAAATATTTTTGATCTTTCCTAATAATTTATTATATTAAGACTAACATTTCTATACACATCTTGCTATTATATATAATTATTGCTATCAGTTTTTAGATTAAGGAGCTCTGATCATGCAGTTAAGTGATAACACGGTTCCCGGCAACTTTCAGCAGCCGATAAGAAACTTTACAGGACGCATTGTCAGCAACTACGTTGAAGAGGTTGATTTCGTACCTAACTCCAACATGAGGATCTGGTATAACAACAAGGCTGAAGATTATCCTACTCACAGACATTCCTGTCTTGAGATCGCCATCCCTCTTGCCGGTTCTTATACTTATGTATTTGAAGACAGAACGATCGCCCTTAAGGAGAAAGAGATCCTTTTCATTCCTCCTGACATGCTCCATAAGATCTCCGGCACAAGAGAAGGCATCAGGTTCATCTATCTTTTCAAGATTGATTTCCTTAAGGACTTCTTCGATTACTCTGATTTTGAGGAACTCATAAAAGAACCTCTTGTAGTAAACAGTGAGACATATCCTGAGATCTATAACCGCATCTATGCAAGGTTCATGGAGATCAGCAATCTTTATTTCTTCTACTCCTCATCAGTAAAAGAAACTCCTATCTTCTCTCACCTGCTCGGCATCATCGGCATGCTTCAGAAGAGAGATTACACTGACAGCATGGCTGTCCCCAATAACGACAAACAGCGCGAGATCTATATCAAACTCAGATCGCTTCTTGAATGGCTCTCCATCCATTACTCAGAAAGCGTAACCATGGAGGAAGCAGCCAACTACGTCGGATATTCCAAGTTCCATTTCGCAAGGATCTTCAAGGAATATACCGGCATGACTTTCTACGATTACCAGACGACTCTTAAGCTGAAGTCAGTAGTTGAAAAGCTCTCTGACTCCGAGCTTTCGATCAGTGATATTGCGCTCTCCTCCGGCTTCAACAACCTTACATCCCTGAGCCGCAATTTCGAAAAGCATTACGGCTGCTCACCTTCACAGTACCGTCAGAGGATCCGACGCAGAAGGAGAAGCTGACCCTCTTTTCTCTTTTTATTTTTGCAAAGTAAAAGGGCAGTGAATTTTTCACTGCCCTTTTTATTGCTTTTAGTTTGTCCGGTAGAACCGATTATCTATTAAGACTTAACACCACCGAGAGCAACACCCTCAACGATATATCTTGAAAGGAGAATGTAGATAATCAAGAGCGGAATAACTGTGAGTGAAAGTCCTAAGTAGATAGAACCGTACTCTGTCTGATAGATATCAGAGTTAAGCAATGCGACTTCGATAGGAAGTGTATACTTCTCTTTCTTTGTCAGAATGATCTGAGGCAGGAAGAGGTTGTTCCAGCTTCCGACGAATGTAAAGATACACTGTGTAGCGATAGCCGGCTTCATGAGCGGGAAAACGATCCTGTTGAAGATCATGAACTCGCCCGCACCGTCTATACGGCCTGAGTCAACGATTTCCAGTGACAACGACGCCTGTAGGTATTGTCGCATGAAGAATACCATGTTTGGCGATGCGATCGCAGGAATGATGAGCAATGCAAGCTTGTTTGTCATGTGAACCTGATAAGCTGCCTGATAGAAACCGATCATTGTAACTGTACCAGGGATCATCATGATACCGACGATCAAACCGAAGAAAGCATCTCTAAGCTTCCATTCGTAAGCAAAGAGTGCATACGATGTAAGGCATGAGAAGTAAACAGCAAGGATCGTTGTGCAGGTTGAAACGATAAGTGAGTTAACGAAACCTGTAGAAGGATCGAAAGACTTGCCGTTAAATACTTTCCAGTTTCTCGTAAGGTTCTGAATAGGATGTGCAGAATACAGAGAGATAGCGCTTGACTGAATTTCAGCCGTGCTTCTCGTAGCATTCGTGAACATGATAAAGAAGGGCAATAAACTAAGGATTGCAAGAATAATGCAAACAATATAGATGACGACCTTAAGGCCTATTGACTCCTTATGAAGTGTAGCTGTCTTAGCCATAAACCGTCCCCCCTTAATATGCCTTCTTGGCCTTAGCGGCCTTAAGCTGCTGCTTCTTCAACTTCTTAAGCTTAGCCTCATCCTTATCTCTCATGATGTAGAAGAGAACGAGGGAAAGGAGAACGATGATGATAAACATAATGATACTTGCCGCAGCTGCGAGGTTGTATCTCTGTTTACCCGTGAAAGCAACATCCTTGATATACATATTAACTGTATATCCGCCAGCGTCACCTCTATCCATAGCATAGAGTGCCGGGATATCGAACATGTTGAGACCACCGATAAGTGATGTAACGAGGACATACAACATAATTGTTCTGATACAAGGTAATGTGATCAGGAAGAATGTCTGTACTCTGTTAGCACCATCGAGGTCAGCAGCCTCAAAGATTTCCGGATTGATTCCGATAACGCCCGAAATGAGCATTACCATCGTATAGCCATACCACTGCCAGAACTGAATAAATGCTACAACGCCTCTAACACGACCAGGTGTAAGCATAAAGTTAACACCCTTCTCGGTAAGACCGAGCTTGATCAATGTTGTGTTGATAGGTCCTGAAGGATAGGCGAAGATCTGTGTGAACAGAACGGCAACTGTAGCTGCCGTGATGATGTTAGGCATATAGAACAGTATTTTGAAAATACCCTGACCTTTGACTTTTGATCTTCTGTCAGTAAACCATGCGGTAAGAAGAAGAGCCAATCCCATCTGGGGAATAAAGTTCATAATCCAAATGATACATGTGTTACCAAAGGACTTTCTGAACAGATTAGCCCTAAATACGGTCGCGAAATTCTTAAACGGCTCTGACCAAAGGATCTTAGAATCCTTGACTGTAGCAGTCATACCTGCAAAGTCAGAAAAGCCGATGTAGAAAGTAAAAAGGATGGGGTAAAGAGAAAATACCAGGAAAGCCAGAATGAAAGGTATTGAGAACAAATAGCCGTACTTGCCGTAATCGACCAGTTTTTTGCTCTTCATATCTTCTTACCTCCTTGTAATTTTTTTAAAAACGGCAGGGCAAACCTGGATTTACCCTGCCGTTGAAATTTACTGGTTAAACTGAGTAATCAGTTTATACAGTTATCGGCTACGGCCTATTAGAGTGAACCGTCCTCGCCGATCTTGTCAGCTACACGAGATCTGAAATCCTTGATAGCGTCATCAATAGACTTCTGACCATGTGCATACTGGTTAACCTGCTCACGGAAGAGAGCGTTGATGTTCTCGTCATACTGAGTCATGTTCTTACCTGTAGCATTAGCGTTAGCTGCGATGAAAGCAGGGAACATGTTCTGACCGCCGAGGAAAGCAACCTTACCGTCAGCTGTTGCCATAACCTTACCGGAAGCAACGCAGTCCTTTGTACCAGGTGTGCCGTCAGCGTTAGGTGCGAAGAGACCGTTAGCCCAGAGATACTGGAGACCCTTATCAGAAGCGTCGAGTGTAATCCAGTTGATGAGCTCAGCTACACCAGCCTTCTTATCAGCGTTCTCAGCTGCTGACTTAGAAGCGAGTACCCATGTACCGCCCCAGAAGAATCCTGCAGGAGCCTTGCATACACGCCAGTCACCGAATGTGTTACCAGCATAGTTGCCGTCAGCCGGAGCTTCCTTACCGCCGCAGTTATCCTTCATTGAGTAGTTGATAAGCCATGCAGGTCCGAAGAAGCAGAATGCAGACTTATTGGTCTTACCTTCCTGAGGGAGACCCTTCATGTCAGCGAACCAAGAAGGCTGCCAGTCTGTTGTCTCATTGCACCAGCCGTTATCAACGAGCTGCTTGGAAATGTCGAAGAAAGCCTGTCTCTCAGGTGCGATGTTGAGCTTACCGTCAACAACCCAACCAGAAGAAGAAGAATTCTCAACCATGTGCCAAACGTCACCGTCACCGGAAACGATAGGATAGCCCTTTTCCTTGAGCTTAGCAGCTGCCTTCCAGAAAGTATCATACTTACCGGAACCGCCGCCAACTTCCTTCTCTACAGTAGCCGGATCATCAGAACCGAATACTTCCTTAGCGATGGAAGCTCTGTAGATCATAGCACCACCAGTTGCCTGATAGCCGAGAGCTACGAGAGCGCTGTCAGAAGTTCTTGTTCCGATATCAACAGTGTACTGAGCGATCTCAGCATCCTTGACAGCCTTATCAACGTCAATTCCGAGATCCTTGTAAGCTGCTGCGAACTGAGCACCGTCACCCTTTGTGTACTTGAGAACGAAAGCTGCCTCTGCTGCGTACATGTCAACTTCGCCGTTCTTAAGAGCTGCGTCGAGTGCAGGCTGGTAAGACTGGTTTGTTGTAGCGATGATTGTTACATCAATAGTGTACTTCTTACCGAACTCAGGGTTGAGCTGGATATACTTCTGAGCCATGTTAGGAACTTCGTTTGTGAATGACCACAGATTGATGTGGACAGGGCCCTCACCGTAAGTTGCCTTAACTGTTGTCTCAGCTGTGGTTGTCTCAGCAGGAGCCGTTGTCTCAGCAGGCTTAGATTCACCGGATGCGGTAGTACCAGCTGCTGTAGTTGTAGGCGTGGCCTTGTTACAACCTGCCATTGCTGCGATCATAGCTACTGAAAGCAAGCCAGCAATAACTTTTTTCATAAAATTTCCTCCTTGTGTGTTTTCGTTTTCTACTAATGGACATTCTTGTCCACACGTATGGTTATTTTATACAAACAAACCCTGTCCGTCAAGTAAGTGTTGCATAAAAATCACCATATTCTATGTTTGCGAGCAACTTTCGACTAATACTGACAATTTGTTTATATCCAATATATTCTTTGTTATAATTCATCAGAACAATATACGAGTTACACTCCGGAGGCTGATAATGAGCTCATTTTTCGATAAACGAAGCATTCCAATGAAGATACTGACTGCAGCATGCAATCTGATACTGGTTAACTTCTGCTTCCTCGTCGGATGCATTCCCCTCTTTACGATCGGTGCGTCTATTACTTCTTTATATAGAATTACTATTAAGATAGCAGCCGGCGAGAACCCCTCGGTCTTCAGGGATTTCTTTTCCTGCTATAAGGCGAATTTCATAAAGTCGACCGGATTCTGGCTCGTATATTGCGCACTCTCAGCCTTTTTCCTTTTTGAGATCTATATGGTCAGAACAGCTCTGCCCAAGGAATATCAGTGGTCAATGTACCCTGCCATCTTCTTCCTTGTTGCCATCTTCTCATCTGCATCTTATGCATTCCCGCTCATCGGATGGTTTGATGAAACCGTCAAGCAGACCATCAAGAACTCTTTGCTGCTTGCCATCACCAACTTCCCTACTACTATTCTTTTTGCTGTTGTAACGATCGGTGTGGGTTATGCATGGATCGTCGATCCCACGGTCCAGATAATCACTTTCAGTATTCTCATATTTATGGGTATTGGAATGATCGCGATGCTGTTCTCAGTCTTCCTTAAGAGGATCTTCGAGAAGCACGGAGCCGTAATAACTCCTGATGAAGAAATAACAGGTTAAAAATACCCCCGAAACTTCGGGGGTATTTCTTTATTAGATGTAATTATCTAAATCAGATCTTTGCTTTGATCTGATTGTAGATTCCCTCGGCATCAAGCTGGAATTCCTTCATGAGCGCACCTGCGGGGCCGCTCTTTCCGAATCTGTCATAGACACCGATCTTTGTAACCTTAACGGGATACTCTTCGGAAAGTACGTCGCATACTGCGCTTCCGAGACCGCCGATTACAGAGTGCTCTTCAACAGTGAAGACCCTGTTCGTCTTCTTGGCGAACTCAAGGATGGTATCCTTGTCGATGGGCTTGACTGTGTGAACGTTTACGACTGCCGCATTGATTCCGTCAGCTGCGAGTTTCTCAGCTGCACCCAAAGCCTCTGCTACGCAGACGCCGTTAGCGAAGATGACCATATCTGTGCCATCCTTAAGAACTACTGCTTTGCCGACTTCGAACTTATAGTCAGGTCTGTCGTTGATGACGGGTACAGCAGCTCTTCCGAATCTCATGTAGAAAGGTCCCACTGTCTCAGCAGCTGCCATAACTGCAGCCTTTGCTTCGATATCATCGGAAGGAACGATGACTGTCATTCCGGGGATCGTTCTCATAAGAGCGACATCCTCTAAGCACTGGTGGGAAGCACCGTCTTCACCTACCGTGATGCCTGCGTGTGTAGCGCCGATCTTAACGTTGAGGTGAGGATAACCGATGGAGTTTCTTACCTGCTCGAAGTTACGGCCTGAAGCGAACATTGCGAAAGAGGAGATGAACACGGGTGTGCCTGTGGTAGCGATACCTGCAGCGATACCTGTCATGTTAGCCTCTGCGATTCCGCAATCGATATGTCTCTCAGGGAACTTCTTCTTAAATACGGAAGTCTTTGTAGCACCTGCAAGGTCTGCATCGAGTACAAGGAAATCCTTGAACTCGTCACCGAGCTCTGCCAGAGCGTTTCCGTAGCTCTCTCTTGTTGCTATCTTAACAATATCATTACTCATGTTGGTCTAATTCCTCCACTCAGATTGCAGATCTAATCTCGGCAATAGCCTTCTCATACTCTTCAGCATTAGGAGCCTTACCGTGCCATCCTGCGTTATCTTCCATGAAAGAAACGCCCTTACCCTTGGTTGTCTTCATTATGATCGCGGTAGGCATGCCCTTTGTCTCACGAGCCTTAGCAAAAGCATCTCTGATCTGAGCAAAATCGTGACCGTCGATATTGATAACGTTGAAGTTGAATGCCTCGAACTTCTTGTCGATAGGATAGATGTTACATACATCTGCTACACGACCGTCGATCTGAAGATCGTTGTTATCAACGATAACAGTAAGATTGTCAAGCTTGTGAGCGCCTGCGAACATAGCAGCCTCCCAGATCTGACCTTCCTGGATCTCACCGTCACCAAGGAGAGTATATACTCTGTAATCCTCCCCCTTCAGCTTTCCTGCGAGAGCCATACCTGTTGCAGCGGAGAGGCCCTGACCAAGAGATCCGGAGCTCATGTCTACGCCGGGGGTCTCATTCATACAGGGGTGACCCTGAAGGTAAGAACCGAGCTTTCTGAAAGTCTTAAGATCCTCAACGGGGAAGAAACCTCTGTTAGCAAGAGCAGAGTAATATCCGGGAGATGTGTGTCCCTTGGAAAGAACGAATCTGTCACGCTTGGGATCTCTGGGATTCTTAGGATCGATATTCATCTCCTCAAAGAAGAGATATGTGTACATGTCAGCTGCGGACAGCGATCCGCCCGGGTGACCCGAAGCGGCGCTGTATACAGCAGTAACAATACCTTCGCGGACTTTAGCCGCGGTTGTCTTAAGTTCGTTGTCTGTCATAATACTGCCTTTTCTAATGATTTTTCTTTATTCCTGCACCAATCAAGCGAAGGGATTCTCAGAAGGATAAAGATCGCCGGCCTTACGATTGAAGCCAAGATCTGTTCCCTCAAGTCCGAGATACTTGAAGATCTCGAAGAGAGCCTTACCGTGGTGACCGAATGCAACTGCACCGTGGTGAGGGAAGTTGTTCTGGATAAGAACGTGACGGTAGAATCTGCCCATCTCAGGGATAGCGAAGATACCGATGGAACCGAAGGACTTAGTAGCTACAGGAAGAACCTCACCCTCTGCAACATAAGCGCGGAGCTTAGCGTCAGCTGTAGACTGAAGTCTGAAGAATGTGATGTCACCGGGAACGATATCACCCTCGAGTGTACCCTGTGTAACTTCCTCGGGAAGAGCTCTAGCCATGATGAGCTGATACTTCATTGAGCAAGCGGAAAGCTTTCTGGAGCATGTATTACCGCAGTGGAAGCCCATGAATGTATCTGTGTGCTTGTAGTTGAACTTGCCCTTGATGGACTCTTCGTACATATCAGCAGGTACGGAGTTGTTGATGTCGAGAAGTGTAACATCATCCTCGGATACAAGGTAACCGATGTACTCGGAAAGAGCACCGTAGATATCAACCTCACATGATACGGGGATACCCATACCTGTAAGACGGGAATTTACATAGCAGGGAACGAAGCCGAACTGTGTCTGGAATGCGGGCCAGCACTTACCTGCGATAGCAACATACTCAGCGGAACCCTTGTGAGCTTCGATCCAGTCAAGGAGTGTAAGCTCATACTGAGCAAGCTTAGGAAGGATCTGAGGCTTCTGGTTACCGGAACCGAGCTCTGCTTCCATCTCCTTGATCTTATCGGGGATACGGGGATCATTCTCGTGATTCTTGAATGCCTCGAAGAGGTCAAGCTCGGAGTTCTCCTCGATCTCAACACCGAGGTTGTAAAGCTGCTGGATAGGAGCGTTACAAGCAAGGAAGTTAAGAGGACGGGGACCGAAGCCGATGATCTTAAGACCCTTAAGTCCAACGAGAGCTCTTGCGATAGGTACGAACTCACGGATCATGTCAGCGCACTCTGCAGCTGTTCCTACGGGATACTCGGGGATGTAAGCCTTTACACCGCGGATCTTAAGGTTGTAGGAAGCGTTGAGCATACCGCAGTAAGCATCACCTCTGCCCTGGATAAGGTTATTCTGTGTCTCCTCAGCTGCTGCGCAGAACATAACGGGACCGTCGAACTGCTGAGCGAGCATTGTCTCGGAGATCTCGGGACCGAAGTTACCGAGGTATACGCAAAGAGCGTTACAGCCCTGAGCCTTGATGTCAGCGAGAGCCTGCTTCATGTGGATCTCACTCTCAACGATACAGATAGGGCACTCATAAATATATTCATCACCATACTTAGCCTTGTATGCATCGATGAGAGCCTTTCTTCTGTTAACGGAAAGTGACTCAGGGAAGCAGTCACGGCTTACGGCTACGATACCGATCTTGAGTTTGGGTGCATTAAACATGTTGTGAACCTCCTTTTAATGCCATAGTAGATTTAAAAAATTTTACTTGCTGATGTCGATGTTCTCGCCCTTAAGACCCATGAAGTGTCCTGCCTCACCTGCGGCATCGGGATGAGCGATGAGCCACTTATTAACAGCTGTGATAAGCGCATCCTCGTTGTTGCTGCCTTCAGATACTGAAGCATGCTTGATCTTAAGGTCTGTGTTAGTACCCTTGGGAAGAACCACTCCGACAAGGAATCCCTCGGGGTTTGCAGAGCAGGGAGCATAGTGAAGAGTATTCGCATATACTTCAGCTGCCATGCCCTTCTTAAAGTAGAAAGCCTCTACCTTGGAAGTATCGTAAGTATTGTCTTCTTCGATATCCTCTCTCTTTCCGAGAAGAAGGATAGCGTCAGTAGCAAAGATATTGATCTCAGAGCTTCTGTGATACTCAAGTGCATTGAGGAGAGTATTCTTTCCGATGCAGTGACCGATCTGAATATCAGTCTCTCCGTAGCAGATGTCTCTGATCTTGTCGAAAGCGCTTGTTGCCTCAAGAGCAGCAACAGAGGGCTCGTATACTACATTCTCGGGGATAGCCGTAGACTGCATTGCCTCTACAACGGGAGAAAAATCAACTTCAGTGATAAGTCTGCCGTAATTTCTGAAACGCTTGTCTTCTGCATTAATGATTTCCATTAGTCTCTCCTTCCGGCGATAAACGCATATGTTTCCTTAAGAGCTGGATATATCTTCTTATATTCCTGATATCTCTCTTCGTAGAGCTTAACCTGCTCTGCGTCGGGATCTACGCTCTGTGTGACCTTGATGAGCTTGGAGCAAGCTTCTTCTACACTCTTGTACTCGCCGTTTGCAACACTTGCGAGGATAGCAGCACCGAAGGAAGGACCCTCCGTGTTATCTGTCTGGCTGAGTCTGATGCCGAGGATATCGGAAAGGATCTTGAGCCAGATCTTGCTCTTGGAACCGCCGCCGCATACGCAGGATTCCTTAACGTCGATACCCATCTCCTTAGCTGCCTCAAGGCAATCACGAAGTGCGAAGGATACGCCCTCGTATACAGCCTGAGTCATCTCGCCTCTGGATGTATCCATGCTCATTCCGACGAATGCGGATCTTGCATCAGTGTCATTGATAGGAGATCTCTCACCCATAAGATAAGGAAGGAAATAGATCCTGTTCTTACCGAGGTTATCTTCCTTGATAAGACCGCCTTCTCTTCCGTAGTCATTTGTCTCGCAGATCTCTTCGAGCCACCACTTGTTACAGGAAGCTGCACTCAAGATACAGCCCATTACATGGTAAGCTCCGTCAGAGTGAGCAAATGAATGAAGGTGATTCTCGAAGTCCTCGCTGAAGGAGTTCGAACTGATAAATACCGTACCGGATGTACCGAGGGAGATATTGCACTTGCCTTCTCCTACGATTCCCATTCCTACTGCAGCGCCTGCGTTGTCGCCTGCACCTGCAGCTACGATACATGTGCTCGTGATACCGAGTTCCTTGCAAAGCTCGGGCTTTACTTCGCCGACCTTCTCATAGCTCTCAAATACCTTGGGAAGCTGTGCCTCGGTGATGCCTAAGATATCGCACATCTCCTTGGACCAGCATCTGTTCTTAACATCATAGAAAAGCGTTCCTGATGCATCGGAAGGATCTGATGCACAAACGCCTGTAAACATATATGTAAGATAATCCTTGGGAAGCATTATCTTGCTTATGCGCTTAAAGTTCTCGGGCTCGTTCTTCTGCATCCAGAGGATCTTGGGTGCCGTGAAGCCCGCATAAGAGATATTACCCGTAAGCTCAGTAAGCTTGCGCTTGCCGATCTCGTTATTGAGGTAATCGGATTCCTCCTGGGATCTTCCGTCGTTCCAGAGTATAGCCTTTCTGATGACCTTGTCATCGCTGTCCAATGTAACAAGTCCGTGCATCTGGCCTGCTACGGAGATACCTGCGATCTCACCGTCACCGGTGGATGCTACCAACTCTTTGATTCCGTCAACTGTCTGCTTGTACCAATCTTCGGGATCCTGCTCGGACCAACCGTTCTTGGGGAAGCTGACAGGATACTCTCTTGATACGATCTTAAGGATCTCGCCTTCGCCCGTCATGAGCAAGAGCTTAACCGCAGATGTACCGAGGTCAACACCTATGTATCTCATAGTTCCTCCATTATTATCCTAGTGTATTCACACCGACATATTATCCAAGAAGAGACGAACTTTCGATGCCCAATTTTGGATATTTTCAATATAACATTTTATACAACATGCCTAAATTGTGCAAATATTGCTGTACATATAATAGTACTCAAAGAGCATTATCTGCAAGCAAAAGCTCCGTTTTGCAGCACTTCATTCAAATATGCCTCAACTCTTGACGCAGGCACAAATCTCTTTACAAATCTTGCTTTTTGCCTTTCTGAGATATGTCAGGAAGACTTCAAATTCTATTAACATTTTAGTTATGTTTTTCTTGTATACTAACAATATCAGTAACCGACGGAAGGAGATCGCCATGAAGATATGTGCTTACATAGGTGACATGTACCGCGACTATTCATCTGCAATCATTTTGGCTTTGCAGGAGAAGGCGAAGGAAAAAGGTCACAAGATCAACATCTTCGGTAACTGCTCCGTCCCTAACGAGAACCCTCTCCACGCCGAAGGATTAAAGAGCGTTCTTACCCTTCCGCATCTGGAAAGGTATGACGGTATTATCCTCTGTTCGGATACACTTAACCACGCCGGACTCAGCAAGGAACTGATAGATAATCTCATATCCACCAAGAATCTTCCTCCCGTCGTTAACATAAGATCCGACGAGACGGGTTTTTATAACGTAGTGCCTGACAACAGGAAGATCATGCACGATGTGGCGGAGCACGTAATATCAAAGCTCAACACCAACGATATAGGCTTCGTTACGGGCCGAGACGATCTCTCCGATTCCGCAGAGCGTCTTGCCGGATTTGTGGATGCCATGCAGGAAGCAGGGTTCGAAGTTCGTAAGGACCTTATATTTCACGGTAATTACTGGATAGATCAGGGACCTATGCAGGCGGACTTCTTTGAGAGGCCTGACCATACCCTCCCCAAGGCGATCATCTGTTCTAACGATTATATGGCTCTTGCTCTGATGGATGAGCTTATCTACAGAGGCTATTCCATACCGGCAGATACCATGATCACCGGTATCGATAACTTTGAGACTTCAGAAGTACACATCCCGTCCCTTACGACTTCGGATATCGCGGAAGATGTTCTGGCATATACAGCCATCGACACTCTTGAAAGGATCGTCAAAGGCGAAGACGTAGATTTTTATATAAGCGTTCCCGGAAGGCTTATCCCTCGAGAGAGTACGGATGAGGCGATGGCCGACCGTGACATCTACGAAGGTTACAGAGAGCTGGCTTTCGTCAAGAAGACCAATACGGACAGGACAAGATCCTTCATCCTCCTTAATTCCGATTACGAGGATGCTCTCTCGGACGAGAAGTGCGTGTCCATAACGCTCAATTCCCTCAAGGATCTTCGCCAGTTCAAGTCCGTATATCTTTGCGAATACAAGGAGAATGACCGTGAACTTGTGGGATATTTTACCGATAACGGAGAGTGCGTTGTAAAGAATGTTCCGTTCCCTTCAACGGAGCTTCTCCCGGCCGAATATCTCACAAAGGATTACTTCATCAGGCTTTATCTGCCTATCCACTACAAGAATGAAGTCTACGGCTACTGCATATGCGAACTTGATCCGGATGCAGAGACATTTATAGACGAACGACTTGAATATATCCTTGTGCTCTTCTCCCAGAGCCTCAACCGTATGCAGCTTTACAAGAGGATCTTCGAGGTCGAGGATATCATGGATCTTTATATCAAGGATGCCCTGACGGGACTTTATAACAGAAGAGGATTCGAGAGAGACATCTCCGCACTCTTCGAGAACGGGATCAACAAGAAGTATGCCATCGCCGTCGCCAGCATCGATATGGACGGTCTTAAGTATATAAACGATACTTTCGGACATTCGGCGGGAGATACGGCCATAAAGGCGATCTCCGAGTGTGTCACCAAAGCTTTGAAGGATAACGAATTTGCCGCAAGGATGGGCGGAGACGAATTCGAGGCAGTCCTTATCGTGGACAAGCCCGGAAGGGTAAAGCAGTTCACTAAGGCACTTCGCGATCTCATCAAAGAAGCTAATGACACAAGCGATGCGCCGTACCCCTTAAGCGCCAGCATCGGAACATGCGAAGTCACCGAGTGGAACATGCTCCTTGAGGCCATGAACAAGGCCGACAAGGCAATGTATCTGGAGAAGAAAGCCAAGAAAGCCGTAAGAGGCGAAGCTCCCAGATGACAAGATACCTTATCTGTTCGGATATTCACGGCAGAAAAGATCTTTTTGACAGGATAACGGATGTCGAGAAGAACTTATCTGCCGTTATCATTGCGGGAGATCTGGAACTGGACGTCTCCGAACTTTCAGACATCGTAATGAGAAAGAACACCACCCCCTGTTCGATCTACGCCGTAGCAGGCAACTGCGACGCTTACCGTCCGAGCAAAGTAAAGCTGAGAGAAGTCCTGACCTTTGACATAGGCGACGAACACAGGGCATTTCTTACCCACGGTCACAGATACGGTGCACGAGAGGATCTGATGTCCTACGCAGCCCTGGAAAACAACTGTAACATTGTTATATTCGGCCATACTCACTGCTTTTGCGAGGAAGAACAGTTCGGTACGTTATTCTTAAATCCCGGCGCCCTCAAGGCAGGCTCCTACATGATCCTGGAAGAGGATGAGGGGCACATCAGGGTATTTCACAAGCGGGTATAAGTTACTTTCTCTCGTATACAAAGTCGGAAAATCCCGCCTCTCCTCCCGCCTGCTCGCGTGAGGTTACAAAGAGGGTAAATCTTGCTCCCGTAAAGTGTTCC
Organism: Saccharofermentans sp.; assembly: GCA_024692235.1. Taxonomy (GTDB): domain Bacteria; phylum Bacillota; class Clostridia; order Saccharofermentanales; family Saccharofermentanaceae; genus Saccharofermentans. The sequence continues at coordinate 25,991 of JAILMW010000015.1, read as the reverse complement.
AGAGTGAATTCCATATGGAAAGGCTCTCCTATTGCCTTGCCGTTTGCGAAGTATCTGACTCCGTCTTTACCGTCGGTGAAATCACATTCGGCACGAAGTCGTATCACTGAGTCTGCGGGGATCTCTTCTTTGGTCTCATCCTTTGCATTCATTACTGCGAAGTACTTACCTTCCTTTACCATTATACCGGCATAGGAATAATTCCCCTGAAGAAGCATCAGTCCCGCGATATCCCCTTCTTTAAGTTCTGATGCATTCACGGTAACTTCAGCAGAGCAGGCGGGACCCAGGGTCCTTTGCGTAAGCATATTCCCGGTCTGCGTGACCTTATCCGTCGCTTTCGCTGTCCTTATATACACCGCGCCCTTCTCCTCGTCTCGTCTTATGAGACTAAGGTCGGGCTCATGGTTAAATTGCCATATGCTCTTAAAGCCGAAGCTGCCCTTATCGGGATCTTTACTGAAGTCGTCGCTTCCCGCCAGAGGCTTATATACGTGCTCAGGTCTTGTTGAAGTATTTTCTATGCATTTCGAGGGGCTTTCGAAAGAGAATCCTTCTTCTGTCTTAGTTACGGGTATCACTACGGGTATCCTTCCCAAAGCTCCGTTATCTCTGAAAAGGACCGCATGGTATTCCCCGCTTGGGCCTTCGACTATACCTCCCTGGGCAATGCCGTCGGGCCTGTCACCAAGAGATGCACAGAGTATATCTCCTCCCTTGAACTCGCCTTCAAGAGAATCGCTCACATAAAGAGCCTCAGTCCTCATCCACCTGTCAGGAAGAGAATGTATGAGAAAAAGATAGTATCTGCCGTCGATCTTATAGAGATGAGAACCCTCGTATCCCAGGATCTTCGGGGAGGGATCCTTTACTATAAGACGCGAAAGGCCGCCTTCGAGAGGACCCGTGAGATCTTTACGAAGCTCTGTTATGTATACTTCAGTATTGCCGTGAACCACGTATACCTTATCCTCGTCAAAAAGCAGAGACAAGTCATAGTAGAACCCCTCTATCACATTACGCTTCCAGGGACCTTTTATATCCCTGCTCCTGTACAGGTACGTCTTCTTGGTATCGTTGCAGGAAAATGCCACATAGAAGACCCCGTCATGGTGGCGTATGGTGCCTGCCCACATGCCCTTGCCGTATATATTGAGATCGCCTTCGAGTCTTTGTGCGGGAGTTCCGTCTATGGTGTCGAAGACATATGTCTCATGTTCCCAGTTTATAAGGTCGTAGGACCTTAATATCTCGCCTCCCGGCATAAAGTGCATGGTGGTGTTGATCATGTAGTAAGTGTCGTCGACCCTGATGACATCGGGATCGGGAACGTCCGCCATAAGGATGGGATTGGTGCCTGTGATAAGAGCCATTTGTACCCCCGGGTTGATCTTTTTTGTCCATATCCTACCACATAAGTAACGATCAATCGTTTGTGGGGGTAAAAGAACGTAAATTTACGGTTTTCAAGTCCCCCGCGATATTTTAAAATATATGCGGGAGAGAGATTTATGAATATATGCGCTTTTATCGGCGATATGTATCGCGACTATTCTTCGATGATCATCAGGACTTTGATGAGCATCTCAAAGGAGCGCGGACATAACATAGACATTTTCGGCAATTGCGCAGTCTCCAACGAGAATCCCCTTCACGCAGAAGGACTTAAGAGTATCCTTTCCGTTCCGACGTTGTCGGATTACGACGGCATCATCTTGTGCTCCGATACGCTCAATCATGCAGGCCTCAGTAAATCCCTCATGGAGAGGCTCAAGTCCACGGAGGATCTTCCGCCCGTCGTCAGCATAAGATCGGATGAGGAAGGATTCTATAACATAATCCCCGATAACCGCAGGATCATGTACGAAGTCACCAGGCACATCATAGAGCAGTGCGGCTGCGGTGACATCGGATTCCTTATGGGAAGAGACGATCTTAAAGATTCCCACGATAGGCTTCAGGGCTTTAAGGATGCAATGGAAGAAGCGGGGTACGAAGTCAGGGAAGATCTCATCTTCCACGGCAACTACTGGGTGGACCAGGGCCCCGAGACAGCCGATTTCTTTGTAAGAGAAGACGGCACTGTCCCGCGCGGAATCGTAAGTTCCAATGATTATATGGCATTAGCTCTCCTGGACGAATTGATCCTTCGAGGATATAAGATCCCGGAAGATACGATGATCGCGGGAGTTGACAATCAGCCCATGAGTGCGACCAGGATACCGTCACTTACGACTTTTGAGATCCCCGCCGACTATCTTGCACGGACAGCCGTAGATACGTTAGAAGATATCTTATCGGGAAAAAGTGTTGCCGATCACATAGGAGTACCCGGCAAGCTCATAGTAAGAGAGAGTACGGGAGGATCTGCCTCTCACGACATAGGAGATGCCTATTTAAGACTTGATGCGATGGAGCGCGACTATCATCTGAAGACTTCCGCGTTCATAGTCCTGTCTTCGGAATATGAGGATATCATGAACTTTAAGAGCAGTATCGAGCTGACTCTTACAAGTCTTATGAGCACTTCGTTATTCTCCATGGGCTTCCTTTGCAGATACTGCGAGAACGACAGAGAGCTCATGGGTTATTTTGTCAACGGTCAGATACAGATCTCGTCGGGAAGGTTCCCTAATGACAGATTGCTGCCTGAGGATTTTGACAGGAAAGATCCCAGGACATATCTCTATCTTCCGATCTGCTACAAGAATGAAGTATACGGGTACTGCATACTGGAGCCGATCATGGATCCCGATAAGTTCTTCGATGAGAGATTAGAGTATATCCTTATGATCTTCGGACATTCACTTAACAGGATCCGCCTCTACGACAAGCTCTTTGAAGTAGCCGATGTCATGGATCTTTATGTAAGAGACGAACTGACCGGGCTCAGCAACAGAAGAGGATTCGAGAATAAGATCTCGGAACTTCTCAGGCACAGAAGCTCCGATGCACCCAAGGTCGCCGTTGCCAGCATCGATATGGACAGCTTAAAGTACATAAACGATACCTTCGGTCACGCCGAGGGTGACAAGGCGATAAAGACCGTCGCATCATGCATCAATTCCTCATTAAGCGGCGAGGAGTTCGCGGCCAGGATGGGCGGAGACGAATTTGCCGCGGTGATCATCCTTGACAATCAGGGAAGGATCGGACAATTTATAAGGTCCATTCGTAAATTTCTCGACGAAGAGAACGAGAAGATCGACAAAGACTACAAAGTCGGCGTGAGCATAGGAATATGTGAGGTACCGGACTGGAATCACCTTATGGAATCCATGAACAGTGCCGATCAGGCCATGTATACGGAAAAGAGAATAAAAAAGAATCGATCTGACGACTACAGGAGGTAATAAATGTCAAACAAGATCTATGCAACCAACCCCATCATGCCCGGATTCTATCCGGATCCTTCCATCTGTGCGGTAGGCGAGGATTACTATCTTTGTAATTCCACTTTCGCTTATTTCCCCGGACTTTCCGTGATGCACAGTAAGGATCTCGTACACTGGGAACAGATAGGTAATGTACTGGACAGGCATTCACAGCTCCCGCTTGAGGGTGCTGACCATTCACAGGGACTTTTTGCTCCCACGATCCGTTATTATAACGGTACGTTCTATGTTATCTGCACCAACGTTACTCACGGAGGCAACTTCATAGTTACAGCTACAAGCCCCGAGGGTCCCTGGTCAGAGCCTCACTACCTCGAGGAAGCTGACGGTATCGACCCTTCCCTCTTCTTTGACGATGACGGCAAGTGCTACTACATCGGTACTCACGAGAATCCCGACGGCGGCGCTAAGTACAACGGTGACTGGTATATCTATATAGCAGAAGTGGATCTCGAGAACTGGTGCCTTAAGGGCGATAAGAAGGATGTATGGAACGGTGCTCTCAAGGGCTGTATCTGGCCTGAAGGACCTCATATCTACAAGGAGAACGGATACTACTACATCATGCACGCAGAAGGCGGCACAGGCCCCGAGCACTCCGTCATGATCTGCCGCAGTAAGGATATATGGGGACCTTACGAGAATAATCCCAAGAACCCCATCCTTACACACAGGCACTTAGGTAAGGACTACCCCATCAAGTACGTCGGTCACGGTGACATCATTAAGACACCTAACGGCGAGTGGTTCATGACTATGCTTGCAGTAAGGCCCCTTAATCGCTATACGACAATGGGAAGAGAGACATTCCTTGCAAAGTTCATCTGGGAGGATGAGTGGCCCGTAGTAAATCCCGGCGTAGGTATGCTCACTGAAAAGGTCGAGATCGATCTTCCCGAGTGGGATCCCGAGAAGGATCCTGACTCCTATACATGCAGGACAGGTCATAAGACTACGATCCCCGGCACGGACAAGAACTACCAGTTCGCATCCATGAAGGAACTCGGAGACGAATTCCTCTTCCTTCGTAACTATCCCGCCAGCATGTATAAGATCACACCTGACGGCTTGAAGCTGCGCTGCGGCAAGGATGATATCAAGGCTGTAGCAAGCCCTTCTTATATCTGTATCCGCCAGCAGCACCATCATTTCACTGCAGCTTCCACATTCGATACATCATCTCTCAAGGAAGGCGAGAGCGCAGGTCTCGTTCTTATGCAGAACAACCTTTATAACCTGAGAGCGGAAGTTATAGACGGCGAGTGCAGGATGATCCTCTGCCAGGACGGTACTGACGAAGTTATAGGCAAGACTCCCGTGAGCGGAACAGTAACTGTATCTGTTGTAGTAGACGGACTTAATACAAAGGTACTCTGCGACAGCAAGGAGCTCGGTGAAGCTTCCGTAGCAACCCTTTCCACTGAGGTCGCAGGCGGCTTTGTAGGATGCTGTATCGGTATCTACGCTTCAGCTAACGGAAAGGATTCCGACACATACGTAACCTTCAAGGATCTTACGTATACTGCCGGCTGATACTTATCTTTTCTTGTTCCTGCCGAAGAATATAAACGAAATGCAGGAAACAAGGACTGATATCACGGATATTACGCAGCAGACGGTGCTCTGAAGCCTGATAGCCAAGAGCAACAATAAAAAAGCAAAAACAAGGGACACGGCAGCAGTGATCGCCACTTCGCGCCTGTGTCCCTTTGTTATGTGATCAAGATAGATGATAAGGCCCTTTATGAGGGTCCTGTCATCACTTTCCCTGTTATTTGCGAGATAGGAAGGCTCCACCTCGAATATCTGCCCGAGTTTCCTTATCTGAACCTTATCGGGAACAAGAAGTCCCTTCTCCCATCTGTCGATAACTGCTCTGTCGACACCCATCCTGGAAGCCAGAGCCTCTCGTGACATCGCATTCTTCTTGCGCAGTCTTATTATCTTATCCGAGATATCCATTTTCCCCTCCTTATTTTTAATATAACACATATCCTCTTAATTGACCTTTAGGGTGCACTTTGTTATATTCAAGACAGTTGCATAACGATGGTTATGCAACACTTTAAGGAAAAAGGTTAACGAATATGCCCCCCAGACCACAAGTAACAAAAGAACAACTGATAGAAGCTGCCCTTAATATCGCCAGAGAAAAGGGCTTTGAGAAGGTAACCGCCAGAGAAGTAGGCAAGTCCCTCGGAATGTCATCCAGACCCGTATTTACATACTATAGCGGCATGCAGGAATTAAAGGCCGATGTATATAAGGCCGCCTATGCCAAATTCGTGAGTTTCGTTGAAGAAGGCCTTAACGATAAGTATCCTTTCAGAGCTTCGGGCCGTCAGACGATCAAGTTCGTTCAGCAGGAACCGGGTCTTTTTAAGCTTCTGTGCTACCCTTACGACGAAGACCCCGATCCTTCTTCGACAATAGGTTCTTTTGCTTTCTTCGAGCAGAATTACGAGCTTATCAAGCCGACTATCGTAAGAGAGTACGAGCTCGAAGGCGACGATGCCAAGGCGTTCTTCCGTAATGTATGGCTCTTCACCCTCGGTATCGCGATGCTCATCATATCAGGCTCCTGTCCTTATTCAGATGAAGAGATCTTCAGGATAATGTCAGAGATATCATTATCTTCCTGCAAGATCTACAAAGATTATCCGGGACTTTCTACCGGCGAGATAAACGTAGGGCGTGCATTCGCCGAAGTCCTGGGAGATCCCAAGGACGATCTGAAAAGACCTCAGCAAGATTCATAAAAAGATTCAAAAAGTCGATCCTAACGGGTTGACTTTCTTTTTGCAATCAGTTAACATCTATTACGCAACAATCGTTATGCAACGATTGTTTTCCCGGTGACCTTATTCTTGTTTTTGTGTGTTGGAGAATTCGGTTAATAAGGAAGGTATGGATAAGGAAAAGCGTGATCACGATCAGGTCACGCTTTTTCAAAACCTTCCTCACCACAGAAAAGAAAAAGGATATAAAAACACGGAATATCTTAAAGAAAAGGTCTGGCGCGAGAACCGCAGCAGGGCGGATGGACTAAAACTTAAGACACTTAACTGACCTTTCAACTTATTTTCCACTAAACGGAACAACGGCACGCTCCCCTCTGCGTGCCGTTGTTCTGTCTGTCATTCGTTCCATTTATAAAGCGATGCGTAGATGCCGCCTTTACTTATCAGTTCATCGTGGGTACCGCTCTCTTCTATTCCGTTCTCGGTAAGGACTAAGATCCTCTCGGCATTTCGGATAGTCGACAGCCTGTGAGCGATGACCAATGTTGTTCTGTCCTTGGCAAGTCTCTCAAGAGATTCCTTGACGATATTCTCACTCTCGTTATCCAAGGCACTTGTAGCCTCATCGAAGATAAGGATAGGAGGATTTTTAAGGAATACTCTTGCTATGGAGATACGCTGTTTCTGACCTCCCGAGAGCTTAACTCCCCTCTGTCCTATATCGGTGTTATATCCTTCCGGAAGATCCATTATGAAGTCATGAGCATTGGCAAGCTTAGCCGCCTCTATGATCTCCTCCTTGGAAGCTCCGGGCCTTCCGTAGCTTATATTATCCATAATGGTTCCCGCGAACATATAGACATCCTGCTGGACGATACCTATATTATCTCGAAGGCTCTTCAGGGTAACTTCTCTTATATCCTTGCCGTCTATGTAGATAGCACCCTTGGTAACATCGTAGAACCTTGGGATAAGACTGCAAAGTGTCGTCTTACCTCCTCCCGATGAACCGACAAGTGCCACATAAGATCCTGCGGGTACATCGAGGTTAATATGACGAAGCACTCTGTGTGCACCGTCTTTATACTTGAAGGATACGTCTTCGAATCTGATATCTCCCTTAACGTTCGTAAGAGGCATCGCACCTTCCTTATCCTTGATGTCAGGTTCTATGCTTATCATTTCGACGAAGCGCTCAAATCCCGTATAGCCGTTCTGGAACTGTTCTGTAAAATCTATAAGCGTTCTTACGGGTTCGGTGAAGACATTTATATACATAAGGAATGCCACGAAATCGGGAACCTTAACAAGCCCCTTTGTCATAAGGACTCCGCCTGTTACGATGACGATTATATTGATAAGGAGAGTAAAAGCGGTCATGCCGGAATGAAATATACCCATATTAAGATAGGATGCTCTCTTGGCCGACAGGAATCCGTCGTTTCCGACCTTGAACTTCTTATTCTCGATATCTTCGTTGGCAAAAGACTTAACTACTCTTATTCCCGAGAGATTATCCTCGATCTGCGTATTGATCTCTGCGATCTTTACCCTGTTCATCTTAAATGCTCTTCTCATCCTCCTATTAAGGATATACGCGAAGATGAACATAAAGGGCAGCATGATAAAAGCGGCAAGTGTCAGGTAGCCGTTGATGCCTGCGAGGATAACAAATGCACCTATGATCTTAATAAGTGATATAACGATATTCTCGGGACCGTGATGCAAAAGCTCCGTGATCTCAAAAAGGTCACTGGTGATCCTGCTCATAAGACCGCCTACCTTCTGATCGTCATAGAAAGAGAAAGACAGCTTCTGATAGTGAGAGAATATCTCTGCTCTCATGTCGTATTCCATCTTTGCGCCCATCACATGACCCACGTAGGATATGTAGTAATTGGCTACGAATTGAATAAGAACAAGGCCTATAAGAACGGCTCCTATTACAAGGATCTTATGCATGCCCGATTCAGGCGTCATATCGGGGATCTGTGCCGTTATGTTCCTTACTGCAAGAGGTATCACGAGAGCTATCGCCGATGCGACTATGGCAAAGAACATATCAAGGATAAATGTCCCCAGATATGGCTTGTAGTAACTTATCATGCGCTTAAGATTATCTTTCATGCGTGTCCTCTTCTCCATCACTTTTCGACATGATACCACTACGTCCCGGTCTTTCACACATTATCTTTCCTGTAGCATATGACATGCTCCGAAGAAGAATACTCCTTATCCTTCATTACGGCGAAAGGGTGCTGACTTGCGATACCTCCGAAGTATTCATACGGGAGGTCGTCCTCCGTCTTGCCTTCCGTTATCTCTCGAAGGCCTTCAAGAAGAAACGACATAAGGGAGATATCGTCTTCTTTATCGGCATGCCCGTGAAGGAGGATATCTGCCTCCTTCTCAAGGAACATAAGGCTCTCCAAAGTCTTAACATACTCACTTACGGGAGGACATCCGTCCAGCTGCAGCCACAGATGGTGATTCACGGAATCTCCCGCGAAGAGTATCCTGTCTTCTCTGAGAAGCAGGAATATGCTGCCCTTAGTATGACCCGGGACATCGTAGACTTCCAGGGTCCTTCCTCCGAGATCTATGACATCTCCTCCTCTTATATCCTTAAAGGGAGGCATGACCTGTCCTCTCTCCTTAATATATTCGCGGAAGTCATCCGTATCCAGGAACATCCGGGAAAGATCGGTATCAGCAGGGTTCATATAAGCTTCATCAAAATACATATTCCCGAAGATATGATCTCCGTGCCCGTGAGTATTTACTACCATGAGCGGCTTATCCGTAAGAGATCTCACAGTTGCCTTCAGGTCACAGTGAGCATTCATGGTGTCGATCACAAGGGCCTTGTCTTCTCCTTCTATAAGATACCCCGTAGCTTCGTGATCTTCATCCAAAAGGAATATCCCGTCCCTTATTTTCTTAACGAATATCTCCATATCCTAAGTCCTCCTTCGATCAATGATCGGATATTACTACTACTTGATATGGGCGTTCTCGACTATTTTTGCACAGATGAGAAGATGCGGTCAGAGAAGACTGATATGCTTATCAGATCAGTGGGATATCGCACTCTCGATAAAGTCGTCGAAGAACTTGCTTAAGTTGTCGACACGTTCATCTACATCGTCGACCATCTCGTCCCAGATATATTCCATGAAGAAACCGATAAACGCGTAAGTATAGAATCTGGATATCTCGCGTATCCTCTTATCGGGCACATCCCTGCCTGCTACCTTCTTCCTGACATAGCTCAGGAAAACAGTATCGGTTATGGAGAATATGTAGTGTTCCAGTTGTTCTCTTGATATGGAATCGAATACATGATGGATAAGCTTAGGGTTATCACGGCACATCAGAAAGAACTTCTTGATGGCATTCTGCCATGTATAGAAATCGTCACCTGTCCTGATAACGCTGAGCTTCATGCCGAACCATTCGTTCAGGAGTTCGAACTTATCCCTGTAATGATAATAGAAAGTATTGGAACTTACGCCGCTGCGCTTAACGAGAGCGGACACGGTGATCTTATCAAAAGACATCTCAAGGAGCATCTCCTCGAATGCATTCATTATCGCACCTTTTGTAAGTAACGCCATATGTCAGATCCTCCGCTCAATACGATGATGATACCACATTTCGGGATAAAATAGTCATACATCGCAAATTAGGACAAAAGCCGTATTTTGTCCTAATTTGAGGTATCCGAGATAAGTCTACCATTTGATATAAACGATAAAGATTCACAGTTCAACTTGTTATGTCATTAAACTACACTCTTCACGTATATAAGGAAACTTATCGGAGAATGGGTATGAATACAAAAAGAGTAGTTATAACGGGTATGGGAGCTATTACTCCCTTAGGAAACGATGTAGAGACTTTTTGGAACGAACTTGTTGAAGGAAAAAACGGAATAGGTCCCATAACCAAGGTGGACGTATCAGACTGCAAGGCTAAGCTTGCAGGTGAAGTAAAGGATTTTGACCCCAAGGACTATATGGACTTTAAGTCCGCCAAGAGGATGGGAGTGTTCTCCCAGTATGCCGTAGCAGCTACAAAAGAGGCTCTCGAGCAGTCCGCACTGGATCTTGAGAAGGAAGATCCGTTCAGGATCGGAGTAATAGTAGGATGCGGTATAGGTGCCATGGAGAAGCACGAGAAGGAGATCCCTAAGTTCTACACGGGCAAAAAGGTAGATCCCATGTATATCCCCATGGTAATAACCAATATGGCCTCTGCGAATATCTCAATACAGTTCGGTCTTAAGGGTAAGAACATGGATATCTCCACCGCATGCGCAACGGGAACTCACAGCATCGGCGAGGCATTCAACGCCATAAGGCTGGGCGAAGCTGATGTCATGGTGGCCGGTGGAACTGAAGCTGCGGTCACGCCTTCGGGAGTATTCGGATTTGCTGCTCTTACGGCGCTGTCGACCAACGACGATCCCGAGACGGCATCCAGGCCTTTCGATAAGGACAGAGACGGATTCGTATTAGGCGAAGGAGCAGGCGTCATTATCCTCGAGGAGTATGAGCATGCGGTAAAGCGCGGAGCTAAGATCCTCGCAGAGGTCGTAGGCTACGGCGTTACTAACGACGCATACCATATAACATCACCTGCGCCTGACGGAAGCGGCGCGGGAACTGCCATGAAGCTTGCCATGGACTGCGCAGGCATAAAGCCCGATGACATCGACTACATAAATGCTCACGGAACTTCCACTCACCTTAATGATCTTTATGAGACACGTGCCATCAAGTATGCATTCGGCGATGCAGCCAAGAAGGTCTCCATCAACTCCACAAAATCCATGACCGGACATCTTCTCGGAGGTGCAGGCGCCATCGAAGCCATCGTATGCGTCAAGGCGATAAACGAGAACTACGTGCACGTTACACGTAACTCAAAAGAACCCGAAGAAGAGCTCGATCTTGACTATACCTTCGGACAGGGAAAGACCAGAGAGATAACATATGCCATGAGCAACTCCCTGGGATTCGGCGGCCATAACGCCACACTTATATTCAAATGCATGTAATAGCCCGTAACCCTTAATAGATGAATGACAGCGGCATGACGTAAAGTGCCGCTGTTATTTTTCACTCGTCTCCCAGAGAAGAATAGTAGGCCTCCAGTGCCGGCCTCGAATTGACATACACCTGCTCAAGTCTCTTATCGAACTGGCTTCCCATGCCTTCCATGATTATCTCATTTGCCTTCTCGAAGGAGTATTTCTCTTTATATACACGCTTACTTACAAGAGCATCGTATACGTCAGCGATCGCCATTATCCTGGCTTCTATGGGGATCTCATCTCCCGCTAATCCTTCGGGATATCCGGAGCCGTCCCACCTCTCATGATGATAGTGAGCAACATTTACGGCAACCTTCTGAAAGGAGTCATTGTCGGTGCCTTCCAGGATCTCATCTATGAGCTTTGCTCCCTCTGCGGCATGCTTCTTCATCTGTTCGTATTCTTCCGGTTCGAACCTTCCCTTCTTCCTTAAGATCTGATCGTCTACCGCGATCTTACCCAGGTCATGCATGGGAGCGGACTTTATAAGGTTCTTGCAGAATTCTTCACTGAAGTCGAACTGAGGATCCTTCTTTATCTCGTCCAGCAATATACGTACTCCCTCGCTGGTCCTCTTGATATGACCTCCCGTTGAGTTGTCCCTGCTCTCGACCATGGTCGCCATTCCGATTATAAGCTTATCGTGCATTGCCTCTATATGCTTGGTCTTAGCCTTGACCTCATTGCCAAGCTTTAAGTTGAAGGAATTTATAAGATTGATATATTTCTGCTCCTTGGTATCGTCGGAGATAAAGAGCTGATATCCTCTCTTCTTTCTTCCGTCATACAGGTAATTTACGTTTACCAGATATATATTGCCGCCCTCCGCATCGATATGATGTTTATCTCTCGTATTATCCTTCTCGAAGATATCTATCCAGCGAAGTGCCATCTCTCCGAATGCCGCATCTCTTGTCACCGAACGGTCCACCGTCAGGTTGTTAAGAGCCGGGAAATACTTCTTGGCCGCATCGTTACTTCCGAGATAATTATTCTTGAAGTCAATGGAGACAAATCCCGTAATGCCTTTCTCTACAAGTGAATCTATGGCGGCATCGTCGACATCGTAGATACTTATCCTGTATACGATAAAAAGGAATATTACGAGTATCATCGCATAGGCCATGGGAACAGACTCAAACTTCAGGTCAAATATCCTTCTTGATACATAGCACATAACGGACACGACCTCCATCGTGAACAGAAGAGAGATCATGTATCTTGATGCGTCCTTTTTCTTAGCATAAGCATAAATAAGAACGATAAAGCTTACGATGGTATATGTTGCTATAAGCGCCATGAAGACAGCGTGCATAGGGCCGTATGTCTTATTGAGCCACGCTGTGCTTCCCGTTCTCTCGAAGACTATCTCCTGATAGAACGCATTCGACTTTCCCGTAAAGATCACCGAGAGATAGACAGCAGAGGACGCGATAAAGAATATCCTTCTTAATAACGAGGGGAGCTTTATATGACAGAGATTAAATATAAGAAGCATTATGAACAGCGGTCCGAAGCAAGCTCCGAAATAGCTGAACTTATTGGCAAGTATCGCTTCCTGTGCCGTAGTGGAGTCCGCAAGCATCAGATAACCCAGGTTAGAGATGACACCTGCAAAGAACATCAAAGTCAGATTCACATCGAAATGCTTATGCCACATGAACGCATATATGAGCGAACATCCTGCAGCTATGGCAAAGAGCACAGCATAATACCAGATCATATACCCCTCCACAAAATCTATATGCTTCAATTATACAGCTTGGCACCTGCAGAAAGAGTTACGAACCTGTAAAGACTCAAAGTACCGCCTTGTCGGGAGCAGGCCCCGTGGAATCAGTCTTACATGTATAAAGGCACCCTTCTCCCTGACCTTCAAAACCATTTCCCGAAGTAGTTATGAGAAGCGTATCCATGTTCTCTCCCATGAAGCAGCAGGAGGTTACATTATGAGAAGGAACACGTATCTCGGCAAGTTTTTCTCCCGTCTTGCCGCTTCTCTTCTCTACTCTGCCTCCGCCCCATACGGCTATCCAGAGGTTATCGTCACAGTCTATGCAAAGGCCGTCGGAGAAGCCGTTGCCGTCTTCGTAAGTACAAAGAGGTCTTGCGTTTTTTATATCGCCTGTCTCATGGTCGTAGTCATAGACAAATACTGCGTACTTAAGCGTGTCCGAGAAATAGAACTTCGTCCTGTCACTGCTCCAGGCCATGCCGTTGGAGATCTTAGTCCCGGGCTGCATTATCTTCACCTGACCTTCGGAGAGCCTGTATAGATTGCCGTCAGCTTCATGGTCGTCATCCCCGACGGATGCACCGAACCAGAGCCTTCCCGCAGGATCGGCCTTGGCATCGTTGGAACGCCAGAAGTCAAGATAAGTTTCCTTAAGATCCTTTATAAGGCGTATCTTTCCATCCTCGTAAAGGTACAATCCGTACTTAGCCGCCAGAATAAAACCCGAACGATCCTTGACCGGAACCGCGGCACCTATGGGCTGATCGAAGACAAAAGGCTCTCTGACGTCGTTTTTGTGCATCGTCCACAATGTGTTGGCGGTAATATCCACCCAGGAGATCATCCCCGTAACAGGGTCGTAACACGGTCCTTCTCCGAGTCCGTATCGTTCGCTTCCCAGTGCCGATGCTTCAAAAATCTTCATAAAGACCCCTCCGTCCCCTAAAAATACAATAAAAATAACATTGTTAAAGGTTTCCGTTCTTCTTCTTGCATTATATCATCCTGTTAAGTAAACACCCTTTCGGGTATCCCGAATTTGTTAAAAATTTTGTTACAAAGCAGAAACATACTTGAAATAAGATTTGTGCGCATACTATAATCAAAATATCAGTAGGATTTTACTATATTATGCAGAGGTGACATAAATGTCTGGTATTTTGGACGCTATCAAGAGCAAGACAGAGGGAAGATTCGGCCTTCCCGCCGTTGAGTTGTCTATGTCGGGTAAGAGTTCCGGACACTCTATCTCCAGTGGTAACAATGTCTCTACCATCAATACTTCCGGTTCCAACTATGTGAAGGAGCGCGCTGAGGCTGCCAAGGCTCAGCAGGAAGCAAGAAGAGCCATGGAGGAAGAGCGCAGGGCTATGGAAGAGTCCCGCAAGAAGGCTGAGGAAGCTAAGACATCCGCTCCTAAGGCTGAGTCGATCGAGGATTCCAAGCCGGTACAGCTCAGAGCTCCGGTCAAAAGACCCCCTTCTGCATCCATAAATCACGCAGCTGTAGTTGCTGCTCAGAAGGCCGAGAAGGAAGAAAGCTCCGATTCACCCGAGGCAGCAAGGACTACAAGCATTCGCGTGAAGTCCATGGCTGCCATCGCTGCAGAGAAGGCCAAGGCTGACCTGGCACAGGCTAACAGCCGCAGGGATCGCGCCGTAAGAGATGCCGAGAATGCTACCGCTAAGGCCGAGGAAGCCAAGAGGGCTGTCATCAAGTCCACTGAGCTTAAAGAGTCCGCAGTAAAATCCGAAGAAGAAGCAAAGAAGTCCGCTAAGACGGCTGAAGATGCATATACGGTAGCTCTTGCCGCAGCAGAGGATGCTCAGGCAGAAGCTGACAGGATCGAGAAGCTCGCTAAGGAAGCAGCTCAGAAGGCCAAGGAGGCCAAGGAGACCGCATCCCAGAAGAAGACCGAGCAGGAAGCCAAGATCACTGCACTGAAGGCTCAGGAAGAGGCCAGGATCGCAGCTGAGGAGGCTGAGACCGAGGCAAAGAATGCCGCCGAGCAGGCACAATCTCTCGTTGCTTCTTCACTCGAGAAGGCAGAGGAAGCTAAGGCTGAGGCAGCTAAGGCACAGACGATCTTCGATCAGGCCAACAAGAAGAAGATGGAAGAAGACGAGAGGATCGCTGCACAGAAGGCTGAAGAAGAAGCCAAGAAGGCAGCCGCCATCGCCAAAGAGAAGGCAGAGATCGCAGCCAAGAAGGCTGAAGAAGCATTGGCAGCAGCACGTAAGGCCGAGGAAGAAGCCAGAAAGGCAGCAGAGGAAGCAGCCGCTGAGCTTAAGAAGGCACAGGAGCTCTCTCAGGAGAAGGAAAAGCTCGAAGCAATGGCCATCGCCGAATAACAACAGATATCAATGCTATTACCCGGAGCTGTCTCATATGAGGCAGCTCTTTTTATTCGGGGGCCCTTGCATCCAGGGCACTCTTCTTATACTCCCTGGGTGACACTCCGAAGAATCTCTTAAAAGTCTCGGACATATAGCTGACGCCGTTAAATCCGGTCAGAGCAGCTATCTCGGATAAAGGAAGCTGCCTGCCTCTTAAGTATTCGGCGACCTTCCTTGCGCGGAATCTCATAAGGTAAGTTATAGGCGACTCCCCTACATATCTTTTAAAGACGGAATTACAAAGAGACTTGCTGATACCTGCGCTGGCGGCGATATCGTCAAGAGTCACGCCGCTGCAGTAATGCTCCGAGATATAGTGCATCATGGTCTTAAAATACTTCATATGAGGTTCGACGGTGATCTCTTCGGAACTCAGGCCGTAACATGCGGTCTGCTTCCTTATGATGTCCCAGATGTGGAAGAACCGCATGGTGATCTCAAAAGGGTCGTGTCTTATGCCGGGAAGCTCCAGCATAATACTCCTGATAGCTTCGGTAAATTCATTTACATATCTGAACCTGACATAAGGAATATCCGGATTATCGGTAATGGGACGTATCGCCTTCATCTCTATCGCTACCGAAGTCGTCAGGATACTCGGATAGACTACAAATATCACATACGTACAGAGCTCATCACTTACAGACATGCTGTAATGGATCTGATTGGAGTTGATGAATATGGTATCGCCTTCGTGCAGGACCAGGGTCTTTCCGTTGACAGAATAAGCCATGGATCCCGACTTTACGGTCAGTATCTCTACATCCTCGTGGAAGTGAGGGACCTTCTCCCAGGTGACCTTAGGCTCGATCCAGCCGTCGTAGATATAGGAGGGAAAGTTATCGTCATCGTAGTTAACTATCTCCGAGCCGTCTTCTCTCTTTACTATAAGGCCCATTACGTTCCTGTTCATAACAATATCCTTTCGAGAATAAGAAAACAATAACTATATTACACGCACGTGCAAGATAGTTATAAAAAACTGTGAAAAACGCGGTTTAAAGCGGGGTCTGTAAATAATATACTTGCAATCATCAAAGAACACAAGCCCTCGGCAGGAGATGAAAGGGATAATGACATGGGAAATGAAGCGATAGTAATGAAAGATCTGTGCAAGGACTTTAAGGTGCTGAACCGTCACGAAGGTCTCAAAGGAAGTATAAGGGATCTTTTCTCAAGAGACTACAAGACGGTAAACGCCGTAAAAAACGTAGATCTCACGGTAAACAAAGGTGAGATGATCGGATACTTGGGTCCTAACGGAGCAGGAAAATCCACCACCATCAAGATGATGACGGGAGTACTTGAGCCAACATCCGGAGAGATAACGGTAAACGGCGTAGTCCCCTACATCAACCGCAAGAAGAACTGCGAGAACATCGGGGTCGTATTCGGACAAAGAAGCCAGCTGTGGTGGTCACTGCCGCTAATAGAATCCTTTAAGCTCTTAAGGGATATCTATATGGTATCGGAGAAGGATTATCAGGATATGCTGGAACTATACAGGAGCCTTGTAGATATCGAGCCTGTCCTTCATAAGCCCGTCAGGCAGATGTCACTCGGGCAAAGGACTTTAAGCGATATACTGGCAGCTTTCCTTCATAACCCTGATATCGTGTTTCTGGACGAACCCACGATAGGTCTTGATGTCTCCATGAAGGCCAAGATCAGATCATTGATCGCAGGGCTCAACGAACAGAAGAAGACTACAGTCATCCTGACGACTCACGATATGGGTGACGTAGACGCTCTCTGCAAGAGGATAGTGATCATCGATAAGGGGCAGAAGATCTATGACAACAACATAGAACATCTGAAGTCATACTTCGGATCCTACAGGACACTGCGCCTCAAGCTGGATGACGATACCTGGGAGGAGACTCTTATCGACGAGAGCAGGACGGATATCATGGAGGTCATCAACAGAGCCGACAGACAGAAGAAGATCAGGGATATCGAACTTATCGAGATCTCTACGGAAGAGGTCATCAAGAAGATATACGAAGGAGAAGCATCATGACACTGAGGAAGCTCATAGCACTGACACGTGCAGGCATTATGGAGTCCCTGCAATTCCGTCTGGGAACCTTCGTAACGCTATTTGCCAACCTCATATATCTGGTACTTGTCTACTACCTGTGGAAGGCGATCTATGCCTCGTCAGGGTCCGATGTTGTCAACGGAATGACCTTCAACGACACCATGATCTACCTTATCCTGGCAACGGCCCTCTTCAACTTTCTGGAGATGTTCATCGTCTGGGATATGAGCAGATCCATACAGTCGGGAAAGATCATACTCGATCTTCTCAAGCCCATGACATTCAGAAAGTATACTTTCTGGAGCTATTCGGGAAGCCATGTGGTGTCATTCGTACTGACGTTCATCCCCACTTTCATCGTAGTCATGGTTATTACCAAAGGTGCCATCCATATGGGACTTAATCTTCTGTGGTTCGCCGTAGCGACAATACTGGCTCTGATCATCAATTTCAATATCGAGATGATCGTAGCGACTATATGCCTCTATACCGAATCCACATGGGGCATCAACATCGTAAAGGAGACGATCGTGCTGCTGCTGTCAGGCGCATCTATCCCCCTTGCATTCTTCCCGGATAAGCTCAAAACGGTAGTAAGTTATCTTCCTTTCAGAGCAGTATACGATACGCCGCTTTCTATCCTTCTGGAGAAAAACGGATCTGATACCGCCGGCGGACTTTTGTCCCTGTTCGGGATACAGCTTATCTGGGCGGTGGTACTTACTGTCGCAGGCACATTATTCTGGAACCATTCGGTGAGGAAGATCACCGTGAACGGAGGTTGATCTTATGGGAAAGAACAAAAGAGGTCTCGGCTTCTACCTTCGCATATACAGGAAGGTCCTGGTCCAGGACCTGAAGAGCAAGATGAGCTACAGAGCGGACTTCGTGATCTCTACGATCGGTATGGTCATGACAAATCTTGCGGGATTTGTCACATTCCTGATCCTCTTCGGTAAGTTCCCCTCCATCAACGGCTGGGACTACCATCATATGCTGTTCCTGTATGCTTTCTCGCTTATAGCCCTGACTCCCGTTCAGTGCTTCTTCGACAACAACTGGAACCTGAGGTTCATGGTCCAGAGCGGAGACTTCATCAAATACTGTTTCAGGCCCATCAACGTCTTCTTCTACTTCATATCGGAAGTATTCGACGTCAAAGGTCTGGGGCAGCTGGCATTCGGCATCGGTACTCTGGTATACGCCTGGAACAAGATAGGGCTCGAAGTATCTTTTCTTGTCATCCTGAAGCTTCTTCTGTACCTTCTTACAGCCTCCCTCTTCATGATCGCCATCATGAATGCGGCGGCAGCCACCTGTTTCTGGATACAGGGATCGGGTTATGTCATGGTAATAATGTTCCGCTTCAAGGATTTTGCCAAGTACCCGGCAAGTATCTTCAGCGGCATCTTCAGGGTCATTTTCACATTCGTGATACCCATAGCATTTGTCGCTTACTATCCGAGTCTTGTCATACTTGATCCCGGAAATGTCCCCCTCCTGTCCCTGATATCACCTGCTCTCGGTATCCTTTTCTTCTACTTAAGCTACAAGTTCTGGATGCTCGGTGTAAGGCGTTACGATTTCACGGGTTCATGACAAAAGGATCACCGCCTGTACGGACGGTGATCCTTTATCTTATTACTCTTTATTCACTTCTTTACTCTCTTCTTTTTTCTCTTCTTTGGACTCTTCCTTAGCCGCTTCCTTGTCGAACTTCTTGTGGATATTATTAATATCTTCGACAGATCCTCCGCCGTCATCATCGGGAGCTCTGAACTCACCCTTATCCACCAGCCTTAAGAAGGCGTCGACTACTTCAGAATCAAGCTGAGTACCGCGTACTTCCTTCATTATCGATACGACCTTATCGAAGTTCATACGCTTCCTGTAAGGACGATCCGAATACATTGCATCGAAAGTATCCGCGACTGCTATGACACGTGCAACTTCCGGTATCTGATCTCCCACCAGGCCGTCGGGATACCCCTTTCCGTCGGGACGCTCATGGTGAGACTTTGCACCTATGGCCAGTTCGGGAAGCGTAGTAATATGCTTCAGGGAATTATAGCCGAGCTTGGCATGAGACTTTATCATCATGAACTCGCTGTCCGTAAGCTTACCCGGCTTATTAAGGACCTCCGGAGGTATACCGATCTTACCTATATCGTGAAGCAGCGCTATGTTGTAATACATATCGACCTTATCCTTGGGAAGACCGAGCTCCTTGGCAAGCATTACCGTATAATCGGCAACTCTGGTGGAGTGACCCTTGGTATACTTATCCTTCATATCGATCGTATTGGCGACAGCCTCCGTCATCTCCCTGATGAACATCCTGTCATGTTCCTCTTTCTCCTTATACTTAGCCATCCTGTAGTCTATATAGGTCTTGACGACTACTATGACCAGCAAAAGTGCAAGGAGAGCCATAGCCGTAATGAACCACCAATGTTCAAGAAGAGATCTCTCCTTGACGATGGTGTACACGATGGGCTCGCTCATATTGCCGTGGGCATCTTTGAGACTCAAGGTAAAGTGATACGTACCACCCTTGAGGTTCGTGTAGTCCACCATGCCGAACTGATCCCCGGATACTTCGACAACAGTCTGATCGAAGCCGTCAAGGAAGTAGACGACATCGGGATCGTAAAGAGCATAAGTAAATATATAGCAATAAAACGTTATCTTCTTGGCATTCGAAGGGACCGTGAATGTTCCGTCGGCATCGGGGTAGATCTTTATGCCGTCAGCTTCGATATAGGGCATGGAGGTCTTTATATCATAGATCTGCTCCTTCGTCGTATCGATATTGACTCTGATAACTCCCGAAGAAGCCGCTATATAAAGATCCCCCTCGTCGGTAAGAGCGCTGTAGGAATTGGCAGTAGCCGTACTTTGAAGTCCGTCGCCGTGACCATAGTAGATCGGATCTATCTCACCGTTGGCAATAAGCTCGTCTGCACTAACGACATAGATACCGTTACTGCTTAATATCCACATATCGCCGCTACTGTTCTCGTAGAGGTCGAAATTGTTGGAATAAGGGAACTGCTCTACGGTCGTTATGTTAAGGTCCTCATCCATATAAGCGATGGAATTACTGGTCACTATCCAGTAAAGTCCCCTGGAACTGTCCGGCTTGATCCTCATTATTACGTCAGATCTAAGGCCGTTATCCGTCGTAAGATTGGTAATACCGTCATCTGATACGACATAGATACCTCCGCCGTCGGTTCCCAAGAGGAGCTTTCCGTCAGAAGTCTCAGAGATAGTCAGTACATCACTCTCCCCGATACCCGAGTAGACATCATACTTACGGACAATACTGTCGCCGGATATTATCGCGACGCCTCCGGTGCAGGCAACGGCATAAGTTCCGTCACTTCTCTCACATATCATCCTGACTCGGTTGGAAGGAAGTCCGTCGGACGAATTGAACCTCGTCACTTCACCGTCGGAATATCTGATAAGAGCATTGTCGCTGAATGAACAGATCCAGAGATCGCCCTTACTGTCACACATCATCGATCTGATCTTAACACCGGAATATATCGATATAAGATCCGTGATCTCATCGCTTATATCCACCCTGGAGGCAGTACGTGCACTTGTGACCGGGAAGCTCGTCACGGGTCCGTAGTCCCCCAGTACCGTAAGACCGTTATCCTTTCCTATGCACAGATCGTCGTTATATACGCATGTTGCATTTACGGCAACTTCCGGTATGCCGTAACGATCAAATATATCGGAGAAGCGGTTATGAACTATCTTCATGACACCCTGTCTTGCGGATGTGAACCAGAGATTGCCCTGATAGTCGATCATCATCTCCTCTACGGATGATTCAAGAGGGATATTGTTCAATGCATTGATGATACCGTCATTTACGATACCTATGCCGTTATCCGCGCAGACCCAGATCTTATCATCTTCGAATACCAGCTTATTGATACAGGCAAGCTGATCGGTATTGATCGTATCCGTTACGGTCAGGGTATTAGCCGTATCGCAGACAACAACGGAAGATTCCTTCGTTCCCAGATAGACTCTTCCGGGGATCTCGGGATCCGCGGTAACAGTCCTTATTACTTCTCCCGACAGTACGCCCGTACCGTAATAACCTATTCGGACATTATTCCTTAAGATAAACAGATCTCCGTCTACGGTAACTCCGTAAACGGTTCCGTCAGCTCCGCAACTGACCTCACGCACATAAGCATCGTCCAGCAGGACATCGCTTACCATAGTAAGGTTCATGTCGGGATCGATCACCGCAATACCGGAAGTCGTAGCAGCGATTACATTGCCGTTCTTATCTTCTGTGATACATCGGATAGATGCGGAATCAAGACCGTCGTCCTTGCCGAACATCCTGAAGCCGTCCTGCTCCATCACCGCAAGGCCGTTGTCATTAGTGCCTACCCAGAGCCTGTCCCTGCTGTCTACGAACAGGCAGACGACACTGGCTATACCCGCAGTGGAATCTACTCTCTCAAAGGTATTGCCGTCGTACTTTATAAGTCCGCTATAGCTTCCGATCCATGTAAATCCGTCGGAAGTCTGGACTATATCATTTGCTTCCGAAGTAGGAAGACCGTTCGAATTGTCGTATAGGACTGCGGAATAACCGTCATGTTCGAAGAGGATATTCTCAGTGACCGTATCGTATTCGGAAGGAGGCGAAGGAAGCGCCAATACAGATGTGCTGAAGAACAGAGGCGCAAGAAGAACTGAGGCCGTGATACCGGCTATCAACTTAAGTGCTCCTCTTCTTATGTCCTTTCCGACTTTTCTCCTCATCGGCACGATATCCTATCGACTAAAGAAGCGCCTCCCCGTTATGGCGCAAACGTGAAAACTTACCCAAGTATCTTCATTATATCAACTTATGTAAGAAAAGTCTGTTAGGAAACTGTGTCTAATAAAGGTCATTTCGTAAGGCCGCCGTGGAAGACACATTCGTATACTTTAACGTCTTCTCGGTAAATCTCCTCGTATCCCCGGAACCAGGTTATATCTCCCGTTACGCTGCATTTATATACATACTCTCCGTCACAATAGTACTCGGGACCTCTGTAAGGCATCCTTGTATCTGCCGCGCGAAGAGCCTCCTTCAGGAAGTTCCCGCTAAAGCCGTCGCCTAATACCCTTCCCATATAATTCATGGCATAGACGGCAGTACCGTTCTTCCAGACAGCTTCCTCACCTGCGAACTTCTCTCCCCCTACGTAAGTATCGTGGTAGATATAAGCTCCTCTCTCGTACCTGAAATCATGGGAAGAAGGTCTTGTGGATCCGACTTCGTTCTTATATGCCGCGTGTGTGTTTACGTTTGCTTCCAGGCGAAATGCAACCAGCTCCTCGAGATCCGTATCAGGGCAGGACCTCAGGTCCGCTTCACAGCTTTGGTCCTTGACGAGATAGTCCACACTTACATTCATAAGTTCACTTATGGCGATGAGATTTGCTATATCGGGATATACCTGCCCCGCCTCCCACTTGGCTACAGCCTGTCTCGACACGCCGAGAACATCTGCCAGGGTCTCCTGAGTAAGTCCCTTGTTCTTACGTAATATCTGAAGTTTCCGGGAAAAGACCATATTTCTCACCTCCGATATCAGTATACAGAACCGGAAGCAGAGAGACCAACTATCGGAGGTTGCCTTTATGCTACTTTTGTTATACGGTCAGGCGTCTTCTGTCTCAGTTGCCTTTGTCTTATCTACGACGGCCTTTCCGTACCATTTCTTCTTATACCAGTAGCGCATTACGATAAGACCTCGGATGCATTCGTCCGTGGCAGTACCGGCATAGATACCCGCAACGCCGAATCCCATAGCTACTCCCACAACATATCCCGTGGTAAGACCGAGACACCAGTTACACAAGATGCCTGCTATGAGAGGAAATACAAAAGCTCCTGCGGCCTTAAGACTGTTGACGAAGGTCATGTTGAGGCAGCGTCCCGTCTCGACGAATATGTCCGCGATCATGATCATCTGTCCCAAGGCGATAATATTAGAATTATCGGTAAACAGCTGAAGAGAATAGCGGCACAGAAGGGCATTTGTCGTAGCCAATGCTATCGTTATCGGAAGCGAGGTACGAAGAGTCTTAAATACTCTTTTGTAAGCAAGGTCCGGCTTTCCCGCTCCTACCAGATGTCCCGTGATGATCTGCGTAGACATGGCACAGGCATTGGAGAAGATCATCGCAAAGGATATAAGCGTATTACAATATGCTCTCGCATTTACCGCATCATTTCCCATACCGTTTACAAATGAGAGAAGTGCAGTCTGATAAAGATTGTATGTCAGGTTCTCGCCTGCTGTGGGAAGGCCTATGCTCACCATCTTCAAAAGAAGGCCGCTCGGGAAAGGCTTCAGGTACTTAAGCGATATCCTTCCTATCTTCATCACATAGAAGAATATAATGACCGCCGTCACGGCGATGGCTCTTGCAGCAACTGTAGAGATCGCGACTCCTGCTACACCCATGTTCAAGCTCTTCAAAGGGCCGTAGAGGAAGAGATAGTTGCCTGCGATATTTATAAGATTGATGGCAAAGGTGACTCTCATTCCGATCTTGGTATATCCGTTACACCTTAAGATCTGGAGCATTACATTGAACACCGCCATAATGAAGCCTCCGCCTCCGACGATGTAGATATATGTCATCGAATAAGGTCTCATCTCGGGAGACACATGAAGAAGATCCATAATAAGCGGATTGGCCATACAGAATGCGAAGCTTAAGACAACGCCTATAACAAGATTAACTACGACGGCAAGGGTGTAGATCATATTCATCTTGTCATAATGCTTGGCACCGAGATATTGTGCTACGACAACGCTTGTCGCGGTAGCTATAACATTGAAGAGTATGTTCATCATGAACATAATGGTGTTGGCATTACCGACGGCGCCTACTGCAAACTCATCGTAGTGGCTGAGCATCAACGTATCCACGTTGTTGAGCATCGTATTGAGGAACAGCTCAAAGAACATGGGACCCGCCAGCATGAGGAGCGGTGTCTTCTCATTTATGATTATCGATCTGTTATTGCTCATCCGTAACCCTTTCTCTTTGTGTTCCTTTATCAGGATTTCAATGATACTACAGGGTCAGTACTTAGGATATAAAAAAGAAGCATATACTGTAAGAATTAAGCTCGCGGGAAGCCGCTATGACATATTATTGTTCTTACGAGGGGCTACATGTTGATTTCTTGCTCAATATCATTCTTCCTTGAGCCAGCCCATGGCCACGCCGCGGTCAAGATTCTTCATGAGCCACGTATAGACTTCAGGCATGAACTCCTTGATGATCCGTGCACGCTTTTCCACCTGAGAGCGGACGGCACCGCCGTTACGCCAGGTGTGTCCCTCTGTCAGGGTGTTGTGCAAAAGCGGCTGGATACGATCAAGACATGCCGCATACTTGGAATCTGTCGTCTCCATGGCATCGAACTCCTCCCACAAGGCACGGATCTCATCTCCCTGCTCCTTGGGAAGCTGCGAGAAGAGCTTATCTGCAGCAGCCTTCTCACGTTCTTCCTTGGATTCATTTCCCTTAACATCGTATGCAAATGTATCTCCTGCATAGATCTCTATAAGATCATGGACGACGCACATCTTTATGGCGCGCTCGACGCTGGGCTCCTCGACACAGTATTCCTTGAAGATAAGCGCCATGACCGCTATATGCCAGGAGTGCTCGGCATCATTCTCGTGACGCTCGCCGCTTATAAGCATCGTCCTTCTGTAGACCGAAGTCATCTTATCTATCTCAGCCGTAAACTTAAGCTGCTGATCCAGTCTTTTGTTGCCCGAACTTAAGAAATCCTCTATACCCATGTGATCTGCACTCCTTTTACGATAATAAAGTCAGTATACCTTTTATTTCATCAGCTCCCAAAAGCATATTGCGCTTGCAGCAGCGACATTCAGGGAATCAACACCGCGATACATCGGGATCATGACACGGTAGTCGCTTAATTCTATGACTTCCTTCGGAAGACCTGTCCCTTCGGTACCCAGAAGTACCGCCAGCTTCTCATTAGCTCTTATATCATCACTGTCTACTCCTACGGAATCGTCGGTAAGAGCCATAGCCACCGTCTTGTATTCCTGCGCTTGAAGGAGCCTCATAACTTCCTTACCGTCTGACTGATCAAGAGGCAGTCTTACCCATGGGATCTGAAAGACCGTACCCATAGAAGCTCTGGCAGATCGTCTCGTAAGAGGATCGACTGAAGCGTGCGTCAGAAGGACACCGTCCATTCCCAGGGCAGCAGCCGAACGGAATATCGCACCGACATTAGCGGGATTGGCTACATCGGTAAGTACTGCGATCCTTCTTTTATCCTTACAGAAATCAACAAGAGATATCTCGGGCTTTCTTCTAAGCACCATCCAAAGTCCTCTTACAAGATGGTGACCGGTCATGTTGATCACGACCTCGCGTTCTGCCACATATACGGGGACCTTATCAAGTATTTCCCTGCCGTACAGCTTTTCGATTGCTTCGAAGACAGGTCTGGCTTCTATATCCAGTCTCTCTGTTTCCACCAGCATGGAGAC
>JAILMW010000001.1 GCA_024692235.1 Saccharofermentans sp. | reverse complement strand
AAAACACAGAATGTCTTGCTTAATCTTCCTTATGCAGTCCTGAGGGTACAAACTCTCAACCATACCGGTGGTGATTACTGTGAGGCCACACCTGTTCCCATCCCGAACACAGAAGTTAAGCTCACTTGTGCCGAAAATACTTGACTGGAGACGGTCCGGAAAGATAGGTTGCTGCCGGTTTTTTTATTCCTCAATAGCTCAGTCGGTAGAGCGTTCGGCTGTTAACCGAAATGTCACAGGTTCGAGTCCTGTTTGAGGAGCCAATGAAGCACCAGTTAACTGGTGCTTTTTTGTTGCTTTAAAACTTGACTTTGCCGATAATCTAAGTATACTATTCATGATATACACGATGATGAGATTCATGAAAGTTATTATATGAGCGGTTCTGAATGCATTGATCAATTGAGTATTTATGAATCTGATCTGTTGATGTTACTGAACAGGTCTACTTTTGTTACGCAGAAGGAACTTTCCGAACGATCATCTCTAAGTATAGGGATGGTTAATAAATGTCTGCATGATCTAGTTGATAAAGGAT
This sequence comes from Saccharofermentans sp., assembly GCA_024692235.1. Lineage (GTDB taxonomy): Bacteria > Bacillota > Clostridia > Saccharofermentanales > Saccharofermentanaceae > Saccharofermentans. The sequence continues at coordinate 30,262 of JAILMW010000001.1, read as the reverse complement.
ATCTTAATAACGATTTTTCTCTTACAGATAAAGCCGGATCCCTATTGGCAGATTCCATGGTCGATTCAGCAATAATACTTGCAGCCGGAACAGGAATGAGGATGGTTCCCGTGAACCATGTTCAGTCTAAGGGTCTTCTTGAAGTTAAAGGGGAAAGATTAGTTGAGAGGCAGATCAGATTTCTTCTTGAAGCAGGTATAAAGAAAATCAAGATTGTTGTCGGCTTTATGAAAGAATCTTATGAATATCTAATCGATAAGTTCGGAGTCGAACTTATCGTATGTGATGATTATATCTTCAAAAATAATATCTATTCTGTTTATCTGGCTACTACACATTCTGAGAGTTCATACATAATACCCTGCGATATATGGTTTAATGATAATCCTTTTAGAAGTTATGAGTTGTACTCGTGGTACATGGTCTCTGAGTCCTCGGATTCTGAGAGCACTGTATCGTCCAACAGAAAGCAGGAGCTCGTTCGTACTTCTAATGGCGGAAATAGAATGATTGGCATATCTTATTTGCGTAAAGAAGATATGAAAGAATTACGATCGAAGATTGAAGATCTTCTTAAAAACCCGAATCATTATCGGTCGTTTTGGGAAGAAGGATTATTTCACAGTAATAAGATGTTCGTACTAAGCCGTGTAGTTAAGGATGGTGACTACATTGAGATAAATACTTATGAGCAGCTTCGTGAGATCGATTCGAATTCCATCGGACTTAAGAGTGAAGCAATCAATGTTTTATGTGAAGTTTTCGGATGCGCTTCAGATGATATAAAGAACATAACTACTCTGAAGAAGGGCATGACCAACAGATCGTTCTCTTTCTGCATCAATGGCATTAAATACATCATGAGGATTCCCGGTGAAGGAACGGATATGCTCATCAACAGAAAGCAGGAAGCAGATGTATTTAAGACGATTTCAGGGCACGGATTTTGTGATGATCCTGTCTATATCGATCCTGATAACGGCTATAAAATAACTAAGTTTCTTGAGAATGCTAGAACATGCGACATTACGAGTGAAGACGATCTTAGGATATGCATGAAAAAACTCAAAGAGTTTCACGATGAAAAATTGAAGGTCGACCATGAATTTAATATCTTCGGTCAGATCGAATTTTACGAGGGCTTATGGGATAGTCATTGCTCAGCCTATTCGGATTATCAGGACACAAAGAATAATGTCTTTGCTCTTCGTCCATTTATAGATACGGTGAAAGGCGAATATTCACTGACTCATATCGACGCAGTACCGGATAATTTTCTATTCTATACAACAGATAAGGGTAATGAGGAAGTTCAGCTTACGGACTGGGAGTATTCCGGCATGCAGGATCCTCATGTAGATATAGCAATGTTTTGCATCTACAGTCTATTTGATAAAGATTCCTGCGACAAATTGATAGACATGTATTTTGACGGAAGGTGCGACATGCTTACAATAAAGAAGATCTATTGTTACATTGCAGCTTGTGGTCTTCTATGGTCAAACTGGTGTGAGTATAAGAGGCAATTCGGAATTGAATTCGGTGAATACAGCCTTCGACAATATCGTTACGCCAAGGAATTCTATCGTTATGCCATAAGCTTATCTTCCGAAGGAGAGATAAAGTGCATACGATAAAGAGAGCGATAATCCTTGCAGCCGGGAAAGGCAACAGGATGAGACCATTAACGGATCAGATACCTAAGCCTCTGGTAGAAGTGAATGGTATAAGAATGATAGATTCAGTGATCGAGGCACTCCACAAGAACGGGATATATGAGATCCATATAGTCGTTGGCTACCTCAAAGAAAAGTTTTCTGTCATAAAGGATAAATATCCAGAAGTGGATATCATTGAGAATCCGTACTACGATTACTGCAACAACATCAGTTCTTTATACGTCGCCAGAAAACACATTGATGACACGATTATATTAGACGGCGATCAGATGATATATGATCCCGCGATACTGGGAGTCGAATATGAGCGCTCCGGATATAATGCCGTTAAATGGAATTCTCCGACTGAAGAATGGCTGATGGAAGTTAAGGACGGAATAGTTCGGAGTTGTTCCCGAACAGGCGGTACAAATGGTTGGAGATTATATTCCGTTTCCCGATGGACCCGAGAAGACGGGCAGAAGCTTCAAGCAGACGTTGAATATGAATTTGAACGAGGTAACACGGATATCTATTGGGATGACGTAGCGATGTTCTTGCATTTTGACAGCTATAGCCTGGGGATACATGAGATGAAAGAGACCGACATCATCGAGATAGACAGCATAGATGAACTGATAGCTATTGATGATAGATATAAACAATATAAAGAGGGGATATAAACATGGGTAAAGGAAACAAAACACTGAAGAAAGGCAATATAGATTGGCTTATAACGGTAACGCCTTTTATTTTGATCATGTCACTTGCAGGTTATCTGTTCGTGTGGCCTGAACAGGCAAATTCCGTAATAAGTCAGGTAAGGTTCTTTTTTGGAGATACTGTGGGTTCTTACTATCTTATTATCGGATTAGGATTTCTAATCGTGTCATTATATCTGTCATTTTCTAGATTTGGAACTATAGTTCTGGGAGAGCGTAATGAGAAGCCTAAGTATTCTTTCTTCACTTGGGGTTCTATGATGTTTACGTGCGGTCTTGCGGCAGACATACTTTTCTACAGCTTTGCGGAATGGGTAATGTATGCGACTAATGACCATATCGCACAGATGGGCGGCGGAGACGCTATGGAATGGGCCGGAGTATTCCCTCTGTTCCATTGGAGTTTTATTCCCTGGTCTTTCTATCTTGTGCTGGCAGTTGCATTTGGTTTTATGCTTCATGTTAGAAAGAGAGAAAGACAGAGATACAGCGAGGCATGTCGCCCGGTTATCGGAGATAAAAATGCAAAAGGATTGCTGGGCAGAGTTATCGATCTTTTTGCGCTTTTCGCTCTTCTTGCCGGAACGGCAACCACATTCTCTGTTGCTACCCCTTTAATGGCAAGCATATTAGTAAATCTTTTCGGAATTACCATTTCCCGTACAGCAGTAACGATCATAATCCTTTTGGTAACATGCGCTGTATATACATACGCTGTACTTCACGGATTTAAAGGTATCAGTTTCCTTGCCAAGCTCTGCATTTATCTGTTCTTCGGTCTTCTTCTTATTGTACTCGTGATAGGCGGCCAGGGAAGATATATCATCGAATACGGTATTCAGAGCCTGGGTAAGATGTTCCAGAACTTTATTGAACTCAGTACTTATACGGATCCTACAAGAGCCAATAGTTTTCCTCAGGATTGGACTATCTACTATTGGGCTTACTGGATGGTATGGTGCATCGCAGCTCCGTTCTTTATTGGTAATATCTCAAGGGGACGTACCGTTAAGCAGGTCATCTTGGGAGGATATATTTTCGGTGTAGGAAGTACTATCGTATCTTTTATAGTTCTCGGTAATTACGGTATCGGTCTTCAGAGTAACGGAACAGCTGATTTTATCGGACTATATAATGAGACGGGAGATCTTTATCAGCTCATTATCGATATAATAGGTCACCTTCCCTTTGGTAATCTGATACTTATTCTTGTGCTTATGTGTATGATTGCGTTCTATGCCACAAGTTTTGATTCTATAGCGTACACTGCTGCTTGCTATAGCTACAAGAATCTCGGTGAGAATGAGAAGCCGCATCCGTTTATTACGCTTCTTTGGTGTCTGCTCCTAATTGTGCTTCCCATCGCATTGGTATTTTCCGAGAGCAGTATGAATAATATCCAGAGTGTAAGTATCATTTCGGCGTTTCCGATAGGAATCATTATGATCTTAATGATATGGAGCTTTATCAAGGATGCTCATAAGTATATTGAAGAGACGTAGTCTGCTTTGTTCTGTTGAAGGAAATAACGGTGGATGCTAAAATAAGATTTACTTCGCAGAACAGCATTGAGGAGAACAGAAATGGTTCTTTACATAGATCCCGGAACGGGAAGTATGCTCTTTACCATAATCATAAGCATTATCGGTTTTGTTGCATATATGAGCAGAGTATTGTGGGTCAAAGTCAAGTACACCATTACCAGAGGTAAGGTCGATAAGGCAGATCATGATAAGATACCAATACTGATATTTGCGGAGGCTAAGAGGTACTGGAGTGTTTTTGAACCAATCTGCATAGAACTTGATAAGAAGGGTGCAAAAGTCGTATACTGGACGACTTCCGACGATGACCCGGCGCTTACGCAGGAGTCCTGCAAGAATCTTAAGGTAGAGTATGTAGGTAAGGGTAATAAGGCTTTTGCCAAGCTCAACATGGTAAATGCCGCAGTGGTAGTATCATCTACACCTGGTTTGGATGTATATCAGTGGAAACGCTCGAAGCTGGCTGATTATTATATTCATGTGCAACATGCTGCAAACGATATCGCAGGTTATAGGATGTTCGGAGTGGATTTTTTTGACGCAATCCTGTTGTCCGGGCAGTATCAGACTGATGAGATAAGAGAACTTGAGCGGAAACGTCATCTCCCCTCAAAAGATATAGAACTCGTCGGAATACCTTATATGGATGAACTTCGTAAAAGGATCGAAGCCGCACCTTCCGCAGATCACGACAGAGTATGCGTGCTTCTTGCGCCTTCATGGGGAACCAACAGCATATTCAACCGATTTGGGACCAAGGTATTGGAAGAACTATTACGTACAAGTTATCATATAATAGTAAGACCCCATCCTCAATCGTTCATATCGGATCCCGTTATGATGGAGACTATTATGAAGGATTTCCCGGAATCAGATACTCTTCATTGGGATACCAATAGTGATAACTTTGAGTCACTTCATAATGCAGATATCCTTATCTCGGACTTTTCAGGTATCATATTCGATTTTACGTTGGCTTTTGATAAGCCGCTGTTATATGCCAATGTTGATTTTGAGACCGACTGTTATGATTATTACTGGCTGGACAGAAATCCGTGGACGCTTGAGATCCTTCCTGAACTCGGACTGGAGTTAAATAGTGATGGTCTTAGCAATATCAAAGAAATGATAGACAGATGTCTTAATGAGGAGAGATTCAGGCTCGGTCGCGACAAGGCTCGTTCCGAGACCTGGGTACATATGGGCGAGGGGGCTATACGTACTGCCGATTATATCCTGAAAAAGCATAAAGAACTGGCAGGAAAGTAATCTAAACTGATCTTCAACTTCGATTATTGTCAACTAATCGTTACGTTACAGGGGTTGTTTCTGTGATAGATTATTGATATGAAAAATCGGACTGATAACAAACTGGTTTCTAAAGGCATATCTTTGCTGCTCTCCGCATCCTTTGTCTGCGGAGCGTTTTACCATGGTACGGTAAATGCAGATGCCACTTCTGACGCGTCCGGTTTTGTAGATGAGATCTATACTGCGGTAGCAGGTGAAGTACCTGACACGCCTAAGGTAACGAATATAAAGACTGCTCTTGAAGACGGCTCTATCACAGGCATCGAGGCCGCCCACAGGATCGTATTCAGCACCGAAGGTTTTAATGCCAACAGGGATGATGAGACTTTCATAGAGTCTATGAAGAATGCGGCTAATAATGATCTGTCCTCTCTTATGGGACTTCCTACATTTATCTTCTTTGGTGAGCTTGAAAATATAACCAGAGAAGACGTATTCGAATGGTATGTAAGTACACATGGTTTCCAGCAGCTGTGTATTGACTACGGCATTGAACCGGGAGAGTACGGAGACGGAAATTTTACGGATCCCGATGCACCGATGATCGCTCTGACATTTGATGACGGTCCTTCACAGTATACGGACATGATCCTCGACTGTCTTGAGGAATACGGACAGCACGCTACGTTCTTCGTAGTAGGCTATAATGCTGTAGATTTTACTGAGCAGATAGCAAGAGCGGATTATATAGGTTGCGAGATCGGTAACCATACGAACGGCCATGCTAACCTTACTACCCTTGATACCGTAGGTATCTTCCAGGAACTTAGAAGGGCAGATAAATATATCTATATGGCAACAGGTCATACTTCTACGGTAATAAGGCCTCCCTACGGAGCCTTTAACGATAACGTAAGGATCGTGGCGCAGGTTCCTCTTGTGCTTTGGAATGTGGACACACAGGATTGGGAGACCAGAGATACTCAGTCGACCATAGACAACATATTGGGTACCGTTCAGGACGGTGATATCGTCTTGATGCACGACATATACGAATCGACTGCCGAAGCGATGCTCACGGTTATCCCGGAGCTTACCGCGCAGGGATATCAGCTGGTTACGATGTCTGAGATAGCTGCTGGCAGAGGCGGAATGGAGCCTGGTGGAGCGTATTATCGCTTCAGGCAATTGGATGAGATCTGATGGCAACTGAGAGATGGCTCATAGATCCTAAGAAGGAACAGTATAAAGCTAACCTTCACTCCCATTCGGTATTATCGGACGGGAAGCTTACTCCCGAGGAATTAAGAGATGCTTATAAGGATAAGGGTTATTCGATATTGGCGATAACCGACCATGAGTACCCCAAGAGCCATAATGACCTGACAACAGATGATATCCTCATGCTTACAGGTTACGAAGCATATATACGCCCTTCGAGGATATGTAGGTTTGACCGTTTTAAGCCCGAGATACACATAAATCTCATCGCAAAGGATAAGGACAACGAGGGTATCGTAGCTTACGATCCTTTGTACTGCAAATATATGCCTCTTCCCAAGGCACTTCTTGCAAAGCATCTGGGTAATATCGGAAGCAGGAAGTTCACATGTCTTTATATTCAGAAGTTTATCGATGTAGCTTCAAAGAACGGCTATCTTGTAAGTCTTAATCATCCGTGCTGGTCTATGCAGGATACCAAGGACTTAAAGAAGCTTCACGGATTCTGGAGCATGGAGATATTTAACACGTCATCCATGAAGACCAGCGGTTATGCGGAGAATATGCCGGTATACGATGCGCTCCTTCGAAGCGGAGAAAAGCTTTTCTGTCACGGTTCCGACGACAACCACAACAAAAGACCCATGGAAGATCCCCTTAGCGATTCATTCGGAGCTTGGACTATGGTCAGCGCGGATAAGCTTGATTATAAAAGCGTTATAAAGGCTCTGGAAAAAGGCGACTTTTACGCAAGTACCGGTCCTGTCATACATTCGATAGGAATAAGCGGCAACGAAGTCACGGTGAAGACGTCCGAGGCTAAGTATATAAGGATGCATATGACTCCGAAGTATGCGAAGACTTCTTATGACAAGAAGGGCGGGACCATAACCGAAGGTAAGTTCAAGCTCCCGGAAGATGCTTCCTACATATACTTCTCCGTAACGGATAAAAGCGGCGGCAAGGCGTATACTCACGCTTTCGACATAAAGTAAGACGGATGTTATAATCTGTTCGTTACAAAAGAAGCAAAAGGAGAAAGAACAATGCTTATAGATCTTAATAATATGGAAGAAAAGTGCATCCCTAACTTCAAGGGAGGCGAGATTGCATATAACGTCAAGATGTTTACCGACGACACAAACAAGATCATGAAGGGACGTCTCGTGCCCGGTGCTTCCATCGGTTACCACACACACGAGGACGACGAGGAAGTTATCTTCATCCTCTCCGGACACGGTACCGTTAAGAACGACGACGGCGAGATCCCCGCTAATCCCGGAGAAGCACACCTCTGCTCGAAAGGCAGAGCACACAGCCTCATAAATACAGGCAACGAAGACTTAATCTTCTACGCAGTAGTAGCTAAGGTCTGATATAATAGACAAAGTTGTTTGTTAACGGAGGCACATATTCAATGGGAAAGATAATACTTACCGGAGACCGTCCCACAGGAAGACTTCATCTGGGACACTATGTAGGTTCTTTGAGAAGAAGAGTAGAACTTCAGAATTCCGGAGAGTTTGAGAAGATATTCATCATGATCGCCGATGCTCAGGCATTGACCGATAACTTTGATAACCCGGACAAGATCAGGGACAACATTATAGAGGTAGCTCTCGATTACCTCTCTGCAGGTCTTGATCCTTCCAAGTCCAACATCTTCATTCAGTCGGAGGTAGCAGAGCTCACGGAGCTTTCCTTCTACTATATGAACCTTGTTACCTTATCAAGGCTCGAGAGGAATCCTACCGTTAAGACCGAGATCCAGCTTCGTAACTTCGAGACGAGCATTCCCGTCGGCTTCCTGACTTATCCCATAAGCCAGACTTCCGACATCACTGCTTTCAAGGCAACGACTGTTCCCGTAGGAGAAGATCAGCTTCCCATGATCGAGCAGGCAAGAGAGATCGTTCGTAAGTTTAATTCCACATATGGCGAAGTGCTTGTTGAGCCCAATGCTCTTCTTCCCAATAACGCCGTATGTTCCAGACTTCCCGGTACTGACGGTAAGGCTAAGATGAGTAAGTCCCTTGGTAACTGCATCTACCTTTCCGATACTCCCGAGGATGTTAAGAAGAAGGTCATGAGCATGTTCACGGATCCTAACCACTTAAGGGTAGAAGATCCGGGCTCTCTTGAAGGCAACACGGTATTTACGTATCTTGATGCTTTCGCGAAGGATGAGCATTTCGCTAAGTATGCTCCCGACTACAAGAACCTTGACGAGATGAAGGAGCACTACCAGAGAGGCGGCCTTGGCGATGTCAAGGTAAAGAAGCTTCTTATAAATGTGCTTGAGGAGGAGCTTTCTCCCATCCGCGCAAGAAGAGCCGAGTATCAGAAGGATATCCCTGCAGTATACGAGATCTTAAAGAAGGGCACCGAAGTAGCAAGGGCAGAAGCAGCACAGACATTAAAGGAAGTTAAGGCTGCAATGCGTATCAACTATTTCGAAGATACTGAGCTTATCGAGAGCCAGCAGAAGAGATTTAACGGCTGACCGAAGATATAATATCAGAACTTATAGACGGGACCTCGCGTATTATGCGGGTCCCGTTTTGTTATATAATACAAGAGGATAAAGGAGGATATGATATGGGAGATCTGTCGATACTGTTTTATATAGCAGCTTCATTTCCGGGGATGACATTTCTTACGCTGCTCATTATCTATCTTGTCGGCGGTTGTTATAAGATGACCGGAAAGGCAAGAGGGAAAGTAACGGATGCCTACAGGCACGATGCATCGACCGATCTTGGCAGGAAGGGCATCGACAGTGACCGCGGCACATATTATAAAGGTCATATCGTCTATGAAGTGGACGGTACAAAATACAGGAAGTTCGGAACTATCGGAGCTGTAAGTGCCATGACGCGCAAGGTGACTGTCTGGTACGATCCCAAGGATCCGCAGAAGGCTTCCTGGGGAAAAGGCGCTACAGTTACCATAATGGTCATCTCGGCGCTGCTCACAATATTCCTGCTGGTATTTCCGACCGTCTATCCGCTTATCTCAGGCACATAAAGATCTTTCTTAAAGGAGGACGACAGACATGAGTACATACGAAGAACTGAACAAGGTCATACGCGACAGCAAGCATATCGTATTCTTTGGCGGTGCGGGCGTATCCACGGAGAGCGGTATCCCCGACTTCAGATCCAAGGACGGCCTTTATAACAACAGGGACGTTCAGTTCGAGAGATATACTCCCGAGTACCTGCTGTCTATCGACTGCCTTGACTACGAGCCTAAGGTCTTCTATGAGTTCTATCGCCAGAAGCTCAACGTAGAAGGTATAGAACCTAACGCAGCTCATAAGAAGCTGGCAGAGATGGAGAAGGCAGGGAAGCTCGACGGAGTCATAACACAGAACATAGACGGGCTTCACCAGAAGGCGGGAAGCGTCAACGTACAGGAAGTACACGGTTCCACTCTTCGCAATTACTGCAAGAGATGCCATAAGAAATACCCTGCGGATGCGATATTCACGGCTGAGGGCGACATCCCGAAATGCCACATATGCGGCGGTGTCATAAGGCCGGATGTTACTTTGTACGGAGAATCTCTCCCTACGGATGCATGGCGTAATGCGATAAAGCTGGTACATGGAGCGGACTGCCTTATAGTCGGAGGCACATCCCTTGTAGTCAATCCCGCGGCATCTCTTGCCATGGACTTCAGAGGAAAGCACTTAGTGATAATAAACCGCGATCCCACCCCTGCCGACAGGATGGCCGAGCTTGTATTCCATGACAGTATCTCTAAGGTCTTAGGCAGCATAGAAATATAAGATTTCATCCATAGCGAAATGCAGTACGGGTCGCTTCCATATGAAGGGAGCGATCCGTTTTTCTTTGTTTGTACACGATGTTCACAAGATACTGATAAGATCGTTGAATCCGTATATGAGTTCATGATGATGGGAGCTCTTTCGCCTGATTTCTCCTTTGAAGAAGAGGTAGTGACAGTAGAGACAGAGATCAACTATGAGATCAATTCTACTGAAGAGGATCCCAATGAGATCGAGCCTGATAATACTGCAGCTTCAGCTGATACTGATTATAACTTCGAGAATGAGATAAATACCATGGCATACATCAATACCGATGAGGAGATGTATTTGGCATTCGACGAAGAGTACGGTTACTGGGAAGGAACGACATCCTGGACTAATATGATCGGAACATATGATTCCGGTACAGGCAGCATTACTTTTGTTCAGCCTACAGCATCAGATCTTGGAGAGATCTGTGTAACAGTAGTATATTCTCCCGTAGCTTATGCAAATGAATCTGATCTGACCACAGTTATTTATGATACGGCTTTTACGGCTACAACAGATGCAAACGGAAACTTATTCTATCAGGTAACTATAGACGCTCCCGCAGACGGATACTACATGATATCTTTTGCTCCTGATGAAGCAGGTGCAAGCACCCCCGTTCTTGAAGTTACTGCAAGAGTAGGAGAGGCAGCATACTGATAAGGAGGATCCTTCGGATCTTATGCTCCGCAAGGAAAATATAAGGGCAGAGTAACAGGATAGATATAGACTGCAATGAAGACGGGTATCCTTCTTACAAGGGTACCCGTTCTTATGTCACGGATAGTTTACTTGGAAACCACATATGCTTTGAATGTAAAGATATTATGTCCGTGCCTTTATAAACAGTTAATAGTTTGTCCTCATAATGCAACGGTTGTTGCATTACAATCCTACTTGTGTGATTCAAGAGCACATTGGAATAAGGAGGTAGATATACGATGATTCCAATCAAAAAGAGTGCATGTGCGGCATTAGCAGGAGCGATCCTTCTGTCAATGACCGGCTGCTCGGCAATAAGCTCAGAAGAAGATGTGTACGATGCAGGTGATTCGTTTGCCAAGGCGGTGGCCGATTGTGACCTTGATAAGATGGCCAAGGTATCCTCAGAGGACTTTGAAGATGACACAAAGGAGTGGGAGGAGATCCTGGTTTTTGATGAAGGTGATAAGTACAACGCTAATGCAGCAAGGTTCGCAGATGCTGTCGCAGATACCATCTCATATGAGATAGACGATGAGTCCGCCAAGATCGACAAGGATGAGGCAAAGGTAGATGTTGAATTCACGATGGTTGATTATGAGTCGGTCCTTAGAGGCTCCTATTACGACATAGATGCGATGATTGACGCGATCGAAGTCGCCGATGAAGTAGAGATAAAGATCACGCTTGAGGTATCTGAAGTCGACGGTGAGTGGGTAGTGACTAATTACGGAGAGGTCATGAACGATCTATACGGATTTACGGATACGAGAGATCTGATGTTTGAAGACGAATATTACGAGAACTACGATCCTTATTCTGATCCCGAATACGATTTTGAGCTCGCCTTAGAGTCTGAACTTACAGGTCCTTCTTACGGGTATATATCCGATACTCAGGAGATGTACGATGCTTTTATAGAAGATCAGGCATATTTTGAAGGAGCGGGAAGCGAAGCAGTATTTGCTTCCGGTACGAGCAGTATCATATTTGTTCAGCCTTCTTCTGCTGACCTTGGAACAGCTTGTTTCACCGTGGAATATTCTGCTGTCGGTCAGTGTGATTATATGGATACGGAACTCATATTCGTAGGCGAGATAGATCCTGTTATCGATGAAAACGGTAACGTATCCTACCAGTTGGAGATCGAAGAACCCGAAGACGGATATTACCTAATCGAGGTAAGTCCAAGTGTAGGTTATTCTCTTGATCCGGTAGTAACCGCTGTATGCCGTGTAGGAGATGCCGCATAACATAGCCAAAGTCAAAGTATGAATAGGGGAGAGGAAGGAAAGTCTTCCAAGATCGGAGGGGATGTCCCAAGCGCGAAGCGATTCGCAAAGGGACACCCCTTTGATCTTTGTCGACAGGAGTTTTTTCCTTTACGTCGCGAAATGCATCGTGAAATCTTAGAAGGTTTCACTGTATATTTCACGATGAACGCTTCTATCGTGAATTACATCGTGAAATTGAAGAGGATTTCACTGACTATTTCACGACGGAGCAAAAGCAGCACAAAGAAAAGGCGTCTCCCGTAAAGGAGGCGCCTCGGTGTTTGCGGAAATTTGTGATATCAGCCCCACAAAGCGGTGAGCATGGGGATTATCTGCTTCTTCCTGGACATGACGCCCGGAAGGAATACTTCGTTGTCCTTGGGCTCTACCGAGAATGCATATCTGATAGTATCGTCGTTGCCGAAGTAGAGAAGGACCGTTCCTTCTACGAGAACGTCGGTGAGCATGAGGATGATCATGTCGTAGCCGTTCTTCTTCTTGAGGAGCTGCATGGTGTCGAGGAATTCTTCCTTTCTCTCCAGCATCTTTCCGGAATCGACGCAGATGATCTGAGATACACCCAGCGTCTGTCCTGCGATATGGAATTCCTTGAAATCTGCACCGATCAGTTCCTCTGCGCTCTTGGAGTCAGAAGAGGAAGCATCGAAGAGCTCCTTGCCTATATCTTCTATGGTGACGCCCGCGATCCTCGAGAGTCTCTCGGCCATGGCGATGTCTCTCTTGGTGCAGGTAGGAGATTTGAACATGACCGTATCAGAGAGGATAGCGGATACCATAAGGCCTGCCATATTGGGAGCGGGAGTAACGCCGTGCTCCTGATACATCTCGGCAACGATTGTAGTCGTGCTTCCCACGGGCTCGTTACGTACTCTGATAGGCTGCGTCGTCTGGATATCTGCAAGGCGGTGGTGGTCGATGATCTCCAGAAGATCTGCCTGGTCGAGACCGGGAACCGCCTGAGCTGATTCGTTGTGGTCAACGAGTACGACTCTCTTGTGCCTGGGCTTTAAGAGGTGGAACCTGGAGAGCGTTCCTACTACCTTGTCATTCTCGTCGAGGACGGGGTAGCTTCTGAACCTGCTCTTTAATACGATCTCACGAACATCGTCGATATAGTCGCTTAAGTGGAAGCAGACTACATCCCCCTTGGCGCATGCCCTTGAAGCGGGAGCTGCCTGATATATGAGCTTTGATACGGAAAGCGCATCGAAAGGCGAATAGATGACGCATGTCCTGCTGTCCTTATATTCCTTTAAGATTTCACTGTCTGCGCTGGTGCCGCAGAGGATCAAGGCATTGACATTTTCCTTAAGCGCCCTTCTTATCATGTCGGGCTGATTGCCGCAGAGAACGATATTGTGCTCGCCCTTGAACATTAGGGAATCCTCGTTAAGAGGAAGGGCTATGACGATCTTACCGGATACGGAATTGACCATATCTCCGCCGTCGTTTATTATCCTTCCTTCGATTACTCCGAGGAGGTTGAAGAGGGGAAGATCCGATACTTCAGGAGCCTCGATGGTGTTCATGTTATATGTTGCGATATCGCCAGCGGATAATGTTCCGTAGAGGGTACCGTCGGCATTGACGATAGGTATCGTAGTGTTGCTTCCGTCCTGAAGGATCTTCCATGCGTGATCAAGTGTGACCGTAGGGTCAAGGGCAGGAGGTGTATCGAAGTCGATATCGGATACCTGTGTCCTTACATCCCTTATCTTGAGGGGAGCCTGGAAGCCGAAGAGGTTCAGCATCCTCCTTGTCTCGTCGCTTACGTGGTCAAGTCGTGCCGCCTTGTACTCTCTGTCTCCTGAGGCATTGCGAAGTGCCGCATATGCCATGGCGGATACAACGGAATCCGTATCCGGGTTCTTGTGACCTACTACGTAGATGTCGTTCATTAATAATTCTCCGTTCGTCTTGTCTTTACGGTCTTATTTTATTATCCGTCAAATCAAGTTTCAATGAATAATCCTTCGAAATCTTAATATATAAATAAAGAGTTCCGAATTGAACTTTAGGCTCCTATCTAATAAAATTACTATGTATTCCATAAGTAAGGATGTGATCGTTATGCTTAGAGTAGGAATCATGGGCTGCGGGCAGATGGCCTCGGTCATGGCTGAGAACCTTACGGATATTACCGACGTTACGGTAGTGGCGGTAGCTTCGCGTGACAAGAAGCGTGCCAATGCTTTCGCGAAGAAGTATTGCCCTTATGCTAAGACATACGGTTCCTACGAGGCTCTTGCCACGGCAGACGACGTGGATCTTGTCTACATCTCTACTCCAAATACGTATCATTACGAGAATGCCATAACGTGTCTTAAAGAGTACAAGAATATCCTTGTAGAGAAGCCTTTCGTTATGAGCAAGGCAGAGGCGGACAGCATCTTCTCGGAGGCAAAGAACAGGAATCTCTTTGTATGCGAGGCGATGTGGACTGCATTTATGCCGCTTCACGATAAGGTCATCAAGTGGATAAGAGACGGCAGGATAGGCGCCGTAAGATATATGTCCTCTAATCTCGGTTACGACATCAAGGACCGTCCGAGGCTTACCGATCCCATGCTCGGGGGCGGTGCCTACCTGGATCTCGGCGTATATCCCACGCATCTTGCAATGTCTGTCATGGGTGATGATATCTATCCCGTGAGCGTTCGTTCCAGGAAGTATTCTACCGGCATCGACGAAGACACCAGCTATATCCTCGAGAGATCCGACGGAGCTCAGTGCGTATCTTACGTTACGATGGACGCCAGAACTGATGCGGACGCTGCCGTCATCGGCGAGAAGGGATACATTAAGATCAAGAATATAAATAATTACGAGATGATCGAGCTGTTCGACAAGGACGGAAAGCTCATTGACAGCGACGAGAGGAGCGGTCTTTCGGGTTATGCTCTCGAGGTGAAGGCCTGTGCGGAAGCCATAAAGAACGGCTTTATCCAGTGTCGTCAGATGCCCTGGAGCAGAACTGCGGCTCTTGCAGGGATAAATGATCAGATCATCTCCATGATGTGATAAGAGGAGAAAAGGAATAAGGTTAATGACGCATTATTATGACAGTATGCCGGACACGCCGTCCGACAGAAGGTTCGTCGATTACAGAGCTAACGGTATGAATTTCAGCTTTGTGACCGATACTAACGTATTCAGCAGAAATGACGTGGATAAGGGCACTGATCTGCTCATCAATTCAGTCATCGAAGACATAAAGGGAAGAGGCGCAAAGAAGGGCGAAAGGCTCCTGGACTTAGGCTGCGGCTACGGAGTAGTAGGCGTTGTCATGAAGTCTGTATTCATGTCCTTCGAGGTGACATCCGTTGACGTTAATAACAGAGCGGTTGAGCTCGCCCGGGAGAATATGGCTTCCAACAACGTTAAGCTTACAAAGTGCATTCAGTCGGATGTATTATCTGCGCTTTCTTCCGATGACATCTTCGACATCGTTATGACTAATCCGCCCGTACGTGCCGGCAAGCAGACCGTGTTCTCATTCTACGAGCAGGCTTATGAGCATATGGCACCCGGCGCCGCTATCTACTCGGTGCTTCAGAGAAAGCAGGGCGCGCCTTCTTCCGAGAAGAAGCTTACGGAGCTCTTCGGCAATTGCGAGACTGTCGCCATAAGCGGAGGATATCGCGTTATGAAGTCAGTCAAGGAGAATTCCTGATGTCCGGCTTTTGGCATCTGATCGCTCTTCTTAACGGCATTCTCCCCTTTGAATTCACGGATTCAATGATAATGTTCTATATCTACGGCTTCATAGGCTGGATCGTAGAGGTCATCTATTACGGAGTAACTGAAGAGAAGTTCATCAACAGGGGATTCTTAAACGGTCCCCATTGTCCCGTATACGGCATAGGATTTTACGGAGTTATCTGGTTCTTCAGGCCCTTCGTGCATAATTTCCCGTTGTTATTCTTCGGTTCTGCTTTTATCGCTACTGCCGTAGAGCTTGTAGCGGGCGTTGTACTCTATGCGATCTTCCACATGAGATGGTGGGACTATTCGGAATATAAGCTCAATTTTCACGGCTTCATCTGTCTCAGATTCTTTATCTACTGGGGACTTGCATGTTCCCTCGGTATGTATATGCTCCACCCCGCGGTCATGAAGATATTGGGGTGGATGAGTTCTCCCGTAAAGCGTGTCGTCGTATCGACTTTTTCCATGATACTGATCCTGGATATCGTAGTTACCGTAACGAGCATATTCCGCCTGAGCGACAAGGTGAAGTTCATAGGTAATATCTCCGGCGGCATCAGGATGGTATCCGACAAGCTCGGCTCCCAGATCTATGACACCGTAGACAATATCGTGACGACGACTACTCCCGTGGTAGAGACGACGAACAAGTCTTATGCGGAATTTCGCGAGATGTATTCCAAGCACCGCGAAGAGGAGAAAGAACTTTCAAAGAAACACAGAGCACAGGAACGCGAGCTCCTGGGATCTTATGTAGATATCGGCAAGAAGGGCCTTGTGAAGACCAAGGACGCGGCAGGAGCCAAGATCGGCACTATTATGGAATCCATAAAGGGATCCGAGCTTCGTATCCTCAGTATCCTCCGTCCGGGACACGGCGACGCTAATGACGAGACTATCAGATATCTTCAAGATCAGCTCGATGATATAAGACCTTCGGAGGGAAAGAAATGAAGATAATGGTTGCATCTGATATCCACGGCTCGATAGGCTGGGCCCGAAGGATAATAGATAAGTTCAAGGAGACGGGAGCTGATAAGCTCCTTTTGCTGGGGGATATTTTGTATCACGGCCCTCGAAATGATCTTCCTTCGGATTACGCTCCAAAGGAAGTCATAGCGCTCTTAAATGAGCATAAGAAAGATATACTTGCGGTAAGAGGCAACTGCGATACCGAAGTGGATCAGATGGTACTGGAGTTCCCGATAATGGCAGAGTATATATATCTGACTAGCGAAGATACGGTGATCTTTGCTACTCACGGACATCATAACAGCGATACGAATCCGCCTGTGTTCCTCCCCGAAGGAGCGATCCTCATGACGGGACATACACATGTTGCCTGCGATATAGAAAAGGACGGATTCAGATACATGAATCCCGGTTCTCCGTCTATTCCCAAGGGTGGTACGATGCCTTCATACATCATGGTAGAAGACGGCAAGGCCGAGCTTATCGCGTTCTAATTCATGGTGTATAATCTATATCTATTCAGATCAAAGGAGAATTAAATATGTCTGCATGTGACTCATGCCCTTCAAAGGCAGGCTGTACTTCGCAAAGCACCTGTCCTTCAGTAAACGGTGAAGCTCAAAGAAGCTCAGTTCCTACAGTGGAGCCTTCTAATGCAAATACGAATATAAAGAAAGTTATCGGCATAGCAAGCGGTAAGGGAGGAGTAGGAAAGTCCTTTGTTACTTCCGCTCTTGCAGTGCTTCTTGCACGCAAGGGATATAAGGTCGGCATAATGGATTCCGATGTCACGGGTCCTTCGATCCCTCGCGCCTTCGGCCTTAAGGAGACACTTACGGCAACGGACGAGAACCACATCGTTCCCGCATCTACAAGGACAGGCATCAAGGCAGTATCCCTTAATCTCTTAACAGATGACGAGGAGTCTCCCGTAATCTGGAGAGGTCCTGTTATCTCAGGTCTTGTAAGACAGTTCTGGACTGATGTCGACTGGGGCACGCTCGATGTCCTTCTTATCGATATGCCTCCCGGAACGGGTGATGTGCCGCTTACGGTATTCCAGTCCCTTCCCGTCGACGGTATCGTCATGGTATCTACTCCCCAGGACCTCGTATCCATGATCGTCAGCAAGGCTCGCAATATGGCTTCCATGATGAACGTTCCCGTATTGGGTCTTGTTGAGAACATGAGCTATATCATCTGCCCTCACTGCGGTGAGAAGATGAGCCTCTTCGGAAGTGATGACGTGCTCGAGGAATCCACCAAGAAGGCAGGACTTGATATATTGGATAAGCTTCCAATGGATCCGTCTTCCACCAAGCTCGTGGATTCCGGCAATGTGGAAGATCTTGATGCGGATATCCTTGCGAACACGGTAAAGGAAATAGAAGACCTCTTATGAGAAGCAAGTCTTACCGGCTTAAAGCCGCAGCGCTGATAATGGTATTTGTCGTGCTGTCATTCTGTTCATGTTCGAGGGTAACGGATACATCGATAAAAGGACGCTGCTCCAAGTATCTGGGAGATCTCGATTATTCAGCATCGATAACGGCACTGACCTACGAGCAGATACCCGAGGAGGAAGAAGGATACTTCGGTATCCTGTACCGTGATGTGACGGATATAGACGGATTATTAGGACAGGATCAGGTCCCGATCTGTCTGTACTTCTATAATTCCATGGCTTCTTCCGATACGATCGGTATAACGGCCGGAGTAGAAGACCTGGCGCAGATATTTTCAGATCAGCTCCTGTTTGTAGCTGTAGACGGCATGGTCGAAGACGGACTTAGCGGAAGATATACGGTAGAAGCATATCCGGAGTTCGTCCTTGTAATTCCGGGAGGAGCTCCCGTGAAGTTCGAAGGATTCAATTATGATACATGGGATGCGAACGACGTCGCTGCCTGGCTCGAAGAGAACGGCTTTGCAGCGGACTATACCAAGCTTTGATGGCGAGAGGTGATCTTTATGGAATATGAGTATTTCACGACGATAGGACAGGACAGTCACAGGTTCGAAGATGAGATCTTCGACAAGGAGACCAATACCATAAAGCTCGGAGGATACGATGTTCCTCATGACAGAAGATACTCTGCCAACAGTGACGGTGATGTAATACTTCACTCGGTGACCAATGCGATCTCAGGCTGTACCGGGATCAATATCCTGGGCGGTATAGCAGATAGGATCTGTCTTGAGGACGGTATAAGGGATTCGGCAGTCTACCTGAAGGAAGCCATGAAGGATCTCGGGGACAATGAGATCGTACATCTGTCCATAACGATCGAATGTCTTCGCCCTAAGCTTAAGGCGCATATCCCGGGGATAAGATCTAAGCTGTCGGAGCTTCTCGGGATCGATGAGAAGCGGATCGGCATAACTGCTACCACAGGTGAAGGCCTGACCGGATTCGGACGAGGGGAAGGCATACAGGTATTCTCTCTTATGAGCTTCAGAAGACCTGTGGAATAACATACTAAAGGGACCGAAGATACTTGTTCTCGCGGTCCCTTTACCTCTTTGGAGGAATAACTGCTGATCAATGTAAAATAGAAGATCCGTTAAGACATTTCTTAAAAAAGTCTTAAAACTACTTTTATACTAACACTAATGAATAGACGGGTCGGTTGGAGATATTAAACAAATTTGAGCAGTTGCGTTTGTGTCAGGACTACAAAGACCTCAGATGAGAGCTTCGGCTATCTTTATATCTTCGGGAGTCGTAATCTTGATATTTCTGTAAGAACCCTTACTTATAACTACCTTATAGCCGAGAAGCTCAGCCAGAGCGGTATCGTCCGTAGCTTCGATATTGTTGGCGATCGCATTTTCGTAAGATCTCACGAGAACATCGTACTTAAAGCATTGAGGAGTCTGAACTTCAACAAGAGATGATCTGTCGGGAGTTCCCTTGACGATATCGCCCAAGACTTCCTTTACGGTATTTTTCAAAGGGACACCTGCTACGCAGACATCGCAGGTCTCAAGCTTTGTAAGCCCGTCGATTAAGATCTCGGTATCTACCAGAGGACGAGCTCCGTCGTGGATAAAGACGGCATCGTCAGAAGAAGGCGGGACAGAGAGATCCTTAAGAGCCAGAACTCCTTTGTATACGGATTCGGTCCTGGAAGAGCCGCCTAAGATAACCTTCTCGATAAATGAGTCAAAGCCTGAGGAGACGATCTCTTCCTCCAAAGCTGTTTTGGAAGCTTCGTTTGTTACGAGGACGGCAGAGATATCTACGCCTTGTTTACTAAGTTCCCTGAAGGCCTTAAGTGTTCGGGCGATGACCGTGCATCCGTCATCTCCTCCGATCTTCATGAACAGCTTATTCTGTCCCATGCGCGTGCTGCTTCCCGCTGCGGGGATTATCACATATAGCTTCTTTGCCATCTTGTGCTCCTTATATTATGAGAAGAGGACATCTGCCGCTTCCTGGATGTTATCGACGAATATAAGCTCCACAGAGCTTAACTTATCCTTATCCTTCTCAAGGCCGCTTCGTGAACTGCTGGGTAACACTACAGAGGAGATACCTACCTTGGCGGCATCTTCTATCCTTTGTCTTACGGAGGATACGGGACGAAGCTCGCCTGACAGACCGACTTCTCCGATTATGAGCGTATTCTCGCGAACAGGGATCCTCCTGGTGGAAGATACTACCGCCGCTATTATCGCGAGGTCGCAGGCCGGATCGGTGATTCGAAGTCCGCCGATGACATTGATAAAGCAATCTTTTGTATTAAGGGCCAGCTTGAAGGCCTGCTCTGCTACTGCAAGCAACATGGATACTCTGTTCCTGTCAGGCCCCGAAGTCATTCGCTGCGGAGTTCCATAGCAGGAGTCTGATGCGAGAGCCTGTATCTCTACGGTAAGAGCTCTGCCGCCTTCGAGTGTAGATGTGAGTGCGGAACCGGGAGCATTGAGCGGGCGTCCCATAACCAGGAGCGCTGAACTGCTGTCCACCGATACGAGGCCTTTCTCCTGCATATCGAAGAAGGAAAGCTCATTGCTTCTCCCGAACCTGTTCTTGACGGACCTTAAGATCCTGTAAGATCCCGTGTTGTCACCCTCGAAGTAGAGTACCGTATCTACCATGTGTTCCAAAGTCTTGGGACCCGCGATGGAGCCCTCCTTTGTAACGTGTCCTACAAGGAGGATGGGCATATCGTTGCTCTTGGCTATCCTTATAAGACCTGCTGTGACTTCTCTTGCCTGAGATACGCTTCCGGGAGTTCCCTGGATGCTCTCTGAGAACAGGGTCTGTATGGAATCTATTATGCAAAGCCCGGGTTTTATGGAGAGCATCTCTTTGGCAATGATCTCGAATGAGGTCTGGGCACAGATAACGATCCTGTCGCTTCTTATTCCCAGTCTCTCGGCTCTCATGCCGATCTGTGCGGGAGACTCCTCGCCTGATACATAGAGGATGTCTCCTTCGCCTTTGTAGGAATCCGCCAGCTGCAGAAGGAGGGTAGATTTACCGATGCCGGGCTCGCCGCCTACTAAAGTCACGGATCCGTTGGTGATACCGCCTCCGAATAATTCGTCCAAGGCGGGGATGCCGGTAGAAAATCTGACATAGTCTTCCTTACCTGCGTCCTTGAGCCTTACCGTGCCCTTACTGTCAGTCCAGTTATACGATGCGGCTTTATATGCGGGAGCATCGCTCTTGGAATTGGCGGATGAGCTCTTGGAGGAACCTGTTACGCTCGTTGATTCGACGAGCGTGTTCCACTGACCGCAGCCGGGACACTTTCCCATCCAGCCGCTGGTCTCAAATCCGCATTCCTTGCAAAAAAACGTAGTCTTACTCTTAGCCATAAACGAAGTATAACACAGGCCGCGGATCAAGTGAACATAAGTTTGTGCAGACCGTCGATTGTTAAGAAAAAATGAGAGTGTATAATTATACTTATGGACACTATATGGACTAAATATTATAAGGATATAGCTCCTTCTGACGCCTCATACACAGATCTTACGTTGTACGAAGCCTTAAAGAAGAGTTGTGAAGAACATAAGGATGCCGTTGCCCTGCAGCACGGCAGGCGCAAGTTTACATATTCCGAGCTTTTGGAGTGTACGGATATAACGGCTTCTGCCTTGAGTTCTACAGGTCTTTCCAAGGGCAATACTCTGGCCTTGTGTGTAAGCGGTATCCCTGCTACCGTGTTCAGTATTTATGCCGCTTCCAAGTTAGGTGTCCCGGTGGCCATGCTCAATGCCAAGTTCGGTCCCGACGGCTTTAAGAGGTTCTGTAATACGACCGGTGCTACGGTCGCCGTGATGACCGCGGATCTTCTGGCTTCGTGCGTATCCGTGCTCGAGGAGACTTCTGTCCGTACCGTCATAGTGGCAAGATATACCGATTACTTTGCATTTCACGACAGGATCAAGAATTCGATAAGGAATCTGTCGGCTCTCGATTCCGTAAAGTATAACAGGATGAACCTTCCTTCCGAGATGAGGATCTTGAAGTTAAGAGATCTCATGGAGGAGCATTCGGGAGATGATCTCCCGAATCAGGCGGAGGTGTCAGTTGACAGTGATGCGCTGTATTTCGGCAACGGAGCCGCTACCGGCAAGGTGATGGTGGCTGCGTTATCCTCAAGGGCGGTCAACACCCAGAGCAGCATGGATTCTTTCCTTCTCGGAAATGAGAAAGGCAGGGTCCTGCCCCTTATAGACAGATCCTTCTCATGCGGATTTTGTCTTGCGGTCCACAGCGTACTTATAAGCGGAAGCACGTTGCTTCTTTACGCGGGAGACATAAGTAAGTTCCCCGTAGAGGCACTTCTGGTCTATAAGCCGGATGTCGTCATAGCGTACCCCGGTCTTTTGATGCAGATGATAGAGAGGCTCAAGACGATGCCCGTTAACCTTTCTTTCCTTAAGAGGGTCATCTCCTGCGGAGCCGTGATGAACATAGGACAGAATTATGAGCTCAAGTCTTTCCTGAAGCTTCACAGCCCCGGTACTGCCATAGAGCGCATATACGGCATGGACGAGACCGGCTCCGTATATATCTACAACCCTGAAGGACTTAATAACAACAGGATATTCGGTATCCCGATCCCCGGTGTCATGGTCAAGATAATGGATGCCGACAGCGAAAGGGAGATGAGTCCCGGTGAGATGGGGGAGATATGTGTCTGTACTCCGTCTGCCATGAGCGGCTATAAGGATGACGACGGTTCGGGAGAAAGAGTAATAAAGAGGTTCAAGGACGGCCGTACCTGGATCTTAACGGGAGACCTCGGACATGCGGACGAGAAGGGCTTTATCTACTTTGACGGTAATTCCAAGAACATATTCCAGCGAGACGACGTGATAGTATATCCGTATATAATAGAAGAGTGCCTTGTGGGAGTAGACGGAGTAAAGGAAGCGTGTGTGGTCGATGTCGAAAGGCAAGGCAAGACATATCTTGCAGCCGTTATCGTCCCCGAGGACGAGTATCTCTTCGATGCGGGAAAGCTGGATTCACTTAAGCTGGCACTTGAGAGCGAATGTGAACTGGTATTTGCCGCCCCGATGCGTCCGGACGGCTTTGAGTTCAGGGCATATCTTCCCAAGGAGAACTTCGGAAGGAACGACCACGAAGCCTTGAAGAAGCAGCTTAATGAGAAATACCGTATGCCGGATGAGAAGGACGATCTTGATGATGAGATTGATGAAGAAATTGAAAATTCGGATGACCTATTTAATTAATTCTTTATAATTAGTACGCAATCATTGTAAAAATATGATACATAATATGTGGCATGGGAGGTAAATACCACAATGAATAAGAGATTGAGAAAGTTTATGGCGGTGCTCTTGATGTTGAGCTTGTTGGCACCGACGGTCGCATGTTCGCAGATCGAGGAGTTATTCGATCTGGATCACGGAAGTCATTCCAGCAGGAAAGACAGGGATAGAGACGAAGATGACGACGATGAAGACGAAGATGAGGATGAAGAAGAGGAGGATGAAGAAGAGGAGGATGAGACTGAAGAGACTTCCGAGACCACTGATCTCACGGATCCTTCCGTCGATCTCGGCCTCGGCGATATTACCGATGACGACGGCGATTATGATATGACGGGACTTACATATCCCGATCATGTTCCTACTGACGCAGAGCTTCACCCCGCTCACACCACCGGTACCATCGGAGGTGATGAGGCATCACAGCTCCTGGATCAGGTTGAACATGATATCCTTCAGCACTACATAGGATCGAGCTATGTTGACTTTGAGATCCTCTATGCGGATCCCGCAGCACAGGGACTTTCCTGTGACGAAGTAACATGGGGTTCTGTTGAGACGGATGATGTTGCGGAAGCTGCATTTATCGATGATCAGCTCGATATCCTTTATTCGATCGATCCCGATCAGCTTGATTATCAGGACAGAGCATTCTATGACAAGGTAGTATATGATCTTGAGCTCAGTGCTTATGAGATCCAGTACTCCGCATTCGGCTATTATGCTCCGATATTCGATCCCCTTATCGGACCTCAGTGCGATCTTCTCTTTATCCTTGACGTACTCGAATTCGAGACAGTAGAGGATGCTGAGAATTATATCCTTCTCCTTGAGGATCTTGACAGATATTTTGATGAGATCTGTACTTTTGAGGAGGACAGGGCAGCACGAGGATTTGCTTGTACCGATTCGGTATATGAGGATATCGTAGCAAGCTTTGACGGTCTTGCAGCACAGGAAGATGATTGCTTCCTCTACGATTCTTTCGCAGAGAGGCTCAATAATATCGCTGGCCTTACTGATGATCAGAGAACTACGCTCATCGCAGATCACGATGCGGCTATGCACGATTACGTGTTCCCCGAGTTCAGAGAGTGCTCCGAGAGGATGAGCGCACTTATCGGCAGCGGCGGAGTGCAGCAGGGCGTAGGTGCTTATCCCGGCGGCGACGCATATTATCAGGTTCGCTTTGTATCTTTTGCAAATTCTTCCAAGTCTATCGATGAGACCTTGTCACAGCTCGATGCAATGCTCACCGGTATGATGGATTCCGTAACGGCTATTGCCACATCAGGTGATACATCCTGGTACAGCGAATATATGAATCCCGCATGCTCCATGGGAGATGTAGACGAGAATCTCGAGTATCTCTATGAGCAGATCGCTCCCGATTTCCCCGATCTTCCCGATCATGAATATTTCACCAGAGACGTCCCCGAGTCCCTGGAGGAGAACTTCAGCCCCGCAGCTTACCTCGGTTATCACCTCGATACATATGATCACAATATGATCATCACCAACAGGAGCGGCGTTGACGATACATTCGGTATCACCTGTGCTCATGAGGGATATCCCGGACACATGTTCCAGTCCGTATACACAAGAAGCGTATGTGAGCATCCTTACCTTTACATCTGCGATTCCGTAGGATATGCAGAGGGATGGGCTACATATGTTGAGAACTACTGCTATAAGTATTTCGTTGAGAACGAGAGTGCCATGGTGCTCCTTCAGGCAGATAACGAGCTCAATGTATTGATATTTGCAAGACTTGATATCGGTATCAACTACGAAGGTTGGGACATGGACGATTGTTCCGCATACCTTGCTGATCTTCTCGGACAGAGTATAAGTGACGAGGGTCTTCAGCACATGTATCAGATCGTTACCAACCAGCCCGGTTACGGTGTTAAGTACGGTATCGGTTTCCTTAATACCGGTCTTACGATCCAGTCCGTAAGGGAGCAGTTCCCCGATGCTACCGACGAAGAGATCTTCACGGCTTACCTTGATGCTCTTCCCCTTACATTCGAGATGATCGAAGCAAGGATGGTAGAAGCCCTCAGCTGACGGCTGTAAAGATCAGATATAAAAGACATAAGACCGCTTGCCCTCGGGCAGGCGGTTTTTTATCGAACAAATTGTAAACACTTAAGAGGCAGTGGGACACACCCTGATGACGTGTGATAGAATAAAAGAGTTCCCGACAGCGGGAATTCGTATGGCTTAAAATGACAGATGCAGGTAACTTATACCAAGGAGGACAAGACTATGGCAAAGTACAGATGTAAGCTCTGCGGAGAGATCTTCGAAGTTCCCGACGGACAGACACCTAAGTGCCCCAGATGCGGTGCTGAAGGCGACAAGCTCGAGCTCGTTTCCGAGGAGAAGAATAATCCCTATGCGGGAACAAAGACCGAGGAGAATCTCAAAGCTGCGTTTGCAGGTGAGTCTCAGGCCAGAAATAAATATACATATTTTGCTTCGGTTGCCAAGAAGGAAGGCTTTGAGCAGATAAGTTCCATCTTCTTGAAGACTGCAGATAACGAGAAGGAACACGCTAAGATGTGGTTCAAGGAATTAAACGGCATCGGCTCTACTGCTGATAACCTTGCTGCAGCTGCTGACGGCGAGAACTACGAGTGGACAGACATGTACGAGGACTTCGCTAAGACTGCCGAGGCAGAGGGCTTCTCCGAGCTTGCCGCTAAGTTCAGAGCAGTAGGCGCCATCGAGAAGCATCACGAGGAGAGATATCGTGCGCTCCTTAAGAACGTAGAGGCTCAGGAAGTATTCAAGAAGAGTTCCGTAAAGGTATGGGAGTGCAGGAACTGCGGTCATATCGTAGTAGGTACGGAGGCTCCCGACATCTGCCCCGTATGTGCACATCCTCAGAGCTACTTCGAGATCAACAGCGAAGAGTTCTGATAAGAGAGAAAAAGAACTATAACAAAGGAGCGTCCGTGCTGCGGGCGCTCCTTTTGCATTTCGTAAGATATAAAAGACTTAAGCCTTGTTGGTACTTGCTACGTACTCTTCAAGGTTCTTATATATGTGTTCCTTGCCTACATGCTCCGAAAAGCCCGTCTTCTCGAGTGTAGCCGTAACAAAATCGTTCAAGCCTACGAAGCAGTAGTCTGCGCCGAGCTCCTTGATATAATTTACGGCTTCTACGAATTCGGTCTCTGCCGATACGTCTGTGTAGACGACGCCTCGGAAAGAGAGGATATATGTGTCGTACTTCTTCTCGCACTTCTCGATGGCCTTCTTAAGCTCCTTGCCGTTAGCGAAGAAGTAAGCACCTACGCTGTAGACGATAGCTGCGTCCTTGTTGCCGATCAACGTCTCTTCCTCGACGGCAACATTGATCTTAGCAAGCTTGTTGATCGTAAGGAGCATGGCAAGAGCAACACCTATCAGGATAGCGTAAGTAAGATCGAGGATGACCGTAGCCGCCATTGTTACGAAGAAGAGAACGATGGCGTCAACGAGCTTGTGGTCAAAGTAGGACTTTATCGTAGCAAAATCGTTCATCCTGTATGCGGTCATAAGAAGTACGCCTGCAAGTGCAGCGTAAGGGACCATGCCTATAACGGGGGCAAGGATGAACATGCATGCGATAAGGAATATTGACTGGAATACGGATGTAAGCCTTGTCCTGCATCCGCTCTTTATTGCTACGGATGTTCTTGCGATAGCTGCAGTAGAAGGAACACCTCCCGCGAAAGGGACGGCCATATTTGCGATACCCTGAGCTATGAGTTCTACGTTGGAGTCGAACTTCTCCTTCTTCATGGCAGCTGCACATGTACCGCAAAGGAGGGACTCGATCATGCCGAGGAGTGCGATGGTTATGGCATATTCCATGATCTCTGCGATCATCTGACCGTTAATGTCGGCGACATTGAGCTTCTCTGTATTGATGATGGATCTGGGGATGCTTCCTATGGTAGCTACGTCGAGCTTTGCGATCGTAGTTACGGCTGTGATGATGATGATGGCTGCAAGAGATCCCGGAACATACTTGCCGAGCTTCTTGGGATATACTGCCATGATCACGATAACTGCGATGGTAAGTACAAGAGTGGTGATATCCGTATCCTTAATATTGGAGAAGAAATCCATGAGCTTATCTATGGTGCTCTCGCCTGCTGCCTGCACGCCGAAAGCATTCTTGAGCTGACCTATGGCGATGACCAGAGCGATACCTGAAGTAAATCCCGTGACAACGGGCTTAGGGATAAACTGCACGAGCTTACCGAACCTTAAAAGTCCCGCTATAAGGAGGATAAGACCGGATATGAAGGTAGCTGCGAACATTCCCTGAAGGCCGTACTTACCGGATACGATGGTACCGAGGACTACCGCCATGGCTCCCGTAGGGCCTGAGATCTGGAATGAGCCTCCGCCTAAAAGTCCGGAGATGATACCTGCGAGGATAGCCGTGATAAGACCTCCCGCGATACCTATGGCCGCATGCTCGGCGTCAACGCTTGCCGCACCGAAGGCAAGTGCCAGGGGAAGTGCTACCGCACCTACGGTGATACCTGCGGTAACGTCATTTAAGAATGCTTTGCTGTTATAGCCCCTGAACTCATTAACGAAGATCTTCTTGTAATGAGCGAAGAAAGGACGTTTGCTCTTAGAAGCTGACATAAGGATCTCCAATCTGAAATATTTTTTTACAACACTACTAAATATATAAATAGGGGAGGTATTCTTTCAATAAGACCAAATAACTGATATATGAGGTAACACTACGGGGCTTTTTGGCACTTTGCACTAGATATTTGTGCAGGAAAGAAACTTTACAGGTAACACTTGTTGCATATTCAACAAAATTACATCTGAAGCACATTTGATTATTGAACAGTCGTTAAGTGGAGTGTATTATATTGTTGTTCGTAACCTTTTTATGTGAATAGTGGGATAGACGGAAGGCGACCATGAGCTTTATGCTCCGGCCGCTTTTCTTTTGCCCGATTTTCCCTTAAGACTTTTCCTTGCTAACTTAGGTGCCCTCTATTATAATCTTTAAATGGTATTCAACGAATTCTCACGGAAGGAGTTTATTTATGATTTACTCAACAGAAGTTAAAAACATGTGCCCCGTTCATCAGGGCGTACATCACGGTGCCGCTCCGATCCCCGAAGAGGCAAAGTGGGTTCAGTCAAAGCAGGTTAGCGATATTTCCGGTTATACACACGGTATCGGCTGGTGCGCACCTCAGCAGGGTGCTTGTAAGCTTTCCCTTAACGTTAAGGACGGTATCATCCAGGAAGCACTTGTAGAGACTATCGGTTGCTCCGGTATGACACACTCCGCTGCTATGGCAGCTGAGATCCTCCCCGGCCTTACGGTTCTTGAGGCTCTCAACACAGACCTCGTTTGTGATGCTATCAATACAGCTATGAGAGAGCTCTTCCTTCAGATCGCTTACGGTCGTACACAGTCTGCTTTCTCCGAGGGCGGACTTCAGATCGGTGCAGGTCTTGAGGACCTCGGTAAGGGTTCACGTTCCATGGTAGGTACAACATACGGTACACTCGACAAGGGTCCCCGTTACCTCGAGCTTACAGACGGTTACATCACAGAGGTTGCTCTTGACGAGGATGACGAGATCATCGGTTACAAGTACGTAAACTTCGGTAAGATGATGGACTTCATCAAGGCCGGTGACGATGCTAACACGGCATTCGAGAAGGCTCAGGGTAAGTATGGTAGAGTTGCTGATGCAGCTAGATTCATCGACCCCAGAAAGCAGTAAGGAAAAGGAGGAATTTAATCATGGCATTATTTGAATCATATGAGAGAAGAGAGCCCCAGATCCTTGCTTGCCTTAAGGAGTACGGTATCTCTTCCATTGAAGAGTGTAAGGAGATCACAGAGGCTGCAGGTCTCGATGTATATCACCTCATCGAGGGTATCCAGCCTATCTGCTTCGAGAACGCTAAGTGGGCTTACACAGTAGGTGCTGCTATCGCAATCAAGAAGGGCTGCCGCAAGGCTGCTGACGCTGCTGCAGCTATCGGTGAAGGTCTTCAGGCTTTCTGTATCCCCGGTTCTGTTGCTGACACACGTAAGGTTGGTCTTGGCCACGGTAACCTCGGTAAGATGCTCCTCGAAGAGGACACAGAGTGCTTCGCATTCCTCGCAGGTCACGAGTCTTTCGCAGCTGCTGAGGGTGCTATCGGTATCGCAGAGAAGGCTAACAAGGTTCGTCAGAAGCCTCTCAGAGTTATCCTTAACGGTCTTGGTAAGGATGCTGCACAGATCATCTCCAGGATCAACGGTTTCACATTCGTTGAGACAAAGTATGATCCTTATACAAACAAGGTAGAGGAAGTATTCAGAAAGTGCTACTCCAAGGATGCTAACTCTCCTCGTGCAAAGGTTAACTGCTACGGTGCAAACGATGTTTGCGAGGGCGTTGCTATCATGTGGAAGGAGAACGTTGACGTTTCCATCACAGGTAACTCCACTAACCCTACAAGATTCCAGCACCCTGTTGCAGGTACATACAAGAAGGAGCGTATCGAGGCAGGTAAGAAGTACTTCTCAGTTGCTTCCGGCGGTGGTACAGGTCGTACACTTCACCCCGATAAC
>JAILMW010000007.1 GCA_024692235.1 Saccharofermentans sp. | reverse complement strand
ACGCTGAAACATGAGGAAATAGCATTTTTCTTAGAAAAATAGCGGTTTCCGAATGTTTCTAGGATTGCGAGAATTTCGTAAGAAATGGAGCAATCCGTATGTCATATGGTGTCAAAAGGTACTTTTGACACCCACATCATGTATATATATCTATAATAATTTACAGATCTCTTGATACTATCTCGGACTCATCTTCAACGATTATCATATAGGCTCCGTTTTTCAGCTTCTTAAGGAGCCATACCATATTTTCTTCTGTAAGGCTGACACAGCCGGAGGTGTTCCAGGATGTGTTGCTCTTGCAGTGAAGGAAGATACCTGCTCCGATACCGTAGGTGGTTGGATTAACATTGAAGCCGATGTTTACAGCATATTTATACTGATAGTAATCAGTAAGATGTTCGCCAATCAAAGGTGTTTCGCTTTCAACCCACTGGTTATAGGTATCCTTTTCTGATGAAAGGTATGAATTCGGAGTTATAGGGTAATAGTTCATCGAGGTTCCCGGATTGGCTGCTTTTCCAAATGCATATAGCAGCTCAAAGGATCCCTTTGGTGTGGTCTTGTCGCCCATTCTTCTGTTTTCAGGGAAGCTGAAGCCGTTTTTACCATGGCCGCAGTACATAGACTCACCGGCCTTCCAGGTTCCGTCCTTTTGCTTCTCCCACAAGCTTAAATCATTTCCGACTACGAGAACTATCTGGTCGGTCTTTTTGGCTGTCTTAGTTTTCGGAATAAGCTTTTCGGCAGAATTCGGATCATCCGTCCATCTTCCGTTTTCGTCCAGCTTATAGTTATCAATTGTTGTACTTACAGCCATAGCTCCTGTCTCTGTGAGATAGTACCAGTATCTGCCGGACTTGAGCCATCTTGAATGAGCCATATATCCATTAGCGTCAAAATAGTACCAGCTTCCGTCTATTTTCTGCCAGCTGTTCCTTGGATACCACGTGCCTGACTGGTACCACCAGCCGGCTTTATCCTGATACCATTTTCCGTACCAGCCTGAAACATACCAGCCGTCCTCGTCCAGCCAGTAGCCATCTATAAACTCGCTTTTTCCATAGGTTCCATCACCCTTGTCGTACCACCATCTACCACTCGATATCACCCATTTTGCCTGTGGTTTTTCTTCGTTGCTTTTATTTTCAGCGGCATTTGATGAAAATGTGCTGCTGAGTGTGATCATAGAAACAAGGAAAAACAAAGTCAGCTTCTTAATAAAGGTCATTTTTATCCTCCGTCTTTTCATAAGATAATAGTGATTTTTCGTATGTCATATAATTCTAAGGCCTTACGCAGCTTATGTCAAATGACGAAAAACTTGCCTTTACGCTACATAACAGTTATACTAACACAGCGTGCGAAATAATTACTCGAAATAAATATAAATGAGGAATTTAGAAGAGGAATTAAAAATGAGTGAGAATAACAAGGAGTTTAAGCCGTATATCCCGGCGGAAAAAATAACGCCGGAGTTTACATTTACATCGATCGGAATAGGTATAATTCTTGCAATTGTATTTGGTGCAGCCAATGCATATCTGGGAGTGAGAGTAGGTATGACAATTTCTGCATCAATTCCTGCAGCAGTTATATCAATGGGAGTAATCAGAATCGTAATGAAGAAGGACTCAGTCCTTGAGAGTAACATGGTCCAGACCATAGGCTCGGCCGGTGAGTCACTTGCGTCCGGTGCGATATTTACACTTCCGGCTATCTTCCTTTGGGCAAAGGAAGGAGTTACGGGAAAGCCTAGTCTTATAAGTATAGCTCTTATTTCATTATGTGGTGGTGTGCTCGGAGTGCTTTTTATGATTCCTCTGAGAAACGCTCTTATAGTTAAGGAGCATGGCGTGCTTCCATATCCTGAGGGAACTGCATGTGCCGAGGTTCTTCTTGCAGGAGAGCACGGCGGATCAAGTGCAAAAACTGTATTTGCAGGAATGGGAATCGCTTCTTTTTTTAAGATACTTATTGATGCAGTAAAGGTTATTCCGGGAACAGTAGCTGCTCCTATCAAATCTCTTAAAACAGTTATATCAACAGAAGTATATCCGGCACTTGTTGCAGTAGGTTATATCTGCGGTGCCAAGATATCTGCTTATCTTCTTGCCGGTGGTGTTCTTGGATGGTTTGTACTTATTCCGGCTATAGTTACATTTGGCGGGGATACAGTTATTTTCCCGGCAACAGAGTCTATATCGAAGCTTTACGCTGAGGGTGGTGCTGATGCTATCTGGTCTTGCTATATCAGATATATCGGTGCAGGAATGGTTGCAGCGGGCGGTATCATAAGTCTTATAAAGTCAATGCCTCTTATTGCTTCGACCTTTAAGAGTTCATTAAAATCTATGAAGGGTAGTAAGGGAAGTGCTAAAAGAACAGACAGAGATCTTGATATGAGAGTTGTTCTTGGCGGAATTGTTGTTTGTGTTCTTGCTTTATGGCTTCTTCCTGATGTGCCTGTATCATTATTGGGTGCAGCTCTTGTAGTTGTGTTTGGTTTCTTCTTTAGTACTGTATCATCACGTATGGTTGGTCTTGTTGGTAGTAGTAATAATCCTATATCCGGTATGGCTATCGCGACACTTCTTGTTTCTGCATTTGCACTTAAGGCGACCGGTACAACAGGTTCTGCCGGAATGATGGGTGCTATTTCAATCGGTTCTATTATCTGTATCATTGCTGCCATGGCAGGAGATACATCACAGGATCTTAAGACAGGTTTTATTCTTGGAGCTACTCCAAAGAAGCAGCAGATAGGTGAGCTTATCGGAGCGGTTGTTTCAGCATTTGCAATTGGTGGTGTTCTTATACTTCTTGATAAAGCGTGGGGCTTTGGTTCATCTACAATCTCTGCTCCTCAGGCAACACTTATGAAAATGATCGTTGAGGGAGTTATGGATGGAAAGCTTCCATGGGGACTTATCGCGATTGGTGCTTTTGCAGCTGTGACTGTAGAGTTACTTGAAATCCCTGTTCTTCCGGTTGCTATCGGTCTGTATCTGCCGCTTGAGCTTTCTACACCAATTATGGCAGGTGGTATCATCAGATGGATAGTTGATAAAAAGAAGAAGTCATCAGAAGGCGATGCAGGAAGCGGAGTGCTGTTCTGTTCCGGTATGATTGCAGGAGAAGGACTGGTCGGTGTTATTCTTGCAATACTTGCAGTTGTAGGTGTTGAGGGTAAGATTGATCTATCTAAGTATGTAGATCTGGGATCTATCGGTGCTATTATTCTCCTGGTTGTGCTTTGTGTACTTACTTATGTATTTGCAATCAAGAAGGATAAGGGCTCTGAAAGCAGCGAGGCCAAAGTTGAAGAAGAGTAAGCAAATAAATAAATCGAATAATATGCCAAATAAATCGAAAAATAAGGGTTCGGATAATTATCTGGACTATGTATTTAAAAGATCTGATAAGTATAGATGGGAAAAGGATGACAAGGGAGCTTGTACTATTTTTATTGAGAACCGCGGAGTTTTTAACAGGATAGCACAGAAGCTCCTCAAGAAGCCGAAGGTATCCCAGCTGCATCTCGAAGAGATGGGCAGCTTTATATGGCCGCTTATCGATGGCGAAAAAAGTGTTTACGACATCGGTCAGCTGGTGCAGGAAGCTTTCGGTGAGAAAGCGGAGCCGTTATACCCGAGACTTGCAAAATATATACAAATGCTGGATGCTTACGGCTTTATCGAAAAGAAGGATGAATTATAAATCGCGGTAGTAGTAGCATTCATCGCAGAAGTTATATATGCTGCCGATAGGAAGCTCTTTTCCGCAGTAGCGACATCTTCTGATGTACTGATCTTTGTCTTCCTTCATGAATTCACTGATCTTTTCACATATGGTCTGGCGTACGTGACTGTATTCGTCCGGAAGACCAATGCGTCTGAGCAGCTGGTGACGGACATCATAGCCTTTGTATTCCAGCTCACAGTTCATAAGTGTGTCTGTTCCGAAATCAGGAAGAGGTATATATCGTCCGCGGAGAATTGCCTCTGAGCATCTCACGTAGTATTCGACCAGCTCGTCTGATTTTACATCGACAGGACATGTTATAAGATCATAAACAAGCTCGCGGTTTTCTTCGAGCAGCTTATTTATATCAATTTGAGGGGCAGGTGCTTTGTCAGCACTTTGCCCTTTCTTTTTTCTGGGTGGTTTTATTTTTATCTGGCTTAGCTTCTTAAGAAGGAACTGGGCATCGAACATATTCTCTCTGACGAAGTCTTTTGAACGGGGCATTCTCTGCCATGCCTCAAGAAGAAGCCTCAGAGGATAATCTGACTGGAGAATTGATCTCGGAAATGAGATACATGCCGCTTCGATATCACGTACAGTACCATCCAGTCTTCTTTCTATTATTGGATCTTCTCCGAGAACCAGGACTTCTCCGTATTCATTAAGGCCATATCTTCCGGCACGTCCGCCTATCTGTTTAATCTCTGCTGTCGAAAGTGTTCTGAATCTCTTTCCGTCGTACTTCTCTGTTTCGGTAAATATAACTCTTTTTATTGGAAGAGAGATACCCATTCCTATTGCATCCGTAGCAACGACAACAGTTGTCTCTCCCTCCAGATATTTTCTTACTTCGTTTCTTCTGGATTCAGGTGGAAGAGCACCATAGATAACGCTTGCCTTAAATCCGTTTTTCTCAAGAAGTGCAGCTGTTGAGAGCACACTCTTCCTTGAGAAGCAGATAAGAGCATCCCCTTCCTTCAGATCCTCGTAGCCGTTTATGCTTCCGGCATAGGTAAGTGGTGCGAGTCTTTCATGCCTCACCACTGAATAAAATGCACCGAAGCTTTTGATTAGCTTTTCTATATATTCCAGAGCCTCCGGAGCCATACATATATGAACGACGTCAGCGTCTACAAGACAGATAGCCTTGAGCCATGCAGCTCCACGGAACGGGTCTGCTATCAGCTGAGCCTCGTCGATTACAGCTGTTTTAAAATGTTTTTTAGTATCGCAAAGCTCTATAGTTGATGAGATGATCTCAGCATCCTCCGTGATGAGAGATTCCTCTCCGGTTATCATGCTGCAGGGGATTCCTGAAGCGTTTACCTTGTCATACATTTCCAGAGCAAGAAGACGGAGCGGTCCGAGGTAGGTCCCCGGAGTGTTGACCTTCATATCCTCGATGGCATCATAGGTTTTTCCGCTGTTCGTCGGTCCCACATGAAGAACAAAGGAACGATTCTTTTCCTTTGCCTTGTCTATATAATAGTCCGGGGAATAGTCATTATATATCTGCTGTATCTGAAAGATATCCTGCTCGTCCTTTTTCTTCTGAGCCTGAGCCTGCAAGAATTTCACGATTTCAGGATGCTTGAGGGCGTGTTGAAGCTGCCCGTTGGTCCAAACATACAGAGTGTAATGCTGGCCCTTGCGAGTCCTTATATGGCGGTTGGTTCCGCGCGGAAAGTATTTTTTTATCATATGTCTCGGAATCCCGTAGCGCTCTGTTATCTGAGGCTGGGTCCATGTTTCCTGCTTGCTCATATCCTTGATGTCCTGAATAAATATTTTAGCGTGCCTAAACTCAAATATAACATAAGTGCCTAAAGTCAACAAGCTTTCTTGCTTGAAAGAGGAGTTTGTTATATAATGACGTTTACTAAAGAATTCGGAGAAAATAATGGGAAAATACATACTGGGAATAGAAACCTCCTGCGACGAAACTGCGGCTGCAGTTGTTCGTGACGGAAGAGAGGTTATATCAAATGTAATATATACGCAGATTCCTACTCATACTCTGTATGGTGGCGTGGTGCCTGAGATAGCATCCCGAGAGCATGTGCTTAAGATAAACCAGGTAATAAAGAAAGCACTCTCTGATGCGAAGCTTGACTGGAAGGATCTGGATGCAATCGCAGTTACTTATGGTCCGGGACTGGTAGGACCTCTTCTTATAGGTGTCAGCACAGCAAAGGCTCTTGCATATGCAAAGGGAACTGTGCTTGTGGGAGTAAATCATATCGAGGGACATATCTGTGCAAATTATCTGACGGAAAATAATGAGTCGGATAATTCAGAGGCAGTGGCACCGCCATATATGTGTCTTGTTGCATCAGGTGGTCATTCCCATATCGTACGCGTGGATGATTTTACGAAGTATACTATAATAGGAAGAACACATGATGATGCGGCAGGCGAAGCATTTGACAAGGTTGCCCGTGCAATAGGGCTGGGCTATCCCGGTGGACCGAAGGTTGATAAGCTTGCAAGAGAGGGTAATCCTGAAGCGATTCAGTTCCCGAGAGCAAGTGTTGGTGACTCACCTTATGATTTCTCCTTCAGTGGAATAAAATCAGCGGTTCTGAATTATCTGAATGGAGCCGAGATGAAAGGGCAGGAAGTAAATAAGGCAGATGTAGCTGCATCCTTCCAGCAGGCGGTTATCGATGTACTTGCAGATCACACAATAAAGGCAGCACTTGATCACGGAATGAAAACAGTAGCGCTGGCAGGTGGAGTTGCTGCAAATTCACTGCTTCGTGAAACAATGAAGGAAAGAGCTGAGGCAAAGGGGCTTAGATTCCACTGCCCTGAGCTTATATATTGTACGGACAATGGAGCTATGATAGCTTCAGCAGGATTCTTTGAATATGAAGAGGGACGAAGAGCTGATCTTTATCTGAATGCGATTCCGAATCTTAAGATAGGGGAGCGTTAAGAATCACGAGATAAAGCTATAAAAGTTGAGGAGATAGGTATGGTTAGTGCGATTGTTCTTGCAGCAGGCAAGGGAAGCAGAATGAAGTCGGATACTGCTAAGCAATTTATGGAGATAAATGGTAAGCCGCTGCTTTACTATAGTCTTAAGGTTTTTGATGCGAGCATTGTTGATGAGATAATTCTTGTGACAAGAGGAAGCGATATAGACTATGTCAGAGAAGAGATAGTTGAGAGGTACGGTTTTCATAAGGTAAGGAGAATTGTTGCCGGCGGTAAGGAAAGATTTAATTCGGTCAGTAAGGGAATAAAAGCCTGCGACAGAAGAAATAAAATAATAATGATCCACGATGCGGCTAGACCTTGTATAACGAATCGGATGATACTTGATTCTATTTCCGGTGCAAGACGCTACAAGGCATGTACAGTTGCCATGCCGGTTAAGGATACGATTAAGATAGTTGATGAGGACGGATTTGGAGTTGAAACTCCGGACAGAAGGACTCTGTATCAGATACAGACACCTCAGACCTTTGACAGAAGGACGCTTGAGGAGGCTTACGAAAGACTTAGGATAAGCGGTGATACAGATATAACAGATGATACTATGATAGTGGAACGCTATCTGGATATAAAATCCAAAATGATAGAGGGAAGTTATGAAAATATGAAGGTTACTACGCCGGATGATATAGCACTGGCGGAGATTTATCTGAGGTGATAGAGACAGCCTTCAAAAAGAGGATTGGAAAGGATGAAAAGGAAAGGGTTAAGCATGAAAACACAGTTTAAGAAAAGACTTGCAGCAGTTATGGTTTTTGTTTTTCTGCTTTCGCTTACAGGCTGTGGAGGTGGTGATGCCAAGGCTCCCGGAGTCAGCTTGAACGAGGATTTTAATATTCCTCTAGGTTCACTTACCGAGGCAAGTACCGAGCAGAGTACTACGGAAGCGGAAAAGGAATACGAGTATGCAGAAGGAGAGAATGAAGAGTTCCAGAAGTTTATAAAGGAATACTTTGAGAACTCTGTTACAGTGGATTCCACTTATTTTAATTCATACGTTCAAAATGGTGAGCATTTTGGTATCGAAAGACCTGAGGCTACACTTGGCGATTCAGATATGAGTGAGGAGGCTATTGAGAAGTCTAAAAAGAAGGATGAGGAATTCTATAATAAGCTCATTGCTTTTGAGGACCAGCCGTTAAATGAGGATGAAAGATTTACCTACAGATGCCTGAAGGAAGATACAGAGATAAATATGAGGCTGTATGATTACATCTATCTGACAGATCCTTTTTCTCCGGGAAACGGTAACCAGGAACAGCTCCCATCTGTATTTACCGACTATAGATTTAATGATAAGAGAGATGTAGATGACTATGTCGAGCTAATGAAGCAGTCAAGAGCTTACTTTAAGAACCTTATAGACTTTGAGTATACTAAGTCAGAGAAGGGAACCTTTATGAGTGATGCTGCAGCTGATAAGGTTATTGAGCAGTGTGATACATTTATGAAGGATAAGGAGAATCACTTTGTCCTTGATGCCTTTAATACCAGGGTTGAAAAGCTCGATTTTTTGACAGAGGATGAGGTTAAGGAATATAAAGAAAAGGTTAAGGAAGCCTTTGAGAATTATCTGTTACCTGCTTATCAGGATCTGAAGGATGCTATGCAGGAGCTCAAGGGAACAGGAAAGAATGATAAGGGAGTCTGCTATTTTGAAAATGGTAAGGACTACTATGCAAAGTATTTATTCCCTAAGCGTTCAGGTTCTTCTAAGACTGTTGAAGAGGAAATCCAGTATATGGATGACCGTATGAATAAGCTTCTTGTTGATCTTTCATCGATATACTATTCAAATCAGGAGGCTTTTACTGAATACGAAAATCGCAGAGTTGATCAAACGATATACAAAGCATATGATGATATGTCAGCTGAAGAAGTAATAGATATGCTCCAGAAGGACTATATGGATGACTTCCCGATGGCTACAGCCAGTATTCCATATGAGTTTGATATGATGGGTGAAAAGAGAGGAAAAATCAGTGACTCTACTCTTGCTTACTATGAGTTATCTCCTGTAGATGCACCTGAACAAAATCATATATGTCTGAATGATACAAAGAAAGGCGGACTGGTACTTACGCTTGCACATGAGGGATGTCCGGGACATATGCTTCAGACATATTACTTCAGAAATACTAACCCTAATCTGGCAAGAAGTATTAGCTTTAACCTCGGATACATAGAAGGCTGGGCTGTTTATTCATCCTACAGTGTGACAGAGAAGCTGGATTTCCTGGGTAAAGAAGAGTATGGAGATGTATTTGGTAAAATAGACAGAATCTATACGGATATGCTTTATCTTGTTGAGGGCCGTATTGATATAGGTATCAATTATGAAGGCTGGGGCGAAGAAGAAATCAAGAATTAT
Organism: Saccharofermentans sp.; assembly: GCA_024692235.1. Lineage (GTDB taxonomy): Bacteria > Bacillota > Clostridia > Saccharofermentanales > Saccharofermentanaceae > Saccharofermentans. Next base: position 182,564 of record JAILMW010000007.1, on the reverse strand, counting down.
CTTCAGAAAAATGGACTAAGTGTAGAGGATGTATCAGAGTTTATGGTTAGTCATGCTGCAGATCCCGGTGTTATGCTCAGCTACACAACAGGTTACTTTGAGATGCTGGAGCTGAGGGAAAAAGCTGAGTCTGAGTTGGGAGATAAATTCGATGTTAAGGACTATCATAAGGCTATACTTGATGTCGGACCATGCCAGTACAAGTTCCTTTCGGAAAAAGTAGATGAATATATCGAAAAAAATAAGTAAATAATAAGACACAAAGTCATAAGTGACGCTTGACTTATTATCTCAGAAAACATATACTAAAAGGCGTTGGCGTTAGTTATTATTAACTATTGCCTACGCCTTTAGTAGCTTTATTAGATAAAAAAGTGAAAAACGGATGTAAAGTCCTGAAAAATAAAAGAAGAGGAGAGATTTAAGATGGCAAATGTTGATTTAACAAAGTACGGAATCACAGGAACAACAGAAATTATTCACAATCCTTCATTTGAGGATCTCTATAAGTATGAGATGGATCCTTCACTTGAGGGTTATGACAAGGGTGTTGAGACAGAGCTTGGAGCTGTTAATGTTATGACCGGTATCTACACAGGTCGTTCACCTAAGGATAAGTACATCGTTATGGATGAGAACTCAAAGGACACTGTATGGTGGACAACAGAGGGTTATCCAAATGATAACCATCCAATGACTCAGGAGGTTTGGGAGACACTTAAGGATCTCGCTAAGAAAGAGCTTTGCAACAAGAAGCTTTTCGTAGTAGATGCTTACTGTGGAGCTAACGAAGATACAAGAATGGCAGTTCGTTTCATCGTTGAGGTTGCTTGGCAGGCACATTTCATCAAGAACATGTTCATCCAGCCAACAGCTGAGGAGCTTGAGACTTACGAGCCGGACTTCGTTGTATACAATGCTTCAAAGGCAAAGGTTGAGAACTACAAGGAGCTTGGTCTTAACTCAGAGACAGCTGTAGCATTCAACATCACAAGCCGTGAGCAGGTTATCATCAACACATGGTATGGTGGAGAGATGAAGAAGGGTATCTTCTCAATGATGAACTACTACCTGCCTCTTAAGGGTATGGCTGCAATGCACTGCTCAGCAAATACAGATATGAACGGTGAGAACACAGCTATCTTCTTCGGACTTTCAGGTACAGGTAAGACCACACTTTCTACAGATCCTAAGCGTCTCCTCATCGGTGATGATGAGCACGGCTGGGATGACAACGGAGTATTCAACTTCGAGGGTGGATGCTACGCTAAGGTTATCGGCCTTGACAAGGAGTCTGAGCCTGATATCTACAACGCTATCAAGAGAAATGCTCTTCTTGAGAACGTAACAGTTGCTGACGACGGTAAGATCGACTTCGACGATAAGTCCGTTACAGAGAATACTCGTGTATCTTATCCTATCGATCACATCAACAACATCGCTGCAGAAGTTAACAAGGTTTCTTCCGGCCCTGCTGCTGAGAATGTAATCTTCCTTTCTGCTGATGCTTTCGGAGTACTTCCTCCTGTTTCTATCCTTACACCTGATCAGACAAAGTACTACTTCCTTTCCGGCTTCACAGCTAAGCTTGCAGGTACAGAGCGTGGAATCACAGAGCCCACACCTACATTCTCTGCTTGCTTCGGTCAGGCTTTCCTTGAGCTTCACCCTACAAAGTACGCTGAGGAGCTTGTTAAGAAGATGGAGAAGTCCGGTGCTAAGGCTTACCTTGTAAACACAGGTTGGAACGGTACAGGCAAGAGAATCACAATCAAGGATACACGTGGAATCATCGACGCTATCCTTAACGGTGACATTAAGACAGCTCCTACAAAGAAGATCCCTATGTTCAACTTCGAGGTTCCTACAGAGCTTCCCGGTGTTGATCCTAAGATCCTTGATCCTCGTGATACATACGCTAATGCTTCCGAGTGGGAGACAAAGGCTAAGGATCTTGCTGAGAGATTCAACAAGAACTTCAAGAAGTACGAGACAAACGAAGCTGGTAAGGCTCTCGTTTCTGCTGGTCCTCAGCTCTGATAATCGAATAACGGTTATATCAAAGACTCCGAAGGTAACTTCGGAGTCTTTTTTATGCCCTGATTCGGTGGTTGTTTTTTTATGATGTGTAACGAGAATTCAATATATGATAAAGCCCGCCTCATATGAAGCGGGCTTTTAGCTACAGTTGATATGTTGAATACAAGATCTTACTGAGGCATAAATGATGTGATCAGGCAGTTAAAGATGAAGAATACGATAATAACGAAGAACTGCCAACGCGTGAAGAAAGGCTTTACAGTAAGTTCCTTACCGGTCAATCCTGCTTCTTTTATCTCTTCGTCAGTTGCAGGTTTATTGGTGATGATAACTGCCATCGTCTTATCCTTATTCTTCTTCTCAAGGACTATGAATACGATAAGAGCTATTATTCCGGCTATTGCTAAGATTACGGTTATTTTCCAATCAAAAGCAGTAGCTTCTTCAGCACTCATATCTTTGGTAAGAGCCATCATAACAACAGAAAGTGTATTATTAGCGATGTGCATTATGACTGAAGGCCATATTGAACGTGCTCGAAGAGTTACATAACCGAGGATCAATCCCAAGAGGAATGCGTTGTAGAACTGAGAGATATTAAGATGGAATATACCGAACATAAAGGCAGAAGCAAATACTGCCATCTTAGGTGATATATGTCCTGCAAGAGTCTGGATCGCACCTCTGCAGAGAAGTTCCTCGAAGAAGGGACCAAGTACACATACATAAGAAACAGATAGTATGGATAAGAATATATTCTCCGAGAATACTCCGCTTGATATCGAAGTATTGAGCTGTTCAGATGATGCACCGAAAATGTTAGTGAAGATATCCATTATGATTGAATCAAAAGAAGATATTCCGAGTGTTGCCAATACAGCTAATACAATAAGTCCTGCTCCGATCTGCGGTTTCTTAAAGTAATCACCGAACTTGGCAGCTTTAGTCTTTTTAAGTGATATAAAAGATGCAAGAGGATTACCGATACAGAATGATAATGCTGCTATGGGTATAGAATAAGACAATATGCTATCTGAGATATTTGTACCTATCTCCTTTGCTCCTTCCGGATTCATTGCTACTTTGAAGATCAAAATCGCGAACATAAGGAGAATAGCCAGACCTTGTGCGAACAATATCTGTATTCCGATACAGTTCCATGCCCATCCGTATCTTCCTGCTACTTTCCTGTAGGTGACATTCTTCGGATCATAAAACCGTTCACGTCTTTCCTGTGCTGTTTTTGCGTCCATTATTGTTCCTCCTTTGTGACACATTCATAACACTATCAGAATATTGTTATAGTACAAATCTGCGGTTAACCAACGTTAAAGAAATAATAAATTTAACCTTTCAAAAATGTAACATTAATCTCGTTGCAATTAGTATCCCAAAAGAATAGACTAAGAACGTTAGATCTTTAAACGATCCGGCGAGGTCGTAAGATTCGTATATAACAGGTCATATATTTATATAATATGATCTTCCATGAGCGTAATCTTTTATCGTCGGAGTGTATATTCTTCCGGCGTTTTTGTTTGTCCGGAACAAGGAGGTTAAGATGGCAGAGAAGACCGTTCCCATTATGGCGGAAGCTGATGTGAAGCGTGCCATTATCAGGATCGCTCATGAGATAGTTGAGCGCAACCAGGGCCTTGATAATGTAGCTCTTATCGGCATTCAGAGAAGAGGAGTTCCGATGGCTAAGGCCATTCGTCAGTACTTGGAAGAGATAGAGAAGGTGAAGGTACCTTTGGGTATCCTTGATATCACTTTCTATAGAGATGATCTCTCTATGCTCTCGGCTCATCCTGTCGTAAACGGCACTGATATCCCGTTTGATGTAAACGGCAAGAAGATAATCGTAGTAGACGATGTCCTTTTCACGGGCAGGACAATAAGATCTGCCATAGACAATATCTTCGATATGGGAAGACCTGATTGCATTCAGCTTGCTATCCTCGTTGACAGAGGTCACAGACAGCTTCCTTTCAGGGCAGATTATGTAGGTAAGAACGTGCCTACATCCATACATGAACATATCAAGGTCGAACTTGATGAAGTAGACGGCAGGACTCAGGTCTTGCTCATTAAGGAGGATGAAGCATAATGGGACTTAAGAGTAAGGACCTTCTGGGAATGAAGCAATTAACTCCCGAGGAGATCATGGAGATACTTGATACGGCAAAGACAATGAAGCTTGTCATATCATCAGCAAATAAGAAGACGAGCCACCTTCAGGGCAAGTCTGTTGTAACACTCTTTTATGAGAACAGCACAAGAACCAGACTCTCTTTTGAGCTTGCTTCTAAGTATATGGGATCAGCTTCTGCTAACATATCTGCTACAGGTTCTTCCGTAGCTAAGGGCGAATCCCTTCTTGATACGGCCAGGACAATAGATATGATGGGTACTGATATCATCATCATGCGTCACCCTCAGTCCGGTGCACCTCATTCCATTGCTAACAAGATCAAGGCTTCTGTTGTAAATGCAGGAGACGGTATGAACGAGCATCCCACACAGGCGCTTCTTGATATGCTTACTATGTACGAGAGATTCGATTCTTTCGAAGGTAAGAATATCGCTATCTGCGGTGACGTCTACCACAGCCGTGTCGTAAGATCCAATGCCATCGGTCTTGCAAAGCTCGGAGCTAAGGTAAGCGTATACGGTCCTCGTACCATGATGCCTATCGGTATCGAGAAGATGGGAGTAAGAGTAGCTTCTTCCGTAGCAGACTGTGTTAAGGATGCAGATGCCGTAATGGGCCTTAGAGTTCAGCTTGAGAGGCAGAAGAGTTCACTTTTCCCCTCTGTTGCAGAGTATGCAAAATTCTATGCTATTACCCCTGAGATGCTTAAGCTCGCAAAGCCCGATGCATTCCTGATGCACCCCGGTCCTTGTAATCACGGAGTTGAGCTTCCTACGGCGGTTTATGACTGTGATCAGTCAGTAATAAACGAACAAGTAACCAACGGTGTTGCCGTAAGAATGGCAGTGCTCTATCTGCTTATGGCAAGGAGGAACAATCTCTGATGAAGACAATTATAAAGAACTGTAAGATATTTAATTCCGATAAGGATATCATCTATATCGCTGACGGCAAGTTCTCTGAGGCTTTCGCTGAGAACGAAGCTGATGAAGTAATTGACGCTAAGGGTAATACGGTATTCCCGGGACTTGTTGATATGCATGTCCACTTAAGAGAGCCCGGCTATGAATACAGAGAGACGATAGCTACAGGTACAGCAGCTGCTGCAAGAGGCGGATTTACCGCTGTTTGCTCAATGCCTAACACGCTTCCCGTATGTGATAATGCCGCTGTTGTAAGCGGTATCCTTAAGAAGGCAGCAGAGGCAGGTAACTGCCGCGTATATCCCATCGGTGCTGCAACAAAGGATATCGAAGATACCGAGCTTGCTGAGATAGGACTTATGAAGGAAGCAGGCATCGTAGCAGTATCTGATGACGGTAAGCCCATTCCTACCGCAGGAATGATGAGAAAGGTATTGGAGTACGCTTCAGACTTTGATATCCCCGTACTTAACCACTGCGAAGAGAAGTCCTTAGGCACCGGTGCCATGAATGAAGGCGAAGTATCTACATCTATAGGTATCAGAGGATGCTCCACTGCAGCTGAGGATATCATGATCAGCAGAGACATTATCCTTGCAGAATACCTTAACGTACCTGTACATATCTGCCACGTAAGTACTCTTGGCGGTGTCAGGATGATAAGAGAAGCAAAGGCCAGAGGCGTTAAGGTTACTGCCGAGACATGCCCTCATTACTTTACTCTTACAGATAAGGCCTGCGAGAACTACGATACTAACTTTAAGATGCATCCCCCTTTGAGAACTGAGGAGCACAGACTTGCTATCATCGAAGGTATCAAGGACGGTACTATCGACTGTATCGTAACAGATCACGCTCCCCATCATCAGGATGAGAAGGAAGTTGAGTTCTCACATGCCAACAACGGTATCGTAGGTCTTGAGAGTTCCTTCGCACTCAGTTACACTTATCTTGTTAAGACAGGCATCATCTCCATTGAAAAGCTCATGGATCTTATGTGCTATAACCCTTCCAATATCTTAAAGCTCGGAAGAGGCGGTATGGCTGTAGGTGACGATGCAGATCTTACGATCATGGATCTTGACCATGAGTTTACTTTCGAGAAAGATAAGATGCTTACAAAAGGCAGAAATACTCCTTTTGACGGATGGAAGCTCTACGGCGAGACTCAGCTTACGATCATGGGAGGAAAGAAGACATATGAAAAACTTTGCTGATGCACTTACAAACAGGATCAAGGAACTTGATAACCCCACGGTAATGGGCCTTGATCCCAAGCTTGAATATATACCTATAGATATCGTATCCAAGTGGGTACAGGAATACCCTAACGATAACGATACTTCTACTGCAGAAGCCATCTATGACTTTAACTGCCAGCTTATTGATGCAGTTTGCGACATTATCCCTGCAGTAAAGCCCCAGATCGCTTACTATGAGATGTACGGTCTTAAGGGAATCGAAGTCTTCAAGAGAACATGCGATTATGCAAGATCCAAGGGCATGATCGTAATAGCAGATGCTAAGCGAAATGATATCGGTTCTACTGCAACTGCTTATGCAGAGGCTCTTATCGGTAAGACACAGCTCACAGACGGCGTTGTAGAAGTAAAGTTCGGTGCAGATGCCGTTACTGTTAACGGATACCTTGGTATCGACGGCGTTCAGCCCTTTATCGACGTATGTAAGAGAGACGGCAGAGGTATCTTCACACTCGTTCGTACATCTAATCCTTCAGCAGGCGACCTTCAGGACTTAAAGCTTGAAGACGGCAGAACAGTATATCAGGCTATGGCAGATAACGTTCAGGCATGGGGTAAGGAGCTTATAGGCGAGAACGGCTTCTCATCCGTAGGTGCCGTTGTAGGTGCTACCGTACCCGAGCAGGCAGTAGAAGCTCGTAAGAGAATGCCTAACGCTCTTATCCTTGTTCCCGGTTACGGTGCTCAGGGCGCCGGTCCTGACGCAGCAGTAGCTTCCTTCACTGCTGAAGGTACAGGTTCTATCGTCAATGCTTCAAGAAGCCTTATGTGCGCATGGAAGAAAAGAGAAGACTTGAAGCCCATAGATTTTGCAAAAGCTACAAGAGATGAAGCTAACGATATGCGTATCAAGCTTACACTGGCTCTTAAGGACAGAAAGTACGTATGAAAAAAGAATATAAGTGTAACGTAGTCTCGAAATGCATGCTTAACAGCGACACTGCATTTATAGAGATCAGTTGTCCCGAGATAGCAACTTCCGCTAACCCCGGACAGTTCATTAATATCTCCTGCTCCGGATTCCTTAAGCGTCCTTTCGGTATTGCTTCCGTTAATAAAGAAAGCGGAACATTTAAGATCGGTGTTAAGGTAGTAGGTAAGGGTACTGCTGAGATAGCATCCTTTGAAGAAGGACAGGAAGTTAACGTTTTAGGCCCTTTGGGTAACGGTTTTACTATCGAAGAAGGCAAGAAATACATACTCGTTGCAGGCGGAACGGGAGTTTTCCCCGTTAACTTTGCGCACGAAGTCATGGCTTCCGGAGCTATTGAGCATGTTGTCGTAGAAGGATTCAGATGCAAAGATCAGATCGTTCTTAATGATCCTTCTTATATCCTTACTACCGATGCAGGAGATGCAGGTATTCACGGCAATTGCTGTAACGGACTTGATACTTTGTCAGAAGATCAGATCAAGGATTCTACCGTTATGTGCGTAGGACCTCTTCCCATGATGAAGGCAGTAGGTAACTGGGCAACATCCCACGGACTTAAGGCTTATGTATCGATGGAACAGAGAATGGCTTGCGGTATCGGAATCTGTCTTGTCTGCATCTGCAAGATAAAGGCTGAGAAAGAAGGTCAGGAATTCGACCATAAGAGATGTTGTAAGGACGGTCCCGTATTTCCGTTCGAGGAGGTGATCTGGTGAGCTCAGATATAAGCGTTAAAGTAGGTTCCGTAGAACTTAAGAGCCCGATCATCCTGGCATCAGGTACATGTAACTTCGGTCACGAACTGTCGGAATACTATGATCTGTCAATATTGGGAGGATTATCTTCCAAGGGCCTTACGATAAAGCCCAGAGTAGGTAACGAAGGCGTACGTGTTGCTGAGACAGCAGCCGGAATGCTTAATTCCGTCGGACTTCAAAATCCCGGTGTTGATTACTTTATTGAGCATGATCTGGATTATATGGATTCATTAGGATGCGGCAGGATAATAAATGTCGCCGGACATTCCTTTGATGATTATGTAGCTATGATAGAGAAGCTCGATCCTCATAAGGATAAGATAGATGCTCTTGAGATCAATCTCTCATGTCCTAACGTTAAGGCCGGCTGTATGAGCATCGGTTCAGATCCCGAGCAGATCAAGCTCATCGTATCAGCACTTCGCGAGAGGACAGATCTTCCTTTATGGATCAAGCTTACTCCTAACGTTACTGATATCAAGACAATGGCTCTTGCTGCGCAGGAGGGAGGAGCTGATGCAGTAGTCCTCATCAATACTCTTCTTGGTATGGCGGTAGACATCAGGACAAGACGTCCCGTCCTTCGTAATAATACGGGAGGTTATTCAGGACCCGCAGTTAAGCCTGTTGCCATCCGTATGGTATCAGAATGTTATCAGGTACTTGATATACCGATAATCGGATGCGGCGGTATCAGCAACTATGAAGATGTTCTCGAATTCATGATCGCAGGTGCATCGGCTGTTGAGATCGGTACTGCATCTCTTGTTCATCCGACGTGTCCCGTCGATATAACGGAAGATCTTAAGAAGTGGAGTGAAGTGTCCGGAGAATCTCTCTCATCTCTTACCGGAACCTTAAAGCTCTGGTAATAACTTAAGATAGAATATTAAGGATCAAAAAAGGCACTTCATACGAAGTGCCTTTTGTTTATGTAGATCAAGTGTTATCAGTACTGGATGTACATAGCGGGGCGAACACCCTTTGCTATTGAGATAGAAGCGGTCTCGGAAGCATTAACTGAACCGTACATTCCAACGATGCAAGCGTGATCACCGTCCTGACCGGATGTTCTGAGCCACCAGTCACAACCTTCTACGCCGATGCAGTTAGCACTGAAACCGTAGTTGAACAAAACTGCGTTGTAATAACCCTCTGTGATCGCATAAGCGGAAGCGAGCTTTTCCTTCTTTGTCCATACGGAAGGAGAACCGATGATGCTCTCGCTGTTACCGGACATGGAAGACTCATTCCAGTTATTAAAGAAGAAATAATTACATGCTTCATCATAGCTTAAGCAGAAAACATTGTCGTTTGTACCTGTTCCTGCGCTTGTTCCGTAGTAAGGATTACCGGGATTATCTACTACTGCAAGAGCGATATTGCTCTTCTCATCGTCGGTGAAAGCTGTATCGTAGAACTCGCCGTTAAGCCATGTTCTGAGATCGCTGTACTCCCAGACTGTAGTAGTATTGGAATATCTCATATAATTAAGAACTTCTTTACTGATAACGAGGAGCTTTCCGTCTGTATTATCAAGAACGAGCCATTCGATATCCTCATTTCCGTTTGAAAGATCATTATCCTGCTCGTAAGTACCGAATACTATGATATCTCCTGCCTTGGCATCTGCTGCATTTGCTATGCCCGTAAATGTTCTGGACTGTGCTGAAGGTGCCGTGAACTGCTGTGTCGAAGACTCAGCAGTGTCTTTCTTACATGCTGCAAAACTCATTGCCATAGCAGCCATAAGTGATGTAGCGATGATCTTTACCCCGATCTCTTTAATACTCTTCATTTGTACTCTCCTTACTTTTTCTCGATAACACTATTTATATACACATTTTCAATACACTTTGAATATAACACATGACAGAAAATAAGTAGCAGGGTTAACTGTTATTCATTTTCACGAATTGAAGTATTGTTGGAACTCGTTTATCTAAACGATTGTTACAATCGTGTTCACACTTAGTTCATAATTAGCATTAATAATAAATATAACTTGAGGAACCGCACAGAATAGTTATTTTGATTTAATCTCAAAAGTGTTTATAATGACCTTGTCCCTTGATGGGAACGGAGGCGGTATTGTGAGTAAGTTCAGGCAACAACATATGCCGGTAATGTGGCATGATATTTCTTCAAAGGAAGCAGAGAAGCCGGTCATAGAAGCTACGTTGAGCGATAAAGCTACATTGATCGGAAGAGTAGGACTTATGTTCCTGTCCTGCGGCGGCAGTTCTTTCAGAGTTAGAGCTGCCATGAATAAGCTGTCCAGAGCATTAGGTGTCACGACCAATGCCGATATCGGTATAAAATCCCTGGAGTATACATGTATAGAAGGAGATAAGGTATGTACAAACGCTCTTTCTAATGTAACTTATGGCGTAAATACTTACAAACTTCATTATCTTGAGATATTCTGCGACGGATTTAAGGAAAGGGCAGATCGTTATTCTGCAGATGATTGCCACAGGATCCTCGATACTATCCAGAACAGTAAGAGCAATTATACCTTCCTTTTTTCGGTGATCGCATCAGGCGCAGCCTGCGGTGCATTCGCATTTCTTCTTGGCGGAGGCCTTGTAGATATCATATGCGCATTCTTTGCCGCTTCGGCAGGATTTGCAGTAAGAAAACTCCTTCTTCAAAGGCACATTACGCTTTTTGCTAATACAAGTTGTGCAGTCCTTACATCTTGTGCCGTTTATATACTTCTTGTAACGGCAGTAGATATCTTATGCGGAACTCATTTTGATTATCAGGCGGGATATATATGTTCCATGCTCTTTGTTATCCCGGGATTCCCGCTTATTACAGGCGGTATCGATCTTGCCAAGCTTGATCTGAGATCGGGAATAGAACGAATTACATATGCGTCACTCGTAATAGGAGTAGCTGCGACGACTTGTGCTTTCACTGCGGCGTTATTCAGGTTCAGCCCAGGAGAGTTCACGGAATATACTATGTCATATCCGATCCTTCTGATCCTCAGGGTCATCATGAGCTTTATCGGAGTATTCGGTTTCTCTGTGCTTTTCAACAGTACTCCCAAGATGGCCGCTACGGCAGGAGTTATAGGTGCTATCGCCAATTCCATAAGATTGCTTATAACCGATCATACGAATCTCGGAGTAAGTATCGCAGCTTTCTGCGGCGCACTTGCTGCAGGACTTATGGCATCGGCCATAAAGAAACATGTCGGTTTCCCCAGGATCACTCTTACGGTACCATCCATCGTTATCATGGTACCGGGACTTCTTATGTATAAAGGTATCTATTTTATTTCTCAAAGTTCATTCGAGGACGGACTTGCTTTGCTTGGCAAGGCTCTTATAATCGTAGTCTCTCTTCCTTTGGGTCTTGTATTTGCAAGGATATTTACAGATAAGAATTTCAGACATTCCAGCTGATCTTGTGATATAATCAGCCCGATGAAAAGTAAAAATACCTTTAGCTTCGGAAAACTTCGGATCCAGGGCTCTGTCGTGTTTGCGATCAGGGTAGCTTTAAGTGCCTTATTGTTCTTTCTTTACGGTATCCTTAAGGCTAAGACAGGTATATCTCAGATTATTTTCATAGCAGCTTGCGTCTGGACATTTCTATCTTTATATGAGTACATTATGTCCTGGATCTTTCCCCAGGTGAAAGAGATCTCATTTGATAAAGATACCGTAACAGTTAACGGTAAGGACCGCTTCGTATATTCTCCTGACTCGATGCTTTTCATAAGGCCTGTAAGGCTTACTTTCCTTGATCTTAATCTCTTTTTGTACGTAAAGGATGAAGAGGAGCATATTACCAAGCTATATTGGTTTGGCAATGTGTTCTGGAATAAGGAGATAAATAAGAGAAAGGAAGTCTTTGAGAAGATCATTTCATTCGAGACAAAGCTTTACGAGAAGTATGCTTATGCGTATCTTTGCGATAATGCGACTGAGGATAATACTCTTATAAATATCCCTGTAGCAAGAAGCAACAGACATCATCTTAATGACATCCTTATGTACTATGTACCTGCTTCCGTCATACTTCTTATAGCTTTATTTCTTGTTCTTAACAGACCGGTGTTTTCTTTCCTTATGTTATGTTCAGCTGCTATTTATACTCTTGGTATCTTAAAGAGCATTTCGTTCAGAAGGGACTCGCAAGTATTTATAAATACATCTGAGATCACGCGAAAGGGAATAAGAGTCGATAACGACTTCTTTGCCATAAACGATAAGCTCAATGTCACTTTTTCAAAGAAGGATGATAAGAAGAAGTCGATCCTGGACAACGGCTGCTACGTGACGATCACAGACGGCAATAACACAAAGAGATTCTGGCTTGGTCCTGATGATCTTTACCGTAAGGAACAGACTCTTCTTAAGTATACGCTGGACAGCCTTACCAAGTATCTTTCGATGAACAATAAAGACTATTGATACTTTGCTTTTTATCTTCCTTAATAGTATTCTTTATTCGGAAAGAAACGCCAGGAGGATAAAAAAGTGAACGACGTACAAGTTATTGCAGATCTTTTTAAGACAAATGCCGTTAGGGTAGCACCTGCAGATACGCCTTTTTGGTACACTTCAGGTAAGCTCGGACCCTTTTATATCAATACTCATTTTATCGTAAAGAGCGAGGACGAAGCTAACAGGATGCTTAAGGTCATTGAGGATTCCATCAAGGAAGATAAGCTTACTGCTCCCAAGAAGATCTTCAAGGAATTCCTTGATCTTTATAATACATCCGAGACATTTAAGACAGTTACCGACAAGCTCGTAGAAGCAGCCAAGAAGTACGACTTTGATTATATTTCAGGCGGTGAGAGAAGAGACTACTTCTTCTCGATGCTTCCCGCATATATCCTCGGAAAACCTCATATCACTATCTTTAAGGACTGTTCGGCAGTAGTTACCGATTCTTCTTTTGATAATGCAAAGGTTGCCGATAAGGGTTCTCTTGAAGGCAAGAAGGTCTTTCATATGGCTGACCTTATAACTGAGGCTTCAAGCTACGAGCGCGCATGGGTACCTGTAATAAGAGATCTCGGAGCTCAGATCACAGATACTGTCGCAGTTGTAGACAGACACCAGAACGGAAGAAAAGTACTTTCCGCCCTCGGAGTAAATATGGAGACCATTACCGGTATTGACAAGTCCATGTTCGACCATGCTCTTGAGTCTTCTTATATCAATAAGGATCAGTATGATCTTGTGATGAAGTTCCTTGATGATCCCGATAATTACATGAAGGATTTCATCTCTTCTCATCCAACATTTATCGATGATCAGATCGCACTTGGCGGTAAGGCTAAGGAAAGAGCCGAACTTGCCATCTCCAAAGGTTTTGTCTGATCCTCTATGAATGATCTTAAGAACAGGATAAAGAAGTTTGATCTTGGTACGGCCGCATATTTCTTTGCGGCCGCACTCATTCTGTTCTTTTTATACTATGTAAGACATATGGTACTGGCTGACCATGACTCGTTATACGAGTTTGTCCTTGCCAGAGAATACGATTTCAAATATGCTTTTGAACGTGCATTGAACTTTAACCTGAAGCGCGGCAGGGTGGGTGTCATATTTCCCTTTGTCGTTGCGATCCGTTATCAGATAAACGGTACCGGTAATTATATTGCCGTTTGGCTTCTTCAGTATGTTCCGATCATCGCAAATATCGCACTTATCGCTCATATCTTAAGAAAAGTTGCAGGCAAAGGTATATCTGCTCTTTTTATCATACTCTTTACCGGACTTGTTCAGATCAACAGATGGCATTGTCTTATAATCTGCTATCCGCTTGATTTTATGTACGGCCTTTTTGTAATGATATCAGGTCTTTGGTTCTATTATCTTTATCTTACGGACGATAAGAATACCGGTATAAGACATTACGGAAAGCTTATCTTAAGTGCATTCCTGACATATGAATCCTTTATGGCTTATGAGCCTTTCTTTGTATCCTGCGGAGCATTTGCGATACTTACGATCTATTTTGCTTTTAAGTATGAGAAGAAGATGTCTTCAAGGCTTTCTTATACTTTTAAGAAGATCTGGCCTATAGTCCTTACTGCTCTAATATTTCTTGTACTATATTATCTTCACTTAAATTCTGAATTTGTAGATGAATCTCCTTCTTATCCTACGGGAGATAATCTTCATAATACTCTTTATACCTGGGGCGTAATATCAGGAGGAATGTTTCCTCTTATATATTTCTTCTACCCTGCTGAATCAAGAGAACTTATAGGAGCTTCTTTTGCTCCTGATGTATTTAAGATCATTATAGCTCTTGTCTCCATGTCGGGAGCTTATGTTTCATTTAAGTCTGCTTCCGAGGAAAAGGACAATAAGGCTTCTCCTTATATACTCTTAGCTGTTACCGGAGCCTTCTTCGGTCTTTTCTTCGCACTTCCTCATTCACTTACAATACTTTATCAGAAGTGGGTGGTAGAAGATCATCAGGCAGGATACGTTCCTACTTGTATATGCTACTTCGGATGGACGTTGATGCTGACTTCCGTTTCTTCTCTTATCGTGAGAAAGATAAAGAAAGGAAGAACTGTCATATGCGTTATCTTTGCAGTTCTTATCGGAACGGGTTCATATCTTACATATTCTATAAATGACGGCTTCAAGTCCATAAGAAACGGTCAGAGCGAAGCTGAATGCCTTAAGGTTCAGGCGATCTATTCTCTTTTCAGATCGGAAGTATTCAGGGAAGAGGGCATAGATCTTATTTACACGCCGCAATATATGGGAATCCATAATGCTACAGAGACAAATGAAGAGCTTGCTGAGTTTGAGTCCGGCAACGTTCTTGATCTTACAAAATACGAGGATGAGTTCTTTTCTCTTTTTGATTCTTACGAACATCCTGCAAGATTTGAGTATGACTACGATACGCATGAAGGTACATTGTATATATATGACCATGACGGTGACTACGAAGCTGACAGAGAAATAACTATAGCTATAGGCAATTAGTCAATTGTTTTATCTGTTTCTTATTGATATCTTAGTACCAAATACAGAGGGGGCTCTTAAAAAAGATGAAAGACATACCTTTATATGAAGTAACTCATGTCAATAACTTAAGAGACGTTATAAAGACAAGAGTCAGGGAATTTCCGGAGAATCCGGTATTTCTTCATAAGACTTCCAAGGGCGGAGAATATATACCCGTATCAACCGAAAGATACGACCACGACATAGACAGCTTAGGTACGGCTTTCTTAACTAAGGTCGATAAGGGTGCTCGTATTGCTATCCTTTCTGAGACAAGATACGAGTGGTATGTAACATATCTTGCAGTTACTAACGGAACAGGTTGCGTCGTTCCAATAGATAAGGAACTTCACGCTGAAGAGATACAGAACTGCCTTGAGAGAGCTGAGGTGGAACTTCTCGTATTCTCCAAGGTGAAGGCTGATGTAGTAAGGGAAGTAATGGGGAAGGTATCTACACTTAAGTACCTTGTCTGCATGGACGATACTGATGATGAGAACTTCATTTCGTATAATGCGCTTATAAAGGACGGCGAAAGGCTTCTTTCAGAGGGAGATAAGAGATTTACCGAGGCTCCCATAGATCCCGAAGAGATGACTATCCTTCTTTTTACTTCAGGTACTACTGCTAAGTCTAAGGCAGTTATGCTTTGCCAGAAGAATATCTGTAAGAACTTAGAGGCAATGTTCTCTATGCTTTATATAGACAGAAATGACGTATTCTTCTCGGTACTTCCTTTGCACCACACATATGAATGTACATGCGGCTTCTTAGGTCAGGTCTACAGAGGAACTACGATAGCTATCTGCGAAGGTCTTCGCTATATTACGACCAACATCCAGGAGGCTAAGCCTACCTGTGTTCTTATGGTACCCGTTATGCTCGAGATGTTCTATAAGGCTATTATGAAGAAAGTTAATGCCGATCCCAAGAAAGCAAAAAAGCTTAAGTTCGGTATAAAGCTTTCAAGGTTCCTTATGAAGCTCGGGATAGATAAGCGAAAGGATCTCTTTAAGGATATCCACGATGTCTTCGGCGGCAGGATGAGACTTATAATCCTTGGAGGAGCTCCCGTTAATCCCGAGATGCTTCAGTTCTTCCAGGATATCGGATTCTTATGCGTTCAGGGTTACGGCCTTACGGAGTGTGCTCCGATCCTTGCTCTTAACAGAGATGTAGACTTTAAAAACGAAGCTGCAGGTCTTCCGCTTCCCGGATGTGACGTTAAGATCTTAGCTCCTGACGATGACGGCATAGGTGAATTCATCGCCAAGGGCGATAATGTCTTTATGGGATATTACAAGGATGACGAAGCTACTGCTCAGGCTCTTGATCCTGACGGTTATTATCACACAGGCGATCTCGGATATATCGATAAAGACGGATTCTGTATAATTACAGGAAGAAAGAAGAATGTTATAATTGCAAAGAACGGTAAGAACGTTTTCCCTGAGGAGATAGAGTATCTGTTATCGCTCTCTCCTTATGTTGCAGAGAGCGTTGTGTCCGGTGTCCATGACGAAGCTAAGGATGATATCATCATCAAGGCTACTATCTACCCTGATATGGAGCAGGTAGAGGCAAAGCTCGGTAAGGATGCAGATGTAAAGTCTATCGAGCTCCTTCTTACGGAGGAAGCCGATAAGGTGAACGAGAAGCTTGTAAACTACAAGAAGATCAAGCAGGTCGTATACAGGGACACGGAGTTCGAGAAAAATACATCCAAGAAGATCAAGAGATACTGATACAGACTTGAACAATATATACCTCTTGTCTTGTTGGGTGAGACAAGAGGTATTTTTATGCTCAGCGACAGTAATATCATGCGCATCATCGATGCGGCAATGAGTAAGACCGCTGACTTTGCAGACGTCTTCATCGAAGAGAGGAAAGCTTCGAATGTAGGAATGCTCAACGGCAAAGTCATAAAGGCAGGATCTTCTTTTGACCTTGGCGTAGGTATAAGGCTTATGGCCGGTACGAACGTCGTATATGTTTATTCCAATGATCTTGATCCTGAAGGCCTTATCAAGATGGCTCTTGATGCGGCAGATGCTCTTAAGGGCAACAGCCTTTGCTCCGTTAAGGAGCTGGAATCAAAGTGCTTTTCTACTGCTACGGATATCAAGATCGATCCTATGACAGTTAAGAAGACCGATAATGTAGATTTCCTTCGAAAGGCGTCTGAATATGCGCTGAATTACGATCCTCGTATAACTCAGGCAGTTGCATCCTATGCGGCAGGTAAGAGGACAGTAAGGATAGTAAATTCAGACGGACTTAATAAGGAAGAGACATCTCAGAGGATCAGGATCTCAATCGAAGCGGTAGCTACTAAGGGCAATGAGAAGCAGACGGGACGTGTAGCTCCGGGTACCATGAGAGGATATGAATTCATAAATGAATATCCCGTTCTTGATAAGACACGCGAATGCTGCGAGACAGCTCTTCGTATGATAGATGCAGGCTATGCACCTTCAGGAAAGATGCCGGTAGTATTAGGCAACGGCTTCGGCGGCGTTATCTTCCATGAGGC
This sequence comes from Saccharofermentans sp., assembly GCA_024692235.1. Taxonomy (GTDB): domain Bacteria; phylum Bacillota; class Clostridia; order Saccharofermentanales; family Saccharofermentanaceae; genus Saccharofermentans. The sequence goes on along the minus strand of JAILMW010000007.1, from coordinate 164,955 downwards.
ATGCGGACATTCTCTTGAGTCGGCATCGGTTGGTATCGGAAGTTCCTGCTTTACGGGAATGCTCGGTAAGCAGATCGCATCTCCTGTCGTAAGTGCCAGAGACGATGCTCGTATAATGGGCGAGTGGGGATCGTATCTTACGGATGACGAAGGTCATGAATCTTCAGATCTTCTTCTTATCGAGAACGGTATCCTTAAGAACTATCTTATAGATAAGATAGGTTCCAGAAGAATGAACATGCCTTCCACGGGATGCGGAAGAAAGCAGGATTATTCCTATGCTCCCGTATCCAGGATGAGTAATACTTATATTGCTGCAGGCAAGGATGATCCTAAGGATATCATCGCCGATACGGAATACGGTCTTTACTGCTCGCAGATGGGCGGAGGCTCCGTAGATACTGCTACGGGTGAGTTCAATTTCGCTGCTAATGAAGCTTATATGATAAGAAACGGTAAGCTCGCAGAGCCCGTAAGAGGCGCAACGCTTATAGGTAAGGGTGCAGATGTCCTTATGAATATCGATCGTGTCGGTAACGACCTGGAGCTTTCTGCAGGTATGTGCGGTGCATCTTCCGGCAATGTACCCGTTACAGTCGGTCAGCCTACCATAAGAGTATCTTCGATACTTGTAGGCGGCAGAGAGGACGGTGAAGAGTAATGGATATAAAGTTAGCTGAAGATTTTATGAGAAGGCTTATCGACAAGTCTTCCGAATATGGTTTTGAAGAAGCTGAAGCTTCATTTAGCAGCGGTATCTCAATGAGTATCAACGTACTTAATAAGGAGATACAGTCCTACGAGAGATCAACAGAGCAGGGAGTATCTTTCAAGGGGAAGAAGAACGGTCAGATGGCTGCAGCTTCTACTACCGAGTTCACTGACGAAGCTCTTGAGTTCCTTCTTTCTAATGCATCTGACGACTGTGATGTTAAGGACGATGAGGATGAGGACTTCATCTACTGTGATCCCGATAACAAGGAGCTTAAGCTCTCACAGATAACAGATGCCTTCGATAAGAATACTTATGCGAGATTCTCCGAGATCGGATTAAAGCTCGAGAAGGATATCTTCGCTTTGTCTGATACTATCAAGGGTGTCGACTATCTTTCTATCTCCTGCGATCGAAGCTATAACCTCAAGATCAATTCCAAGGGCCTTTATGCTTATAAGGACAGTGACTTTGTATCTCTTTTTGCAGAGGGCAGGGCAGAGAAGGACGGAGTTGTTAAGACCGGCGGGCACTATTGGTACGGTAACGATATAGATAAGTTCGATGAAGATAAGTTCCTGGAAGTATTCTCCAAGAAGCTTCTATCTAAATTCGGGGCATCTTCTGTTCCTTCCGGAAAGTACGATATCATCCTCGGAAATGAAGCTGTTATCTCATTTATCTCAACATTTATGAGCAATTTCTCTTCTTATGCAATGCAGAAGGGCATTTCCCTTCTCGCGGGAAAAGAAGGGGAGAAGATAGCTTCTGATATCTTTACATTAAGAGAAGATCCCATGTATGAGAAGGCTCTTATCAAGGTTCCTTTCGACTCAGAGGGAGTTCTTACTTATCCTAAGTCTCTTATCGAGAACGGTATCTTCAAGACAGCTCTTTATAACTTAAAGACAGCTAATAAGGCAGGCATCAAGTCCACCGGTAACGGCTTTAAGGGCATCGGCTATGCTAATCTAATTGTAGAGCCCGGCGATACATCCTTTGACGAACTTTGCGAGAAGGTCGGAAACGGTCTTTATATCACGGACCTTAGCGGACTTCATGCGGGAGTTAATGCAATAAGCGGCGATTTCTCTCTTCTTTGCGAAGGATATCTCATAAAGGACGGCAAGGTAGACAGACCCGTAGAACAGATAACGGTTTCCGATAATTTCTACGAAGTCTTAAAGAAGATCGACTGTATAGGTAATGATGTTATTGCAGAACCTGACGGTGCAGGTGAATTGTTCGCGCCTTCCCTCATGATAAAAAACATTTCTATCGCAGGCGAGAAATGATATACTTGAACCTGATTTCATACTCTTTTAGGGGGAATTAAAATAATGAGTGATTATAAGATCGATACCAAGTGTTTACATGCAGGATGGACACCCAAGAATGGTGAACCCAGACAGGTTCCCATCTATCAGAGCACAACGTTTAAGTATGATTCAAGCGATGACATGGGTGCTCTCTTTGATCTTGAAGCATCAGGTTATTTCTATACAAGACTTCAGAATCCTACAAATGATTACGTAGCAGCTAAGCTTTGCGCTATGGAAGGCGGATATGCCGGAATGCTTACATCTTCCGGCCAGGCTGCTAACTTTTTTGCAGTGTTTAATATCTGCGAAGCAGGCGATCATTTTATCTCATCTTCATCCATCTACGGCGGAACATATAATCTCTTCGGCGTTACTATGGCTAAGATGGGTATCGAGTGCACATTTGTTGACCAGGATCTTCCTTACGAAGAACTTGCCAAGTTTATAAAGCCCAATACAAAGTGTATCTTCGGTGAGACTATAACTAATCCCACATGTACGATACTTGATTTTGAGAAGTTCAGTAAGCTTGCTCATGATCACGGAATTCCTTTGATCGTTGATAATACATTCGCTACGCCTATCAACTGCAGACCTATTGAGCACGGTGTTGATATCGTTACACATTCAACTACTAAATATATCGACGGTCATGCATCAGGCGTAGGCGGAGCTATCATCGATTCAGGTAACTTCGACTGGATGGCTCATGCTGATAAGTTCCCCGGACTTACAACTCCCGATGATTCCTATCACGGTATTACATATGCAACAAAGTTCGGTAAGGGTGCTTATATTACAAAGGCTACAGCACAGCTCATGCGTGACTTCGGTGCTATCCAGGCACCTCAGAATGCTTACTATATCCAGCTTGGTCTTGAGTCTCTTCATGTTCGTATGAGACAGCATGTCAAGAATGCTCAGAAGCTTGCCGAATTCCTTGAGAGCGATGATCGTATCGCATGGGTAAACTATCCCGGTCTTAAGTCCAGCAAGTATTACGATCTTGCCAAGAAGTATCTTCCTGACGGAACATGCGGTGTAATGTGCTTCGGTATCAAGGGCGGACGTAATGCAAGCGTTAAGTTCATGGATAATCTTAAGCTTATATCCATAGTTACACACGTAGCAGATGCAAAGTCATGTGTACTTCATCCCGCAAGCCATACTCACAGACAGCTTACAGATGAGCAGCTTCTTGAAGCAGGTATCGCACCTGATCTTATCAGATTCTCTGTAGGTCTTGAGGACGCTGATGATCTTATCAATGATATCAAGCAGGCTCTGGATAAGGTTTGATATATAAGTAGACTTATAACAGTTTATTAAGACCCTGAGGATCATCTTCAGGGTCTTCTTTTATGCCAAACAACAAAAACGAACATAATTGCTATTTGTTCGTTTTTGAAAAGGTAACAGGAGAGAGCTGATAATAAACTTATATAATTACAATATGTTATATAGAGATCGATAGTGCTTTGACAGATGATAACCTGTTATCAGGAATCGTAAGATAATGATCTGATACAATGACATGTTATGGATATCATGATCAACTGTGAATCATAGCAGCTGATAATAAGTTTGAGATCGATCAAAGTATAATCTGAAATATTCTGAAACGATCCTGAGATGATTTAACCGAAAACAGATTCAAAATGCTAAATGAATTACAAGATCAATAACATGTAACAGATGATATGATTTAAAGAACCGAATATGATGAATGGATCAATTGAAATGCCTGTGGATCCGGATAATGCATTTTATAATCTTATAATAAATGACCATTTTATCGTTATAATCAATTTCAGGTCTTCTTAGTTCACCAAAATTGTAATTATACCGAATAGCATATATAAGAAACGAATTAAAAAACTGATACCGATCGCTCGATATCAGTCTTCATACCTCTCTTCATTTTTACCTAAGTGCTTCAGGTAAATGGAAAATATAATTCTGATGATAAGTAATGTCGGAACGATTCCTATAAGATCTATGCCGACATCGACTATTGATCCTTCACGTCCGTTGACGAACAATTGATGATATTCATCAAGGATCGCATATAATGTGCTGATCCACAATGATATCAAGATGAACATCTCGTTATCCGACTTAATGATCTTCATCCTGGATTCGGAATATGCAACTTTAGGAGCGATCTTATTTGTAACACTTACTGCAAAGAATGCAATCAGGGATAATATACTGAATTCGAAAATATGTCCTATCTTTCTTAAGACGGTCTCCGTCATATATTTAAATCCGATCAGATTATCAAGATAATAGAAGATCGCAGCTGACCTTGTCTTGGATTCAGTACCGCTTTCCGAAGACAGTTTGAAGATCTCAACTATCCAGAGTGTCATCAGGAGCCACAGGATTATGCTTATTATAAGATGAGATATCGATATATCTTTCCTGTGAAGCTCTGTCTTTAATGTCGGTTCATCCGATATGAGTATGTATTCCTTCTTGCTCACGAATCACCTGTTATTGTATTTGATTGCTCTGTCGATGTCTCTCTTAGCCTGCTTCTCGGCCATGACATCTCTCTTATCGTAGTTTTTCTTACCTCTGGCAAGGCCTATCTCGAATTTGACCTTACCATCTTTAAAATAACACTTTGTCGGTACGAGTGTAAGACCATCCTGCTTAGTTATCGAATAAAGCTTGATGATCTCTCTCTTATGCATAAGGAGCTTTCTTGATCTCATGGGGTCGAGATTGAACCTGTTACCCATCTCATAAGGACTTATATGTACTCCTATAAGCCATATCTCGCCCTCTTTGACTGATACGTAGCTGTCTTTGAGATTGACCTTCCCCAGGCGCATGCTCTTGACTTCCGTACCGGAAAGCACGATACCGCATTCGTATTTTTCTTCTATAAAGTAGTCATGAAAAGCCTTTCTGTTCTCGGCTATGACCTTTATACCCTTTGTTATTGCCATATTTACCCTTTATCTAACTTAAGTGAAGGTACGGCATTAAGATCGAGGCCGTGCCTTGTTCCGTTAATATACTCGAAATATCCCGCGGATGCAATCATTGCGGCATTATCCGTACAAAGACCGAGCTTGGGATAGTAAAGTTCTATACCGTGCTTTTTGCTCTCCTGATCAAATTCTTCCCTGAGAAATGAATTGGCACTTACACCGCCTGCAAGGCATACTTTCTTTATGCCTGTCTGCTTGGATGCCTTAATGGTATTCTTGGAAAGAACTGTAGCAAGATGATGCTGATAAGATGCGGTAAAGTCCTTGATATCGATCTCTTCGCCCTTCATCTTCATCTCATTTATAAGGTTAAGGGCAGATGTCTTGATACCGCTGAATGAGAAATCCAGTGAATCCTTAAGATGAGCAGTCGAGAAGGAATATCTTGTGACGTCTCCTCCCTGTCCTGCCTTATCCATCTTGGGACCACCCGGATATCCGAGACCTATTACACGAGCTATCTTATCGATTGCCTCCCCTGCAGCATCGTCTCTTGTTCTTCCCAATATACGAAGATCAGTATAGGAAGTGACTTCGACTATCTGTGTATTTCCTCCGCTTACGCAAAGGCAGAGAAAAGGCGGCTCTAATTCTGGAAAGCTCAAGTAATTGGCGCAGATATGTCCATGCAGATGGTTGACGCCTACAAGAGGAAGTCCTGTAGCGGCACATAAGCCTTTCGCTGCGGAAAGGCCGACAAGTAAGGCACCTACAAGCCCGGGGCCGTATGTTACTGCTACTGCATTGATATCTTTAAGCGTCATATCAGCTTTCTTAAGAGCATCTTCTATGCAGGGGTATACCGCATCAACATGCATCCTTGATGCGAGCTCGGGAACGACGCCGCCGTATTCTTCATGGAAATCAGCCTGTGATGCGATTATATTGCTTACGATTTCCCTGCCGTTCTTTACAATGGAACAAGCGGTCTCATCGCAGGAGGATTCTATTCCCAATATGTAAATATCCTTATCGGTAGCCATATTTACCCCTTTATAAAGTAAGTCTGCAAGTATCTTAATATCGTATCCATATAAGTCTCCTTGCCTACCTTGAATGATTCCAGATAACCTGCACCGGGGATCATCTGAGAGACAGTGATACTTGAGTTGAGCCTGTTCCTCTCATCTACAATCTGAGATATCTTCTCCGCTCCGATAAAGGTATCGTGACCTCCGTATATTATGCATACGGGAACAGGTAATCTGGATATCTCGGCTGCAAGATTAACAGGCTCTGATATACCCGTAGATACTCTTATGGCATAAGGAACGAGCTCTGCCGTAAGAGAACCCAGGAATTCGTTCTGACGTACTGCGGGACTTATATAATCGTCGGAATTCTTCGCCGGTGAGTCGAAGATCATGCCTTTGATATACGATTGATCGAATCCGAGGTCAAGAACATCCTGAGGATATTCGGATAATTCTGAATCTGTCAGATCTGCTGCAGGAAGCGCATCGTATGCCATGATGCATGCCGTTGTTCCCGTACCTATTCCGTAAAGTACTACATCAGTGGTGACAGATATTGATCTTACCTGAGCTATAGCTCCAAGTACGTCATTCCATTCAAGATAGCCGTAACCTGTGATATCACCTTCCGAGTCTCCGGAATTACGAAGATCGAACATAAAGACATTGTAGTTATTACCGAGCCACATCTCGATCATATCTATCATATTTACTCCGAAAGGCAATCTGTTGGAACCGGAGTTGTGTACTACTATTATCGTTGTAATAGGATCATCACACTTAAAGAACCATCCTGAGAGAGTCGTCTGATTATCAAAAGACTCAAAGCTGCACGTCGAATATGACGGCAGGATATTAGAAGGTACATTGGATACCTGAGTTGATTCGATATTCATGAGATGGTTGGAACTTAAGACCGTAAGTACGATCATAAATACAAGGAGCACGGCGATGATACTTAATACCAAAGCACTTCTTACTATGAACCTGTTGCCGTGTCCAGCCATCTTATTCTCAAAGTCTACGCCGGAAAAACCTTTGCTCATATTATGTTATTCCTCTTATCAGAGCATTCTCTTCTTCTTTAAGATGAACCAGCTTATGACGACACTTGCAATACAGCCGCCAAGGAGCGAGAAGAATGGTATGGGATTATCAGCAAACCCTGCATCCCATGGCATGGGGCAGTTCTGTCCGAAGAAGCATCCGATAAGATCAGGCATCGTAAGACAGATAGTTGCTGCTGCAAGGATCTTCATTATGTCGTTAACATTATTGTTGATTATGGATGCATATGCGTCCATGGTGCTGCCTATGATCGTTGAATAGATATCCGCCATCTCATGAGCCTGCTTATACTCGATAACAACGTCCTCAAGAAGGTCCTCGTCCTCGTCGTAAAGCTTGATCGTCCTTCCTCGCATAAGCTTCTCAAGCACAGCTTCGTTGGATTTCAACGATGATGCGAAATATACAAGGGATTTACTTAATTCAAGGAGCTTGAAGAGCTGGTTATTACTTACTTCCTTGGCAAGCTCGCTCTCTGCGACCTCCAACGTCTTATCGATAAAACGCAAGAGCCTCAAGTACTCTCTTGCAACAGCAAAGAGGATCTGAATGGTAAATCTTGTCCTGTATGCGAGATACAGATCCTTTACTCTGTTATCGATAAAGTGATCCAGGATCTGTGTCTGTCTTAAAGATACGGTGACTATATGCTTATCAGCTAAGATAATACCGAGAGGAGTCGTCTCATACTTGATGATATCGTTGTCTCTCTTTGTATAAGGAACGTCAATGATGACAAGTACGATACCTGTATCGTCATCGTAGTCGATACGAGGTCTCTCCTCTTCATCCAATGGATATCTTAAGAATTCCTGGGGAATGCTTAATTCAGTCTCTACTTTGGAGATCTCGGCTTCAGTAGGAGAATAAAGGTTGACCCAACAGTCATCCTTGATATCTTCTATCTCTTCGACCCGATATAACTGACGGGAAGCCTTATGCTTTGTCTCTTGTGACGCATAGATCTCAAGCACAATACTGACCTCCCTTACAATTATTCGAACAACCTCGTTATTTTAGCATTTTAACAGGTGTATTTCTACCCTTAGCGGATGCCGGAAGAACCGAATCCGCCACCACGGTCAGTTCCGATATCTGCTACGGAATCAACCACATCAAGTGACGCATATTCGACTTTGGCAACTACCATCTGAGCGATCCTGTCACCCTTCTTGATAAGATAAGTACCGTGTTTGCATCCTTTGTCGCTTAATGTAAAAGGAGCATCTTCAGAAGCATCCTCTCTCATAGAAGCATTATAGATGATCACATTGACTTCATCCCTGTAGCCGCAGTCGATAGTACCGGGAGTATTAGGTACCCGAAGGGTAGTCTTATATGAGATTCCGCTTCTGGGCCTTATCTGAACTTCATAGCCGTAAGGAATAGCCATCTTAAGTCCGGTAGGAACAAGAACACTGCATCCGGGCTTTACAAGGATATCCTCGCAGCTGTAAAGATCCATTCCGGCATCGCCGTCATTTGCATATTTGGGAAGTACTGCCTCTTCCCTGCACTTTTCTATCTTGATATCGATCATTTGTAAGCCTCCTTTAGACTTCGGTAAAGCATAAGATCACATTTGCTCCGAGGGATGCGATCCTTTGGGCATCGTTGTCGTCGTAAGTGAACTTAGCGGGACCGTAGATAGAAGAAGTGTGATCAAGAGGCCTTGTTACGAGCCTGCATTCCTTCTCCTGCTCTCCCTGGTCCAGAACGAAAACATCCCTTTCGAGGCACATCCTGCAATCCCTTTTGTTATTACCTACGGCACAGAAATCGGACTGCATCCACGGGATAGATCCGCTGCCGTGAATAAGTACTGTCTTTCCTTTGACATTATTTGCTGAGAGGATCTCATAAGCCGTATCGGAAGATATCTCATAAGACATTGCCACCGCATCAGAGTAGGATGAGATCTTCTTGTAAGTCGCGGTGTTATATGTGTTTGCACCGGGTGAGATAAAGTGCTTAATATCAAGTTCCTTATAAAGAGTTCCTTCAGAGAGGTGATCGCTATCCATTACGGCGATAAATCTCTCTTTAAGTTCATCCTTTACGATCTTAAGAGTATCCTCAAACTTTTTCTTCGTGTTATCGTGAATAAGATCCGGAAGAACTGCTACAAGCTTTGTGTCAGAGGACCTTATAAAATCTATTATCTTATTTCTGAACTTACCGAAAGTGAGGTCATATACAGAGAAAGCGTATATATCAGTATCTCTTCTAAGATCACCGCTTACGGTAGCAAACGACGGGAAATAGTATAAAGTCTCGATTGTGCCCTCACCTTCGATATTATCCCTCTCGTCGTCATCAGAGAACATATCGTAATTACTTCCGGCATTATGGGAAGCTTCGAAATCTATCTCCGAGATAAGCGAATCAGTGAGCTGTCTTCTAATGTCATTTATAAGGCTCACTGCGCAGGATACTTCACCGGAGCCGGAAGTTACGAAGAACTCGTTTACTTCAAAGGGCGTATCTCCTGTCTTTCTCATCTGTTTCTCGATCCTGTCCATTGAGAGAGGATTGCCTTCGTATGAAGTATCAAGAGGCTCTTCTACAGAAGCGAATACTTCGCGAAAGATACCGTCGCAAACACGCGCGTCAGCCTTGAAGATACCGTTTTCACTTGTATCTACGGAGATGTTTATCTTAGTCTTGCGCTTAGCTGACTTTGAGCCGACAAAATCGTGGCTCATAAGGAACACATTAAGGTCTTTCTCTAGAGACTTAATGATATCGGGATGAAGTCCCTTCAAAGTAACGCTTCCGGGAGCTTCATGTATCTTACCTACGGGAAAGGATGCTACTTCACTCTTCTTGTTCCTTATGGAAATATAATCACCCTTAGAAGGAATGAGAGAACTGTTGCCTGTTCTTACGGTAATAGTTCCTTTCTTGGGATCTGAAGAAGATATCTTTCCTATCTTAAGTCCGTATTTACCGACGAATTCTCCTGAAAGGAGATTATCGGGCTTCTTGCCACCAAGAGCCTGGGATGTGAAGCTTCCGCCCCTGTTGAAGCTTACAAGAAGACTGTCATTAACGCTTCTTACGAGCTCATCGTCAAGGATACCGTCATAATATGCATCTATAAGTACTCTGTAGGCATGTACTGCAGCAGCTACATAGGATTCGTCTCTCATCCTTCCTTCTATCTTCAATGAAGCGATACCTGATGATATAAGTTCTGAAAGATAAGGAATGACACATCTGTCCTTGGGAGATAACAGATGTCCGCTCCTTACGGTATTGCCGGAAGAAAGAAGCTTATATTCCTGTCTGCAGGGCTGTGCACAAAGTCCTCTGTTACCACTTCTTGTACCGCTCTTATTCATGGAGCTGAAGAGGCAAAGTCCGGAATAACATACACAGACTGCACCGTGAGCAAATACTTCAAGATCGATACCGTATCTTGAAGATGTCCTTACTCTGGTTCTTATCTCATCGAGTGTGAGTTCTCTGGGAAGAACGGCTCTTGTAAAACCCATCTCCGACAATCTCATATAGTCATCAGGAGAATATACGTTCATCTGCGTGCTCGCATGAAGAGGTATCTGAGGATACTTCTCGTGAATCATTGAGGCAAGACCTATATCCTGAACAAGAATAGCATCTACGCCCAGGTTATATGCATTCTGAGCAAGCTCACATGCCTCGGGAAGCTCTTCGTCATTAATGAGAGTATTAAGAGTTAAATAGACTTTTGTGCTCCTTCTGTGGGCATATATACAACCTTCCATCAGATCATCCATGGTAAGATTATCGGCATTGATCCTTGCATTATAAAGATTGACACCGCAATATACGGCATCTGCACCGCTGTCTACGGCTGCTTTCAATATGGGTAACGATCCTGCGGGAGCAAGGAGTTCTATTCTGTTCATGTGGACTTTTTGCCTTCCGTTTTTTCTTCGATCTCAGATGCCAACTGTTCCATCGGCGTCGGTTCACTGATATGTGCCTTCTCTTCAAGAGATAATTTCTGTTGCAGATACATAAGTTCAGTCTTCATATTGCTGTTCTCGTCCTGCAGTGTTATGAGCTTATCGCATGCATCAAGGAGCGCAAGAGTCGTGATCTTATTAGTCATAAGGCCGGGATTAGATTCCTTGGCATCACCTAATATGGAATTAACGGTATTTGCGACCCTTCTGATCCTTGCTTCACTCATATTATCGGTAGAACCCAGAAGATAATTATGTCCGCCGATCTCAACGGAAACGCGCTTGAGAGCATCATCCTTCTTGGGCGTGGACAAATTTTTTCTTGCCTCTATCTTCTCATTCAAGGTCTGTACCGGTTTTTGCTCAGTAAATTCCCTTGCCATACTGGGACCTTTGTAACGCTGCTCATATGTAGTCATCAAAGGCATCTCATCCTTAGCAAGACGTCTCTTTCTTGATGACGTCTCGGAATATCTTTGGAACATGTTGCTGGTATTGCTCTTCTTCATAGAAACCGACCTTTGATCTTAGAGAATATAAACATTATATCAAAGATGAAGTGTAATTAATAAAGATATCTCTGTACTCTTCGGGCGTTACTGCTTCTGCTCTGATATCCTCCCTAAGGCCCATAGATGAGCTCACACTCTTAAGTTCCGGGAATGAGTTAGTCATCTTCTTTCTTCTCTGAGAGAAGCACTTATCAAGAAAAGAAGCAAAGCCGGAAGAGGGTATCCCCTCTTCCCTTGTTAACGTAATAACTGCTGAAGTAGTATGAGGCGGCGGAATAAAAGAAGCTCCGGGTACTACTAATTCCTTCGATACCTTACCGAAGCAGGAGCACATTACTGCCAGAGGACCGTATTGCTTGGAACCCGGCTGTGCCATGATCCTTGATATTGCAGCTTCTTCTACCATAAAAGTCATTTTCTTACATGAAGTAAGATCTGTCATGAGCTTTATCATGATAGGTGTCATAACATAATAAGGAATATTACTTACTGCATATTCAAATCGATCGGCCTCGTAGTCATTGAGCTTTAAGTAATCGGAGCAGATGATATCTATATCCTTACCGTTAAAACGGTTAAGAAGGTGCTCATTAAGCCTCTTATCTATCTCAACTGCCGTGATCTTTGCTCCCATATCGACAAATCTGTCCGTAAGAGCACCGCATCCGGGGCCGATTTCCAAGACCTTAGAACCTGATGCAGCTCCCGACAGTTCGATTATCCTGTCGATAATACCTTCATCACAGAGAAAATTCTGCCCGAAGTTCTTATCGGGCAGAATCTTATTGTCTGCAATATATCTTAATGTGTCTTCCTTATTCATTACAGGAAGTAAGCGATACCTGATTCGAAGATCTTCTGATCCTTCTCACCCGGGATATTCTTGCAAAGATCGGGATCGTATCTCTCGGAGTGACCCATCTTACCGAATACTCTACCGTCGGGAGACAAGATACCCTCGATACCTGCAACTGAACCGTTAGGGTTGAACTCAGTGCCGCCTGCGGGTACGCCCATATCGTCAACATAGCATGTTGCTACCTGACCGTTCTTGATAAGTTCATTAAGCTGAGAATCGGAGATTACGAACTTACCCTCACCGTGTGAGATGGGGATATTGTAGATCTCACCGGGCTTAACGCCTGTCAGCCAGGGGCTGTTGTTAGACATGATACGTGTTGCAACATAGGAGTTCTGGTGACGTCCGATGTTGTTATATGTAAGAGTAGGATCGTCGGATGAGAGCTCCTTGATATCGCCGTAAGGAACAAGTCCGAGCTTGATCAGAGACTGGAATCCGTTACAGATACCGAGCATAAGTCCGTCACGCTGGAAAAGAAGGTCTCTTACAGCTTCAGTAACATACTGATTTCTGAATGCAGCAGCGAAGAACTTACCTGAACCCTCAGGCTCGTCACCTGCGGAGAATCCGCCGGGAAGCATTACGATATTGCTCTCTCCGATCTTCTTAGCAAGAGTCTTCAAGGAATCAGTGATATCCTGCTGGCTCTGGTTCCTGATAACGAAGATATCAGCCTCACCGCCTGCTCTCTCGAAAGCTCTTGCGGAATCAATCTCGCAGTTGGTACCGGGCATTACGGGGATGATTACCCTGGGCTTAGCACCCTTAAGAACACCAGGAGCTGCCTTAAATGTCTTATTAACTTCAACAGGTGCGATAGTAAGAGGCATCTTAGCGCTCTCTGCGAATGTAGGGAATATCTTCTCGAGCTTGCCTTCGAATCTGAGAGCTGCTACACCGCACTCACAGGAATTCTCGCCGTGGAAGAAGTTACCGTAATCATTTGTGTATCCGAGATACTTACCGCCTACCATCTCGACCTTATCGATAGCATTGCCGTCATTGCTGATAGCAAGGATTATCGTACCGAGGCTTCTTGAGAATAGCTCCTTCTCGTCGATCTCATCGGAGAATGTAAAGCCGAGGCTGTTACCGAAGCACATCTGAGCTACACGTGCTGCGATACCTGAGCTTCTAACTACAGCGGCAGTCTTGAGCTGGCCCCTGCTCTGAAGTTCCTTAACTGCCTTTACTACCCTGAGGAAATGCTCCTTCTTGTAGTAGCCCTTACCGTTTCTTGCTACCTTGATGTAGTAGAGCTTCTGGTTAGGACCTGTAAGTGTAGCGGTAATGAGCTTATCTGCAGTAGTCATACCTACAGCAAAAGATACGAGCGTGGGAGGTACGTGTATATCATTGAAAGTACCTGACATGGAGTCCTTACCGCCGATGGAAGCAGTACCGAAATCAAGCTGTGCCTGATAAGCACCGAGGAGAGCCATAAGAGGCTTGCCCCAAGCTTCCTTGGAAGACATTCTTTCAAAATACTCCTGGAAAGTAAGTCTTGCAGTAAGAGGATCTACACCCATGCAGAGGATCTTAAGAAGAGACTCTACAACAGCGTGGTAGGAACCTGCATAAGGATTCCACTCAGTGTAATAAGGATCAAAGCCGTATGTCATTACTGAGCAGTCCTTTGTCGTTCCCTTATCAAGAGGGATCTTAGCAGCCATACCTTCCTCGGGGGAAGTCTGATACATACCGCCGTAAGGCATTATAATGCTTGCCGCACCGATAGTGGAGTCGAACTTCTGTCCGAGGCCCTTTCTGGAACATCCTTCAAGCGTATTAAGAGTCTCTGTAAGGGACTTCTTAAAGTCGTGAGGAGTATATGTGGGAAGAACTGAATCCAGATAATCGGAATCAGTCTTACTGTTAACGTCAACTTCCGCGTACTGCTTAGCACCGTTTGTATCGATGAAGGATCTGGGAAGGTCAACGATAGTCTTACCGTTCCATGTCATCTTCATAACAGGCTCTTCGGTAACTTCAGCTACTACAGTAGCCTCAAGGTTCTCAACAGCAGCTGCAGCCATGAACTTATCAAGATCTGCGGGATGAACAACGACAGCCATTCTCTCCTGAGACTCGGAGATAGCGATCTCGGTACCGTCAAGACCTTCGTACTTCTTGGGAACTAAGTCGAGGTTGATCTTAAGACCGTCAGCAAGCTCACCGATGGCTACGGATACACCGCCTGCACCGAAGTCATTACATCTGATGATAAGCTTAGTAACATCGGGATTTCTGAAAAGTCTCTGAAGCTTTCTTTCTGTAGGAGGATTACCTTTCTGTACTTCAGCGCCGCATGTAAGAACGGACTTCTCATCGTGTGCCTTGGAAGAACCTGTAGCACCGCCGATACCGTCACGACCTGTACGTCCGCCTAAGAGGACTACGATATCTCCTGCCTGAGGTCTTTCTCTTACGATATTTTCTGCGGGAGCAGCACCTACAACGGCACCTATCTCCATTCTCTTAGCAACATAACCGGGGTGATAGATCTCATCTACCTGACCGGTTGCAAGTCCGATCTGGTTACCGTAAGAACTGTAACCTGCAGATGCGGTACGAACGAGCTTCTTCTGAGAAAGCTTACCCTTAAGAGTCATGGACACGGGAACTGTAGGATCGCCTGCACCTGTAACTCTCATTGCCTGATATACATAAGATCTTCCGGAGAGAGGATCTCTTATAGCACCGCCGAGACATGTAGCGGCACCGCCGAAAGGCTCGATCTCCGTAGGATGGTTATGGGTCTCGTTCTTGAACATGAAGATATAGTCCTTATCTTCACCGTCTACCTGGATCTTGATCTTGATGGAGCATGCATTGATCTCCTCAGACTCGTCAAGGTCAGCAAGCTTGCCGTCCTTCTTGAGCTTTCTCATTGCCATTGTAGCAACGTCCATAAGGCAGATATGCTTAGAAGAGATCCTCTCTCCATATACCTCTTTCCTTGTCTTGAGGTAGTCTGCATAAGATGCCTTGATATCCTGTGTAAGCTCATCATCACCTTCGAACTTGATATCCGTAAGTTCGGTAAGGAATGTAGTATGACGGCAGTGATCGGACCAATATGTATCAAGTACTCTGATCTCAGTTACGGTAGGATTCCTCTTCTGTGTCTTGAAGAAATCCTGTGTGAACTTGATGTCGGCATCGCTCATTGCAAGGCCCATATCGGCGCGGAGCTTGTAAAGAGAAGCTTCGTCCATATCGATAAATCCTTCGATGGAAGGAACTTCGGTAGGGATATCGTAATTATCCTCGAGAGTCTCGGGCTTATCGGCAGATGCCTCTCTTGCCTCTACGGGGTTAATGAGATAACCTGCGATCTTTGTCTTCTGCTCCTCTGTAAGAGAACCGTAGAAAGCTACGATCTTTGCGGTCTTAACGATAGGTCTTTCCTTCTGTGTAAGGAACTGTACGCACTGTGCAGCCGAATCCGCTCTCTGATCATACTGTCCGGGGAGAGCCTCGATGATAAGTACATAGCAGCTGTCATTAAGGTCGATCGACTCATCGTAGACATTATCGACAGGGGGCTCGGAAAAGACGACTTTCTTAGCCTCTTCATATTCTTCATCTGTGATACCGGACACATCATACCTGTTGATGACTCTTACTCCCGTAAGGGTCGTGATATCAAGGTCACTTGTGACATCATGAAGTATACCCTTAGCTTCAACAGCATAATCGGGCTTCTTTTCAGATAATACTCTTCGAACGATCATGGAGATTCTCCCTTTATAAAATTATTACGTGTTGATTATACACTAATAAAAGAAGAATCGTGCATACGAATTGGACGAAATATGCCTTATCTGATCTTAAAATTCTGTATTGATTTAAACGTGGGTTATTGCCCCCAGATAAGCTTCAAGATCTTCAAGTGTAGGAGCGCTTACATCGATGAAGAAATTAGAACTCTCACCTGATAACAAGAACATGGTGTAGTAGGAATCAGAGATACCCTGTGTGATGTGTACTGTATAGCAGTTGACAGTCTGACCTGCGATCGTCCTGTCTTCCTGTGTGATCTCCTGTAATACCGCAGTAGCAGGAAGACCGTCGGCAAATGCTTGAGCTATACTTCCGAGATCGTTCTGGAAGATCGCCAGATACGAAGGATCATCGATATATACGGCTGCTATCTCAAAATTACGGGCTGTAGTCATATATACGCAGATGTTTCTTCCGAAAGTCGTATTTCCGGTGTTCTGAACAAGCGGATCATCGTAACTTAATATATTAAATCCGTCGGGAACGCTTATCTGGTATTCACCGCCCGGGAGCAATACGGGATTGGCCGTAGTATCTGTCAGATACATGGGAAGCTCTACTACATCATTTGAGATGGGAGCAGTAGCAGGCTCGGGTTCAGGCTCTGTATGACTTATCTCACAAGACGCCTGGAAAAAACCATTCTGTCCCTCTTCATATAAGGTGATGACATATTCCATATCTTCAAATTCATCATCCTCATAAACGATGTCGATCGTTGAACTGCCGGCGGGCTTTGTCAACGTATCGGATTCGTACATCATATAATTGCCGTTGATCTGTACATCATATGAGTACTCCCATTCAAGCTCGGTACCGAGCTCATCAAGATCGATAACGAGCTCGATCTTATCGGTATCGATATATTCAGATGTTCCGACAAGTGCCGATCCGACCCAATTGTCATCTTCTATGTGATCCAAAAGGCTTCCTGAAAGTGTTATCTCCACGTCCTTAAAGGAGAACAGATCGATAAGATCATCGGAATTAACGATAACGGGTTCACCGTCTGACTTTTCGAATTCAAGTGTTATCGTTGTATCAATAGTATCTTTACAGTCAGAAACTGCTTCTTCGAATCCTTCGATATCACGGAAGACGTCATTTTCATCAAGGATCGACTCGTAATCTACGATGGAGAAAGTAACGTCTATAGTGCCTTCCCTGCCGAGCGGATCGCTGTCTATACTGTCTTCATCGATCTCATATGTCATAGTGGACATAATGATGTCAGAAGCACTGCTGTTTGTCTCATCTTCTATCTCTTGTTCCATTGCTTCCTGAAGATCTTCATTCTCATCCTCAAGGCAAGACTTGACCTTCTTGTAGTTGCCTGCGACAAGACCGTCACAAGCCTTCTCAGCGGTATCTGTCATTGTGCTGATGAACTTGCCGGAGCAGCCTGCTGCTGAAAGTGATACGGATAAGATAAGTATCGTTGCTATTATCTTTTTAGTCTTCATTATCTATTACCCCTCTGTAAATATAAGAAAGTTTAATTTATCAAATGCCGCATGTAAAGAGAAAGATGTACGTGTTAATGTTAGTAACACCAAATGGGTGACATTTGACCATTCTGCCGGTTGATGTTATTCTTCGAGAGAATCATCATTTTAAGAAAGAGGTATATATGAAGCAGTTATCCCCGGAAACTCTTAAGGACAAAGTCATATCCTGTCGTAAGAAACTTGGAATGAGGCAGCTGGATCTTTCTGTAGCTACCGGCATCAACAGAGCTCTTATATCCAAGATAGAGAATATGGAGTTTACTCCATCTGTGAATCAGCTCATGGCTCTTAGCGAAGTGTTGGGATTTGATATGGATTTGGTCTTTACTGATCCTGATATGCCAAGCAGTAGCAAAGTCCATGTTCCTTATAAGATAGCCGTCGCTGGTACCGGTTATGTCGGTCTATCCCTTGCGATTCTTCTTTCACAGCATAATAGTGTGACCGCA
Organism: Saccharofermentans sp.; assembly: GCA_024692235.1. GTDB lineage: Bacteria > Bacillota > Clostridia > Saccharofermentanales > Saccharofermentanaceae > Saccharofermentans. The sequence continues at coordinate 146,807 of JAILMW010000007.1, read as the reverse complement.
GTAGATATCCTGGAAGATAAGGTCAATAAGATCAACAGCTTTATCTCCCCCATCAAGGATGAGTATATCGAGAGATACCTTAAAGAGGCATCTGAAGGCATACGTACTCTTGATATAAAAGCAACCTTAGACTCTGATGCTGCTTATAAGGATGCTGACTTTATAATAATTGCGGCTCCGACTAATTACGATACTAAGCAGAACTTCTTTGACTGTTCTGCTGTTGAGAATGTACTGGAATCTGTTAAGAAAGCTACCGAGGGTAACACGAAGCAACCTGTTATCGTTATAAAGTCTACTGTCCCCGTCGGTTTCACGAAGGACATAAGACAGAAGTTTGATACGCATAATATTATCTTCTCTCCTGAGTTTCTGAGGGAATCTAAGGCTCTTTACGATAACCTCTACCCTTCCCGTATAATCGTCGGCTGTGACGAAGAGACAAAAGCGTCTGCGGTTACTTTCGCGGAGCTTTTAAAAGAAGGTGCTCTTAAGAAAGATACAGAAGTCCTTTTTACCGGATATACGGAAGCTGAAGCTACTAAGCTCTTTGTTAATACTTATCTCGCACTAAGGGTATCCTTCTTTAACGAATTGGATACATACGCTGAGATTAAGGAGCTTGATACAAAAGATATCATCAAAGGTGTTTGTCTTGATCCCAGGGTCGGAGACTACTATAACAATCCGTCCTTCGGTTACGGCGGATATTGTCTTCCCAAGGATACTAAGCAGCTTCTCGCCAACTATCGCGATGTCCCCGAGAACCTTATCGAGGCTATCGTACAGAGCAACAGTACTCGAAAGGATTTTATCGCCGACAGAGTACTTGAGATGGCAGGTGCATACAGCTACACCGACAACAGGTTTGACAGATCCAAGGAGAAAGACGTTGTAGTAGGTATCTTCAGACTTACTATGAAGACTAATTCCGATAATTTCCGCCAGTCTTCAATTCAGGGGATAATGAAGAGGATCAAAGCTAAAGGCGCAACAGTAATAATCTATGAACCGACTCTTGATAACGGTTCGACATTCTTCGGATCCAAGGTCGTAAATGATCTAAAGAAATTCAAGAAGAAGTGCGACTGCATAATCGCCAACAGATATGATAATGTCCTTGATGATGTAAAGGATAAGGTCTATACAAGAGACCTTTTTAAGCGAGACTGATAACCCTTATAACTAATGCAATAAAAAAAGACGGAACCGAAGTTCCGTCTTTTAATTTGCCCAGTTGATCAAGATCAGATTCTTGCAACGCCTGAATCTCTAGCAGCCTTAGCAACAGCAGCTGCAACAGCCTTACCGACACGGGGATCGAATGCATCGGGAAGGATATACTCAGCTGTAAGCTCATCATCGGAAACGATGGATGCGATAGCATCAGCAGCAGCGAGCTTCATTGCATCGTTGATATCGGAAGCTCTTACATCAAGAGCACCTCTGAAGATACCGGGGAATGCAAGAACGTTGTTAACCTGGTTAGGGAAATCGGAACGACCTGTAGCCATAACTGCAACGCCTGCCTTCTTAGCCTCATCAGGCATGATCTCAGGTGTAGGGTTAGCACAAGCGAATACGATGGGATCAGGTGCCATTGTGGAGATCATCTCAGCTGTAAGTACGCCGGGAGCGGATACACCGATGAATACGTCAGCGCCCTTGATAACATCAGCAAGAGAACCCTTCTTACCCTTCTGATTTGTGATCTTAGCCATTTCTTCCTTAGCGGGATTAAGTCCGTCTCTACCCTCGTAGATAGCACCCTTTCTATCGCAAAGAACAACATCCTTAAGACCTCTGGAGATAAGGAGCTTTGTGATAGCGATAGCAGCAGCACCTGCACCGTTAACAACAACGGAGATATCATCGATGTGCTTACCTGTGAACTTAAGAGCGTTGATCATACCTGCAAGTGTGATAACAGCTGTACCGTGCTGATCATCGTGGAAGATCGGGATATCTACTTCAGGATCTTCCTTAAGTCTCTTCTCAATCTCGAAGCAACGAGGAGCAGAGATATCCTCAAGGTTAACGCCACCGAATGAACCTGCAAGAAGCTTAACTGTCTTTACGATCTCGTCAACATCCTTGGAACGGATGCAAAGAGGGAATGCGTCTACATCACCGAAAGCCTTGAAGAGTGCGCACTTACCTTCCATAACGGGCATACCTGCCTCAGGTCCGATATCGCCGAGACCGAGAACTGCTGTACCGTCTGTAACTACTGCTACGAGGTTATGTCTTCTTGTGTACTTATATGAAAGATCTACGTTGTCGGAGATCTCAAGGCAAGGCTCAGCAACACCGGGTGTGTAAGCAACAGCGAGTTCCTCCTTTGTGCCTACAGGAGCACGAGCGATAACTTCGATCTTACCCTGCCATTCGGTATGCTTCGCGATTGCGAGTTCTTTGTTGTCCATCTTTAGTCAACCTCCGTAATATTACTTGTATATAATTCAGCTCAAGAGCATCATTATCTGTTCAATGGCTCGACGGGGCCCTTCCCTCTTACCGGGAACATCAGCATCCTTCGATATATAAGACACGAATACCTGGCAATGCAGAACATCGTGAATACGAATATAAATGAGTCAACGACTATAAAAGCGGGCTCATAGACTTTACTTACTATCACCGAGATCATCTGGAGGAATAAAGATAGCATCATAATGACTGCAAGATTCCTCACATTAACAAAGTAATAGCCTTTGTTCTTCTTGAATACCTCAGCAAAACTCATGAAAAAACCGCTGTCACCTGACAGGTAACAAGCAGGATACATGAAAAGCCACGGGAAAATAATAATAAAAAACAGGAATAAATACAATAGAATAATCGACATAGGAAAAAATAACACACAAGTTACTGCCATTAAGATGACGATCCTTCCTGCCAGATTGATCATAGAGATAGGCTTATGTTTCTTATCTCCAACCCTCATGGAACGGATCATCATACCGACATAGACATAGTAGCCGCATATGCAGATGAATTCGGCCATAAGGATACTTGCAAGATATATAAGATTACCGGTTGTGATCGGTATGTCGGTAAGCTCCATAGTCTGAGCCATAGCAGGATCTTCAAGGAGTTTGTTGGTGTAACTTATGAGATTGTCAAAATCAGAACTTCCGATAGGAAAAACATTTACGGCAATACGAAGCATAACCAAGAATGCAAAAAGTATCTTAACGGCTATGCCCTTACCTATCTTGTCTATCTTAAAGATCTCTTCAATCGTATTGTTCATACTTTGATTATTTTGCAACATCAGGTCTTTAAAAATCAAGCGAAAATTAAGGCAGATGCACAACAAACTGCTTTATGTTAGAATACTGTGGTTTGAATATAATAAATATATTAAATAAAGGCGGTATATATTTATGACAGAGTATAAGGTCAATCCTGATCTTTTGAGCATTATCCCTCCTGAACAGCATTCTGTATCTGATATCACATCTATTCTGGAGCAGCATCCCGAGATAAAGTTCGTATCTCTTATGGGTGTAGATCTTTCAGGTAACGATACAGATGAGAAGATCCCCATTGCGGATTTCCACGACAATCTTGAGAACTATCTCAACGGTGATGCTGTACAGACAGACGGATCTTCAGTCGTACTTCCCGGTATAGCTACATTAAATGACGGTAAGGTTGACCTTGTACCTGATCCGGATGTCGTATGGTATGTTGACTATAATTATGAGCATATCGACATTAAGACCGGTCTTCCCGTAGGAACACTTCGTATCCCTTCTTTCCTTCTTCATAACGGAGAACCTGTTTGTTCCAGATCCGTTCTTAAGAAGAGCGCTGAGTATTTTGAATCCAAGATCACCGATATGTTCGAGAACAACAAAGAACTTTGCGGTCAGTTCGGATTCACACCTGAGGATCTTGATCATATCACGCTTATTATGGCAACTGAGCTTGAGTTCTGGGTCAATTCTCCCGATGAGAAGATCTCTCAGGAGCAGCTTTCCATCTCACAGGTACTTAAGGAACAGTACTGGAAGCGTACTAAGGGTGTCGTAAGAACAGCTCTCGAGCAGGTCATCCTCGTGCTCGATCAGTACGGCTTCAATCCCGAGATGGGTCATAAGGAAGTCGGCGGCGTAAAGGCTGCAGTTACTTCTTCCGGTGATTTCCACAGCATCATGGAGCAGCTCGAAGTAGACTGGAAGTATTCCGATGCACTTCAGGGCGCTGACTATGAGCTTACTGCTCGTATCCTTATCAAGGAGATCTTCCGTATGCACGGTCTTGAAGTAAGCTTCGATGCCAAGCCTATCCAGGGCGTTGCAGGTTCCGGTGAGCATACACACGTTAATGCTGTAGCTTTCTTAAAGAATGGCAAGAAGATCAATCTCTTCGCTCCTGCAGATATGAAGACAGACTACTTAAGCAACATCGGTTGGGGTTCTCTTATGGGTATCATGAAGCACTATGAACTCATCAATCCCTTCGTATCCGCTACTACGGATGCATTTATGAGACTTCAGCCCGGATTCGAGGCTCCTACTCATGCAGTCGCTTCCATCGGTAAGGATGTACTTACACCTTCTCGTAACAGAACAGTACTCTTAGGTCTTGTAAGATCAGAGAATAATAAGCATGCAACAAGGTTCGAGCTTCGTTCTCCCAACCCTCACACAAATACTTATCTTTGTCTTTCCGCTATTTACCAGTGTATGCTTGACGGTATCAACTATGCTATCTCCTCAGGTAAGACTACAAAGGAATTAGAGGCTGAGTTTATTAAGCCCTGGGGAACTCCCGGTGATTATCTTCCCGCAGATCGTCTTTTCAGATGCGAGGATGATATCTTCGAGAACATGACAGAAGACGAGAGGGACAAGATGTTCGGCGAGCCCCCTGCAACCGTATATGATTCTATAAAGAGATTTATCTCTTCCGAGCACGGAACTGAGATCTTAAGTGCAGGCGGAGTCTTTAACGACAAGATTCTCTCCTCTTATTCTCACGCTATGCTCGATAAGTGGCAGTACGAGCTCTTAGAAAGGATCATTCCTTCTAACCTCACTACTCTCAGAAGCTACACAAAGCGTCATACGACAGCAAATGCTGTAGATGACGACATGTGGTCTGATATCGAGTCTTTAAAGTTCTCTCTTGCTAAGAATACGGAAGAGAATACATCCGTATTCACCAGCATCAAGAATGCCATCGAGAGCAAGAGCCTTAAGGATATCTCTACACTTCAGGTAAGGATGAACAGAGATATGAATGATCTTGCTCACCTTTACAGAGAATACTGCGAAAATCAGATATGACACTCTTCGAAGCCTTGTGTTTCTTCCTCATATACTCATTTATAGGGTGGGTAACGGAAGTTGTCTACCATGCGGTAACACTCGGCAAGATTATGAATAGAGGCTTTTTGAACGGTCCCGTCTGCCCTGTCTACGGATTCGGCATGACGGCCGTTCTTTTTGTCTTCTCTCTGGTATCTGTTGATAACCCTTTTATCGTATTTTTGATCGGCGTTATACTTACGACTCTTATAGAGCTTATCGCAGGTTGGGCTCTTTATACTTTCTTCCACGCCAGATGGTGGGACTATTCTTCTATGCCTCTTAACCTTAACGGATATATATGCCCGGCATTCAGTATCATATGGGGACTCGCTGTCCTTGCCGTAGTAAGGATAGCTCATCCGGCATTGGAAGCTGTCACGATAGGTCTTATTCCCCATAGTATCCTTCTTCCCATAACGATCATATTAACTGCAGTAATGGTCTAGATACAATTGTAACGGCAGCTACCCTTGTAGGTCTTAATAAGAAGCTTACGGAGCTTGATAAGATCAGCAAGGCCATGAGAGATAACAGTGACATTCTTACCGAGAAGATCGGCAAAAGCTCCATAAAGACTGCACAGACGGCACAGACTGCCAGAGTTCAGGCAGCGCTTGCCAAAGCTGAGATACGAGATGCTGCAGATAATAAGAGAGAAGAGCTTCAGAAGAGATATGACGAGATAAGAGCTTCTATCCTCTCCCACAGACATTACGGTGCAGGACGTCTTATTAACGTCTTCCCTAACGTCAGCCACAGAGATTATAAAGAGCTTCTTAAAGATATACAGGAAGCATTTCGAGCAAAATAAAAGATCCGACTTAAGCAAAGCCGGATCTTCTTTATAAGTTCTAATACTTAATGTCACTCCATGTAGTGAAGCCAGTTGCCTTCTACGGCATTAACGAGCTTATCTATGTCCTTATGAAGGATATCATAGACTACGATGGCACTGCAGTCATTACCGTCCCAGATAACGTTTGTGTTATAGGAAGAGAAGATATCCGTAAGATTCTCCTTGGATCCTGCCTTTGCTCTTACGATGATATTTGTCTTGATATCACCGAACTCTGCCGTAACGCGCTCGGATGCCTTATACCAGTTCTTGGAATAAGCATTAGCCTCGGGAGCTCTTGCTGCTTCAAGAACGTCACCTACAACTGCTGAAGCTGTAGGAAGCTTACCTGCGCCTCTTCCGTAATACATTGTTGTACCGACGGCATTACCCTTAACGAGAATTGCATTAAACACGCCTTCAACAGGTGAAAGCTGAGACTTCTTGGCAACAAAGAAAGGTGCTACAAAGGCAGAAGGCTTATTCTCATCCATGTGAGAGAATACGGCAAGAAGCTTGATTGAACAGTCGATCCCGGTAGCGAAGTTGATATCATCAAGAGTAATCTTGGAGATACCTGTGGTATTGATCTCTTCGGGAGCTACATACTCACCGCCCAAAGCGATGGACGAAAGGATAGAGAGCTTTCTCTGAGCATCGATACCGTCAACATCAGCGGAAGGATTCTGCTCTGCATAACCCTTTGTCTGAGCCTGAGAAAGAGCCTCATCATAGGAAAGGCCTGAAGTCCTCATATTTGTAAGGATATAGTTGGTAGTACCGTTTACGATTCCTGCGATACGAAGGATCTTATTTGCTGCAAGACATCTGTGAAGAGGTCTTATGATCGGGATACCGCCGCCGACTGCAGCCTCGTAAAGATACTGGCATCCGTTAGCCTTGGCAAGTTCCATGAGCTCAACACCGTGTGTAGCAACAAGCTCCTTATTGGAAGTAACTACGCTCTTACCTGCAGATAATGCCTGCTTGGTGAACTCATAAGCGATCTTTGCGCCGCCTATAGTCTCTACTACAACCTTTACTTCGGGATCACCGAATACTTCGTTGGAATCATGTGTAACAAGATCAGCGAAAGGGCTGTCGGGGAAATCCCTGATATCAAGGATATGCTTTACCTTGAGCTCCTCGCCTAAGTGCTGTGCGATGGAATCGGAGTTCATTGCGATAACTTCAGCAACGCCTGCACCGACTACACCGAATCCTAAGATTGCTATGTTGATCATTTATATATATTCCCTTCTTATTTATTCTCTGCTTAATATCTTGCAGGATCTTACTCCTGCGATCTTTGTAATATCACTCATGATGTCATCCATGGAACCGAACATAGACGCAGTCTCTATAGAAATAGAGATATCCGCAAGGCCATTGATCGGGATATTCTGATTAATGGTAAGGATACTGCTTCGTGACTCTGCGATGACATTAAGTATCGAAGATAATATGCCCTGGAAGTTCTCTACAGTAATAAGAAGTGTTACCTTCTTGCCGTTAGTAGCTTCGAAGAAAGGCAGAACGGAATCCTTATACTTATAGTAAGCGCTTCTCGAAAGGCCTGTCTTCCTTACTGCTTCATTAACGGATACAGAGTCACCGGTATTAAGTCTCTGCTTTACTTCCATGACCTTGATAAAGACTTCGGGAAGGACTTTCTTGTCAACAAGATAATATTCGGTCGAATCATCCGGCATTACTCTTCCCTCCTTATATGTCACACATTTTGCGGGCTTATTTGCGGATAATGAAATATGTGCAAAGTCCGCGGTACACGGACAAATGTACGCGTACGAACGATGTTAACATTTTTGGGAACTAATATCAACCGCTAAAGGAAAAATACTCTAATTAGTGAAGCAACATATCATGCATTAGGGTATTGAGCGGCCTCCTTACGAAGCGAAATAATGCTTAAAACAACAGCAATAATGCTAAAAAGAATACATACACCTACTAAAGCAAAAGCGGAGACAATACTGAATATTGTGTAATCACGACCTGCGCTGCCATAAGTAATACCTATGACATAGAGAATTGTGATCGCGATATAACCAACAAAGTTCAATGTTCCAAGCGCAATAGAATACTTGTCGAATGAATTATACTGACCTTTGGTATGCCTTACAAAGTGAATTATGCTTAATATCACCAGAGTAACAATAGCACCGAATATTGCAAATGAAAGCAAAGCAAACGCTCCTAATGCTCCGTAGGATATAGCTGCAATAAGGAATATCAGTCCTACAATACCGGACATGAGAAGTGTCATGCCTGATGACGCCATATTCATAACAAGTGTAAATATCCTTCTGGTATTCATGTTAACCCCCATCTATCCTATATATCAGTCTTTATTTTCCGTAAGCTTTTGAACCATTGCTCTTAAAGCCTTGCCTCTGTGACTCATGCTGTGCTTCACGGAAGGATCCATCTCGGCACTTGTCATACCGTATTCAGGAACATAGAAAATAGGATCATAGCCGAATCCGTTCTCGCCCTTGGGCTCCTCATGTAGTACTCCCTCAAAATATTCTTCAACTGTAAAATCAGATCCGTCCGGTCTTACTACTGCTATAGCACATGTAAAGTGTGCAGTCCTCTTCTCTTCAGGAACATCCTTAAGGAGCTCAAATATCTTCTTGAACTTCTCTTCATAAGTGGAATCCTCTCCGCAGAAGCGGGCCGAATAGATACCCGGAGCTCCGTCTAGTGCATCTATACAAAGACCCGAATCATCAGCGATAACATATTCATTACAAAGATCATGAACAGCATGTGCCTTAATAAGAGCATTGCCCCTGAATGAATCAGCATCCTCGACTATATCAGGGTTCAATCCCAAAGACTTCATTGATACTGCTTCAAATTCCGTATCCTTTAAGATCTCGTTGATTTCACGAACTTTATCGTTATTTCCTGTAGCTATAACTATTCTCATCTTTATACCTCTCTTTGACTCGGCTATTATACCACAAAGCGAGCAACTTGCTTGCAAGGGATGCGAGCGCATGTGAGTCAATAATGCGTAGCATGTTATACCACAAAGCAAGCAACTTGCTTGCAAGGATTGTGAGTTATTACGGCATAAAAGAACCGCCTGCGCTAAGCGCAAGCGGTCTCATTATATATGTAGTTATAAAAGCCTATCAGGACTTCTCAAGAGCAAGTGTTCTTGTTGTAAGATCACAAACCTCAGCAGGTCCGTAGTACTGGATAGCACCGGGATATGTGAAGCATGTCTCAACAGCCCACTTCTCTCTGTTTGCTTCGAAGAACTTGAAGGGCTTGCCGTCGAGCTCGACCAGAGCCTTTCTGATAACGGGCTTGTCCTCACCGTTTCTTCTCTCCATGTTCATCATCTTAGTGATGGGCATACCACCTGCAACCCACTCCTCAGCGGGCTTAGAGATGTTAGATACCTTGGAAAGGTAACCTGTGAAACCATACTGGATAAGCATGAATGCATTGAATCCGAGAGAGTAGCAGTAATCTGCATCGAAGTTTGAAGGGAATGCGCAACGACCCTCGTAACCGAAGAAGTGATGCTGTGCACCGAACTTACCCTTATATGTGCCTGCAGCCTTTCTCTTAGCAAGCTCAGCCTTAACCATCTCAGAGAAGAGCTTCTCGGACTCGATAAGGGATACCTGAACGTTACCGTGAGGATCTCTCTCAAGGAAGAGCTGCTGCTGGATGCCCTGAGGAAGGATGTCGAATACATTGAAAGCATCAGCTGTAAGGCCTGCCTTGATAAAGTCATACTTAGCGTTCCAGTCAGGAAGAGCATTGAACTGAGCTGTCTTCTCGCCTGCAAGGAGCTCGTTGATCTCAGCGATAAGTGCGGAGAACTCAGGTACGAACTCTACTATACCCTCGGGGATAATAGCAACACCGAAGTTCTCGCCATTGTTGCCTCTCTTCTCAACTGCATCTGCGATGTAGTTTGTGATCTGAGCAAGGCTCATCTTCTTAGCTGCAACTTCCTCACCGATAAGGCAGATATTGGGCTGAGTCTCAAGTGCGCACTCAAGAGCAACGTGAGAAGCGGAACGGCCCATAACCTTGATGAAGTGCCAGTACTTCTTAGCGGAGTTAGCGTCACGCTCGATGTTACCGATAAGCTCGGAATATGTCTTAGTAGCTGTATCAAAGCCGAAAGAAGCCTCGATGTCCTCGTTCTTAAGGTCACCGTCGATCGTCTTGGGGCAACCGATAACCTGAACGCCTGTGTTGTTAGCAGCCATGTACTCAGCGAGTGTAGCAGCATTTGTGTTGGAGTCGTCACCACCGATGATTACGATAGCTGTAAGTCCGTTCTTCTTTGCATTCTCAGCAACGATAGCGAACTGCTCCTTTGTCTCGAGCTTTGTTCTGCCGGAACCGATGATATCGAATCCGCCTGTATTTCTGTAAGCATCGATGAACTTGTCATCAAATGTTACGTAATCATCCTTAAGAAGTCCGTCAGGACCGCCCTTGAAGCCGAGAAGAACGTTCTCGGGATTTGTTGCCTTAAGTGCATCATAGAGACCGGAGATAACGTTGTGTCCGCCGGGAGCCTGTCCGCCGGAAAGGATAACACCTACAACCTGCTTCTTAGCAGCAGATGTGTTCTGACCCTTCTCAAATGTGATCTCGGGCTTACCGTATGTATTAGGGAAAAGTGCCTGGATCTTCTCCTGATCAGCAACACTCTGTGTAGCCTTGCCTTCCTTTACGCAGATCTCTGCGATACCGTTTCTGAGCATGCCGGGAAGCTTAGGCTGATACTCATATCTTGCTTTCTGAAGTGGTGAAAGATTCATATTCGACTCCTTTATTTATATTATTATAAATTCAGCACTAAAATGCTAAATCATAACGTGTTTAATGTAAATAGGCATTTTATGGTATTTTTGTCTCTTATACGACAAAAGAGGTTACCACAACGGTAACCTCTTTCTTAAGCGAATCTAACGCGTCCAAGTGAAAATCAGAGCTTCTCCTGAATTCTAGCAGCCTTACCCTGACGATTACGAAGGTAATAAAGCTTAGCTCTTCTGACGCGACCCTTACGTACGATTTCGATCTTCTCAATCTTGGGAGAATGTACGGGAAGAATACGCTCGACACCTACGCCGTAAGAAATACGACGAATTGTCATGGTCTCGGAAAGTCCGCCGCCCTTACGAGCAATAACATATCCCTCGAATACCTGGATACGCTCACGGTTTCCCTCCTTGATCTTAAGGTGAGCCTTTACATAGTCACCGATCTCGATCTCGGAATAGTTATTTCTGAGATTCTCGCTCTCAACAACTTTAACCAAATCCATCTTGAGTTCCTCCTTATCTGGTAGATGTTCGTGCCTCGTACGGGCAGAGGACCATCCCAATTAACAACTATAGAAGAATATCATAACGATTTCTTCGTTGCAAGTATTTTTTGCCACTCTTCTTCAGTAATTTGAAGCTTATCGAACATGTCCGGTCTTTTTGTCATCGTTTCGATGTAAGACATGATCTTATTATGCTCTTGGATTTTCTTAAGATCACCTGATAACAACACTTCCGGTACCTTCTTATCGTGCCAGGTCTCGGGCTTTGTATATTGAGGTGCTTCCAGCACTCCTCCCATATGGGATTCGTTTGAATATGCTTCCTCGTTGGGAAGAACACCCTTTATCATCCTGGATACGGAATCTATGATCACGCATGCGGCAAGTTCTCCGCCGGTAAGCACATAATCACCTATGGATATCTCTTCATCGCATATCTCATCGATAACTCTGGTATCAATACCTTCGTAGTGACCGCAGATGATGCAGAGATGATCCTTCTTGGAAAGCTCTATGACTTTAGCCTGGTTAAGAACGCTTCCTTTAGGGCTTACATAAACGGTATAAGGCTTCTTACCTTCTTCGCATATGTCTTTCCAGGAATCGTATACGGGATCGCACTGCATGAGCATACCCGTTCCGCCGCCGTACAACGTGTCGTCTACTTTGCCGTAAGAATTCAGTGCACGCTCTCTTATGTCCTTGGCTTCAACACTGATAATGCCGTTCTGAATGGCTTTACCTGTAATACTTTTACCAAGGTGATCAGTGATCTGTTCGGGAAATAGAGTCAGTACGGTAAATCTCATTCGTATATCTCGTAGAGCCCTTCCGGAAGCTCAACTTCCATAATGCCCTCTGTAATATCGGTCTTCTTACAGATCGTCTTAAGGAAAGGGATCTGAAGATCCTTCTTGCCCTTACGCTTAACACTGATGATATGATGAGAAGCTCCTGTCTCGTAGACATCGTCTATCTTTCCGAGCTCACCTAAGTTCACGTCAACTACAGTAAGACCGATAAGATCCACGATAAAGAACTCATCCTTGGGAAGCTTTACTGCATCTTCCCTGTCGACTGCAACATAGAGTCCTTTAAGCAGCATTGCCTTATCTCTGTCATCGATCCCTTCGAAGGTGACAAGAGCGTTGCCTCTGTCTACTCTGGAAGTCTTTACGTTAAGCTCCTGCTTCTCCGTTCCGTTCTCGGTAAGAAGAGTACACTTTTTAAGCTTATTAAAACGGCGCACATTATCGGTGAGCGGGAAGACTTTTACCTCTCCCCTTACACCGTGTGCGCCGATTATCTTGCCGATAGTTATACGGTCGTTGATCATCCTACGATATCAACAACAACGCGCTTTCCTGTCTTAAGATATTTAGCCTTCATGATAGAACGGATAGCCTGAGCTCTCTTACCGTTCTTACCGATGATCTTGCCCATATCTTCAGGAGCAACGGAAAGTTCAAAGATCACTGTATTACCGCGCTCAGTTGTCTTTACGTTAACTTCGTCGGGATTGCTTACAAGTGACTTTGCAATATAAACCAATAAATCGCTCATTATATTAACCTCAGATGATACCCTGCTTCTTAAGAAGAGCACGAACAGTATCTGTAGGCTGTGCTCCGTTACCGATCCACTTCTTAGCTGCCTCAGCGTCGATCTTTACTTCAGCGGGCTCTGTAAGAGGATTATATGTACCGATCTCCTCGATGAATCTGCCGTCTCTGGGATAACGGGAATCTGCTACTACTACTCTGTAGAAAGGAGCCTTCTTCTTACCCATTCTTCTCAAACGAATCTTTACTGCCATTTTACTTTTCCTCCAAAAATAATATTTTGTTTTTAATTTATCTCTACTGCGCCGAACAACGGCGTAATATACGTGTTATCAGAAGAGTCCGCCTTTTCTTCCGAATCCGCCTAAGCCTCCTAAGCGACCCATTCCGCCGAATCCCTTTGGAAGCTTAAAGCCTCCCTTACCGAACTGCTTCATCATCTTGGATGTCTGGTCAAACTGCTTCATAAGCTGGTTGACATCCTGTACCGTAGTGCCCGAACCTGCGGCGATCCTCTTCCTTCTGCTGGCATTAAGGATATTAGGATTCTTCCTCTCCTTCTTTGTCATTGATCTGATGATCGCAATATTCTTATCCATGATCGCATCAGAACCGTCCAGCTGATCATCAGTGATCTTACCTGATACACCGGGAAGCATTCCGATGATATCCTTCATGGAACCCATATTCTTCATCTGCTCAAACTGATTGAGAAGATCATCGAGGTTATACTGATTACTCATCATCCTCTCAACAGACTTAGCAGCGGCCTCTTCATCAAGTGATGTCGATGCCTTCTCGATAAGAGTAAGAACATCACCCATACCGAGGATCCTGTCAGCCATCCTGTTAGGATAGAATGTCTCGATAGCGTCAGTCTTCTCACCTACGCAGATGTACTTGATAGGCTTACCTGTGATCTTCCTGATGGAAAGTGCGGCACCGCCTCGTGCATCACCGTCGAGCTTTGTCATGATGAAGCCGTCCATACCGATGGACTCTTCAAAGCTCTGAGCTACATTAACAGCTTCCTGACCGATCATCGCATCGACAACAAGAAGCTTCTCATCAGGCTCGACTGCATCATTAAGAGCATTGAGCTCAGCCATCATCTCATCATCTACAACAGTACGACCTGCAGTATCGACGATAAGGTAATTACAAAGCATGTACTTTGCCTTATCCATGGCATCCTTTGCGATCTTAACAGCGTCCTTATTCTCGGGATCGATATAACAAGGGATACCGTTACCTTCTGCAAGGACCTGAAGCTGCTTAGCTGCTGCGGGCCTATGTACGTCAACGGAAGCTACCATGGGCTTCTTGCCATCCTTCTTAAGGATATTGGCAAGCTTTACAGCGGTAGTAGTCTTACCTGCACCCTGAAGACCGTAGAGGATAATAACCGTAAATCCTGTGGGAGATACATTAAGCTTTGTCTCACCTTCACCCAGGAGTTCTACAAGAGAATCTCTAACGATCTTTACTATCTGCTGGCCGGGAGTGAAGCTGCCCTCGATATCGGCATTCTTACACTTCTCAGTCATATCTGCAACAAAGGACTTAACTACGGTGTAATTAACGTCAGCTTCAAGGAGAGCCATGCGGATCTCACGCATCATATCCTTGATATCCTGATCGGTAACACGGGCCTTGCCGCGCATTGCCTTTGTTATATTCTGTAATTTTGTCGACAGACTCTCAAACATCAGTTACTTCCTATTAGTCTATAAGATCATTCTTAAGTTCTATAAGTATCTTAGAAGCATTATCGTAATCTTTATTATCCAGATAAGATATTGCTTCTTCCACGATCCTTTTCTGCTCTGAGAACCTTGCTACCAATCCAAGCTTCTCTTCGTAAGAATGAAGCTGAGAAAGTGCTCTCTTAACAGTATCGTGTGCTCCTTGTCTGCTGATACCGGCATCGTCTGCTATCTCAGCAAGAGAAAGATCATCGTTGAGATAAAGCTCAAGACAGTCTCTCATCTTATCGGTAAGGAGATTGCCGTAAAAATCCAGAAGCATAAGATCTTCAAATGATTTCATACAAACAAAACCTCCGCGTACATAAAAGCACTCGATAATAATACACATCGTCGGAGATGTTGTCAAGCAATTTTACTTGTCAGATATTGTGGAGTGTTCACCGTTCTTATCACGAAGAACGTAATAACCTCTCTTAAGTCCGTATTCCGGGCTGTTGAGGTACATTGACTGATCGATCTTGTCAGTAGGGATCCTTGTAGCCTTAAGCTCATTCCATCTGTCTCTGCCTGTCGTCTTACTCACATACATTGCCATATCGGAAAGATCGACGTGCTCTTTAAGATCGAATAACTGATCGGCATTCTCGAAGAACGGGAAACGAACGAATCCGATGGAACAGGTTACATCTCTTCCCTTTATTCCTCCGCTGCTGGGAACCTTGATATTATCCCTGAATGCCTGATTGATGTGTTCTGCAACTACGGCAAAATCGAAGGGGAACTTAGCAAGATATACTATTACGAACTCCTCGCCGCCGTTTCTTATAACTACACCGTTATCACCTATAGTCTCGCGAAGGAGCTTACCCACGTTTTTTAATACGACATCACCCATGGCATGACCGTATACATCGTTGATGCTCTTAAAGTGATCGATATCTATCATGAAGATACCGTACATATCATCGCCGTATCGGTCGAAGTCCTTGCGATATCTTCTGTTTACCATAAGCTGTGTATTCATATAGCTTATAAGCTTATGGGTAAAGTACTTTCTGTTGAAGCAGCCCGTAAGTTCATCAAGATACTTCTCAACTGAAGCTGTATCAACATAGAATCTGACCTGATCAGTCCATGAGACAGGGCTTGTAGGATCTCTGAAAGGCTGGCTCATCTTACCGGAAACAAAGTAATCGGACATCTCGTGCTTTGCCATCTCGGAAAGCTCGGTCTTAAAATCTACAACAGGTCTGTTGATGATCTTGTTATAAAGCTTTGTAATACAGTAAGTTATTGCAATAGTTGCGAATATCGTATGGATAACAAAGAACCAGAAGATGGCTGCCTGCTCCTTGGACATATGAGAAGCAAGAATCGTGAACTTAGCTCCCATGCAATAGCAGGCAAATGCAAATCCGATAAGGTCTATAGCGAGATTAAATACAAAGGATATGAGTCCGATAAAGACATAGGCATCAAGAATACTCTGCCATGTACCCACGTCAGACATCCTCTTATATACACGAACTAAGTAATTGCCTTCTATCTTCATAAGATCCTTAAATATATGATTTGACATCATCAAAAACGTTATGATTATACCATCACGTTATAGGTAACAAACGTTGCATTTGTTAAGGAATTGTTAATACTTTAGATTAAAAGAGCACCCTTTACACAAAGGGTGCTCAATCATAGAATTTCAAACAAATTTCGTATCAAACCTTAAGTTCTACATCCTCTACTTTGAGGTCATCTGCATGGGAAGCAAGTACAGGCTTGATAGCTTCATCGATGAATGTAGTAACCTGCTCGGGACATCTTCCGATGTAGAGCTTAGGATCAAGGAGAGATTCAAGGGACTCTCTGTCGAGACCGAATTCGGGATCGTCTACGATAAGATCAAGAAGATTATTGGGCTTACCCTCAACCTTGACGGTCTTACCTGCTTCCATTGAAGCAACACGGATCTTCTCATGAAGAGCCTGACGGTCACCGCCTCTCTTAACAGCTTCCATCATGATATTCTCTGTAGCCATGAAAGGAAGTTCATTCATGATGTGCTGATGGATCATGTTGGGATATACAACGATACCGGATACGATATTCGTATAGATACCGAGTATAGCATCGACTGCAAGGAAAGCTTCGGGAACACTGATACGCTTATTAGCGGAATCATCAAGTGTTCTCTCGAACCACTGCTCTGCAGCTGTCATAGCGGGATTCAATGCATCAGCTATAACATATCTTGCGAGAGAAGCGATGCGCTCGGATCTCATGGGATTACGCTTATAAGCCATTGCGGAAGAACCGATCTGGTTCTTCTCAAAGGGCTCCTCGATCTCCTTCAAGTGCTGAAGAAGTCTGATATCGTTACTGAACTTATGAGCAGACTGAGCTATGGAAGAAAGGCAGTTCAATACTCTGGAGTCTACCTTTCTGGAATATGTCTGACCGGAAACATAATAAGAAGCCTCAAAGCCCATCTTGTTGGCGATCTTCTTATCAAGCTCAACGCACTTAGCGTGATCGCCCTCGAAGAGATCATAGAAGCTGGCCTGTGTACCTGTAGTACCCTTACAGCCGAGCATCTTAAGTGAAGAAGTTACAGACTCTACTTCTTCAAGATCGAAGAGAAGGTCCTGGAGCCAAAGTGTAGCTCTCTTACCTACTGTTACGAGCTGAGCAGGCTGGAAATGAGTAAAGCCCAATGTAGGCATAGCCTTGTATTCGTCAGCAAACTCTGTAAGCTTAGCGATACATACGACAAGCCTCTTACGGATAAGCTCAAGAGCTTCTCTCATGATGATGATATCTGTGTTATCGCCTACGTAGCAGGATGTAGCACCTAAGTGAATGATACCTTTTGCATTAGGGCACTGATCACCGTAAGCATGAACGTGAGCCATAACATCGTGACGAAGCTTCTTCTCGTAAGCAGCTGCAGCCTCATAATCAACATCGTCGATATGAGACTTGAGCTCATTGATCTGCTCGTCTGTGATATTAAGACCTAATTCCTTCTCGGACTCGGCAAGAGCGATCCAGAGCTTTCTCCAGGTAGTAAACTTCTTATCGGGAGAAAAGATATACTGCATCTCGGGGCTTGCATAACGGGAATTTAAAGGGCTCTCATAAGAGGGCTTGGAAATAAGTTCAGACATTAAAGTGCCTCCTCGATCTTTTCTATTGCTGTAAGTTTAGCACATACACAGAATACTTCTACAGCCTTTTCGATATCGGCAAGGCTGGGAAAGCTGGGAGCGATACGGATGTTGGAATCATCGGGATCGTTACCATAAGGGTATGTAGCTCCTGCGGGAGTAAATGCAACACCTAACTCCTTACACTTAGCAACAGTAGCCTTAGCTGTACCGGGGAATACATATGCGCTGATGAAGTAACCGCCGTTGGGCTTATGCCACTTAACTGTATCTGTTCCGTTAAGTTCCTTATCCATGATGGAAAGAGTAAGCTCGAACTTAGGTCTTAAGAAAGCCGCATGCTTGCTCATCTGCTTCTTCATGGCAGCGAGGTCAGGCATATAGAGGATATGTGCATACTGATTGATCTTATTAGCACCGATAGTCTGTACTGAAGTGTACTTCTTGCTGTGCTTCATATTCTCTTCATTTGTAGCGAAGCAAGAAAGACCTGCTCCTGCGAAAGTGATCTTGGATGTGGAAGAGAACTCATATACTCTGGATGCATTTCCTGCTTCCTTACAAAGGCTGAGGATATCGGGGATGCTCTCCTGCTTCTCGGGCTCGTCATAGAGGTGGTGTACGCAGTAAGCATTATCCCAGAAGATACGGAAATCCTTAGCGCCTGTCTTCATGGAAGCAAGTCTTCTGCATACTTCCTCAGAGTAAACATATCCGTCGGGATTTGTATAGCAAGGAACGGACCACATACCAAGTACAGTAGGATCCTTAACAAGATCCTCAACGATATCCATATCGGGACCGTCTTCCTTCAAAGGAACGGTAATAAGCTCGAAGCCCAATGTCTCAGTTACCTTGAAGTGTCTGTCATAACCGGGAACGGGGCAAAGCCACTTCCTGTTCTCGATCTGACCCCAGGGCTTCTCAGAATCGTGCTCACCGAATACATAAGCTCTCATAAGAGCATCGAACATAAGATTAAGGGAAGAACCGTTACCGATATAGATGTTGTCCTTATCAGTACCTAATACTTCTGCGAAAAGCTCTCTTGCTTCAACGATACCGTCGGGTACACCGTAGTTTCTTACATCTGCACCGCTCTTGGACTTAAAGGAGCTGTCCTTCAATCCCTCGAAGAGGTCGTTGCTCAGTGCGAGCTGCTCGGGAGAGGGCTTACCTCTGGTCATATCAAGTGCAAGGTTCATTGCCTTGAACTCGTCAATTCTCTTAAGAAGATCCTGCTTCTCGCTTCTTAACTCTTCTGCTGACATCTGTGTGTAAGCCTTCATGTGATTCCTCCATCAATCGATAAAATATGAAATAGATTCACTTATAACTTGCAATAAAGTTCCGTGATATATACTAAAAACCGAAATCATTATAATGATCTTGCAAGTGACTGGCAACCGGATTTCATTCAAAAGGAACAATTTCTATCTTTTGCACGACACCTTCCCTGTTATGTGTCACGCAACCTGCTAAAAAGATAACATCATAGTCCGTATATCCTTCCCTTAACATGAATATACGGGTAGTCTTTAATATCTTATATCTTTTCTTCCTGTCGATCGCATCAATTGGACTTTGTAAGTTATTCTCAAGACGGGATTTGACTTCGATCACATAAAGACATCTTCCCTTATTCATTACGATATCAAGTTCGCCTACATTGGGGATATTGTAATTTCTTGCAATAAGATTCAATCCCTTGCGCATGAGTATCCTTGTAACTGCATCTTCGGCAATATTCCCTGTAATCTTAGTATCTTTCATAGAAGATACTATACAGAAGATCAGGCTATAAAAGGGACAAAAATTTCGACAAATTTCGACAATAGAGAAATCAGTACCTTGCTATCAGACGGACGATCTTCTCTAATGGTCTTTTAAGAACAACGTACCATATTTCTTTGGAAGAATATCTTTCTACCATAATGGTATATACGCCTGCAAGCTTACCGGCGATAACATCAGTAAAGACCTGATCTCCGATCATGACAGTCTCATCAGGTGAAGATCCCATCTTCTCCATGGCTCTGAAGATACCAACAGGACGGGGTTTATGAGCATAAGTAACGCAAGGTATATCAAGCTTTTGGGCAATACCCGCGGACCTTCCGGACTTTGCGTTGGATACAAGGCAGCACTTAAAGCCGAGTTTTTGAACCCTGTCTATAATATCGAAAGCATACTTATCTGGAGCCGTAGCATGATCGGGCCCCAAAGTATTATCAAAATCAAAAAGAATGCAGTTCTTCCCCCGGGACTTCAGGTCTTCGTAAGGGATGACATCTGCTCTCTTGTATACAATGTCGGGAACCATAGCTCTAAATATATTCATGAGCAAGATTGTATACATAAAGGCTCAAAAAGTAAACAGAAGCGTAATGTTGTGATATTCAACAGAATACGTATATGTAAATACGATATTTTTTATAATGACCTTATTGCCGTAAAAATATCGTTATGGTACTATTGTACACATTGGAAAAACAAATGTCCGTCACACATAGACACCGTGACGTTCGGAAAGAGGAACACATGAAGGTTGCAAAGTTCGGCGGTACTTCACTCGCCAATGCATTTCAGATAAAGAAAGTATGCGATATCGTGCTTGACGATCCCGATCGCAAGATTGTTGTCGTATCGGCTCCCGGTAAGAGAACAAAGGACGACATCAAAGTAACTGATCTTCTCATCGCAGTTGCCAAGGCAAGACTTGCGGGAAACGACTATAAGGATGAACTTGAGGCCGTAGTCGCAAGATATAAGGAGATCGCTGATGATCTGGATATCGAGGACATCCTCCCTGAGATCCGTGAGACCTTAGAGGCTGTTGCATCAGCTGACTATAACGATGATATCAAGTATCTTGATTCCGTTAAGGCCATGGGTGAGGATTGCTCAGCCAGAGTAGTTGCCAAGTATCTTACATCCATAGGTCACCCGGCTAAGTACTGTAATCCCAAGAAGTGCGGACTTTTCCTTGAGCATGACGAAATGGGTAAGGCACGTATCCTTGGAGAGTCTTATGAGAATCTCGAGGAACTTAAATATGAGAAGCAGTTATGTATCTTCCCCGGCTTCTACGGCTACAGCAAGGAAGGTCAGATCATCACATTCTCCAGAGGCGGATCCGATATCACAGGTTCCATCCTCGCAGGTGCAGTTGATGCCGAAGTATATGAGAACTGGACAGACGTAGATAATGTCTACGCCGTTAACCCCAACATCGTTAAGAATCCCTTCCCTATCACAGAGATCACTTACGATGAGATGAGAGAACTTGCATATGCAGGATTCCAGGTACTTCACGAGGAAGCTTTATACCCTGTATATGTAAGAGGCATCCCCGTTCATATAAAGAACACCAATAATCCCAAGGCAAGCGGGACAAAGATCGTATCCAAGAGATCTCATTTTGATTCTCTTGTAACGGGTATCGCAGGAGAAAAGGGATTCCTTACTATTACGATCACCAAGTATCTTATGAATCACGAGATCGGCTTCCTTATGAACCTTCTTAAGATCTTTACAGAGGAAGGTGTATCTATCGAGCACATGCCTTCAGGAATAGATTCCGTTACTATTATTGCAAGAAAGAAGTACTTCACTCCCGAGAAGGAAGAGATCATCGTCAACAGAGTTAAGAACGAACTTAAGGTTGATGAAGTCCATATCGAGAAAGACCTTGCTATAGTAATGATCGTAGGTCAGGCAATGGAGAAGTCCGTAGGTATCATGGCAAGAGCAGCATCCGCGCTCTCCTCTGCAGGTATCAACCTTAAGATCGTTAACCAGGGTGCGTCAGAGATCTCCATGATGTTCGGTGTATCTGAAGCATATTGCGATTATTCAGTAAGAGTTCTCTATAAGGAATTGTTCAGATACTGATAAGTATTATCGGAAATCGATCAAACAAAAATAGCGTTTCAGAATGAAGCGCTATTTTTTATGCTTTTATAAAGATATTAAGCCTGTGTCTCGGCAGCTGTCTCTGCGGGAGTCTCAGCGACTGTTTCAGCTACTGTAGTCTCAACGGGAGCTTCAGCTGTAGTCTCGACAGGAGCAGCAGTTGTCTCAAGTGCATCGTCAGGCTCATATTCCGTAATGACGGGCTCAGTAGGTGCCTCTGTCTGTGCTGCGGTAGCAGCAGGTGTCTCTGCAGGAGTCTCTGCCGCAGGTTGAGGGTCAGCAGCGGGTGCGGGATCGGCTGCTGGAGCTGCGGTATCCTGAGGTACAGGTGTAGGATCCTGCATTTCGGGAAGTGTCTCACCTAATGTAGGATCTTCTTCAGAGAGCTGCATACTGAGGATGAAGCCCTCTGTTCCTTCTCCGAACCTTACCTTGGAGAATGTATCCTCTTCTCCCGTAAATGTTACAAGGTCACCTCTGTTAAGAGTAGCGATAACGGCACTGTCGAGAGAAGCAGATTCATATACCGGAGTACTGTCCGTAACAACATACATAACATGTTCTTCATTTACTATGGTCTCGG
Organism: Saccharofermentans sp.; assembly: GCA_024692235.1. Classification (GTDB taxonomy): domain Bacteria; phylum Bacillota; class Clostridia; order Saccharofermentanales; family Saccharofermentanaceae; genus Saccharofermentans. The sequence goes on along the minus strand of JAILMW010000007.1, from coordinate 124,377 downwards.
AAGTCTTGGGCTTAAAGACATCAAAGAGATGCTTCGCGTTAAAAAGAAGATACATTCCGCCGTATGCGATAGCACCGCAGATAAGGAATGTAAGCACTGCACCGATAATATCTTTCTTAGCAGAAGGGTTGGAATCCTTCTTCTTATCGGAAGACTTTGCATTCTTGTTCTTATTCTTCTTTGACTTAGAACCGTGTTTACTTCCGAGTTCTTCTTCATCTTCTGACGTAGCACCGAATCTTGTAGTCTCATCATCATCGTCAGCTAAGTCACCGTAAGGTTCACTGAACTGACTGTAGGGTTCTTCCTCCTTCTGAGGCTGAGCCTTGCCCATACCGGCTTCCGTAGCAAGATTGCTGTTGATAACAGCATCTCCCGGAAGAAGGAATGTTGATTCTACATTGATCATTATGACGGTAAGACCGTACTTAACTCCGTAGTTATAAGCGGAAGTAACAAGGTCACGACACTTATTCTCAGTACCCTGAGGCTTTACAAGGATCATATTTCTCATCTGAGCGGGCATGAGCTTTGCAACTCCTAATCCCATAAGACAGATCTGATCATTATCCTTGAGCTTAAGTCTTACCTTCTTATCTGCCATTACGGCACCGTCCTGAGGAAGTTTACCGAGATACTGAGTAAGATTCATGCTCTCGGGGTGAGTCTTCTCCTGATCAGGAGTTATGGCGCCCATCTGGACATATCTGTGAGCGACAGTCTGCTCCTCGGTAAGAGCCATTATCTTATTATCTCTTATGAGAACAGCCTTAGTATTACCGATATGGATGATCCTTAAGGTGTCACCTTCTATGATAGCCATGGTCATAGATACTTTAAGAGGAGTGCCTCCCTTGGCAACTACATAATTACAGACCTTTATATTAAGTACATTGACGACTTGATTAGAAAAAGCGTCAAAATCAAGTACCGGCTGACTCTGAGCTGCTGCAACTATCTTAGTTAATTCATCATTAAGCTGAATGTTGAGCATTGCTCCGAGACTGTCAGGTCCCTGAGTAGAGAATACAGCGCAGATCTGGATCGGTGATGTTGATCTTGCGGTCCTTAAGAACTCATTGGGAAAGTCCGCCTGAGTTCTGTAGAGTGTATGAAAGAATACATTCTCCTGCGGTTGATTCTGGACCTGGTTGGTCTCACAAATACATGTCGATACTGTCTTGCTCATTAGTAATAACTCCTTAAGATTCTCCCCAAATAAATGCATGCAGTTCAGGCAGCTGCTGATCCCAATCAACGACCATCATCCAAGGATCCGGCTGAACCGAATACATATTGTCGGCAGGAACTCTGTACTCTGACATGTTATCTGCCCCGCCTACTGCGTTAACAGCCACTCTTGCGAGATCCAGCTGCTGCATATTGGTCTCGAACATTCCTGCGGAATCCTCGATCATGGCAAGCTGGTCTATCCTGCTCATACCCTTGACCTGATTGATCAAAGCGGTAGCTACTGTTCTCTGTCTTGATGTCCTTACAAAGTCAGAATCAAGATACCTGATCCTGGACCATCCGATAGCCTGTACTCCGGAAAGCGTCTGAGTTCCGCCTGATGATATGAACGGCGGATCGATACCGAGAAGGCTGCTCTCCTCAGCTATACAGTTATTGGCATATTTGACCTCGTCGGGAGATACGTCGATCGTAACGCCGCCGACAAGATCTATAACGTCTGCGGAACTGTTAAAGTCGAGCATGACAAATCTCTGGATATCGAGACCGAAATTCCTGTTGATTGTGTTGATCATAAGGCCCACACCGCCGTAAGCATATGCGTGTGTAAGCTTATCAAGAGAAGATGAAGCAGTCTCGTCCGTATCTCCGATATATACACCTGTATCTCTCATTAAGGAAATAAGCTTTACTGTATTCTCAGCTTTATTGATAGATACTACGATCATCGCATCGGATCTGCACCTGTAATCATCAGTACCTCTTGAATCGACACCGAATACGAGAATATTCTCAACATCGGGATCGATCTGATCCACCTTGATAATGGGATGATTAGGATCGACATATACCCTCGTATGTCCTCCGTCAGCCCAGGACGATGTAACATCTCCGCCTGTAAAGGATCCTTCGGTGATCTCTAATGTGTCATATTCCTCCTCCGTTACGATAGGAGTCATGACATAACCGAATCCGCCAAGCATGTTATATAGATAAAGTCCGCAACCGGTAATTATTCCTAAAAGGCCGCATAAGAATCTGATAAATCCCCTCTTGATCCTTGCACCTTTGCTTTGTTTAACGGTGTTTTCTTTCTTTTTTGCCATAGATTAATTCCTTATTTATGTTAATCTCGCACTATTATATCACTAGCGTAGGAAATGCAAAATAATATCACTGTAACATTGAATTCCGAACGTAATGGTATACTGAACCTATACAGTTTACGCTGTATAAAAAAGAAATTTGAGGAGATTTTTAATGATTAAGAGAAGATCAACAGCTTTGGCTTTAAGCGCTGCAATGCTCTTAAACCTTGCAGGTTGTCAGAAGCCGGAGGAAACAACAGTTACTACTGCTGCAACAACTACTGCAGAAAGCACGACAGAGGCTCCTGTTGAGACAACAATGGAACCTATCGATGTTGAGGACAGACTCTACGATCCTTCCAATCCTTTGGCAGTAAATCCTATTACAGGTATTCAAGATATGGATCCCGCAAATGTTGGTATGAGAAGTGTTGCCATCGTAGTTAATAACTGCCGTGCTGCAATGCCCCAGAGAGGTATCTCTCAGGCTGATACCATCTATGAGTATGAGACAGAGGGCGGACAGACTCGTCTTCTCTGCGTTTTCGCAGATGTTAACGAAGTTCCCGAGATCGGTTCACTCAGAAGTGCACGTATCGTTGCTTCCGATCTTGCCGCTGGTACAGATTCCATCTTTATTCACTACGGAAGGAATCCCCGTGTTCCCGATCATCTTGCTATCTGGGGTATCGATCACATCGACGGTAATAACTGCAGTGCAGGTTCCAACAGCGTAAGAAATACCCAGGACGGTTATGTACAGCTTTCCGACGGACTTTTCTTCTGGAGAGATTCTACATGGCTTTCACAGAGAGCTCTCGAGCATACAGCTGTATCTGACGGTATGCACATCTCCGAAGGTATCGATTACTTCAGCATCAGAAGAGAGACAAACTTTGTTCCTACACAGGAAGATCCGTTCCCCGAGAGGATCTTTAACCTTGTTCCCGGTGATTCCGTTGATATCGCTAACGGTGCTCCCTGCTACAATGTTAACGTATATATTTCCGGAACTAACTCTGATGCACTCTTCCAGTATGACGAAGAGACAGGTCTTTACTACAAGAGTCAGTACGGTAACCCTCAGGTAGACCTTACAGTACAGGAGTCCAACAGTGCACTTCTTGCTGAAGATCCTGATGCCGAGACAGCATGCGATCAGATCGCTGTAGAAAACGTATTCGTTCTCTATACAAATATCTGCGGACACGGTGATACGACAGTAGACGTTTATTTCGAGGACGGCGGCGAAGGTTACTATATCTCTGACGGCAGAATGGTTCACCTCACATGGGTCAAAGACCAGCCTACAGATAAGATCAGAGTCTACAACGATGCCGGCGAAGAGATCGAAGTTAACAGAGGCGTAAGCTATGTTTGTATCGTTGACCAGGATTACTACGGAATGAGCACATATTCCGAGACAGCTGACGGACAGATGGTCACATTAGGTTAAGTTCAATAGTTTATTGAGTTTGAAAAGAGGTGTTTCCACAAGGAAGCACCTCTTTTAAATTCCATCCTTATATCATTTCTGTCGATCATATAACTTACTGAGCGCTGTTGCTGATGATCTCATCAACGAGCTCATTTCCCTTCCCTGATTCGATAAACTTCTCATATATCTTCTCAGCGACTTCCGTACGAAGTCCGGACTTCTCCTTGAACTTGGCAAGAGTAGTCTTGTTACCGCTCATATAAATGGACGGATCGACATGCACATAAGTAAGTCGACGACCTCTCTTATCAAATAACAGTTCTTTTGCAAGAGAAGTATCTTTTGCAGTTAAACAGATCACCAGAGCTATAACAGATACAAGAGCAGAGATTATCAATGACGCGATAAAATAGCCTTTAGACAAGCCTCCGGCATTAAGACCAATGACCACAAGTATAAGAAGAGTCAAACCGAAAGAAACAGGTACGGCCGTCCTTAGATTCTTCATCTTCTGCTTCTTGAGGCACTTGTCACAGAACGATTCCCTGCATACTCCGGCAAAGCGTTCATAGATCGTCGTAGTAGTCTTTCTGGCTACTACATATTCCTTAGTCTCAGAAGAAGTTCTTCTGTCTACAACCGCAAAACGGTAAGTCTTATCTGCCTCTTCTGAATTACATATCACGCAACTTGCCATGATCCACCTCCGCACAAACATTCAACGAATGGTAACCTAACGGGATTTTTCTGTCAACAAAAACGGCTCCGCCGAAGCGAAGCCGTCTATAGTCAGAAAATAATCTGATATTTATCAGATGCAGCCCTGAGCGAGCATTGCGTTAGCAACCTTAAGGAGACCAGCAATGTTAGCACCCATAACAAGGTTGTCTTCGTGACCGATCTTTGTAGCTGTCTCATCAGCAGCCTTGAAGATACCCTCCATGATGCCCTTGAGCTTAGCGTCAACTTCCTCGAATGTCCAGGAATATCTCATGCTGTTCTGAGCCATCTCAAGACCGGATGTAGCAACACCACCTGCGTTGGAAGCCTTACCGGGAGCATAGTAGATGTTGTTGCTCTGGAAGTAAGCGATAGCCTCGGGTGTTGTAGGCATGTTAGCGCCCTCAGCAACGAACTTAACGCCGTTAGCAACGAGTGCCTTAGCATCGTCAAGATCAAGCTCATTCTGTGTAGCACAAGGAAGAGCGATATCACAAGGAATAGTCCAGATTCCCTTACGTCCGTCGTGGTACTCAGCTGTAGGTACAGCCTTAACATACTCGGAGATACGAGCTCTTCTTACTTCCTTGATATCCTTAACAACATCGAGCTTGATGCCGTCCTTATCGTAGATGTAACCTGTGGAATCGCAAAGAGCTACGACCTTAGCGCCGAGCTGCTGAGCCTTCTCTGTAGCATAGATAGCAACGTTACCTGCACCGGAAACAACAACTGTCTTACCCTCGAAAGATGTACCCTTCTTAGCAAGCATGCAGTTTGTGAAGTAGCAAAGACCATAACCTGTAGCCTCTGTTCTAGCAAGGGAACCACCGAAGGAAAGACCCTTACCTGTAAGAACGCCTGTGAACTCGTTAGCGATCTTCTTGTACTGACCGAACATGAAGCCTACTTCTCTAGCACCTGTACCGATATCACCGGCGGGTACATCGAGGTCAGGACCGATATGTCTGTAAAGCTCTCTCATGAAGCTCTGGCAGAAAGCCATAACTTCGTTATCGGACTTACCCTTAGGATCGAAGTCGGAACCACCCTTAGCACCGCCCATAGGAAGGCCTGTAAGAGAGTTCTTGAATACCTGCTCGAAGCCGAGGAACTTAAGAACACCGAGGTTAACGGAAGGATGAAGACGGATACCGCCCTTATAAGGTCCGATAGCACTGTTGAACTGTACTCTGAAACCTCTGTTTACCTGGATCTTGCCGCTGTCATCAACCCAAGCAACTCTGAACATGATCTGACGCTCAGGCTCAACAAGTCTGTCAAGGATCTGCTTCTCGATAAGTTCGGGATGCTGATCGAGGATGGGCTCGATAGACTGAAGAACTTCATGAACAGCCTGATAGAACTCGGGCTCTGAAGGATTCTTAGCGATAACCTTCTGCATGAGATCGTTAAGGTAAGGATGATTGATAGTGTATTCCATAATACATTCCGCCTTTCTTTTATTAAAGATTTGCAAGATGCAAACCCAAAAATTTCATAATCAAGAGAAATGATATATCAATTGCGCAAATCTTGCAACATTCAAAACCTTAAAATGCAGAATTTATTCAGCTTTCATTCATTTTTGTCAGATCTGTTCTGATTCTGACGTAGCGGAAGTCTCTGCATATATCGTAGGAGTTGATATAGCATCCTCCGCGAAAGGATCATTTTCCGTAAGCTCGTCTACATCGCCGATACCGAACATATTCTTATACTGATCTACATTTACATAAGGAACTACTGTCTTAAATGATATAAGAAGCAGAAGAACGAAGATTATAAGAAGAAGTCCCCTTCTTAAGATCATCATCTCTCTTTCCCTGTTATACCTGGCTTCGATATGCTTCTTAGTAGTATATCCTACTAATACATATACCTTATTGATATCTTCCCTGGGAGGTCTTCTCTTATATTCGTTTATCTTCCTTCTTACAAAGTTCATGGACCTTCCGGGAAGGTTCTTAAAGAAGCGAACGGTAGTTCTTGCTACAGATCCGCATATGCCGCTGAATCTGTTAAGTATAGTCTCAAAAAAGGATCCGTTATTACTCTTTCCGTTTTGCATAAGAAGATTATATATTTTTTCATACGATTATTGAAATATTATTTTCGCGCAAAACTGAAAGAGCTTGCGGTGAGCATCTTATTGTCTTTATATCTTTATTTTCTTTATCATATATAAAGACCTGACCTTTTCCGAAGATCTCATATGCTCTTTCTATTCCGTATGATGAATCTTCCGGAAATACGATAAGATTACCTGCAACTATATCGTATATCCTGCCTTCGGAAGTAAGTTCTCTGTTAAGCATCTTCTTTTTTCTCATACCGTTATGGTCATATATAAGCTTGATACTGTTATCATCACAGTAATTCTCTATATCGTAATGACCAGAAGTTATTGCGCATATATCTATATTATCTACATAAGTTATATAAGCTGAATGTATAGGAAGACAGATAAGAGCGATCAAGGAGTTGTCATCAGTACAAATTAAACGAGATGCGGCTTCTTCCCAGCTGTCAGCTTCAAAGACATCACATGGCTCCTTTATAAGTTCACTTTGAAGGCAGATACATTCCTTCTTCAGTATATCGTCGATAAAGACCGCAAACTTCATATCAGATGTTCTCCTTTATCGTTTATGTTCTTGATAAGAAGATCCTCACCGTCATGAAGCTTACGGTAAAAAGTTGACGGACTTATATAGAGTTCGACGCTTACCTCATCGCAAGTCATCCTTTTGAAGTACTTAAGATAAAGGACTCTGCAGAAGGGTTCCGGAAGAGACATAATAAGGAAGAATACGTTCATTGCCTTATTGTGACGGGCGATAAGTTCATTCATCCTGTTTTCAAGTCTTTCTATAAACTCGTCATACTTTACAGAGACGTCGATCATCTCTCCCGTCACATCAGATTCGCCCTTCCCCTTGAATTCCGTGGAAAGGACCTTCACCGGAGCATTATCACTATAATATAACTTCTTAAGGATATTGTTCTTATCTCTTCTGCTTGAAGATATAAATGATGCGAGCTTAACAGCTTCCCTGTCAGTGATGATCATATCGTCGTAAAGGTTATCAAGTATTGTCTTTAAAGTTTTCTTATCCATAGTTCTCTCCTTTTAGAACAAGTGTTTGACATTCTTATGTATTTAAAATACAATGTAATCAAGAAAATATGTTTGGAGGTTTTTATGTCAGTTACGCAGCATAACCCGGAAAGCAAATCCGCCAAATCCATCGAACGTGTCTATAAATATGTACAGAGATATATCCATGAGAACGCTCTTTCTCCCTCAGTAAGAGATATATGTGCCGGAGCAGGACTCAAGTCCACTTCTTCAGTACATACATATCTTCGTAAGCTTGATGAGATGGGTCTTATAGAGTACAGACCCGGTATGAGAAGAGCTATTATACTTAAGAATCAGAATGAGAATTCCGAGGAAGAAGAACGCATCCCCGCAGATGTGATCAAGCTTAATTGTGTCGGTAAGATCACTGCAGGTCAGCCCATCTACGCTCACGAGGACTATTCCGATTCTCAGTATATAAACAAGTCGATCATAGGATCTGATGATTGCTTCCTTCTTAAGGTAAGCGGTACCAGTATGATCAATGCTCATATCCTTGACGGCGACTATATCATCGTAAGGAAGCAGGATTCCTGTGATGAAGGCGACATCATCGCTGCACTTATCGGTGATGAAGCTACTGTCAAGAGATACGGTAAGCAGAACGGTAAGCCTTACCTCTTCCCGGAGAATGAGCTCTATGCGCCTATTCCCTTTGATACTGAGGAATGCAAGATCCTCGGTAAGGTCGTAGGTCTTCACAGATACAATATCAACTGATCGAACAGAATAAATAATCGCAAGATCTATAACACCTCCGCTTTTTGATGTGACTATACACAGGCGGAGGTGTTTTTATCTTAGTTTATGAGAGAAAACCTTCTTAAAGGCATAAATATCATTACGGTTTGAGCAATTCCCTCAAGATCATGACGGAATCAATGTAAGTACGGCAAGATCCTGCCGTTGATCATATCATCGATACCGGATGCAATATCAAGCTTAACGATATCATCGATATATCTGAACCATGTAAGCTGCCTCTTGGCATAATGTCTTGAATTAAGCTTTATCTTATATATTGCTTGTTCAAGGTTCTCAGGAGTAGGATCATTAATATAATCTTTGAACTCTTTGTAGCCTATCGCCTGAAAGCATGTAGACATACGATCTATATCAAGTGAATACAGATACTTTGCTTCTTCTATGATCCCTTGCTCGACCATGATGTCGACTCTCTTATTGATTCGATCATATAAGACGTCTCTATGATCCTCATAATCAGGTTCAAAGAGTAGAAAAGGATACATAGGTCCTGTTGTCTTAGAAGTACTGTTCCACTCCGTAAAGGTCTTCCCTGTTGCTATACATACAGCAAGAGCTCTTACCACACGGCGCTTATTATTCATATGCATCTTAGATGCCGCATCAGGATCTAAAGCCTGAAGTCTATCGTATAGATCTTGAGGACCCTTACTGTCGTACTCGGCTTCAAGCTCTGCGATAAGAGCATCCGGAACAGGTTCATCAACAAACCTCACTCCGTCACGAAGAGCGGAGATATATTGACCTGTTCCGCCGCATATGACAGGAAGCTTTCCTCTGTTAAGACAGTCTTCTATAGCTTCATAGCATCTGTGAATATAGTCGTTCACGGAAAAATAAGTTCCGGGCTCTACTATATCCGTCAGATGATGAGGTATATGTTCTCTTTCTTCTTTAGTAGCTTTTGCAGTACCGACATCAAGATGCTTATAGATCTGCATGGAATCACAGGAGAGAAGTTCTCCGCCTGTTATCTCACAAAGTCGCAGAGCAATAGCACTCTTACCGCTTGCAGTAGGACCGCATATTATCGGGATCTTAGAAAAGCCTTCAAGCCTTGAAGATATATCCTTAACTGCCATATCAGACTATCCTCTTAAATCTCTTCTCAAGATCTGTAAGAGAAGTCCTGATATATGTGGGACGACCGTGAGCACAGTGATAAGGATCATCTAATACAACAAGCTGTTCTATAAGAGACATTGCTTCTTCTTGTGTTATTACATCGTGTGCCTTAATAGCGGCCTTACATGCTGTAGTCTGAATAAGCGAATACCAGATACTTCCCTTCTCGGGGGTCTCCTTCTTAAGATCATTAAGGATCATCTGGAAAAATACCGAAGGCTTACTCATGGACTTTAATCTGTCTTCCGCCTTATCAGCAACTGGAATGGCACGAAGCGCGATCTGTCTGTCGCCTAATATCTCTATCTCAAATCCGTTAGCTTCAAACTGATCAAGGTTATCACTGACAAAAGAATAATCAGCTGTAGAAAGATCAACTATCTGAGGAACAAGAAGAGTCTGGCTATCTCTCTTTTCCCCGTCACGATCGACTTTCTTAGCCATAAATCTCTCGTAGAGAACACGCTCATGTGCGGCATGCTGATCTACAAGGAAGAAGTCTTCTTCGCCTTGTAAGATTATATAAGTATTGAATAAGAATCCGACAAATCTTGCGTTCTTAAGAAGTGCTATCTCGCCTATTATCTCACGTACAGGTTCTTGTGACACTGTCTCTTCAGAAGAAGGTACAGTAGAGATATCCTTCGTATCAGTAGTTTCATAAGATACAGGTGTAGCTTCAACAGACGGCTCCTTACCTGCTATCTCATCTATATCCGGCTTAAACTCCGAGAGTATCTTAAGAAGATCGTTGGCAGCTGTTGCTTCTTTCTTAGTAGGCTGATCGTTATAAGTAACAGAACCGCGAAGTTTACCTGAAGAAGGCACAGATGAAGATACATGGTCCATATGTATCTGTATCCTCTCGGGACTATTGGATGTTTCCTTAAGATCAGTAACGATATCAGCTGCATCAGCAGGAAATGCAGGAGCAGATGAAGATAATGCATTCTTTATGCCGTGATATACAAGTCTGAATATGTCTGTCTCTGAAGAGAACTTAACTTCAGCCTTCTGAGGATGAACATTAACATCAACTTTATCCGCAGGAACATATACAGCCAGGAAGCATATGGGGAATCTGTTCTTCATGACACTGTTCCTGTATGCTTCATCTATTGCTGCACTTACGGAAGTATTACGTATAGCTCTGTTATTAACGAAGAGATACTGCATTGACCTGTTGCCTCGAACAGTCGCCGTATCGCCCGTAAATCCCGTAAGTCTGGTACCTTCGTACTCGTAGTTAACGGGAATAAGGCCTGATGTTATCTGCTTGCCGTAGATACTGTAGATAGCATCTTTCATGTCGCCTGAACCCGGAGTTGAAAGTATGGTCTTACCGTCCTTTATAAGCTTAAAGGATATCTCGCTGTTTATGATAGCCAGCTTCTCGACAAGAGAACAGATATACATGCCTTCGGTGGAATCTTTCTTCAGAAACTTATACCTTGCGGGGATCCTTGCAAAAAGTTCAGTCACGGTAACTACGGTACCGTTATCGGCGGAAGTCTCCGAATCTGTTATAAGCTTACCGTCCTCGTATCTTATAAGAGTTCCGGCATCCTGATCTGCCATCTTGGTTATGAGCGTTACATTAGAGCATGCGACTATAGAAGCCAGAGCCTCGCCTCTAAAGCCCTGAGTACTAAGATCGTATATATCTTCTACAGAGCGGATCTTGGACGTAGCATGAATAAGAAAAGCCTTATGTGCGTCTTCAGAGTCCATGCCGATTCCGTTATCAGAAACTCTTATAAGAGATATACCGCCGTTCTCGAATTCTATCTTAACGGAAGTAGCACCTGCATCGATGCTGTTATCGACAAGCTCCTTAACAACGGAGACTGGACGCTCTATTACTTCTCCTGCCTTGATGGCATTGGCCGTAAGTGTATCAAGGATATTAATCCTGCCCATCGTTATCCTCCGCTCTAACTTCCTCGATAAGTCCGTAAAGGATATTCATGGCTTCAAGAGGAGTGACCTTTGTGATATCTATCTCTTTTACCGTCTTTCTGAGCTTATCTTCCTTACGGTAGACAACATTATCCGGATTGAAGATAGATTCCTGTCCGGGCATAGCGGTAGATGCAGGCTGAGCCTGTCCGCCATCCATCTCTACGTTACCCGTTACCTTGAAATTACCGATCCTCTCAAGTTCCTTAAGGATGGAACGAGATCTCTTTAAGACATCTTCGGGGATACCTGCAAGACGAGCAACCTCGATACCGTAGCTGTCGGAAGTACCGCCGTCTACTATCTTATGTAAGAATACGACACCGTCATCAGTCTCTTTAACGTCTACGTGGTTATTGAAGACACCCTTAGTCATCTTCTGAAGCTGATTAAGCTCATGGTAATGAGTAGCAAAGATAGTCCTTGCAAAAAGTATATTAGGATCGATTATGTATTCTATTACTGCCCATGCGATGGAAAGGCCGTCGTAAGTACTTGTTCCTCTTCCTACTTCATCTAAGAGAAGAAGACTTCTTCTGGAAGCATTTCGAAGGATAGAGGATACTTCCTTCATCTCTACCATGAATGTGGACTCACCCATCGAGATGTCGTCTGAAGCTCCGATCCTTGTAAAGATCTGATCTACAAGACCTATGTGTGCGCTCTTAGCAGGAACAAATGAACCTATCTGCGCCATAAGGACAATTATTGCCACCTGGCGCATATAAGTAGACTTACCTGCCATATTAGGTCCCGTAAGTACCATGAGGCGGTTGTCGTCGTTAAGAGATGTATCATTGGGGATGAACCTGTCGTCCCCTGTAAGCATCCTCTCTACTACCGGATGACGTCCGCCCTTAATATCGATTATCTCGCTGTTATCTACCTTAGGTCTTACGTATCCTTCTTCGGAGGCAAGCTCCGCAAGAGATGTGACTACATCAAGTAAAGCTACTGCACGTGCACTTCCGAAGAGTCGACCGATGTTATCTGATACAACATTTCTTACCTGTACGAAAAGCTCATATTCCAGCGCCATCCTCTTAGTCTGAGCGCCTAAGATCTTATCTTCAAGCTCCTTTAACTCAGGGGAAATGTACCTCTCGTTATTAGCAAGAGTCTGCTTACGGGTATATTCGGGAGGAAGCTCGGTGGTATTGCTCCTGGGAACATCCACATAGTATCCGAAGACACGGTTATAACCTATCTTCAGGTTCTTTATTCCTGTTCTCTCTTTCTCCTTAGCTTCGAGCGCGAGTATGTATTCCTTTGCATTTCGAGCAATATCGTAAAGCTCGTCGCATTCTTCGTTATAGCCTCTCTTTATGATGTCGCCGTCCTTTATGGTAACAGGCGGATCCTCGGCTATAGCTTTATCAAGAAGCTCGTATATATCCTCCATGGGATCTAAGATATCCGTTATCTCGCGAAAGATACCCTTACCGAACTCCTTACAGGTAGTTACAAGGAACGGAAGCTTACCTATGGAATTCTTCAAAGAAAGCATCTCTCTTGCATTGATGCTGCCAAGTGATACCTTTGCTGCAAGACGCTCGATATCGTAAAGTCCGGTAAGGCCGTCCATTATCTCCTGTCTTGCGATGAACTTGCTCTCAGCTTCCTCTACTGCATCAAGCCTTGAGTTAATAGCAGATGTAATTATCAGAGGCTCTTCTACCCATTTACGAAGAAGACGTCCTCCCATGGCTGTCTTAGTCCTGTCGATAGCCCAAAGCAAGGAACCTTTCTTGGACTTGGAACGTATAGTGGAAGTAAGCTCCAGGTTGATCCTTGTAGTAAGGTCCAGCTCCATGGTATCCGATACCTTGAAGCACTTGATCTCGCGAAGATGTGATACCTTATCGGTCTGTGTCTCTTCAGCATATGAAAGTACTGCGGCACAGGCGCCGAACATCAGCTCCTTATCGTTGAACTTATCGTCACCGTATGTCTTTATATGCTTATCTGATGTGATCCTTGAAGGTGAGAAATCCCTGTCGGAACGAAGAGTGTACGAAGTACTAAAGCCCTTGTTTATCACCTGATATTCTCTTGTATCGCAGAAAGCCTTATCGTGTACTATCTCTGAAGGAAGGTACTTACCGATAAGATTAATAAGATGTTCTCCGTTATCTGCAAAGGATAACTGTGTAGCTTCAAAGTCTCCGGTCGTGATATCGGCTACTGCTACACCGAATTGCTTACCTACGCACATAATAGCCATCAGGTAGTTATTCTTCCTGTCATCAAGACCTGTGGTATCAGTCATGGTGCCGGGAGTTAAGACCTTTACTATGCCCCTTTTAACAAGACCTTTAGCAAGAGCAGGATCTTCGAGCTGCTCGCAGATAGCGACTTTATGTCCTAAGGAAACAAGCCTGTTGGCATATGTCTGAAATGCATGGAAAGGAACACCGCACATAGGTGCTCTCATATTACTGCCGCAGTCTCTTGCAGTAAGAGTCAGCTCCAACGTCTTAGATACATAAAGAGCGTCGTCAAAGAACATCTCATAGAAGTCGCCTAATCTGTAGAAGAGTATCGTATCGCCAAGCTTAGTCTTGAGCTCAGCATACTGCTGCATCATGGGACTTAAGTCATCGGGCGATATATCTGCTAATCTAAGAGGCTTATTATTCTCAGTCATTTATAAATCTCTCCATTACTCCTTCGACAGAATAGGGCTTAGCCTTAGTAAGCTTTACTTCACAAAGACGGCCTTCATAAGAAGATAAAGGAACATCGGGAAGGCGAAGATCAGAAGGGACAGTAAAGTTAACAAGATGATTGGACTTAGTCCTTCCGGTAAGTATATCTTCTGCTGTGGAGCTTACTCCCTCTATAAGTATCTCCTCGGTCTTACCGACCATAGCTTTATTAGATTCAAATACAAGATCGTTCTGAAGCTTAAGAAGTCTTCCGAACCTCTCGGTAACAACATCGTGAGGTATCTGGTCCTCCATCTCCGCGGCCTTTGTACCGGGTCTTATAGAGTACTGGAATGTAAATGCGGCATCGAACTTTGCTCTTCTTACGATATCCATGGTACCCAGGAAGTCCTCTTCGGTCTCTCCGGGGAATCCTACGATGATATCCGTAGATATGGATCCTTCAGGAACAAGTTCTCTGAATTTATCAACGATATGCATATACTTTGCCGTATCGTACGGTCTGTTCATCTTCTTTAAGAGCCTGTCGGAACCTGACTGCAAAGGCAGATGAAGATGCTTCTCGATATTAGGCTCCGATGCCATTATCTCAAGTACTTCATCGGAGATATCCTTAGGATGAGAAGACATGAACCTTATTCTGCTAAACCCCTTGATGGAAGCTGCCGCACGAAGAAGATCCGGGAATGTCTTACCGTCAGCATTACCCTTACCATAGGAATTGACGTTCTGGCCAAGGAGCATAACCTCTTTATAACCCTGATCTGCAAGACTCTTAAGCTCTTCCACAACGGAATCGAAGTCACGGGACCTCTCTCTTCCTCTCGTATATGGAACGATACAGAAAGAACAGAAATTATTACAGCCGTACATTATAGGCACCAATGCTCTGAACTTTCTCTGTCTCTCAACGGGAAGGAACTTATCGTCAGCGATATAGTCAACATCAGTAATATTTATATTCTGCTTGGACTTGGAAACAGTCTCAAGAAGAAGCGTGGGGAAATTATGTATCTGCTGAGGATCGAATACGAGATCTACATAAGGAAAGCTCTTCTTGATCCTCTCTACATTATCGGGGACCTTCATCATGCATCCGCAGACTGCGATGACCATATCCTTATTCTTTTTCTTAGATACCTTGAATTCACCCAGATTACCGAAAAGCCTGTCTTCGGCATTTTCTCTGACCGCACATGTATTAAGGATCACGATATCGGCTTCCTCACCTTCTAAAGCCTCATTGATACCCATACGGGCAAACATACCGTGAAGCTTCTCAGAATCAGCTTCATTGAGCTGGCAGCCATAAGTCCTGAGGTTGTAAGTTACGGGTCTGCCCTTGGAAGCAGCTATGCTGAAAAATAAGTCTCGAAGCTCTGAGATAGCCTTATACTGCGGCTGTAATCCCGCTTCATCTACACGTACGATCGACATCATTATACCTCTATTCTTTGTTACCGAATTATTATACTAGAAATACCATATTTTGTTATAATCTTATTTATGAAAAAGCCATTATTGTTACTTTTGACCGCGATCATCGCATTGAACTTTATATTTCCTGGTACCGTACTTGCGGTTAACGAGCAGTTCGATGATCCTGAAGATGACGTTATATCACAGAATGAATCCAAGGAAGATCTTCTTAACGAGGAACTTCCCGATGCTCCCAGTCCTACGGGAACGGCATATATCCTTTATGACGCTCAGTCCGATACCGTCCTCATGGGCCGAGAGATAGATACACAGATAAATCCCGCTACATGTACCATAGTAATGACTGTCCTTGTCGCCCTTGAGAACCTTGATCTTGATGACACTATAACCATCGATCAGTCCATGTATATCGGTATCCCTGAAGGATATGAGACGTTAGGACTTACGGAAGGCGAAGAAGTCACGGTCAAGGACATGATCTTCGGAGCACTCCTTCAATCTGCCAACGATGCCTGTCTTGCTCTGGCGATCAAGGTGTCCGGATCCGAAGCAGCTTTCTGCACTCTCATGAACGCCAAGGCACAGGAACTCGGATGTACTAACACAAGCTTCCTTTCCTGCTACGGAATAACAAACGGCGGTGCGACCAACCACAGTTCTGCCAGGGACATGGCGATAATTCTTAACGAATGCTGCGAATATGAAGACTTTAAAGATATAGCAACTACATTCCAGCACACAATGAACCCTACAAATCTCTACCCTGATTCAAGGACTATCTCCAATGCCAACAGGTTCATCTCCACGCAGGAATATTCATACGATTACTACATCGGAGGAAAGACCGGTTATGCGGAGGGCGCAGGCTACACTCAGGTAGCAGCATCGGAGAAGAACGGCAGAAGACTTATTACAGTACTTCTCGGAGCTACTAATAACGAGACACGATACAGAGATACCATAGATCTTTTTGAATACGGCTATTCCGCATTCTCCACAGTAATGATCGAGCCGTCTGAATTTACTCCCGTATATAACGAGACAATAGAACAGATAAACGGAGCCTTACTTGATACTAAGCTTGGCGTTATGTCCTCTGAAATGGAATTCTCATCTTACTTAACGACCACTTCCTACAGGACAGCTGCAGGAAGCTCCAACTCGGTAGATCTGTCAAAAGTCATGATCGACGTCAATGCTGACGAACAGAACTTTGAGATACCGATATTAAAGACTTATAGCGACGGCAAGACATATATCGTCGGTGTACTTCATCTGGAGATAGCGATAAAGGACCATGTCGTATCAGTTAATCCCACCAAGACCACTCCCTGGACCAGCATCAAGAATATTCTTATTACATTTGCAGGAGTTATATTACTTGCTCTTATCCTGATAGTAGCTCTCATGATCTTCAGAAAGCACAGGATCAGAAGATACGACGAAGAGTTCAGAAATAAGAATAAGATGCTCTAATAAGAGAAAATGAAAACCTCAACTCGGGACCGGCAATCTAAGGTTGAGGTTTAGATATACATTAACTTGGAAGCAACCGTCTCTGCAGACTGTGCTTTCTTACGAATAATCTGTCGTTCCATCTGCATATCAGTCAACAATACGTCACTTCACATAGATAACGTAGGTATTGCCCTCGTTATCTTCTACTTCACAGGTCTCATCAAGTGACATCGAAAGCTTAAACACATCCGGAAGAAGACCGACATAAGCAGTCCTATAGACATAAGGATTATATTGGAATTCATGACTCAGGAATAAGATCTTAGAGTCATACTTCTCTGCTACCGCAATATAAGTAGAGTCATCCCTTACTACAAAGATAGTATTGGTAACATAAGGGAAAGTATATCTCTTCCCCCCTGTCTCTATCATTATCTTCTTATCGTGATCTATGATCTTCTTAAAGAAGTTTTGAGTAAATGCTCTCTCTTCGATAGTAAGATTCTCTATATCAGTTCTTGAAGGTATATAGATATGTTTTACTTCATATTCTTCAAGTAAAGTCCTGTAGTATTCGCTTCTTTCTTCGAAAGGCATATCAAAGAGGACTTTGGAACCATGTTCGCGCCATATCTTGTACCAGCTGTTGGCATCAAGATTAGAGCCGCCCAGAATGATCGCACCGCAGCATCTGCATATCTCAGGGGAATTATCAGACAGAGCATCATGTTCATGCACAAGTCCAAGACTGCCGCAGACGGGACACTTGAACTCGGGAACATAATCGTTATCCATTAGCATCTCATACTTAAAACCCAGCATAGAATTATTCCTTGAATGCTCATTAACTGATGGAAACTATCTAATTTATTATACCACAGATGAGTGAAACGTGTTAGTTTCGAGTAAGGAAACCAAATATCAAAGAAATCTTACTCGCGAATTATATTAACAGTTTCATTCACCGGTTACCATGATCTTATAGCTATATCCGTCAAAATCAACAAGCTCGGCATCTATCGGATATTCGTTATCTATAACCTTGGGAAAGCCGCTTATGAACATCCTGTATCTGTTCTTATAACTCTTGGTCATATAAGAACTTACCGCCAGCATCCTTTTGCCGTGCTTTTCCAGTACCATAAAGAATCTCATATCATCAATATAATGAACGGTATTCGTATAAAAGGGAAATTCCCATATTTTCCCGTCATTTCTCTCAACAATGATCTTCTTATCTATATCGGCGAGATAAGATAGATCATTCTTCTTAAAGACCATATCTCTGATATCGATCTTACGAAGATCAATCAGCTGCGATTCCACATCTGAAGGAATGAGGAATTCGGGGCTTATACGTATCTTTGTCTTATCGTCATTTAAGATATACCGATCATTATCTGATATATGAGCAATAAGTTTAGAACGATCTGTCGGACAAACAGCCGCTATGACCTGCAGGACATCATCGATACTGAACCAGCCGTCAGCATCAGGCACGGCTCCGATAGCGTGATATAAACATCCGGATAGGATCTCATCAAGATCATAACCTTTACGCATATGTCTTCTCCGTATAAGAAAGGCTCCCGACATAAGCCGGAAGCCCGTAGTTCTCAGTCGTTATTATCAGATTTCTTTTGCTACCATATCAAGAGCCTTGACTACTACAGCATCCATATCGTAGTACTTGTACTCGCCGAGACGTCCGCCGAAGATGACATTACCTTCCTTATCCGCGAGTTCCTTATACTCCTGATAGAGAGCTCCGTTCTTATCGTCGTTAACGGGATAGTAAGGCTCATCGCCCTTCTTCCACTCGGAGCTGTACTCACGGCTTATTACAGTCTTCTCCTGTGTCCCGAACTCGAAGAACTTATGCTCGATGATACGTGTATAAGGAGTCTCTGCATCAGTATAGTTAACTACGGCATTACCCTGGAAGTTAGGCTTATCAAGGATCTCAGTCTCGAATCTTACAGATCTGTACTCAAGTGTTCCGAGCTTATAGTCAAAGTATGCATCAACAGGGCCTGTATAAACTATCTTAGATGCGACTTTAGTAAGTTCATCCCTATTCTCCAAGAAATCAACACCGAGCTTAACTTCGATACCATCAAGCATATTCTCTATCATCTTAGTATATCCGCCCATGGGAATACCCTGATAGAGAGCATTAAAGTAGTTATTATCGAAAGTAAGCCTTACGGGAAGTCTCTTAATAATGAAAGAAGGAAGCTCAGTACAAGGTCTGCCCCACTGCTTCTGTGTATATCCCTTGATAAGCTTCTCGTAGATATCAGTACCTACAAGACTTATAGCCTGCTCCTCGAGGTTCTTAGGCTCTGTGATGCCTGCTGCCTTACGCTGCTCTTCGATCTTAGCTGCAGCTTCCTCGGGAGTAACTACACCCCACATCTTATTGAAGGTGTACATGTTAAAAGGCAGAGAATAAAGCTCACCCTTGTAGTTAGCTACGGGAGAGTTCGTATATCTGTTAAAGTCGGCAAAACGAGTTACATATTCCCACGCACGCTTATCATTCGTATGGAAGATATGAGCTCCGTATTTATGTACATTGATGCCTTCTACTTCTTCTGTATAGATGTTGCCGGCAACGTGATCTCTCTTATCGATAACAAGTACTTTCTTGCCTGCGTCTGTAAGTTCTCTTGCAAAGATAGCGCCGTAAAGACCTGCGCCAACGATCAAATAGTCGTAATTCATGTGATTTATTCCTTTATCATGCGATTATACGCACTAATGATAGCACGAACGGAACTCTTTGTCACAGAAGAGGATACACCGGCACCAAGGAAGATCTGACCGTCAGATTCACGCTTGATCTCGATATATGTAATAGCCGCAGAATCAGTACCGCTCTTCATGGCATGCTCGTTATACATATTGATCGAGAACTTTACTCCTGTATATTCTCCGAAAGCATTTACGAAAGCATCAAGAAGACCCTTACCTCTGCCCTTGATATTGACTTCTTTACCGTTATCGGTAATAAATGCCTCTACCTCGGACTTTTTATCACCCAGAGCATGCTCACTGAACCTGTTAAGTCCGTAAGGAGTTATAACGTTAATATAGTTATCGTCAAAGAGCTCGAATACCTGCTGAGGAAGAAGTTCCTTCTCGTTACTGTCACTCTCGGTCTTTATAAGCGAAAGGAAATCTTTCTGGAAGCTCTTAGGCAGCATAATACCGAAGTACTGCTCCATGACATAGGAGACACCGCCTCTTCCGGACTGGCTGTTGATCCTTATGATAGGCTCGTAGTCTCTTCCGAGGTCTGCAGGATCCACGGGAAGATAAGGAACATCCCATATATCTGAATGTCTCTCTTCCATCTTTTTCTTACCCTTATTGATCGCATCCTGATGAGATCCGGAGAATGCGGTAAATACAAGTTTACCTGCCCAGGGATGACGAGGTTCCACCTGCATTGAAGTACATCTCTCGTATATATCGACACAGGAATCAATAGATGAGAAATCCAGTACCGGATTCACACCTTGCATCATCATATTTACGGCCAGTGTAATGATATCAACATTACCTGTTCTCTCGCCGTTACCGAAGAGCGTACCTTCTATCCTGTCAGCGCCTGCAAGTAATCCCAATTCGGATGCGGCTACACCTGTTCCTCTGTCGTTATGTGTATGCAATGACACGATAATACTGTCTCTGAACTTGGTATTCTGACAGAAGAATTCAACCATATCCGCATATACATTAGGAAGCGTATATTCCACGGTCTCAGGCAGATTAACGATCATCTTCTTGTCGGGAGTCGGACACATAACGGAAGCTACCGCATCGCATATCTCAACCGCAAAATCAGGCTCTGTCGAAGAGAAGCTCTCGGGAGAATACTCGAATATAAAGTTAGTGCCGCTCTCATCGTTATCGATATATTCCTTAATGAGCTTTGCACCTGATACAGCCAGGTCCAGACACTCCTTCTTATCGAATCCGAATACTACATCTCTTTGCAGAGTACTTGTCGAATTATATAAGTGAATGATCACATTCTTGGCACCGTAAACCGCATCGATAGTCTTCTCTATGATATGCGGTCTTGACTGAGTTAAGACCTGAATAGCTACATCATCAGGGATCAGATCATTATCTATAAGTTCACGGCAGAAGTTATAATCGGTATCGGAAGCCGCGGGAAATCCTATCTCGATCTCCTTAAATCCGCGCTTTACAAGAAAATCAAAGAATTCCAGCTTCTGCTCGAGATTCATAGGCACTTCCAATGCCTGATTACCGTCACGAAGATCAACGGAGCACCATATGGGAGCTTTCTTTATCGTATTTCCGGGCCAGGTCCTGTTCACCATAGGGACCTCGGGGATCTTGCGATACCGCTGATAGTTCATATTGCACCTCCAATATATACAACAAGCCCCTTCATCTAATAGAGACGAAGGGGCGTTCGCGGTACCACTCTAATTCATCCGTCATTGGATGCACTTACCGGATACGGGTAATCTACCGATATCCTGTCCCTGTAACGGTGGACTTCCGTCCTGATCTACTTGCCAAAGCTTTCAACCGGATGCTCTGAGGCGAGTTCCCTACTGCTCTTCTTACTGCCTTCCACCATCTGCAGCTCTCTGTTAAGCAGAATCAATAAGTACTATTCCTCATCAACGCAAGAATATGTAATTAACACGATGTTACCAAATCAAAGGGTAACGGTCAAGGAACTTATCAATATACCGCTACACTTCAACTATCTGCCGTAGGTCAAATCCGAATATTGCTCTAATCATCAATACAATTATTAACTACATATTCGATACCGTTATTAAAAGTGCTGACAAACTTCTCGATAGCATCAAGAACTGACGAACTGTCTATCGATATTCTCCATTCTTCCTTGTCATCATGTAAAAGAGTGATCTCATACTGTTGGTCATCAACATTACGGAATACAAGGTTTAATCGATTAGGCGTGCAAAAATAACACTTCTTCTCCTCACCTGATTTCAGATCGGCAACTGCCGTCATTTGGCTTTGCCACCATAAGAGACTTTCGTAGTAAAAGCCCATGGGGAAATCCTCAACGGGAGGCTCACCTACTACAGTATCATTTATGATAAACCATAGATAACCATACAAAGTATCGTCTTTATTCTTATACCAATCGATAATATCTCTTTCGCTTACAAGATATCTGATCTTAAACATCTATTTTGTCAGTCCCTTCGATTAACTTATCCGAATAATACTAACACTATTAGCAGGATATCCGCTATCTGTTTAAGACAGACTGACACATTCTTATCAGGAATGAATAAGCCTCATAAGATCAGGCATAAGATATGTCTTGTCGTTATGTTCGAACTTAACATCGCAGTTTGAGATCGTGACATCATCTCCGGAAGAACCTATGAATGTTGCTTCGTTGTTCATGACTGCGACCGCAAGTCTTGCATTTGTTGCCTTAAGAGAGCCGTTCTGATCCCATGTGCCTATTGCAAAAGCTCTGTCGCCTTTTACAGTAAGGGATACTGCAGCATTGTCTACGGTAAATACAGAGTCACCGTCTCCTGCTACGCCTATACCGATACACTCCCTGCCCTTGATTATGCCTGTAACGTTGGACTTGGTTATGTAAACGGTAGCAAGATCACCGTCTAATGTGCCCATTGCGGCAAGACGGTTACCTTCAAGCTTAGCCGTAAAGAATATGTGGTTAAGTGATATGTTGGCATCCGCACTGTAAGAACCCATGGCAATACAGTTTGAAGCCTTAGATATAACATCGAACTTACAGTCTGTTACGGATATATCCGCGGAGCCCTTAACAGAGCCTATGCCTACAGCATGCTGGCCTGTCATGGTAACGGAATACAGTCCGTCTATGAACTTAAGATCGCAGTTCTCCCAGGAACCTATGCCTACACCTTCAAGACCTGAGCATATGATGTCCAATGTACCTGTCATGTCAAAGGTCATGCTGCCGCACATCTGATCCTTGCCTGAACCTATACCGTAGTATTCCTTAGGATCAGTATAAAGGGTCACTGCACCATCGCCTTCGAACAGTACTCTTGAGTCTTCAGATACATATATGGAGCCGTAGAAAGAGCAATCTCCGTGGAAGGATATGGTGACATCAGATCCGTCCTCTATTACGATAACGGCATTGTATCCGACCATCTTCTTGAGCATAAGATTATCGAGCTTGATCCTGCCGGTATATCCTCCGTGAATATGTATACCGGTCTTATATATGGTTCCCGGAACACCTGTTATCTCAAAGTCCGTAAGACCCGAATCGTTGTCGGTGATATCTATAACGGACATGCCTTCGATATCAAGCTGCGTAAGAAGGATCCTTGATTCTCTTCCCGCATAGTAGATACCTGCGTTATCGTTATTCTTAAGACGTGCATTTATACTCCTGATCTCATCGAAGATCTTAGGATGGATACTTCTCACGATTTCCTTCTGAGGACGACCCGTGTAGTATCCCTGAATAAGATCTACACCAAGCTCTATTACAGTCTTAAGCTCTTCGTATGTCTCTACGCCTTCTGCCAACGCCATTACATTATTCTCGTGACAGAATCTTACCATCTGCTTAACAAAGTACTGTTTCTGAGAACTGTTCTGTATCTCGCTAAGAAGCGCTCTGTCTATCTTAAGATAGTCGGGATCGTATCTTAGAAGATTAACGACATTGGAATATCCCGTGCCGTAATCGTCGATAGCAGTCTGGATCCCGAGAGAATAGAAGTCATTCTTCATGGCGTGGACGTCTTCATCTGACAGCTCGGCCTGCTCAGTAAGCTCAATTACGATAGTATCCTTAACTTCGGAAGCAGCGGATACAAGCTCCATAAGATCGTCTCCCTTAAGATTCTGCCCCGGGATACTGTTGATAAAAAGCTTCCTGCTTCCGTCGAATATGTCTTGACGCTGCTTCATTATGGCAAGGACATTTCTGAAAGTAAGCGCTTCAACATCGTAGAGCCTGTCCATATGCTCTGCATACTTGATGATGGTAAGAGGGTTGGGATAAGGATCTATAGAAGATCTCATAAGAGCTTCGTAAGAGAATATCTCACCTGTCCTTGCATTAACGATAGGCTGGAAATGATATACAAGACAGTTATTGTCAAGGACTGCCCTTACTGCCTCTTCTTCCTTCTTCTCGTCTTCGGATAGCTTGGATACCAGAGAGTTCTTCATGGTATTTTTCTTATTTATCGTCTCATTAACAAGCTTCTCAAGCTCGTTCTGAGAATAAATCTCTCCTATACCTGTAGAAGAATATATTTCTATTTTCTTATCTTCGCTTAGAGTCGAATTATATTCGTTAAGATAATCCGATACCTTATTAAGCTTTTCCTTAAGACCTTCTTCAGGATCAGACTTATACATTCGAAGAGCTACGATCTCTCCATTACCCATGCAGAAGCAGAATGATGATATATCGTCGAAGGCCTTGGAGATTATAATTCCCAATGCATTTATAACGACATCGCCTTCGGAGTGACCGTACTGCTTATTAATGGCAGATAATCCCTTTATATCGAATGCGATAACACCCACATTGTTACCAAGCATAGACATCCTGGATACAAGTGCGGGAGCTTCTTTCATGAAGCCGCTGTAGTTATTAAGCCCCGTTACGGGATCCTTGTTGATTCCTTCCTCGATTATCTTATTCTTAAGGATCGTGGAATCCTTTCTTCTATAGTTCTCAAGACCGATAGAAGTATTTCTTATCCATACCCTCTCATCACTTGAAGGAATGATGTCAGGATCCGTATAGCTTAAAGACACGAAGCCGAAGCAGTTAGACTCAAAGAACAAAGGATAGAAGAAGAAAGACCTGGGCTCGAATTCTTCGCGCAAGATATCGGGAAGGATATCTTTCTTATCGTAGTAGTTAGAAAGGTCAATAGCATCAGGCTTATCTTCACTCTCACCGCAGCTGACGATATTAAGAAGCCTGGAAGTAAAAGTAGATCTCTCATCAGTCCAGTTCTCGTTAATACATATATCAAGCCCGTGGAAAGGTCTTATCTGATAGACATTAAGGAAGATGCTGTTGATTATCCCGTTGAAGGAATTCTGAAGCATCATGTCCTCATTCATGTGATTGAAGACACTGTTTACCCTGCCTCTGCTCTCCTCTGTATCCCATGATCTTCTAAGCGGGAATTCGGGTCTTATGCTCTCGCAGTTGCATCCGCATGAACTTCCGATAAAAAGCTCAGACTCTCCGTCGAACTGCTTATATTCACGACCGTTTAATATGTCATCGATGCAGTCTCCTATATAAGAGCCGAACTCATTAATAGGGACATTAACTGAAGTTAATGGCACGGGAGAATGCTGACCGTCTTCGTAAGAATCAAATCCTGCTATCGCAATATTTTCGGGGATACTGATACCGTGAGAAGTAAGATACTTGGCAGCACCTATTGCCATCCTGTCATTGGAACATACAAGCGCCTGAGGAAGCCCTTTAGGGGACTTTAATATCTTCTCGGCAACACTCTCACCTGACAGATACCAGTAATCACCGTAGTATATACGATCTTTATCCACAGTAAGCCCGTGAGATGTCATGGCTTCGATATATGCATCAAGTCTTATCTGCGTATGAGTACTTGAAGTCTTACCTGATATAAAGCCTATATCGGTCAGATTATGGTCTTCAATAAGATGTGATACGACCTTATATAGAGAATGCGATGCATATATCTTAAACGAATAGAAATCTTCACTGTCCCTGTCGATATAAAGTACCGGACCGTTATAAGTCGACTTTATCTTATCTACTATCTCATCGACGATGCCGGGAGTATGTATTGTATTGGGAACTACTACTATAGCATCGTACAGAGAATAATTAACAAGGTCGAAGATAGAACTGTCACCCTTCTCCCTTGCGATAGAACTTTGTATCTTCTGGAACATTGAGAATACTGATACTTCGATATCATGTTCGAAGGCAGATCGAATAAGACCGCGAAGGAAGACGGTCTGTCCATATTCTTCGATCTGTGCCGTTAACACGGCTATCCTTCTTCTACTCATACATGAACCCTCTTGTTACAAGATACCCCATGTAAGCATGTACTTCTATCAATAGATGTTAATTATCTTTTAATAATACAGTTTTGCGCTTAACTCGATGGTATCTGGGCTTAACAAAGAACTTCGTTATGCATGTTCCTTCTCTCATACTAATAGCGTCTTTAACGCAGGAGGCAATATCTTCAGGAAAAAGATAAGCTTCAGGATCATCATCCGTCTCAAAATATGCATCAGCGTAGAGATCGGTCTTTGTCATATCAGGACAAATATCAGTTACTCTTATATTGTGCTTCCTCGCTTCTTCGAAAACAGAAGCTGAGAAACTGGACAATCCCGCCTTTGTCGCAGCATAACATGCGGCATATGTACTTGCTTTCTCACTTACTACGGAAGAGACGTTGATTATATGGCCGTACTTTTGCCTCTTCATTGCCTTTAGAGCAAGCCCTGTTAATATGATCGGAGCTTCAAGGTTGGTCCTTACCATCTTCATTATATCTTCCGGCGATATATCTTCAGCAAGACCGTAAGATGCAGTCCCGGCGCAATTTACAAGAACACTTATATCTTTTACTTCAGAAAAGACCTTAGATATCGAATCAGTATCTGTTACATCGGCAATTATCTTATTAAAGCTGACTTCTTCTTCAAAATGTCTTGCTACACCATATACATCGTAGCCTTCTTCTACCAGCATACAGGCAATAGCCTTACCTATCCCTGACGATGCTCCCGTCACTATCGCAGAAGATCTTTCCTTCATCTTTCACCTCTTTAAGCCTTGATACGAGAAGATCTCTCATACCCTTATAGATATCAGAAGGCATCTTCATATAGCCGCCTTCGTTAACATAAGGGAACTCCGTTACTGCCGACATAGGGCAGCAGCTTCTAAGCCCCTTCATATAATCCTTGGATATGCGAAATGCACCCACGGAAACATCTGTTATCTTGTCCCAGGAGACCTTAGGGAGCACTTCATCCATAAAGTCATTGTAGCACTTCATGTAGTCCTTAACATAGAGCACAGGATCAAAGCAGAGCCTGACATTACAACCTGCCTCACAAGCTCTATTTACTGAATCAAGTCTTCCTTCAAGGCTTGCCGTATAGTGCTCATAAGAAGAGATAACACTTTGAGGCGAGAGCGTAAAGGAGTATATAACATTAGGTGCAGGATCGAACCTCTTAACATGTGCCTTAGTCCTGAACTCTATAGTAAGATCTTCGTTATTCTTAGCAAGTTCAGTCCAGAAGGAACAAAGATCAGCGATCCCCTGAAGAGCAAGAAGATCAGTGTCATAAGATACGCTTAGATACATTGGTCCTTCCTTAAGCATCTCCACTATCTTTTTCTCATAATCTTCAAGATTGACGAAGAGTACGATATTACCCGTGGAATACATGCCCTTAAGAAAGCAGTAATCGCAGTCAAATAAGCAGTTCATGACGCTTGTAGCATAGAAGAACCTGGAATTACCGTGATCCTGACACATATCGGATCCTTCGAAGATAAGATTTCCTGTATTCTTCGCAAGGATAAGGCTTCGCGACTTACTCTGTACCCTGAAGTCCTGCTTTTTCCTGTTGAAGATATCCTTATAGTGCTTTATTAGGATGACTTTGGCCGAAGGAAGATTATTAAGGACCTCCTCTACAAGGGGGATGCCCTTGATATCTTTCTCAACATATATATGAGAGAAAGGTTTATTGTAGAAGGCTTTGTCTGACATCTTCTAATACCTTCTTTCCCTCTACCCTGTCCTTAACAGGCAGGTATGAATCGATAATACGTTTAATATCGATATCAGAACTTAAAGCAAAACGTATAAGGTGCTTTAGATCATTTCGCATATATTCGCTGCAATGAAGTTTCTCTTCGTAATACGATGTAAAAGAATCAGCTTCATTATATGGATCTTCCTGTGAGGTGCTTGCGATCCCTTCGATAAGCTTCAAAGTATATTTTACTGAAGGCATAAGAAGCTTTATGCAGTAATCCCTTGTCACGATATCAGGATCACCGCTGTCTGATACCGTCTTTATAAGGTTGATCTTATCGGGAGATAAAAAGTTGGAAGCTGCTGCAAATACGGCTGCGCCTTCCATATCATAGACATAAGGTCCGAATTCGTCTTCAAAGACAGAGTCTTTCTTATATCTATCCGACGTATGAAGACATATCTCGTCAAAGTGCGTCTTATATACCATATCGGGATAGAAGTCCCTACCGGAATCGATATCGCTTATCCTGTTAATTATATAAGTATGCCCTTTATCTTCTCCTGCACATGTACCGATGTTTACTACAAGATCGATACTTTCTTCGTATAAGGACAATATCCTTGTTACTGCACAGGCCGCATTTATCTTGCCCATTCCGGTTATGGTAAGGATATAGTTCTCATTAGAGAATACTTTATAACCTGAGATATCACCTGAACCTTTAAGTCCGAGCGCATCGATAAAAGGTTCGGCTTCACCTTTCATGGCGAAGAACAGCGCGATCAAGAGCCTTCTCCCTCATCTTCGGGAACAATACTGTCTGGATAGATAAGATAATACTGGATATTCGAATAGTCATCCAATGTATCTAATGTCTCATCGTCAAAGAATGAGAGATCGGTATGTAAAGCTCCTGAAGGATCAAATATTCCGAGAGAACTCATAGCGCCTATCCTTTGCTGAAGGACCCTGAGGCAGGATCTTGACTCGGGAGAATAGATACCTGACAGATCAAGGACCGTCTGGCCTAAGAAATTAGGGCTTGTTATGCCTCTGTCACCTGCTCTTGTATTGATCGTAGTACCGCCTGAACCCAGGTTATAGTTAGCCCATATAAAATAAGGCGTCTCATAGATCGGAACGGAATCTTCTATAGTGATACCGCCAAGATCAGTCTGTAAAAGCTCCTCGTAGAAATCGGGAGATAATGTAGGACAGTGATCTCCGAAGAATACTACGATAGTAGGCTCATCCGAAGTCCTGAGATACTCGATAAGATACTCCAGAGCATCGTCGGACTCACGAAGGAGAGAAAGATAATTATCTGCATAGTTAAAAGGCTCTCCCGTAGGACTTACGGGATTTGTAACATGTATATCGTAATGCATATTATCGTAATGATCCGCAAAGTCAGCATGGTTCTGCATAGTAACGCAGAAAAGGAACAGAGGTTCTTCGCTCTCTTCGTAGATACTTGTCAACATCTCAAAAGTTGCTCTGTCAGATATATATCTTCTTACATATTCGCAGTTAGGGTCAAAGTCATCCCTTGTTATGAATTCGTCAAATCCGAGCATGGGATATTTATCCTGCCTGTCCCACCAGCTGCCGTCAAATGAATGAAGAGCAACAGTCCTGTATCCGTTATCCCTGTAGATCTGAGGAAGAGCATCGATGGGGCTGTTTACATAAAGAGAATAAACAGATGACCCGGGAAGAAGATAAGACATGGAATAGCCCGTAAGGAATTCGAACTCCGTATTACATGTTCCTCCGCCGAATATACTTACGGCAAGATCGCCGTGCATACATTCACCCATTAAAGAATCGTAATAAGGCATAACGGGCTCAGTTGTATTAAAGTCCCTTATATTTCTAAGATCTGCATAAGCTTCACTCATGATACAAATGACATTCGGCCTTACAGAAGGATCATTTACCCTGGAATCAAGATCCATGGAAGCTGCGAGACCGGTATATGTATATATAAGTTCCTGGGCATTCTCGGGAGTAGAATTATCTCCTCCCTTTGCCTCGAGATTATTAAGATGCATAAGAAATGCCATATAAGTACCGTTCTCGTTATAGCTTTGTATCGGAGGATTAACTTCATAGTAAACATGAAGTCTCTTAAGAAGAGATGTATTAAATACAGCTGTAGTAAAGATGAGAAGAACTGCTACCACGGAGAAAGCAACCATGGACATTCTCTGAGATGTAAGCCTTATATAAGGAGTATGTGACAGGCGGATTATCATAAGAACGGAGATACAAAGAAGGATACCTGCTATAAAGTTCGGTGTCACCCTGAAATAATAAGTCGAGCCTGTCTTAAGACCGATACCTGCAACCATAAGATCCCATGGCATGAAGGAATCTCCCCTCATAACAAGCTTCGAATGATTAACAAAAGCAAGAACTATAAAGGGTATTGCCACGACAAAAGCGGCAACAGATCCGTGACCTGTAAGCATATGAACGAGAAGAAGCAGCATCGCAAGCAGAAGAAGCGCTGAAAGTACGGTAAATGCTTTCTTAAGAGAATTAATGTACAGGAAATTTAAGGGTCTGTCCTTCTCGATATTCATTACCTCTGCGACAAGATAGACGAATACCGGGAATACTATGATCCTATACATATTGCGTATCGCCGTGCTTGTCTTGAACACGCCAAGGAACGGTATTCCCATGACTGCTGCAAAGAACACGAGATGTATAAATACGCTTAAGAAATTGACGGAGCCGTAGTAATAACTGATATTCGGCACCTTGGAAAAACCTATGGACTTATCGAGGGACAATGTATCGTTATCATCATCTGTACCCTGCTCCGCATACTGTACGGCTTCACTGAAGGAATTTACCTGATGGGAATCTAATACCAACAAAGACGTCGGTGACATCTGAGAAAAATTGATCAGAACGTAATACCAATCACCGGGCTCCAGATCCAAGCCGTCAACATCGACTCTTATGTATTTACGATCGGAGTTATAAAGATATTGATCGGTCTCGAAGAGCTTCATATTCTCGTCATTAAGGATAGTGATATGCATCTTATCCGTAGACTTAAGACGTGAAGCTTCGGGATCCATGAATATCCTGAAAGATGAAAGCGAGTCAGCCTGAGCCTCGAATGACATATTGTATGTCATGTTCATGGCGATCTTAAGATCCGTGGCATCATCCTGCCTGTAGTTCCTGAAGATCTTATCAGAATAGAAGCTGTCCCTGAACATAAAGACAACGATGCAGACCGTAAGGATAAGCAGGATATGGTATATATAATGTCCGTTCAAGAAACCGTCAGCCTTGAGGATCGGCGTCAAGAACTTT
The DNA here is from genome assembly GCA_024692235.1 of Saccharofermentans sp. GTDB lineage: Bacteria > Bacillota > Clostridia > Saccharofermentanales > Saccharofermentanaceae > Saccharofermentans. The sequence continues at coordinate 93,234 of JAILMW010000007.1, read as the reverse complement.
GTTACTGTCTTCTTATATCTGTCCATTCTCTCTCCACACTAACTGTAGAGATTATAGTAGAAACGAAGTCAAATTTTAAGGTTGAATTTAACTGAAATACTTTATGCCTGTTCATTATTTTTTTATTATAAATATAGAATAAGGCCCGAACTTTATACAGTTCAGGCCTTACTCTTTATTCACTTACGAGCATCTTATAAGCTTCTATCTTACGGATCTTACGAGACTCTAATATTGCAAAAGCGAAGGATATTGCCGTTATAAAGATACTTACCAGGACTACGCCCGGAATAGGGACTGTAAAATCAGCTTTTACTATGCCGAAGGATCCCATTGCCAGATTCATAAAGGGATTGGCAAGATGATATGACAATACCGAGAATACTATCACGGATATCAATATGGACGGCATAAAGCTTACGGCTGTCTGTATGACAAGATCTGAAGTCTTATATCCTATTGCCTTCAATATACCGTAATCCTTGCGCTTATTAAGGATAAGGGACTTAACAAGAAGATAAAGTACCAGAAGTATTACAAGAGCAGATACCACGAACATAACCGAGAGCATTGCAACGGCAACCATCTTAAATGTCGTAAGAGCTCCTTCTATTATGTCGTAGAAGTTCATTCTAGAGATCATATGAGATCCGAACTTCTCTTCACACTTATCGAGCACCTTATCGGAAGCTTCAGAAGTCTCTTCGTCGCAGTCAAAGTGATAATAAGCAGGAGCATCCGTAAGATCCACGATATGAGAAGCCGCCGTCTCATTCATAACCGCTTCCTTACCCTGGTTATTGGTAGTCTGGATAAGTCCGGTAATAAGATAACCGTAGGTCTCATCGCCGTATGTAAGTTCCAATATATCCCCTACTGATAAACCGTATTCTCTGCAGAACTTACCGCTTACTGCCACTTCGTTGTCATATTGAGGTAAACGCCCCTCATAACATACATTCTTGTTATCAAGCTTAGAGACATCATCCATGATATAAGTATAAAGCCTCTCCTCGTCACCGTAACAGAAATAAAGATTTATGCAGTTACGAACATTAGATACTCCGTCTAATGATTCAAGATATTCCTTTGCTTCTTCCTTAGAGGTGTTGTCGAAGGCTGCAACTCCGCTTCCGAACTCAAAGGACAACATCTCGATCTTGGGATGAACATTAAAATTCTCATACATAAGAACTCCGAGGGTACATAAGAATACCATTGCTCCTACTACTACGAATGAGATTATATTCTGCTTTATGTTAAAAAGCGTCGTCTTAAGAGCAAGAGCGATATTGATACGAAGATCTGACTTATCAAGTCTTACTCTGTTCCTCTTGAAGCTGTGGCCCTCTGTACCGTCTCTTAAAGCAACGATAGGCTCTATCCTTCTTATATCGTGAAGCGCTGCTTCTGTCACGAGCATGGTATAAAGAACGACGATAACTAATATCAAAAGCGTAGGTAACAACACAACAGATACTTTATACGGTATGCCCATCTGTGCAACGACGATCTTGGAGAAAATTGGCATAGAGACATAAGAGATCAGGATACCGGCTACAGATCCTATTACCGCAAGAAGCGTAAAGAGTATATGAAGTGAGACCTTTATATCCCTGCTCGTATAACCGATAGCCTTAAGTGCGCCTAATGTCTTCATGCTCTCTTTGATGTAATTTGAGATGGAATTAATAAGCATCATAAGAACTACGAGCATAAGGATAAGCGTCACTGACATAAATGCGATAACGAAGATAAGAGATACGAACGTCCTGTTCGAAATGCTGACATCAAGCGGTACGTGAGATACTGCAGAACCGGGCGCATATGTAAGACAGTCATTTAGGAACCTGATACCGAACGCGGAATCCTTAACGCCTTCTTTAAGCTCATATACTACGATGTAGCAAAGAGAAGGAGATTCGATACTATTCATCTCAGAATATGTATCATCATCTACTACTACCTCATAAGAACCGGAATTATTGCATCCGAAATACGGAGTAGTAAGAAAGCCCCTTACCTTAAGATCATACTTATTGCCCTGAACTACGATATTAAAATCATCTCCGATCTTATATCCGCCTGAAGTATAGAACTGATACGGAAGGATAACATAATCAGTTGTAACTGAAGTGTCCTCGGTAACTATCTCGGAACGAGCAAGACCCTTGTTAAATGCCGTATCACCGTCGCAGAACTGGAAATTACATGACATATCTCCGCCTGCAAAAGGAACGCTCATAATGTAGTTTAAGCACTGATATGTATAATGACGGCCGGTATCTTCTTCTAAGATCTCATCAAAGACCTGTTCGTCTAATCCCGTAAGATCTTCAGTTATCCTGAAAAAACCGTCTCCTGAGTCAAGACGCTCGGCCTCGATAGATGCAAGAGGATAAGCATCCGTAACCATAAGAAGCGACAGACAAAGAAGCATCGCCGTAATTATAAGAAGGCATAAAAGTCCTATCGACGTACCCTTATTCTTGCGGAAGTGAGCACGTGCAAGAAGTAATGACTTATTCATGGATCACCACCCCATTCCGCCTAAGAAATCTCGAAGAGCGTTATGCCTCTCCTTATCGCCTGAGATATATCTTCCCAGGTCAAGTTCACCTGCGATCTCGCCATCCTTAAGATATAAGATCCTGTTACCTCTTCTTGCACTTACGATGTCATGAGTGACCATAACGATCGACTGTCCTTCAACATTAAACTTAGTAAGCGCATCCAATACATCTTTCCCTGTCTTCGAGTTGAGAGCACCCGTGGGTTCGTCTGCAAAAAGCATGGCGGGTCTGTTGATAAGAGCTCTGGCGATGCCTGCTCTTTGTGCTTCACCGCCTGATACCTGAGACGGGAACTTATCCCACAACTCTCCTGTAAGATCTACAGACTTTAATATCTCACGGGCTTTGCTTATTACTTCTTTCCTGTCATTACTTATAAGAAAACCTGCGGATAATACGTTATCCATGATACTCATGGAATCTACAAGATATGTCTGCTGGAATACAAATCCGCAATGCTTCCTTCTGAATACTGCAAGCTGATCGGAATTCATATCGGTGATATCAGTCTCACAGAAAGTGATCTTTCCAAGGCTGGGCTTATCCATACCCGACAGCGAATAAAGAAGCGTTGACTTACCGGCACCTGAAGGTCCCATAAGCACTGTAAAGTCACCCTCTTTGATCTCAAGATCGATATTACGAAGCACATGCTGCTGCACGCCGTTCGATGAATATGTCTTGCAAAGTTTTGAAGTCTCAATGATGTTTTTCATTATTATCTCCTCCTTATGACACCATCTTAGTTCTATGACCCTTAAGTGCCTTTAAAGAACCCTTAAATAGTTCTTAAATAAAGAGTTGCCTCAAAACCTTGATCCTTATTATTCAATATAAGCTTACCTTCCATACGCTCCATATAATAATTCGTAAGATATAGTCCTAATCCCGCGCCATCCTTATCTGAAGCATTAGATCCTCTCTCGTATTTATTCTTAAGAAGCGGTAATTCCTCTTCAGTGACGCCCGGGCCCGTATCTCCTATCATTATCTTAAGATGATCTTTATCCAGTAAAGCATCTACGGTAATAGGCGTATTCGCATACTTATATGAGTTCATGAAGATATTATCAAAAGCCTGCTGAAGTCTTACCTTATCCGCATAGATGGTACAAGAAGGTATAGAAGGTACCGTAGCTTTATTAAGGTGATCTGCGCTTCTTATCATATCTTCAAGGATAGAGCTGTCGTAAGACGAAGGCTCCACCGGGATCTCTATAACATCATTGACGCTTGAATTAAAGAGATTATCCACAAGAAGAGTTATCTGGTCACTTTTAACGTTTATAAGATTAAAGTAGTCTTTTATCTTCTCGTCGGATGAGAGTTCATATCCTATCTCCGACGTTGACTTGATGGAAGCTATGGGGGTCTTAATGTCATGAGAAAGCTTTGCTACTATCTCCTTTTTGTCGTCGCTTGCCTTTTTCTCTGCATTTCGAGCTTTCTTAAGCTCAGTCCTCATTATGTCAAAAGCTTCCGTGAAATTGCCGAAAACATGCTTCTTATCCATATACAAAGGAACGTCCAGGTCACCTTCAGCTACCCTGTAGGCAAAATCGTTCATGTTCTTAAACGGCTTTGTAATGTTATTTCTAAGGTATGTTAAGTACAAAAAGATAACTGTAAGCTGAACCGCAGTCATGGAGACGACCGTAATGGTGATATTCTTCTTGGAAGAAGTCAGCATCGCTTTAGTATCGTTATGGATTATGATCTTGCCATGATCTCCGCTTAATTCTACATCCAGGATAGTATCGTTATTCTTAACAGCGTCATTAACTGAAGATGCAAGGCCGCTTCTTGTAGCAAATAATAATTCTCCTTCGGAAGATAATACGGTGTAGTCGACCGATGTTATATAAGAAGACTCATCAGGGAAATTGGTCTCAACGCTTTTGAGGCACTCGTTTATCTTAACGGGATCGTTGTAGTCGGTCTTTAACTGCCCGAGGAAAAAGACGCATAATACTGCTTCAAGGATAAACGTGATCACAAGAGCTACGATATATCTTGTGATCTTCATCTGATCTTCTCCGGAATGAACTTATATCCTTCCTTCCATACGGTAACGATATAGGACGGTTCCTGCGGATCCTTCTCGATAGCTTCCCTGAGTTTTCTTATATGTACATTCAAAGTACCGTCTGAAGTGAACTTATCTTTCCATACGTTGTCAAAAAGCTCCTTCTTCGTGATAAGACGCCCGGGATTATCCGTAAGATACGAAAGGAGCGTGAACTCAAGACTCGTAAGCTTCTTGGGAGTGCCTTCCACCGTTAAAGTCTTATTTATCTTGTCGACACTGATACGGGAGTCTTTGTATATACCGGAAGTGTCAGAAGATACTTTACCGAACCTTTTGAGGAAAACCTTGACCTTAGCTAAGATAACACCCATGGAATAGGGCTTTTCTATATAATCGTCACCGCCTATGTTAAGAGCTATAAGCTTATCATCATCGGTATTTCTGGCAGATATAAAAAGTATCGGGATATCCATTTCTTCCCTTATCTTCTTACAAAGCTCAAAACCGCTTCCGTCTCCTAAGTTGATATCAAGAAGGATAAGAGAAGCTTCGTTGTCCTTAAGAAACTCAATAGCCTCATCCCTTCCGTATACCGAATAGGAAGAGACATCAAAGAGGTTAAAGTAATCACGGGTATTATCCGCAAGTTCCTTCTCATCATCTATTATCAGGCAATCATATCTCATGCCTTGATTATAGCATAATAAGAAACTTGTAATATCGGTCAATACTTACCGTAAGAATTACTTCTGACCCTGAAGCAAAGATCTGATGATGTCTTGTAAGTTAAGACCGCAAATGCGATAAGAAACGGAAAGAGAAATGCGGAATATACCGTATAGCTTAAAGGAATATCGAAGGTTCCGACGGTCTCTACGAATCTGTTTATGACCCTGATAAGATAGCCGGAATGGATATAAGATGCTATCGCGGTACATGAAAAGATAGTAGTTATATGACACACGAAGTATCTTCTTATCTCTTCATCGGGAAATCCCATCAACGTTAATGACTTTAGCATAGAAGATCTTCTTCCTATCGTTATCATCTCCTTGAAGGATAAGACAGCCATGGAGCATATAATAAATACCGAAGATGTATAAAGGCAAACATACATAGTATCAATGGTAAGCCTTCTGTAATCATCCTTTATCATCGACGCCGTCTCTATGTGATACCCGTGAGGAACCAGTCTTTCTATGGTAAGAGAATCAAGATCTTCTTCGGCTTTATCTAAGATATGTTCACCCAGAAGGATACTGCCCTTAGGTGTGCAGGAAGATACCACCTTATCGGGGACTATAAGAAGTCCGGCATTGGACTTTGAAAGGTTAAGATAAACAGTCGCATCAACGCACGACGAAGATATACTCTTAAGTTCATACCCGTTTATCATCATCTTATTATGCGACGACAAGGATTCATCATAAGCTTTCTTAAAGGACGGAAGATCTGATGTAAGAAGGAACTCGTCTTCGTCAAGCACAACGGGATCATTATCATATATAACCGTTAATCTGTTGTAATCAGATACTGACATAATATCTATGCATTGCTCGGGTTCAAGATAGTAATACCTGTCAGTAAGAAGAGAACGATCAAGGAACATACTTGTATAAGTTATATCGGGATCATTATAGATATAAGCCTGTTCCCAGGAAGAGAGATGATCGGATATAACTATGCCGTTATCTTCAAGTTCTGATAAGACATCCCCGGGACCTTCTATCATGAGATCGCATGGCATATCTTCTATAGACAGTTTTCTTAAGTTATTGATAATACCGAAGGAACCTGCTACAAGAACAAAAGATATAAGGATAGTAACGCTTACCGCTGTCATAAGGTACGTAAGCTCATTACCGTTATCTGTTATGAACCTTACTTCGAAGACATACTTATATCCTTTCTCGGATGATGCGAATGCACTTAAGAACAGGAAAGCAGAACGAATCATCAGAAGGATAGATATTACCGACAATACAAAAGTTAATATCAGAACAAAGACAGATAAAGAATCAAGGCGGTCTACAAGAAGCCGTCTGTTGATAAAGACAATGATCAACGAGAGCAACAGATAGATCGTAGGGCGGGCATATCCTATCTGCGTTATCCTCTTGCTCCTTACATAGTCTTCTCGAAGCAGAAGATGCATCTTTATCCTTCCTACAGACAAGGAATTGAATGCACAAAGAAAGAATATGACTATGCCGTATAACTTTATAATTCCGAGAAATGCGGAAGATGACAAACTGAATATGTAACCTTCTGCGGAACCGTAAAGATAATACCTGAGGAAGAGATTAACAAGCTGAGAGACGAAGATCCCGCTTGTAAGACCGAGGATCAGAGACAGCAGTATAACAACGATAGTCTCAAGACATAATACCAGGGTAATATCCCTGAAGCTCATTCCCAAGAGCGCCAGGTTCATGAACTCAGGTCTTCTCTGCCTTATCATGAAGTGATTGGCATATAAAAGCAGCAGAGAGAATATCAGGGAGACGAATATATTTATCTTACCGATATTGAAGCTTCTTCCTGATATATCGTCTCCTACGGCATTAAATACATAGAAGATCATAGAGAAGATCATCAGAGTATAGAAATATACCCTGTAATCATTTATCGATCTTTTGATATTACGGATTATTATCTCAATCGGCACTGATGTTCCTTCTTCCCGACAAGGAATAGATACTGACGATCTCGTCAAAGAATTCCTTTCTGGTCTTATCGCCTCTGTTAAGCTCGTGGAAAATCATACCATCCTTCATGAACAGCACTCTGTTACCGTAAGATGCGGCAAATACGTCATGGGTGACCATAAGAACGGTGACTCCGTCATGAGAATTAAGATAGAAGAGCTTAGATAAGAGCTTCGATGATGACTCGGAATCAAGAGCTCCGGTAGGTTCATCTGCAAGAAGGATCGAAGGCGATGTGACAAGCGCTCTTACAGTAGCTGCTCTTTGTCTCTGACCGTTACTTAACTGATCAGGAAATCTCTCCAGAAGATCTTTTATATCAAGTTCTTCGGCAAGCTTTAAGATGGCAGGGTCATCCTTACGGACCCTCATCCCCTTTATGGACATGGCAAGAGAGATATTCTCGTAGACAGTAAGATTATTAAGAAGGTTATAGTCCTGAAGTACTATACCGAGCTTATCTCGTCTTATGATACTCCTGAATTTACGTGATACTCCGGTAAGATCTTCACCTTCAAGATAGACTTTACCTGACGTGACGTCATCTATAGATGAGATACAGTTAAGTACAGTTGTCTTGCCACAGCCCGAAGGACCCATGATTACGACAAAATCGCCCTCGCTGACGGAAAAGGATATACCGTCAACGGCTTTGGTAAGAGAAGATCCTCTTCCGTAATACTTCTCTACATTATCAAGTCTCAGTATCTCTTTCACAGACAGTTGATCCGACCCTCGTACTCCTGCAACAGATAAGATTATAAACGGCTAAGATACAGCTTAATGCGATAACTATGATCCCTGCTCCGTTCAACATACCTGTCGACACAAAACGTATCATCGTACCTAAGGCTGCAACTATAACTCCTGCTGTTGCTATTACAAGACCAATTATACTCTTACTCATTTCCATACCCTTTCCCTCTGATGTTTACAAGAACACTCACTTGTAACGTACGTTAACTTACCATTAAAGAAAAGGGGTTGTCCTAATTTGAATATAACTTAAGGTGACGTTTTTGTCACTCTGAGAAACCGGGAGACAAAAGCAAAGATCTTCCCTCGTCAGTATAAATGACAAAGGAAGACCCTGACTTTAACCCATCCCTAATCCTGAGGGTAATTAAGTTCAACACACACGAACTCATAACGTACGTTAACTATAACTGATAATTAGGGAACCGGTCGTGAATCTAATATTACAAATGGTGACATTACCGTCACTTAACGGCAGCTTCAAGATAATCGTTGATACCGATAGATATGGTAACTTCGGTCCACTGCCCCTGAACAGAATCGATACGGACATCGTGACCGAGCCTGTCACATAATGTCTTTACGATATAAAGCCCCATACCGGTAGACTCACTGAATAATCTGCCGTTCTCTCCCGTAAAGCTCTTCTCAAATACCTTATCAAGATCTGATGCAGGAATTCCTATACCGTTATCACGAACCTTGATCTCTACGGTATTATCAGACGGCCTTATCGCCTTAAGGTCAATTACAGAATCAGGATCTCGTTTATACTTAAGGCTGTTAGATATAAGCTGCCCGAGGATAAATATCATCCATTTATCGTCTGTTATGACATTGACGTCGGAAGATATAGGCTCAGCGTTCAATGTCACATCTTTATCTGTTATGCTCTCTCGGTTCTTGACTGCTACTTCCTTGATTATGGAATTAACGGACACGGCCGTAAGATGATAATCCTTAGAGGACACCTCAAGCCTTGAATAGTACATGATCTGCTCTAAGTAACCTTGTGTCACATGGATCAAAGACATAAGCTTACGGTAATCTGATATCCTGGCTGCAGACTCTTCGTCTCCTTTATCAAGTTCCTTCCTTATAAGGTTAGTAAGCTTTAAGTTCATGGCTGATAAAGGAAGCTTGACCTCATGTATCCAAAGCTCTATATAATCCCTGAACTCTGAAGATTCCTTCTTTATGTTCTTGACTTCTTCTGCCATCGAAGTGTTGATATGTAAAAGAAGCTCATAGATGAACTTGCCTTCAGAAGATGAAGGCTCAGTTATGGTCTCCAGAACAAGATATGCCTTGTCGATATTATGGGCATTATCATAAAGAGCATCAAGGAACCTCTTCTTGCTCCTTAACTCCATGATAAGATCGAAGCCGAATGTAAAAAGTATGAGAACTACAGTAATAACTATGGCGTGTATATCTACCTTAAAGCACCAAAGTACCGCACTTACGAAAATGCATAGAAGTAATACGGCAGTAAGGGCACAAAACTTATCCTTAAAGTAGATACCGATCTTCATATTATCTCAGTACGTATCCTAAGCCTTTCCTTGTCTCGATAGCGTCAGATACACCTGCCGATTCAAGCTTGCCTCTAAGCCTGCTGACATTAACGGTCAAAGTATTGTCATTTATGAACTCGCTGTTATTCCACAGATGATCCATAAGCTCGTCTCTACTGACGATAGAACCTCTCTTACCTATAAGATGACAGAGGATAAGATTCTCGTTCTTAGTAAGTACTAACTCTTTACCGGAAGGATCGGTCACGGTATTACGTACGGGATTTATCTTAAGACCCATATACTCTATAGCATCTTCCGAGACGGAAGTCCTCTTGAAGATATTATTGATTCGAAGAAGGAGCAAAGTGGGATTATAGGGCTTTGTTACATAGTCGTCGGCACCGTATCCGAATGAGAATATCTCATCTGCTTCTCTCTGGCTTCCGGTCACCATTATAACGGGAACTTTACTCTTCTTACGGACATCCTTAAGGATCTCCTTACCGTCAGATCCGGGAAGATCGATATCAAGAAGAACAAGATCCGGAGAACTCTTGACGATAGTATCAACAACATTATCGAACTTATCCGTATACTGCGCTTCATATCCTGAACAAGATAAGAGAACAGAGAGTTCTTCCCTGTTATCACTGTCGTCTTCTACAATGAGGATCTTCTTCATGATTAATAGAACACACTCCCGTTACTACTGTGGTTATTTTACCACAAAGCGGATAAGAGTGTGTTATCAGGTAAAGCAGAGAACCGTCTGTCTCGAATAGACTGTATCGTTATTACTGTTCAATATACGAACAGTGCAATTGACATAAGAAGGCAGACCGTCAGTACCGTTAACGACGGAACCGAATTCGACTGCTACAAGGAAATCTCCGTAAGCGCCGCTTATAAGAGGGTTAGTAAAGTCATAAGGAACCCAAGTAGAAGGATCCGCTTCAGACGAAGCAGCTCCGACATTAAGATATCCGTAATGAAGATGACCGTAGTGAGCCGAATCACTTCTCGGAGGATCTGATACGAAGGTCATCCTGTATACGGAACGGCTCGTAGTCGAATTCATAACGGGAGAAGGATCATTAGCAAGTACGGTATCCTTATGAGTCTGAGTAAGATTATAGTTAGAGGATATCGTAGCAAAATACGAAGCGGTCTTCCTTACTATAAGCGTATTACCGTAAGCTGCATTACACTCATCAACGATAGTGCCGGAAGCGCCTGATGTCACGACACGAACGTCAGTCGGAGATGTTATGTATGCACCTGAGCACTCTGCTCTTAAGGAATTAACTACCGTATCTGCAAGAAGCTGAGCGCGGCTTGAGTTATCAACTTCCGTATATATCCTTTCGACGGGAAGTATAAGAACAACACAAGAAGCAAGAAATATCGACGTCAAAGCCATGGCGACGATCATCTCCACCAATGTCATGCCCTTCTTGGAGCGCTTATTGTACTTCATCTTTCTCATATTAAGGATCCGCCTGATAGATAACATATGTATATCCGTCTACCGTATATGTATATGGAACGATACCGGTTACTTCGTCTCCGCTGTTTGAAAGTTCTATCTCCTGCCCTTCTACACCCAGAGGCTCTCCTGCAGCTATCCTGTTTTGTACCGTAGCCATAGCCGCATCTGCTCCGTCACGGCTCTTATCCGCATTGACCGAATTTCTCGTAGCCATCTGAAGACCTTCAGCAAAGATAAGAAGCATAATGGAAAGCACGGTAAATGCAACGAGGACTTCTACTATGGACTCGCCGGAGTTATCTTTTAATATGGAAGTTACTTTTCTTAGCTTCTTCATATCAATAGACCCTCGTATAAGATGTTCCCGAGCCCCTGTAAGTCGCCTTATAGATATAAGTTGCCTTACCGTTACCTGCAGTAGCTGTAACTGTCACTTCATAGTTACCGTCGGCATTTTGCTTGACCTGAGCAGTTACAGACGAAGCAGGAAGTGTAGAATCATTTATAAAAACCTGTCCGTTATAAGAAGCGATATTGATCTTGCCTTCATCTACGAGATCGTCTATGGAATCACCCATTGAAGTAGCTAAGACATAAGCCTGATCCTGATATTTCTGAAGATCGGCTGAAGCCCACAATGAACTTGTAGTAACGTGAAGTATAACAACACAAGTTATGATCAGGATGGCAATAACAGACACAAGGATAAGACTGGTACCTTCATTACCTCGAAGTATACCTGCAGTCCTCTTGATAACAGATATCTTGTTAAATCTCTTCATATAAGACCCTTTATCCTGTGTGCAGAACATAAACTTACAATATAATTTTAGCTTTTATGGATAACCACTTCAACAATCGTAAGATAACGTTCTGTTAACAAATCAATAAGAAAGAAGCAGTGTTTATCTGTTTCTCCTGGCCTTATGTGTCTTCTTCTCCTCATACATCATGGAATCTGCGATCTTCTGATACTCTTCTGACACTTCCGTCATCATGGATGGATCGTTCTCGGGGATACTTATGCAATAACCGGTACTTACCTTGACATCATACGGCTTTTTATCGCGTCTTATCCTGCTATCGATATGTTCTCTCATACGCTCTATAAATTCTCGCGCCATATCTTCCGTATAGCCCTTGGCTATTACCGTGAACTCGTCTCCGCCGGTACGAAGGCATATCTCACCGTGCTTGGATGCGACCCGCATACCTTCTGCTATTGCACAGAGGCAGTAATCCCCGTCAGCATGGCCGAAGTTATCGTTTACATACTTAAGATCGTCCATATCGATAATAAGAACTCCGAGAGGCAAAGCGGAACTCATGCACTCCCCGCAAAATTCTTCAAAGAACATATTATATCCGTGCCTGTTATAAAGATCCGTAAGAGTATCCCTGTTATAAAGATTCTCCATACGCTTCAAGGCATCTCCGAGTTCCTGTCTTGTTATCCAGTTATCAAGCATACAACCGAGATTAACTACCCAGGCCTGCATAGTAAGCTTGTTATATGACTTATCCTTGGGCGATACGATAAGATATCCCATATAATACTGCAGGTGATGTATCGAGAAGATATAGTAAGGCTTATCATCATTAAGAAGAGCTTCCGGAAGAAGATCTCTCTTCATGAACTTAGAAGGAGTTACAGGAGCTCCGTTCACAAATCCTGCAACGATGGTCATCTCTTCGTTCTCTTTGCAGAATCCTTCTGTTATTACTCTTTTCTGATCCCAGTTATCAGGAAGGCAAAGGAGCATGTCTTCAAATCCTGTATCTATCGAAGCATTATTCGATATCTCACGGAAGCATTCTTCAAGTGTAGAAGCATCCGATATTCCCAAAGTAAGATTCGTCATCGACTGAGCAAGATACGATGCACCGTCGATCTGCGCTTGAAATGTACTTCTTATATCTTCGAAAGCAGTTGAAGATATAGCTTCGCATCCGCAGGACTGCTTACACATGATCTTGCCTTTAATCCTGATATTCTCGGCGATACGTTCACCTTCGCACATACGCTTTATAACATAGACGCTGTTATAACCCGAATCGTAGAAAGGCTGCTCGGAAGTAGTCAGAGAAGGAACATTCTGATAAGCTTCATCAACACCGTCATATCCCGTAATGATAATATCTTCCGGTACTCTTATACCTCTTCTGCTGCAGGCCGCTATAAGACCTATGGCAGAATAATCGTTGGCGCATACAATAGCGTCAGGATATACCTTACCCTTCTTCTTACAATCATCAAGGAAATAATCCAGAGCTGCTTCACCGCAATCTTTCCACAATGTCCCGTAATAGACCTTGGAAGGATCATAATCGATACCATGCTCTATAAGAACATTCTTATAGGCATCGACTCTCTCCTTTGTAAAGTACTTATCCTCGATCCCTGCAAGATGATAGATATCCCTGCACCCGTGATGAGATATTACATGTTCAACGATGTCACTGAAAGATCTTGTCTCGTCATTAAGAATATTTACAAGGCCGTCGACCTTACTTCCGACATTTATGACCGGTATAGTAATACCGCTAAGTCTTCTCATGAGATGTTCATGTGTATATCCGCTCGACGACTGATCGACCTTTATAACTCCGTCAAAATCGTCGAGGTCAGGAAGCTCTATGGCTACTATGTCACCTTCGTTATATCTTTGGAACTTCTGATAAGTCTTACTGCTGTATGAATCGCTGAAGCTTGTAAAGCATATGAGCTTGATGCCAAGTTCTTCTGCAGCTTTGGTAATGCCGTTAAGCATCGTTTGAACCATAGGCTCATATATATTCGAAGTAAAGACAGCTATCTTCAAACGTTTTTCCATACACACCCTCCGGATGTACAAGCCACAACTCCTAACTGTCTTGATTATAACATTGACGATATGGGCACATAGGTAAACAATATCTGAATAATCTATTACGGATACAAATAACGGGCAGCTCCCTACAAGAAACTGCCCGTCTGCTCAATATATGTAAAATGGATATCAGGCCCTGTAAGTACTCTTAGGTCCGAAGTACGAACGAAGAAGCTTCTGATCTTCCTGTACTATTACTATCTTCTGAAGAACGAAGTTAGGATCTACGGCATAGAGATTAATCTCATTAACTCCTTCTTCCAGGGAAAGAACTACATCAGTCCTTCTTATATTATTAAGAACGCCCAAAGACCAGGGGATATTGCCGTCACCTACCGCAAAGTCAGACGGAACCATGTTGATCTTCTTCATGGAAGAAGAATTAGCCGATATACCGAAGAATATCTTATTATCTCTTGAATAAGGATTACTCGGGTTAGTAAAGATGCGTATCTCATATTTACCTGCAGCAGGAACACAGACCTTATAAGTCAACTTAGGAGCATCCTTGCCGAACTTGATATCCTGAGGATATGCCTTTACTACAGACATTCCTCTGCTGTAATCAGATATCACCTTGAAGCCGCCCTTAGCTGAATCAGTCTTAGAAGAGTATGCTTCAGCAGGGATGGATATATAGTTCATATAGTCACACCCTGAAGCAAGAGACCTGTCAAAGATATTGGCATTTATGACCTTCTCAGAGTCATCTACCTTCTTACCGCACCAATAGAATGTATCTGAAGCCTTCTTACCTGCTCCGACAGAAGCAGGTGTATTGACCGGTATCTTAACTACGGCAGCACCGTCAGCACTATGTATACAGATCTCGGGAGTATTAGAAGTTGCCTTGTACTTCTTACGGTCGATCTTAACTTTCAGTATCTTCATAGTATAAGGCTTTACGGTACCGGACATCTCTGATACCGTAATGAACTTATTGGGATTTTCAACAGTAAAGGAAGCCTTGGGTGAGCCTGCGGTAGTAAGGATAAGAGAACCTTCATCGCAGGAAGGGTCAAGGAATGAATCAAGAACAAGAACACGAGCTGTCCAGAACTTACCTTCCGTAGCCTGATTAGAACCCTTAACTTGAACAAGGAGCCTCTCTTTATTGCCGGGTTCGAAAGTATGGATAACGGGATACTTACATCCCTCCTCACACCATGCATTGAAACCGATATGTTCACTAAGGCCCATGCCGTACCACTTGCCGCCCTTTATTGTATGGAGCTCATCTACAAGTTCACGGTCATAAGCGATACACTCATTTATCTTCTTACCCAAAGTCATGGCATATGTACTTCCGATCCTTGCAAAGCCGTGGTTAAGAGATGTCAGAAGCCACATCTTCTGTACATTGAGATTAGCTGTAAGAGGAAGGTAAATAAGCTCGTAGAAAGCAAAACGAGTATTACCCTTCAGCTTAGAATACAACTTGGAAGCAGAAGCCATAAGGGACTCTACTGCCGCTAACTGATCGAAGCACTCATCGTAAGCGAAAGGCGCATACACAAGATCGTTAAGAGCTTCTGTCCTGCTTGAAGAAGTAATACGGGTATATCCGAGAAGAAGTTCTTCGCACTTCTTAAGTTCCGATGAAGTCATCTTACCCTTGAAGTTCCTCTTAACAAGTAAGGATGTATATTCACGCGCACTGTCGGGATTAGATGTTCCCCACTTATCGAAGTCATAAGCAAGATCCAGGAAATATGCCAGAGGATACTCATTAGAGAATACATCACCTACATTTACTATCCAAAGATCACGGATACCGAAGTCATAAGCAGTAGTCATCTGCTCCCATACCTTAGGAAGATGCGTCGTATTGAGCCACTCAAATGACCTGGGAAGTCCGTGGTAGTCAAAGTGGTAATACATACCGTATCCGCCCTTATGAGAACGCATGGCAGGCGTAGGAACTGTACGAAGATTGCCGTGATTATCGTCACAAAGCATAAGTGTTACACCATCAAGCTCAGGATCTCCCATAAGTCCCTTTGTCTTAGAATCGCCATAGAAATACGGTTCTACTTCCTTATAAAGAGCAAGCATACGGGGAACTTCATCAAGGTTAGGATTAACATTCTTCTTAATAAGGGAATTCTGTGTCTTTAATACCTTACGAAGAAGATCTATATTATCCTTCAAAGTCGCTTCCTTGCCCATTATCGCAGTATCGGCTTCGCCTCTCATACCGACAGTTATAACATTCTCGAACTTACCGCTTCTTTTAAGTCCGTCATCCCAGAAACGAGTTATACCTTCTTCATTGGTAAGGAAGTTCCAAGCATCACCATACTTGGACTTAGGTCCGCGAAGATACTTATATTCCTCACCCTGACGAAGACAGGGTTCATGGTGACTCATTCCCATTACTACACCAAGTTCATCAGCGAGGATACAATTCTCCAATCCGGGACCGTCATTCGGAAATATAGCTGACCACATTGCAGGCCAGAGATAATTGCCCTTCAAACGCAAAAGAAGTTCAAATACATGCTCATATACTTTTGCATTAAAGCCTCCGTAATTACGATTACAGAAATTACCGAAAGCAGGCCATTCATCGTTAATGAAGAATCCTCTGAAACGAACGGAAGGCTCCTTGGATACAAAATGATACGAAGAAGAAAAACTATACTCCTTCATGGGAACAGGTTGTACATCAAGCCAGTCAATAAAGGGCGATACACCAAGAAGCTCAGATATCTTAAAAAGACCGTATATAGCACCTCTTTTATCACTTCCCGTTATACGAAGAGAAGAACCGTTTACCTTGATCTCATATACTTCACGACAGGAAGAAAAGGAAGGATCGACAACAACAACGATAGGACATTCAACCTTACCTGAAGTCTTGACCTTAGGTTCAAACCCAAATACTGCCTTCATATCGCTTGCAACTCTACCTGCGATCTTACGGACACCCGAAGGCTGATCTTTATCTACGACTATAGCAATCTTACCGCTCTTTATAAGTTCAGTGGAAATAATGTACGACATAGTAAAACTCCTTTTGAGTCATATCTTGTATACAAGTATACCACAAGCACACATCAGCAAACAAATACTATGGAAAAATGTTCAAACTTCTATCTCAGCGTTGATCACATCAATAACATTACTGAGAAGATCAGAAGGTAATCGTTCAACGACACGATAGCCTCCGGCTTCAATATCAAGTGATCTTATATGTTCACATAGCACTGATCCTTGCGTCTTAGTCCTGTCATCAAGAATAACATGAAGAGGAAAACCATTGACCGTACTTGTGATAGGACAAGCGAGAACTATATTGCATCTGCTATTAAACGTATCATTGCTAACAACCAAAGCCGGACGCTTACCTGCTTGTTCATGACCGGATCTTGGATCAAGATTGATTATTATAATATCTCCTTGATTTACCATAACTCTCCTCCTATGGGTTCGCCCCAAGAAAGTTCTGTCGGTACATAATCACCGTTGTAGTTTTCAAACAGCAGATCTATCTTCTTAGCTTTTATCTTACGGATAGTTATTACATCATCTGCAACATATATATCGACCTTATCGCCGCAATTAATATCAGCGGTTGCCAAGATTTCTTTTGAAAGTCTTATTCCTTGGCTGTTTCCCCATTTTTGTACAGTTGTTGTCATATGCATCACCTCCAGAAGTGGATATACATTGTATATACATACTACTACAGCGATATAGCTATTTCAATATCAACAACTTAGTACCCTTTTGAACACATAGTAATTCTCGCTACTTCCGTTAGGCGGACAAAAAACTGCGAACTCCACATGAGTAAATACCGAAGGAAATTCAGAGAGAGCCACCTTATAAGCACTTGCCACCACCTCGGGGTTATTCCGAAATGCTCCGCATCCGAATGCACCCAGCACCAACACATCTGCTCCTTCTGCCGCAGCGCAAGTAAGAATATGCATAGCACGACGTACATGGTAACCGAAGAGTTCGGCATCACTCATATATGTACCGCCTGATATGAGATCAAAGTGCTCATTAGACTTATCACGAAGATCAGGAGCTGCCACAGTAATAACATCTACTTCGATCCACTTCTCACGAGGAAGCCTCTCAGGAAGATCCGTATCACTCTTACAAACTATAACTCCATGCGTATATATAAGTGAATCAGATGCACGAGGCGTACCACGATCAGCATGGTATTTATAGAAAGAATCACGCAATGTCTTACGATATATAAGAGGATACAAAGTAGATGTCCTGCAAAGACATTCTTCCTGAGCACTACTACCCTTTGTTACTCCCCCGCCTGCATGAAATGCATTGGCAAAATTCATTACCGCAATACGAGCAGAAGGATACTCAGAATGAAGGCGAACTGCAGCTTCAAAACTTCTGGAAGGACTTACACTTACCTTCTGCGAAGGATTCTCTTCACGTGAAAAAGAAGGATACTCATGCTCATAGTAGACACGTGTATTCTTCTTAGCTTCAATTACGGAATCAGATAATTCCTGATCTGAATGGATCCAGTCCAATGTATCTTCAAATACTTCTATCCTCTGCTGATGATTAGACAAGTGATCACCTCCCGAAACAACTTAAATATATTCTAACAAAGAACAACCGGGGATTTACTCCCCGGTTGCTGTTGTTTAATTAATTAGTAGATTAATTGACTACCTATTAGGACCATGTGGAACCATCCCACTCATAGTATGTGTCACCGTCATCAAATGAAACCTCGATACCAGTAATTGTGAAATCAAAACCATCACCATCAGAATCAGACTCATCAGCGAAAGTAATGTTCTGTACGGCCAAACCATTAAGATCACCAGTAAACTTCTGAATAGCTGCAGGTGTAACTGCTGCCTTAGCGCCTGCTACCGTACAAGGATCATTAGCTCCATAATACTGTGTAACAACTGCCTGTGCTGCTGTAAGAACTTCTGCTGCTGCATTGTAGTCCTTCTTCTTTCTTGCCTCATCGATGTAACCTGTAAGTGCGGGTACGAGCATTGCTGCCATAACTGCAAGGATAACAAGTACAACGATAAGCTCTACCAATGTGAAACCCTTCTTCGAATACTTTCTTGTCTTCTTCATAATGTGCACCACCTTCCACAAGTTTTAGATTGAGTTTTAATCGAGTTTTTTAGGTCCGATCAACTTATACTTGGACTTTACACGATGTAACGGGCGTTTTCAACACATTTGCGCCACAATTGACAGTCTATTAAAAAGCTGTTCATAATATAACGAAAATATTGCCAAACCATAAACTAGAAAGGGCGCCAGTCTTATCTTTGAGGACTTATTGGCCTTCTTAATTATAATAAGAATAATGGCATATAAACCTGCAGTACAGATGCCTAATACAGCACCTCCCAGGGCCGACTCCCAAGCCATATAAAGACCAGCTGCTGCCATGAGCTTTATGTCTCCTCCGCCGAATGCTCCCTTTATTAATATCGCTGTAATAAGCATGGGTACTGATACTATTAACGCTCCTATAAGGTGCTGTATCCATACTTCCGGAGAGTGCATTTCGAGAAACAATATCTTAACAGGTGCCAAGAGTGCGATAAAGATCAGGACTGCATCAGGAACAATACCGTCTTTTATATCCGCTGAGGCGCATGCTACAAGAAGTATCAGAAAGATACTTGTGACAACACCGTGAAGATTTAAGCCCTTTACAAAAAGGCCGCAGAAAAGAGCAACCGCCGCAAAGATATAGAATACCGGCGACGGAATGCTCTTTAAGTCTTTTATTAGTCTTGTCTCTTTCTTGTCAGTCATCGTAATATGCGATACGCTCAAGTTCTTCCATGGTAGTTATACCCTTTTCAACAAGGTTTATCGCCTGCTGCTTAAGAGTCTTCATGTTCTGGTTCTGGATAGCATACTGCTTCATTTCCTCGGCTTCAGCATTCTGAGCGATGAGCTTTCGCATATGCTTATCTACTACAAGAACTTCGTGGATGGCAGTTCTTCCTAAGTAACCTGAGCCGTGGCACTGACCGCAGCCTACTGCCTTCTTGGCACCGGGGATATCGTGTCCTACGAATTCTATCTGACGCTCAGTAAGAGGTTCCACCTTGGAGCAGTACGGACATACCTTACGCATAAGGCGCTGTGCTACGACGCCTACGAGAGCTGATGAGAGCATATAAGGCTCGGCTCCGATGTCAATAAGACGAACGACTGTAGATGCGGCGTCGTTGGTATGCAATGTGGAAAGGACCAAGTGACCTGTAACGGCAGCTCTTATAGAAATAGAAGCTGTCTCGGCATCTCTTGTCTCACCTACCATTATGACATCGGGGTCCTGACGCATGAGAGCACGAAGTCCTACTTCGAATGTAAGACCGGCTGTAGGATGTACCTGTACCTGATTGAGTCTCGGAAGATTCTTCTCGACGGGGTCCTCGATGGTACTGATGTTAATGGGCTTCTGGGACAAAGATCCGAGAGCCATATAAAGAGTCGTGGACTTACCTGAACCCGTAGGTCCCGTGATATAGATAAGACCGTTGGGAGACATGAGCATAGTCGTAAACTTCTTATAGGAATCTTCGTCCATACCGAATGTGGAATTGTTATCGATATTGACGGCGGACATTATAAGTCTCATAACGACCTTCTCACCGAAAACAGTGGGAATAACGTTAACACGGATGTTGATGATCTGCCCTGCGATCCTTACTCTGAAGTGACCGTCCTGAGGGATACGGCGCTCGGCAATATCCATGTCACCCATGATCTTGATACGTGCAACAAGAGAATCCTGAACGTTCTTCTGCAACGTAATGTAATCGATAAGAGTACCGTCGATACGCATCCTTACGACAACGTTATTCTCGAATGGTTCGATATGGACATCGGAAGCATTATCCTGGAATGCCTTATCGAGGAGTGAGTTAACGAGGTTGATAATGGGAGCATCGTCTGCGCCGGCACTTGTGTCGATGACGATCTCATCCATATTGGAGCCGGCTGTATTCTCATTAGCATCCTGAGCTGCAAGCTGCGCCTTGATGCCTGCATAGTGGTAATCTATGGCATCTCTTAACGGCTGCTCCTGAGCGATTACCGTCTTGACCGGAAGTCCTATGGTCTGCCTGACATCCTCTATGGCATACAGGTTTAATGGATCGTTAACAGCAAGGATAACTCCACTGTCATCCTGTGCTACCGGAAGCATAAGATACTGATCGGCCATCTGCTTGGGTATAAGCTGAACAGTCTCAGCATCTACCGGGAAAGATGCGATATCGATAAGCTGCATATCAAGCCTGTCTGCAAGTGCCGAGAGCATCTGAGCTTCGGTAACATACCCTAAGTCGATAAGCGTCTGCCCTATTCTCTTGCCGCCTGACTGTTTCTGTATGGCAAGAGCTTCTTTCAATTGATCTTCGGTTATATAACCGGCAGTGACCATCAGGTCACCGATACGAATCTTGGAATTATCTGCCATATCCGTTACTCCTCCACTACTGCGGCATCGACCGCTTCTTGTACTACTTCTTCGTAGTCAGCTATATCCGTCATGTAGAGATTGAAATCCACACGAAGTCTTACATTCTCGGAATCAACGTATATTACAGTTCCGTCTTCTTGTTCTTCAGCTATCTGATCAACTTCTTGCCATTCAAATCCTGTAAGTCTGATCGAAGGCTTAACTGAAAGATCATCAATAAGAGACTGACATGCTTCTTCAGAACCTGTTACTGTATAAGAGAGTGTTACGCAATAGATTCCGGATGAAGCCGTAGAAACAGCATTCGTTCTGGCGTCGTTATACGGAACAAAGAGGCTATCAATCTGCTCTGGCATATATGTCGAACTCTCATTGTTACCGGAGCCTGTTGAGTTCGCGGCAGGTGTAGGTGTAGCTGTAGGAAGCGGAGCAGGTGTTACGGTTACCTGCTCAATATCCGAATATACATAAGGAGCTTCGACTACCGGTTCAACAGGCATCGTGATATTCATTGACTCCGGATATAATCCGAATTCAAGAACATAAGAAGTCATCATGCGATCGATATCAGAGCTCTGCATCATCGGATAATATTCTTCCGTGCTGTCAGAAAGATCAGTAACTGCTCTGCCGAATATTGTCTCGGCACTTGAAAGATTGATTATCTTATTCTTATACTCAGTCTGCTTCAAGCTTGCTGTATCAATATCACCATCAAGTTCAAGGATGTCGTTTACCGTAGGCCTGATACCGAACCAACAGAACAGGAATACAACTGCGGCACCCAATACCAATGCTATCGTCTTCTTATCCTTATCATTGAGGTTGGATTCAAACTTCATATCAGTTCACCTCCTCTTCAGTCTCTTCAGGAATATCGGGACTTGAGAGATAACATACAACGTTTATGTTGTACGAAGTACCGTCATCATTGAGTGTATATCCCGTGTAATCTACATTCTCGAATACATCCACATTCAGAAGATCTGCTATGAACCTGTTTATGTTCTCTACAGTCTCCGATGAAGTCATGATGCTGAAGACACCGGTATTCGCATCGTAAGTCTGGAAAGTAACATCAACATTATTAGATCTTGCAGCCTGAAGTATCAGTTCATTGATCGAAGAATCCGCTATAGGATAAGATGCAAGATCCTGATTGAGCATATCAACGCCGCCCTGTATGGAACCGATCTCCTCCATATGGTCATGCATCGCATCGTATTCGGCTACCTGTGCCAATACTTCAGGATCCAGATTATACTTCTTAATATCATTAAGCTCGTCTTTCCTCTGCTGTTTAACAACCTGAAGTCCTACAAAAACAACAAGAGCAATTACTAAGAGTGCAACAAAAGGGATCATCATCTTGATAACGCTATTGCTGCTTGCAGCCTGCTTCGCATTTTCCTTGGAAGCTTTTAAGATTGATAGTTTCTCATCTACTTTCTTAAGTCCTGAGATAGGATATACATAGAAAGGGAATGAACCTGACTCCTTCGCGATCGATGTACCGGAAGGAGGAGTAGCCATGGAGATATCAACCTGACTGTCAATATTAAGGATGTCATTAACAAGAGTATTGACCTGCTGCTGAGTAACACCTGCGAAGATAACATCCTTAACAGTCTGATTAAGATGCTGAGCAGATATGAACTGCCTTATAGAAGATATAGAATTGTAGATCTCTCTTGCAAACTCCGGTGTACCGGGCTGAGCAAATACTCTTAAGGTAGAATCGTAGTAATACTTACCTTCAGCAAAGAAGATAGTAACAAGTGAATTACCGTCAAGGATCATGTAGATAACGGTCTTACCTGCTACCTGCCTGCTGAAAAATTCGGTAGCAAGCTGAACACCGTTATGGATGGACTTAAGCTTAAGACCGACCTTATCGAATATCTCAACGTACTTATTTACAAATTCAGTCTCGGCAGTCTCAGCTATAAGACTCGTTGTCTTTGCCTTGCTGTTCTTCTTAACTACATACCAACCGGTGACAGGCTTTTGGAACCTGCCGTAATCAGTCTGAGATATCTCTCTTCTTATGTACTCAGTGGTCTTATGCTCAGAAGCTATGGGAGCATCAAGTCTTGTCGCCCTAAGCTGAGGGCTGTTGATGATAAGGGTTATCTCCTGCTTCGGAAGCTTATTAAGTTCCCATGCCGTCTTGATAGCCTGCGTCAGAAGATCCTGATCCATTACAACGCCATTAAGTACTGCGCCTTCCGGAAGCGGAGCCGAGAAGAGCTTAGAGACCTTAACACCCGTAGCAGAAGGACTGCCGACGGCTACCTGTAGATTGATATTCGAGAGAAATACTACAATAGACATATTTGCTCTCCTTTCCTTAAGTTCCTGCGCCGATCGTTGAATAAGACTGATATATAGGCTGGATTATCGCTATCATGATAAATCCGACCATTGCAGCCATAACTACGATCATTACAGGCTCAATATAAGATGTCAGGCGAATAAGAGCCTGCTGTGCATAGAAATCAAGATCATTAGCTACTGACTCGAGCATAGGTCCGAGCATACCGGTCTCCTCACCTACTTTGATAGTAGCGGGAAGCTTCTGAACGAATCCGTCAACATCCTGAATAGCGGCTGATACGTTCGAACCTCCAAGGACTTTAGCTTCGACCTCATCGAATTGTGCTTCTATATAAGAATTGCCGATTGTATTTCTTGCGATCTGAACACAGCTGTAGATCGGAATACCTGATGAATAAAGTGAACTCATAGTGCGGGCAAACCTTGCCGAATAGATGATCTTAGTAAGCTTGCCCCACATCCCCTTAGTCTTTATCTTGTCGATGTTATATTTTACAATCGGGAGCTTGCCTATCATCTTACCGAATACGATCACAAGAACTATTATTATTCCAAGTACGTACCATTTCGTTGCAACGAAGTTCGAGATACCCATAAGTATCCTGGTAGGAAGCGGAAGTTCAGGCAACGTCGAGAATATATCTTCAAACTGAGGAAGAACATATCCGAATAGAATAAGAAGAACTATTACAATAAGAACACCCAGGATCTTAGGATACGTAAGAGAATTCTTCGCAGTCTGCTCAAGCTGTGCATCCCTTGTATACTGATCCGCCAGCCTTAAGCACGTTGTATCGAACGTACCTGAAGTCTCAGCCGCCTTTATCATGAATATCAGAAGCGGAGGGAATGCAGGATCAAGTTCCGTCATAACGTTAGATAGAGCAACACCTTGAACGATACGGTCTCGAAGCTTGATATAGAGTTGTTTCTCATAATCAGATAAGGATTCATCATTAGCTACGATCTCGAGAGCCTTGACCAGCGTAACACCGGCCTTAGTAAGAGTTCCAAGCTGACGGCAGAAGTCTGCAAGCTGCATCTTCTTCAAAGGCTTAAGAGCGATCTGCTTAACAACGGGACTTACATCAAGGAGCAGCATCCCCATATCGTGGAAACGCTTCTGAAGATCAGACTCATCTATAGCTTCGGCCTTACCCTTAACTATCTTGCCCTTGCTGTCCTGTGCCCGATACTTATATTCCGGCATAAGCTCTCCCTTCCGTTTACCTACTCGGCTTCAAAAGTCAGAAGCTCAATTGAATAGTAAACTTCATATTCACCCTTGGCACCAACCTGATCCATTATTGATGAATCAGTATAGATGACCCTGTACATTCCGATACGATACTCAAACTGTAACGGTTTATTATTCTCATCATCCCACGAATATAGGATAACGTCGCCATTACGGGTCGAGAGTTCGGCGATACGATCCGCTGCACCATTAGACAGACCGCTTCTCCTGGACGGATCATATAAAGATCCGCTCTCAGCATAATACTCGGTACCGACAGAGATCAAAGCTCTTCTTATATCACGAGCCTCCTTGTGAGCTTTTCTGGCACCTGCATCAGCAACAGCCCAACCTATAAAGACAGCCATGAATACAAAACAGACGAACACAGCAAGAGTATCCATAACGATGACTCTAACGGGACGTTTCCTATAGAACTGAACTCCCTCATCGAAGGCTTTGTCGGTTCTTTCGTCTGTCATACCATGCCCTCTCTTTGCTGAATTGCTAATTTAAGAATATCAAAATTGTGTCTTGGTTTCCCACCAAAAATGTTAATTTTATTTTAAATCATACAAAAAGCGTACATTGTACGGTACGCTTTTTGTGCTAAATACATCAAATCTCAGTTTCGTCTTGTGAAGTATCATCCGAGCTCTCAGAAGTCTCCGAACTCTCTTGTTCATCACCCGGATTGGATTCAGGTTGAGTCGGTTCGTTATCGGACGTTTCTCCGCCACTACCGCCTGTATTGTCGTCTTGACTGCCACCTGTTTCTTCCGAAGACTCACTTGTATCAGCAGGGAGAGTATCTGTCGGTTCCGAAGTAGTAGCTTCTGTTTCTTCAGGCTCCGGCGGTTCTACAGTAAGGCTGACAGTTCCGGTATAATTACCTTTTCCTTCAACAGTATAGACAGTTGATCCGTCAACATTATCTGTCGCCAGAGTATAGTCTGTTCCTTCTGTCAACAATATTCCATCGACTGTCACAGTAACAGTATTGGAATCGTCAGGACTAACATCTATCTGACCTTCCGATATATCCTTCGGCAAGATTGTAAAGTACAGAGCATGCGTTCCTGTATAGTTACCTGTACCCGTTATAGAAACATAAGCCTCATTTGTCACATTTACGTTATTAAAGTATTCAAGAGTATAGTCTGGACCCTCAACAAGAGTAATGTCGCCATACGTTATATTAACAGAAGGTCGAATCTCTTCACCTGTATATACAGCCTCAAGGTTAACATCACCTGATTCAGCAAATACTCTTGTAAATTCAACTGTATCGATGTTAGCAGGAACTATATTAAACGTCCTTGTAATAGAAGTATTGCCGCTGTAGTAATCGCCTATTCCAAAAATCTGGATAGTTGCAGTTCCTACATCTATATTGGATTGATATGTTACAAGATAATCAACACCATATACCAGTTCACCTTGATTATAGACACGTAACTCTTCAGGTGAGAACTCAATGGCATCGCCAGTATATGTCACGGTTTCAGGGATATCGATTATCGTACCAACTTCCGTCAAAGGCTTATTTCCGGGCGGCATCGGCCAATCACCAATGTGATTACCTGCATTATTACCACTAATATATCCTGTAAAACATCTGTATGGATAGTACAAGTGACCATTAGGATTAAGATTTCCGCTGTTAAGATAAGGATCAAAAGGAAATGCATTATAAGTATCACCATGGGTATTAATACAATTAGGTTGCTCCTCACGACTATTGGTATTATTTGGATTAACAACACCGGCATCACACCACATAACACATTGATCCTGCAGCGCTATAATACCATCGATACTAAATCCTTCTGATATATTACCGATCCTTCTCATGTCAGGATTAAGTTCCTGCATATTCCGCAAAACTTTATTTCTGTATGCAGCTGCATTATTCCAAATAGAATATCTTGTATCTACACCTCCTGCGAATACTCCGGTAGAGTTATCATTCGAACCCGTTACACGACCGACACAATAATTAGTATGGAACCTGTTCGGACCGGAAGGAGGTAATATCATGATTATTTCAGCCTGAGATGCTTCAATATATCCTGCAAATCCTCCAACCCATTCATCACCTCTTACAGAAGCGGTTGAATAACACTGATTGATATTAACTGATCCACCTGCACGCCCTACCAATCCGCCAACATTATCACGTCCGATAATATTATCCTGTCCGGGGACGAATCTGCCGCCGACGGTATGACCGCTACAGTAACAGTTCTCTACTATTCCTTCATTTACCCAGCCAACAACTCCTCCGGTCCTTCCGGAACCGGTAGTCTGTGTACAATTAACAATGGCAGCTGTTGAATAAGCATATCTTAACTGACCGCTGTACATGTTACCTACAACTCCGCCGAGATTGGAAGAAGCAGAGCAGATTACAGGTGTAGCAGTAGCAGAGATGACAGAAATGTGTCTGGATACATTGTCTTGACGGGAATTCACACCTATCTGAGGAAGGATTCCGCCTCCGCTCGTACCGATACGACCGAAAACACCGCCTACACCGGCATTGTTAAGATCTACAGTAGTACTGTCAGACCTTCCGCCTGCAAAGATCTTAGACGTCGCATCGAATTCAACTGCGATAAGTCCGTCTCGGAAATTGGATCCTGATGTCGCGGATATGTATCCGATAACTCCTCCTACATCGATACATATGCAGTTGCTGAGTGAATTCACATCAATATCACCATTTGCCGTTAATGAACCGTCAAAATCACCTATTCTAGTACCATTAGTAAGATTAACTCTTATATCGCCGTTATACATCGAACCGCTTATGACACCATAAACGCCGCCAACTTGAGCACGCCCTGATACTATCGCATTATCGTAAGTGATATTTATAACGGAATATAGATTAGCTGAAGTTGTATTATTACCATACTGAGCTCCGCAGAAACCGCCGACACGCTCAGCGTTACTATATACGACCTTAACGCCTGTTACATCGTATGTGATCCTGTCATTTGTTCCTGTACCGCCAATCCTTCCGTAACTTCCGCCAATATATCCTCCTATGAAGTCAGAGCCATTCGCAGATACAACACAAAGGTTGATATCGGATACAGATACCGTCGCTATCCTGCTGGCGGCTACATTGCTCTCAGAACCGGATCTTCCTATGACACCGCCGATGTATCTGCCGGAACCTGAAATAAGGATCGCATTCGAATAAACTCTTGAAGGCAACGCAGAATTAGCCGTTGAAGGATTAACGGAGGCTCCACTTCCGGTTACGTTTATATTGCTGACAGTGCCTCTTAAGAGTTGTCCAACTGTGCTTCCTATACATGCGTCCTGATTGACGGCAAGAGAAGTTGTCTGAATAACCGGACAAGATGTATTCAGCGTTAAATTGATGCTGTTGACTGTAGGAGCGTTATTTGGACCACCGACGCTTCCAATTGCTCCTCCAAGATATCTAGTACCCTGTATGGCATTAGAAGAATCTATCGTAACATTAAGTGCATACTGTCCTGAAGTATTGTAGGACAAGCTTCCCAATGTAGATCCGATACCGCCGCTTACATATTCAGATCCTGTAACAATTGAATTGCCGGAGATACCAACAGTAACCTTACCTTTGATCTGATTAGAATTATTAAATCCGATCGCTCCTGCTACATAGTTCGATCCGCCGATAACAGATTCTCCGCTTGCAGTTGTTGTTATCGTCGCATTTATAGAAGAACTTATCTCTTTGTTATTGTATCCGATGGCGCCCGCTGCATAGTTAGAACTTGAGGCAACATAAGTATCAGTGAATGACATATTAAGCTGTGCAGCTGCCGCTGCACCACCATCGTTATATCCGACAATACCGGCAACATAATTGGTACCTGTTATAGAAGAACCGGAAACAGTAAGATCTACGATACCGTTAATATACCTGTTATTTCTGCCTATTGCGGCTGCAACGCTTTCTGCGCCGCTTATAGTTGAATCAACACAGTTGACACCTAAAGTAACACCGGAATTGATATCATAATCGCACCTTCCGATACCACCTGCCGTGCAATTCTGACCTACAATCGGGACAGAATCAAGTTCGACAGATACTGATCCCTTAATAGTTGAATTATTGCAACCTATTCCGCCGCCGACACAATCGCCGCTACCGGTAACAGATGTATCTTCTGTAAGAACGATATTAAATGATCCGCCATCAAATATAGCACCATTATTAGTATAGCCGATGCCGCCACCTACATAATTACATCCATTGATCGTAACATTGGTGAGCGTAGTAGTAGTAATGGCATTAAAGTTCCTGGAATTCTTACCAAGAATACCACCTACATAATCACCAGTTCCCGATATCGTAGCATTACTGATATTGGCAGTAAGTATTTTACCGCTGAGCATATCGTATTCACACCAACCGATGATGCCACCGATCTCATGGTCACCTGTAATATTGCAACCTGTGATATCAGCTGCTATATCGCCTTTGATCTCACAGTTATTATGACCGATAACACCGCCTATATTGTAGCTTCCGAATATTGACGAGTTAGTAATATCTATATTTACGTACCCGCCGTCCTCCCAAAGCTTTCCACTATTCGAATATCCTATCGAACCACCAACATCACAATTACCCTTAACATGAGAATTACTGATAGTTACATTCGTATTAGAATTGAAGCTTTTAAAAGAACAACCGATAACACCGCCGATCTTATCCTCGGTTCCTGATATCAGAGCATTGTTAATAGTAACAGAAAAGTCAGTTCCAAAAGCTATGTTATTATTGTTATATCCGATCACGCCACCTACGTTTTTGACACCTGATATTATTGCAGTCTCAACGCCGCTGCCGCTGATATTAACAGTATAATCACCTGAATCGATAGTATTCTCATTATGACCGATCATGCCGCCGATATCTACATTACCGCTAACGGAAATGGGACTTGAGATATTAGAAGTGATGCTTCCTGACAAAGGATTATGGTTATATCCTATAACACCGCCTATAAACTTGGCATTTCCCGTTCCGATGACAGCGGCATTTCCCTCGATAGAAGAATCTATATTGTAGGAAATCGTTCTATTGTTATAGCCTACGCTTCCACCTACTCTTTCTGCGCCCGTAATAACCGCATTATCAGCAAGAGTAATATTTATAGTAGCATTGATAGGATTATTATTGTTGCCTTTTGTACAGCCGAAAACTCCGCCAGCATTCTTGCTTGTAGCAATTATCTTAGCGCTGGAATGAATTACTGCATTGATATTAAATGTAAGTCGCTGGTTAGAATTGATTACACCTGCAACACCGCCGGAACCGTTATTATCATCGCCTCTTGCAATGATCACGCCTTCATCATCCAGATTAATATCAAAATTGCGCGTTGCATTAGAATTACAAAGCAAAATACCGTAAGCGCCACCTGCACTGGATGGACCACTAGTATCATTAACATAACCGATACGGCCTGTTGGACCATTATATATATCGATACGAACGTTACTAACGTAGCAAGAATCTTCCTTACCTATCGCACCGCCGACATAATACATCTCGTTCGTCTTGGCAGAAACTATATTACCGGAGTTACTTACCCTTATATCAAGCGAATCACCGGTGCAATTCTTAAGCATACCTATTGCACCGCCAACGGATTCTTCCTTATAGCCAAGTACTGATGTAACTACACCATTCTCCGGAATCGTTACATCAATATCGTATATCCCGTCATTTGCATTAACATCAGGATTAGTAAAAGACATACTGATCTCGCTATGTGCCAACGCACCGCCGGCAACATATCCTGAAGCAACAACACAAGCCAAAGGCTGACCGTTATTAAATGTCATTTCATCAGGTAAAGTGAACACACCGGTTCCTGTTGAATTACCGTCAACTACAAGCATGGCTCCGATAGAAGAATTATTGTTCCTACCGATGATGCCGCCGACTTTATCACTGCTCAATACTGCGAATGAGCCATCAGTCTTGATTCTTCCATATAAAGTACCCTGATTGATACCGATCATCCCACCAACACAGGAATTGTTCTTATTAGGTTTATAAATCTTCCAATAATTAGACAGCATTACTATAGGGTTACTCATACATACCGTATTACTGCCGTACAGCGCAGACTCGTTCTGCAGACCGACAACACCTGCGTTAAAGCCGATAAGACCGCCTATAGCTATATTATCTTTTCCATCAAAACCAGTGGGTCTTGAACCGTTGAATGTAATGCTTATTGCTGAATCAGGTGATATGGATGAAGTATTGGAATTACCACCGGACATATCACTGGGGCTTCCATCATTAACAGAAACTATGACAAGATTAAGATTATCAGTAAACAAGTTATAGATCAAACCCGAGTTTTTGCATATAAGACCAAATTGAGTTGCAGACGTATCAAATGAAGCAATACGCATCTGCACCTGATTAATAGAGAAGTACTCGGTCATATCGCCATTAGAAAAAGATACAGAAGAAAGAGACAGACCGGAACGAAGTTCCTTGATTGAAGGGAATGATACCACCTTCAGAGAACGATCTTCTACAGGCGAATGATATCTGAATCCGTTATATCCGGCATTGTTCCTATTTGCAAGACTTGCATAGGAGGCATACACTTTAACCTGGCTCACAGGGGAATCATAAGTTGAAGCTTCGGGCGTAAACCAGTCAAGGTCACGTACAATCTTAAAATCCGCATTAACATTACCAGGAATCATCCTGATATTGGAAAGATGCCTGTAAGCTGTAATAGTTGCAACATTAGCAGAACCGCCAAATGATGTTCCGTTAATCAACATCCCGTTAGCGTCAGTATACAGCAAGTCACCAAACATAGTATTTACTACTGCTTTGTCAGAATCATCAAGAGCACCAACAGCAGCAGTATCGGAATAACAATACCGAGTGTACCCATTCTCAAATCGAATATCCGAGAGATAAACCGGATCATTGACAGCACGATCTGCATAATTACCATCAATACTTTTACCGGAATAGCTTCCTTCGATAAAAGCTGAAATATTCTGCGGGGTTTGACCAAACAATCTGTCAGAAGTAAAAAGCTTATTGTGATTAACATTGCCGTACGGATAGGAGTCGTAATCCTTTCTGGTCATCATGCAATCTATAGACAGCGAGTACATTGTATATCCGTCAGACGGCATACCATTTCTGTAATCATGCTCAACTTTTGTGATAGTAATCGGAAATACATATGGTACGCCATTAACTTTAACACTTGCGAGCCCCTCTACAGAAGTCTTGTTAAACCAATAAAGTATCCCACCCTTCTCAATAAGCTCGTAATCATAATAGGAAGAAGAAAGTATATTGTTATCAGGAAGAAGAGAATTACCGGGATAATTAACTGCTAAAGGAGAATTAAGCGTCTCTGTTCTAGAAGGATCATATAAAAGAGCCTTTTCATCTATAGTAAGAATTACAGGAGCAACTGAAGAATCCTCTTCATTCTGAAGCGTAACAGTAAGTTGTGCATCATGCTGAGGATTATCAAAAAATGACCAGCATACATCAAGAGTCTCGCCATTTCTGAGAGAAAAAATATAATTATTCTCAAATTGATCTGCCGGAATAGCAACAGGACCTGTTATAGAGACTTCGCTGCCGTCAAAATATCCGACAAAAGACTTAGTGTTCCTGTAGCTGAATGGTTCTATCTGAGGAAGCGGCGCATTGGAATTGTCACCGAGGCACTTAGAATCCCATCCGCTGTTACCTGTATTTTGCTTGGAATAGTAAGCAGAGATAACCCTGGCGGTATAGTAATTATCGCCATCAGAATCACGTGTAACGCTGACATCGAACTCAACGGACATCGTAGCGGAAAACAGCGAAGGATCATAAAAATAAGGATTTAAAAGATCATAAAGAGCCTGATCCTCAGTACCCTCGCTACGTGGTGCCCTGGGATTATATGTAAGAACTATCATCTTATGGTAGGAATCATTTACCTCAGTGATACTTCCTAACTCAGAAGTCGTAAAATCGTTATGCGTAACATTCTGCATAACACTCTGGGTCCAATCATCGATCGTGCCGCCTGCAGTCTTAGCCGCAATTGCATTTTGTGCCGCCTGATATACGGTAACGGCATTTCTCGAATTCTCATCATAATGGGACTTATTAATATAGCCTACAAGACCTACGACGCCGACAGCTGCAAGTATAGCTATGATCGTAAGTACTACTATAAGCTCAACCAGAGTAAAACCGCGGCGAGAAGGCTTTCTGTCGCGTAAAAATATGTTAGATTGTAATCTGCGAACCCTCATATTGCACCCTCATCCTTTGCAAATACTTATTTCACAGTCTTATGACACATTCCTTATATACCTTAAATATAGGATTCGTTATATTAATAGTCAAATAAATTTTCTGTTAATAACAAGTTGTGAAACATTGAAAATAAAGGCTTTTAGGGTAGTTCTGGCACTTATATCAACTCTTCTGATAACTTTCTCTCTTATTATTTTAGAAATAGAATATATCAATTACATATAAAAAACCCGCTACCTTCAAGGCAACGGGTCTTAATGTGGTTGCGGAGGCGGGACTCGAACCTCGCGACCTCCGGGTTATGAGCCCGGCAAGCTACCAACTGCTCCACTCCGCGATATCATCGCTTGCACTTGTAAAATGGTGCTCGTGACCGGACTTGAACCGGTACGAATTTTACTTCGACGGATTTTAAGTCCGTTGTGTCTGCCAATTCCACCACACGAGCTTCTCCGTAAGTGCCCAATGATAATATCATTCGAGTACGGGGGTGTCAAGTGCTATTTCAATATCATTACACATTTTCTCATTCGTTTGCTTTTAATACTATGTTGAATTATATTTATATAGATTAAATAAGTAGAGAGGTATATCTATGCTGCTTGGTTCAGATGATAATGAGAATAAGCTCAGAGGCGCTGAAGGAGGATCTCCTGCTAAGGAACCTTCAGGCTACGGTGACAGTAAACTCTTTGAAGCTACCAACAACACTCAATCAGTACCCGAAGATGACGACGTCGTAAAGGATTCTTTCATGCTCAGCATGAAGAACAACGAACCCGAGAGCGTTTCAGAGAAGCTCAGTACGGCTTCCACAGAAGCTTCTTCATCTGCTCCGGACTTTTTCGGAGATGATGACGAGCTTTCTAATTTTGTTCCGGATTCTTCTATATCCGCATTTAAGCCTTTAGGAGATTCCGCTCCTTCTACACCCAAGGATACATCATCTCCCGCTAATGCTTTCGCGGCTCCTGCGCCCAAGAAGGAAGAGCCCGTCAAGGAGGAAGTCAAAAAGGACAACACTCCCCTGTTTACTGATGACGATCCCGACTTTAAGTCTTTTGCAGATAATACTAATTCAGATCCTTTCAAAGCAGGAGAAGAACTCGATTTTGCAATGAGTTCCAATGCCAAGGAATCTGACTTTAACACTGCACCCGAAGTTAAGAATGATCCTATCGATGATCTTGAGCTCGATGAAGAAGCACTTGCTATCTCTCCTTTCAAGCCTAAGGGTGGCGCAGCAGAGCCTGCTCCCTCTTCGGCTCCTGCAGCTGAGCCCGTAAAAGAAGAGCCCAAGACTGAGGAGATCACCAAGGAAGAACCTAAGGCAGAGCCTGCACCGTCCCCTGCTCCCTCAGAAGCAAAGGTTGAGCCTGCTCACGCTAAGGAAGATAAGAAGCCTAACATGCAGACTTACGGTAATGTTAAGTCAGGTGTTAATGCATTCGGTAAGAAGGAACAGAAGAAGCCCGAGGAAGCTCCCAAGGCTGCACCTGCACCTAAGGCGCCTCACAAGTCACCTTTTGCATCTTCTCCCTCTAATTCCGCACCCTTACCTCCTTCTCAGCAGCCTATCGGTTCAGGAAGACCCGGAGCACCTACTCCAGCTTCTACCGATCCTGCCAAGTTCAGACCTATCCCTCAGCAGCAGAGGCCTCAGCCTGTAGTTAAGAAGGCTCCCCCTGCTCAGAGGCCTGCGGCAGCAGCTCCCCATAATGCAGTAGTTAACCAGAGACCCGGAATGTCAGATGCTTCAGCTAACAAGCCCAGCCCCTTCCAGGCACCCGGTTCAAGACCTGCTGCACCCGCACCTAAGCCTGCTCCCGCGCCCCATGCTCAGCCTATATCTCCCGTTACAACGGTGAATAAGTCCAAGAAGCGCGGTAAGGGCGGTATCATCATCGCAGTGATCGCATTCCTTGCACTTCTTATCATCGTTCTCGGGATAGAGAACTTCGATAAACTCTTCCCTAATAGCGAGGTATCTCCCAGCAATACAAGGGAGACAACAACTGCTGCTACAACAACAGTAGAAGAGACTACGACAACTACAGCAGAAGAGACAACAACTACTACAACTGTCGAGGAGACGACTGAGACAGAAGAATCTACAGATGTTACGGAAGAGACATCTGAAGAGACAACAGTTGAGACAACCGAGGAGACAACTGAAGCTACTACAGCCGCTACTACTGAGGCAACGACTGCTGCTACAACAACAGCTGCAGGAACAATCACAGGTACTGCTTCTTACAGATATTCAATATCTAATCCTCACTCTAACGGATCTCAGTTCAGCTTCGATCTTGTTATCACAAATACAGGTAACAGCGATTCAAGCTTCGCAGGCTCAGTAGAAAGCCTTGATATCACATTCACTGTAGATCCTTCCGAGATTGAGATAACAGGTATCTCTTCCGATTACTACACATTCACTCAGGACGCTAACGATCCTTGTACATTCCACGGTACTCCTACAACAGGAACTGTACCTGCAGGCGGTGAACTCAATACCACGATCACATGTACAACATCAGAGCCTGTACTGCATTTCTACATCACAAACTATCACTTCGAGCTTAAGTGATATTGTGATCACAGATGATCTTATGGCTCCCGCTTCGGCGGGAGCTTTTCTTTGCATAAAAATACTGCCCATCTTCCAAGATGGGCAGTATCTATAAAACTCTATCGATAATTACTTCTCTATCTTCATTCCTGACAGGAAAGCATTTATAAAGCCGTCGAGCTTACCGTCCATGACCGCATCTACGTCACCCTCCTCGTAACCTGTACGAAGGTCTTTGACGAGCGTATAAGGACAGAATACATAGGATCTGATCTGTGAACCCCAGGCGATATCCATCTGATTACCCTTAAGGTCTTCTATCTTCTCCATCTGAGCTGCCTGAGCGAGAGCGAAGAGCTTAGCCTTGAGCATCTCCATAGCAGTCTCTCTATTCTGGATCTGAGAACGCTCTGACTGACAAGCAACTACAACACCGGTAGGAAGGTGTGTAATACGTACGGCAGAGTCTGTCTTATTGATGTGCTGACCACCCTTACCTGTAGATCGATAAGTATCTACACGAAGGTCAGAAGGATCGATCTTGATATCAATCGTATCGTCAAGCTCGGGCATAACTTCGCAGGATGCGAATGATGTATGTCTTCTTCCAGCTGAATCAAAGGGAGATATCCTGACAAGTCTGTGAACGCCTATCTCGGATCTTAAGAAGCCGTATGCATTCTCTCCCGTAAGCATCATTGAGCAGGACTTGATACCTGCTTCATCACCGTCTAAGTACTCAAGGACCTTGATCTCATAGCTGTGTGCTTCAGCCCATCTGGTATACATTCTGTAAAGCATTGATACCCAGTCCTGAGCCTCTGTTCCGCCGGCACCTGCATGAAGAGTGATGATGCAGTTATTCTTGTCGTACTCACCTGTAAGAAGTGTCTCGAGACGCATATTCTCAAAGTCTTTCTTAAGAGTCGCAAGACCTTCCTGAAGTTCTTCGAGATATGACAGATCCTCCTCTTCATTGGCAAGCTCGCACATTGCAAGAAGGTCTTCCCTCTCATTAGAAAGAGAATTGAAATTATCTACCTTCTTCTGAAGTCTCTTAAGCTTTGTCTGTAAAGCCTGAGCCTTCTCTACGTTGTTCCAGAAATCAGGCTCCTGTGTCCTTGCTTCAAGCTCACTTATCTCAGTCAATACATGATCGATATGAAGTGAATCGCGCAAAGTGGCGACAGGCTCTTCCATACCTTCGAGCTCAAGTCTGATTGTGTCAAATTCAAGCATATTATCTTTCCTTCCTCAGATCGTCCGTAAATTCCTTCAGACGTTCCATTGCTTTCTTTATATTCTCCATTGATGCGGCATAGCTGAGCCTTACATGGCCCTCACCGCACTTACCGAAAGCATTACCGGGTACTATAGCTACCTTCTTCTCCATAAGGAATCTCTCGCAGAACTCCTCTGAAGAAAGACCGAATCCTTTTATAGAGGGGAATGCATAGAAAGCACCGTAAGGTGTGAAGCACTCAAGACCTGCATCCTTAAAGCCCTGCATTACGACTCTTCTTCTGTGATCGTACTCGGTCCTCATCTCAGATACGCTGTCATCACCTTCCAAAGCTGCCTTGACCAGTGCGAGCTGAGACATAGACGGAGCACACATAATGCAGTACTGATGGATCTTGGTCATAGGAGCTATAAGTTCCTTAGGACCTGTAAGATAACCGATCCTGAATCCTGTCATGGCATAGGATTTGGAAAATCCGTTTACCATGATGACCCTGTCACGAAGATCGTCGAACCTGATAAGTGAACTGGGCTCATCCGTTATATAGTTAAGCTCACAGTAAAGCTCATCAGATACTACGATAACATCAGGATGCCTTCTTAATACGTCTGCAATATCCTTAAGATCATCCATGGTCATGACGGCACCTGTAGGGTTACTGGGGAATCCCATGATGATCATCTTGGTCTTAGGAGTAATTGCTGCTTCAAGATCTTCTGCCTTGAGCTTAAAGTCATTCTCCTGAGATGTCTCTACAATAACGGGTACACCGTGAGCGAACATGACTGCTGCCTTATAAGCAACGAAGCAAGGCTCGACGATGATGACTTCATCACCGGGATTGATAAGAGCTCTTGCCGCAAGGTCAATACCCTCGCTTCCGCCTACAGTTACAAGGATCTCTCCGTTAGGATCGTAATCCACACCGTATCTTCTGGAAACATAAGAGGCGATAGCCTTCTTGGACTCCGTATATCCAGAGTTGGGCGAATAATGTGTATAACCGTCTATTAATGAATTGATACCTGCTTCCCTGATCTCCCAGGGAGTTACAAAGTCAGGCTCTCCGATGGATAAGGATATAACGCCCTTCATCTCAGCAGCGAGATCGAAGAACTTCCTTATAGCTGACGGAGGCACGCTCTGAACTACTGAAGAGATCTTATCTTCATAATTCATACTCATAATACAATTGCCTGCCTGTCATCTGATTTTTCCTGCTCGAACCTGATACCGTTAGCCTTATAAGTCTTAAGTATAAAGTGGGTAGCCGTAGAGAGAACTCCCTCCAATGTAGCTACCTTCTCATATACGAAGCTTGCTATATTCTTAAGGTTATCATCCTCGTATGTGAGCATGAGATCGAATCCGCCGGACATAAGGTAGCAATCCTTGACCTTATCGTACTGGCTCAGGATATTTGCAAGATGATCAAATCCCATGTTCCTTACGGGTGTGATACGTACTTCTATAAGTGCCGTTACCTTCTCTGGATATGTCTTCTCCCAGTTGATCTCTGTGGTATAACCAAGGATTATCTTCTGCTCTGTCAGGGCGGCTATCTCGGCCTTGACCTCTTCCGCTGACGCTCCCATCATCACCGCAATCTCTTCGGGTGTGAGTCTTGCGTTCTTCTC
This sequence comes from Saccharofermentans sp., assembly GCA_024692235.1. Lineage (GTDB taxonomy): Bacteria > Bacillota > Clostridia > Saccharofermentanales > Saccharofermentanaceae > Saccharofermentans. The sequence continues at coordinate 54,475 of JAILMW010000007.1, read as the reverse complement.
GATGATCTTAAGAAGTTCAAGTTGATCTGCCATAAAATATTCCTCCTGACACTAAATTACTTAACTGATAAATAATAACATAATTATTATAATTAATATATAGTTACGCACAAATACGGCACCCCGTATCGGGATGCCGTATCTGTAAGTTATGGATAAGAAGAGGAAAAATCTCAATATATCCTGTCAGTCCTGACCTTAATGATAAAAACACCAAGTGCGAGGAATAATAAGACAGATGCGATCAACTTAGGAACGGATAACCTGCTTTCGCCTGTACTTGCAGCTCCGGAAGGAGCAGATGAAGGTGCAGCAGTTGTCGTTGTAGTTGATTCCTGTGAAGTTGAAGCCGTCGTAGTCTCCTGAGTCCTCTGTAAACCTAAAACCTGAGCATCGGTAGAGGATGAAGTATCTGACGTTGTATCCGTCGGCATTGTATACGCAGAAGGATCGGGCTGAGGCTCTTCTTCGAAGTCGGTCCTATTGGCGACTCCTGCTACTGCAGCAGTTGTATCCGAAGGGAAGGTTGATGAATCGGAAGGTATAGTCGTGATCTCCGGATCAGCCTCTGTAGAAGAAGTTGCAGTAGGTTCAGTTACGGTTGTCTCCACTACATTGTCTACTGAAGGAGCGACAGTTGCGGTCGTAGTCTCTTCAGATGATGCAACTGTCGTGTCCGACGTGGTAACGGCTGTTGTAGTCGTTGTAGCTTCGGCTGTCGTTGTAGTAGTTGCCACAGTAGTAGTAGTAGGCTCTTCTGTCGTAGTCGTGGTAGTTGCTTCAGTTGTTGTGGTGGTAGCTTCCGTCGTAGTAGTTGTTGTCGTAGGCGGAGTACCTGCTTCGGCACGTGCGATAAGATCCTCGGAAGGAAGAGTGTCATTCTCGATAAGATACAGAAATGAGAATATCTCCTTCATGAAGAATTCGATAACGTGATCACCCGTATCAAATGTCTCTACGGTAGGATCGTAACCCTGCCCTCTTATCACATCCTCGTAGCGGAGCATATCCTGATATCGTCCGCCACTTTGCTCGACACGGCTTGAGGAAAGATAGATATGAGCGTTAGGATCGTCAGAAAATACGAACTCATCTTCGTTGCCGTGCAATACCCAGCCCCAGTCATCAGTTGCCCTGTAGAGCATAAAAGAGGGACTTAATGCACCGACGTTTACGATCCTGTCAGTATCCTTCATGACTGCATAAAGAGATGCACAGGCACCCATTGAATAACCTGCAACTGAAATATCAGCATTAGTATCTATCTTATCGGAAATATTCCCGTTCAGGATCTGATCAACAAGATCCTGCATGTGTGACTTGTTAGTTGAGGAGTTGACCTTGACATAGGAATAGAGCTGCGAATCCGTGATCCTGCCATCGTCGCCGCCCTGAAAATAAGGCAGGACAAAGACATATTTATCAACCAGACCCGAAGAGACCCAGTTGTTTGCGTAATCAACAAGATTCTCCTCGTAGCGGGACATGCCGCCAAGACCCGGAAATAGGACAACAACAGGGTACGTGCCCTCTTCCTCTGGTTCGAGAAGATAATATGTAGTATTACCGTTCGTACCGTTTAATGTCTTAAGTTCTAACTGTGAATAAGTGTTTGCGGCATCTGCCATAGCAGTATCGTTCGTGAAGAACAATGTGACGATCGACGTAAACATCAACGCCGTAATGATAGCAGACGCCCAGAAACGGAAGGCTCTACAACTCCTGTTCATAACAACTCCTGAAAATTCGTAACCCTTTAAAATTCGTAACCTGAGACGTTATCACACACACAAAGCAGAACAAACTCATAAAACCTGCTTTCTAACGTTCGTTAACCACTTTAACATCACGTTTATTCTTTTGCAATACCACGGATACAGTTTGTTCATTATATGTTAACTTCGCATGAGAAAAGATCAAGTATTCTCGCAATACATCAATTTCATGCATTAAAACAGCCCCGATGCCTGTCAAAGACACCGGGGCTGAAATATAAAACTAAGTAATATTACTTCTCGTCTGCCTTAAGGAACTTCCAGCAGAAAGCTGCAAGAGCCGCACCGGCAAAGGGACCTACGATAAATACCCATACGCAGGAAAGTGCATCAGTATTAAATACTGCAGATGCAAGAGATCTTGCGGGATTTACGGAAGTACCCGTGAAGTGGATACCGAAGATATGTACCAATGTAAGAGAAAGACCGATAACAAGTCCTGCTACATTGGAGAATTCGGGCTTACTTGTTACACCGAGGATAGCAAGAACGAAAATGAAAGTAAGGATGATCTCAACAAGAAGAGAGATACCGATACTGTCCTCATAAAGGCCGTTAGCGCCGAAGCTGTTATTATCGAATCCTGCTACAAGACCGAGAAGGAGAGCTCCGAAGATGCCGCCAAGTGTCTGAGAGATCATATAGAATACAGCATCCTTAGCAGCGATACCCTTGTTGATAAGGACTGCAAGTGTTACCGCGGGGTTGATATGACAACCTGATACATTACCGATTGAATATGCCATGGCTACGATAACAAGACCGAACGCCAGAGCCGTCATGAGATATGCAGCATTACCCTCTGCACCGTTACATCCAACTGCTACTGCAGTTCCACAAGCTGCGAATACCAATACAAACGTACCGATAAACTCAGCAACATACTTTCTTACAGACTCCATTTATAACACCTCACATAAAAAGATTGACGATCAGGATATGATCGTCAATCTAAAGTTACATAATATATAAGGCTCCGTCAACGGAAGATAACGCTTTGTAACTTAATTATAAAGATACGTCTCTCCGTTATATGTGATGGAAACTTCATTCTCGGATCCTTCGGGAAGTGCTTCAACGTGGCCTACAACTCTTGCATCGATATTAAAGGACTTAGCGATATCGATGATGCCCTGAGCCACGGACTCGTCACAGTAGAATTCGATACGGTGACCGCAGTTAAATACCTGGAACATCTCCTTCATGGGGATCTCACCGGACTCGTAGATCGTCTTGAAGATAGCGGGAAGCTCAAAGAGGTTGTCCTTAACGATCCTTATGTTCTTGCCGAAGTCACGGCACTTAGCCTGTCCGCCGCCTGTGCAGTGGATGATACCGGAGATGGAATCCCTGTACTTCTCCAATACAGGAACAATAACGGGAAGGAAAGTTCTTGTAGGAGAAAGGATAGCCTCACCTACTGTCTGATCTCCGTAAGGAAGCTTATCAGTAAGTCTGAACTTACCGCAGTATGCCTTATCCTCGCCGAGAGTCGTGGAGAAAGACTCCTTGTAGTTCTCGTAGTAGTACTTCGAAAGGAGCATGTGTCTTGCAGCAGTAAGACCGTTAGATGAGATACCTGAGTTGTAGGAATCCTCGTATGTAGCCTGACCGAAGGAAGCAAGACCTACGATAACATGACCGGGCTTGATATCAGCTGCGTTAATGACCTTATCTCTTCTTACTCTTGCAACGATAGTGGAGTCAACGATAAGAGTACTTACAAGATCTCCTACGTCAGCTGTCTCACCGCCGCACATCTTGATACCTACACCTGCAGCCTCAAGCTTTGCGATAGTCTCGTCGTAACCCTCGATTACCTTGGCGATAGCCTGGCCGTCCACTCTGTGAGCGTTACGACCGATCGTATTAGAAAGCGAAAGGTTCTCGTAGCAACCTACGCAAGCAAGGTCATCAGTATTCATTACGAGAGAATCCTGAGCAAGTCCCTTGAACCAGTCGTAGTTACCTGTCTCCTTGAACATAAGGTAAGCAACGGAAGACTTGGTTCCGGCGCCGTCTGCGTGAAGAGCAGTACAGTAATCGGGATCTCCCGCCATATCTTCGATGAGCTTACAGAAAGCTCCGGGAAATACACCCTTATCCTGATTCTTGACCGCAGCCTTTACCTCATCCTTTGTAGGTGATACACCTCTGCTCAAATAGGATTCTGCTGACATTTAGAAGACCTCCGTTAAATTGTTTAATAATGTTAACCGACCAGACCGGTAAGCCGGGTTCTGTAGTTGACAATCATCTATCTAATACGACGGTTGCCCGCCGTCTCAAGCCGTCCCCTCAAGGCCCGCGGACCACGGTTATGCCTTTCCACGACGTTGCTCCGAGTGGGGTTTACAAGGCCGATATGTCTCCATACCGCCGGTGAGCTCTTACCTCGCCTTTTCATCCTTACCCGATCCGAAGATAGGGCGGTTTTCTTTTCTGTTGCACTTTCCTTAAAGTCGCCTTCACCGGCCGTTAGCCGGCACCCTGTCCTGTGGAGCCCGGACTTTCCTCACGCACCGGCTGTTAGCCTGTGGTGCCCGCGATTGTCTCGGTCTGCTCGGAAAACAGTTTTATTCTATATATAAAGGGCGATAAAGTACAGTTACAATCTGACCAAGAATCTCACATCAGTAAACTTACTGGTGAGCACTTCTGCCAAGTATGGCATGAATATCCTCTCAGTCTCCCTGTGTCCTGCTATGACCGTATTGATACCAAGCTCATTAAGAAGTACACATATATGGTGCTTGATCTCACCTGATACAACGGTATCTACGCCCTGCGCTCTTATCTCGGGGATACTGTCCTCGTCAAAGGAACCACCCTGAACAAAGAGCTTATGGACCTTATTATCAAGATGATTTATCGAAATGGCTCCCGTAGAAGCAAGCTTACCTGTTACTACCTCAATAAAGGACTTAAGATCTGTCTCCTTATCAAGTTCGCAGAAAGTTCCGCAGAATACATTCTCAGAATTATAAAGCGACACTGCACCAAGGGTCCTTGCAAGGATATCGTTAGAGAATTCGTGATTCTTATCAAGGTTAGTGTGTGCCGCAAAGGACGAGATATCGTTTCTTATCATGCGGGATATGAGATTACCGTATACGTTCTCTTCATTTACGGTATCGATTCCGCCGAATATAAGAGGGTGATGACATATGATAAGATCCGCACCTGAAGCCAATGCAAAATCAACTGAATCAGTAGTGATATCAAGTGTAAGTACACAGGTCTTTATATCTCTTGAAGAGCTTCCCGTTATAAGGCCGGGATTATCGTAGCTCTCCGCAGATTCTCTCGGGAATATAGTATCAAGATAAGATGTTATATCTATAACCTTTGTCATCTTACTACCTCCTTTAGCATCATCTCTACTTCTTTATCTCCTCTGGCACGAAGCTTATAGGAGTTATCAAGCCTTATAAAGTATTCCTTCGAAGTCACATCGCCCTCTTCATGCTTACGGATAAGTACAGGACCGTAGTACTTCTCATAAAGAGATAACGAACTGATCGTTCCCGTATAAGAAGCAGCGACTATCGGATAATAGATACCTCTTTCTGCTATAACGGTCTCATCCTTGATCGTAAATCCCGCTTCGCAAAGAAAGCTCCTTAATATCTCTATAGACTTCTGAGGCTGAAGGACCCATGTAACGCTTCTTAAGATACTATCTTCAGTTACATTAACTGCTCTTCCTATTATGTCCACCATATTATTGCCGCCAAGACCCGCCATAACGACAACATCACCGTCTTCCAGATCTGCGCCGTCAAGACCGTCGGTACATATGACTTGAGATCTGGAATCTAAGCTAAGCCCCTTCATGAGATCTCTTGACTTACGTGCAGGATCCTCATGGATATCCGTAAGAAGAGCCCTGCCAAATCCTTGATCGGTAAGTGCAACAGCCGCAAGATGACCGTGATCCGAGCCTACATCTATGATCCTTTTCTTCTCAGAAGAAAAGCCTGATGCGATATCAAGTACTTTCTGAAGTCTTGCTGAAAGTTTTATATCATTCATTAAAGTCTTTCTCTCTTTGCGATTATATGTTCCTTGAGGGTCGTAAGCTTCTTATGGCGAAGTACAAGATCTTCTCGTTTCTCCCTTGATACGGTCTCAAGAGCCGCAGCGATCTTCTTCTCGAGGCTTTCCATCTGTTTAAGCCTTAAGTCGTAAAGAGCCATAAGATATTCGTCTCTTCGTACCTTGGGATTACCGCTGTCAGCGATCTGCTCGCAGGCACGAAGATATACTTCCTCAGCGGGCATACCGTTAAGTACCGTCTTAGACATCTCATTTATAAGGAGAGGCTCACTTATACCGAACTCGCTATTAAAATTCTTAAGGAAGAACGTGACGATTCCCTGCATATTTCTTCCCCTGAAGTCATTGGGACGAAGAACATCCTCCCTGTCAACTTCAGTTGCCAGCTGCTCTTTAAGCCTTACGGCCATTACAAAAAGCTTAAGTTCAGGCATGAATACTATATCGTCTTTCTGACGAGGAGCTGCTACATCCTTGTCGTCAGCTTCCTTGGAAGACTCTTCCTGCCTCTCTTTTACTATCTGCTTCTCGTCTCGTATGAGATTACGTCTGTCCGCAGCTTCCTGTTCCTTGACGGAACTTTCCATCACTTCATTCATCCTGTTAAGGACAGTCTTATAATTTGCTCCGAGATAAAGTGCGGCACCGGATGCCATCTTCTCGCGGCGAAGATCGTCTGATATCCAGGAACCGTAGAGGATTATATCTTCCTGATATTTATATGTATCAAGCTTACCGTCGCTGTCGCAGTTATCGTCATAAGCTCTTGCCGCGAGGTAATCGTCAACATCCATGGCATTAGCTACAACCGCGGCAAAAGCTTCCTTGCCGTTATTCTTTATATATTCGTCGGGATCTTTGCCGTCAGGTACTTTGGCTATCTTTATCCTGATCTTAAGACCGCTCATCTTCTTTAAGAACTTAAGCATCATCCTGATAGCACGAAGTGCTGCATTCTGTCCGGCCTTATCGCTGTCAAAGAAGAATACGACCTCATCTGCATATCTTGAAGCAAGACGAAGCTGACTGTCCGTGAATGCTGTTCCCAATGAAGCTACGGCATTATTGATACCTGCCTGATGCATGGCGATAGTATCCATATAGCCTTCTACTATAATAAGCTGATTGCTCTTGGACTTCTTTGCAAAGTTAAGTCCGTACAGATGGTCCTGCTTCTTATAAACGAGCGAATCAGGTGAATTGACATACTTAGGCATTTCATCGCCTAAGCTTCTTCCGCCGAATGCAATGATCTTACCGAAGGAATCGAATATGGGGAACATCAGTCTTCCCCTGAAAAGATCGATGAGATTGCCGTTCTTTGCCACCGTAAAGAGGCCTGAGACCTTCATCTCATCCTCAGTATATCCCTTAGACTTCAGGTGACGAACCAGATTATCCCATCCTTCGGGAGCATATCCCAATCCGAATGATGTCATCGTCTCCTTTGAAAGATTGCGCTTTCTTGCATATTCGAGGGCTATCTTGCCTGAAGGAGAATGAAGAGATGAATAAAAGAACCTTGCAGCTTCAGTCAAAAGCTCAGTGACTCTCTCCTTCTGCTTCTTTGTCGAGCCCGAATTATCGTATCCTTCGACTTCGGGGATCTCGACTCCATACTGGTTACCCAAAAATCTTACTGCCTCAGGATATGAGAGCTTCTCTATCTCCATAATAAAACCAATGGAGTTGCCGCCCTTGCCGCATCCGAAGCAGTGGTAGATCCCCTTATTTAAAGACACAGAAAAGGACGGTGTCTTCTCCGAGTGGAAAGGACACAGTCCGAATAGGTTCTGACCTGTTCTCTTTGTAAAAGAAACATACTTGCCGACTACCGACTCGATGTCGGCTTTGGCAAGTATTTCTTCGATCACATTATCGGGGATCTGAGCCATCTGGACCTACAGATCACTCTTCGATCTTCTTAGACTTCTTATCCTTCTTGTCCATGCTTTCAGCCTTATCAGCGTTACGGGAGATAACAGTCTGGATAGCAGCCTTCTGGAAAGTGATAGGTGTATTTGCATTAGATGAGAAGATAGTGATCTCGTCGTCAGTGATCCTTGCAAGGACACCTACAACTCCGCCGATGGTGATTATGGTATCACCGATCTTCATGTTATTAAGTCTTTCCTTCTGCTCCTTATCACGCTTCCTCTGAGGCATTACAACAGTAAATACGAAGAAGATACCAAGGATAGCAAAAAGACCAAGGGAAGGAAGCATACTGGAAAGGCTTGCTTCCTGAGGTGCATCTGTTAAGAGATTGAACATTTTATTCCTCCAAATTATCAATTAAAACAACGTTAATGAGTCTATCAGTTAAAAGCCTTGGATACAACATCCTTCATGGAATATCTTCCGGGGCCCTTATCCTTGATATATTCAGCTGCTGCAAGAGCTCCTCTTGCAAAAGCTTCTCTTGTCATACACTGATGAGTGATCTTAATTGTCTCCTCATCACTTACGAAGTATACTTCGTGCTCACCTACGATATTACCGCCTCTAATGGCGCTCATGCCGATCTCGTTCTTATGTCTTGCTTCAGACCTGTCGTGACGGTCATATACATATTCCATCTCATCGGGAATAGCACTCTTGATCGCTTCACCGAGCTGGAATGCAGTTCCTGAAGGAGCATCGAGCTTTCTGTTATGGTGTGCCTCTACGATCTCGATATCAAAGTCAGGATAAAGAGCTTTTGCTGCCTGAGCAGCAAGTTCGAATACAACATTCATTCCGACGCTCATGTTAGCGGACTTAAATAAAGGCGCTACCTTGGAGAGCTCTTCTGCAGCTGCAAGAGCAGGCTCGTCAAGAGCAGTAGTACAAAGAACAAGAGCCTTCTTCTTCTCCATAGCGAACTTACATACGTCAGGAACCGCCTTGAAGTAAGAGAAATCGACTATAGCATCGAAGTCTTCCTTACAGTCGAAGATATTCTTGTAGACAGGGAAATCAAGACCTTCCGTATTATCTGACACGTCACAACCTGCAACGATCTTGAAGTTCTCGCTGTTCTTGGTCATGTTATAGATGGCACGGCCCATTCTGCCGCAGCATCCGCTCATAAAGATAGTAGTCATTGCTTATACTCCAATAGAAATTATTTATCAGCCGAAGAAAGATGTAAGTGCGGATGTATCGTACTTGGAAAGAACATCTGCAACATAGTTATGGTTCTTCTCGCTCATCTCGCAAAGAGGAAGTCTGCAGGGACCAACGCCTGCGCCTAAGATATTAAGTGCTTCCTTTACGGGGATGGGATTAACTTCACAGAACATAGCCTTTACCATAGGAATGATCTCTACCTGCATATCTCTTGCCTTCTTTACGTCACCGTTAAGATAAGCATGCATCATGGTGCTCATGAACTCAGGAAGGATATTAGCTACAACGGAGATAACACCCTTACCGCCAAGAGAAGCGAGAGGAACTGCAAGTCCGTCCTCACCGGAATAGAGATCAAATCTGTCGCCTACCTTACTTAAGATCTCGGGTACCTGACCGAGGTTGCACTCCTTGATAGCTACGATATTCTCAATATCCGCAAGTCTGTAAAGAGCATCGGGAGAGATATTTACGTTAGTCCTGGAAGGTACATTATAAAGAACGATGGGAGCTTCGGCACTCTCGGCAATTGCCTTATAATGTCTGTAAAGTCCCTCGGTCGTACACTTATTATAATAAGGAGTAACTACAAGGAGAGCGTCAGCTCCTGCCTTTACAGCCTCCTGGGAAAGATGTATGCCGTGATTGGTATCATTGGATCCCGTACCTGCGATAACGGGAACTCTTCCTGCTACTGCATCTACACAAGCCTTGATAACGGAGATATGCTCCTCGTCAGGCATTGTGGAAGCCTCACCTGTAGAACCGCAGATGATGATCGCGTCGGACTTATTCTTTATATGGAACTCCACGAGCTTCTCAAGCTTGGCATAATCTACTCCTGTTGATGTGAACGGTGTTACTACTGCTACGCCTGAACCTTCAAAGATCGGTCTTGCCATATACTTTTCCTCCAATAATTAATAATATAACGACTCAAATTTTAGCACTTACGGAAGTTATGCGTCAATTATGCGCGAGTGGCGGACAAGTGTACTTTGAGGGGCGGAAAAATGGTGTATAATAACTGCCATGAGCATGAAAACAAGCGACTTTTACTACGATCTTCCCGAGCGTCTCATCGCACAAAATCCCCTTGCCGACAGGTCGTCATCAAGGCTTATGGTGCTGGACAAGAAAACAGGTAAGATCGAACACAAGCATTTCACGAACATCAAGGAGTATCTTCACAAAGGAGACGTCCTTGTTATCAATAATACTCGCGTTATTCCCGCAAGGCTCTTAGGCGTCAGATCCGATACGGGCTCCGCAGTTGAGATCCTGCTTCTTAAAAGACTCGACGACGTAAGATGGGAATGCATCGTACGCCCGGGTAAGAAAGTAAAGCCCGGAAGAAGGTTTACTTTCATAGAAGGCGAGCTTGAGGCTGAATGCGAAGAAGTATTAGATACCGGCAACAGGATCGTAAGGTTCGAATTCGACGGTATCTGGGAAGAGATACTGGACCGCGCGGGTACAATGCCTCTTCCTCCCTATATCCACGAGCAGCTTCAGGACAGAGAGCGTTATCAGACGGTCTACTCCAAGATAGAAGGCTCCGCTGCTGCTCCTACTGCAGGTCTTCATTTCACGAAGGAACTCCTTGCAGAGATAAAGGAGATGGGCGTAGAGATCGCTGAAGTTACTCTTCATGTAGGTCTTGGTACATTCCGTCCCGTTAAGGTTGACGATGTCGAGTCTCACGAGATGCATTCCGAGTGGTACTGCTTCGATAAGACCGCTTCCGACATAGTAAGAGCAGCAAGAGCAGAAGGAAGAAGGATAATCTCAGTCGGTACTACTTCTACAAGAGTTCTGGAGACAGTTGCTTCCAACGATCCCGAGATGCTTCCATGCTCAGGAGATACAAAGATATTTATCTACCCGGGATACGAATTTAAGTGCGTGAATTCGCTTATCACCAATTTCCATCTTCCCGAGTCAACTCTCATAATGCTGGTCTCTGCCCTTGCAGGCAAAGAGCATATCCTTAATGCATATAACGAAGCCGTTAAGGAAGAATACAGATTCTTCTCTTTCGGTGATGCGATGTTTATAACAGATCTATAACCCAAGGAGAATCACATGAGTAATTTCCCCGTATGGTACGAACATATCCACACATGTAAGCAGACAGGAGCAAGGCTCGGAAGAGTACATACTCCTCACGGTACTTTCGATACGCCTGCTTTCATGCCTGTAGGAACACAGGCTTCCGTCAAGGGCATGAGCCCTGATGAGATCTCATCCATGGGAGCTAATATCATCCTGTCTAACACATACCATCTTTGGATGCGCCCGGGATCAGAGCTTATCGCCAAGGCCGGCGGCCTTCATAAGTTCATGAACTGGAAGGGCGCAGTCCTTACTGACAGCGGCGGATTCCAGGTATTCTCCCTTGCTCGCCCCAAGGACATCATCGAGGAAGGAGTTAAGTTCAGATCTCACTTAGACGGTTCCAAGCATCTTCTTACACCCGAGAAGTCAATCCAGATCCAGAACGATCTTGGTGCAGATATCATCATGGCTTTTGACGAGTGCTGCCCATACCCCAGTACGGAAGAATATTCAGCCAGATCTCTTGAGAGAACTACAAGATGGCTTGAAAGATGTATCGATACACATAAGCGTCCTGAGGATCAGGCTCTCTTCGGAATCATTCAGGGTAATATGTATCCCGAGCTTCGCGTAAGAAGCGCTAAGCAGATAACATCATTCGATCTTCCGGGATTTGCCATAGGCGGTCTCTCAGTCGGAGAACCTGCTCATCTTATGTATGAGATGTTAGATGCTACCGTTCCTCATATGCCAGAGGATAAGCCCAGATATCTTATGGGCGTTGGTACTCCCGACTACCTTATCGAAGGTGCCATAAGAGGTATCGATATGTTTGACTGCGTCCTTCCTACCCGTATGGGAAGACACGGAACAGTACTTACATCAAGAGGCAGAGTCATCATAAGAGATGCTAAGCATGCAGAAGACTTTGGTCCCATGGATCCTGACTGCGACTGCTATGCTTGCAAGAACTTCTCATCCGCATACATAAGACATCTTCTCAAGGCTAAGGAGATGTTCGGCCAGAGACTTTGCACATGGCACAACATAGACTTCCTCTTGAGCTTAATGGAGAAAGTAAGAGAAGCGATCGCAGAAGATTGCCTTGGCGACTTCAGGGATTCCTTCTTCAAGCAGTACTACGGCTGTTAAGAAAAAGATCAGATATAACAACAGGGAGCTGTCAGATGACAACTCCCTGTTTTGTTCTTGTTATTACTCTACGACTATCGTTAAAGTTCCAAGGATCAGCACAACACCAATTATGAAATGAAGGAAGATACCGAAGATGTATATTCCCGATACTCTCCTCTTCAGCGATGCGATAAGGAAGAAGAACAAGGAAGCAAGTACGACATATCCGACAAGAGCCAAAAGGATATTGTTGGTATTGCCGCCTGCAAGGTTGAGCATCGTATCCTTAGCTGTATCGATGATCGTAGTGTCAGCAGGATTCGATGCCGTCCTCTCCACTACACTGTCAGGAAGTATATTTCCTATAACATCCTGGCCGATGCCAAAGAGATTGAACAGACCGAAAGTCATTACCAGTAATGATATGAGCCACACTATATAAACAAAAGTGATCTCACCTTTACCCATATCTTTCCACATAAATTATACCCCACATTTTCATCTTTTTTTGACGATTTATGGTAACGCAACACTATAGCATTAGCAAGTAGAATTTCTTATCGTAAATGTTAAGACACTATTGTATTAGCTTAATTCTCAACAACATAGTAAGTAAAGAGGAATGGTTGCTGATACTGCTCTTCAAGGCTTACCCAATCTACTCCGCACCTTATGATCGGTGTTACGTTAGGACCTGTGATATCAAAGCCGTAACCGTCGGCTCTGTCTGCACAGGACATACCCAGACGCTCGATATAGAATTCTATGCCCTGTACCATTCCGGGAGCATCGTACTGATCAGGATACATATAGTACCATTCGGAAGATATGGGTTCACCGTTCTCATATGAGATCTCTACAGCGCGCGTATCATCGGAACCTGCGCCGGCACAATATGAGGATGAATAAAGGATACTATTGCCGCTTACCTCCCATACGAAAGCTGCTTCGTCAAATCCGTCACCCATAGGAGAAGCACTATCAGTAATGGTCATGAGGATGAGTTTCTTTCCATCCCTGTCTATCGTATAGAGACCGATATCATGAGTATAGTATGTGTTGCTGTACATGCCGCAGTGATACTCATCGAATCTGTCGGTCATCTCTCCATCAGAGTTTGTCCAACGGGTCATTACCGGAAGATCATCGAGCAGCATGATAGTACCGTCAACATCGTCACAAAGAAGAAGATGGAGATGGAAGTAGTAATTCTCGGTATTTTCTATATATGCATCGTCAAGCTCTGTCACGAAGACAAATGCAACCAACTCTAAGTCTCCGTCTCCGTCAAAGTCAGCTATCTCATGGGAAAGCGCACCGTTTATATTGAGCCAAGGCTCAAAGAAATCATTATAAGCGGCCGTCTCGATACTTACAGATGTGGCTGCGGCAGTACCGTAAAGGCCCTGAATATTATTAACATAGTAATTCTCAAGATTTGCTTCTTCGCCGAGGGTGTCATCGTATGGCATCTCCTCAGGAACAGGAGGCATTTCCGGACTATAGCCGGGAGCCTGTGTAGGCGTCGGCGAAGGCGTTGGAGTAGGAGTAGGCGTAAGATTAGCAAGATCCAGCATATCGTCACTTGTACCCATGTAGAGCTTCATGGCAGGCCTTACTCCCTGTCTGCTGCTCAATGACATTCCGTCATATGTGATACTTCCTCTGGAACTGCAGATATCTGCATGTGTATGTTCAGAATTGCTCTTGGATCTGAGCCACCAGCTGTTTCCTGCGGGATGCTCATCAAGGATAGATGCATATTCGTTAACATCTACCCTGTTCAGGAGATATATCTTGTTATCGCTGTCAACTTCAGGGTATTGAGAGTTCAGGCAATATCTTATACGAACCTTCTCCTCATCCGTAAATGAATTCTCGTAGAAATCTCCGTTCAACCAGACAGACAAGGAAGAATTATTCCAGTCATACACTTCACCGCCTTGATCATAAGGCATCAAATCGATGCTCTCGTTTGCAAGGCAGTAGCAGACATTCATGGTGATGCTGAGTATGACCCACTCAATATCCTCGCCTTCGTACTGACCGAAGGTAAAGACATCTCCTGCCTGAAGTCCTTCGAACTTGCTGTCTCTGGTAGAAGCGGTAGTCGTAGGCGTATAAGCTTCGGTAGTCTCTGAAGTTGTCTCTTCAGCAGTTGTCGTAGTGGTCTCTTCTGTAGTAGTTGTCGTAATATCTTCTTCCGTTGTTGTCTCATTGGAAGGAATGATAGAACATGAAGATAACAGAACTGATGCTAACAGGATAGCAGCTATACTTTTCTTATTCATCTGTACACCCCTCAAAGATAAAATAATCCTTACAAACGTAATCTAGCACAACATAATTAGTTTGACAATCAAAACATTTCAAATCCTGATATTCTCATCTTTCCTGACGATGAGAGTTACTGCAGTAAGGTTACCTTCTGCAAGATGGGTCTTATCGGAGATGCGGCAAACAAGATTATCCATCCACTCCTCGCAGCTTTCCGCCGTCAAAGCATCCGAGAGGATAGCGGGCTTACTTAAGTACTTAAAGAACTCGGCCGTACCGCATACAACCCTGTCGTCATCTTCGATGCTGAAAGGTCCGTTAGGGAGCATCTTTATCTCTCCCCTCTTTACGATAGATGCATATATCTGACCGTGACGCTCTATATTGATGCTCGTATCATTTATATGAATGAGCATATAGTCTGTGCCGACAGGGATATAGCCCTTGAGCTTTGTACTTACTTCTTCGAAGGGAATGCCTCTGCAGGCCGTGATATACGTACTGACCCTGGTCTTCACTTCCTCCGGAAGAGGGATAGGATCTTCACCGCTGTCAGACAGCATAAGGACCGTAACGGTACTTCCGAAGTTCATGAAGATATTATCCGTATATTCGTCCTTACTTCCTTTATGCATCAGTGTGTAGTACTCGATCATACGATACCTCGCTGAAGCTTTATGACAACTCCCGTGTAGTTATCCTGCTTGGGATGCTTCTTCTGCTTGACTGAGAACTTAAGATTCTGCGCCATTATCCTGGCACTTACGGCATCGTATCTCGGGATGCTCTTTACGGGGATCGCATCAGTAACTCCGTCGGAATTAACTATTATGGTATCTCCGTCAAGGAGCCTCATCGGTTTCTTTGTGTATATGACCCTGGGATTATGGTTACCCATGTAGTCTACAAGGGCTCTTGCCTTACTGTTGGTATATGCTATCTGCGTCTGCTTGCCTGAGCGGACCAAGCTCTTTATAAGAAGCGCCACATAGTTCTGGCGGGGGTTTAATATCGTAGCTTCTTCATTTCGAATAAGGATGATATCGCTGTCACCTACGCTGTAGAAAGTCATGTGGTCGTTATAAATCTGGACCATGGCTAGGGTAGCGCCGCCTTTCTGCTTAAAGTCGTCGAAGATGTCGTTGGAGATCTGCCTTATGGCGTCTGCATTATTCTCGCAGGCAAAAAAGCTGATAGGATGCATCTCCTTTATACAGTCGGTTATATGCTGAGAGATGACATCTCCGTATCTCATGCCTCCCATACCGTCTGATACACAGACTACAAGGCCGTACTTACGGCTCTCATCCATGGGGGATATGTAGTAGGAGTCCTCCTGACGAGCCCTCTTGCCCCTTTCGTGAAAGTAAGCAACATCCAAAGAAAGCTGCGGTTCCTCGGAAGCTGCTTTCTTTATCTTAGTTCTGTAAAAGTAGATGAAATATAGGAATGCACAGACTGCGACCACAAACAGGATCAGCGCATACGCTATCAATGCTCTGATCTCATTTGATATTAAGGTCCAGTCACTCATCTTCCGCTATATCTTCCTCTTCCGTTTCCGTGTCTTCTACGACATCTGAAGGATCACTATCCTCTTCCTCAGTATCGTCGTTATCGTCATCTTCGTCAATATCGGGTTCGTCTTTGGCCTTGGAAGGCTTAACTATATAAGTATTGATGATGTCGGCCGCATTGAAAGCAAACATGAACTGAGTGAACATAAATGCCGTAGTAATATAGTAAAGTATGGCCGCACCGTAACCGAAATAGTTAAAGCTCGAAAGGAAAAGGAACGGCACTACAAAAAGCAGCACCAAAGCTACCAGGCACATGATACCGAACTGTATGAAACGCATCATGAAGAAGATACCCGCGTTCTTATAGATCTTGGAAAGAGGAAGATCTACCGTTACGATAAGCTGGTATACGATATTCTGTATTGCAGCCAAAGCAAAAAGAAGAACGGTAAAAAGCACTGACATAACAGTGCCGAACTTGCCTTCAATACCACCATAGAAAGAAATAGCAAGAAGGCATACGCAAGAGAGCACTAAGGATACGACAGATGCTGCAACAGCCTGAGGAATATTACTTTTAAATCCCTTCTTAAAGTCATCCTTCCAATAGATGTCATCGCCTCTGTAAAGATTCCTGAAAAGCTGCGCAAAGCCTGTCTGAACAGGACCGATACATACAAGGCAGGATCCTATAAGGGTCATAACACAAAAGAGGATCAAAAGATAATATACCTGAGAGATGGCATCAGTACCGCCCGCTTCCTCACTTACCTTAAATCCCGCTTCTGCCATATATGCGTAAAAGTTATCCGGAATAAAGATGCTGTTGATCCTTGGAAGGAAATATAAAGTCATGGCAAAACCAATAAGCATGGAAGGTATGTTAAATACCATGAAGAGGAAGTTTGCCATAACGAGCTTACCGACGTTGTTGCCGTAGATGCTCAAGAATCTGTAGATAGGACCCTGTTCACGTTCCATAACTTATTCCGCCTTGCTGATTATTTCATTAAGCTTCTGCGCAAACTCGCAGATCTTCCCGAGGGACCTTTCCGCGATGGCAGCATTCTTATCTTTCTTCTTATTCTTACCCTTGAATTTACCCGGCATCTTCTCCACAAGGCCGAAGTTGGCATTCATGGGAACGAACTTCTTTACTGTAGGATCTGAGACATATGCTGCCATAGAACCTATCACTGTATCGCTTCCGGGTACAAAGGGAGGCTCCATATCAAGAGCTCTCATAGCGGCATAGTATCCTGCAAGGAATCCCGATGCAGTAGATTCGATATAACCTTCAACACCTGTCATCTGTCCTGCAAAGAACAGATCTTCCTTGGTCCTTAATGAATATCTGTCGGAAAGAAGTTCGGGAGAATTGATATAGGTATTCCTGTGCATTACTCCCATTCTGTAATACTCGGCATTCTCAAGTCCCGGGATAAGTCCGAAGACTCTCTTTTGCTCGGGCCACTTAAGTCTTGTCTGGAATCCGACGAGGTTATACATGGTCTTAGCCCTGTCGTCCTGTCTTAACTGAAGGCATGCATAAGGCTCCTCACCTGTCTTGGGATCTACAAGGCCTACGGGCTTTAACGGACCGAATCTCATTGTATCTTCGCCTCTTGAAGCCATAGTCTCTATGGGCATACACCCTTCGAATACTATCTCCTTGTCAAAGTCCTTAACTTCAGCTCTCTCGGCTTTAATAAGCTCATTGTAGAAGTTAAGATACTCTTCCTTATTCATAGGGCAATTTATGTAGTCGTCTCCGCCCTTACCGTATCTTGAAGCCTTAAAGGCCTTGCTCATATCGATGGAATCGGCTTTTACTATAGGAGCTGCAGCATCGAAGAAATGAAGCTTGGAATCTCCTAATGTCTTCATGATATCTTCGTACAGATCTCCGTCAGTAAGAGGACCGGTTGCTACTATGACGATGCCGTCTTCAGGGACCTTCTTAACTTCTTCCTCATGAACTGTGATATTAGGATCGTTCTTGATCTTCTCGGTGATATATCCTGAGAATTCATCTCTGTCTACTGCAAGAGCGCCTCCTGCAGGAACCTGAGCCTTATCGGCCGCTTCCATTATAAGAGACCCCAACATTCTAAGTTCTTCCTTAAGAAGACCTACGGCATTCTCGATATTGTTGGCTCTTAGTGAATTACTGCATACGAGCTCGGCAAAGTCATCACTATGGTGAGCAGGACTCTTCCTTACAGCCTTCATCTCATAAAGATCGACCTTGATGCCGAATCTTGATAAGAGATGAGCAGCCTCAGATCCTGCAAGACCTGCTCCTATGACAGTAACATTCTTACTCATCAGCGCCGTCCTTATCAGACTTCTTTTTCTTCTTATTGGTCTCGCATTCCTGGTTGGAACACTTGGGATATACCTTGCCCCTGAACCTGTGCCATACCATATAAGAACCGCATGTCTCACACTTCTTATCATCTATGGGAAGATCCCATGAGATGAAATCACAATCAGGCTTACTTCCCTTCTTGTCACATACATAGAAGGTCTTGCTGCCCTTTCTAGTCTTTCTTACAAGAAGACCCGAGCCGCATATGGGGCACTTACCCTTAGCCTGAACCTCGATATTTCGCGTATAAGTACACTTTGGGAAGCATGAGCAAGCGATGAACTTACCGTTCCTTCCTTCCTTTATGACAAGATCGCCTTCGCCGCACTGAGGACACTTCTCGCCGATCTTCTCGGATTCTATCTTCACCTTCTCAATGGAGTCTGAAGCATTCTGAACCTGCTCGTGGAAGCCGGGATAGAATTCGGAAAGTACCTTTACCCAGTTTGCATTACCTGTCTCGACAGTATCGAGCTTTTCCTCCATGGCGGCGGTAAAGGATACGTCTACTATCTGATTGAAGTTATCTTCGAGCATGTTGGTAACAAGCTTACCGAGCTCGGTAATATGAAGGTTCCTGCCTTCCCTGTCAACATACTTACGGTCAAGGATGGTACTTATGGTAGCAGAATATGTGGAAGGTCTTCCGATACCGTTATCCTCCATTGCCTTGATAAGAGTCGCTTCTGTATAGTGAGGCGGAGGAAGTGTCTGCTTCTTGTCGCATGTAAGATCCAGATTCTTTAAGATCTGACCTTCCTTGAGCTCCGGAAGCTTACTCTTATTGTCCTTCTCGTTATCTTCTTCATTATCTTCCTTGATATCGGCATAGATGGCAAGGAATCCGGCAAATGCAACTGTCTCACCCTGTGCGCGGAAGATCTCATGGTTGCACTCGGCTTCCATTGTTACCGTATCTATGGAAGCGTCTGTCATCTGAGATGCAAGGAATCTCTCCCAGATAAGCTTATAGAGCTTATACTGATCATTGGAAAGAGATGACTTTATAAGCTCGGGATTGAGGTCAAAGTGAGTAGGTCTTATGGCCTCGTGAGCATCCTGAGCGGAATTCTTATTCTTATAATTTCTCTTATAAGGACATACATATTCCTTACCGAACTTCTCTTCGATAAGAGTCCTTGAGAATGCGACAGCTTCATCAGATACTCTTACGGAGTCGGTACGGATATAGGATACGAGAGCCGTCTGGCCCTGTCCTGCGATCTCGATACCTTCATAGAGCTGCTGAGCAAGAGATGTGGTCTTCTTAGTTGAGAAGCCGAGTCTTCTTGAAGCTTCCTGCTGCATAGTGGAAGTAGTAAACGGAGGTGCGGGCTTTCTTGTACCTTCACCCTTCTTAACGGAAATGACCTTAAAGTCATCACCCTTCACATTATCTACAACGCTCTTAGCCTTCTCCTCGGAAAGGATCCTGCCGTTCTTGGGCTTATCGACCTTACCGCCTGATTCTGTACCGTAATAAGATACCTTGAACTTGGAACCGCCGTCAGCGGGCTTTACCATGGAATTAACGAGCCAATAGTCCTCAGGGATGAATGCGTCGATCTGAGCATCCCTGTCCATAACGATCTTAGTTGCTACGGATTGAACACGTCCTGCGGAAAGTCCTCTTCTTATCTTGCTGCAAAGAAGAGGGCTAAGCTCATATCCTACGAGCCTGTCGAGGATCCTTCGTGCCTGCTGGGCATCTACGAGGTCCATATCTATGGATCTGGGATTGGAGATAGCCTCCTGTACGGCTTTCTTCGTGATCTCATTGAATGTGATCCTGCAGTTGGTAGACGGATCGATCTTAAGAACATGGGCAACATGCCACGCGATAGCTTCACCTTCACGGTCAGGGTCCGTCGCGATATATACAAAATCAGCATCGGAAGCCAGTTCTCTTAATTCCTTTACTACCTTTACGTTAGTAGTTATATATATGGGCTTAAAGTCATCATTAACATTAACGCCCATCGAATTCCTCGGCAGATCCCTTATATGACCTACCGAAGCGGAGATCTTATAATCCTTACCGAGATATCTTCCTATCGTCTTCGCCTTGGTAGGCGACTCTACTATTACCAGCTTTTTACCCATAGTGACACCATACTAAATATATTCTACGAATATTTAATATAATGATACATCATCGGATTGTCAAAATGTATTTTCCTCGCCTCATCTCCGTAAGACCCTGTAACTCAAGATCTGTAAGGGCTTTTGTTATCAGTTCGTAAGCATCTCCCGTTACGGCTACTATCTCATCAAGACTCATCGGTCTTACGGATATAAGATCCTTTACTCTCGATATCGGATCGTCCGCATTATCCTCAGGAATATCGTATCTGTACCTGACGTTATCTCTTATCCTTTCTATTACCGTAGCTGCATCAAGGAGAACTTCCGCGCCGTCTCTTAGAAGAAGCAGTCCTCCCTGGCAATTATCGGAATAGATGTTATTGGGAAGTACGAACACATCCTTTCCCTGATTTGCCGCGAAGGATGCCGTATGAAGAGTTCCGCTGTAAAGCCCCGCCTCCATTATAAGTGTCACATCCGATAATCCTGCGATAAGCCTGTTCCTTGCAGGAAAATACTGCTTTATTACTTCCTTTCCGGGCGGCATCTCAGATAAGACCAATCCCTTTGTGAGAAGGGCGTCATATATATCTTTATTCTGATAAGGATATATAATGTCTGCACCGCACGGCATAAATGCTACCGTATAGCCGTTGTTATCGATCGCCGCTTCGTGTGCTTTCCTGTCTATTCCAAGTGCCATGCCGGATACTATGACTATATCTTCCTTTATAAGCTCCTTGGTAAATTCTTCCGTCGCATATAAAGAATATCTTCCTGGCTTTCTGGTACCTACTATAGAGCACGCACCCTTCCTGTGGCAGATATCAAGGATCTCCCTTCTGCCTCTTGCAAATATCACCTTGGGCATTCCGGATATATATCTCCAAAGATACGGATAATCCGGATCTTCCTCTGATACGGTATATATACTGTTATTCTCACATGAAGATATATACTCATCAGTTATCTCCGATAATCTACCGGAAGACTTATATGCATTCTCCACCGCGTCTTTAGTCTTCTGCTGAAGATCGAATTCGCCCAATCTCTTTCTAAGATCTTCTATACCCTTTAAAGTCAGATCTCTTATGGAAGATACAGCGCCATGAGAATAAAGATCCGTAATTATCTTTGAATTGATCTTTGTATTGAACCTTAATGCCGTATATTCAAGATCCATCCTCATCTTATCAGTCATGTCAGATCCTCCTTCTGTACACCGCAGCTTCGGATATATCCTGTATAGTCATATCAGCTCTCAGGTCAAGGTCTGCTATAGTCCTTCCAACCCTTAAAAGCTTACAAAAACCTCTTGCGGAAAATCCCGCCTTCTGTGCTACATCGGAAGCGTAGTCTATAGTCTTGCTGTCAGATCTTAAGATCTCGCTGTCCGCACCGTCGTATCTTCCATTGAATCGAATTCCCAGATCCTTATATCTCTCTTCCTGGATCTGCCAGGCAGACTTCACCTGATCTCTCATTATGCGGTTTAATTCTTTATTCTCTTTGGAAGTTATCTTCTTAAGATCCTCCCCCTTGATGCTTCTCATCTCACAAAAAAGATCTATCCTGTCCAGGAAAGGCCCCGAGAGCTTACCAAGGTATCTCTTCCTTACGGCAGGCGTACAAGTACATACTTCATCCGTCTCATAGAGCATCCCGCACCTGCACGGATTGCCTGCCCCTACAAAGAGAAAATCCGCGGGGAATTCATGACTTATACCGTCCTTTACAAGTCTTATCTTATGCTCTTCCAACGGAATACGCATAAGATCAAGGATATCGGACTTATATTCGCAGAGCTCGTCTGCGAACAGGATACCCTGATCGGCAAGAGAGAATTCACCGGGGATCAACTTAGCTGACGAGCCTGTAAGTCTTGTGGCAGTGATCCCCGGATGAATATAGAAAGAGGGTCTCTTGGGAATGGTCTTATTGTTATTTGTGCCTATAGATTCATTAATGAGCATGACATGCCTTGCTTCCTGCAAGGTCATTGGCGGCATTATCCCGGATATCATCTTGCCGCAAGAAGACTTACCGCATCCGGGGCTTCCGAGAAGCAGAAGGTTATGCCATCCTGATGCCGCGATAAGTACAGATCTTAAAGCCTTAGGCTGACCTTTTATCTCACTTAGATCAGGGATATCGTCAGGATCTTCAGAAAGCCTGATATCAGGGCTTATGGTCTGAGGATCATACCAGACATCTATAAGCGGATCAGTAATATTTCTTAGGTGCGAGACAGACATAAATGCCCTGTCAGTCATAACACTGGATGTCTCATCTTCCGGGATCAGGCAGTAATCGTATACTTCTTCCGTATTAAGACGAACGGAAGCTCCGGGTGTCCCCTTGACCATGCCGTTAAGTGATAATTCACCTTCCGCATAGATCTTTTTACCCTGCTCGAGAATTAGCTGTCCTGATGCAAGAAGTATGCAGATAGCAATAGGCAGGTCAAAAGAAGACCCTGTCTTCTTAACATATGCCGGTGAGATCGATACAGTGATCCTTCCTTTGGGAAAGTCAAATCCTGAAGTAATAAGAGCCGCTTTGATCCTTCCTCCCGATTCTCTTATGGAAGAATCACACATGCCGATAACATCGAAGTACGGAATACCCGGAGTTATCGCCGTCTCTATCTCATATATCCTGCCGTCAAGGCCTTCGGCGTAACCCGTATAGACCTTTGCAAGGCGCACTCTGCTTGCCATAATATCCTCCTAGTGATCTAAGGTGAACATATGGTATCAGCATTAAAAGATTCTATGTTGCGACAAATCTCGACAATCGCCGACAAATTTCGACAACGAGTACCAATAATGGGACTTTAAGCGCCGATGACGATCCTTATTATATCTGAAGCAAGAGCATAAACAGCCAGAAGGATAAGCATTATAAAGCCTACTACGGCTATAACATTTTCTGCCTTTCTTGATATAGGTCGTCCTATGACTGCTTCTACAAGGAGAAGAATTACCTGATTACCGTCAAGACCGGGGATCGGGAGCATATTAGAATACATAAGTCCGAGCGATATCATGGCGGAATACATTATAAGGTTGGATACTTTCTCATATACGGATGTATCGTTCTCCGTTACTACTTCAGATACAGAAGCTGTAAGACCTACGGGACCTTGAACAACATTATAAGGCTCAATGCTTCCCTTGACCGCATGCTGCAATATGCTGACAGTTATCCTACCGACAGACAAAGGAGCAGAGGAAGCCGTCTTCAAAGCAACGAAGAATTCCTTAACGGAATCTATCTTATGAGAAGTAAGGTATATTCCTCGATAATCTACAGACGGAACCAGAAGAGTATTAACAACACTGTCCTCGTGGTGCTCCACGCCGTCTCTGTAGAAAGTAAAGGTAACAGTATCGCCGTCATGAAGACTGTCACAAAAATCATTTATAGAATCATCAACAACAGGAATGTCATTGATAGCTACTAAGATATCGTCGGGCTTTAATACAGGCGAACCGTTATTGGCATCTTCATATACCTCAGATATTGGCCATCCGTTATATTCTTCGTCTATCTCGGCGTAATACTTAAAGCCCATCATCGGCCTTTCGACAGGAACGGGATCTAATACAAGATCATAGGATTCTCCCGTACTTCCCGACTTCAACGTGATGGTCATAATATCGATATCTTTTGGGAAATAACCTGCTTCAAAAGCAAAATCAAAGTAGGAATATACTCTCTTACCGTTGACATGAGTGATGACATCACCCTCCTCATACTGAGGACAATTCTCTATAGCGATAGCCATCTGCGTATTCGGGGCAGTCTCATCTGTGTCAAGCGTCATGAACCAGCTGGGATTTACCGCAAAGAGAACGACAAATATAAGAATTCCGAGCACCAGGTTCATAAAAGGACCCGCAAGAGCTACAAGAAGCCTCTTCCAGCGTTTCTGATTGATAAGAAGCGTCGGATCGTCATCTTTTATAACATTGCCTTCATCGTCGAATTCGGAGAACCTTACATAAGCTCCGAGAGGGACAGCTCTTATGGTGTATTCAACACCTTTACGCTTCCACTGCAAGAGCTTGGGACCTACGAATATCGATACTTCGAAGGCCTTTATCTTAAGCCATGATGCAACCCAGAAATGTCCCAGCTCATGAACCGTGACAAGAAGTCCCAGTATGAGCAGGATTATCAATATACTAACCGCTATAGACATTATTACAATATCTCTCCCATTCTTATCCTTGCTTCCTTATCGATCCTCAAGATCGTCTCGATGTCCATATCCTTTATTCCGTTTACCACAGAAGACATTTTATCACAAACGGAATATACGGCACGCTCTATATCAAGATATCCGCTCTTTCCGTCCAGGAATGAGAATACAGCTACTTCATTTGCAGCATTCATTACAGTCGGCATAAGACCGCCTTCCCTACCGCAGTCATATGCGAGCTTTAACAGCTTAAACACATCCGTATCACACTTCTCGAACGTAAGGTCATTACATCCGACGCTGAAAGGATCGAATTCTTCAAGAAGCCTCGGTCCTCTCTCAGGATAATAAAGAGCGACCATAATAGGAAGTATCATGCTGGGCTTACCCATCTGTGCCAGTACTGATCCGTCTCTCATCCTTATCATCGAATGGATAACACTTTGAGGATGAACTACAACATCTACATGGTCGACATCCACGCCGAAGAGATGATGAGCTTCGATTATCTCAAGTCCCTTGTTCATCATGGTCGATGAATCTATAGTTACCTTGCCTCCCATCTTCCAAGTGGGATGAGCAAGTGCATTCTCCAAGGTAACATGCTCAAGTTCAGAGCGGCTCTTTCCTCTGAAAGGACCTCCCGAAGCAGTTATCAGGATCCTGTCAAGGTTCTCCTTCTTCTCTCCCCACAGGCACTGCCAGATAGCGCAATGCTCACTGTCAACCGGAAGAAGCGATACGCCTTTTTCCTTTACAAGAGGCATTATAACGTCTCCGCCGGTAACAAGAGTCTCTTTGTTAGCAAGAGCTATATCCTTACCGCACATTATCGCATTATAAGTAGGCTCTAATCCTGCTATACCGACCATAGCACCTACTACGGTATCGGCGGAATCCAATGTAGCTACCGCAAGTGTACCTTCATGGCCGCAGAGGACTTTTGTACTGATATCAGAAGGAAGCATGGACTTAAGTTCCGATGCCTTCTTCTCAGAATCGACTGACACTATCTCAGGCTTAAACTCTATTATCTGCTTATAAAGAAGATCTATGTTACTTCCGCAGCAAAGTCCCTTTACTTCAAAATCCTCGGGATTATTCCTGCAGACTTCTAATGTCTGAGTACCTATGGAACCTGTAGAACCTAATATCGAAAGCTTTCTCATAACCGGTAATGAACTTTTCCTTTATGTAAAAAATACTGAAATAAAAGCAAGCAGTACTCCTGTAGGGATAGTAAAGAATGCGCTGTCGAACCTGTCGAGCATTCCGCCGTGCCCCGGGAAGATATTACCGTAATCCTTGATCCCTACTCTTCTCTTAATGAGGGATGCAAGCCAGTCTCCAAGCTGAGACATGACTGACATCACAAATCCCAAGAAGAATGAAAGCACGGAGAATACCACGATATTCATTGTAATTCCTGCTACGTTGTAGATAACGATATCAAAATATAAAGTAACAACGATAGCACATCCGAGAGCACCGCCGATGCAACCCTCCCATGTCTTCTTCGGGCTTATATGAGGAACTATCTTATGCTTTCCGAGAGTAACACCGGAGAAATAAGCCATAGTATCAGATATCCAGGCCGCAAAGAGCGCAGGCACCATGTAGAACCAGCCCTTGTCGGCAAGAAGAGATATAGCACTTAAGCAGAACAGCGGGAAAGTAATATACAGAAGCGTTCCTGCAGTAACAAGACCATCCATCAGGTGATTGCCGTCAGGCCTTACTACCGAAGGGATAACTACCGCTGCAAAAGCCATCATGAGGACTATAAGAGCGTAGCTGGCAATACTTGTCATCAGGTTAAGACCTCTCCAGTAAGACAGAAGCAGGATCGCTACAGAAGCTACACTTCCGATAACAAGAAGAGGCACAGTCGGAGTCAAGCCGCCGGACTTTAACGCCTTATTCATCTCATAGAAGCTTATGGCTCCTACTATGATCGAGAAAAGGAGCATAAAGATAGGATACTTGATCGACGGCAGCACAAATAATGCTACACCTATAACAAATGCTATTCCCGTTATTATTCTCTGTCTCATCTGATCATGACTCCTTATTCTTACTCAGCCCGCCGAATCTTCTGTCTCTTCCTGCAAAATCCCTGAAAGCCTGAGTAAGCTCATCATAACCGAAGTCAGGCCAGAGGCATTCTGAAGTCCAAAGCTCTGAATAAGCCGATTCCCACAGAAGGAAATTAGACAGACGAAGCTCGCCGCTGGGGCGAATAATAAGCTCGGGATCAGGAACATCGGGCATATACATATTATCCGATATCATCTGCTCCGTAATATCTTCGGGAGCGATCTTACCTTCCTTAACATCCATAGCTATCCTACGGCATGCATTCTCGATCTCTCGTCTCCCGCCGTAGTTAAATGCAACGATAAGCTGCATCTTGGTCCTGTTCTTGGATCTCTCCTCACCTCTTCGGCATACTTCCTTTATATTGTCGGGAAGAGAGTCGATATCACCGGTAAAGCGCACCCTGATACCTTCTTTCTCAAGTTCGGGATCATATCTTTCCCAGAACTCGACAAAAAGCTCCATCAACTGATGCACTTCATCATCGGGACGAGACCAGTTCTCGGTAGAAAATGCGTATACCGTAAGATACTTGACTCCGTAATTACCGCAGTTGGTACAGAGTTCCTTAAGATTCTCGGCTCCGGCCCTGTGACCTGCGCTCCTGGGAAGGAGACGCTTCTTGGCCCATCTGCCGTTACCGTCCATTATTACGCCCAAAGATACCGGGACCTTAAGTCCCGTAGTATCGTAAGTCTTCTTCTTTTGTCCGAGGATAGCCATCTATCAGATTTCCATCAATTCCTTCTCTTTATTATCACAAGTGGAATCAACTTCCTTAGTGAACTTATCGGTGATCTTCTGGATCTTGTCCTCATACTCGCCGAGAACATCATCAGTGATCTCCTTCTTCTTGTTAGCAGCTCTCATCTTATCGATATTATCTCTTCTGATGTTACGGATAGCGACCTTGCACTCTTCACCGTATGTCTTGACCTGCTTAACCAATTCCTTACGTCTCTCCTCTGTAAGGATGGGGAACATAAGCCTTATGATCTTACCGTCGTTGGAAGGTGTGATACCGAGGTCTGAAGCCATGATAGCCTTCTCGATCTCCTTGAGCATTGAAGGATCCCAGGGAGCAAGTGTGATCATTCTTGCCTCAGGTACCTGGATATTTGCTACTGCCTGCAAAGGAGAGGGAGCGCCGTAATAATCAACGGTGATCCTGTCCAGTACATGGGGGTTAGCTCTTCCTGCACGAATTGCATTAAGGTTCTCCTGAAGATTGGAGATAGCCTTCTTCATCTTGTCTTCTACTACATCGTAATCCTGCTTTGTTATCTCTATCATGTTAATTCCCCTTTCTATGTTCGAAATGCTTATTACTCTACTATTGTACCAAGGTTAGCGCCCTTTACTATCTTTACGATATTATCGGGATCTTCCATGGAGAAAACGAGGATCTTAGTGTGGTTATCGCGGCAAAGAGCTGCAGCTGTTGCATCCATTACCTTAAGATTGGACTTTAATACCTCATCGTGAGATACCTTCTCGTATCTTACTGCGTCAGGATAAATATGAGGGTCCTTATCGTATACGCCGTCTACCATCGTTGCCTTCATGAAGACATCTGCGCCGATCTCGGTAGCACGAAGTGCAGCACCCGTATCAGTTGAGAAATAAGGGTTACCGGTACCGCAGGCGAAGATGACGATCCTTCCCTTCTCCAAGTGTCTTACGGCCCTCTTTCTGATATAAGGCTCAGCCATCTGACGGATCTCTACAGCAGAGAGTACTCTTGTTACAGCTCCGTGCTGCTCAAGAGCATCGGAAAGAGCAAGAGCGTTCATCATCGTAGCGAGCATTCCCATATGGTCTGCCGTTACCCTGTCCATCTTCTCGGAAGATCTTCCTCGCCAGAAGTTACCGCCGCCTACAACGATAGCAACTTCAACGCCAAGATCTGATACTTCTTTTACCTTGGAGGTGATCTCTCTTACAACTTCATCATCGATACCGACCTTCTTATCACCTGCCAGTGCCTCACCGGACAGCTTGAGCAGGATCCTCTTATATTTCACATCACTCATTGAATAACCTCCAAAATTTAACTGTGTATATTTTATCTGTAAACTCACTATAATAAAAGGACAAATTTGGATATATAAAGACCCGCAGGATATGACATCACCTGCGGGTAATCTGATCACAAGACCTATTACTTTAAGCAAGTTCCGGCATCTTGCGCTTTCTTACCATGAACAGGCCCATAGCCCAGAATACCGCTCCAAGAAGGATCGATCTTATTATTACCTGAGAAGGATCTCCGCCTATCACCTCGCTTACTGATACTTCGCTGCTCGTAAATAAAGTATTAAAAAGAGCTGAGATATCAACAAAGAAATGAAGGACAACATTGAACCAGATATTCTTAGTCCTTGCGTATATCGCGGCAAGATAGAATCCGATACCTACGGCATATATGACCTGACCTATAGTACCGACAACATCCGCACTGTCCTGCAGATTAGCAAGATGCACGAGTCCGAAGCATACGGAAGATACTGTCATACCGATAAGAAGTCCTTTCCTTGTACGATTGCCTGCCGCGCTTCTTATGAAATTCATGAATATACCTCTGAAGATAAACTCTTCTCCGATGCCTGCGCCCATAAAGATACCGACAATGTAGATAGTCATAAAAACAGGAGACATGCCGGGAGTACCATTTTCTCTTATGCAGGAGATGAGGTTACTTACAAGCATATACGCAGCGTAAACTATAAGAACGATACCAAGCACTATACCCTTACTAAAACTGCCGGTGGGTTTGTTAGCAAATACATCCTTCCTCTTGAACAGGCATAAAAGCAATATCAAGCCTATCGCCTGGACAGATCCTGTTACAAGATACGTTAAGAAGCCATACATGTTATCATCCATTCCGCCCTGTGGCACCAGCCAAGACAGGAAATTTGAAGCAGTACTTATCACCCCTGCGCATATTATCGCGGCTATACATTTGATCCAACTGATTTTCTTGTCCATTTCAAAACCTCTTTTAACTTCTTTCAACATTTATTTGATTCGAACCCGCAATACTATGTCACACGTAGTATATCGCAACAAGAGGTATATTAGGCAGAAGTCAGGCAAAGGAAACCTAATTTCATGGATATCACGCTTATTCCGACTAAAAATGCAATTTAAGAGCATTTCGAGGAAACGATATAAAACTCGCGCTCATAATGGACTGCTTAGTATTCTTATCTTGCTCTCACTCCATTAATAATATGTACACATTCGATAACTATAATCGAAGTATAAGCAATCCCCCGCCCTTTTATGAGAGGAGGTATCATATGATTTGTAAGAACTGCGGAACACCGATAGAAGACGGAGCAAAGTTCTGTGAGAGCTGCGGAGCAGAAGTCATTTCCGACACACCTGCTAAGTCCGCTCCTGACACGACACCACCCCCTGAGAAGAAGAAAAATGACAAAGCTGCCCGAAAGGCATCTAAGACCGGCGAGAGCAAAAAGAAGATAGCTCTTATAGCAATTCCCGCTGCAGCCGTAGTCGTCATCCTGTCGATCGTCGGCGGGATCATCTTCATGAATACGAACACAAAGACAAGGAAAGCTAAAGTAAAGGATTACTACGGTGATCTTTGTGACATGACCTCCCTTACGGCTCAAAGCTATCTTTATGCCAGGGTATTGACCGAGAGACTGCTGGAGACAGATCTTGCTACCGCCGATCCCGAAGAGACAGAAGCACTCTTTAATGAATGTCTTGCTGCATGGGAAGCTACAGGAAAAGTATCTGAAGATCTCGCGGACATGGCAGAAGATCTGGAAGATTCAGATGATATCAAGGCACTTTCCGCTTCAAATGCAGGCTCATTTTGGCGCGATCTCATCTTCGGCCGTACGCTCTATGCAGCTGACAGTGATGATCCGAGTGACATTATGACACCTGAAGAGAGCATCGGACAGTGTACGATCCTTTCAGAGCATGTAACACGAGATGTAACGGTTGCCGAGACTAAGATCGAACAGCTTCAGGGTATCTATAACGGTACATCGACGGATTATGAAGAATGGTACACGGTAGTAGAACAGACCTCCGTATGTTTCTCTAATACAGTAATACTTTCCGGAGGCGTAATAGACGGAGACAACACTTATACTCTTAACGGTGAACCCAGAAGTCTCCACCAGATATCAACCGAGCCTAAGCCCGGAACTACTACTATCGAAAATACGGATATACTCGTAGATGTAAGCTCTTCTTCCAGCACCTTCGTAATGAGCAGCACCAACAGCATCACGATAAGCGAAGAAGAGATGAACAGCTACACGACATCCGGCAGTTCAACTATATCCATATCCACTCATACAAGTACTACCGAGGAAGTCAGCATGACTTTCCACAGCACCAGCTTCACGTCCTGGTACATAATCGACGGTGTCGGCGGATATACGATCACCAGAGGCGATAAGGACGAAGACGGTCTGTTCGATCCTCCCGATGTTGATCAGGGTGATATTGTACCTGATCCTATAAGTGTATCTATCGTTGAATGGATACCGGCGATCGGTGCAATGGACATTACGGTCGCACGAGAGACCATAATGCACGAAGAGATAACTATCGAAGAGACCGAGATAGAGATAACATCCGAGACACTTACCGAACAGACTGAGATCCTGAATGCAGGAGTCGGTGAGATAACCGTATCTCTTATCTGGAGCACATACGATGACCTTGATCTTCATGTTATTACACCTAACGGCAACAGGATCTACTACGGCAACAGGACAGCTGACGGCGGAACGCTGGATATCGACATGAATGCAAGTTCATACGATCTGGCGGACTTCCCCGTCGAGAATATCTACTTCCCTGTCCCTATTGGCGGTGATTATCAGATACTCGTCAGAGATTATCGTGACAGGACACCCGAGACATCCACTTACTATATCGTCCGTGTCCAGATCGGTGACGAGGTCGAAGAATACGACGGTTATATCGACGGTACAGGTTACGAAGAAGTGATCGAGGAATGGGAATATACAAGCACTACTACCGTCTATACACAGACTATAGTAAGCGAAGAGACGATCATATATCTTCTTGATGAAGCTAATGCCGGAGTCGGAGACATAACTGTATCACTTATGTGGGATTCCTGGGACGACCTTGACCTTCATATCGTGACACCGTCCGATGAGCATATCTACTATGGCAATAAGACCGCAGGCGGCGGTATCCTCGACTACGATGCTAACGCAGGATATGACCTTACTATGGAGCCGATTGAA
Source organism: Saccharofermentans sp. (assembly GCA_024692235.1). GTDB lineage: Bacteria > Bacillota > Clostridia > Saccharofermentanales > Saccharofermentanaceae > Saccharofermentans. The sequence goes on along the minus strand of JAILMW010000007.1, from coordinate 22,511 downwards.
AATTGCTACTTTGCTCTTCCCTCCAACGGTCATTACTACATCTACATAAACGACTATAATGAGAGATCTGAAGACTGGACTACAAGTTATCTCGTCATGGTCACCATCGGAGATCAGACACAGACCTTTACAGGTACTATCGACGGAACCGGAACATGCATAGATATCCTTGAGTTCGACTATGGGGATGCTTCTTCTCTTATGCAGTCCTCTTACGTAGATCATACTTATTCCTACATCAGCACACAGGCTACTTGGCTTCAGGCCAGATGCTTCGCAGAATCACTGGGCGGTCACCTTGTTGCTATCAGTGACGAAGCAGAACAGCAGTTCATCGCGACAAGGTTCCCTAATACATACGGATGGATCGGTCTTGTAAACAACACCACGGACTTCGGATGGATCACGGGAGAGCCTGTAAGTTACACCAATATCTGCGATGTACAACCCGATAATTACGGAGAGGAAAACCTCTACGGCTTCATGTACAACGACATGCAATGGGGATTTACCTACTTCGACGATGTAGAGTATCATTCAGGATTCTATATTGAATGGGATTACATCGTAGAAGGTGCCGTTGACGGAGTCTTGAGCGAAGAAGCACTCGATGCAAGACTCTCTGCTCTTAGCGCAGGAAGCGGAGATATCACGATCTCACTTATCTGGGACAGTGCGGATGATCTTGATCTCCACATTTTCACACCTGACGGAACGGAGATCTACTACAACAACAGAACTGCCCAGAACGGATATTTGGACATAGATGCGAACACATCCTCAAATATGATGGATGAGCCCGTCGAGAACGTCTACTTCACGGATCCTTATAACGGCGAATACTGGATCTACATAAATGATTATGAAGACAGGTCAGACTTTACGACCAACTTCATGATAAGGATCACCGTGAACGGAGAATCACAGGTATTCACAGGAACTATAGATTCCACCGGTACAGTAATTGAGGTTCTCGGCTTTGAGTACTCAGGCGGTATCGACGAGTCAACGATGGACGATGTACTGAATGAACTTAATGCAGGAACCGGAGAGATAACCGTATCACTTCTGTGGGATTCAACGGATGACGTTGATCTTCATATCTCAACACCTGACGGATCAGAGATCTACTACGGCAACAGATCCGCCGGAGGCGGCGAACTCGATATCGATGCTAATGCAGGCGGCAACATGATGGATAATCCTGTTGAAAATATCTTCTTCCCCACCCCTGCTGCAGGTACATACTCCGTATGGATCAATGACTATTCAGACAGAACAGACGGTACTACCAGCTATATCGTACGTGTCACGGTAGGCGGACAGTCCCAGACTTTCGAAGGTACTATCGACGGTACGGGTACCAGGATCGATATCATCACATTTGAATACGGAGGCTCTACAGGTGATACTGCAGGACCTGACGAATCCACAATGGATGATGTACTGAACGATCTTAATGCAGGAACCGGAGAGATAACAGTATCCCTTCTCTGGGATTCTACGGATGATGTAGATCTTCATATCATGACCCCTGATGGATCTGAGATCTACTATGGCAACAGATCCGTAGGCGGAGGAGAACTGGACATCGATGCAAATACATCTTCCAATATGATGGATAATCCTGTTGAGAACATCTATTTCTCAGTTCCGGCCGGAGGTACATATACAGTCTGGATAGAAGATTATAACGACAGATCTGATGGTGCGACTAATTATATAGTCAGGGTAACCGTAGGAGATCAGTCACAGACCTTTACAGGAACCATCGACGGAACAGATACAAGGGTCGATATCATCTCATTTAATTACGGATGATCAATTGTCAAAAAGAATTACTATAGAGCCGATGCAAAATGAAGCGTCGGCTCTTTTAATATGCCGTTCGAATATATAAAACCAAGAACATAATTATCCGTCTATAGATACAGAAAGATATATTTTCTTTCAAATATGCCAATAAAGGTTTGAAAAAACAATAAATATATATTTATAATACATTGAATATGGAGGATAGTTATGTCATTTAATCAAAATAGTGATCCTTTAAACGGATCAGGTTCCAAGTTCTTCGACCAGAAGCCTTACGAACCTAAGCCTATTCCCGAGATAAAGAAAGAACCCGAGCCTGTTCGTAAGGTAAATTATGAAGAACCTGAGAAAGACAGGAACATTGCAGGAGTCATCATTCCTCTAGTAGCAGTATTTGCTACTATATTGATACTCTTGGGGCTGTTCTTCTTTACACACGATCTTCCCAAGAACGGCAAGCTCTTTCAGGATCGTAATGCACCCAAAACAGAGAAACGTGACCGCGATCGTGATGACGACGATGACGATGATGATGACGACGACGATGACAGACATTCAGGCGGAGCTGCTGCCAATGGCGGAATCATAATGCCGGGAGAGTCTGATCTTGACGCGGCTCTTGACCAGCAAGGCGCAGGCACCGGTGAGATCACGATATCACTCATCTGGTACAACTCCGATGACGTGGATCTTCACGTATCTACTCCCAGCGGAGAACTTTATTACGGTAACAGAAATGTCGGCGGAGGCACTTTGGACGTTGATGCCAATGCTGAAGTCATGATGGATTCACCGGTTGAGAATATCTATTTTGCTGATCCTCAATCCGGAGAGTACCATGTATGGATCGAAGACTTCACAGATCGTAACGACGGATATACGGGTTATCTTGTAAGAGTTACTGTTGGCGGAGTATCAAGGCTTTACGAAGGACATATCGACGGTACCGGAACCGATATCGATATAATCACATTCGGTTACTGATAACATCAATTGCATTAGATCATTCAAAGGCACCTTTCCATTCGGAAAGGTGTTTCTTTATAACAAACACGAAGCTGACCTATAACCATATTTTATCCATAAAGAAAGAGGTTGCCACATAAGTGACAACCTCTTAGTTATTTCTTGTATCTGATTATCAGAGACCAGCCTGCTTCATAACCTCAGCAGCGAAGTCATCTTCCTTCTTCTCGATACCCTCACCGAGTCCGAATCTTGTGAAACGAACTACGGAGATCTCTGTGCCAAGCTCCTTGGAAGCATTAGCAAGGTACTGAGCTACTGTGATGGAATCATCCTTTACATACTCCTGATCAACAAGAACATTGAGCTTATAGAAGTTCTTGATCTGGCCGGGAACGATACGATCAGCGATGATCTTCTCGGGCTTGCCCTCTTCAAGAGCCTTCTTTGTGATGATCTCTGTCTCCTTATCGAGCTCAGCCTGAGGAACCTCAGACTCAACTACCCAGTTAGGATTGGAAGCAGCGATCTGCATTCCGATATCCTTAGCAACTGTCTTGAATACATCAGAAGAAGCCTTGGAAGCGTCTGCAAGAGCGAACTCTGTGATAACGCCAACCTTGCCGCCTGCGTGAATGTAGGAAGCAACAGCTCCGTTAGCAGCATCGTAAGCTGCGAATCTTCTTACTGTGATGTTCTCACTTACGTCAGCGATAGCTTCCTTAGTGAAGACCTCAACAGTCTTAGAAGCATCGTTATACATAGCAGAAGCCTTAAGAGCCTCAACATCAGCGGGCTTTGTAGCCATGATCTGAGCACCGATAGCATCAACGAAAGCCTTGAACTTAGGTGTAGCAGCAGCGAAGTCTGTCTCAACGTTTACTTCAACGAGTACGCCGTACTTAGCATCGTCTGTGATGAAGGAAGCAACCTGTCCCTCAGCAGCAACTCTGCTGGACTTCTTCTCAGCCTTAGCCATACCCTTCTCACGAAGCCAAGCCTTAGCCTTCTCGATATCACCGTTAGCCTCAGTAAGGGCCTTCTTACAATCCATGATTCCGCAATCTGTAAGCTCGCGGAGTTCCTTAACCTGCTGTGCTGTAATAGCCATTATATATATCCTCCTGAAAAAGTAATTAAATCGTTAATGCGAATTATGCCTCAGCGGAAGTCTCTTCCTCTGCAGCAACTACTTCCTCAATGGACTCGGGCTCAGCAGCCTCAGCTACCTGCTCCTCAGCTACGCCTGCGTCGAAAGCCTCACCCTGGTGAGCTTCGATAACTGCATCAGCCATCTTGCCAGCAATAAGCTTAACTGCACGGATAGCATCATCGTTACCGGGGATTACATAATCAACCTCATCGGGATCGCAGTTTGTATCAACGATAGCAACGATCGGGATATTGAGTCTTCTTGCCTCAGCTACTGCAAGGTGCTCCTTCTTTGTATCAACAACAAAGAGAGCTGCAGGAAGCTTGTTCATACCAACAAGACCGCCGAGGTTCTTGTCGAGCTTCTCCATCTCGAGCTTAAGCTTAGCAACTTCCTTCTTGGGAAGAACGGAGAAAGTACCGTCTGTCTCCATCTCGCGGAGCTCAAGAAGTCTTGCTACTCTTGTCTTGATTGTCTTGAAGTTTGTAAGAGTACCGCCGAGCCAACGGTTGTTAACATAGAACTGTCCGCAACGCTCTGCCTCTTCCTTGATGGAATCCTGAGCCTGCTTCTTTGTACCAACGAAAAGAATATCGCCCTGCTCAGCAAGTGCCTTCATGGCATCGTATGCTTCGTCTACCTTCTTAACTGTCTTCTGAAGGTCGATGATGTGGATCGTGTTACGCTCTGTGAAGATGTACTCCTTCATCTTAGGGTTCCATCTGCGTGTCTGGTGACCGAAGTGTACACCTGCTTCCAAGAGCTGCTTCATAAGAATTACGGGCATAAAAAATTTCCTCCTTGTTATTTACTTCTGCGATGCTCATGTCAATTTTTGACACACAAAAAGATGCATCGCATGTTTTTTATGCCCGAATATATTAACAAAAAGGAGTTTTGCAAGCAAGCGTTTTTTCCGTATTTGCGGTATATTTATATAAAAAGTTATTTATATGGAGGCATTTATGTCACTTTCATCATATCAAAAAGAATTCTTAACTGATCTTATTGCCATTCCCAGCGTAGGCGGTGAGCCCGAAGAAGGAGCTCCCTACGGTGCTGTTCCCCGTAAGGCTCTGTCTTTCTTTCTGGAAGAAGCAGCTAAAGCAGGTTTTACCACAGGTGTATCCGATGACAGAGTCGGATGGTGTGAGATAGGTTCCGGAGATAAGCTCATCGGTATCGTATGTCATCTTGATGTAGTTCCTGCAGGAGAAGGCTGGGACAGCGATCCTTTCGTGCTTACATTTAAGAATGATGCTATGTACGGCAGAGGCATAATAGACGATAAAGGTCCTGCTGCAATGAGCTTTTTTGCCATGAAGGAGCTTCTTGAAGAGCGAAAGGATCTTCCCTGCCGCATTCGTCTTATATTAGGTACTGATGAAGAGAGAACATGTTCTTGTGTAGAGCACTACGATGCTAACTGTGAGATCCCGGACTTTGCCATAACTCCCGATGCCGAATATCCCGTCATATATGCAGAGAAAGGTATCCTTCATATAAAGGTATCTGACACAAGGCCAGTCCTTGAAGGATTTACCGCAAAAGGAGGCAACGCAGCCAATATGGTTGCTCCGGGATGTGAAGCTTCCTATAAAGATATCAAAGTTGAATGCAAAGGAAAGATGGCACATGCCTCTAAGCCTGTCCTCGGGATCAATGCTATCGATATGCTGCCCGAAGAGCTCTCATCAAAGGGCTTTGATATAGATAAAGTTCCTCTTCTTGCCTTTATAAGAGACTTCGATCCCAAAGCCGTATGTGATCTTGAAGACGATTCAGGCAAGATGACTACAAATAACGGAATACTTTATATCGATAAAGATGAACAATACCTGATAATCGACATAAGATACCCTGTTACCTCTTCCCTGGATACCATTATGGATAACATCAAGACGCAGGCTTCCCGTTACGGCCTTGATGTCGAGATCGACAGTCAGATGGATCCTATATACAAGGATAAGGAAAGCGATGAGATCAAGCTTCTGACTAAGGTCTGGGAAGATCATATGTCCGAATTCAGCGGATACAATGATGAATACAGAGCATTATATTCCGAGCCTCTTGCCATAGGCGGCGGTACATATGCCAGGCACATGAGAAATACTATAGCATTCGGTATACAGGCCCCCTGGCACGAAGATCAGTGCCACCAGGCAAATGAGCATATCCTCATATCTGACTTTGAAGCCTGCACAAGGATCATCAAGGAGACATTGAAGACTTTAAGCGGTATTTGATCTTAAAAGCCCGTATGGTCGTAATCGGGAACGTAAGCTACTCCGCAGGAATCTTGGACCAGTACCTCATCGTCACTGTCGTAAAAGGTTATGGTATATCTTCCCGGAGCAAGATACTGCGGATCCTCTGCTACGGGATATATAAGATCCGTATCGCCTGTAGCGACAATGTCAACAGAGTCTCTTCCATAGCTTACTGATATCACTTCCCCGTCATACTCGACAACATAGTGAATATCGGATACATTGAGCGGACCTTCGTACTGAAGCGAACAATGGATATGGGATACGTTGGTATACCCGGGGCTTGAATTAGAGCCTCCGCAATTGCTCCACAATAGCTCTGAGCTTATGACAGCAGGTTCTGCATCAACATATACATTAACACTCGAAGATGCGATCACTTGACCTGTACTATTATAGCAACAGGCAGTATATTCACCCTCTCTGAAGTAAAGTCCGGTGTCATCGGTAAGATCGGGATATGCGGCTATTCGAAGTTCGGTTGTGTATGTATGGGCCTGATAAAGGATCGATTCACCCTCATAGAAGACTTCAAGGGACACTGTATTGAAGTCACTTGGTACAGACGTATCAAAGATAAGTCCCGGATTAAGAGTCTGCGCATTCACATAAGAATTCACATGATCTCCGCTCTGACTTGTACCATACCAATATATCTCCTCGTTACATATATCCTCGATATGGTCGGCATATATAAAATCCTTGAGTGTAAAGTCAAAAAGTGTTTGATAGACACGCTCATAATTGGAGCAATACCAGTATTCCTTCTCCAAAACGAATTCGATATCAAGAGTTACTGTTCGTGTCATCGCACATTCGGCAGTAAATTCAAGTTCCTCCGGAAAAGGATAATACAATCGCAGATCATCATAATCGATCATCTCAAAAGTAACGGAGACATGTCCGGTATTCTTATCGACTGTCAGTGAATCCTCATCTACGGTATATGAGAAGGAATCCGCAACTAATCTGTATACCCTGGCTTCCTCCTCGGTATAGAGATAATTCTCTTCCATGCTGAGCCTGTTGATCCAATAATCCTCAACATCCTCGAAGGATTCGACATTATAAGCATAGAACTCTTCGACATCAATAGCCTTGATAAGATCACAATACTTATATGTAGTATCAAGAAGAGCATCAGCCTTATCCTCGTCAGACATCTTAGAACATCCGCCAAGAACCGTTAAAGTTGCTGCCAATACGATCGTCGCTATTATCTTCTTCATATCAGACCAAAGAGAATTGAGAGATGAGCTCTTCTACTCTGGAGAACTCGTCTACGTAGTAGAAGACAACGATATAGCTGGTATCTCCGTCTCCTACAAGGAACAGATCATAACGTATCTCCTGATCTTCAGTTACACCTACTACATCAATAGCGTCGCAAGGACGGCCGTCAATTTCCATATTCCAAACACTTATCGAAGTAAATTCAGTGTCACCACGTGTATCATCGATACTATCAGCAATATCCCTCTGATATGTCTCGGCTTCCAATGTGTAGTAATCAGCGAAAGGCACCTTGAATGCCACCACGGATACTGAACCGTCAGTAGCAAAGAATAACGTACTGTCAGCATACTCCGTAAAAGGACAGCCGCTGTTCATGAATGCATCTTGATCCTGACATACCATTCCCTCCGGAAGACTTAACATGATGTCTGTATCGGGAAGCTGTATATTGCCGTCTTCCGGAACTATATAATCAACCGAAGTATCAATAGTCGGATTAGGAGAATCAGGTATTATAGGCTGAGCCGGGTTATAGCTTACCTCAACGGTATCTCGTACATATACTTCTGCGCTTCCCAACACCTGCGAATCAACAGAATAGAAAGTCACGGTATAAGTACCTTCGGCTAATCTGGTCACTGAATTGAGGTTCACATCAAGTGTACCCTGATCGTTCCAGCTAACGATCGCAGATGTAGTAACATTAGTACCATCCCTGTCTATCGTATATGAATACTGCCAGGGAATATCCTGATAATCGGGCAATACTTCCATACTGCAGGAGATGGAATATACATCTGTATATTCATTTGCCGACTCATCATATCCTTCACCGAAGAAAGTTATGCCCCCTACCATACCGGGATAATCGACCGTGATATCAAATTCCTCATCAGAATAAGGAAAGAGTTCGCTTATACTATCGAGATCAGTAAAGATAACCTTGGAGCCGTCAACTTCAAATTCGAATGAAAGAACCTTACTTATCTTGTCCTCGCAAAGATCCATCGCTGACTCCAGATCTTCCATAGAAAGGAACAATGTATCTTGTGAGAATACTGCCTCATAATCTACATAAGAAAATTCGATATCGACAGTACCGTCATTCATATCAAGACTGTCTTCATCAACGGTATATGTAAGAGTAGAAGCGATCTTCTGCTTTATATTAAGATCATCTTCAGATAAAGAGGAAGAAAACGAGATAATATCAGTAAGATCGTCGACGGGCTCTGAAGAAAGAGATTCTAATCCCTTTATATCACGCTTAGTGACAGCGATCCCAAGCGACGAAGCAGCATTAAGTACAATTCTGCTGTTATCCTTCTTACAGGAAGCAAAACCTGTAACCATTGATATGACCATAATGGTCGAGACAACTTTCTTAGCATACCCTTTCATAACCGCTACTCCTTCATACAGAGCCAATATAAAATCTTTTTGATTATACCAATAATTCTGAGAACGTCAAAAAGGCTTCGATGATATACACCGAAGCCTTAGTAACTCAATAGATATATGTATCAGATAAATCTTCTGACAGTAGCTACACCGCCGCAATAAGTAGTAGTAACGACTCCCCTTCTGGAATCAGAAGCATGGATATAAGTACCATTGCCTATATAGATACTAACATGCTCTATATAACCGTCACCGTTATAATCGTGACATATTACATCTCCGCACTGAAGAGAATCCATGGATACGGGAGTACCGCAAGCGGCGATACCTGCAGCATCGTGAGGAAGCGATACACCGTAGTAGTTAGCATATACATAAGATACGAATCCTGAGCAGTCAAAACCTGAAGGAGAAGCACCGCCGTATACATAACCTACACCCTGGAACTGCATACAATAAGAAGCGAAATCGGAGTAATCACCGGAACTTCCTGCATCAGCAGGAGCGGGTTCGGGAGCCGGTGTAGGCTCGGGAAGCGGTTCATTACAGCAAAGATCAGCCTTTACATAGTTACCGGAAGATAACTTATACCAACCTGTATCAGTCATTGCGACAACGTCTATACTGCTTCCTCTGCTAAGAAGTGTTACAAAGGAATAAGAAGTACCCGGGCCTGTTCTTACGTTGATATCACAAGAAGCATATACAGTAGCATAATACTCAGTCTCTGTATAAGAAGGAGCAGGTGCAGCGGTAGTAGCTTCAGTTGTAGCTTCTGTCTGTACGGCAGTAGTCTCAGAAGGAGTCTGCTGAGGTACAGGCGCAGGAGCAACAGTAGGAACAGGTGTGGGCTCCGGAGTCGGAGTGGGAGTAGGTTCAGGAGTTACTACTACGACTTCCTCTTCACTTAAAAGAGATGTCATTATATAACCCTCGGAATCGTCCTCCAGTCTTACCTTAGACCACAAGGAACCATAGGAGATCCTTACAACAGAAGTGCCGAACTCAAGCTGAGCTATTGCTTCTGATTCAACATCAGGCTCTTCCCTTACATTTGCAAGATTAACATTAATCCAAACTTCCGATCCGTCATAAATAAATGTAGATTCATCAAGAAGCTCTGTAGTCGTATCCACATCATCAGAAGTGATAACAAGAGTATTGGACTCAAGTGTTACGACATCCTTCTTAACAAGCTTAGTACTCTCGGGATCAGCAGAAGATACAGGAGCTACGGACACAGGAACATAAGGCTCTACTATCTCAAGTGAGCTTACGGGACTTTGAAGCGATATATCATCAGATGCTCCGACATCAGCATACTTAAATGCGGATACCGTAAAAACGGCGCTGACAGAAGACGCAGCGAACTTCAATAATGTACTCTTCCTGATCAATATCCGTACCTCCTCTCATAACTTACATATATTATAACCTCAAAAAGCCTGTAAAATAAGCCTTCACACAGTATTACCCAACATTTGTAACCTGTTGGCAATCAAATCAAATTTAGCAATCGGTTTCTCAAGGCATAAAAATACCGCCTCACCATGCAGGTGAAGCGGTAGAAAGTACTTTATTATAGCCTTAAAGATTACTCTTCGGAAGCCTCAGAATCCTCGGAGATCTCGAACATATCGTCATCAGAAGGCTCGGGATCGATAGGCTCTACTTCCTTGATGGAAATGGAGATCCTTCTCTCCTCAGGCTTGATATCGATAACCTTAGCGATAACTTCCTGACCAACCTTAAGAACGTCAGAAGGCTGCTGAAGCCTTACAGAAGAGATCTGAGATACGTGGCAAAGAGCATCGAGATCGGGCTCAAGCTGTACGAAAGCACCGAAGTTTGTAAGTCTTACGACTGTACCCTTAACAACGGAACCAACGGGGATCCTCTCCTCGATGTTGTAATAAGGATCATCCTCAGCCTTCTTGTAGCCGAGAGAGATCTTCTTTGTCTCGGGATCAAAGCTCTTAACATATACGTCGATCTCATCACCAACACTAAGTACGTCAGAGGGCTTCTTGATCCTCTTCCAGGAAAGCTCAGTGATGTGAACAAGTCCGTCAACACCGCCGATATCAACGAAAGCACCGAAATCAGGAAGAGATCTTACGATACCCTTATAGTGCTTACCTTCTTCGATGGAAGCCCAAAGCTCTTCAGCCTTAGCCTTACGCTCGGATGTAAGGATAGCTCTGTGAGATCCGGATACTCTGAGTCTGTGCTTCTCTGTATCAACCTTAGTGATAAGGATCTCGATCTGCTGTCCCTTGTAGGACTCAAGGTCAGATACCTCGCCGATCTTAAGCTGTGTTCTGTGGATATAGATATCGATGCCGCCGTAATTAGCGATAACACCGTCCTTAACAACGTTTGTGATAGTAGCAGTAACGGGTGTCTTATTCTCGAATGCTTCCTGAATAACCTTCTTGTTCTTCTCGAAGTCGAGCTGGGACTTTGAAAGGAGGATCTCCTTGCCCTGATCAGTATTCCTGATGCTCTTTACTACTACTGTAACCTCTGTCTTGTCTGCGACTGCCTTCTCTACATCAAACTCGGGATCATTAGCGAATTCGCGAAGAGGGATCTTACCTTCGGATTTGTCACGCACATCTACATATACGTAGTCAGCATCTGCCGAAGTTATAACTCCCTTCACGATTGCATTTCTCCTTAACTGAGGAATGCTTTCGATATAATCACCGAAATTGATGTCAGTCTGATCCAGGTCAGTCATAACTTCATTCTTGTTCTCGTCCATTGTGCGAACAACCTCCAAAATAATAGCTTCCGGTGTAGAAGCACCTGCCGTGACTCCGACTACATCTTCGTCCCTTATCTTGCCCTGCAGGATAAGTTCCTTCAGATCATCGGCTCCGCCGATCAGATACGTTCTATCACAACGACTCTCACAGATCTCATAAAGTTTCTTGGTATTTGAGCTGTGAGACGAGCCTATTACCAGCATGGCGTCCGCTTGCGCAGATATCCGAGAAGCTTCAGATTGTCTGATTCCTGTCGTACTACATATTGTATCAAATATCAGATTATTTGCAATTTTATTTTCGCCAATTGCACAAATCTTCTCAAAGATTTCAGACGAGAAAGTTGTCTGAGATATCAGCAAAGTACTGTTTTTATTGACATTTAGGGTTTCAAGCTCCTCCGGAGAACTTATAACTTTTACTTTGTCGGGAGCCTCTCCGCATATGCCGACGACCTCAGGATGTCCCTTGGTTCCCGATATGATGATATCTTTTCCTTCGGAAGCTGCGTCCCTGACGATCTTATGGATCTTCTCTACGAAGGGGCAGGTACAGTCATAAACGATGCAGTTTTTATCCGCAAGGATCTTTTTCTGCTCCGGAGGGACTCCGTGTGCTCGGATTATTACCTTACTTCCTTCCGGTACTTGGGAGGCGTCGTCTATTATCTCGAAACCGCCTTTTTTAAGTTCTGCGACGACTCTGTCGTTATGAGTAAGCTCGCCGAGCATTATAAGCCTTTCGCCGTCCTTACGTTCGGCGATCATCTGATAGGCCTTATCTACCGCAGTCTTTACGCCGAAGCAGAAGCCGGATGACTTTGCCGTTATTACCTTCATTCCTTTATATATCCCAGTAAAGTCTCAAGAGTCTCTTCGATACCGATGTTATCGGTATTTATCTCTATGGCGTCATCTACCTTTATAAGAGGAGATGCAGCTCTCTCGCTGTCCTGCTTATCTCTCTGGATTATGTCCTTTAAGACTTCCTCATATGTTTGGGACTTATCACCCTTAGCTTCAAGTTCAAGAAGTCTTCTCTCTGCCCTCTTCTCGGAAGAAGCCGTAAGGAAGAACTTATACTTTGCATCGGGAAGGACCTTGCTTCCTATATCCCTGCCGTCTAATACAAAGCTCTGATCTGCGGCGATAGCTCTCTGCATGCGTACCATCTCTTCTCTTACAAAAGGATGAGCGCTTATAGACGACGCGGCCATGGATACTTCGCCTGTTCTGATGATTCCCGTAACGTCCTCACCGTTTAAGATCATATGCTGCTCGCCGTTAATGAACTTAACTTCGATCTTAGTCTCAGAGAGAAGCTCCTTTACCTTATCGGCATCCTTAGGATCTATTCCCTTCTTTATCGCTGCTACACCGCAGGTCCTGTACATGGCACCGGTATCAAGATACATGATACCGAGCTTCTTGGAGACGCCCTTTGCAAGAGTGCTCTTACCTGATCCTGAAGATCCGTCTATTGCTATCTGATATATGTTGCTCATGGTTCTTCCTCCGTATTCCTGTCTCTTCCGACTTCATAGACTTTATATTGTGACCATAAGGTCTCTAATGCTTCAAATGAATTGACTATATGCTCTCTTCTGTGCATTCCCAGAGTAACGAGCAAAGCGTTTATAAGTGACAGAGGCGCCGCCAGAGAATCTACAAAGGAGGCCATACTGGACTTGGCAAAGAGCTTTACGTCTGCATTCTCCGTCATTGCAGTATTATCTTTATCGGTAATGACGATAGTCTTGGCACCTCTTACCTTAGCATATTCCATGGACTTTATGGTCCTTTGTGAGTATCTCGGGAAAGAGATACCGATCATGACATCTTTATCGGTAATAGGCATTATCTGCTCGAATACTTCATTGGTACTGTTACTGTGGATATGGATAACATCGTCGAACAGGAGCGTCATGTAAAAGTGCATGAACGATGACAGCGGCGAACTGGAACGAAGACCCATGATATATATCTTCCTGGCACCTAGTATCATCTTTACGGCCTCAGACATAGCCTTATCGTCAAGAGATGCTATCGTATCCTTAAGATTCTCCATATCGGCGCTCATTATGTCCCTTATGGCATCGGAATCATCAGAGAACCTCTCGGTATAGTTGAGTCGCTGTACAGACGTAAGCTTGCTCTTAAGCTCTTCCTTCAATGCATTCTGGAAGTGAGGATAACCGTCAAATCCAAGTTCCATCGTGAACCTTACGACAGTCGACTCACTGACACCGGTCTCTTCTCCGAGCTTCGCTGCCGTCATATAGGCCGCTTTGTCGTAATCACTTAAGATATAGTTGGCAATTGCCTTATGGCCTTTGCTCATCTCAGGAAGCTTCGACTCGATAAGATCTATCATGCTTTCCATTACTGTTCCTCACTCTCCTTCTCGGCAGACATATAGGCATCGATGGATATCTGTCTGTCATCATTACCTGCTGCCTTGTCGAGGGATTCTTCAAGGTCTCTTATAGTCTTATAGCTCATAAGCTCCATGGAAGGCAGTTCGTCTACGGATTCGATACCGAACTCAAGAAGGAACTGCTCTGTCGTAGAAAAGAGAGAAGGTCTTCCGGGAGCATCAAGAGTACCGCTCTCGCAGATCCAGCCTCTGTCCAGGAGCCTTGCTATGATACTGTCACTGGACACGCCTCGTACAGCCTCTACCTGTGCTCTTGTAACGGGCTGATTATATGCGATAACTGCAAGCGTCTCGTAGGAAGCCTGAGACAACGGAGGCTTAGCCTTGGGGCTGAAAAATCTCTCTAAGATCTTCTTCATTCCGGGCTTGGTACACATAATGTACGAATCTTCTATCTTCCTTATAAGAAGGCCGCCCCACGGGTCGTTGGTATACTCCAGGATAAGCTTATCCATGGCATCGCTTATTATCTGCTTGTCCATATTGAGGATCTCAGCAAGTTTATTAAGAGACAGGCTCTCGCCGGAAGCAAAGAGCAATGCCTCACAAGCGGCTGATACTTCCTGTACCGGCAGTTCGAACTTATCTGCTAAATCGCTCATGAAGTCTCACCTGTTCCTTTATCTTCTATAAGTATCACATCGAAAGGCTTCTTCTGTGATGCCTTTATCTTATTGCCTCTTAAAAGCTCCAACACAGCCAGGAATCCTACTATCCTGTCGATTTTCTCGGGAGGGTTATCCTTATCGAAAAGCTCGTGGAAGAACATCTTGCCTCGCCTTGAGATAGTAAGCCATACGGACTTCATCCTCTCTCTTACCGAGAGCTTATCCTTCTTAAGGATGTGCGTGATCTTTGCCGCGATATCGGCAAATCTGATCTCATTTCTGGCACAGATATTCTTTACCGCTTCGTCGAACTCAGAAGATACGAATTCCTGAGGAGGAAGCTTGATCTCAACATCCATTTCCTTAGCGGTAGAAGGAAGCCTGTAATAGCAATCCGTATATATATCGTGTCTTTCCTTGAGTTCACCCGACAAAAGCTTACATCTCTTGTATCGAAGAAGGCTTATGACAAGTTCCTCTCTGGGATCCTCACCTTCATCTTCGTTGTCGCCCTTACGACCGGGAAGCATCATCCTGGACTTGATATGGACAAGGGTCGCTGCCATAACAAGGAACTCTGATGTGACTTCCATATCAAGTGACTCCATCTTGGCGATAAAGTCCATATACTGTTCTGTTACTTCAGAGATAGGGATATCGTATATATCGATATCATTTTTCTCTATAAGATGGAAAAGAAGATCCAGAGGACCTTCAAATTCTCTTATCTTAAGCGCCGGCCTTACGTGAGATAAAGCTTCTTCCATGGGTTACAACACTCCGAAAGCCATATATATCAAGAGTTTTATCACACCAAGCAGAAAACTGGCAGGGAAAGATATGATGCCCATAATAGTTCCGAGAATATCCATGCCGCCTAATCTGCCTATGATGATAAGTATAAGCAGTATCTGAGGTCCCAGAGCAACAAACTTCTTATATCCTTCGGAATTATACTTGAACTTCAAAGGAATAAGCTCATCAAGGATCTTAAATCCGTCAAGAGGATTAATAGGAAGAAGATTAAATGCCATAAGTCCCAATGAGAATGTCACAAGATAACTCATAATACCGTAGATAACAAATACGATACTGTTGGAATCGATGTCACAGACGCACTCGATCACGGTACCTATCACCGTTCCTGCCAGAGCCATGAGGAAATTACCGAAAGGTCCTGCGAAAGCCACCAATATATTCATGAGACGGATATTCTTGTACTTCCTTAATGCTGCAGGATTATATACCACTGGGCGGCCCCATCCGAATCCTATAAGAAGGATAAGGATGGTACCCATGGGATCTGAATGAACCAAAGGATTCATTGTGTATCTGCCCATTCTCTTCGGCGTATCATCACCAAGCCATACTGCTGTAGCAGCATGCATGAACTCATGGAATGAGAAAGTGAGCGTGATAGCAATGAACATCATTATGATGTGCATTACTATCTCAGGTCCGGAAAGACCGCTCCTTAGAAGTTGAAATATCATAAATTATGCCTTCTTAAGAGACAGGTTGATCTTCTCGCCGTTAACAGACCACTCGCGAAGGTTCTCCTCGCTTCCTGTACCTGCAGTAATGGATGTAGCAAGAACTTCGGCTGCGATTATATCCTTCTTATGCTCGATAACGGCGCCGAGCTTATCGTTGCCGCTATATGTAAGAGCGATACGATCTGTAACCTGAAGACCTTCTGTCTCCTTACGCTGATTCTGGATCTTTGAGATGATCTCTCTTACAAGACCTTCCTCGATAAGATCTTCCGTAAGAACAGTATTAAGAGATACAGTTACACCCTTATCGGACTGCGTGGAAAGACCCTCGGGCTGAACGAGCTCTACAAGGAAATCCTCCTCTGTCATCTCGAACTCCTCACCGTCAACCGTAAGCTTGATAGCGCCCTTCTTAAGAGCATCCATCGTCTCCTTACCGGGAAGGTTAGCGATAACTTCCTTAGCAGCATTAAGCTTAGGTCCGAACTTACGACCGCAGGTTCTGAGCTGAGGCTTGAAACTGTAATCAACAAGAGCGGAAGCATCGTCAAGGATCTTGATGTTCTTGATATTAAGCTCATCTCTTACGATTCCCTGATACTCCTCATCAAGCTTAGTATCGGATACTACATAGATATCGGAGATAGGCTGTCTGTTCTTGATATTAGCTGCATTTCGAGCGGCACGACCAAGCTCGACGATATTTCTTACGAGCTCCATCTCTGTCTCAAGCTCAGTGTCGATAAGAGACTCATCTGCAACAGGGTAAGAACACAAGTGAACGGATTCAGGTGCATTCTTATCAACGCTTCGTACCATATTCTGGTATACGGCCTCAGTTACGAAAGGAACAAAAGGCGCACAAAGTCTTGTGAACTGCTCAAGAACCGTGTAGAGCGTCATGAAAGCATCGATCTTATCCTTATTCATGTCGCCTGCCCAGTATCTCTCACGGCCTCTTCTTACGTACCAGTTGGAAAGCTCGTCAGTGAAGTCCTGGATAAGTCTTGCTGCAGTAGTGATATCGTATGTAGCAAGCTTATTATCTACGACCTTGATAAGCGAATTAAGTCTTGAGAGTACCCATCTGTCCATAGCGCAGAGGCTCTTAACATCAAGCTTATGCTGTGTAGGATCGAAGTTATCGATATCAGCATACATTACGTAGAATGCATATGTATTCCAGTATGTACCGATGAACTTGCTCTGTCCTTCCTTAACGGCATCGTGTGAGAATCTGTTAGGAAGCCAGGGTGCACTTGTAGAATAGAAATACCATCTTGCGGCATCAGCACCCTCAAGATTAAGGATATCCCAGGGATCTACTACATTACCCTTATGCTTACTCATCTTGATTCCGCTCTCGTCCATAACGAGACCCATTACGATACAGTTCTCAAAAGGAGCTCTGCCGAAGAGAACGGTACTTTCAGCGATAAGCGAATAGAACCAGCCTCTTGTCTGGTCAAGAGCCTCGGAGATGAACTGGCAGGGATAGTGCTTCTCGAAGTATTCCTTATTCTCAAAAGGATAGTGATACTGAGCGAAAGGCATAGCACCGGAATCAAACCAGCAGTCGATAACTTCGGGAACCCTTGTCATCTTGCCTCCGCACTCGGGGCACTTGATATGTACGTTATCTACATAAGGCTTATGGAGCTCGATGTCATCAGGACAATCGTCACTCATGGACTTCAATTCCTCGATGGAACCGATGCAGTGTCTGTGACCGCACTCGCACTCCCATACGGGAAGAGGTGTACCCCAATATCTCTCACGGGAGATACCCCAGTCGATAACATTCTCAAGGAAGTCGCCCATACGACCGTCTCTGATGGACTCGGGATACCAATTTACCATCTTATTGGACTTAAGAAGCTCTTCCCTCTTTGTGCTCATAGCGATGAACCATGTGCTTCTTGCAAAGTAGATAAGAGGTGTGTCACATCTCCAGCAGAAAGGATACTCGTGCTCGAACTTGGGAGCATCGTATAAAAGTCCCTGAGCGTCAAGATCCTTAAGTACGAGAGGATCTGCATCCTTAACGAATGTACCTGCATAAGGAGTCTCCTCTGTAAGGTTACCCCTTGTATCTACGAACTGGATCATGGGAAGGTCATTCTCTCTTCCTACCCTTGCGTCGTCCTCACCAAATGCGGGAGCGATATGTACGATACCGGTACCGTCTTCCATTGTTACGTAGTTATCGCATACTGCGAAGTGTGCCTTCTTCTTCTGATTAGCTGCTTCCTTACCGGAGCACTCGAAGAGAGGCTCGTAAGCCTTACCCTTAAGGTCTGTACCCTTGTACTTCTCCAAGATCTCGTATGCTGCGACACCCTCATCAGGCTTAGCAAGCTTACCCAATACCTTATCGAGAAGAGCAACAGCCATATAATATGTATAGCCGTCTGCAGCCTTTACCTTTGCATACTCGGAATCGGGGTTAAGGCAGAGTGCAACGTTGGAAGGAAGTGTCCAGGGTGTTGTTGTCCAAGCAAGGAAATAAGCATCCTCACCTACGATCTTAAATCTTACGACAGCGGATCTCTCCTTAACTGTCTTATATCCCTGTGCGACCTCATGAGAAGAAAGAGCAGTACCGCATCTGGGGCAATAAGGAACGATCTTGTGGCCCTTATAAAGAAGGCCCTTGTCCCACATTGTCTTCAATGCCCACCACTCGGACTCGATATAGTTATTGTCATATGTAACGTAAGGATTCTCCATATCAGCCCAGAAGCCTACGCGATCGGACATGTGCTCCCACTGATCCTTATATGTCCATACGGACTCCTTACACTTCTTGATAAAGGGCTCAACACCGTAACTCTCGATCTGAGGCTTACCGTTGATGCCAAGAGACTTCTCGACTTCAAGCTCTACAGGGAGACCATGTGTATCCCAACCGGCCTTGAAGCTTACTGCTTCACCCTTCATGGAATGATATCTGGGTACAAGATCCTTAATGACACGAGTCTTAATATGTCCGATGTGGGGCTTACCGTTAGCCGTGGGAGGTCCGTCAAATAGTGTAAATGTCGGAGCTCCGTCCTTCTCGGACTTCAATGACTTCTTATAGATGTCATTCTCCTTCCAGAAAGCAAGCACTTCCTGCTCTCTGTCGATAAACTTCATGTCCTTAGATACTTTGTTGTACATAATATTCACCTTAGATCATTTATTTGCAATGCCCCAAAGGGCATAGTATGCCTACAATACGGCTTTTAATTATATAAATTTATTAAGGTGAAAGTCAAGAAGCGCAGGATGTAAGAGCGTTATCAGCACGAATACAGAAAATAAAGGCGGTCATCCCGAATTTGGATAACCGCCTTTATTAGATTCGAATGTAACATAACAAATACTAATTTACAACAACAATTCTGTTTATATCAATTTTGCAAGTAACATATTGTTAATTTCATATATAGATTCATTAAAACACAAATTATAGTCTATTGTAATTATATTTTGATCAAGTTTCACTCCGTATTTATCGCGTAGCAATGTATATTCAGTCTGATTTAAACCTTTCGTTATGTCAGCTTGAAAGTAATTAAGCCAATATAAAGTAGATGGTCTCCCATCGCGAAATAAATAAGAAAACTTACTGCGCATATAATTATTTATTACAGCCCCCCAAAACCAGTTATACGATCTCGATACACCTACAAATATACGCTTTATTCTCTCTCTTGTTTCACATTTTTCTAAATCTAAATTCATCGGAATGCTCATAGTAAATGTATTGACTACATCAGGCGAAGTTGCGCCAATTAGAAAACTACCATACACAATTGAATTTTGAATAAACAATCTAAACTCAATTCTATAGCCAAGTTCGGGAAAAGTAACATCTCGTTCGTGATTAACTCCGCTAGCAATAGTATTGGGCAAATCAATTTCGGAATAGTCAATGTAGCAGCCATTGCTCTTAACCATAAGTGAATTTCCAAAATCTGATTCATTTTGTATGCACTTCAATATTTCTATAGCGCTATCAACAACATCTACAAAAGAAACTTGACGCTGGTATGAACCCCAAAATATTATTTTATGCTTTATGAACATAATACATCTCCTTATCAAGAAGCAGGCACATATGCAAATTGTATACCAGATATACCATTCTCTTCAAATAATGCCTGTGTGGCATTCATTGTCGACTCATCACTAAAATACCAACATATAGGCATTCCATCAGACGCCGCTATCTGTCGATTAGCTTGATCAACCATACTATTAGCGCCTGTAAACCAATCTCTGAACTCACCTGTATTAGGGTCTACCGCAAAAGAATAATCTCCTTTAACTTCAATGAGGGTTCCATCCGTCATGCCATCGAATTTTACGCCATTTTGGTACCATACTTGCCCATCATGTCCAGTTATCTGAGCCTGGTATTCCCTCGATTCTTCCGACATTGATTCATTCACATCGACCCAACCATTGGGAGCCTCGCGACCTCCAATATATATTGCACCACGTTTATTACGTTTTAAATAGATTGTTACATAAGGCAAAAAATCCAAAAGAAGACTAATGACAATGTAAAAACCTAATGACTCATATAATATAGCTATATCTTCATTGCCAGTAACTCTTGCCATATATCCAATGCCCATACACAAAGGAATTCCAACGAGCAATGCTATATAGCACAATGTGCGTAATAACAAGCTGAAGCACACCATTCCGTACATGTAAATTAGAAATGCACCAGCTAAAGCTCCGATAATCGCACCAACAATAAATGCTGCTAACAAACCTCCATAATAGTATTCATTTTTCTCTACATGAAAATACTCTCCAAGAATATAGTATGTTGTACCACAAAGAACTGAAAATATCGCCATTCCCACACACATGTCAACCATTGAAAAATGTCCGCTCGGATCACAATACTTAACTGGATTAGAGTTAGCAAACATGTACTTGTGAAGACTCATAGGATCAGAGAGTTTTCCTGCATATGTATCCATCGAGGTAAACGTACCGGTTGAGGGATCCATATATCTGGCTCTCAGATAATAGAGTCCTGTCTCATCCTGCTCTTCACCCTGGAAGCCATAGCTGTTCTCAGATTCACCTGTTCTTGAAGTCTCATTACCGAAAGCATCAAAAACATAGGTGTCTGTTATAGAACCGGTCTCATCTGAGAGTGCTCTTACTGACATTCCTCCATCGTAGATGTAGTAGGATGCATCTGAGCCGACTCTTCTTGCGATGAGTTCGAACCCTCTGGTGTAATAGATAACTTCATCGTCTGTTACCGCCTTCAGTATCTGACTGTAACCAGTTGAGAGGTCAGTCGTGAACTCTGTAGTTACACCATCAGTTGTCTTGGAGGTCCTGTTACCTAAGTAATCGTAGGTATAGGACTGCTCAAGTGTTCCGGAAGATGTATTTACAGTTGCCGTTAACATCCTATTGTGGCAGTCATAAGTATACGAAGCTACAATCGTTCCATTATTGGACTGGCTTACAAGGTTGCCTGCGTTATCCCATGTATATTCAATACCGCCTGCACTTACAAGCTGTCCGAGTTCGTTATACTCATATACTGTTACTTCTCCATCCCTGTCCATTGAGATTCTGTTGGAATTGGAGTCGTAGGTATACGTTGTGACAGATACGTCATCACCGACTTTAACTGTCTCAGATACGAGACGCTCGAGTTCATCGTACTCGTAAGATACTGTTCTTCCGATCTCAGTACATGTAAGTCTCTCGTTATTGTCTCCGATCGTGTATTCGAAGCTCTGTAAGATATCTCCGTCCTCATTCGTTGTTATCTGGCTTATAAGGACGTTATTCTCGTTATATTCGTATGTTGTTGTTAATCCGTTAGGGTATTCTGTTGTTGCTCTGTTACCTACTGCATCGTAAGTATAGTTGGTAGTTCCTTCAGAATCCGTTACTGATATAAGTCTTCCCATATTGTCGTAACCATAGTCGATCGTTTCTTCGTCTATGGTCATAGAAGCTACAAGACCTGCGTCGTTATATGTGTAGAAGATGACTTCCCCGTTAGCATTAGTAACGCTGGTCATATAACCGTCTGCGTTATATGTGTAGAACACAGTACCCGTAGGATCATTGACACTTATAAGATTACCGACAGAACTATAGGTATAAGTCGTTACCTTGTAGTAACCGTTTGCTACTACCTGATCCTGAGATACTAATACTTGAGGATCGATAACGGGAAGGATCTCTGCCTTAGCAAGGATGCTTTCTGACCAATCAGGCATATCAAGGATAGCGGTATTCTCCTCGATACCTGTAACCTCAGTCATCCAGCTGTTTGTAGTTACTGATCCTCCGGCTCTGATATAGCCGTTCATGTAGAGCTC